>NZ_MVIV01000020.1 GCF_002072175.1 Actinomyces gaoshouyii | reverse complement strand
TGGGGTGGGTTAGTGGTTGTGGTGGTGTTGGGTGTCGTTGGTGAGGTAGGGGGTGAGGCGGTGGATGGTTAGGGGTGGGGTGGTTTGGGTGGTGGTGATGTAGCCGGTGATGGGTTTCCAGTTGGTGGTGTTGGTGGGTTTGTATCGTGCGGTCCAGGTGGTGGTCAGGGTGATGGTGGTGTTGTTGTTGGTGGTGGTGTATTGGTGGGTGATGGTGTGGTTGGGGTAGGGGTGTCCGGGGTCGGTGGTGGTTGTGGTGGTGTTGTCTCCCCAGTTCCAGGTGTAGGTGGTGGGGGTGGCTTCGATGTCGATGGTGGTGTTGGCTATGGTGGTGGTTAGTGTGCGGGTGGCGGGGTTGGTGTGGGCGATCAGGGGCATGTGGAGCAAGATGGTGTTCCCGGGTGGTTGTAGGGTGATGCCTGAGCCGTCGACGATGAGGGTGGCTATGTCGTGGGCGGTGACGATCAGTGGTGGCGGTGTCGTGGTGGCCGGGTCGGGTGCGGGTGCTGTGGGGCGTGTGGGGG
>NZ_MVIV01000002.1 GCF_002072175.1 Actinomyces gaoshouyii | reverse complement strand
CAGGACTCGGACTCATCGGACTGCACGAACGCGCCCAAGCCCTCGACGGAACCCTCACCCACACCACCACCGACCACCACTGGACCCTCACACTCACCCTCCCACTCGGTCCCGGCGCGGATCCTTCCGGGACCTTCCCGAGACAAATCAGTCCTACAAAAGAATGAGAGCCCTTGACCCTAGGGGCGATGGCGGTGTCCCATGAACCCGTAAGACTGGAGCCACTACAGAGCTCCCTGACCCCAACATAGGAGATCACCGTGACCCGTCGTCGCACCCTGGCAGGCGCCCTCCTCGCCGCTTCTCTTCTCACCGCTGTCGCCCCGGCCGCCTCGGCCGCCGAGGCCAGCCCCAAGGCCCCTCAGGCCGCTTCCCAGTTCGACCGGTCCGGCAACGCCGTCGCCCCGGCCTACTGGCACATCCGCTGCGCCTACTTCATGGGCTGGCTCTGCTGAGCTGGCGCACCCCATATCGTTCACCTTCCTGTGCGGAGCCCGGGCCCGTCTCCTCGAGACGGGCCCGGGCTATTTCCTGTGCTCCCCCGCTCCTCCATGCCTTGCGCGCGCCTCGCCGGCGTCCACCGGTGACGCGGTGACGCCCCGGCGGGAGGATAGTGACGTCCCACTCGCTCAGGGCTCGATGAGCACCGCCACCGTGCGCGCGGGGACGCCCAGCTCGCCCGTGGTCGGATTGAAGGCCGTGCCCTTGACGACGTCATCCGCACCCGCGGCCTGGATCGGGCTGAGGATGAATCCGCGCCCCATCATGGAGCCCGGGCGCACCACTGATTCCCGGGCTCCCGCGTTGATGACCACGGCGAGGCCGTCGAGGGTCGGGTCGAGATCAGCGGGCCCGGCGCCGTCGTCGATCACCATGACGATGACGCCAGGATCGCCGGTGACCGGGAAGGAGACCCGTTCCCGGATGAGCTCGGCGCTGCCCAGCGCCAGCAACGGGGTGGATCGCCGCAGCCGCAGGAAGTCGAGGCACTGGGCGCGGGTCGCGGCGATGCGCTCGGCGGTGGGCCGCAGCCCGGGGCGGGTGAGCAGCCCGGCCTGCGTGAGCCACCGGTCGAAGTTGCGCTCGGCAGGGGGCAGGCCCCGTCCCCAACCGTTGTCCGCGCATGACCAGTCGAGGGCGTTGAAGTGGTCCCCGGAGTTGTAGGAATCGCGATCCAGGGACTTCGAGCGCAGCATCTCCGCGCCGGCCGCCCAGAACGCCGGCGACTGCCCGAGCGCGACCACGCCCAGGCACAGCGCCGCCATGCGCGCGCGGGCCTCCATCGGCTCGTCCGGGGCGAGCTTGTAGGCGAGGACGTCGAAGAGGGTCTCGTCGTCATGGGCGTCCACATAATTGATGGACTCCACCGGCTCTGAGGCGAATGCGGCCGGATCCGTGCCGTAGCGCAGCTCATCGCCCCGCGCCCAGTGGCCATGGCCGGAGTGCAGCGCCACGTCGCGCAGGTTGCCCGCCAGGGCGATGCGGATGAGATCGCCGCGCCAGACGAGATCCGCCCGCCGGATATCCGCGGGACGAGTGTCGAAGGGCGAGGGCGCCTGCGCCAGGCCCGTCCCGAGCCCCTGGATCTCCCTCGGGTCGGAATCCGCGACGCTCCCGCCGCGCAGGGCATCGCGCAGGCGGTCGTTGAAGCAGCCGATGCCGGTCCCCGTCAACTGGCCCTGCACGGCCTGGACGAAGAGCCTGTTGTCCCGCACCTCCCCGAAGTTCCAGCCCTCCCCGTAGAGGAAGGGGTCGTGGCCGTTCACCTCAGCGGCCTCCGCGCGCAGGGCCTCGCGCACGCCGCGCATCGTGGCCGCGGAGTGGTGCCCCATGAGGTCGAATCGGAAGCCGTCCGCCCGGTAGTCACGCGCCCACCGCACGCACATGTCGATCATGAGGCGCTCCGCCATGGACCGCTCGGTCGCGATGTTGTTCGCGCACGTGGAGTCCTCGATGGCGCCGGCGGCATCGAGGCGGTGGTAATAGCCGGGCACGATTCGGTCCAGCACGGAGCGCGGGTCCTGCCCGCTGGCCGCGGTGTGGTTGTACACCTGGTCGAGCACCACCTGGAGGCCCATGGCGTGCAGGGCGCCGATCATCTCTCGCATCTCGATGATCCGGGCTCCGCCATCCTGGTGCCCGGCGCGCGCGTAGGAGCCCTCGGGGACACCCCAATGGTAGGGGTCGTAGCCCCAATTGTAGGCGTCGTCGTCGGCAACGGCGGCGATCGCCGCCTGGGGGCGGCGCGAGGCTGGGTGGATGCCGTCGGGGATATCGGGGACGGCCTGGGCGGCTCGGTCCTCCGGGATGGAGGCGATATCGAAGGTCGGCATGAGGTGGAGCGTGTCGATGCCGGCCTCGGAGAGCTCGCGCAGGCTGCGGGTTCCCGCGCTGTCAGCGCTGAAGGCGGCGTAGGTCCCGCGCAACTCGGCCGGGCAGGTGGGGTCCGCGGCGGAGAAGTCACGCACGTGGAGCTCGTAGATGGCCCGGGCGGCGTCTCCTCCGAGCTCGCTTCCCGCGACGGGGGCGGCCTGGTTCGCCCAGGCGGCGGGGGCGAGCGCCGGATCGGAGAGGTCGACGGCGACGCTGCGGCGCGAGTCCGTCGTCAGGGCGGTGGAGTACGGGTCGGTGACGAGGTTCGTCTCGATGCGCCCGGTGGCGGGGACGTAGACCCGGACCTCCCACAGGTACTGATCCCCCGTGCTGATACGAGGGCTCGCGGGCACCTCCCAGCGACCGTCCGACAGGCGCTGGGCGGGGGAGCGCAGGGGCTCGCCATCGATGAGGGGCACGGAACCGGTGGGGTCATCGGCGGCCCAGCTCAGGAGGGCGACCTCGACGGCGGTGGGCGCCCAGAGCGCGAAGGCGGGGCCCTCCCCATCCTGGCGACGGCCGCCGCTGCTCCACGTGGGACCGAGGGGAGCGGAGCCGTCGCGGCTGGCCGCGCCGCTGTAGAGGAGGTCGAGGATCGGCCAGATCTGAACGCCGGTGCAGGCGGTGATCCAGTGGCCGACGGCGTCGGAGTCCACCGTGCGCTGCACGATCGCCAGCTGACCGGTGAGCGCCGCCTCCACGGCGTCATCGGGCAATCGGGGCCCGGCGATGGCGTCCTGCGTGCTCAGAGCCAGGTATCCGGCGAGTGGCGGGTGCGTGGCGAGCGCCCCGGGACGGACCTCGTCGATGATCCCGGCGACGACGAGAGGAACGACGAGGGCGCCGTCGCCGAGGCTGAGCAGGCCATCCGCGACCGCGGTGCCGCCGCGCGGGCTGGCGATGAGGTCGAAGGAGACCGGCGGGCGAGCGGTCGAGCCCAACTCGGATGGGAGCACGCCGGCGGGCAGGAGGCTCGCGGGCCAGGCAAGGGTGGTGGTGTCGAGCCAGTAGGCGCGGGATTCCCCCGCCCCGGGGGCCCCGTGCTTGACCGGCGCCTCGTGGTGGGCACTGGGCGCGGTGTGCCGACGCCCCTTCGCGTCCTTCATGGGCCCACCCTCCCATGACCCGCCCCTGCCGATCCAACCCATTCGCCGAGACCGGTCGAAAATAGGAGCGAGACCGGTTCTCCTCAGAGGAGGCCGAGGCCGCGCATGAGGTGGGGCATGGTCGTTGATGGGCAGGGACCCTGCGTGTCCAGCTCCGGCTCGGGGATACCCACGAGCCGGCATCGTTGGGTGGCCTCCGCAACGGCATCCCACGGGAAGTCCTTGGGAAGGGACTTCTCCCCCTCGCGCACATGAGCGATCTGCGCGTAGTGGCGCCGAGCGTCACGTTGGTCCTGGTAGTTGCGGACCTGGCAGTAGTGCGCGGCGAGCCACACCTCGAAGCAGGGCACTGAGACGACGCCGTGGACCGGGCGGCTCTTCTTGCTCAGCTTCCCGCAAGCTCGCAGGAAGTCAGATCGATTCTCGCCGTCATGATCGACGACGATCCAGGCCTCGTCGAAGGAATCGAGGTCGGAGCGCGGTCTTCTGAGTTCCTTGATGAGGCTCAGAGGATCACGATTGCTGAAGCGGATCGTGAGCGCGATCGACCGCCCTACTTTCTTTTTGAGAGGCTCCAAGTACGCCTGCTCGGTCCGCTGTCCGTTCGTCACCACCAGGATCGCTCGGCGCTGCTGGCGGGGCGCGCGCCTCCGAGACGGCCTTCCTCGACCCATCTCAGTCCCCCATAACTGCGAAGAGGCGGCGCAGGCCTGAGGGATCGACCCTGGGAACACCGCCGAGAGCGCCCACGAGGTAGCGCTTCTCCTTGTTGCTGGCCCGGCGAAGATCCGTGAAATCAGCGAGCGAGTAAATGCTTGAGGAGCCGTCATCATCCTTCTCGCAGAACCACGTCTCAGCGGCCTCGAGCCTGGGGGTCGGCGTGTTGCCCAGCAGCGACGCGTCATGCGTGGTGGCGATGATCTGGGCGCCGGTCGTATTGAGATCCGGATCCTGGAACATTTCAATGAGCGCGGAGGCGAGATGGGGGTGGAGGCTCGCATCGAGCTCATCGACGACGAGCACACCGCCCTGACGCAGGGTCTGGATGGCCGGACCGGCGGTGGCGAGCCAGGTGAGAGTGCCCTCACTCTGAGCGCCGAGTCCTAGACGGCATTCGGCGCCGTCGGGGCCGCGATGGATGAAGACCAGGGAGTGACGGAGCTGGCGAAGCAACTCATCAGGAAGCCCGACGTCCTCACCCTGGAGGCGCTCGGCGAGGGAGCGGATCTCCTCGAGTACTTTCGGGGGGATCTCCTGCTCCTCAAGCTCGATGCGGAGAATGCCCAAGTCCGCCATCTGGGAGAGGGCGGCGCTGATCTCGCCCCACGCCTGGGGATCATCTGCGAGCCGGATCGTGAGCCAGCGGATCCGCGCGAGCCTCTCATCGTCCGAATGGTGGACGAAGGACGTGGTGCGCAGCTCCTTGACCAGGGGGAAGAGCGTCTCGTGGCGGTAGTGGAAGGCCACGCCCAGGAAGAGGTCATCCGCACTCGTCAGGTTCTTGACCTCGCGATTGGCTCCGCGAAGGGATGGACCCGCCAAGATCTCCAGAGGAGCAGTCGCGCTCGGCTGACGCCGGACGAAGACCTTCTTCCACCGCCTGCCGACCTCCCACAGCTCCTCGCTCGAGATACCCCAGACCTCGGCTGTCACCGTGTAGGCGAAGCGCCTGCCCTCGGCGGTGAACTCGAGCCGGTAGGTGGTGGGCTCCGAGGCGCCCGGCCTGAACCTGTCCGGCTGGTAGAGGATTCCGCGCGCACCGCCGATGGCCCGGTGCAGCGCCTCGAGGGCGTCGAGCAGCGTGGACTTACCAGAGGCGTTGGCGCCGTAGATCACGGCCGCTCGCTGGGTCTCCCGGATCCAGGAGGAGTCGCGCCCGGGCATGAGAGTCTTCAGGGACGGACGGACGAGATCGAGGACGGCCTCGCCCGTGAAGCATCGGAAGTTGGTGACAGAGAACGTCAGCAGCACGCACACATGCTACCACGACAGGTGTCAATGAGGAAAATTTTTTCAGAAATTGCACGATAGCCGCGCTTCATCAGGACTGAGCGAACGGTTGGGGCCGCCGTCCTCTCAAGGGCGGCGGCCCCAACCGCTCGCGACGCCTGCTCAGTGAGCGCTCAGCGCGCCCGGGTCTCACTCAGCGGCAGTGCCCGACAGCTCCATGCTCCGACGGCGGCGCCAGATGACAGCCCCTCCGGCGAGGAGCGCCACGGCCGCCATTCCCAGTGCGGCCGCCGCGTCGGCGCCGGTGCTGGCCATGGCCCCCGCGTTCATCGGGGGGCGCCCGGAGGACCGGCCTCCGGCATCGACCGCCTGGCCCGGCCGGACAGGCACGGCGGGCAGCTCACCGGGCTGGCTGGGCCGGATGGTCGGCCCATCCGCAGTCCCTTGCGCGCCAGTGCTCCCGGAGCCGTCAGTCGCACCATCCGTCCCAGCGGAGCCGCCGCTGCCACCGTCGCCCCCGGGCGAGGGCTGCTCCGGGGAGGAGATCGTGATGGTGACCTGACGGGTCACGATCCGGCCGGCGGCGTCCGTGGCCACGAGGGTCACGGTGTTCTCCCCCGGCACGAGCACGGTGCTCGGCGCCAGCGACAGCGCGGTGTCACCGGCGGCCGTGGCCGAGCCGTCGTCAGTCACGGAGTAGAGCGCGAGGACCTTCGCTGCCACGGCGGACTGATCGGCGAGGCCTCCGGGCTCGACGGTCACCGTGGCCGAGTCCGGCCCGTTGATGACGGCGTCGGCATCAACGACCACAGCCCTGGACAGCGTGGTCGTATTGCCGGCGAGATCCGTGGCCGTCATGGTGATGACGTGGGTCCCGGCCGCCATGTCGGCCGTGGGCACGGCGATATTGAGGGCACCCGCGTCCACCGAGCCGGTCTGCTCGGCGAAGAGCCCGCCCGGCCCCCCAGGGGCCGCACCGCCATCATCGCCGCCCGCCGCCCGGCCCGCCGGTGCGAGGACGTCCTCGACGTCGGTGCGCCGCTTGGCGCGGGATGTGGACACCGAGTCCACCTCCTTGCCGTCCACACTCACCGACAGGCCGGCCATATTGGGGTCGGTAGCGGTGGCGGTCAGCTCGTGCTTGTCGCGGATGACCTCGCCATCCTTGGCGTCGAGGGCGGCGCCGGGGGCCTCCTTGTCCACATGAACGGGGATGCGGGCCTCAAGCGAGTTGCCCAGACTGTCCACCGCCCCGACGTACAGCGTGTCACCGTCCTTGACGGCGAGGGACTCGGAGAAGTCCTGCGCATTCACGTTCGCTCCGGGGTTGGTCCGGCGGAAGAAGTCCGCCGCGACCTCGTTGTTGAGGCGCAGGCTGTAGCCCCACTGGTCGTCGGAGACGGTGCCCGTGAAGGCCACCGAGTCCTGGTTGGTGTAGAGCTCGCCACCGTGGAGGGGCGGCTCGGTGAAGTCGGCTGACGGGGGCATCACATCCACGTACAGGCTGACGACGCCCTCGGTGAGGATCATTCCCGCCGCATCGCGGGCCACCACCCGGTACTGGGTGAGACCCGACGGCGCAGGCACGGGCGCGGTGAAGGAACCGTCCGCCGCCACGGTCGCTGCGATGGGCGCGTTCTCGCCGATCACGCCGTCATCCCCCGCGCGCGAGCCGGGTGTGAGCTCGAGGCTCACCACGCCCCCGCTAGTGGTGCCGCGCAGGGTGAAGGCGCCGTCGGCGCCGCGATCGGGCGAGCCGGAGGAGACCTCGCAGATCATGTTCCGGTAGCACTCGCCGTTGGTCAGGCTGATGGCGGCGACCTCGGGCGCCTGCGCCCGGCCGGCGACCGGGACGGTGAGTGCGGAGGTGTTGGCCCCATCGTTGAGCGCGATGCCGAGGGAGGTCGTGGAGGGGTCGAGGGTCGTGGCGAGGCTGAAGGTGCCGTCCTCCTTGATCGTCACGCCCTGACCATTGATGGTCAGGGTCATATCCGCCGGCTCGGCGCGGTCGTCGGAGACGGCGCCGGTCAGGCTGATCGCGCCGTCGGCGCCGGCGATCACCTGTCCGGCCTCATCGACGCCCCCGGTGAGGGTGACGGTGGGCGGGGTCGTGTCGCGGATGACGGCGACGGCGAACTCGTCGATGAGGGCCCCGTCGGCGCCGTAGCCGCGCACCATGACCGTGCCGGCGGGGTGGTTGCCGGCCAGGGTGGCGGCGAACTCACCGCCCGTGAGGGGGGCGTCGGCGCCATCGACGGTCACCCGCGTGATGTCGGGGGTGACGAAGCCGGTGATGGGGATGTCGCGGGTCTGGTCGGCGCCGAGGATGACGCTGGCGGAGCCCAGGTGGCCATCGACGGCGACGAACATCCCGGAGGAGGCGTAGATCACATGCTTCTCGGTGACGTTGAAGCCGGCGTCGATCGCGCTGATCGTCGCGTACGGCGTGGTGCCAGCGAGCGTGGCCGTCCAGGAGCCGTCCGCCTGCTCTGCCACGGGCGCGGTCGTGCCGTCGGCCAGGACCACCATGGGCTCGCCCATAATCCCGGAGCCGGAGTCCTCCACGGTGAAGCGCACCGAGGATTCGCTCTTGCCCAGGATCGTGACGGTGGGCGCGGTGGTGTCGATCGTCAGGGGGAGGTCGACGTTCTGCCAGCCGTAGTCCTCGCTGAGGCGCGCGGAGACCCGGTATGTGTACTGCCCGTCGGGCAGCGCCCGGAAGGCGCCCGCCTGAGCGTTCCAAGCGGTGCCGTCGAAGGCCGCTCCCGCGTGGCCGAGGCTGCCGCTGTAGGCGGGATTGGCGAAGATCCGGCCCGTCAAGCGTTGAACGTTCTGCTCATCGCCCAGATCGACGACCCGGTTGCCCGCCGTGTCGAGGACCTCGTAGTGGATGTCCCGCGCGTTGCGCATCATGACGAGCGAGGGCAGGGCGGCGTCCATCTTGCCGTCGCCGTTGGGCGACAGCGCTCGGCGCTGGCCGTCGGCCCCCGCGACGGGGACCGTGTAGGCGTCAACCCTCCCGATGAGACCGGTGGTGTCCGTGGCGCCGCCGGCGATGCCCCAGGTCCGGCCCTCGGGCTGGATGATGGACTCGGCGTTCCAGTCGCCCACGAATCCCATGTAGGGGACAACGAGGTCGGGCGCGCCCGTGGTGGAGACGAGGCGGACCCAGCCCTCGATGAAGTGGGAGGAGGCAGTGTCCGGGGCGAGGGTGAGATCCACGGTGGCTGTGCCGCCCGCGGGCACGGTCACCTCGGTGCTCGACGGCGTCAGGCTCTCGGTGGCGGACACGAACACGGTGGTCAGCGCACCGGCGGCGTTGCTCTCCGTGAGCACCTCCTGGGCGGGCAGTGTGTAGGAGGCATCGGCGCCGGAACGGTTCTTCAGGGTGATGGTGAAGGCCCTGGGCGCGTTCACCTCGCGCAGCGCCACCGACGGAGCGCCGTCGACGGTGGCGCTGACGGGCGAGGCCAGGGCCTTGTCGATCTGCGCCAGCCCGGCGCCCACCTGGCGCGGAGCGGCTGGGGAGCCGTCGGCCGCCGAGGGGACGCGGGCCGTGTTCATGAGCAGGGTCCTGACCAGGTCGATTCTCTCGGCGCCCTGGATCTGCGGGTAGCGCACGGCCAGGTCGTGGAGCAGGAGCGCCCCCATGGCCGAGACGTTCGGCGCCGCCATCGAGCTGCCCTCCATGGTGGCGTAGCCGGCGGAGCCGACCGTGGAGTAGACGTCGCCGCCAATGCCAGCGATCTCCGGCTCGAAATCGAGGTTCTGGGTGGCGCCCCAGGAGGAGAAGGGCGAGGGGGCCGTGCCTCCCGGGTAGGGGGCCGACGTCGGCGGCCCGTCGAAGCGGATCCTCCGGCCCGGGTCCTCGGCGAGGGCCTGGCGGATCGCCTGCGCCCGGTCGGGTGGGATGATCGCGGAGAACAGGGGGTAGGCTTCGGCGCCGGCCGGGTTGATGGGCCGGCCCTGACCCGCCTGGGGGTTGAAGAGGAGCACGCCCGCGGCCCCGCGGGCCTGCGCGTTGGCGAGCTTGTCCGTGAAGGGGTTCTCCCCGTGCTCGACCAGCACGATCGCTCCGGAGAGGTCGGCCCCGTCCGCGTAGTCCTGGGCGCGCCCGAGCCCCGCATCGACCACCCGCGATGCCGTGCTCGGCGCGGCACCGCCGAGCCGCGCGTAGTCGAAGGGGATGGCGTTCTCGCCCTCGCCAAGAGACCCGCTGGGAATCGTGAACTGGGAGTTGTTCAGGGAGGCGACGGTGAGCGCCGATCCCTGGACGCCGGGGCTGGCCACGGTCCCGTCGTCGAAGCGGCCCAGCGCGTCATCCGGGCCCTGTGCGATGGAGAAGTTGAGGCCATCGTTACCGGCGGCGGCGACGGTCAGGACCCCCGCCCGGCGGGCCTGCTCGATGGCCGCCCTGGCGCCGTCGGAGGAGTCCGGCACGCCATTGGGGCCGCCCAGGGAGAGGTTGATGACATCGGCGCCCATCTTCACCGAGTCCTCGATCGCGGCGATGATGTCCCCGTCGCGGGCCTGGCCCGCCTTGGCCGGGTCATTGGAGAAGACCTTCATGGCCAGCAGCTGGGCGTTGGGGGCGACGCCGTCGATGCGCCCCGAGGCCGCGAAGTCCGGCTCGCTGCCCTGGGAGCCATTGGCGGCGGCGATGCCGGCCACGTGCTGGCCGTGCTGGGAGCCGGTGAGGTCGCGGATCTCGAAGGACTCGTCGGCGTAGTTGTACCCGTTGGGGACTTTGCAGGTGAAGTGCCCTCCGGAGGGGTTGACTTCCTTGATCTTGGCGGCGCCGCAGTCATCGAGGCGCAGGTCGGGGTGGGAGGGGTCGATGCCGTAGTCGATGATGGAGATGACCGTGCCGGTGCCGTCGGCGCCATAGCCGGCCAGGGCCGCGGGGACGCCCTCCTCATTGCGCGCCGAGTACTCGCTCGGGTAGTAGACGCGCTCCTTGCGCACCGATGCCACGGCGGGGTCGAGGGCGAGCGCGGTGACCCTATCCGCGGGCATGGTGGCGGTCATGCCGTTGACGAGGTAGCCGAATCGGTCATCGACCTGCAGGCCGTAGGCACTACTCCAGGCGGCGATGAGCGAGTCCTGCGCGGCGAGATTGACCGACTCCGCTGCCGACGACGGCGAGGAGGGCTGGTCCTTGAGCATGACGACGACCCGGACCCGCTCCGCGGTACCGGCCTGCGCCTGGCCGACGGCCTCACCGACGGCCCGCTGGAGGATCGGGGGAGCCGGGGGCGCTGCGGCGGCCCGAGCCAAGAGCGCCTGGGGGACGACGAGCAGCAGCGAGAGCGCGGCGGCTCCCATGGCGGTGTGCAGGCGCGCGAAGGACGGGAATCGCACAGGCTTCTCCTTCGGGGAGCGAGGGGATTCGGCTATGAGCGGGAGTGGGGAAGCCGGCCCGAGACACGCCTGAGCGACCCTGACCAGGGCAAGAGTACCGCGCTGTGTGAGCACTATGTGAAGGATGAGACAGATCGCACGGCATCGCCGCGGATCAGGTCCGGCCCAGATGCCGGGCGGCACTTGACCGAGCGGCCGGTGGTGGCATTACCGTCCGTCCCATGACGGCCTCGATGAGCATGCCCCGCGCCCACGGCATGCGCCGAATGCGGATGCGCTGACAGCGCCAGCCGTCGCTGTCTCCCAATCACGGTCAGAGTCCGAGGTCGTCGCTGCTCGCGGCGCCCGCCGACTCCGCTCCCGTCGGCCTAGGCGGGACGCGTTCATCCCCGCCCCCACCAGCGCACCCAGGATCCACCATGACCAGTACTCCGACCACCGACCGCACCAGGACCCCCGACCCGTCCCATTCCCCCGCCCGCACCTCGCCGGTCCACCGCCATCCCACGTGGGACGTCGACACCGCCTGTCCCCGCGGGACCGGCCCCTCCCTGCGGATCAGCACGCTGCTCGCACAGGCAGGCACCCGCACCGACCCGCTCACCGGCGCGATCACGACGCCGATACACCTGTCCACGGCCTTCGGGCACCCGGGCCTGGGCGAGTCCACCGGTTACGACTACACGCGCACCGCCTCCCCCACCCGCGACGTCGTCCAAGACGCCCTGGCCAGGCTCGACGGCGGAGCGGCCGGATTCGCCCTATCCTCGGGGATGGCGGCGATCGAGTTGGCGATCCGCGCGCTGGTCCCGGCCGGCTCGAGGATCGTGGCGCTGGAGGACCTCTACGGCGGCAGCTACCGGCTCCTGGAGGTACTCGCCTCAGAGGGCGCCTACGAGGTCGACTTCGTCCTGGGAGACGAGGGCCTGCGCGAGGCCCTGGGGCCGGACCGGCCCGCCTCGCTCGTCCTCGTGGAATCGCCGACCAATCCGATGATGGCGCTCATCGACCTGGCCACCGCAGCCCGGCTGGCCCATAGCGCGGGGGCGCTGTTCGCCGTCGACAACACCTTCCTCACCCCGTACCTGTGCCGACCGCTGGAACTCGGCGCCGACATCGTCCTGTACTCGGCAACGAAGTATTTGAGCGGGCACAACGACGTCATGGCCGGAGCGATCGTCGTCGCCGACGAGACGGCGGGCGAGCGCATCCAGTACCGGCTCAACACGACCGGCGCGACGCTGTCCCCCTTCGACTGCTTCCTGCTGCTGCGGGGCCTGAAGACGCTGGGGGTGCGCATGGACCGGCATGAGGCCAACGCGCGCGCCGTCGCCGCGGCCCTCGATCCGAGCCCGCTGGTGGATCGGGTGCTCTACCCGGGACGCAGCGGGATGGTGTCCTTCGAGGTGGCCGAGAGCGTGGATATCGCGGCGATGCTCGCCGCCCTGAGGGTCTTCACCTTCGCCGAGTCCCTCGGGGGCGTGGAGTCCCTCGTGACCAACCCGAGTGCGCAAACCCACGCCGATGTCCCGCCGGAGCGGCGGGCCGCCTACGGGCTGTCCGACCGCCTCCTGCGCCTGAGCGTGGGCATCGAGGACGCCGCGGATCTCACCGCGGACCTCCTCCAGGCCCTCGAGGCCGGGTCCAGGTGAGCGTTCTGAGCATTCACGGCGCCTCGCGCCGGCCGCCTCGCGGCTCTGCTCCGAGAATCGTCCGCGCGCTCGTCCCTCCCATACTCATGCGGGCTGCCCACCTGTGCATGAGTAACTGAGTTACTCGGTTACTCGGAGTATGGCGGCTTGACCCGCATGTTCACCATGAGACGGGGACGGGGGCGCCCTCGCGGTAGCCGGAGGCGGACTGCAGGCCGACGATCGCCCGCTCGCGGAACTCGGCGATGGAGGCGGCACCCGCGTAGGTGAAGGAGGAGCGCACGCCAGAGATGATCTGGTCGATGAGGTCCTCGACGCCGGGGCGGGCCGGGTCGATGTACATGCGTCCGCCGCTGATGCCCTCCTCGAACAGGGCCTTGCGGGCCCGGTCGAAGGCGTTCTCCCCCTCGGTGCGCCCGAGGACCGCGCGTGTGGAGGCCATGCCGAAGGACTCCTTGTAGGCGCGCCCGTCGGCGTCGATCTGGGCGTCGCCCGGAGACTCGTGGGTGCCGGCGAACCAGGAGCCGATCATGACGTTGGAGGCCCCGGCGGCGAGCGCGAGGGCGACGTCGCGGGGGTGGCGCACGCCGCCGTCGGCCCAGACGGAGGCCCCGAGGTCGCGGGCGGCCTGCGAGCACTCCAGGACGGCGGAGAACTGGGGCCGGCCCACGCCGGTCTGCATGCGGGTGGTGCACATGGCGCCCGGGCCGACCCCGACCTTGATGATGGAGGCGCCGGCGGCGGCGAGGTCGCGCACGCCGGCAGCGGTCACGACGTTCCCGGCGGCGATCGGCGCCCCCTCGGGCAGGGCCGCGCGCACGGAGGCGACGGCGTCGAGCATCCGGTCCTGGTGGCCGTGGGCGGTGTCGACGACGATGACATCCACCCCGGCCTCGACGAGCTCGGCGGCGCGCCCGGCGGGATCCCCGTTCATGCCGATGGCGGCGCCGATGCGCAGGCGGCCCGCGACATCGACGGCGGGGCGGTAGATCGTGGAGCGCACGGCCCCGGCGCGGGTGAGGACGCCGACGAGGCGGCCCTCGGCGTCGACCACGGGCGCCATGCGGCGTCGGGCGGCCTTGAGGCGGTTGAAGGCCTCGCGGGCGTCGATGCCCTCGGGAAGGGTGACGAGCTCGGTGGACATGACGGCGCGCACCTGGGTGAAGCGGTCGACGTCGGAGGCGTCGGAGAGATCCACGATGCCCACGGGCCGATCGGTCTCCGGGTCGACGACGACGGCGGCGCCGTGGGAGCGCTTGGGGATGAGGCCCATGGCGTAGCCGCAGGTGTGGTGGGGCTTGACGGTGACGGGGGTGTCGTAGACCAGGTGGGAGGCCTTGACCTGGGCGACCGTGTCCATGACGACGTCGACGGGGATGTCCTGCGGAATGATCGTCAGCCCGCCGCGACGGGCCACGGTCTCGGCCATGCGCTTGCCGGCGACGGCTGTCATATTGGCCACGACGAGCGGGATCGTCGTGCCGGTGCCGTCGTCAGTGGTGAGGTCCACACCCATGCGCGAGCCCACGGAGGACCGCGAGGGCACCATGAAGACGTCGTCGTAGGTCAGGTCGAAGGACGGGTCCAGCCCGTTGAGGAACTTCACCTCCAGAGCTTAACCGAGTCGCGGCGGGGACGACCGTCGTCCTGCGGCGAATCGGCCGATGCATCGCTCCAGCGTCCCTAGGAACCCCAAACATCGAGATGAGAGACCCTTACCCTCATCCTTAAGGAGGATGCACGAAGCATGAGAGGAGATTGAGGCTTCCCCTATGGGATCCCTGGTTCGCGCACGTCACCGCACGCTCCTGGCCATTCTCTCAGCGGCTTCCCTGTCGCTCGGTCTCACCGCCTGCCTCCCCGGCGGCCCGGGGGCCACTGGTCCCGGTGCCCCCGGCCCGGCAGCACCGGCGGCCTCCTCCAGCTCCGCCGCAGTAGCACCCGCATCGAGCGCAGCGGTCGCACCCGCGACGGATCCCGCTACCAGCACCACCGCTGCGGCCAGCCCGACCGCCTCCGCATCGCCGTCGGCCACCGCGGCCACCGCGCCCAGCGCCGCCCCCGGGGCTGCGGACCTGAGCGCATTCCTGTCCCAGTCGGTCGCATGGGAGAACTGCGACCTGGGCGACGCGTCCACGTGCGCGACGATCGCGGTCCCGCTGGACTACTCGCAGCCCGGCGGGCAGACGATCACACTTGCGCTGCGCAAGATGATCGCCGCCGACGGCAAGGGCGAGAAGGGCAGCCTCGTCATCAACCCCGGTGGCCCCGGGGCCTCCGGGCTCGACTACGTCCCCATCATCTCCGACTCCCTGTCGCCGCGGGTTCGCAACGCCTATGACATCGTCGGCTTCGACCCGCGCGGCGTCGGGAAGTCCACGCCGCTGACCTGCTGGACCGCCGCCGACCTCGCCACCGCCTCCGATCAGGCCTCTGAGCAGGTCTCCGAGGGACAGGAGGCCACCCCCGAGAGCAAAGAGACGACTGTCCCGGACGAAGCCGCCCAGGTGGGAGGCGCGGCCGGTGGCGGGGCCGAGTCCCCAGATCTGGACGCGGCCGCCGGTGGAGCGGCCGAGACCTCCACCGACCCGACGACGGCCGCCGAGGCCCAGGCCCAAGGCGCCGCTCTCGCCAAAGCCTGCGCCCAGAACTCCCAGGTCCCCGAGCTCCTCGACCACATGGACTCCCAAACGGTCATCCGGGACATGGACGTCATTCGCTCCGTCCTCGGCGACGAGAAGCTGAGCTTCCTGGGCGCCTCCTACGGCACCTATCTCGGCGCCGCCTACATCCGGGCCTTCCCCCAGCGCACCGGGACGATGATCCTGGACTCCGCCCTCGATCCGTCGCTCACCCGCGCCCAGGTCCACTCCGAGGACATGGCCTCCACGGAGAGGCGGGCACTCGAGTACATCACCGCCTGCCAGTCAGCCCCCGGCTGCCCCCTGACCGGCACCCCGGAGGAGGGGCGGGCGCAACTGCTCGGCTTCATCGAGAGCGCCGACGCCCAGCCCCTCGCACTGGACACGACCACGACGACCCTGCGCTCCGCCGAGCTCCGCTCGATGATCCTCTACATCGCCAAGCACTCCGACATCTACTGGGCGCAGTCTCTCCCCGGCCTGAGCGAGGCGATGAGCTCGCGCAACGCCACGAAGCTCTACAGCACGTACCGCGCCGCCCTGCAGGCCTCCAGCCGCAAGGGCAACCGGACATGGCCGCCCCTGACGGCGGACCAGCGGCTCACCAAGCTGTGGAACACCACGTACGTCTCCTACGCGGTGCACTGCGCCGATTACCCCAACCTCGGCGACGCGACGGGCTGGGACGCCCAGGCCGCCAACGCCAAGAAGGCCGCACCACTGGCCTACAGCGGGCGGAAGGCCTACATGGACGCGATCTGCCACGGCTGGGGCCGCTCCGCCTCCGCCCCACAGCACCAGGCCTTCTCCTCGCCGACCACCGGCCCGGTCCTCGTGATCGGCAACAAGAACGACCCGACGACGCCGTACGCCTGGTCGGAGTCCCTGAGCCGCGAGCTCACCGGCAGCCGCCTCATCAGCGTCGACGAGGCCATCCACGGGGCAGTCGGCAGGAATTCCTGCGCGACGAAGGCGGTCAACGAAACCCTCCTGGACGGCAGCCTCCCGACCGAGGGCACCACCTGCCCCGCCGACACCGCGACTGGGCAGTGAGTCTCGTCAGAACATGATTCGGGTTGTTCATGACCGCGCCTGTCGGCCGGACTCGGCCTCCCGAGCATTGAAAACACCCCGACTCCGACTGTCGATCCAGCCGATGACGGGGTGCTGGTGCGCCAGAAGGGATTCGAACCCCCAACCTGCTGATCCGTAGTCAGCTGCTCTATCCGTTGAGCTACTGGCGCATGTCGTTTTCGACAGGCAGGACTTTACGCCGAGCCCCTGGGCTCGCCAAATCGCCCGACCGTGAGGCGCGGCACAGGGCTGGGCTCACGGTAGGCCCGCCAGAGCCCGATGGCGATGCTCCCCATCCGCGCAGAGCTCTCCGGCCGGGTGCGCCTGATCCTCTGGATGGGAGCCGGCGATCAGGGCCGCCTTCAGAGCGCTCCCGCGGTCCAGCATCCGCTCCGCCCTTCCTCTCCATTCCTGCCCGTGGTGCCGGCGCTCCCTTGCTCCCGACGGTCATGAAGCAGGCTATGCGCCCCAAGCGACTCCCCGTCGTTGATCTTCGTCAGCATCACGGCCGGTCAGAAGTATTCCGGGAACGATCAGGGCCCGTGGGCCCGGGTGTCACCCGGGCCCACGGGCCCTTCGTTCGTGAGGCCGCTCAACTCCCCCGGTTCCCATGACAAGGGAGGAGCCGGCCTCCTTCACCGGAGCGCTTGGAGCAGGCTCCCTAAGACCTGCACCAGCCTCGGCCCGAACCGATCAACGGGCTCCCCAACCCTCCCGATCCGTTCCGCCCGGCGGTGACATCCATATAACTCCGCGGACCTGGGAGCACACCCTCGACTTCACTGTGAACCGCCTGGGAAATCCAGCAGGCGCTCGAAGCCCGACGCCGTGGCGCTCAAGGCAGCCGTCCAGGGCAGCGCTCCCCGCGATGCTCCTGACGGCCAGGCGGTGCCTCAACGGCCCATCGGCGCTCAAGACACCTCGATCCTCCATGATCCTCCATCCCAGGCCATTCGGATGGGCCGCCCGGATGAGGCGAGAGGGTGGGCCGGGCCCGTCCTCCCCCGGTTGCCGCCGCGCACTGCGCTTGTGGACGCGCGGCAGGGTTGCCACCGCGCGGCGGGCCTGACGCTCCATCCGGGCGAAAGCCCCTCACCCTCCACCAAGCGCAGAGAAGCCCCGGGAGAGCGATCCCGGGGCTAGTCCGGCGGAGACGGGGGGATTCGAACCCCCGAGGGGCTTCCACCCCAACCTCCTTAGCAGGGAGGCGCACTAGGCCACTATGCGACGTCTCCAGATGCGAAGCGCGCTGCGAGACTACCCCAGGGCGTCCCGGCCCCGCAAAGCGAGGCGCGAGCGCCGGACAGCCGCAGCGGAGGAAGAGGGATTCGAACCCCCGGTGCGCGAGGCGCACAGCGGTTTTCAAGACCGCCACATTCGGCCGCTCTGTCATTCCTCCCTGGCCCGGCGCGACCGCCGGGCAGGATCGACCTTACAGCATCGTGCCCTGCCGGTTGCCAGTCGGACGCCGGTCACTGCGTGGAGGGCGCCGCGCTCACGGCACTCGCCGGCTCGCCTCACCCACGGCCGAAGAGCCCACGACGGCGCGAACCCCTCCCATGCTCTTCGACGGGCGGCGCCGAAGAGGGCCGGTCGAGGCGGCCCTCGGCGATGGCCTGAGCCATCGAGGGCCACACCGGCAGCCGGGGCATGAGCACCGCCTGGAGAGCGTGGTAGATATCCGGATGGCCGTCCCAGGTCCGCGCGGACGGCGCATTGGAGCTGTCGAGCTCGTGCCACCACACACCGGGCGAGGCGATGAGGAACTCCTCGGCGTAGTCCAGCCACGTGCGGTAGCAGTGCTCGTAAAGCTCGACCTCGATCTCGCCGCGGCCGTCGTCGAGCAGGGCTTGACGGATCGCGGCGGCGGCGGAGATGCCCTCGCAAACGACCCAGTGCATGCGCTCATGGACGATGGGCCGACCGTCGAAGTCCGTGGTGTAGACGAAGCCCGGCCCGCCGTCGACCCTCCAGGCATCCACGCGGGCACGGTCGAAAAGCGACTCGGCGGCGTCGAGCATCCAGTCGGGCGCGGACAGGCGGCGGCCCACGAGCGCGGCGCGGGCCTGGACCGTCAGGCGCGCCCATTCCAGGCCGTGCCCGGGCGTGGCCCCGTAGGGGCGGAAGGGGTGGTCGGGGGCGTCCTCGTTATAGTCCAGGCGCGGGCGCCAAGCGGTGTCGTAGTGCTCGGGGAGGCGCCAGTCATGGTCGCGGGCGTGGACATTGACGGCAGAGTCGATGATCTGGACGGCACGCTCCAGCCACACCGGATCCCCGGTGACATCGGCGGTGGCCAGGAAGGCCTCGACCGTGTGCATCGCCGCATTGAGCCCGCGGTAATCCTCAGGATCACTCCAGTCCACGGCGTAGGACTCGATCGGCATCCCGTAGGACTCGTCCCACCAGTGCGCCTCGACGACGCGACAGGCCTCGGCGAGCAGTTCATGGGCGCCGGGGCGGTTCGCGGCCGTCGCCGCAGCGGCGGCGAGCATGACGAAGGCGTGCTGGTAGCACTCCTTGCGAGCCGCCTCCCGAGTGGGAACGCCATGACCCTCGGCGTCCAACTCATGGCCGACGGCGGAGTACCAGCCCCCGTGGGTGCGGTCGCGCAGCGCGCGGGACAGGGCCCGTACACCATGATCGGCGTAGCGGCGGCAGCCTGGGACCCCCAGGAGTGTTCCCAGGGAGAAGGCGAAGGTCATACGGCCGGTGATCCACAGCTCAACGGGGCGCGAGGCGTCCACGGCGCCGTCGGGCCCGATCCAGCCGAAGCCCGCAGGCACCCGCGCGGCCCGCCCGTGGCGCAGGAGCGCCTGCATCTCCTCGGCGAGCCAACGGTTGTGCTCCGGCGCGCCGAACCATCCCAGTCCCATGAGCCCTCCTCGCCCCAGTGCGCATGGGCGGGAGCGGACGCGGCGGAGCGCCCTCGCCGCCCATGCCTGATGCAGCGCAGGCTACCAGTCGGCGGGGCCAGCCCACCCGATGGGCTCACCTGGTGGGCCAGGCCCTCTCCGCCTGGGCGAGGGCAGCCTCGGAGTCCAAGGATCCCGCGGCCCAGGAGGCCAGTGCCCTCCACAGCGCGTGCACGCCGACCTCGGGGGGCATGCCGTCAGAGGCATCCATGCGGATGAGGGAGTAACGCGACTGGAGCATCTCGGTGGCCCGCCGCCCCACGCGCGAACTGATGGAAGAGGCGTCCACACGCTGGTTGGCGGTGGCCACCCCGCCGAGCGCGGCCCTCGTCTGCGCCCACTCGGCGCTGGTCATGTACTCGGCCAGCGCCTGCGCACCCGGGCCGTCGGAGAAGGAGACGAGGTAGTCGCCGCCCACGAGGACGGGAGTCTCATCATCCGAGGCGCTGGGCACGAGGAAGGCGTCGAGGTCGGCGCCGCCGTCGGGCAGGAGGGTCTCGAAGGAACTCGAGGCGTGGACCATGTAGCAGCGGCCCTCGGCCAGAGCGGTGGCGGCATCCTCCAGGGTCATGGCCGAGGCGCCCGCCCGTCCGCCGAGCACATGCCCGTCGGCGAGGACGAGGGAGGCCACCGAGTCCAGGGCGCGCACGACGGCGGAGTCGTTGAGCGGCACCCTGTGCGCCCCCCAGGCGTCATAGGCGCCCGGGCCCTGGGTGGCCAGGATCGCATCCTCCAGCCAGTCCGTGACCGTCCAGCCACTCGTGGGGCCGTCGGCCACCGGCAGGCACCAGGGCACCGGATGCTCGGCGCTGGCCCCGGGACTGGCGCTCGGGGAGGCCTGCGCGGCGGCCTCACCACTCGGAAGGGCGCTCGCGCTCGCCGTCGCTCTGGCCGTGGCGCCCGGGCCCGCAGCCATCTTCTTCGTGAGGGACTCCAATTCTGCCCAGGTGGTGGGCACCTTGTAACCGGCCCTGAAGAAGGCCGCCGGCGAGTACCAGATGAAGGACTTCACGGCGGCCATGAGGGGCGCGGCGTAGAGCGTGCCGTTGTAGGTCCCGGCATCGCCCCAGGTGCGCTCCCATCCGCGCTCCACGTTCGCCCCGACCTGGTTGGACAGGGCCACCAGCCGACCATCGGAGACGAGCTCGGAGACGATACTCGCCTGGGGGACGATCGCGAGATCACCGTGGCGCCCGGCGCACAGGTCCTCCTCGAGCATGTCGGAGCCGGTGTGGACGACGCTGATGCCGGTGCAGGTGGTGAAGGCCTCCAGGGAGGCCTCCAGGCGCTGCGCCTCGACGCCCGTCAGCGGGGAGGTGAGCGTGAGGGAGGTGCCCCGCAGCGCAGGATCCGCCTTGCAGCCGGGCGCACCGCCGGCCTGAGCACCGCTGACGCCCTTGGGCGCGCAGCCGGCCAGAGCGGCGCCGACCAGGGCGCGCGCCGTCACCGCCCCCATGGCTCGGCGCGAGGGGCGGGGAAGCACCGGGCCACCGCCGGAGCCGGCGGCGCCGGTCACGATGCCGGCGCCTCTGGCACGCCGGACGGGATTGGGACGGCGGATGACGGGGCTCATCAGGGCTCTTCTCTCTCGGCGGCCCGCAGGGATCAAGTGGTCAGAAGATCGACGAGGGCATCGAGGACCGCAGCACATCCATCATGCCAGACCGACTCGGTGATGATGTCGGCGCTGGCCTTGACGAAGTCGGGAGCCGAGCCCATGGCCACGCCGAGGCCCGCCCAGCGGAGCATCTCGATGTCATTGGTGCCGTCCCCCACGGCCACCACCTGGGAGGCGTCGGTGCCCAGACGAGCGGCCAGGCCCGCGAGCGCCGTCGCCTTCGAGACTCCCTCGGGGGCGACGTCGAGCCAGGAGGTCCAGCCGATCGAGTACTCCTCGACGGTCGAGGAGCCCGTGGAGCGCACGAGACCGCTGAACTCCTCCAGGCTCATGGCCGGTGCGCGCAGCACCACGCGGTTGACCGGCCGGGAGACAATCTCCTCGTAGCTGACGACGCGCTGGTCCTCGATGAGCTCGCCGTCGGGGAAGAGCCGGGTGACGAGGAAGCCCTCATCGGGGACCTCAACGGCGAAGATGCCCTCCGGGATGGCCCGGCGCAACGTGGAGATGACGTGCGCGGGATCGAAGGTCACCGAGTCGACGACCTCGTGCCCGCGCTCCAGGCCGGGGTCCAGGCGCAGCGTGAGAGCGCCGTTGGCGCAAACCATCCAGCCGTGGCGGACGCCGATATGGCGGGCCACCGGCAGCGAAGCGCTGACGCTGCGCCCCGTGGACACGACGATCCGGGCGCCGGCGGCGTCCAGACGGGACAGCGCGGCGTGGACGCGATCGGAGACGCGCCCGTCGCGGTCGAGGATGGTGCCATCGACGTCGAGGGCGACGATGAGCCCGGGTCCCAGGGCCGGGCAAAAGCCCGGGGCGCCCGGGGCGGCGGTCCCAGCCGGTCCGGCCTGGGCGGCCGGGCCCGCGGCGTCGAGGATCGGGGCGATGGCCTCGGCCCGGTTGGCGACGAGGCGGGCGTAGGCGTCGTCATCCAGGGGGCGGGCCCCGGCGGGTCCCGGGTAATGGGTGGCTCCGCCGAGGCTGAGGGCCGGGGCGGAGTCGGGGTCGAAGTCCGTCAGCGGCGCGCCCGAGGGGCGCACCTCATCGGCCGCCCCCCACCGCTCACCCGGGCCGGGCACCTCTGCCGCCCCCGCCTCGGGGCGACGCGACCGGTCCAGGCTCATCGCTCGACGGGCTCGATGACCTCGAGGCCGCCCATGTAGGGGCGCAGGCCCTCGGGGACGACGACGGCACCGTCGGCGCGCTGCTGGTTCTCCAGGATCGCCACCATCCAGCGGGTGGTGGCCAGGGTGCCGTTGAGCGTGGCCACCGGCGCGGTGCCGCCCTCGCGCCGCTCGCGGATGCCCAGGCGCCGGGCCTGGAAGGTGGTGCAGTTGGAGGTGGAGGTGACCTCCATCCAGCGCTCCTGGGTGGGCAGCCAGGCCTCGCAGTCGAACTTCCGGGCGGCCGAGCTGCCCAGGTCCCCGGCGGCGGTATCGATGACCCGGTAGGGCAGGCCGACCAGTGCCAACATCTCCTCCTCCATGGCCAGGAGGCGGGCGTGCTCCGCCTCGGCGTCCTCGGGGCGGCAGTAGGAGAACATCTCGGCCTTGTTGAACTGGTGGACGCGGATGATGCCGCGGGTGTCCTTGCCGGCGGCGCCGGCCTCGCGCCGGTAACAGGTGGACCAGCCGAGGTAGCGCTTGGGGCCGGCGGTCAGGTCGAGGATCTCATCGGTGTGGTAGCCGGCCAGGGCCACCTCGGAGGTGCCGGTCAGGTAGAGGTCATCCGCCGGGAGGTAGTAGATCTCGTCGCTATGGGCGCCGAGGAACCCGGTACCGCCCATGATGGCGGGAGATACGAGGGTCGGCGTCGTCATGGGGGTGAAGCCGTGGCGATCGGCCAGGTCGAGGGCGGCGGTCATGAGCGCGAGCTCCAGGCGCATGCCGGCGCCCTTGAGGTAGTAGAAGCGGGCGCCGGAGACCTTCGCGCCGCGGCGCGTGTCGATGATGCCCAGGCCCTCGCCCAGGGCGAGATGGTCGGCGGGGGTGAAGCCCTCGGCAGCAAAGTCGCGCGGTTCGCCGCCCCCGTGGCGCAGGAGGACGTAGTCCTCCTCGCCCCCGGTGGGGGCGCCGGCGATGAGGTTAGGGAACTGGCGGGCGAGATCGTCGAGCTCGGCGGCGGCGCCATTCGCGGCGGCCTCGGCGGCCCTGACCCGCTCGGCGAGCTCCTTGGCGCTGGCCAGAGCGGCATCGCGCTCGGCCCCCGGGGAGGCCTTGCCGATCGACTTGGACACGCTCCTCTGCTCGGCCCGCAGGGCCTCGAAGGCGCCCAGGAGGCAACGGCGGGACTCGTCAGCGGCGATGATGCGCTCGACGAGGCCGACGTCGGCGCCGCGGGCGCGCTGGCTGGCGCGGTACGGCTCTGGGTTCTCACGGAGCTCGCGCAGATCGATCATGAGGCCGAGTGTAGCCAGCGGCCGGGCCGGGGCGCGCCGTCGAGGCCGCGCGCGGCGGAGGGCCGGCAGCGGTGGCGGTCACCCGCGCAATGACCATTGATCACGCAGACACTCCGGAGCTCCTTAGAAAACTTCTGCATTCATTGGATAAGCGCCTATAGTGAGGCCAATAGCGGCTCCACCTGCGAGCTCACCTGACCAATGCGGCTGCCCTGGGCCGCCCGACTCCTCACGCGGCCCGTCCCTGCGCGGACGAGCGCATCCCGCATCCCTCCATCCTCCCGACCCGATACACACCCCCATCCTCACCCCAGGAATCGCTATGCCCTCCTCCTCGCTGCCCTCCTTCTCGCAGTTGCGCGCCTTCGTCGCGCTGTGCGACCACCAGCACTTCGGTGAGGCCGCTGCCACCCTCGGTGTCTCCCAGCCCAGCCTCTCGCAGGCGATCACCGCCCTGGAGAAGCGTGTGGGCGGGGAGCTCGTCGAGCGCACCACGCGGCGCGTGCTCGTCACCCCTCTCGGCGAGACCCTGCTGTCCTACGCCCGTGAGGCGGTCCTCGCGGCGGAGGCCTTCTCCGACGCCGTCATGAACCAGGGAGAGGCCCTGACCGGGGCGCTACGGCTGGGGATCATCCCGACCCTCGCCCCCTATGCCGCGCCCGTCCTGCTCGACGGCCTGCGCGAGAACCGCCCGCGGCTCCAGCCCGATATGCGCGAAATGGTCACCGGGGACATCCTGGACATGCTGGGCCAGGGCCGCCTCGATGCCGCCATCATCGCCGTCGACTCCGACACCCCCCGCATCACCGCAGTGCCGATGTTCGATGAGCCGCTCATCATCCTCACCGCCGCCGACCACCCCTGGGCGGGCCGCGAGGACATCACCCCCGAGAATCTCGATGACGAGAACCTCCTCCTCCTCGACGAGGGCAACTGCCTGCGCGACCAGACGCTCGCCCTGTGCCAGCGCTACGGCAACCGTCCCCCGATCGCGGTGGCCACGACGCTGTCGACGGTCATGCGGATGGTGGCGCACGGGGTGGGCATCACCGTCATCCCCGAGGGCGCGCTGAGCATGCTCAGCAGTGCGGACGCCCACGGCGTGGCCCACTTCGCCGCTCCCACGCCGGTGCGCCATATCGCCCTGGTCCACCGGGCCTCATCCTCGCGCACCGAGGATTTCGCCCAGCTCGCCGCAATCGGCACCGATCTCATGCGGTCCACCGGGCTGCCGGTCCTGGAGCCGACTCCGATCGCCGAGGCCGCCTGAGCCGGCCTCCTGAGCAGATCGCGGCCGAATGGGCGGGCTGGCCTGCGTCGTCATCAACCCCTCCAAGCGGAGGGCGACGCCGCGCCTGCGCGCCGCCCTCGCCGCCGAGCTGCGCGCCGCGGGGTGGGCGCGCGTCGACTGGGCGGACACAGCCCCCGAACAGCACGGGGCGCGCCAAGCCGCCAGAGCCGTGGAGGCCGGCGCGGGGCTGGTCATCGCCGTCGGCGGGGATGGGACCGCACGCGCCGTGGCCGACGGCATCGCCCGGGCCGGCGGCCCTCGCAGCGGGGTGGAGCTCGGCATCATCCCACTCGGCACGGCGAACCTCGCGGCCCGCGGCCTCGGCCTGCCGTTGCGCCGCTGGCCCGCACTGCGCCTGGCGGCGGGCACGGCGGCGCACCGGTTAGCGCCGATCGACCTTCTGCGGGTGAGCACGGAGGCGCTCGAGGCCGCCGGGGCGCCTCCTGAGCCCTGCCTGGTGGTCACCGGGATCGGATTCGACGCCCGGCTCGTGGCCGCCACCCGCGCCGGGCTCAAGCGCCGCACCGGCTGGGGGGCCTACGCGATCGCCGCCGCGCGGAGCCTGAGGTCGCCGCGCCTGCCAATGCGCATAGCCGTCGACGGCGGGACCCCGGAGGAGGCTCGCGCCCGCTGCCTGCTCATCGCGAACTCAGGTCGACTGCCCGCCGGGATCCGTCTGCTGCCGGGCGCCCGCATGGACGACGGCGTGCTCGACGTGGCCGCGATCGACGTCAGGCACGGCCTGGTCGGCTGGGCCTCACTCGCCCGCCAGGTCCTGCCGCCCGCGCCCGCCCGCTACTCGCCGCCCGGACGGGGAGCAGCGGACGTGCGGTTGGCCCGCGGGCGCGAGGCGGTGGTGAACCTGGTCGAGCCCGCCCCGCTGGAGATCGACGGCGAGATCCTCGCCCCGGCCAGGTGGGCGCGCGTGCGCGTCGAGTCCGGCGCCGTCGCCGTCCGGGTGCCGCGGACGGGGTGAGCGCGGGTCCGGCTAGAGCGTGCGGCCGGCGAGGACGTCGGCCACCCAGGCGCGCGCCACGGTGAAGTCCTTGTCGCTCGTGCCGGCGCTGACCACCACCGGACGGCCGTCGAGCCGGGGGTAGGAGCCGAGGAAGCGGACCATGGGGCAGGTCCGGTGCAGGCCGATGAAGGCGGCCTGGACGCGCTCCTCGCGGATATGCCCCTCGATATCGATGCTGAAGCGGTAGCGGCCCAGGGAGTCGCCCACGGGGCGGGACTCGATGCGCGAGAGGTTGACCCCGCGGGCGCTGAACTGCTCGAGCATGTCGAGCAGGGCGCCGGCGCGGTCGTGCGGGAGCTGGACCATGAGCGTCGTCTTGTCCGCGCCGGTCGGCTCGCAGACCCGCCCGGGCCGGGAGATCACGACGAAGCGGGTGACGGCATCGGGGTTGTCCGCCACACCGCCGGCGATCACATCCAGGCCGTACTGCTGGGCGGCCAGCGGGTTGCACAGAACCGCCTGGAAGCCGGTCTCGGAGCCCTCGGCGAGCGCCTTGGCGGGGGCGGAGGTGGAGGTGGAGGCCACGTAGACGGCGTCGGGGAGGTTGGCGTGGGCCCAGCCGCGGCACTGCGCCCAGGCGTGGGGGTGGGTGGAGACGGCGCGCACGTCCTCCAGGCGGGTACCGGCGCGACCGGCGAGCACGAAGGTGATGGGGATGGCCACCTCGGCGGTGATGACCAGCGGGGAGGAGGCGATGAGGTTGTCGATCGTGGCGTTGACTCCGCCCTCGACCGAGTTCTCGATGGGGACGACGGCGGAGGCGGCCTCGCGCTCGCGCACCCGGTCCAGGGCGGTGGGCACATCGGGGCAGGGCTCGACGTCGACGGCCGCGGGCGCGACGGCGCGCAGGGCCATCTCACTGAAGGTGCCGGCGGGACCGAGGAAGGACCAGACAGGAGCGCTCATGGGCCCGAGGGTATCCGCGCCCGTCGCGACACGCCGCAGCCGTCCGCGAGACCGGTCGAAAATAGGAGCGAGACCGGTCCGTGGACCGGTCTCGCTCCTATTTTCGACCGGTCTCGCCAAGAGGGTGGGAGCAACCCCAGAATGCGGACTCACCGTACGTCAGGGGCGGACTCATGCAAGGATGCGATCTACCTCACCCTCGATCTCAAAGGCGCATCATGAGTGATGAATCCACGGTTCCAGATGATCAGCCCCCCTCCGGCCCCACCGCGGCCGAGGCGCAGCCCCCGGATTCAACAGCACCGCCCCAGCCCGCCCCCGAGCTCCGGCCACTCGCCGAGCAGCCCCGCCCCACTTCCAGCACCGCCTACGCGGGCCAGCCGGTCGCGGCCCAGGGGCTCCCCGGCCAGCCGGCCTTTCAGGCGCCGCCGAGCATCGTGTCGCAGGCGCTATCGCCGCTGGGCCGCGCGCCCGCGCAGATCTCCTTCCTGCTGACCCTCGCGGCGGTGCTCGGCACAGCGCTCATCTCCGCGATCCTCATCCTCGTGACCATCACATCCTCCACGGACAAGGCGCCATCGGGAATCCCGCTGCTCCTCGTCGCCATGGGCTACAGCCTGGGCGGCCATCTGACCGGCGGCATCGACGAGGGCTCGCACGGATCGGTATCCATCGGGGCGTCCATGCTCCCCCTGGGCACACTCGCAGCGGCGGCGACGACGGTCTACTTCCTCGCGCGCCGCCGCGCGCGCCAGGACGAATCCTGGGGGCCGTTCGGCGCCGTCGCCCTGCGCGCGGCCCTGGAAGCACTAGCCACCGCCATCGTCGCCTGCCTCCTGACCGGCATCGTCTCCCTGTCCGGCGACGGCATGAGCCGCGGCCTGGAGAAGGGCGAGATCCATACCTCGCCGGTGTGGATCCTCCTCAGCGTCTGGGTCCTCGTCTTCGGCGCGCTGACGGCCGCGCGCGCTGGTAGCGCCTTGCTGGCGCGCGCCCCCGAGACCATCCAGCGGCTGGTCCGCGAGCTCGGCGGGCTCGCCTGGGCTGTCGGCGTCGTCCTCGGCCCCGTCGTCGTACTGGGCGCCATCGTGGGCGCCGCGCTCAAGGACGCCGCCCCTGCGATCCTCGTCATCCCCGTCTACCTCGGCAACCTGCTCGTCTACGCGCTCAGCCTGGGCACGCTCGGCGGAGTGTCGCTCTCGACGGACTTGCGCAACGCCTTGGGCATATTCGAGGACATGCCGGTCGACGCCGGGACGACGATCCTGGCCTGGGATGCGCTGGGGGGCTGGTCGGCCCTGCTGTTCCTGGCGATCCTGGTGCTCCTGGTGGTGGCCGCGGCGCGCATCGGCACGCGCCGCCAGCGCCTGGCCGCACCCTCCTTCGAGCGCGTCTGGCAGATGCCGGTCGCGGGTCTCGTCCTCGCCGTCGTGGCGCTCCACCTGCTGGTTCCTCTGAGGGTTCATATCGGCATCTCCGTGGCGCGGTTGGCGTCCAGCAGCGCGGGTTTCTCCCTCGGCGCATCGTGGTGGTCCTCCCTCGCACTCGCGCTCATCCTGCTGGTGATCTCCTTGCTCGCCGAGTACATCCCCGGCCTGCTCCACGCTCATGCGGGCCCGCTGCTGCGCCTCATCGGTGGCGGCACCGCCGTCGACCGCTGGATTACGGGCCTGCCGACCACCGGAGCGCTCCCGATGGCATCCGACCAGTTCGCGCCAGCGCCGGCCATCTCGACCAGTCCGATCGCCTCCGCTGATCCCACCGCGGCAACGCCTCCATCGCCGGAGGTGCCCGCGGTCAGTCCCGGTACAGGGGCTTTCCCGCTCAGCGCGCCCGGCACCGGCGCCCTCCCGCTCGCGGCCCCGGCCACAGGATCATTCCCCGCAGGCGCGACTCTCGCCGCGGGCGGCACGGCATCCGCGTCGGCCATCCCGCCCCTCATGAGCCCCCAGGCGCGCCGCCACCTCAAACTGGCCACGGGCGCCGTCGTCGCCTGCCTCGCGCTCCTCATGGGCGTCTTCATCGCCGTCGAGGTGCTCAACTCCCAGCGCACGCCCAAGAAGGAGGTCGAGAAGTACCTCGATCTCGTGGCCGCCGGGAAGGCCTCCGAGGCGACGGCCATGGTGGACCCAGGAGTGCCGAACGATCGGCGCGCGCTCCTGACGGACTCGGCCATGTCCGCGACGACATCGCGGATCACCGTGGTCGACGTCGAGGAGAAAGGAAGGGGAAACGACAAGAAGCGGGTCGAGGCCACCCTGTCCCTCAATGGCAAGCAGATCACCCAGATCTTCACCGTGTCCTCCGAGGACAAGTCCTTCGGCCTGCTCAACAACTGGAAGGTGGAGACCTCGCTGGCCATGCCCGTCCAGCTGTCCTCCGAGTCATTGGGAGGCCTCAGCGTGGGCGGCACCGAGGTCACTCTGGAGAACCCGGGCAAGGGCGCGAAGGGACTGACGTCCTCGGAGCGCACCGGCGGAACCGCCACCCAGTACATGTACCCCGGCATCTACCCCATCACCAGCACGTCGGCGACCTCCGCCTATGTCACCACTGACGAATCCTCGGTCACGGTCCTGCCCGGCGACGGCGGCGCCTCAGGGATCCTTCTCGCCGTCGAGGGCAAGCCGACCGAGGAGCTCAAGCAGTACGTCCTGACCAAGATCAACGAGAAGGCCGCGAGCTGCGTGACGCCGCCGACCAATACCGACAGCTTCTGCCCCTACGAGCTGCGGGCCACGGATCTGGCGTCGCTCTCAGTGACAACTCCGGCGAGCACGGTGACCATGGACAACACCTCCATCTTCAAGAGCGGGACGATCGTCTTCACCTACCGGAAGAAGCCCTCCACGTGGAACAAGAACCCGAAGGACCAGACGGTGAAGTACGCCTTCTCCGGGACGGTCGAACTGTCGGGGAGCGGCGACCCGGAGGTGGCCGTCACCAGGGCGGCCCACTCCTACGTCTTCTGACTCCGCCCCACCGCCTCCGAACCGGTCTCGACCCTCATTTCGACCGGTCTCGATACTGGTTTCGACCGGTCTCGCGCGGGGGCCGTAGGCTTCTCGAGTGAGCAGACGACGGCGGAACCCCCAGCAGCGCTTCGCGCGCGCAGTGGTCTACGGCATCATCCTGCTCACCATCCTCGGGATGATCCTGACGATGGTCGGCATGGCCACCACCGCCTTCGCCCAGGCCCCGGCGACGGCGCCCCCCGCCGCCCGGCAGGACGGGGAAACCGCTGCGCCCGCCCCCATCGTGGTACTGGGGACCCGCGATCTGAGCTGGGGAGGCCTTCGCGAGATCGAGAGCTCCTCCTCCCCCGCCGCCGGCGATGCCGGCTCCCTCCTCGACGCCGCGAGCAGCGGCGAGCCCGTCAATGTCGTCGTGCGCTCGGCGAACCCGGCCACCTGCCCGGCCGACGGCTGGATGACCCTCGGCGCCGGGTCCCGCGCCCGCGCCCTGCCCCCCGGCGCCGCATCCGCCCCGACCACCCCCGCCTGCCTGGACGCCCCTGACGCGGCATCCGCCCTGGCCACCTCCAGAGACTCCGGCTACGAGGCCCGCCCCGGGGCGCTGGCCATTGCCCTGGCGGAGGCCGGCGTGCCCGCCACCGCCATCGGGGATACCGCCTCCCTCGCACTGGCCGCCGAGGGCGGGGCCGCAACGACCGGCGACAGCCTCGAGGACCTCCTGGCCTCCAGCCCCAGCGGGCTGGCCCTCGTCGACACCGCCGCCGGGGCCGCCACCGCCGAGCAGCGGGTGACGACCCTGGCGCGGGCCCACGAGGCGGTCCTGGCCGCGATGCCGCAGGCGAGGGTCGTCATCGTCTCCGTTGCCGACGCCGAGGGTCCCAGCCCGCAGATCGGCATCCTGCCCGCGGGCACCACCTCCCCGCGGGGCCGTGACGGCGGGCTGCTCGTCGGCGAGTCCACCCACCAGGCAGGACTCATCCAACTCACCGACCTCGCCCCCACGATCCTCGCCGCGCTCACCGGGAGCCCCCACCCGGGCGGCGCCTCCGCGCGGATGACCGGCAGCGCCCTCGCCCTGCCCGATTCCCCTCCCTCGGCCGCGAGCGCGGAGCCGGGGGCTACCGACTCCGCGGACCCCAGCGCCGTGGAGGCGCTCGCCGACGACGCCCTGCGCGCCCGCGCCTCCCACCTGACCACGATCCCGTCCGCTCTGCTCCTCATCGCCGCCTCCGGGATGCTCGCGCTCACGGCAGCCCTCGCCCTGCGGCGCGCGCGCCCGCCGCGCGCACTGATCACTCTGCGCGGAGCCGCGCTGACGACCTCGTGCCTGCCGCTCGCCGCACTCCTGTCCGGAGCCATTCCCTGGTGGCGCGCCGGGGCGTCGGCGGGCGAGCCCTCATCGGCCGCCGTGGCCGCTGCCGTCGCCTCGATCCTGGTCATCGGCGTCGCCCTCGTCGCCCTCGTCGCCCTCATCGCCCGGGCCGTGGGGCATCCCGTGGCGCTCGTCGCGGGGCTCACGTCGCTGGCTTGGCTGCTCGACGCCGCCCTCGGGGCGCCGCTGGCCTTCAACGGGACCCTGGGCATGGACGCCGTCGTCGCGGGCCGCTTCTACGGCATGTCCAACACCGGGTTCGCGATCGCCTCCGCCGCGCTCGTCATCGCAATCGCCGCGCTCCGAGTCCTCGCGCCCCCCGGCCGCGGCTGGGCCCTGGGGCTGGTGGCGCTCATGGGCGGTGGGGCCCTCGCGCTTGACGGCGCTCCCTGGCTCGGCGCCGACCTCGGAGGAGCGCTCACGCTCGCGCCCGTGCTCGTGGTGCTGGCCGTCGCCCTCACCGCTCCACGGCTGGACCGACGCGGCCGACTGCGCGCCGGCCTGGGCGCCGGCGCGGGCATGCTGGTGGTCGGGGCGATCCTGGCGGCCCTCGACCTCGTGCGCCCGGCTGATCGGCGCACCCACCTGGGGCGCTTCGCGGCGGGCCTCGCCGACGGCTCGGCCTGGGGCACGCTGGGGCGCAAGGCCGGGGCGCTCATCGCCCCTTTCCTCAGCAACGCACTCGCCCTGGCGACGCTGATGGCCGGGCTGGTCGCCGTCGTCGGCGCGGCCTGGTGGGGGGCCCGGGAGCACCGGGCGTGGCGCGAGGGGCAGTCCGCCTACCAGTGGCTCGTCACGGGTTCCGCCGCTCCGCGCTGGGTTGGAGCATCACTGGTGGGGCTGGGGGTGCTCGTCGTCGTCGAAACGCTGCTCAACGACTCGGGGCTGTCCATGGCCGTGATCTCAGCGGCGGCGGCGGCGCCCCTCATCCTTCGGGGGCTGCTGGCAGAGTCCCCGGGGCAGCGGCCTGAGCGATAGCCCGGGGCCTTCGCGATGCGCCCGGCCCGCGCACCCGACGGGTGTCTCGGGCCCTTCAATCCCGGGAGGCGGGGCGCGCCTCGGCGGGCGCCTGGCCGCCGGCGCCCTGCTCATCGACTGCCCCATCCGCCGGCGAGTCATCGGTGGCGGGCTTGACGGCCCGGAACGCCATGAAGGGCGCCTGCGCGCGGATCGCGCCCTCGTCCCGCGCATGAATCGGCACGCGCTGGCCGCGGAGCTTGCGCCGGGCGATGGCGTGGATGACGGCGCGGTACTGGGCGGCGCGGTGCAGCTTGCCCGCCATGTCATTCCCGGAGGCGCGGTGCTGGATGTCGCAGGGGACCTCGATGACGGTCAGGCCCGCGACGAGCACGTCGATGGTCATGCCGACCTCCACGCCCCAGCCCTCAGCGAAGGGCTGGGCGGCGTCGTAGGCGGCCCGGGTCAGGCAGCGCTGGCCGGACAGAGGGGCGATCGGCGCCCAGCCGGTGGTGGCGGCGATGGCGCGGCGAGCGGCGCGCACGACGCGGCCCCGCCCGCCGGCGCCCGCCTGCTTGGGCAGGACGGCGATGGACATGTCCGCTGCGCCGTCGAGGACCGGTGGAACCAGGTCGGCGCAGGCGGCAGCGGAGTCCCCGAGGTCGCCGTCGAGGAAGAGCAGGAGGCGGGTGGGGCCGTCCTCGTAGTCGCGCATGGCGACGACGCCCGCGCCGGTCTCCATGGCGGAGGCCTTGCCCCGGCTCACCGAGTGACGGACGGTGACGGCGCCGGCGCACCGCGCCGCGCTCTGAGTGGAGTCGCTGGATCCATCATCGACGACGACGACGAGGTCGACTCGCGGGATGGCGCGACAGGCGCGGACCGTGGCCGCAATACGGTCGGCCTCGTCCTTGGCGGGGATGACCACGGCGACTCGTTGATCGGCTCGTGGTGCGGAGGACGAACTCACGGGGCAAGCCTAGTCATGATCGGGGCTCCCGTGTGGGATCAGACGACCACCTCCTCGGGTCTCAGCTCGGCAACGGGCAGCGGCTCTGTTGCTGAAAGCTTGCGGATTCCATGCATTTGCCCAGGTGGCTTCCGCGGGCGGTGGAAACCGCCGCCGGAGCGTGGAAGCCTGGACGCAGGGTCCCGTCAACGGCGACGGGCTCCCCGTTCTCCCCCCATCTCTTCTCAGCGGGCCGCCCGCGTGTCGCGTGAGCACCCGCCGACAGCGCCGTCGGTTACGGGCATCGCCCCTCCAGGACCGGAGCTCAGGGCGGCCGGGCGCCGTCGGCATCAGCACAGGGCAGTGGCGCGGCGGGGGCGACGGGCGGCTCCGACCGGTCTCGTTGCTGTTTTCGACCGGTCTCGCGGGAGGGTAGGTGGCCGCCGCCGGGGCTTGCGAGCCTTCCGGCGGCGGCCACCTGGAGCTCCGCACCACTGGAGCCGACACATTAATGATAACGATTCTCGGATGAGATGTCACGTATCCGACCCGATCCCCTGCGAGGAGGAATCACGCCCAACCCCGACCAGCTCGCCCGCATCCGCACCGCGCCCAGCTCCACCGCCCCCTTACTCCCGGCCCGCGCGCGCCGACGGATGCGCTCTGCCCTGACCGGATGCGCTCCCCTGATGGGTGCCGCCGGCACCGAGAGGAGCGGGCAGAGCGCACCGGTCGGTGTTCTTGGCACCTCTCGGCGCAGGACGCGCCCCTCGGCGCGGGTGCTCCCGGGCGAGGCGGCACAATGACCCCATGCCCAGCGCCTGGACCCCCGCGCTTCTGGCCGCCCTGTGCCTCGTCCTTGCCGCGGCCTGCGGCATCGCCGCCCGGCAGCGCCACCTCCTGCGCCTGGCGCGCCTGGACAACGCGCGCCTGCGCGCCACCGCCCAGGACCGAGCGACCCCGCGCGACGTCCTGGCGCACGAGATCCGCACGCCGCTAGCCCTCATAGGCGCCTCCGCCGAGCTCCTCGCCGAGGAGACCCCCGGGGAGCTCAACGAGGTGCAGCGGCGCTTCGTCCACACAATCCAGGACAACGCCCGCCAGGCCCAGCAGATGGCCGAGGACTTCCTCACCGAGGCCCGCCTGGGCCACGAGCTGTTCTCCCTGCGGCTGGCGCACGTGGAACTGCGCGGCCTCGTGCGCGAGCTCATCCAGGAGATGCGCCGCACGGCGAGCAATCCGATCCGACTGGAGGAGCGGGGCCGCCCCATCCGCGCGCACGCCGACCACCGCCTCCTGCGCCAAGCCATCGCCAACACAGTCACCAACGCCCTGCGCCACTCCCCCGAAGGCAGCGCCGTGACGGTGCGCGTCAGCGCCGAGGCCGAGGACGCACTCATCACCGTCATGGACGACGGCCCGGGCATGACCCCCCACGAGCGCAGCCAGGCCTTCGAGCCGTACGCAACAACCAACCCCCTGGCGGCCCCGGCGAGCCGGGGCGCGGGCCTGGGCATGCTCGTCACGCAGCGCATCATGGAGGCGCACGCGGGCAGCGTCCTCATCGACACGATCATGGCCAAGGGCACCGCCGTCTACCTCTCGCTCCCCCTGCGCCGCGGCGCACCACCGAAGGAGGGCCAACCGTCGTGATCGCGCCCCCAACCCCGCCATCGCTGTCCGCGCTCGTCGTCGACGACGAGCCGCAGATGGTCTACATCATCACCTTCGCACTCGAGACCCAGGGCTTCAGCTGCCTGAGCGCCTCCAGCGCCGAGGAGGCCTGGACGATCCTGTCCGGTCAGGCCATCGACCTCGTCATCCTCGACGTCATGCTCCCCGGCGCCAACGGCGTGGACCTGTGCCGCCGCATCCGGGCAGCGGGGATCGGAGCGCCCGTCATCCTCCTGACGGCGCTGGGCGACGAGCCCGACCGGATCGCCGGACTCGAGGCCGGAGCCGATGACTACGTGGCCAAGCCCTTCTCGCCCCGGGAGCTCGCCCTCCGGGCCCGCGCGGTCACCCGGCGCACCGGGGCGGGCCCGGAGGCGATCGAGAACGGGCCCCTGCGGGTCTCCACGCTCACCGGGCGGGTCTCCTGGGCGGGGCGCTCGATCCCGCTGCCGGATACCGAGGCCAGACTGCTGGCGGCGCTGGCCCGCCGCCATGACACGGTCGTCACCTGGCAGGAGTTGCTCGGCGAGGTCTGGGGCACGAGCGACGACTCCGGGGGCAGGGAGATGGTGCGCACCACCGTCTACCGCCTGCGCCGTCACCTCCAGGCCCGGGGCATCGGCCCGCAGATCGTCATCTCCGCGCGCGGGCGCGGCTACCTCATGCCTCGGCTCGACGACGCGTGAAGCATGGCGGCACGCATAACAGCACTGTCACGATCCGTGACCGTCGAGGCATGGATCATGACCACGCCCACGGAACACGATGGATCCGATCGGCGCAATGAGGCGCCGCTGACGACAGAAAGGCACCCCCATGCGCTCCCCTCTCCGCCGCACCACCGCCGCTGCTCTGCTGACCGCGAGCCTCAGCCTCGCCGGATGCACGGGCACCACCGGCTCATCCTCCGGCGGCGACGGGGATGGCCCCATCACCATCGCCTGCGGCGCCATGGAGGACCTGTGCCAGGCCTGGACCAGTGCCTTCACCGCCGACACCGGCATCCAGTCCACCTATGTGCGCCTGTCTTCCGGTGAGACGGTGGCCCGTCTGGCCTCGGCCAAGGACAGCCCCGAGTTCGACGTGTGGCACGGCGGCCCCGTCGACGGCTACGGGGAGGCCGCCAACCAGGGGCTCATCGAGGCCTACGCGTCACCCGAGGCCGAGAAGATCCCCGCCCAGTACAAGGACGCCGACGGCAACTGGACCGGCGTGTACATCGGCGCGCTCGGCTTCTGCTCCAACAAGGCCCAACTCGACAAGCTCGGGGTGGAGGTCCCCGACTCCTGGGACGACCTCCTCGACCCCGCCCTCAAAGGCCAGGTCTCCACCGCCCACCCCTCGACCTCCGGCACCGCGTTCACCACCCTGTGGACGCAGGTCACCCGCCTGGGTGGCGAGGACGCCGGCCTGGACTATATGAAGAAGATGCACAACAACGTCCTCCAGTACTCCAAGTCGGGAACCGCCCCCGGGCAGATCGCCGGGCGCGGGGAGGTCGCCGTCGGGCTGGTCTTCTCCCACGACTGCGTGAAGTACCAGGAGGAGGGCATGAGCGACCTCGTCGTCTCCTTCCCCAAGGAGGGCACGGGCTATGAGGTCGGCGGTATCGCCCTGGTGGCGGGCTCGGAGCACAAGAGTTCGGCGCAGAAGTACATCGACTGGGCCATCTCAGCCAAGGCGCAGAACGTCGGGCGGACCGTGGGCTCCTACCAGGCGCTGACCAACCCGGAGGCCACCCCGAGCGATAAGAGCGTCGATCTGTCCACCCTCGCCCTGGTCGACTACGACTTCGCAGCGGCCGCCAAGGCGAAGTCGGAGCTCACCGCCCGCTTCGACGAGGAGATCGCCGCCGCCCCCAAGCAGTGACGGCGCGGTCGGCGTCTGCGTAAGGACATCACCATGACTGCCTTCCCCCTCCCCTCCTCCGGGGGCACCGCTCCCGCTGGCCCCGTCGCCCCTGCCTCCCGCGGCCAGGCACCGGCGGGGCGTCGGTCCCGCACCCGCGTCAAGCGGGACCCGGTGTCGATCGCGATCCTCGTCGTCGTCCTGGCCGCCCTCATCGCCCTGGTCCTCCTACCGCTGACCCGCGTCCTCGGCGAGGCCGTGTCCGGCAAGGGCATGGCCGTCCTGCGCAGCATCATCAGCTCGTCGACGAATCGCACCACGGTGCTCAACACGCTCCTGCTGGGAGTCGTCGTAGGCGCCATCGGGACACTCGTGGGCTTCCTCCTGGCCTATGTACAGGTGCGGGTGCGCTTCCGCGGTAAACGGCTCTTCCACCTCATCTGCCTGCTGCCCGTGGTCTCCCCGCCCTTCGCGGTGGCGACGGCGGCCATCACCCTGTTCGGGCGCAACGGCATCATCTCCACCCAGATGCTCGGCCAGAACTGGAACATCTACGGCCTGCGCGGCCTGACGCTCGTGCTCGTGCTGTCCTTCTTCCCGGTGGCCTACATGAACCTGGTGGGGATGCTGCGCAGCCTCGACCCGGCCATGGAGGAGGCGGCCGCCTCCCTCGGCGCCTCGCGCTGGACGGTGTTCCACACGGTCACCCTGCCGATGCTCGTGCCGGGCCTGGGCGCCTCCTTCCTCCTGCTGTTCACCGAGGCGATCGCGGACCTGGCCAACCCCCTGGTCATCGGCGGGGATTTCACGGTTCTGGCCTCGCGGGCCTACATCGCCATCACCGGCGAGTACAACACCGCCGCGGGCGCCGCCTACTCCCTCGTGCTGCTCGTGCCCTCGCTGCTCGTCTTCCTCGCGCAGCGGTACTGGTCCGGGCGCGCCTCCACGGTCACGGTGACCGGCAAGCCGGCCGGCTCCTTCAAGCTCCTGCGCGGAGCGTCCCGCGTGCCGCTGCTGGCGGTGAGCGGGGTGATCCTGGCGCTCGTGGTGGCCGTCTACGCCGCGGTCGTCGTCGGAGGCCTCGTGGAGATCCTGGGGGTCAACAACGCCTTCACCATGCGGCACTTCGACTACGTGCTCTCGGGCATCGGCAATGCCGCCATCGTCGGCACCACGGTCCTCGCGCTCCTGGCCACCCCGGTGGCGGGCCTGCTGGGGATGCTGGTGGCCTGGCTGGTCGTCGTGCGCATGAGGCGCGGCGCCGGGATCGTCGACTTCCTCGGGATGCTGGGACTGGCCGTTCCGGGCACGGTCATCGGCATCGGCTACCTCGTCACCTTCAACAAGCCGGTGGCGATGCTCGGCGCCAACATCATCCCGCCGCTGGCCGGGGGCGGGGCCGTCATGGGCGGTGTCCTGGCGATCGTCATGGTGTACACGGCGCGATCCATGCCCGCGGGCCAGCGCTCCGGCATCGCCTCCCTCCACCAGATCGACAAGGCGATCGACGAGGCCTCGACATCTCTGGGCGCCTCGGGGGCGCAGACCTTCCGGCGCATCACCCTGCCGCTCATCCGGCCGGCGTTCCTCACTGGCCTGGTCTACGCCTTCGCGCGCTCGATGACGACACTGTCCCCGATCATCTTCATCACGACGCCGCACACGAAGATCATGACCTCCCAGATCCTCGCGGAGGTCGACGCCGGACGCTTCGGCAACGCCTTCGCCTTCTGCACGATCCTCATCGTCATCGTCATGACCGTCATCGGCGGCCTCAACCTCCTCATGCGGGGCCGCGCCGGCCGCGCCCGCAGCGACGCCGGCTAGAACCGCCTACCGGCGCCGTCGGCGCTCATCCAGCCCTGACCGGACCTGACCTGCCCACTGACCGAGTACCAGCACCCGAATCCCCTACGAGCACACCGAGCCAAGGAGGCTCCCCATGCCCGCACCGTCCGCACCCACCGCGCCCGGCCCCGAGGCGGGCCCGACCGCCACCGGCCGCCTTGAGCTGCGCGATGTCGTCAAGGTCTTCTCCAACCGGGGCAAGGATGTCCACGCCGTCCACGGCGTCAGCCTCGACATCGCCCCCGGCGAGTTCGTCACCCTCCTGGGGCCCTCGGGCTGCGGCAAGACGACGACGCTGCGCATGATCGCCGGATTCGAGGACGCCACCTCCGGCCGGGTGGTCCTCGATGGCCGGAATATGGTGTCCCTGCCGCCCAACAAGCGTCCCATGTCCATGGTCTTCCAGTCCTACGCCCTGTTCCCCCACCTGAGCGTGCGCGAGAACATCGCCTACGGGCTCAAGCTGCGCCGTACCGGGCCCGAGGAGATCCGTGAGCAGGTGGAGGTGGCGCTGACCTCAATGAACCTGAACTCCCTGGCGGATCGCGCGCCGAATGAGCTCTCCGGCGGGCAGCAGCAGCGCGTGGCCCTGGCCCGCGCTATGGTCACGCGCCCCAAGGTGCTGCTCTTCGACGAGCCGCTGTCCAACCTGGATGCGAAGCTGCGCGTGCGGATGCGCCTGGAGATCCGCCGCCTCCAGCAGCGCATGGGCATCACCTCGATCTATGTCACGCACGACCAGGCCGAGGCCATGACGATGTCGGATCGGATCGTGGTGATGAACGCCGGCCGGATCGAGCAGGTGGCCACTCCCGAGGAGATCTACCGGAGGCCGGCCAGCGTGTTCGTCGCCGACTTCATCGGCCGGGCCAACTTCCTGGCGGCCACCGCCCGGGACGTCGATGGCGGGCGCTGCTCGGCGCGGGTGCTCGGCGCGACCATCCAGGCGCCCTGCCACGAGGGGGTCTCCTCCGGCAGCGGCGCCACGGTGATCGTGCGGCCCGAGTCGGTGCGCCTGAGCCCGAGCACGGGTGAGGGCGCGGGCGGCGCAGGCGGCAGCGAGCTCGTCGGCGCGCACGGCCGGGTGCTGTCCTCCGTGTTCTACGGCGATCACGTCGAGTACGAGGTTGAGACGGAGGCCGGCACGATCCTGTGCGTGGAATCCGATCCTGAGCCCGCCTCCGTCCACGCCGAGGGCGACGACGTCATGATCGGTATCGAGGCCTCCCGCGCCTGGGTGCTCCCCGAGGAGACCGCCGACGGCGAATAGGCGGCGGCCCGATGCGGGCCCCGCCCTGACAGGTGCCGCCGGCGCCGAGGGGTGCGTGTCCCCGCACCTCTTGGCGCTGAGCGCACCCGTCGGGGCGGACGGCGCCTCTCAGTGCTGGAGGCACCGGTCAGCGGGTCAGAGGTTCACCTGGCGAGAGATGATGCCGGCCTTGGCGCGGCGGGCGTCGGCGTCGAGCGGCGAGTCGTCCGCGAGCGCGGCGTCGAGGCGCTCGGCCATGGCCCGCATGGGCTCGGTAAGGTCGGCCGCCGTCGTGCCGGGGAGGAGCTCCCACACGGGGATCGCCAGGCCGCAGGCGCGGAAGGCGCCGATGAAGCGGACGCCCTCGGCGAGGTCGGACTGGCGGGAGGCATGGACGCGGGCGAAAGCGTTGAAGAACGCGTCCTCATCCTCCCCGCGCACCCAGCGCACGAACTCCTTGCCGTTCATGCGGCACCAGTAGGCGTGCGGCACCCCCGGCACGGGCTCGGTGGGCGCGATGTCGTCCTTGGCCTCCTCGATGACGCGCACCGTGTCCGGGTCCTCGCGCTGCTCGTCGGTGAGCCAGAAGCCGAAGGACTCGTGGACGGTGAACTCGGATGCGAAGGAGGGGTCGAGCATGTCCTGCAGGCGCAGGCCGGGCTCGGGCAGGGCGTTCGCGGTCAGACCCGTGCCCGGCTCAAGGCCGAGGGTGGTCTGGAGGGCGGCGGCGACGTCGCGGGAGGCATCCCCGGAGTGGAGGGAGGTCTGCAGGGCGATGAGGACCGCGCCGTCGGCGCGCTTGAGGCCCTGGGCGAGCTCGGGCAGGAGGCTCACGAAGGTGATCTCGGTGCCGCCGTGCTCCTCGGTGAGGCGGGCGGTGAGGGTGGCGGCCGGGATGAGTTGCATCATGGCGACGAGGTCCTCCTCGTCCGCCAGGCCCTCGAAGGGGCGGGCGACGAAGGGTACCTGCTGCTTCTTGGGGGCCTTGGCGGCGTCGGACTGACGGCGCTGGCGCTTCTTCTTCGACATGGGGGCAAGACTACCGGGAGCCCGTGCGGTTGCCCGCAGGCCCGGGCGCCGTCGGGGGCGGCGACGGCGCGGCCGCGCGGCTCGACCCATGGTGCGGCTCCCCGGCAGCTACTCCTTACCCGTGCTCCTCGATTGAAGGTACGCGTCCAGGATGCGCTCGATCGGGCTGGAGTACTGCGACGCCGTCGCCAGGCCCCGCCAGCGGATGCCCGCGACCCGAATGCCCGGGGAGTAGTCGTGAAGGCGAATGGTCGCTGCGGGATTGTAGGAGACCGCCGCCCGCTCCCCGTTCTCGCCGGCGGCCGGGCTGGCACCGGTCTCGTCGTCGTCCTGCCAGGTTCCGGAGTACGCGTAGCGGTCATCATCATCGGGAAGCTTCCAGGTGCCGATGTACTCGCGGTAGTGCGCGAGCCCCGCCTCCTCTCCGGGCGGGGCCTCGGCGGCGAGGGCGCGGCGGGCCAGGGCGTCGGCGCGGGCGCGGATCTCCGCCGCCATCGCATCGAGCTCGTCGAGGGCGGCGCCCGGGGGCAGGGCCCCGGAGGCGAGCTGGGCGCGCAGGGCGGTGAGCCGGGCGCCGCAGGCGCGGGCCCAGCCGAGCTCGGAGTCGGCGATGGGGGGCGCGGCCGGGGCCTCGTCGCCCACCTCCTGGCAGAGCTCGCGGAAGATGTCCAGGTCCTCGCGCAACGGCCCGCACTCGTTCTCCCAGGCGTCCTCCCAGCCCGGGGCCCGGGTGAGGAGGGCGGCGGCGTTGCGGACGGCGTCGTTGATGGCGCTCAGGCCGGAGACGTCGTCGCTCAGCTTGGCGGCGGCCTCGCTCAGGGCGGGGTCGTGCCAGTCGATCCAGCGCATCCGCCCAAGGCCCGCGAGGACCTCGCCGGTCTCGCGCCGCCTCCCCTCGTACCAGCGCAGGCGCTTGAGGACCTGGGCGCCATGGGCATCACCGGTGGGGATGCGGGCGGCGGCGGCGCTCGCGGCCCCGGCACCGGCCTCGGCCCGCGCGTAGGACTCCTGCGCCTTGAGGAGCATCCGGCGGCCGCGCCGCGGTGGGGCGACGATCTCGTGCTCCACGATCAGAACGCCGAGGGCCGCCAGCACGGCGACGATGAACCAGCCTTCCGGATCGAGGTCCAGCATGATGATGAGGGCCAGGGGGATGGCGAAGAAGATCGCTGCGATGACGCCGTTGGTGATGAGCGCGGGAGGGACGCGACCCCCGGAGGGTCGCGGGGGCGGGGAAGTCATAACGGCAGCCTAGCAAGCCAGGAATCCCAACGTTTCAGGGGCTCCAAGGGGCGACCGCGACTCAGCCCCCTCAGGGGCGAACGGCAATGGCCTCGATCTCCACGCGCGCCCCCAGCGGGAGGGCTGCGACGGCGAAGGCGGCCCGGGCGGGCAGGGGCTCGCCGGTGAAGCGGCGGGCGTAGACCTCGTTGACGGCGGCGAAATCGGCGATGTCGGCCAGCAGGACCGTAGTTTTGACGACGTGCTCGTAGCCCAGGCCGGCCTCGGCGAGGATCGCGCCGATGTTCTTCAGGGACTGCTCGGCCTGGGCGGTGATGCCGCCGTCGACGAGCGCACCGGTGACGGGGTCGAGCGGCACCTGGCCGGAGATGAACACGAGGGAGCCGGGCGCGTCGGAGGCGCTCACGGCCTGGGAGTATGGGCCGACGGCGGCCGGGGCCTGGGTGGTGGCGATACGGGTGGGCATGGGTTTCCTGCGATTCTCGATCGGGGTTGCCTGGACAACAGCCACCATAGATGAGACGGCCGCAATGAGCGCTGCGCCGGCCCGGCGCCCGGCCACTGTCAGGGCGGGCATCGTCCCTGAGCACTGGCGGATGCGCAGCGCCGGCGCAGCGCGCCCTTCCCACCATGGCTGGATCCGGCCCACGCGGCCCTCCTCCATCTCGCTGGACGTGGATCCTCCGTCCATTTGGCGGATACGCTCGGCCTCAGCGGTGGCGCATGACACACTGCTCTTATGCACCCACGCGCAGGAACAATTGCCCAGCCCGAGGACCTCATCAACGTCGACGAGGTCACATCCGCCTACTACGACCTCGTCCCCGACCCCGCCAACCCCGCCCAGAAGGTTGTCTTCGGCACCTCCGGGCACCGCGGCTCCTCCCTCGACACCGCCTTCAACGAGGCCCACATCGTGGCCACCACTGCGGCGATCGTCGAGTACCGCCGCTCCCAGGGCACCGACGGCGTCCTCTACATCGGCCGCGACACGCACGCCCTGTCCGAGCCCGCCTGGCGCACCGCCATCGAGGTGCTCGTCGGCGCGGGCGTCACCACCGCCGTCGACGCCCGCGGCTCCTACACGCCCACCCCCGCCGTCTCGCACTCCATCCTCCTGGCCAACGGCGCCGGCACCGAGGCCGGCCCGCGCACCAGCGGCCCCGGCCTGGCCGACGGCATCGTCGTCACCCCCTCCCACAACCCGCCGCGCGACGGCGGCTTCAAGTACAACCCGCCGCACGGCGGCCCCGCCGACTCCGACGCCACGAGCTGGATCGCCGCCCGGGCCAACGAGCTGCTCGCCTCCGGCTGGCGGGACGTGCCGCGCACGCCCATCGCCGAGGCCCTCCAGGGGCCCCACGTCGTCAAGCACGACTACCTCGAGACCTATGTCTCCGACCTCGAGAGCGTCATCGACATGGAGGCCATCCGCGCTGCCGGCGTGCGCATCGGCGCCGACCCGCTGGGCGGGGCCTCCGTGGACTACTGGGGCGCCATCGGCGAGCGCTACGGCCTTGATCTCACGGTCGTCAACCCGAATGTGGACCCCGCCTGGTCCTTCATGACGCTGGACTGGGACGGCAAGATCCGCATGGACTGCTCCTCACCCAACGCCATGGCCTCCCTGCGCACCGCCATGACCCCCGACGCCGACGGCGCCACCCCCTACGACATCGCCACCGGGAACGACGCCGACTCAGATCGCCACGGCATCGTGACCCCCGACGGGCTCATGAATCCGAACCACTACCTGGCCGTCGCCATCGAGTACCTCTTCACGCACCGCCCCGGCTGGCGAGCCGACGCGAAGGTCGGCAAGACCCTCGTCTCCTCCTCCCTCATCGACCGGGTCGTGGCCGCGATGGGGCGCGAACTCATCGAGGTACCCGTCGGCTTCAAGCACTTCGTGCCCGGCCTGCTCAACGGCTCGGTCGGCTTCGGCGGCGAGGAGAGCGCCGGCGCCTCCTTCCTGCGCAAGGACGGCACCGTATGGTCCACGGACAAGGACGGCATCATCCTGGCGCTCCTGGCCAGCGAGATCATCGCCGTCACCGGCAAGTCCCCCTCCCAGCTCCACAACGAGCAGGTCGAGCGCTTCGGCGCCTCCGCCTACGCGCGCATCGACGCCGCCGCCTCCAAGGAGGAGAAGGCCAAGCTCGCCGCCCTGGCCCCTGAGGACGTCACGGCCACCGAGCTCGCCGGTGAGCCCATCACCGCGCGCCTCGTCAAGGCCCCCGGCAACGGCCAGCCCATCGGCGGCCTCAAGGTGACCACCGAGAGCGCCTGGTTCGCGGCCCGACCGTCCGGCACGGAGGACGTCTACAAGATCTACGCCGAGTCCTTCAAGGGCGCCGAGCACCTCGCCCTCGTTCAGGAGGAGGCCAAGAAGGTCGTCGCCGCGGCCCTCGGGAGCTGACGGACTCTCCTCAGGGGTGGTGGTGCCGGTCCGCGGGGCCGCACCACCACCCCGATCTTCGCCCGATCGCGCAGCCCGACGGTGCGGCGCCCGGGAGCTGACAGAGCTGACACGCTGGTGGGCGGAGCCCGTAGGCTGATCCGCATGACGCAGACCCGTCCCTCCGCGCCGTCGAAGCGGACTCCCCGTCGGCCGGGCCGCGAGCCCCGCCTCACGCAGGAGCAGATCCGCCGCCAGCCGGGCCGCCGAGCCTGGGTGCCGAACCAGCACGGGGCGTGGGCGATGCTCATCGTCCCGCCGATGGTCGGCTGGGTGGTCGGCGGCTGGAGCTGGCTCAACCTCCTGCTCCTGCCCGCCTGGTGGAACGGCTACCTCACCTACTGGGCCTGGTCCCAGTGGCTGCGCACGCGCTCGGCCCGCAAGCGCGCCCTCCTCATCCCCCCGATGGTCACCTACACGGGGCTCACTGCGGGACTGGGGCTGCTGACGATCCTCCTGGCCCCCTACCTGCTGCAGTGGGCCGTCCCGATGCTGCCACTTCTGGGCATCGCCGCTCATGAGGTGTGGCGCGGCCGTGAGCGCTCACTGCCCTCCGGTCTGTCGACGACGGCGGCCGCCAGCCTCATGGCCGGCATCACCTACTGCCTGGCGGTCCACGGCGCAGGCGGATTCCTGGGCACCGGCGGGGCCGACGGCGCCGGTCTGCCCGGATCCAGCCCGAACGGCCGGCTGGTGGGCTGGCCCTGGATGTGGTTGGTGACGGCGTCGACCGCGGCCTATTTCTGCGGCACGGTGCCGTACATCAAGTCGATGATCCGCGAGCGCTTCAACTACCGGTTGCTGGCATGGACGGTGGGCGCCCACGCCGTCGTCGCGGCTGGCGCCCTATGGCTGGCCGTTGGCGGGTGGCTCCCCTGGGCGCACGCGATCCTGTGGGTCGTGCTGGCGATCCGCGCCTGGGTCATGCCGAGACTCCAGTGGCGCCAGGTGCGCCTCAAGCACCGGCCCCTGCGGCCGGGGACGATGGGGATCGTGGAGATGGTCTTCTGCGTCCTGCTCCTCGTCACGATCGCCTGAGCGGAAAGGCCCTCGGCCCGCAGAAACCGTCTCGGCCCGGCGTTGCGCCCTCATCCTCGCAGTTTGAGGGCGCAACGCGGGGATGAGACGGTATGTGGAAGGCGAGGGCGCAAGGGCGGGATGAGGGCGCAGGCGAAGCGGGTCAGTCAGGCGCGCTTGCCCGGCCAGGCGGCCGTCGCGGCGAGAACGCGCTCGTTGTCCTCGGGCGTGCCCACGCTGACGCGCACGCCCTCCCCGACGAAGGGCCGCACGAGGATGCCGGCCGCCTCGAAGTGCGCAGCCAGGCGGGCGGCCTCCTCACCCGCCTCGAGCCAATAGAAGTTGCCCTGGGCATCCGGAACCGTCCAGCCCTGATCGCGCAGTGCGGCGAGGACCCGGTCCCGCTCGGCGGCGACGGCGCGCGCACGCCCGGCCGTCTCGGCCAAGGCCGGTGGGGCGATGGCGGCGGCAGCAGCGGCCTGCGCGGGAAGGCTCACCCCGAAGGGCGTGGTCACGGAGCGGATCGCCGCAGCGAGCGCCGGCTCGGCCATGAGGTAGCCCACCCTCATGCCGGCCAGAGCGTGAGCCTTGGAGAAGGTTCGGGAGACCACGAGACCGGGGTGGTCGGCCAGGAGATCGAGGGCGTTGCCGACCGCCGGATCGGTGACGAAGTCGAGGTAGGCCTCGTCGACGAGCACGAGCACGCCGTCGGGGGCGCCATCCACCAGTGCCTCCAACTCGGCGGCGGTGAGAGCGGGACCGGTCGGGTTGTTCGGGGTGCAGGCCATGATGACCCGGGTGGCCGGCCCGCAGGCGGCGAGCATGGCGGGCACATCGTGGCGGCCCTCGGCGGTGACGGGGACGCGCACGGCCCGCGCTCCGGCCACAGCGATGCAGATCGGGTAGGCCTCGAAGGACCTCCAGGGGATGACGACCTCGTCGCCCGGTTCGCAGACCGTGTCGAGCAGGTGCTGGATGAGGGCCACGGAGCCATTGCCGAGCACGATCTGGCAGGGGTCGATCCCGTGCTCGGCGTGCCGGGAGGCCAGGGCCTCGGCCAGCCGCTGCCCGGTCATCTCCGGGTAGCGGTTGACGCCCGCGGCGGCGTCGGTGAGGGCGGCGAGCACGGAGTCCTGGACCGGGTAGGGAAGCTCGTTGGAGGAGAGCTTGGCAATGCCCTCGCCCTGGGGGCGGGCGCCGGGCACGTAGGCGGGCAGGGCGGCGATATCGCGGCGCAGCGGGACAGCCGGGGTGGCGGGAGCAGGCGCTGCGGCGCCCATGGCGGAGGTGCTCGTGCTGCTCATGCCCGTATCCTCCCACCAAGGGGACTTCTGCACCCCCGCCTTCCGCGCTCGCACCCGGCCGCCGACACCCGATTCCGGCTGCCCGAGCCCCGGCTCTCCCGGCTTCCGTCAGTACTCGCGGGTGACGTCGAAGACCACCTCGGTGGTGGTGGCCCCCTGCTCCCCCGCCCCGGTGAGCCCGGAGAGGTCGCGCGAGTAGTCGGCGAAGGCCTGCTCGTTGCTCTCGACGCCGCGCACGGCGTCGGCGTAGACCGACTCGCTGTGAGCGCCTCCCCCGCGGGTGTCGACGTAGGCGGTGGCCCGGTTGGGGGTGACCGGATTGGTCGAGGCGTCCAGCCCGGGCACGACATCGCTAGTGGACTCCAGGTGGAGGGCGCGGGTGCCGTCCGGCAGGGCCACCCCGGAGGTGGGGCCGCCCGCGGTGAGGACGCTGGTGATCGTGTAGTTCTCGGTGACGGCGGGGTCGGAGGCGATGTTGACCGCCGTCATCGCGCCCTGGGAGTGCCCGTAGATCCCGACCTCCTCGCCCGGCTGGATCCCTGACTGCCTCATCGCCGTGACGACGGCGGCCTCCATGTCCGTGGGGCGACCGGAGACGGCCTGGAGGTTGGTCTGGAGGTCCTGGGGGTTGGTATCCCCGCTGGTCCACTCCGTGGTTCCGGGGACGACGACCACCCAGCTGCGCGTGCCGTCAGCGTGGTCCGTGCGCAGGATCGAGATGGCGCCGGCGCCGTCGGCCCGGGCTTGACCCTTGATGGTCCGGGCGTGGTCGAGGAGCTCGGAGGCGGTCGATGGGGGCGAGTCGATCCGACTGCCCGTGAGGTCCTGAGCGGCGATGTCGCTGCCCAGGCCGAAGGGGTCCTGGGGGCCGGGCGGGACGCGGACGGCCGTTCCCGTGGCGCCCCTCCTATTGTGCGGAGCGATGAGCAGGGCGGTCGGCTCGCCGTGGCGGGTGGCCCCGGCCTTCTCCGATTCGAGCGCCAGGGCGTAGGCGACGCGCTGCATGGGCGTGAGGGAGGAGGTGGGCACCTTTCGACTGCCCACCTGCACCTCAGGGGGGAGCTCCGCCGTCGCCCTGGCGTCGAGCTGGCTCGCTGAGGCCCTCAGGAACTCCTGGATGGTAGCTCCCTCCCTGCCGGTCTCCCCCTTCCTCGCCCAGGCGCCGAGACAGGCCAGCCCGATGAGGTTGCTCATGGCCCACTCCGAGGTGATGTCGCTCTTGAGCAGGAGCTGCAGGTTCTCCAGGACCACCTGGGCGTCATCGGGCATGAGGCCGTATGCGGTGAGGATGTCGACGAGGACGACGGTGGGCAGCCAGACGCCGGCGGTGAGCAGCAGCCCGCTCCCAATGACCGCGCCGGCCGCGAGAGCCTCCTGGGACGGGCCGTGGGCGCGGGCGCCGACGTCGGCATCCGCGCGCACCGTGGCGCCGTTCTCGGCGTCGGTGTACATGAGCGAGCAGGCTGACACGTCCGCCGCCAGCGAGGTGAGGACGCTCGAGGCGGCGCTGAGCGAGCCGGCGCCCGTGAGCAGGTCGTCGCAAGCGGAGATGAGGGCGTCGCGCTTGCGCTCGAAGGCGGCCACGGGCAGCTCGACGAGGCCCGCGACGAATGATGAATCGGCGTCGGGAAGGAGGGAGCTGCCGGTCTGAGCGATGATGGCCATGTTGTTACTGGGGTCCTGGGCGATGATGTCCGCCGGGACGGGCGCGCCCTCGGCGTCGGTCTTGGCACTGCGCACATGCGCCGCCGCGGTGTCGAGCTGGCCGGCGGCGGCGGTGAGCGAGGCCGCGAGGGCATCCAGGTCCGCCGTGCTCACTGAGATGGATGACCCCCCGGCCACGAGGACGAGCGGGCGGCCCTGGGTCATCGCCCAGCTGTGACCCATGGTCACTGGCGTCGCTGAGGACGGCTCCATCGGGGTGGGAGCGGGTCTCGCCTGGGCGGTCGGCACGGGCCTCGGCGCCTGGGTGGGCGGCGGCGAGGGATGGGGATCCGCCGAGGGCTCGGCATGGTGGGCCCGGCCCATCGGCGTCGACGGGGGGCTGGGCGGCAGGACGGGGCCCGCGCTCAGCGGACTGGCGGCCATGGGCGTCATGACGCGCCTCCTCGCATCGCGTCGAAGTCCTTGGCGGCTTTGGCGGCGGCGTCGAGGAGCAGGTTGAGGGCCGGGATGAGCAGGACGGCCGAGTCCAGGGCGCTCTGGCACTGGCTGGCGGCCAGCCCTGTCCAACTGGCGGGGACGGCGGAGGGAACGGATGCGGCGTCGACTGCGGTGCCGGCCGACGCGATGTCGAGCTGTGCCATGGCTCGACGGTAGGTCGGCCCCGCAGTGCCCTGGACGGGCAGTCCCCAGGGGCCGTCCTGGGTCGTACATGAGGAGGCCTGTGGTTCACGGGGAAGGGGCGGGGACCGAGCACGGCCAGCGCGCCGCGGTCGTCCCGCGCAAGGGGCGGGGGAGCCTCAGGCGGCCGCGCCCCGGCGACGCGCCCCGCGCTCGCGGCGCACGGCGAGCGCCGCCTCAATATCGGCGACGACGGCCAGCGCACCCACCCACCACCAGGAGGGGCCCGGCAGTCGCGGCCCCCCGGCCATGCCCGCCGCGAGTCCCGCCGCGACGACGGCCAGCGCACCCACCACGGCCGGCGCTGTCGCTGTCCGGCGCGCCCGGGCGCCGAGGCCCGCGCGCAACCAGGCCCCGAGGTTGCCGATCGCCATGGCCCCGCCCGCGCAGGTCGTGGCGGTCAGGAGCGCATGCGGGGCGCCGGCGAGACGCAGCCCGATCCACAGCCCGAGGGACAGGGCGCTCACGGTGAGGTCGACGAGGAGGACGCGGGTGGCGGTGACCACGCCCGCGGGCAGGCGGTGGTCCGCGGGCCGATCGCGGTCGAGGGCGAGGACGGTGCCGACGGCCAGGAGGAGCAGGGCTGTGGGCCAGGGCACCACGGACAGGTCGCGCAAGGAGAGGCGGGCCGCCCAGGCGCCGGCGCCCGCCATGAGGAGGGCGCCGGCGCCGATCCAGGGAAGAGCGGTGATCAGGGGCTCTCTGGCGCGATCGGCCACGGGCACGAACTCGGCGATCCAGGCGGGAAGCTCGGGAGGCTCGGTCCCCTCGCCGCCCAGCGGCTCGCTCATGCCGTCCCCGGACGGTGAACGCCGCAGTACCGGGCCTCCCACTCATTCTGGCGGGTGGTGATGGGACTGCGGGCGGCACGCCGCGAAGCGGTGGAGCGCGAGCCGTCATGCGTCATGGGCTGAGCGTAGCGAGAGCGGGACCGAAGTCCAGCCATCCTCCTGGGCGCCTCCACGCCCCCTCACGTCCCTGTCACAGCGCGGCCCGCGCGGGGGCTGGCAGGATAAGGGGCATGGAACTCGCCATCCGGATCGTTGGGAACGCCGCCGGGCTGTGGTTGGCCTCGCTCCTCCTGCCCGCTTCGCTGTCCCTGCCCGCCAACGCGACGACGCTGCCGACGATCACCAACCTCCTCATCATCGGCGCGGTGCTCGCCGCCGTGAACTCGGTGGTCAAGCCGGTGGTCAAGGTGCTGACCCTCCCCCTGCGCCTCCTCACCCTCGGGCTGTTCGCCCTCGTGATCAACGGGGCGATGCTGCGGTTGACGGGCTGGATCACAGAGGAGTTCCTCAGCGGCGCCGCTGGCGACCGCCTGGCTGTGGGGCTGACGGTGGACGGCTGGTCCGGGGCGATCCCAGCCGCGCTCATCGCCTCGGTCGTCTCGACGGTCGTCGCCGCCGCCCTCCACCGCGAGCGCGATTGACCGCCCTCCCGCCGGGCGCCCCGCGCGGGGCGCCCGGCACCTGCCACAATGAGCGCATGGTCGACCTCGCCACCGTGACTCCCCCCATCGCCCTGGGCCCGCTCGACGGCCGCTACCGCGCCGTCGTCGCCCCGCTGACCAACCACCTCTCCGAGGCCGCGCTCAACCGGGCGCGCCTGCACGTCGAGATCGAGTGGCTCATCCACCTCACTGCCACCCGCGTGCTCCCCGGGGCACCCGTCCTGACCGACACCGAGACCGCCTACCTGCGCGGGCTCGTGGAGACCTTCGGGCCGAACGAGATCGCCGAGCTCGCCGCCATCGAGGCCGAGACCCGCCACGACGTCAAGGCCGTGGAGTACCTGCTCAAGCGCCGCCTCGCCGCCGCGGCCCAGGCCCCCGGGGTCACGGGCGCCGACGGCGGGGCCTCCGTCCTGCCGGAGGTGGGCGAGATCGTCCACATCTTCTGCACCTCCGAAGACATCAACAACCTCGCCTACGCCCTGACGATCCGCTCGGCCATCACCGAGGCCTGGCTCCCGGCGGCCCACGGGCTCGTGGCCGACCTGACCGCCATGGCTCGCGAGCACGCCGATGTCGCGATGCTGGCGCGCACGCACGGCCAGCCCGCCACGCCCACCACGCTCGGCAAGGAGATCGCCGTGCTCGCCCACCGGCTGGGCCGCCAGGCGCGCCGTGTCGAGGCCGCCGAGTACCTGGGCAAGATCAACGGCGCCACCGGCACCTACGGGGCGCACGTCGTCGCCGTGCCGGGGGCCGACTGGGAGGCGGTGTCCCGCGCCTTCGTGGAGCACCTGGGCCTGACCTGGAACCCGCTGACCACGCAGATCGAGTCCCACGACTGGCAGGCCGAGCTCTACGCCGATGTGGCGCGCTTCGGCCGGATCGCCCACAACCTGGCCACGGACGCCTGGTCCTACATCTCCCTGGGCTACTTCCGCCAGCGCCTGAGCGCGCAGGGCTCCACCGGCTCGTCGACGATGCCGCACAAGGTCAACCCGATCCGCTTCGAGAACGCCGAGGCGAACCTGGAGATCTCGGGGGCGCTGCTGGACACACTCGCCGCCACGCTGGTGACCTCCCGCCTCCAGCGCGATCTCACCGATTCGACGACGCAGCGCAATATCGGCGTCGGCCTGGGCCACTCCCTACTGGCCATCGACAACATCCGCCGGGGTCTGGCCGGTCTCGACGTCGATGCGAGCCGCCTCGCGCAGGACCTGGACGACACGTGGGAGGTGCTGGGGGAGCCGGTGCAGCAGGCGATGCGGGCGGCGTCGGTGGCCGGCGCCGAGGGCATGGCCGACCCCTACGAGCGGCTCAAGGATCTGACCCGCGGTCGCGCGGTGAGCGCCGCGGGGATGCGGGCCTTCATCACGGACCTGGGGATGCCCGCCGACGTGGAGGAGCGCCTCCTGGCACTCACGCCCGCGACCTATACGGGCCTGGCGGCATCCCTGGTGGCGCACCTGGACGACGGGCCCTCCTGAGGGGCGCGTGGACCCGATCGGGCCCGGATCCCCTCATCGCGCGCCAGTGCCGCTCAGCCGACCGTCATCAGCACGCCGGCCAGTGAGACCAGCACGGCGATAGCGGTGGCCCCGGCCCCCAGCCCCAGCGCCGGCAGCCCGGCACTCGCCAGTCGGCGCAGGTTGACCCCCGCCCCCATGGAGCACATGGCCATGGTCAGCAGCAGGCCGGAGGTGGTCTCCGCCCCGGCCAGCAGCCAGGACGGCAGGATTCCACCGGCCACGGAGCGCAGGGCCACTGCGGCAAGGAATCCCAGCACGAACAGGGGCACCACCGGGGTCACGCGCGAGGGGTGCGGGACGGGCGCTCCGGCCAGAACGGCGCTGACCTCGCTGCGCTCGATACTGTGCTGCTGCTCGCGCCGGGCCCGACGCCCCTCTGCCACGCCGACGAGTGCCACCAGGGGAGCCAGGAGGGCGACCCGGCCGAGCTTGGCCACCACGGCGGCGTCGAGCACCTCCCCGCCGATGACGCCGGCGGTCGCCGTGACCTGACCCACCTCGTGGACCGACGCGCCCACCCACACCCCGGCGGGCACCGCCGGTAGGCCCAGGGCTCCGACCGCCAGGGGCATGAGGAGGACGGCGAGCGTGCCGTAGAGGGTGACAGTGGCCACCGCTGTTGCCGCCGCCTCCTCGACCTCGTCCTGCCGCGCCCCCGGGCCGGGGCGCACGACGGCGCTCACCCCGGCCACCGCGGCCGCCCCGCAGATAGCGGTGCCGGTAGCGGTGAGCAGGCAGGTGGCGCGCCCCAGCCCCAGGAGGCGCCCCAGCCCCAGGGTCCCCAGGAAGACCGTGGTGACAGTCATGACGATGACCGCCACGGCCCCCCAGCCCAGGGCCAGGACGGCGCTGATCGACAGCCGTAGGCCGAGCAGGACGACGCCCAGGCGCAGGAGCGTCCTGCCGCTCAAGGCGATCCCGGCCTCGGCGCTGCCGGGGATGAGGCCGATATTGCGCAGGACCAGGCCCGTCAGGACGGCCAGGAGCATGCTGGAGAGCAGTGGCACCTGCCTGTTGATGAGGATGGAGGCGATGGCGACGGCGCCGCACAGGGCCAGGCCCGGCAGCAGATCGGTGGGACGGTTCTTCACGCCGACCATGCTGGGTTCAAGGCCGACCGCCGGCAAGAGCAGGATCCCTGGAGCGCTATAGTGCGTGGCTATGCGTCCGACCACCGCGCAGCTGGAGGCACTCATCACCGTGACCGAGACCGGCTCCATCTCGACCGCCGCACAGGCACTGGGGCTGGCCCAGCCAACGGTCTCGGCGACTCTGGCCCGTCTGGAGCGCAGCGCCGGCACCGCGCTGCTGCACCGCACCACCTCGGGCACCCGGCTGACTACTGAGGGCGAGATGATCCTCGCCCTGGCCCAGGAGGCCCTCACCGCGCTCGATGAGGTGGGAGCCGCCCTGGAGGGACTCCGCGCCGCCCCCGCACCGGTGCGGATCGCAGCCTCCTACACGGTGGCGGAGCAGCTGCTGCCGGTGTGGCTCACGGGTGCGGAGGTGGGCACGCAAGTGGAGGTATGCAACTCCCAGGCGGTCCAGGATCGGGTCCTCAGCGGCCGTGCCGAGGTCGGGTTCATCGAGGGGGCCGGGGCCAGTGAGCAGCTGGAGTCGCGGCTCATGGGCAGGGACGAGCTTGTGCTGGTAGTCGGCCCGGGGCACCCCTGGGCGCGGCGGGAGCCGCCCGTGGGCGCCGAGGAGCTGCTGCATCCCACCAGCTGCGGCACCCTGGTCCTGCGGGAGCCCGGCTCAGGCGCCCGTAAGGTGCTGGAGGAGGCGCTGGGCGGCCTGGGCCTCACGGTGCCCGCAGACGCGCCCGTACTGGGCTCGACCTCGGCGATCCTCACAGCCGTGCGCCATTCCGGGGCGCACGCCGTCGTTCCCCATGCGGCCGCTGAGGGCTTCGTGGGCAGCGGTGAGCTCCGCACCGTGCCAGTGGGACTGGATCTGCGCCGCCGCCTCCTGCTGGTGCTGCCCCGGGCACGGCGACGACGCCCGGGGGTGGAGAGGCTCCTGGCCCATTTCGCGCGAGCGGTGGACGGTCGCCAGCGCCCGCCCATACGCCCCGGGGCGGGCAGCGCGCCGTTCTCTTGATGACACGGGTGTGCGCAACATGGCCAAATCTCGGGGCAATGAGTAGCCTGTGCCAGGCCGTTGTCCCAAGCGCGCCTCTGATCCCCACCGCACAACGCTCTCTCAGCGCCGAGAAGGGAAGCCATGGACTCCCAAGACCAAAGAGATATCCCCTCCTACACTCCCCAGGAGGAGCGCCTCATCATCAGGAACAAGGCCGGCGTGCCCGTCGGCACCAGGATGGACACCACCTGGACCCCCAAGCGCATCGCGACCTGGGTGGTCATCACCGCCCTGGGCGTGCTGGGCTGGTGGATGCTGGCGGTGGCGCGCGGGGAGAGGGTCAACACGATCTGGTTCGTGGTGACCGCCATCTGCACCTACGCCATCGGCTACCGCTTCTACGGCCTGTTCATCCAGCGCACGATCATGCGCCCCGATGACACCAACGCGACCCCGGCCGAGCGCATCAACAACGGCCGCGACTTCGACCCGACCCACCGCGTGGTCCTCTACGGCCACCACTTCGCCGCCATCGCCGGCGCCGGACCACTGGTCGGTCCGGTCCTGGCCGCCCAGATGGGGTACCTGCCCGGAACACTGTGGATCATCCTGGGCGTCGTCGTCGCCGGGGCCGTGCAGGACATGCTCGTCCTGTTCTTCTCCATGCGACGCGGCGGGCGGTCACTGGGCCAAATGGCCACCGATGAGATCGGCAAGATCGGTGGCACGGTCGCCACGATCGTCGTCTTCGTCATGCTCATGATCGTCCTCGCAGTCCTCGCGATGGTCTGCGTCAACGCCCTCGCCGAGTCCCCCTGGGGCGTCTTCAGCGTCGGCATGACCATCCCGATCGCCATCGGCATGGGCCTCTGGCTGCGCTACGTCCAGCCCGGCAGGATCACACAGGTCTCCATCGTCGGCTTCGCCATCCTCATCGGCGTCATCATCGGCGGGCGATGGGTGGCCGAGTCCTCCTTCGGCAGGTTCCTGCACCTGTCCCCCACGACACTCGTGTGGGCCATGGTCATCTACGGCTTCCTCGCCGCCGTCCTGCCGGTATGGGTGCTGCTCACCCCGCGCGACTACCTCTCGACCTTCATGAAGGTCGGCACCATCGCGGTCCTGGCCATCGGGATCATCATCGTGCACCCCGTCGTCAAGATGGCCGCCGTCTCCGAGTTCGCCCTCAACACCGAGGGACCGGTTTTCGCCGGCGGGATCTTCCCGTTCCTGTTCATCACCATCGCCTGCGGCGCCCTGTCCGGCATGCACGCCATGGTCTCCTCGGGCACCAGCCCCAAGATGATCCAGAAGGAGTCGCAGGTCCGCATGATCGGCTACGCCGGCATGCTCATGGAGTCCTTCGTGGCGATCATGGCCCTGGCGGCGGCCGTCTCGCTCAGCCCCGGCATCTACTTCTCGATGAACACCTCCGAGGCTACGATGAACAAGCTCGCCGGCCCCGGCGTCGTCGCCACGGCCGCCGCCCGCCACGGCGACGACAAGGCCGCCGCGCGCGCCGAGATCGCCGATGCCGCCGTCGAGAACCTGAACGTCACCGATGCCCACGGCAACCGGATGGAGCCCACCTGGGACTCCTGGGACGAGGCGGGCACCCCCACGACCTATACCGGCGCCGATGCGCTCAAGCAGGTGGCCTCCGATGTCGGCGAGCCCAGCATCGTCTCGCGCACCGGCGGGGCGCCGACCCTCAGCGTCGGGATGTCGCACATCCTCCACCAGATCGGCGGCGGAAGGGCCATGATGGGCTTCTGGTACCACTTCGCCATCATGTTCGAGGCCCTGTTCATCCTCTCGGCCGTCGACGCCGTCACCCGTGTGGCGCGCTTCCAGCTCTCCGACGCCCTGGGCAACATCTGGCCCAGGTTCCGCGACCCCTCCTGGCACGTGGGCGCCTGGGCGACCACCGCCGTCGTCGTGGCGGCCTGGGGATCGCTGCTTCTCATGGGCGTGACCGATCCACGAGGAGGGATTCAGACCCTCTACCCGCTCTTCGGCATCGCCAACCAGCTCATCGCGGCCGTCGCGCTGCTGGTGTGCACGGTCATGGTGGTGCGCAAGGGCTACACGAAGTACGTGTGGATCCCGATGATCCCGCTGGTTTTCGACACGGTGGTCACCTTCACGGCGTCGTGGCACAAGATCTTCTCCACCGATCGGAGTGTGGGCTACTTCCAGCAGTGGCGCGACGCCAAGAAGCTCCTGCCCACGCTCACCGACGCCGCGGCGATCGCCGACACCCAGGCCGTGGTGCGCAACACGATGATCCAGGGCACACTGTCCGTCGTCTTCGTGGTCATGGTGGCCTTCGTCATGGTCATGGCACTCCTGCGGGTCGTCAAGTCGATCCGCACGGGCAACACCTCGAACTCCGAGGACCCGTACCAGGAGTCCAACTTCTACGCACCGAGCACGATGTTCGCATCGCCGTTGCAGAAGAAGCTCGTCAAGGAGTACGAGACCGTGGGCGACCCGGCGCTCATCCCAGGCCAGGCGCCCCACGGCGCCCACTGACAACCGGCTGGAGAAGGAGATGACTCGGATGACTCGCGCCCTGACGGGGCTCCCCAACGGCTTGCGCCAGGCGCGCGCCATGTGGCGGGACTTCACCGGCGAATCCGGGTACGAGCGCTACATCGCCCGTCACCGGCGCGAGCATCCGGATCACGAACCGATGAGCGAGAGGGAGTACTGGCGCGCCCGCCGCGAGCTCGCCGAGCAGAGCATCGAGACCGGCTGCTGCTGATCCCCGGGCCCCACCACGCCGAGACCGGTCGAAATGACGATCGAGACCGGTCGGTCCTCCACAGGCCCTCCTAGCCCTTGCGGGGGCGGGGAGGGCCTGTGGATAGCAGACCGGTCTCGCTCCTGATATCGACCGGTCTCGCGCCGATCACCCGGCCTCGTGATCATTTCGAGCCGCTGCGGTCTCAACACCCGTCCCGTCCCGCACCTACGCTGAGAGGCGTGCCCGCCCCCATGACCTCGCACTCCTCCCGTGTCAGAGCGCCCAGCACCATCGATCCGGACTCCGCCGAGGGGCTCCCCCTCCTCGGGCCTGATCAGCTCACCACGCCCGGGCACACCCACCGCCTCGGCCCCCGCCGGAGGACGGCGAGAGCTCTGGCGGTGCTATACGGGATCGCGGTGCTCATGGCGGTGCTCTGGCCCTCGGGAGGGGATATCGCCTCCACGAAGGACCTCCTCGGCCCGTTCTTCCTGAGCGAGGCGGGCAAGGACGTCGTTCTCAACCTCGTCATGCTGGCGCCCTTGACGGCGATCCTCACGCTGGCCTGGCCGAGGGTGCCCTGGTGGGCGTGGGCACTGCTGGGCTGCCTCATCGGAACGGGCGCGGAGCTCGCCCAGGCACTCATCCCCGCCCTGGAGCGCAGGCCGAGCCTGGCCAACGTCGCCCAGAACGCCATCGGCTCCTGGTGCGGAGCAGCCGTCGGCCTCATGGTCGCCCGCCTCGGCGAGCGCCGACGCCGCGCCTGAGCCGCACGTGGCCGCCGTCCCCCACCCCGCCGAACCGCGGGGCAGCCAGCGGCCGGGACAACCGGGATCACCACTACGACGACGAAGGCCCGGTCCATCTGGACCGGGCCCGCACCGCATTCGGTGCGCGAGGGGGGACTCGAACCCCCATGATCGTGAGATCACACGGACCTGAACCGTGCGCGTCTACCAATTCCGCCACTCGCGCGAGAAGCGAGAGAGACGATAGCCGCTGGGCGCCCCCGGAGTCCAATTGAGGACCTCCCCCTCGGAAGTGACACCAGTCACCCGGCTCCTCCACAGGGAGCACCGCCCCGCGAATGTCGACCGTCTTGCAACGCACCCCACTCGGCTCGCACCGGATCAGCGGTTACGATGGACGCGGAGAGAACCCGGTCTCATGCGGCCGGGCACGGTCCCCACACAGGGAGGTTGAGTCCATGGGTTTCCTGGACAAGCTCGAGAAGGGCGTAGGGAGCGTCACCAACCGTGCCATGTCACGGCTGGGGGACGACATCGAGCCGATCGAGATCGCCTCCAAGATCCGCGAGACGATGGACAAGCGGGCCGCCTCATTCGCGCGCGACCGCTCCGTGGTTCCCAACCACTTCCGCGTCCGGCTCCCCGCCACCGCCATCGAGCAAGTCCGCGCCTGGAGCGAGGAGGAGATGGCCCACCAGCTCATCGACGTCGCCACGTCCCACGCCGCCGAGCAGGGCTACTCCTTCGTCGGGCCCGTGGAGGTCGTGTTCGCCTCCGACTCCGCCCTCACGGCCTCGGCCATCGAGATCGACTCCTCCACGCGCCGCGGCGCCTCCACCCCGGTCGCCACGCCGTCGCCGACCCAACCGATCCTCGATATCGACGGCCAGCGCTACCTGCTCACCGGACAGGTCACGGTCATCGGCCGCGGCAGCGAAGCGGACATCATCGTCGATGACTCCGGCGTCTCCCGCCGCCACCTGGAGATCCGCCTGACCCAGGGTCATGCCATCGCCACCGATCTCGGTTCGACCAACGGCACCTTCGTCGAGGGCCACAGGGTCGACGCCGCCACCCTCCTGGACGGCAACACGCTGACGATCGGCCGCACCCGGATCATGTTCTGGGACGGGTCGCAGAGCGCCGACCAGGCGCCGTCACCCGTAGGAGCGGCCACTTGAGCCAGTTGGCCTTCACTGCTCTGCGACTGGGGTTCATCGTCCTGCTGTGGGTTTTCGTATATCTCGTCATCCGCGTCCTGAAGCGCGACATGGCCGATATCCCGATCGGGCGCCCCGGGCGCGCGCTCCCCTCCGCTCCCCGCGCGCAGCGGGGGCAGGGCCAGCTCGCCCCTCAGGCCCCGCCCGCGCCGCCCAGGCGCAACGACGCCCGCCGCCTCATCATCACCGAGGGGCCGCTCGCCGGCTCCACCGTTCCCCTCTCCCCCTCGTCGATCATCATCGGCCGATCGCCGTCATCAACCCTCGTGCTCGATGACTCCTACGCCTCCAGCCGCCACGCCCGCGTCTTCCCCAAGGACGGGTCCTGGTGGCTGGAGGACTTGGGCTCCACGAACGGCACCATGCTGGGCGGGCGCTCGGTGCACGGGGCCGTCGAGCTGCCGATCGGCGTGCCCGTGAAGATCGGTCAGACCACCTTGGAGTTGCGCCCATGACGATCTCCCTGCGCTACGCCGCCCGGAGCGATATCGGACTCGTGAGGCAGTCCAACCAGGACTCCGCCTACGCGGGCCCCCACCTGTGCGTCCTGTGCGACGGCATGGGCGGCCCGGCCGGCGGGGACATCGCCTCGGCGGTCGCCATCGAGCACCTGGCGCCCCTCGACGCCGACTCCCACCAGGCCGGCGAGCTCCTCAGCCTCCTGCGCTCAGCGGTTCAGGACGCCCATGCCGAACTCATCGACCGCTCCGCCTCCGACCCCGAGCTGTCAGGACTGGGCACCACCTGCGTGGGCCTCATGCGCTCCGGCAACAAGCTCGCCATGGTCCACGTCGGGGACTCGCGCGCCTACCTCCTGCGCGACGGCGAGTTCACCCAGGTCACCACCGACCACACCTTCGTGGAGTACCTCGTGGAGTCCGGCCGCCTCACCCGCGAGCAGGCGCGCCGGCACCCCCAGCGCTCCGTCCTGCTGCGCGTTCTGGGCGACGCCGAGGGCGACGTCCAGCTCGACGAATCGATCCGCGAGGCGGTCCCCGGGGACCGCTGGCTCCTGTGCTCCGACGGACTGTGCGGCCCGGTCACCGCTGAGACTATCGGCGAGGTCCTCACCTCGATCCCCGAGCCGGGGATGGCCGCCGACCAGCTCATCGATCTGGCACTGCGCGCCGGCGGCCCGGACAATGTCACCGTCGTCGTCGTCGATATCGTCGACGACGACGAGTCGCCCCAGTCCGACGCCCAGGTCGTCGGCTCGGCCGCCAACCGGCGCGCCCTGGCCGCCGCGGCCCGCGCCAAGAGCGCCGGAACCCCGGCCGACGCCGGGCCCGGGGAGGAGGGCGAGGAGGACGAGGGCGCCGATAGCGCGGCGCGCCCCGCGCCGGGCTCCGCCGACACCCCGGCCGCCAAGGCCGCCGCCCTCGTGGCGGGCCTCGATCCGAAGGCCGGTAAGGAGGCCAGCCGTTCCGAGCGCGAGCTCGTCGCCGAGGAGGCCGCCAAGCAGGCCGAGCGCGCCGAGGCCCAGCGCCGTCGCAGCCGCCGCTCACTGGTCGCCTCCCTCATCCTGTTCATCGCCCTGGCTGCGGCCCTCGACCTGGGGTACATGTGGACGCAGCGGCAGTACTACGTGACCACCGCCCCGGCCAACGGTCAGGAACAGATCGCCATCTACCAGGGGATCCCGCAGTCTGTGGGTCCCATCCACCTGAGCCACGTCGTCGAGACCTATGACGTTCCACCGGTGGACACCCTCACCGCGGAGATGCGGTCCCGGCTCGCCGGCACGGTTGCCAAGGACTCGCTGGAGGAGGCCCGCGCCTACGTCTCCCAGACGGTAACCGCCGCGACCGTCCTCCCGGCGACACCCACCGCCAGCGGCTCAGCGACGCCCGCGCCCAGCGCCACGCCCCCCGCCCCGCCCACACCATCGGCGACCGCGCAGGGGTGATCACGTGCGCTTCCGATCCCGCGGGCCCGAGAGCCAACCGATGAGCGCGCCCCCCGCCAGCCCCCTGGGCGCGCGACGCACCACGGGACGCTGGGCGGAGGCCGCGCTCATCGTCGTCGCCGTCATCATCGGCCTGAGTGGCTTCGTCCTCACCGCCCTCAACCGCACCGGCGCCTCCCCGGCCCAGGCCCTCCTGCTCGGCGGGGCCCTCGTGCTCATCGGCATCATCGTGCACCTGTGGGTGCGGTGGAAAGCCCCTTGGGCCGACCCCGTCATCCTGCCCACCGCCATCGCGCTCAACGGCATCGGCCTGGCGATGATCTCCCGTCTCGACATGTCCTACAAGATCCTCGAGGCCTGGCAGTACTACGTCGGGCCGCGCCAGGCGATCTGGACGGGCCTGGGCATCGCCCTGTTCTGCGCGGTGCTCATGATCCCCGACTACCGCGTCCTGCGCCGGTGGGACTGGTCGGCGATGGTCGCGGGCCTGGTCTTCCTCATCCTGCCGTTCATCCCATTCCTGGGCGTGCAGATCAACGGCGCGAGGATCTGGATCCGGCTCGGCCCCATGTCCTTCCAGCCGGCCGAGCTCACCAAGGTGCTCCTCGCGGTCTTCTTCGCCTCCTTCCTCGTGGCCAACCGCGACAACCTCGCCCTGGCGGGGCGCCGGGTCATGGGGATCAATCTGCCCCGGGCCCGCCACCTCGTGCCGCTGCTCATCGTGTGGGGGGTTAGCATCATGGTGCTCGTCGCCCAGAGCGACCTGGGCACCTCCCTGCTCCTGTTCGGGCTGTTCGTCGTCACCCTGTACGTGGCCACGGACCGGCCCTCCTGGCTGCTCATCGGCGCCGGCCTGTTCGTGCCCGCCGCCTGGTTCGCCGCCACGCACCTGTCCCACGTGCAGGCGCGCATCCAGAACTGGCTGCACGCCATGGACCGGGACGTCTACGAGCACTCGTCGCGCCAGTTGCCCGACGCCCTGTTCGGGATGGCCTCGGGCGGGCTGACGGGCTCGGGCTGGGGCAAGGGCTACCCCACGCTCGTGCCCTTCGCGAACTCCGACTTCATCGTCTCCTCCATCGGCGAGGAGCTGGGCCTGACCGGCATCCTGGCGATCCTCGTGCTGTACATCGTGCTCATCGAGCGCGGCCTGCGCACCGCCATGAGCCTGCGCGACGGCTTCGGCAAGCTCCTGGCCACCGGCCTGTCCTTCACGATCGCGCTGCAGGTCTTCGTCGTCGTCGGCGGCGTCACCCGCCTCATACCGCTGACGGGGCTGACGATGCCGTTCCTGGCCTACGGCGGTTCCTCCCTGGTGGCGAACTGGGTGATCCTCGCGCTCCTCATGCGCCTATCCGATGCCGCCCGCCGACCGCCATCGACGGCGCCGCGCATCATCGACACCGCCGAGTTGCCGGTGGGCCTGCGCAAGCTCGTCCTCGACCCCGATTTCGACTTCGATGAGATGCACGGTGCGGACGGCCCGGCCGGCACGCCGTCGGGCACAGGCCGTTCCTTCGACGAGGATCCGGACATCACCATCGACACTCCGCCCGACGGCGTGAGCAAGCAGCAGGGCAGCGCCCCGACCGGTACGGCTCCCCAGAGGACGCCGAGAGTGGAGGGACTCCAGCCATGAACCGCCAGATCCACCAGGTCGCCATGCTCGTGACCATCATGTTCCTCGCACTGGCCGTGTCCGTGACCAGCGTGCAGGGCTTCGCGCGCCCCGCGCTGTGGGAATCGGAGTCCTCCGAGGGCAGTCTGACCACCGACCGGCGCAACCAGCGCGCGGCCTTCGCCGCCTTCGGGGCCCATCGCGGCCAGATCCTCGTGGCCGGTTCCCCCGTGGCCTCCTCGCAGCCCTCCGACGACGTCTACTCCTACCAGCGCATCTACTCCTCCGGCTCGCTCTACGCGCAGGTGACCGGCTACTCCTCGCCGATCCGCTCCGAACTGACCGGCATGGAGAAGTCCGAGAACGAGGTGCTCAACGGGGATGACCCCTCCCTGTTCTCCTCGCGGGTGAAGGCCCTCATCACCGGCACCTCCCAGGAAGGGGGGTCGGTGGACCTGACCATCAACGCCCAGGCCCAGCAGGCCGCCTCGAACGCGCTGGGGGGCAGGCGCGGCGCGGTCGTCGCGCTCGATCCGTCCACCGGGGCGGTCCTGGCGCTCGTCTCCTCCCCGTCCTTCGACCCCAATGTACTGGCCTCCCACGACGCCGCCACCGTATCCGCCGCCTGGGACCAGTACTCTGCCGACCCCGGCAAGCCACTGGTCAACCGGGCGACCGGCGGCGATCTCTACCCCCCGGGCTCGACCTTCAAGATCCTCACCACCTCGGCCGCGCTGCGCGCCGGCAAGGTCACCACCTCCACCTCCCTCGACGCCCCGGACTCGATCACGCTGCCCGGCACGAACCACTCGCTGTCCAACTACCGGGGCGAGTCCTGCGGCAACGGCACCGCGACCCTGTCCACGGCCTTCGCGCAGTCCTGCAACACGCCCTTCGCCCAGCTCGCCATGGACGTGGGCGATGACTCCCTGGCCAAGGAGGCCGAGGCCTGGGGCTTCGGCACGAAGGACGACTTCCCCCTGCCGGTGACGGCCTCCACCTACCCGGCCAATTCCTCCGCCGCGGAGACCGCCATGGCGGGGATCGGCCAGCAGTCCGTGCGCGTCACCCCCCTCCAGATGGCGCAGGTGGCCGCCACGGTCGCCAATGACGGCAAGCAGATGAAGCCGTACCTGGTCTCCCGCACCCTGGACGCCGATCTGTCCGTTGTCTCGACGACGGGCCCCGAGGTCGCCCGCACCCCGATCGACGCCAAGACCGCCAAGACCCTCGCCGGCCTCATGCAGGACGCCGTCTCCTCCGGCACCGGGACCACCGCGCAGGTCGCCGGCGTGCAGGTCGCCGGCAAGACCGGCACCGCGGAGACCGGCTCCGACGAGGGCGGCCCTGTCACCTGGTTCGTCGGCTTCGCCGGCACGGACATCAACAAACCATCCATCGCCCTGGCCGTGGTGATCGACGGCGGCCAGCAGACCTCACCCACCGCCACCGGTGGTTCGGAGGCGGGGCCGATCGCGGCCGCCGTCATCGACGCGGCGGTGAACCAGTGATCCCACAGGTGGGGCTCGAGCTCCAGGGCCGCTATCAGCTCCTGGAGCGCATCGCCCTGGGCGGCATGGGGGAGGTCTGGCGCGCCACCGATCTCAACTCAGGTCGGATCGTCGCCGCCAAGATCCTCCGCCCCGAGCTCACCGGGGATGAGATCTTTCTGTCCCGCCTGAGGGCGGAGGCCGCCAACTCCCGGGGACTGCGCCACCCCAACCTCGCCGTCGTCCTGGACTTCGGGGAGCGCAAGGGCTCGGGCTGGATCATCATGGAGCTCGTGCAGGGCCGCGCCCTGTCCGACATCCTGGAGGAGAAGGGCACGATGGCGCCCGCGGAGATCCTGCCGATCCTCGCGCAGGTGGCCCGCGCCCTCCAGGTGGTCCACGACTCCGGCGTCGTCCACCGCGATGTCAAGCCCTCCAACATCCTCATCAACCGGGAGGGCCTGGCCAAGCTCACCGACTTCGGGATCTCCACCGGCCCCCACCAGCGGCCCATGACCGCCACCGGCATGGTCATGGGCACCGCCCAGTACCTGGCGCCCGAGCAGGCCATGGGCAATGCCGCCCAGCCCTCCGGCGACCTCTACGCCCTGGGGATCATCGCCTACGAGGCTCTCGTGGGCCGCCGCCCCTTCACCGGGTCCACTCAGGTGGACATCGCCTTCGCGCATGTCAACGAGCCCGTGCCGCCGATGCCCAAGAGCGTGCCCCCCGAGGTCCGCCAGGTCGTCATGGAACTCCTGGCCAAGAAGCCCGCCGATCGGCCTGCCTCGGCTCGCGAGCTCGCCCGGCGCCTCGATCGGATCGTCATCCACCTGCCGGAGGAGCACTGGGATCCCGAGGACAGCCTCGCCTGGGCCTCAACAGGCAGGTCGGCCCGGGGGTCGGGCGCCGCCCCCACTGCCGGTGGCGCCATCGGCACCGGCGCAGCGGGCAGAGGCCGGGCTTCCGCGTCCTCCAGCTTCTCTCCGGCCAGTGCCGCCACTGACGGGCAGAGCGCCGTGCCGACGTCCTCGAAGCCATCGAAGGCTGCCGAGCGCCCGCGAGCGTCGGCAAGTGCCGCGGAGTGGGCCGCCGCGATCGTCGAGACAGCGCCCGAACGCTGGCCCGAGCGCCGACCCGAGATCCACAGCGCCCGCCGGAGCACGCACGGCTCGCGCATGCGGGCCCTGCCGGTGTCCCACCGTGCGCGTGATGCTCGTCGCCCCCGCCGCAGCTCGGGTCGGGGCCGCCTCGGCCTGCCGCTCCTGAGCAGCCTGTCCGTCTCAGCTCTGCTCATGCTCGCCGGAGCAGTGCTCATCCTCATTGCCGCCGTCGTGGCGCTCATGAGTACCCTAGCCTCAGCGCAACCGGGCACGACGGACGCCGCCCCTCAACCGCCCACCACCGCCGGAGCCCTGAGCGAAGCAGGCTCAGAGTTGATCGCGCAGGCCTCCGGCTTCCCCGCCCCAGTGCCCGTCACCTCAGTCAAGGAGGCACCGTGACCGACACGTTCCCCGCGATCCTGGCCGGACGCTACGAGATCCGTGACCTCATCGGCCGTGGTGGCATGGCGGAGGTGCACCTCGGGTACGACCGGCGCCTCAACCGCGTCATCGCCATCAAGCTCCTGCGCTCGGACCTGGCCAGCGACTCCACGTTCCAGACCCGCTTCCAGCGCGAGGCCCAATCCGCCGCCGCGCTCAACCATCCCTCGATCGTCGCCGTCTACGACTCCGGCGAGGAGGCCCTCGTCCAGCCGGACGGGACGAGCCGCACCGTCCCGTATATCGTCATGGAGTACGTGGAGGGCCATACGGTCCGCGAGCTCCTGGGCGACGGCGAGGCCGTCCCGATCCCCGAAGCGGTCGAGATCGTCACCGGCGTGCTCGACGCCCTGGAGTACTCCCACCACGCCGGCATCGTCCACCGGGACATCAAGCCCGGGAACATCATGATCACCTCCACCGGCGCGGTGAAGGTCATGGATTTCGGCATCGCCCGCGCCATCGAGGACTCCGCGGCGACCGTCACCCAGCAGCACGCCGTCGTCGGGACCGCCCAGTACCTGTCCCCCGAGCAGGCCCGCGGGGAGGTCGTGGACGCCCGCTCGGACCTCTACTCCACCGGCTGTCTCCTCTACGAGCTCCTCACCGGCCAACCGCCGTTCACAGGCGACTCCGCTGTGGCCATCGCCTACCAGCATGTGCGGGAGGTGCCCAAGCCGCCGTCGTCGATTGCCGCCGATATCCCGGAGGCGATCGACCGGGTGGTCCTCAAGGCGTTGGCCAAGCGCCGCGATGACCGCTACGGGGATGCCGCCCACATGCGCACCGACCTCCTGGCCGCGCAGCGGGGCAGTGCCGTGTCCGCGCCCGCGGCCTCCGCCTGGGCCGCCGCTCCGACGACAACGCTCCCGCAGCAGGCCGACGCCTTCAGCCCCGCTCACCCCGAGACGCCCGCCCCGCCGCCCCCTGCGGCCCGCCAGCCCCTGCCCATGCCCGTCGAGGAGGATGACCAGCGCGAGTCCAAGAACCGTCTCGGCCTATGGCTGCTCATCGCGGCGCTCCTCGTCGCGGCCGGGTTGGGCGTATGGGCGGTCAGCTCGGGGATCCTCGGCGGGGCCGATCCCAAGCCGACCGCCTCGCCGACGCCGACCACCGTCGCCGTCCCGGATGTCACGGGCAAATCGGAGCAGGAGGCCAAGGCGGCGATCGAGTCCGTCGGCCTGGTCTACGCCAAGGGCGACGACGTCGCCTCTGACACGATTCCCTCGGGCCGCGCGGCATCCACCGACCCCGCTGCGGGCACGGATGCGGCTCCCGGCTCCACGGTGACAGTTCAGTACTCGCTCGGCACGGCCATGGTGGATGTCCCCGATGTCTCCGGCAAGACCCAGGAGGAGGCGCGCGAGGCCCTGGAGAAGGCGGGTCTGAAGGTGGGAACCTCCACCTCGGAGGACTCCGCGGAAGTGGGCAAGGACAAGGTTATCCGCACTGATCCGGTGGCACGGACCTCCGTGCAGCGCGGCACCACTGTCTCGCTCGTGCTGTCCACCGGCCGGGTCACCGTTCCCGATGTCAAGGGCATGACGCTGGAGCAGGCGCAGTCGGCCCTTCAGGACGCGGGCCTGACCTATAATGTCAACAGTCCGACCACGGAGAAGACCTCCGACCAGGCCAAGAAGGACAGCAGCGAGGTCACGGGGACCTCGCCCGCGCCGGGCAGCTCGGTGGAGGCCGGTTCCCAGATCACCATCGACTACAAGAGGTTCGACTACCAGCCCGCGCCAACAACGCCCGCCCCGAAGCCGAGCGGGAAGCCTTCATCGACCCAAACCACGTCCCCAACCGGCGGCTGACCCCCTCCTTATCGCCGAGACCGGTCGAAAACGGCACCGAGACCGGTCGATCAGTACGGCGAGATTGCGAACCGGCCGCCCTCCCGCCGAGCATCGTCCTCGTCGACGGGTGCTGCGCGCACCGGTGCCGTGAGCACCGAAGGGTGCGTTGAAAGCGCGACTCCGGTGGATAACGCCGCCATCCTTGCTGAACACGCGCCCCGACAGCGCTACCACCCACTCCTTCCGAACCGGTCTCGATCCTGATATCGACCGGTCTCGCATGTAAGGAGGGGCTATAGGGCGGCGGGGCGCGAGGCCGAGGGCGGATGCTCGGTCATACGGTGGCCTCGCCAGAGAGGTGGAAGGTCTCGTTGGCCCACGGGAAGACGAACTCGAACAACCCGAGGACCACGAGTGCAGCGAGGACGAGTGCCTCAATGAGGCGCAGCCACACCGGTCCGGGCAGGCGGCGCCAGATCAATCCGTACATCAGTTGACCTCCAGGTCGTTGAGGACCGAGGCCGGGCGGCCCTCGGAGCGGGGCATCCAGTAGGAGAACTTCGCGTAGGTGATCCACCGGTGGTCATTGCCCCACTCGCCGACTGTCAGCGAGTGGCAGGTGGTCAGGGTGAGCATGCGATCGGTGGCCGCGATCTCGGGGTGGTGGGGCACCGGCGCGATGACCTCGACGACGCTCGGGGCCACGATCTCGTGCTCGGTGACGGTGTAGACGTACCAGGTGTCCTTAGTGGCCACCACCACCTCGTCGCCGGACTCGAGGAGATCGATGCGCCGGAAGGAGTTGCCGGAGGTGCGCCGGTGGCCGGCGAGGGCGAAGTTGCCGATATCGCCCACCTGCTGGGTCTCGGGATAGTGGCCGGCGACGGCGGAGTCGAGGATGTCCGCGGCGGTGCCCTCCAGGATGGGCATGTTGTTGTTCGTCTTGCCGTACCACTTGGGGACGATGAGCATGCCGATGGTCTCCCCGTTGCCGACGGGGGTGAAGGCGGGCGGGGCGTCATAGTGCTTGATGCCCTCGGTCTTGGGGGAGTCGACCTGCTGGCTCTCGAAGGCGTAGCGCGTGGCGGCGGCCTCCTCCTGGGCGTCCAGGCTCGTCCACCACAGCTGCCAGGTGAGGAAGAGGACGATGACGAGGCCCACGGTGATGAGGATCTCGCCGACACCGGTGATCATGATGTCGAGTGCCGAGTGCTTCTTGCGCGCCGCCGCGCCGCCGTGCCTCATGGTGGTCATCCGCACTCCGTCTTCCGCAGGACTTTCCCCAGGGTTGTGGCGGGACTGATAGCCTGCCCGCCGCTCGGCCGCCAGTCTAGGGCGTCGTCCCTGCCTGTAGGGGCAAGCGTGATCACAGTCCCATCTCTCGCTCGCCGCCGCCCATGCCCTAGGCTAGGAGCGTTTTAGTACCCGCACACGAGCCCTTCCCCAGGCTCGTCATGCTAGGAGGAGGCCCGCGTGGCCCTGCTGAACAAGCTCAAGAAATCTGATGATGACGCGAAGCGCAGCGTCAAGCGCTCCGGTAACCCGGCCAAGGCGGCGAAGGCCGCCGAGGAGGAGTCGCGCGCAGCGGCCAATCGCGTGTCCCGCGTGCCCCAGAAGGTAGTGCGCACCGGCAGCCCCAGCTGGTACGCGCCGTCGATGGTCGCGCTCATGGTCATCGGGCTCCTGTGGGTCGTGGTGACCTACCTGTTCAAGGGGAAGTACCCACTGCCGTACTTCCTCAGCCACCACGCCGCCGACTGGCTGTCCAATGGGAACCTCTACATCGGCTTCATCATTATGATGGTCGGCTTCCTCGGCCTGCTGCGCTGGAAGTAGACCCCCGCGAGGGCCTCGCCGACCCTGCGGCCAGCACCGCACCCGGGCGATGATCGATGACGGCGCCCCCACCATGTCAGGTCGGGGGCGCCGTCGTCATGCGGTCACGGGCGCGATCAGCCGGTGGGCTCAGGCCCCGGTGGGCTCTTCAATGGCCTCGGCGCCCTCCTCGGTGGAGTCGGCCCAGTACTCCTCGGCCCACGGGTCCTCGACGGGCTGGCTGCGGCGCCAGGCGATGTAGGCGGCACCGGCGGCGGCGGTGACCACGGTGGTCCAGGTGAGAACCTTGAGGCCGCGGCGGCAGCGGCGCTTCTTGGGGGCGACGACGGGCGCCGGGGCCTCGGCGATCGCGGCGCGGGCGGCCTCGGCGGCGCGCTGGGCGCGCGGCAGGTAGTCGTCGACGACGCGGGCGCGGGCCTCGCTGTAAGCGGGCTCGATGCGCGTCTGCGCCTCCTTGGCCGCGCGCGAGACATTCTCCCCGGCGCGCGCGACGCGCGGGGCGGCCCACTCGGCGGCGCGCTCGGCCCGCTCGGCGATGGCCTCGGCGAGGTTGGCGGCCTCCTGACGGAGGTGGTCGGAGTCGATCCTCTTGTCGGCGGTCTTGCAAGGCATGGCGCTCTCCTCCTGGGGGCGTTCAAATGGTCGTGTCGCGGGATGCCAGGGCGGCGTGAGGCGAACTGGGACCCATGATGGCACTGTATCTCGCCCGGGCGGGTGCTCTTGATGGCAGCGTTTTGCCTGGGGTGAACACGCCCCGCCACCCGTGAGCGGAGAGAGCCCCGACCGCCCGCCCATGGGACGATGAGTCCATGGAAGCGACTCTTCACACCACCCTCGGAGATATCCGCCTGTCCCTCTTCCCGGAGCAGGCGCCCGTGACCGTTGAGAACTTCGTCGGGCTCGCCACCGGGTCGCGGACCTGGACGGATCCGCGCACTGGTGAGGGCTCCAACGCGCCCCTGTATGAGAACGTCGTCTTCCACCGGGTCATCCCGAACTTCATGATCCAGGGCGGTGACCCGCTGGGCACCGGCCGCGGCGGCCCCGGCTACACCTTCGACGACGAGATCGACCCGAGTCTCACCTTCGACGCCCCCTACGTCCTGGCCATGGCCAATGCCGGCCGTCACATGGGCAAGGGCACCAACGGCTCGCAGTTCTTCATCACCACCGCTCCCACGGCCTGGCTGAACGGCAAGCACACGATCTTCGGAGCCGTCGCCGACGACGAGTCGAAGGCCGTGGTGGACGCGATCTCGGCGACGCCGACGGACAGCACGGACCGTCCCCTCAAGGACGTCACCATCACCTCGGTGAGCGTCGTCCAGTGACGGCGGCGGGCGGCCCGGGTACCCCAGGCGCACCGGTCTGCCCGCGCCACCCCGATCGGGTGGCCTATGTGCGCTGCCAGCGCTGCGGCCGCCCGGTGTGTCCCACCTGCCAGGTGCCCAGCGCCGTCGGCGTGCACTGCGTGGACTGCACCGCTCGCGCCAGCGCCGGGCGCCGGGTCCCGACGACGGCGCTCGGCGGGCGGCTCTCCGACGGCTCCACGCTCATCACCAAGGCGCTCATCGCCGTGTGCGCCGCTGTCTTCATCGCCCAGAAGCTCCCCGCCTCGACGGGGATGGGGCTGAACGTGATCAGGGAGCTCGCACTCGTGCCGGCCTTCGTGGGCGCTGAGCCGTGGCGCCTGCTGACCAGCGCTCTCCTGCACGGCTCGATCATGCACCTGGCCTTCAACATGTGGGCCCTGTGGGTGCTGGGCGAGGCCCTTGAGCCCCTGCTCGGCCGCTGGCGCTACAGCGCGCTCATGGCGCTGAGCGCCCTGGGCGGATCGACGGCGGTGTACTGGCTGTCCTCGCCGGGGTCACCGGACTGGCGCACCGCGACGGTGGGAGCCTCCGGTGCGGTCTTCGGCCTGTTCGCCGCCATGTTCGTCATCCAGCGGCGCTTCGGACGGGACACCACGAGCATCGTAGGGATCCTCGTGCTCAACCTGGTCTTCTCCTTCACCGCCGCTGGGATCTCCTGGCAGGGGCACCTGGGAGGGCTCATTACCGGAGGCGTTGTCGCCGCGGTCTACGCCTGGGCGCCCCGCGAGCGCCGGGGAGCACTCTCGGCGGCTGGCACCGTCGCCGTGGCGCTGGCACTGGTGAGCCTCGTGGCGCTGCGCCTGGCGAGCCTCTGAGGAACTTCTCGCCAACGAATCACATCAGTGTGGTTCATCCACAGCTGGGGATAACCATGTGGAAGAACAGCGCTGTGGTTTTCCACAGAGCTGTCCCCAAGTGGGGAAAGCCCGGAATTGCAGTCGCTTGACTGTCCACAGGTCTCCACAGGGCTAGCGGCCGAGTCTCTTCGCAGCCTGTGGGCAAGCACCCTCGGCCGGTCATCATCCGGATCGCCCACGAGCTGCTGGCGCGCCCCGAGGCCGCCGTGTCCTATCGGCAGCGGGCCATCGCGCCTCTGCGGGACGGGGCGATCAACGCCGTCTCCAACAGGTCCAGCGAAGTCGCCTCCCATGCCATGACGTCCCATTCGTCAGCGGGATTCCGGGCGCGGTGGGGCGGCGGGGCCATCGGAGTCCCGGCGGGAGTCGCTGAACCAGCCATCGCCTGCTGGAGGACCCGGCGCGCCGCGCCATCGCGGACGACAGGAGTGGAGCCAACGGGACTCGAACCCGTAACCCCCTGCTTGCAAAGCAGGTGCGCTACCAATTGCGCCATGGCCCCTCGGGGAAGGGTCAGATCTCCTCGACCGGGTCCGTGACCTCGACCCAGGCGGTCTGCTCCTTGCGAGCGGCCTCGTACGTGAGCCAGGCCGCGTAGGCGATCGCGCCCATGCACGAGAAAACCGCAGCGGTCAGGGCCGTCCGGTTCCTCATGTGGAGCCTCCTCGCCGTCGCGCTGCGGTGCCGTGGGCCTAGCTGGACTCGAACCAGCGACCTCATCCTTATCAGGGATGCGCTCTAACCAACTGAGCTATAGGCCCTTGAGACCGGACGAGATTATCTCATCGGGTCTGGGAGGACCAAATCGGTCAGTCATCCGCCAGTGTGAGATGAATCCCTCCCACGAGAGAGGCGATGACGTTATAGATGAGGGCCGCAAGCGTGCACAGGGCGGTGCTCAGGATGAGGTTGACGACCGCGATGATCGTGGACATCGAAATGGCCCGGGAGAACTTCATGTACTCCACGACGCCGGTGAAGGCATTGGACTGCGTCTCGACGACGGAGCCCACGAGGTCCTGGATCTGGGAGAACACGTGCAGCGAGTCGAGCATGAACCACACGATGGCCGCGCCGACCACCATCATGATGCCGATCGCCACGTTGAGCAGCAGGGACACCTTGAGAACGGACCAGGGGTCGACTCGATTGATCACGAGCCGCACGCGGCGGGGGCTGCCGAGCGCGGGCTGCTTGGCGCCCTTGCCGGTGCCAGCCGCGCCGGCCGCGGGCGGGTTCGTTGTGATGGATGCGTTCATGGGCTGGGCGGCGTCGGGCTGGCTCATTGGTCCTCACTCTCGTCCTCGCTCAACGCTACCGCGTCGGCGGGGGCCTGTGCAGAGTCATCGGCATCGAGGTCGTGCTCGGCATTGCGGGCCACCGCGATAATGCGATCGCCGTCGTCCGGCTTCGCGAAGGTCACGCCCTGTGTGGCGCGGCCGGTCACGGAGACCTCGGCGATGGCGGAGCGAACCACCTTGCCAGAGGCCATGATGCACATCACCTCATCGGTGGGAACGGTGACGAGCGCGCCCACGAGGTCGCCGCGCTCCTCGACGAGATTGGCGACCTTGACACCCAGACCGCCGCGCCCCTTGACCGGGTATTCGCGCACGTTCGTGCGCTTGGCGAAGCCGCCCTCGGTGACGACGAACAGGTCGGCGTTCTCCCAGGAGGGGTCGATGACGCCCATGGCGAGCAGACAGTCCCCCTCCCGGAAGCGCATCCCTGTTACGCCGCTCGTGGCGCGCCCAGTGGGGCGCAGGGTGGAGTCATCGGCGTGGAAGCGCAGGGACTGGCCGTGGCGAGAGACGAGCAGTAGGTCCTGGCCGGCCGACAGGAGCGAGGCGGAGATGAGCTCATCGGGGTTGCCGTCCTCGTCATCGCGCAGGTTGATGGCGATGATGCCGCCCGAGCGGTTGGAGTCGTACTCGGACAGGCGGGTCTTCTTCACCAGGCCGCGGCGCGTGGCCAGCACGAGGTAGTCGGCCTGGTCGTAGGCGCCGAGCTCCATGACCTGGGCGATCTCCTCGCCCGGCTGGAAGGCGAGCAGGTTGGCCACGTGCTGGCCCTTGGAGTCGCGCCCGCCCTCGGGCAGCTCGTAGGCCTTGGCGCGGTAGACCCGGCCGAGGTTGGTGAAGAACAGCAGCCAGCGGTGCGTGGTGGTCACCCCGAAGTGCTGGACGACGTCGTCCTCGCGCAGGGCGGCGCCGCGCACGCCCTTGCCGCCGCGGTGCTGGGAGCGGTAGGCGTCGGTGCGGGTGCGCTTGGCGTAGCCGGAGCGGGTGATGGTGACGACGACGTCCTCCTCGGGGATGAGGTCCTCCATGCTCATCTCGCCGTCGAAGGGGACGATCCTCGTGCGGCGCTCGTCGCCGAACTTGTCGACGATCTCCGCGAGCTCGTTGGAGACGATGTCGCGCTGGCGCTGCGGGGAGGCGATGATGTCGCGCAGATCGGCGACCTTGGCCTGCAGGTCCTCGGCCTCGGTCTGGATCTTGAGGCGCTCCAGGGCGGCCAGGCGGCGCAACTGGAGGGACAGGATCGCCTCGGCCTGGGCCTCATCGACGCCGAGCAGCCCCATGAGGCCGGTGCGGGCCTCCTCGGTTGTCGGCGAGCGCCGGATGAGGGCGATGACGGCGTCGAGGGCGTCGATGGCCTTGAGCAGGCCCTCCAGGATGTGGAGGCGCTCCTCGGCCTTGCGCAGGCGGTAGCGGGAGCGTCGAACGATGACGTCGATCTGGTGGTCCACCCAGTGGCGCACAAAGCCGTCGATGCTGAGCGTGCGGGGCACCCCGTCCACCAGGGCGAGCATGTTGGCGGGGAAGTTGTCCTGCAGCGGGGTGCGCTTGTAGAGGTTGTTGAGGACCACTTTGGCGACGGCGTCGCGCTTGAGGACGATGACGAGGCGCTGACCGGTGCGTCCGGAGGTCTCGTCGCGGATGTCGGCGATCCCGCCGACCTGCCCGTCGCGCACGAGCTGGGCGATCTTGTCAGCGAGGTTGTCGGGGTTGACCTGGTAGGGCAGCTCGGTGACGACGAGGCACTGGCGGCCCTGGATCTCCTCGACGTTGACGACGGCCCGCTGGGTGATGGAGCCGCGCCCGGTGCGGTAGGCGTCCTCGATGCCGCGCCGGCCCAGGATGGTGGCGCCCGTGGGGAAGTCGGGACCGGGGATGATCTCGAGAAGAGCCTCGAGGAGCTCCTCTCGAGTGGCGTCGGGGTGGTCGAGGAACCACTGGACGCCGCGGGCGACCTCGCGCAGGTTGTGCGGGGGGATGCGGGTGGCCATGCCCACCGCGATGCCCTCGGAGCCATTGACGAGCAGGTTGGGGAATCGGGCCGGCAGGATGACCGGCTCCTGGTTCCTACCGTCGTAGTTGTCCTGGAAGTCGACGCTCTCCTCGTCGATGTCCCGGACCATCTCCATGGCCAGCGGGGCCATCTTGCACTCGGTGTACCTGGGAGCTGCCGGCCCCAGGTTGCCGGGGGTGCCGAAGTTACCCTGCCCGGCCACAAGCGGGTAGCGCAGGGACCACCACTGCACGAGGCGCGCGAGGGCGTCGTAGATGGCGGCGTCACCGTGGGGGTGGTAGTTCCCCATCACCTCGCCCACCACGCGGGAGGACTTGGAGAAGGAGGAGTTGGGTCGGTAGCCGCCGTCGTACATGGCGTACAGGACGCGGCGGTGGACGGGCTTGAGGCCGTCGCGCACATCCGGCAGGGCGCGCCCGACGATGACGCTCATCGCATAGTCCAGGTAGGAGCGCTGCATCTCCATCTGGAGGTCGACCGGCTGGATGCGGTCGTGCCCGCGGACGTCGGTGGGGGTGGTGGTCTCGTCGCTCACGTGGATCCTTCAGTGTCCTTCAGTGCCTTGAGTGCCCTGCCGGGCGGTGGCGTGGGGCCGACGGCGGCGCGCGGGGCGCCGGCCGCGGCGATCAGATATCGAGGAAGCGGACGTCGGTCGCGTTGCGCTGGATGAAGGAGCGGCGCTGCTCGACGTCGTCACCCATGAGGATCGCGAAGGTCTCATCGGCGTTCGCGGCCTCATCGAGGGTGACCTGCTTGAGGATGCGGGAGGAGGGGTCCATGGTGGTCTCCCACAGCTCGTGATCGTTCATCTCGCCCAGTCCCTTGTAGCGCTGGATGCCTCCTTCCTTGGGCAGGCGGTGACCGGCGTCAGCGCCCGCGGCGAGGAGCTTGTCGCGCTCGGCGTCGGAGTAGGCGAACTCGTGGTCCGCATTGGACCACTTGAGGCGGTACAAGGGCGGCATCGCGATATAGGTGTGCCCATGCTCGATGAGGGGACGCATGTAGCGGAACAGGAGTGTGAGCAGGAGGGTGGCGATGTGCTGGCCGTCGACATCGGCGTCGGCCATGATGACGATCTTGCCGTAGCGCAGCTTGGCAAGATCGAAGTCTTCGCCGATACCGGTGCCGAAGGCAGTGATGAGGCTACGGATCGTGTCGGATGACAGCGCGCGGTCCAGGCGGGCCTTCTCCACGTTCAGGATCTTGCCGCGGATCGGCATGATGGCCTGGTGCTCGGGATCGCGCCCGCCCACGGCGGAGCCTCCCGCGGAGTCCCCCTCGACGATGAAGATCTCGCAGTCGGCGGCGTCGCGGCTCGAGCAGTCGCGCAGTTTGCCGGGCATGGAGGCGGATTCCAGGACGCCCTTGCGGCGCGTGGCCTCACGGGCCTTGCGGGCGGCCACCCGGGCGGCCGCCGCCTGGAGGGCCTTGGAGATGACGGACTTGGCGTCCGCGGGGTGGGAGTCGAGCCAATCGCCGAGCTTGGCGTTGACGGTCTGCAGGACGAAGGTGCGCGCCTCGGTGTTGCCGAGCTTGGTCTTCGTCTGGCCCTCGAACTGCGGCTCGGAGAGCTTGACGGAGATGACGGCGGTGAGGCCCTCGCGGATGTCATCACCGGTGAGGTTGTCATCCTTGTCCTTGAGCAGGCCCTTGTCCCGGGCGTACTTGTTGACCAGGGTGGTCAGCGCGGTGCGGAAGCCCTCCTCATGAGTACCGCCCTCGGTAGTGTTGATGGTGTTGGCGTAGGTGTGGACGGACTCGGAGTAGGCGCTCGTCCACTGCATGGCGATCTCGAGGCTGATGGCCCGGGCGCCCTCGAGGACGGTCTCGGCCTCGAAGTCGATGATCTCGGGATGGACGAGCTCAACCTTCTTGGACTTGTTGAGGAAGGCGACGTAATCGCGCAGCCCGTTCTCGTAGCAGAAGGTGTCGGAGCGGTGCCCCTTGACGGGCACCGGAGCCTCATCGCTCGGTTTGACCTCGTCCCCGGCGATCTCGTCACCCTCCTCGACGGCACTGGGGCGCTCGTCCCTCAGCGTGATCCGCAGCCCCCTGTTGAGGAAGGCCATCTGCTGGAAGCGTCGGCGCAGCGTCTCGTAGTCGAAGTCGACCGTCTCGAAGATCTCAGGGTCGGGGTAGAAGGTCTGCGTTGTGCCGGTGGCGTCGGTCTCCTCACCCCTGACGAGCTCGGTGATGGGACGGCCGCCGTCGGCGAAGGACATGCGCCATACGTATCCCTGACGGCGGATCTCGGTATCCACACGGGTCGACAGGGCGTTGACGACGCTGATACCCACGCCGTGCAGGCCGCCGGAGACGGCATAGCCGCCGCCGCCGAACTTGCCGCCGGCGTGGAGGATCGTCATGACGACCTCGACGGTGGGCCTGCCCTCGGTGGGGTGGATGTCCACGGGGATGCCGCGGCCGTTGTCGACGACGCGCACCCCGCCATCGGCGAGGATCGTGACCTCGATGTGATCGCAGTAGCCGGCCAGGGCCTCGTCGACGGAGTTGTCGACGACCTCGTAGACGAGGTGGTGCAGGCCCCGCTCGCCGGTGGAGCCGATGTACATGCCCGGACGCTTGCGCACGGCCTCCAGTCCCTCCAGGACCGTGATGTCGGAAGCGCCGTAGTCCGCGGATCCCGCAGTCGCGGGCGAGGCGGGCGTCGCCGGGTGGGTTTCCACCTGGGGCGATGCCACACCGGCGGAGCTGGATTCGGGCACAGAGTTCTCAGAGGCGTCCTGGTCGGGCACGTGTTTGCTGCTCCTCAGTTCTCGCGCCCGCAGTGCGGGCGGGCCGGGCGGTGCGCGGCGGTGGCCCCGCCGCGTCGCCGGGACGGTCGTCGGCATTCCGCTCTCACAGGGCTCTCCTGGGAGGCGGGGTCCCTCCGTGGGGAGGGGTACGTGTCAGCGCCATCAACGCCTTCGACGCGACATGGGCTTGTCCGAGGCGATCTTATCGCGAAACCGTTCCTGAGCCCGACCTCAGGGGGCCTAGCGGAGCGTGCCGGGCGTCACCCTCGGAGGTGGGGCGTGCCGAGTGGCCCTGGGGCAAGGGCCCCGGGGCGCGATCGTGGCAGCCCCTGCGGCGCTCATCCGTAGGTATCACGGGGACCGCGCCCGCCCCGCACGGGGAAGCGGCCATGGCGCCAGGTGGGTCCGGCCGGCCCCAGCACGTGGACATCGACGGCAGCGCCACCCGCCTCCTCACTGATGCGCCGCGCGATCGTGGGCATCATGAGCCGCAACTGCTGCGCCCAGCTGGAGGATGAGGCCCTGATGGTGATCCTGCCGGGTTCAAAGGACTCCACGCGCGAGTGCTCGGCGATGGACCGGCCGACGATCTCCTCCCAGCGGGCGGCGATGCCGGCCACTGCGAGCATCCCCGCCCACCCCTTGCGTTCGACCATGCGGGCGAGGTCTTTCTTCGCGGTTCGCGGGTCGAAACGGCTGGGGCCGGGACGGCCGCGATCGGCGGCCAACCCGGGCGCGCGATTCGTCCAGTCCTCGCTCCCGGGATCACCGCCCCGGCCACCGTCGATGCCGACGCGGTGCCGGGGAGCGTCCCACGGCGCAGGATCATCCGCCCCCGCGCGCCCGCTGGAGCGCGCAGGGGCGCGCATCTGGCCGCGCTCGAATGCGGAGGCCCGCACGCGGGACAGGGCTCGCGAGGCGAGGCTCGCGCCGTCCCCGGCGGAGCCGGTCCCGCTTCCCCCGAGGTGGTGTCCGTCCTGGTTTCCGGCCTCCCGTGCGGGCTCAGTCACGGGTCACCTCCGATCCAGCCACGCGGAATCGCACTCCGGCCAGGCCCTCCGGCACGTCGGCGTCGACGGCGGCCGTGACCAGCACCTGCTGAGCGCCGGCCACCATGGCGGCCAGGGCGGCGCGGCGCCCGTCATCGAGTGAGGCGAACACATCGTCGAGGATGAGGACCGGCTCGCCGTCGCCCCCGTAGGCATCGACGTCGTGCCGGAGCATCTCGTAGGAAGCCAGGCGCAGTGCCAGCGCCAGCGACCATTGCTCGCCGTGGGAGGCGAAGCCCTTGGCGGGCAGGGAGCCCAAGAAGAGGGAGAGGTCGTCGCGGTGGGCGCCCACGAGGTTGGCGCCGCGCTCGATCTCACGGGCGTGGAGCCCGCCCATCGCCGACTCCAGACGGGCGGACACCGCCGCGGCATCGGCGAGTCCGCTCTCGGCGGTCAGCGCCTCCTCCCACGCCGGTCCGGGCTCGGGGTCGATGGCGCCCTCATGGGCCAGGAGGCTGGAGCGGTACGCGAGGCGCGCCTCGGACTGATTGTCGGAGACGGCCTCATAACAGGACTCGACCCAGGGACGCAGGCGCTGGACCACCTCGATGCGCGCGGCGATGAGCCGTGAAGCAGCGGCGGCGAGCTGGGCGTCCCAGACCTCCAGGGTGGACATCATCGATTCGATGGAGGAGGAGGCGCCCCGGCCCCGGTGGGCGCGCGCCGAGCGCAGGAGGCTCGCGCGCTGGGCGAGGATCTTGTCGTGCTCGAGGCGCACCCCGGCGAGGGCGGGGCGCAGCATGACGGCGAGATCGTCGAGGAAGCGGCGTCGCACCCCGGGCTCGTCGCGCACGAGGGCGAGGTCCTCGGGCGCGAAGACGACGGTGCGCAGTATCCCGGCGAGGTCCCGCGGCCGGCAGGCACCGCGATTGAGGCGGGCGCGGTTGGCCCTGCCCGCGATGATCTCGATCTCGATGACGCTGGGGCGCTCGCCGTGGACCACCTTGGCCCGCACGACGGCGCCACCGGGCTGCTCGCCGTCATCCGCGCGCCGCACGAGGGCCCGATCAGCGCCCACGCGATGGCTGCTCAGCGTGGACAGGTAGGCGATCGCCTCGACGAGGTTGGTCTTGCCCTGCCCGTTGGGGCCGATGAACGCGCTGATGCCCGGTTCCAGGCCCACCACGAGGTGCCGATAGGACCTGAAGTCGTCGAGTGCCAGGTCGGAGACGTACACAGCGGTGCGCGAGGACGGCGCGAGAACGTTGTTGGGGCCTCGCGCCGGGTCAGGCGCCGAAACGGATCGGCATGATGAGGTAGCGGAAGGAGGAGTCCTCCTCGCCGCCGATCGCGCTCATGCCGGTCAGGACCGCGGGCTTCGAGGCGTGGGTGAAGTCGAGGCGCACGTAGGGATCGGAGATGGCCCCGAGGCCGTCGAGGAGGTAGCCGGGGTTGAAGGCGGTGGCGATGTCCTCGCCCTCCAGGTGCGCCACGATGCTCTCGGAGGCCTGGGCGTCATCGCTCTGACCGGCCTCGAGCGTAAGGGTCCCTTGGGTGAACGACATGTGGATCGGGGTGGAACGCTCGGCGACGAGGCTGACGCGCCGCACCGCGGCCATGAGCTCCTCACGCCCGACGGTGGCGTGGATGAGGGTCTGCTCGGGGAAGAGGCGCAGCACCGGGGGGTAGTCGCCGTCGGTGAGCAGGGACGTGGTGCGGCGCCCGCCGGCCTCGAAGCCGATAAGGCCCGAGGAGGTCCCGCCGCCGTCGGACAGGGCGAGGGTGACGTCTCCGGAGGAGGTGAGCGACTTGGCCACGTCGGACAGTGTGCGCGCCTTGAGCAGGGCGGTGGTCTCCAAGGAGGAGTCCGACGGCGTCCAGGTCATCTCGCGCACGGCGAGCCGGTAGCGGTCAGTGGCCATGAGGGTGAGGGCATCGCCCTGGACATCGACCTGGATGGAGGTCAGCAGCGGCAGGGTCTCGTCGCGGGAGGCGGCGATGGAGACCTGGGCGACCGCCTGGGCGAGGTCGTGAGCGTCGATCGTGCCAGCGGCCTGGGGCATGGGGGGCAGTGCCGGGTAGTCATCGGCGGCCATGGCGGCTAGGGAGAAATGTGAGGAGCCGCAGGTGACCATCACCTTGGTGCCCTCGAGTTCGAGGTCGACCGGCTTGGCGGGCAGGGCCTTGGCGATGTCCGCCAGTAGGCGGCCGGAGACGAGGACGACGCCCTCGGTCTCGATGTCGGCCGGCACCTCGCAGTGGGCGGAGACCTCATAGTCGAAGGAGGCCAGGACGAGTGTCGATCCGGAGGCTTCCAGCCGCACGCCGGCCAGGACGGGCACGGGCGGGCGGGCGGGAACGGAGCGGGCTGTCCAGGTGACAGCCTCCGCGAGGACATCGCGGTCGACCCTGAGCTTCACTGTGGCCCCCTGAGGAGAGTGCGGACAAACAACATCGGCGAGTGTAGACGGTTTGCGCCTGGCGCACGAGGCGCCTGCTGCGTCGGTCGCACGTCGCATGGCCGGAGGCGCTCGGGCTGGGGGGCCGGGCACCTCGTTGGCCGGTCATGCGATTCGGGTCGGTGTAGTGAGTTGGTAGGTGTTGTAGGAGGTGTGGATCCTGTGGGAAACGCACTTCCGCGCTGGCTGGGCGCCGGTGGGGGTGTGGAATGACAAAGGAGTGGTTCGGTGCCCTGGGGCATGGCAGGGGTGGAGGGGCGCAGCAGCGATCAGGGCCGGCTCACAGCGAGACCCGATGAGCGCCACAGACCGGGGCTCGGCGTCCACCGCGTCGGTGATGTTGTCCACAGGTCTGTCCACAGGCGTGGATCAATGATCAAACATCCCACGAATCACATGAGTCACATAGGCCTCATGGTCGTTGGCATACCCCCTATATCCGAGACCGGTCGAAATGATGATCGAAACCGGTTCGGAGGGTGCGGTGACGGCGCCAGCGCTCCGTTTCACATGCGGGTCTGTGGATGGAGGACCGGTCTCGCTCCTATTTTCGACCGGTCTCGGCGAGAGATCAGTTCTGCTCCAGGGCCGCCTGCTTGATGCGGCTGGTCATCTCGGTGACCTGATTGAAGGTGGAGCGGCGCTCGGCCATCTGCTGGCGGATCTTCTTGTCCGCGCTCATGACGGTGGTGTGGTCGCGTCCGCCGAACTCCCGGCCGATCTTGGGCAGGGAGAGATCGGTGAGCTCGCGGCACAGGTACATGGCGATGTGGCGCGCGTGGACGATGAGGCGCGAGCGGTTGGCGCTGCACAGGTCGTCCACGGTGATGCCGAAGTAGTCCGCCGTCTGCGCCATGATGAGGGGGGTGGTGATCTCCTCGCTGGCGGGGTCGGAGATGATGTCCCGCAGGACCATTTCGGCCAGGGTCTGGTCGATCGTCTGCTGATTGAGCGAGGCGAAGGCGGTCACCCGGATAAGGGCGCCCTCGAGCTCGCGGATATTGGTGGTCACCCGGGAGGCGATGTACTCCAGGACGTCCATGGGCAGGTCGAGTCCCTCGGCCCGAGCCTTGAGCGAGAGGATCGCCATGCGGGTCTCGAGATCCGGCGGTTGGACGTCGGCGAGCAGGCCCCACTCGAAGCGCGAGCGCAGGCGCTCGTCAAGGTTGTTCATGGCCTTGGGCGGCTGGTCCGCGGTGAGGACCACCTGCTTGCCCGCGGAGTGGAGGGCGTTGAAGGTGTGGAAGAACTCCTCGAGGGTCTGCTCCTTGTCCGCCAGGAACTGGATGTCGTCAACGAGCAGGATATCGACGTCGCGGTAGCGGCGCTTGAAGGAGTCGAGGCTGCCGTTGTCGCGGTTGTCGCGCACGGCGGCGATGAAATCGGCCGTGAACTCCTCGGAGTTGACGTACTTGATTCGCATCGTGGGGTCGAGCGTGCGCGCGTAGTGGCCGATGGCGTGGAGGAGGTGGGTCTTGCCCAGCCCGGAGCCCCCGTAGATGAACAGGGGATTGTAGGCGCGCGCCGGAGCCTCGGCGACGGCGATCGACGCCGCGTGCGCGAATCGGTTGGAGGAGCCGGTGACGTAGGCGTCGAAGGTGTAGCGCGGGTTGAGGGTCGAGCCGTCAGAGCCCGCGGGCGCCGTGGCGGCGAAGGGATTGGACCCGGTGCTCCCCGTCGAGGATCCGTTCTCACCCATCGCGAAGTCGGTGCGCCCCGTCATGAGGGCCGACGGCATCTGCTGGGCAAGGGGGACGCCCGACGGCACCGATGGTGGGGAGAGGGTCGACGGCGCTGATCCGGCATCGGCCATGGCAGTGGGGTGGACCACCGGTGGCGCGATGGGCGGCGCCGGCGGGGGCACAGGGTCCCCGGAGGTGTCGATCATGACCTCGAAGGGGACCTCCTTGCCCCAGGCGGTCATGAGGGCACGGCCGATGGGGTCGCGGGACTTGTCGATGATGTCCTTGGCGAACGAGGAGCCCGCGACGAGGACCAGGGTGCCATCGACGTCGATGACCCGGGTCATGCGGATGATGGACACCTTGCCCTGGCCGAGCTCGCCCGAGGCCGCGAGGACCTCGAGAGCCGAATGCCACTTGGTGACCGCGTCCTCGAGCACGTGGTTCTCCTGAGTGATGATGAACGTATCTAGACGACGAGCCTAACGCGCGGGGGAGCCTTGCGCCGACGTGGCCCGTTTCTCACCCTCGAGCACTACCGGGAGTTTGACCCGTCAGAGCGCCGAAACGTATTGTGGTGCGGACGTTCGCGTGGAGTCACGCCCCCCACCCTGGAGCAGCCACCGCGAGCGACAGCGCCGCGGCCCGCGTCGCGCTGTTCCACGTTTCCGACCAGGAGTATCCCCGTGAGCAAGCGGACCTTCCAGCCGAACAACCGCCGTCGCGCCAAGGTGCACGGCTTCCGCAAGCGCATGAGCACCCGCGCTGGCCGCGCCGTCCTCGCCTCGCGCCGCCGCAAGGGCCGCGCGCGTCTCGCTGCCTGAGGTGCTCCCGGCCGCGCATCGGATGCTGCGATCGGATGATTTCTCGATCGCGGTGCAGTGCGGTGCGCGCAGTGGGAGCCGCAGGCTCGTCGTCCATTACTACCGTTACCGCGCCGATGAGGCCGGGGACACCTCTCCCGGACTCGTCGGCGTCGTGGTGTCGAAGAAGCAGGTGGCCAGGGCCACGCACCGCAATCGCATCAAGCGTCGTATCCGGGCCCTCATGAGGGCGAGGATCGGGGGCGTCGAGCCCGGCTCGCGAATCGTCATCCGGGGGCTCGCCGCCGCCGACGGCGCCACGAGCGCTGAGCTCGGTGCCGATCTCGATCGCGCGCTGACCCGCAGCCGCGATCTTGCGAGAAGAGGACGACGGCGATGATCGACTCGCTCAGTACTCGTCCCTCGCCCCTGGCCCAGGTCATGAAGGCCTGCGTTCACGCCTACCAGCGGTGGATCTCCCCGGTGATCCCTGCCAGGTGCCGCTACTATCCGAGCTGCTCGTCCTACGCCGTCGAGGCGCTGGGCACGCATGGCGCCCTCAAGGGCCTCGTGCTGGGGGCCTGGCGGATCCTCAGATGCAATCCCTGGAGCAGGGGCGGCGTCGACCATGTGCCTGACCGCGGTCAATGGCGCTACCACTACCCACACGACATCCCCCGCTTCGAGCTCGAGGAGGGCTGAGCGGGGAGCGCTGGATCATCCGGCAGGCGGTTCCCTCCCGCCAGACGCATACAAGGAGTGCAGATGGACTCGTTCCTTTGGCCGCTCAAGGTGGCTATCGCCTGGGTCATGGTCCATATCCACCAGGCCCTGGTCGCGATCGGCCTGCCCGACGGCGCCGGCATCGCCTGGGTGCTGTCGATCGTCGGCCTGACGATCGTGGTCCGCCTGCTCATCATGCCGCTGTTCGTGCGGCAGATCCGCGCCCAGCGTGGCATGCAGCTCATGCAGCCCGAGCTCAAGGCCCTCCAGGACAAGTACAAGGGCAAGAAGGACCCCGCCTCCCGCCAGCGGCAGCAGGAGGAGATGATGGCCCTCTACCGCAAGCACGGGACCAACCCCTTGGCCTCCTGCATGCCCATCATCGTGCAGTTGCCGATCTTCTGGGCTCTCTTCCGAGTCCTCAACCACCTCCAGCCCATCGCCAGCGGTGAGGGGTATAGCGGTCATTACTCCATCGGCCCCCTGACCCAGGAGTTCGCCCAGCAGGTGCAGGACTCCACTGTCCTCGGGGCTCCGCTGTCCTCGTCCTTCATGCGGGCCGACGGCGATCTGACGGTCCAGATCGTCTCCGTCATCCTCATCCTGGCCATGTCCGTGAGCCAGTGGTACACGATGGCGCAGATCACCACCAAGAACATGCCGGACTCGTCCAAGACGGACGACAACCCGATGATGCGCACCCAGAAGATCATGACGACGGTGATGCCCATCATGTTCGCGGTCACGGGCATCAACTTCCAGATCGGCGTGCTCATCTACTGGCTGGTCTCCAACCTGTGGACCATGGGCCAGCAGTTCTACACGATCCACCGAATGCCGGCACCGGGGTCGGAGGCCGAGCGCAACTACCGCGCCAAGCAGAACGCCAAGCGCGCCGCCAAGGGCCTGCCCTCTCTCGAGGAGGAGGAAGCCGCCAAGCGCGCCGCGCAGGCCGAGGCCGCCGGCAGGACCGGGGGCCAGCGCGTTCAGCCCGTGCGCAAGAACCGCCAGAAGAGGTCTCTGCCGGCCACCGTCCAGGAGGCCCACGCCGCGAAGGGCTCGGAGGACGGCGCGTCGGATGACGACTCGCACGCCTCGATGACGACGGGTTCGGCCAAGCACGGTGGGCTCACCGAGCAGGAGATCGCCAGGCGCCGTTACGAGCGCAAGGCCCGCGCCCGCCAGCAGGCGGCCGCCAAGCGCAAGGCCCAGGCCAAGAAGCAGCGCAAGAACCGCTGAGCGAAGCCTCAGTCCACCCAGCATCGAACTCTGAGAAGCAAAGGAACGGACAGATCGTGACGGACAACACTGACAACGCGGTAGCGGCCCCGGCCGTTTCCAACACCGTCAAGCGCCTGGAGGAGGAGGGCGAGATCGGTGCCGACTACCTCGAGGAACTCCTCGACATCGCCGACCTCGGCGGGGACATCGACATCGACGTCGATCACGGCCGTGCCTCCATCGCCATCGTCGCCTCGGAGGAGGGCGATGAGCGCGAGCTCGCCGACCTCGTCGGTCGCGACGGTGAGGTCCTCGAGGCCGTTCAGGAGCTCACCCGGCTCGCCGTCCAGGCCCGCACAGGCAACCGCTCGCGCCTCATGCTCGACATCAACGGTTATCGTGCGGAGCGGCGCGAGGAGCTCACCAAGATCGCCGCCGAGGCCGTCGCCCGCGTCCACGCCTCGGGCGAGACCGTGTCCTTGGCGCCGATGAATCCCTTCGAGCGGAAGGTCTGCCACGACGTCGTCGCCGCAGCAGGGCTGGTCTCCGAGTCCGAGGGCGCCGAGCCGCACCGCCGCGTCGTCATCATGCTGCCCGAGGAGGGTGACGAGCCTGGTATCGACGATACTGGCGGCGCTGACAGCGACAAGGCCGGCGAGCAGGGCCAGGACTGAGGATGGGGTCGGACCGGGAGGACGCCGGGAGCGCCCTGGCGGATCAGGCCACAGGGGTTGAGCAGCCGAGCGAGGAGATGCGCGAGATCTTCGGACTCGGCTTCCCCGCGGCGGAGCGCTTCGCCCAGATGCTGGTCGCCGAGGGCGAGTTGCGGGGTCTCCTGGGTCCCCGGGAGCTTCCCAGGCTCTGGTCCCGCCACCTCGTCAACTCCGCCGCTGTCGGGCCCTTCCTCCCCTCCCGGGGGACCGTGGCCGACGTCGGATCCGGCGCGGGTTTCCCCGGGATCATCATTGCGATCATCCGACCAGATCTAGAAGTATCTCTTATTGAAACAATGGAGCGCCGCGTGGCGTGGTTATCAGATGTCGTCGAGGAGCTCGGCTTCGACAACGTGACGATTCACCGTGCCCGGGCCGAGGAGGTGAAGGAGAAGTACGACGCTGTGACCGCGCGCGCCGTCGCCAATCTCTCCAAGCTCATCCGGCTCACGGCGCCGATGCTCCGCCCCGGGGCGAGCCTCCTCGCCCTCAAGGGGGCCAAGGCGGACGACGAGGTCCGCGATGCCAAGTACGTCATTAAGAAGATGAAGCTCCTGCCTGCTGTCATCCATGAAGTCGTCACCGCCGGCGACGACGTGACGAAAGTCGTTCAGGTTCAGCGCCCGCGTCGCTGAGTTCGCCTCGCGCCCACCAGTGGCTCGCGGTACTCTGCCGTAGACTGGCGGGACAGACGGTGCCCCTTGAGGTACCGTGCGCCGTCGTTGGAGGAGAGCAGCGTGCCGGGATCCATCTTCGATCAGGTCCGAGCTGATCACTCGACACTGAACGAGCTGGCCGAGGGCGGGTTCCAGCCACCTGAGCAGACCCGGGTGATCGCGGTGGCCAACCAGAAGGGCGGGGTCGGCAAGACTTCGACCGCCGTCAACGTGGCCGCCGCCCTCGCGGAAGCAGGTCTTCACGTGCTGCTCATTGACGCCGACTCCCAGGGCAATGCCTCCACTGCCCTCGGCGTGCCCCACGATGAGGAGCACGCATCGATCTACGACGTCCTCGTGGATGGCATGCCGTTCAGGGACGTCGTCGTTCAGACGCGCTTCGCCCCGACTCTCTACTGCCTGCCCGCCACGATTGACGTGGCCGCCGTCGAGATCGAACTCATCAACACCTCGTCACGTGAATCCAAACTTCGCCTCGCCCTTGAGGACTATCTGCGCTCCCGATACGAGGACGGGCAGTCCCGGATGGACTACATCATCATCGACTGCCCTCCCAGCCTGGGCATCATGACGATCAACGCCTTCGTGGCCGCCAACGAGGTGCTCATCCCCATGCAGGCCGAGTACTACGCCCTGGAGGGCTTGGCGCTGCTCAGCCGCTCCATCGAGCGGATCGCGGAGATTCACAACCCAGCCCTGGCGGTCTCGATGATTGTCCTGACCATGTTCGATGGGCGCACCACTCTCGCCAGGGATGTGGAGGCGGAAGTGCGGACCTACTTCCCCGATGCCACACTCGACACGAAGATCCCGCGCTCGATTCGAGTGGCGGAGGCCCCCTCCTTCGGCTCGCCCGTGGTGTTCTGGGATCCACGTGCTTCAGGCGCCATCGCCTATAAGCGACTCGCTTGGGAGATCGCCGACCGCGGCATCGAGGGATGGCAGATGCGGCGTGTGGTTCGTGAGGCCACCGAGGGCTCCCACAACCCTGAGGTCGAGGACGTGGGGATCACGGGAAATGACAACAGCAACGACGCCGGCACGGCGGACAACAATTCCAAGGAGGCCTGAGCACAGATGGCGCAGAAGAAGCGCGGACTCGGTCGCGGGCTGCAGGCCCTCATCCCGGAGGCCCAGGCGGAGGCGCCCGCCAGGCGCCCCACAGATGTCTTCTTCCCCGAAGGGCGCGCCGCTCGCGTCACCAAGGCGGACGACGGCGTGAAGGCGAATATCGGAGATGGCGAGAAGGAGCCCGGCACCGTGGAGGAATCCACGGTATCCGGGCACGCCGCACACACTTCGGCGGATATCGCCGCCACTCTCCTCGCCCCGTCGAAGAGGGCCTCGAAGAATGGGCGGAAGGGCTCGGGTAATCGGAGTCGGCAGCCCGTGGAGACCACGGAGGCGCGCACGAGCGTCGCGGCGAGGCGGCCGGCGAGCGAGATCGAGAAGAAGGCGGCGAAGGCCGTCGACGGTGTTTCACGTGAAACCGCTCAGAAGGACTCCGGTTCTGGGAAGACATCGGTTTCACGTGAAACTGACACTCCCGCTGTGAAGAACACTGATGCGGCGCCTCCCCAGCCTGGTGATGTCAATGCCGCTGAGCCACAGGACGTGGTGGCTGAGGAGGAGGTCGTCGAGAATGGTGGCTCGATGCCGATTCCCAGTGAGAGCGGCGACGACGACGGGCAGGGAGAGGATCCCAGCGGGCTCGTCCCGGTTCCAGGAGCGACCTTCGCGGAGCTTCCTGTGGAGCTCATCTCGCCCAACCCGAGGCAGCCACGACAGGTCTTCGATGAGGAGGATATCGAAGAACTCGCCTCCTCCATCAAGGAGGTCGGGCTCCTCCAGCCGATCGTCGTTCGCCGCATTGATGATGAGGAAGGCACACGCTACGAACTCATCATGGGTGAGCGCCGTTTGCGCGCTTCCAAGCATGCTGGTATTGAGACGATTCCTGCGATTGTCCGCTATACCGACGATCAGGATCTGCTCCGCGATGCCCTGCTGGAGAATCTCCACCGCGTTCAACTGAATCCCCTGGAAGAAGCCGCGGCGTATCAGGCGCTCCTGGAGGACTTCGGCTGCACTCATGCTGAGCTCTCGCGGAGGATCGCGCGCTCACGCTCTCAGATTTCCAACACCCTGCGCCTCATGAAGCTGCCCGGTACCGTGCAGCGCCGGCTCGCCGCCGGGGTTCTCAGCGCAGGGCACGCCCGCTCCCTCCTCGGGCTGCCGGACCATGATGCGATGGAGACCCTCGCCGAGCGGATCGTTTCCGAGGGCCTCTCCGTGCGAGCAACGGAGGAGCTCGTCGCGCTTCACGACGAACCCGCCACTGCTGCGAAGCCGAGTCCTCAGCGCAGTCGCTCACTTCCCCTCCCCGCGCTCTCCACTCGGCTCTCGGATGCCTTCGACACCCGGGTGAAAGTGGTTCGAGGCGTCAAGAAGGGAAAGATCACTATCGAGTTCGCGGGTGAGGATGATCTTGCCCGTCTGGTCGAGGCCCTCGCACCGGGTACCTCGCTTGACGAGGTCTGAAGGCCTTTCGACTCGACCGCTCGATCGTCGCGCCGCCAATCCTCTCGATTGGCGGCGCGACTGTTTCACGTGAAACAGGGGACGAGGCCGGACAATGATGCGCCGTTGACCCCGGAAGCTGACTTCGGTCGTTTCACGTGAAACAATGCTCTCCCATGCGTCGAGGAGGCGGTTTCACGTGAAACAAGCCGGCCCGCGAGAAAGTTGCCTGATGTCACCGCAGGCCCGACGGCCGTCGATGTGTTTCACGTGAAACGCTCTGGTCGACGGCGAGATGCCTCGGACGAAGTGATCGCCCCGGCGCGCGATAAGGCGCGCCGGGGCGATCAGCCGTCGAGGAGGGATTGCTAGAGGAGCGGTGCGTGCACGAGTGCGTCGTAGAGGTTGGGAAGGTCGCCATCCGCCTCAGCGGCGAATGGGAGGAGGCTCGTCTCAGTCATGCCCGGAGTGACATTGACGTCGATGAACCAAGATGTTCCTGCCTCATCGAGAATGAGATCGGTCCTGGAGACGTGGCCAAGCCCCAACGTCGTGTGGACGATGATGGCGGTCTCCTTGAGTCGTTCAATGGCCGCCTCCGAGAGCCGCGCGGGAACGAAGTACTCGGACCTGCCGGGGTTGTAGCGGGCGTCGAAGTCGTAAGCCCCCTCGGAGGAGACTTCCACCGGTGGGAGCGCACGTGGACCCGAACCGGTGTCAACAACGGATACCGCGACCTCAGTACCGGCAACATACTTCTCGATGAGCGCCCGCTCGTCGTAAGCGAAGCAACCCACCATCGCGGAGCGGAGCTGATCCGCATTCGAGGCAAGAGAGACACCGAGCCCTGAGCCGCCCTGATGAGGCTTCACCACCACTGGGAGCCCAAGGTGATCGGTGACCATACCGAGGACTTCCTGGGCACCCATCTGGGCGAAGTAGTCCTTGGGAAGAGTGAGTGAGTCAGGGGTGAGAACACCCCCGGTACGTACAGTGGCCTTGGCCGTCGGCTTGAATGAGGCCCGCTGGCACCCGTCGGAGTGCGTGCCGACATAGGGAAGCTGAAGGCCGATGAGCACATTCTGGAGTCCGCCATCCTCTCCGTGTCCACCGTGAACCAGTGGCCACACGACATCAGGGCCGAAGGCGCGCAGCGAGGAGATCATGCGGGCATCCACGTCGAGGACGATGACGCTGTGGCCGAGGTGACGGAGCACTTGCGCCACACGGTTCCCTGAGCGCTGGGACACGTCCCTCTCATGGCTGAGGCCACCAGCGAGAATGGCGATACGGAGGGGCTCGGGCGATGTCGCGATTGTCATGGAAGTACCTCAGATCTGGTCGGGGGCGGGGGCGGATACGCCGGGGCTCGGCTCCAAATGCGCCGGGCCGAACAGCTGGACGAGCTCAAGATCGCGGGCCACGACTTCTGAGAGTCGGCGGACTCCTTCTCTGATCTCCTCTGGTTCGGGATAGCAGAAGGAGAGTCTGAGATGATCCTCGCCGGATCGGCCCCTCGCGAAGAAGGCGGTCCCGGAGACATAGGCGACAAGATTCGTGACGGCCCTGGGCAGCATCTCCTTCGCATCGAGACCCTCGGGCAGCCCGAGCCAGACGTAGAAGCCGCCGTCGGGAGTGTCCCACGTGCAACTGGGGAGGTACTCCTCCAGGGCGGAGATCATGGCGTCCCTGCGACGGCGGTACATACCGCGGAACTCTGAGATCTGCGCGCGCCAGTCGAACTGCTCGAGATAGGTGGAGATCGAGTACTGCCCCATGGAGGAGGGGCAGAGGATGGCTGCCTCCGAGGCGAGTTTCATCTTGTCCCGAACCGCTGGTGGGGCCACCGCCCATCCGACGCGGTAGCCCGGGGCGAAGATCTTCGAGAAGGATCCGAGGTAGACGACATCATCCGGCGCAATCGTCTTCAATGCCGTATAGGTCTGGCCCTCGAAGCCGAGAAGCCCATAAGGATTGTCCTCGACGATGAGCACATGGTGGCGACGGCAGATCTCGATGACCCGAGGACGCCTCTCCTCCGAGAGAGTCACTCCCGCAGGATTATGGAAGTTGGGGAGGCAGTAGAAGAACTTCACAGTGCGCCCCTGGCGCTCGAGCGATTCGATGCGCTCCTCCAAGGCTTCCGGGATAACGCCCTCGGCATCGATAGGGACCTGTTGCACGTCCGCCTGGTACGTGGCGAAGATGGATAGGGAGCCGACATAGGTGGGCGCTTCGGCGAGAACCACATCACCGGGGTCGATGAACAGCTCGGTGATGATATCGACGGCCTGTTGGGATCCGGTGGTGATGATGACATCCTCGGGATCAGCGGCGATCCCCTCCAGCGCCATCACCTCGGGGATCTGCTCCCGAAGACGGGGAAGGCCCTGCCCATTGCCGTACTGCAGGGCCTTCCCCCCATCCTTGCGCAGCATCGTCGCGGTGGCCTCGGCGAGTTCTTCGAGGGGCAGATCCTTGAGATTGGGCATGCCGCCGGCGAGTGAGACGACCTCGGGGCGGGCCGCCACGGCGAACAAGGAGCGTGTCTCTGAAGCACGCAGACCATGGGCGCGCGCTGCGTAGTTGTCGAGCCAGGGATCGAGCCGGTTCCCTTTCACATGCTGCGGGTCAGTCACGTCGTCGTCCTTTCGGGGCGGTCAGCCTTGCCGTGCTCCAAGTCTGCCACGCCCGGTGTTGAGCTCGATTCCCCTTTCCTCGGATGAGTAGCGGGGCCGTGTTTCACGTGAAACACGGCCCCGAAGTGAGAGCGTGATGGACCGAGTGCTCGATGGTGAATCAACTCGGCGGAATCGCTGCGTTTCACGTGAAACACCCCAAGGGTGTTTCACGTGAAACAGCGCCCCTCAGGGCTGGTCCCGGCTCAGTCTCGATGCAGCGCTGAGCGCGTGATCAGCGCGCGCAGTTCATCCTCGCTGTTCGGGATCTCGATGATGTGCTGTTCCTTGCCGAGGAGCTCCTGTACGGAGATCGGTGGTTCGGGCGCCCCACCGAGGGCCTCCTCCACGGTCTCGGCGAACTTGGCTGCAAGGGCCGTCTCCATGACGAGTGTTGGATATCCCTGTTCCATGTGGCGTAGGGCCACGGTGACGCCGTCAGCGGTATGAGGATCGATGAGCACGCCGGCCTCCGCATGGACGCGCGCAATCGCGGCGAGGCGGTCCTTGTGCGTTGACGTGCCGGAGACGAAGCCGTAGTCCTCATGCATGACCCGGAGGCGGTCGGTGAGATCGAGAGAGCCCGACTCCTCCAGCGAGGCCCAGCGAGACACGAACTCTTCCGGGCCGAGGAGCTGCCACACGAATCGCTCCAGATTGGAGGCGCGTGAGATGTCCATCGAGGGGCTTGAGGTAGCCAGGGTCTCGGCGGCTGAGCGCGGGCGGTAGACGCCGGACGTGAAGAGCTCATCGAGGACGTTGTTCTCATTCGTCGCCAGAATAAGCCGACGGATCGGGAGGCCCATGCTCCTGGCGAGGTGGCCGGCGTAGATATTGCCGAAGTTACCGGACGGCACTACCACGTCCACGTGGAACGCCCCCCTCTCCTCCGGCCCAACGCCGTCGGAGGCTCGCAACCACGCCCACACGTAGTAGACCGCCTGGGCGATAATACGGCCGATGTTGATGGAGTTGACAGCGCCGAGGCTGTGCTCGGCCTTGAACGCGGCATCGTTGTTGAGTGCCTTGACGAGTGCCTGGCAGTCGTCGAATACCCCGTCCACAGCGATGTTGTGAATGTTCGGATCGGCAAGGGAGTACATCTGCGCGCGTTGCACATTGCTCATCCTCCCGGCGGGCGAGAGCATGAAGACGGAAACTCCCTCCTGAGCGCGGAACGCGTGCTCGGCGGCCGAGCCGGTATCGCCGCTCGTCGCACCGAGGATGTTGAGAACTCTTCCCTCGCGTGCGAGCACGTACGGGATCGCCTGCCCTAGGAACTGCATGGCCAGATCCTTGAACGCCATCGTGGGCCCCTCGGATAGCCCGACGAGGGCGAGACCGGGAGCGACGTCGTCGAGTGGTTTCAGTGGAACCACGGGAGTCGGGAAGCGATCGGCTCCGTAGGCCGTTGAGACGATCCCTCGTAGATCGGCTTCCGGGATGTCGGTCGCGAAGAGCCCGATGACTGCGGTCGCGAGCTCAACGTAGTCGAGGGATCTCCACTCCTCACAATGGTCAGCCCTGAGCTTGGGGATCGAGGCGGGCACGGCCAGACCGCCGTCGGGCTCCAGTCCCATGAGGAGTGTTTCAGTGAAACTGGCGGAAGGTGCCTGGCCGCGGGTGGAGATGAACTGCATGCTGCGCCTCGCTGGTCGGAATGGAATGTGAGTCGTGCCCATCGTAGGACGATGGCCGTTGTCGGGGTGTCAGTGCCCATCGCACAGAAGCTGTTTCACGTGAAACACTGCGATACAGGAAAAGGAGGGTGCTCTCAAAATAGTAGCTAATACCTATTAATATTGCGAAGGTGAAAGATGTTCCGCATCGATAAGAGAACCGTGCCCTCCACCCCACGTGGGGTGGAGGGCACGGTTCTGGATCGCGCGATGCCGGGACAACGCGCAGCTGGAGCGTCGAGCTCTCCCTCGCGGCCGGTCGTCAGCCGAGGGCCTTCTCAATCTCCTTGAGCAAGGCGGGCTTGGGACGGGAGCCGGAGAACTGGTGAACGGTCTGGCCGCCCTTGACGATGGCGAAGGTCGGAATGGAGGTGATGCCGAAGGACTGGGCGATCGACGGGTTCTCATCGATGTCGACTTTGACGACCTTGAGCCTCTCACCGAGCTCGTCGGCGACCTTGTCCACCACGGGGGCCATCTGGCGGCAGGGGCCGCACCAGGGCGCCCAGAAGTCGATGAGGACGGGAAGCTCGGACGAGGCGACCTCGGCCTCGTAGGTGGCGTCGGAGACGGCGAGCGCGTTGGACATTGGATCTCCTCATGGTCGGGTGGGAGTGGAAACGGATGATCAGGCTGTCAGTGAGGCGATGTAGTGCTCAGCGTCCAGCGCGGCGCGACAGCCCGAGCCGGCAGCGGTGATCGCCTGCTGGTATGTGGGATCGGTGACGTCGCCACAGGCGAAGACCCCGGGGATGGCCGTGCGCTGGCTGGGCGCGTCGACGAGGATGTAGCCGGCGTCGTCGCACTCGAGCACGTCCTTGACGAGCTCGGAGCGCGGGATCTGGCCGATGGCGACGAACAGGCCCTCGGCCGGGATCTCGCGGCGCTCCCCGGTGATAGTGTCCTCCAGGGTGACGGACTGAAGAGCATCCTGCCCTCCCAGCGCGACGACCTTGGAGTTCCAGGCGAAGGAGATTTTCGGATCCGCCTTGGCGCGAGCGGCCATGGCGGCGCTCGCCCGCAGTTCATCGCGGCGGTGGACGATGGTGACGGAGGAGGCGAAGCGGGTCAGGAACGTGGCCTCCTCCATCGCGGAGTCGCCACCTCCCACGACGACGATCGGCTTGTCCTTGAAGAAGAAGCCATCGCAGGTGGCGCAGTAGGAGACCCCGTGGCCGGAGAGCCGGTCCTCGTCGTCGATCCCGAGCTTGCGGTGCTCCGAGCCTGTGGAGATGATGACCGTATGAGCCTCGTAGACGGCGTCGTCCGTGGTGATGCGCTTGATGTCACCGGTCAGGTCCAGCGCGGTGACGTCCTCGTAGCGGATGTCGGCGCCGAAGCGCTCGGCCTGCTCCTGCATCCGATTCATGAGTTCGGGACCCATGATGCCCTCGTCGTACCCGGGGTAGTTCTCGACCTCGGTGGTGTTCATGAGGGCGCCCCCGGCCGTCACGGAGCCGGCGAGCACGATGGGGCTCAGCTGCGCGCGCGCGGCGTAGATGGCGGCGGTGTAGCCGGCGGGTCCGGAACCGACGATGACGACGTCGTGGATCATGACTCTCCTGTGTGAGGGATCGGGTAGCGGTAGTCGTTGCAACCAATGATGAAATCCGCTTGTTCCCGTCCGCTTGCCTATCGGAGGGTGATCTCGGTGATAGTGGCCTTGTTCTTGCCGTCATCAGGGGCCACCGGCAGTTCGGTGATGACGACGACGATCGTGTCAGTCGTGGTGGCGTCGAAGGAGAAGGAGGTGGTGCCCGAGGTGAAGGGGCCTTCCGCGAGCACGGTGCCCCCCTGGGGGTCCTGGACGCTGGTGGCGCGGATCTGGACGTGACCGCCCTGGCCGGTGCCCTGGAGGCTGATACCGGAGACGGGAGCGGCCTGCTGCAGAGTGACGGCGATGATCACATCCCCGAGTCCTGTGGGTCGATTGGCCCACTGGGTGTACCACTCCTTGGAGGTGTCCCCGTCGACGAGGCGGCCCTCGAGCTCGGGGTGCTGGCCGCTCAGGCTTCTCGCGCCAGTGATGGTGATCGGCACTTGCGGGGTCTCGCTCCCGCCGCTGCGGCCATCGCCGCCGGGGGCGGCGGCGGACGGGACCGTGCGGGCGGCGGGCACCTCCTTCTCCGTGAGGGGCATGCCCAGGAGCTGGAGGATATTGGTGATGGCGAAATAGGCGACGACGAGCACGATGGCGAGCAGGCCGACGATGATGCCCGTCGAGACACGGCTGTCCGTCTCCGCGTCGTCATCCTCCGATCCGTCGCCGATGCGGGGCAGTGAACCGGTGGTGTCAAGGGGCTCGATGAGCGTCGGCGCGGGGCGGGTCGGCAGGAAATCCGGGGGCGCGGGCGCCGCCGCGGGAGGCGGCGCGGCCGCAGCGTCGGCTGGTGGAACCGGTGGGAGCGGGGCCGGCGGCGGCACCGCCGTGGATGTGGCGGGTTCCGGCGCGCTGGGGGCGGCCTCGGCGGAAGCGGCGCTCGAGCCCGACCTCGTGCCCAGGGCCCCGGTACGACTGGCGGACAGGCCGCGCAGGCGGCCGAGGACGGTCTTGGCGGCTTCGGCCGCCTGCGCGGGCGGAGCGGGCGGCACTGCGGACCAGGCCGATGACGCAGAAGCGGCAGAGACCGCCTGCGCGGGTGCCTGCGGTACGAGGCCCTGGAGATCGGCCGTGTCCCAACGACCGAGCTGGTGGGCGACCTCGGAGGCGGAGATCGGCGCCTGGTCTGCGAAGGACCTGGCGGCGAGATCGTCGAGCTCCTTCTCCGAGGCGAGCGCGGGCACGAAGGACGAGGGGCGGGCGGGCATGCCCTCGGAGGTGGGGGCGGGCGCGATACCGGCGCGCTTGCCCGGCCAGCGGCGCGTCAGCCCGAAGTAGAGGAGCTCGACGAGCGAGCGAGCGTCGGCGCGATCGGAGTCGAGCGGATCACCGCTGGACTTCTCCAGGCCGAGTGCCGCGGCCTCGATGCCGACACCGGAGATCCGCACAGTGCCATCGGGCAGCACCCTTACGGATTCGGGGGCGAGGTTGAGATGGTGCAGTCCCCTGCGGGAGGCCGCTTCCAGCGCCTGGGCCGCCTCCCCGACGATGGTGCGGACCTGGGCGGGGCTCAGGCCCTCGCGCACGAGAGCGCCGAAGGAACGGCCCGCCACGGACTCGGTGACGATGAAGGCCGGATTGCCGCGCTCGACGTCGTAGACCCGTTGCAGGCGGGCGTCATCGATGAGGGCCGCGCGGGAGGCGGCATCGAGGATCTCGTCGCGATGCGGTGTGGCACCACTGAGAGTCAGGACTACGACCTCGCGCCCCAGGATCTCGTCGCGGCCGAGATGCCGCACGATACGGGGCAGGGTGGCGGGCATCGCGGCCGTGAGCGCGTAGCGCCCCGACCCGATGGGCTTCGCCTGATCCATGCCGTCCATGCGGACACTGCCTCCCGTGCTGTCGGCTATTTGTGTGCTTGGACTTATCGTAGCGGCCCCCGGAGCGCTCACAGTGAACGAATCGGGACCGGATGGGGAGACCGGCTCTGCTGAAGCCCCGGATCGCGGGATCGCCGCGGGTGATAGCGGGCCTGGGAAGGCGAGTGCCGGTCCGGTGGCGAATGCGCCGGGGCCCCCCGCCGGGGCGATGGACGGCGGGAGGGCGGTGGGCTCGTTCGCGGTGGGCGCGGCGCTGGGCATCGCCGCCGCTGGTGGGGCGGGCGGTGCGGATGCTCGGGCGGGCGCGGGGACCGCGGGGGCTGGTGCGGTCGTGGCGGGCGCGGGGCGCGCCGGGGCCATCCTCAGCGACCCGCCCAGGCGGGTGAGGGCCCGGCTGGCGCCGCCGGGGAGCACGCGCCCGGCTTTGGTCACGATGCCGGCCACCGGGTTCATGAGGATCGCAAGCTCATCGACCCGCAGGGCGCGGGCCGCGGCGAGGTACACCAGAGTCATGATCGCCCCGACGGTGAGGACGACGAGGACGGCATCGAGGGCGGCGGCCCCCATGAGGTGCCCGTCGGCGTCGCCCAGGAGCTCGCGCACCCCGATGCCCACGACGGCCGCGGGGATGACCGCGCCGATGAGTCGCAGGTGCGTCGAGATGACCCGCGGGCTGTCGAGGTCCGGCAGATGGCGGCGCATGAGCGGCACCACGACGGCCACCGCCCCGGCCTGTGCGACCGGCGAGGAGATCGCCGCCCAGAGCATCCAGTGCCGGGGCTCGGCCAGGAAGTAAGTGAGGAGGCAGAAGACCACCGGGATGACGCCCACAGTGATGTCCGCCCGCACAAGGCGGCGGGTGTCCCCGTAGGCGAGCAGTACCCGCTGCGTGGTGAACCAGATCCCCTGGACCACGATGCCCATCGCCAGGGCCACGAGGATCGGCGCGGCCGCCTGGGCCTGCGCCAGGGATACCGAGGGCACGAAGGCCTGGAGCGCGGGCGTGGCCAGGACGGCGATCCCGGCACTGGCCAGCACCGTGAACACGGCCACCGAGCGCAGCCCCAGGGAGAGGTCATCGCGCACACCGGCGCCGTCGCCCGCCGCGGCCTTCTCGCTCATGCGGGTGAACAGCGCCGTGACCACGGAGGTCGTCACCAGGGACTGCGGGAGGATGTAGATGAGGAGGGCGTTGTTGTACATCGTCGTCGAGGGGACGATGATGCCCTGGTCGGCAACCTTCTCCGCCGCGGACACGGCCCGTGAGCCCAGGTTCATGACGGCCCAGTCGCCCAGGGCGGCGACGACGATCCCGATGAGCGCCCACCCGGCGATCTTGGAGGTGTCGCCCAGGCCCAGGCCCCGCGCACCGAAGATGATGCGCGGGGTGAAACCCGAGCGGCGCAGTGGAATGTAGAGGACGAGCGCCTGGATGACGATGCCCAGCGTCGTCGTTCCCGCGATGAGCGTGATGCGCATGGCGTCCCACTCGGCAGGGCCGCCGTCGGATCCCGCGTAGCGGCCGTAGATCGCCATGTAGGCGATGAGCGAGGCGATGGAGATGACGTTGTTGACCACGGGCGCCCACATGTAGGGCCCGAAAATGTGCCGGGCGTTGAGCACCTGCCCCCACAGGGCGTAGAGCCCGTAGAAGAAGACCTGCGGCATGCACCAGAACGCGAAGGCGTAGCCCACTGGGAGCCACCGCCCCAGACCGCCGCCGTAGAGGTAGATGATCAGGGGCGCGGCGAGGGTGAGCAGCGCCGTGATGGCCAAGATGAGGGTGCCGGCGGCGGTGAGCAGCCGGTTGACGACCTCCTCGCCGTTCTCGCGCCGTAGCGCCCGCACGATCTGCGGGACGAGGACGGCGTTGAGGATGCCTCCCACCAGCATGTTGTAGAGCTGGTTGGGCAGGGTGTTGGCGATGTTGAAGGCGTCGGCGGCGCCGGAGGCCGTGGCCCCCAGGGCGGCGATGAGCAGGGCGTTGCGCACGAGCCCCAGGAGGCGGGAGGCCATGGTCCCGACCATCATGACCGCCGAGGAGCGCATGATCGACGTCGGCTTGGGGGCCTTCCGCCTCCGGCTCGGCTCAGGGGCGATCCGGGGAGACCGGGCCCGCCGGTCGGGCCGACCCGGCGCGACCGGCGGGCCCGACCGGGGCGTCATCGGGTCATTCTGGGCGTGGGCGGGGGTCATGCGTCTCCCTCCGGCTCGGGGGCGCCCGCGTGCGGCGCATCGGGCACAGCGCGCCTGCCGCGCCGGACGGTTCGGTAGATGCCGGCGGCCAGCAGGATCACGAGGGCGCCGGTGACGATCCGGGTGCCCCGGCCCTCCCAGTCGGCGCGCACCCGCATGCGCAGGCTCGCCGGGGTGCCGACCTCGGTGCCGTCCGGGGCCAGGATCCTCGCTGTGAGGCGCGCGTTACCCGAGCCGACGGCGCTCACGGGCACGGAGGCGACGGCCTGGCCCCCGGCAGGGACCACCACGGAGACCGTCTCCTTGGTCTGGAGTCGCGGCGAGCCGGAGATGACCTCGACCACCACGGTGGAGTCCTGTGCGAGGGACGAGGAGACGCGGATCGGCAGCTCCGCCTCGTCGCTGATGAGGTTGATCGTCGAGGTCGGGGCGACCTGCAGGGCGCTGACCACGGAGTTCGCGGCGGCAGCGGCGTCGGTGATGAGCGCCGTGCGGCCGGCTGTGTCCGACCGCCAGGCCGAGGCGGATACGGAGGAGACCACTTGGGCGCGCGTGCCCATGATCGCCGCGGGGTCGTGGAGGACGGAGCTCGTGGCGCTCACGCGCTGCGCGGTGGCGCGGGCCTGGGAGAGCTCGGGATCGCTCAACTCGGTGTCGGCGACCTGGATGTCCGGCAGCGCGGCGCGGCCGGGCTCATCATTCCGGGAGGCCTGCTGATCGGCGTCGGCGCTGAGGTCGGCCAGAGCGGCGGGCGTCGTCCAACTGGTCTGCCTCAGCGCATCGACCCGGGCTCCCAGGACCGTGGGCGAGGTCGTCGAGGCGGTCCGGCGGTCGATGGCGATCACCGCGTCCCTGCCCAGGTTCGGGGCCTGGCGAGTGAGGATCGCCGTCTGGGCGCGCAGGTACTGGCGGATATCGATCTCGCTCAACGACTGCGTGGAGGCCTGCGTCTCCAAGCTCCCCGCGATCCCGGCGCTCAGTGCGGTATCCGGCAGGAGGACCGTGCGATCATTCCGCGAGGCGATGCCCGACGGCGTGTAGGTCAGCGGCTCCGTGACGCTCATATCCCCCGGGGAGGCGACGACGACGCTCGCCGTCTCCGGCAGGGCCGACAGTGTTTGGGCATCCAGGGGACCCGCGGGCCAGGCCAGGGAGGTGCTCGCGCTCGCGCCGGCCAGCAGCGAGCCGCTCGCCCGGGTCGTGGCGGTGGTCATGAGCTCCGTGGCGCCCAGGTGCGTCAGGGCGGATACGTCGGCGTCGCCCCAGGGAAGGACGACGACATCGCCCTTGCCCTTCGCGCCCGATCCCGTCAGAGCCCGGTACAGGGAGCCGGCGAGCCTGGTGAGGTCCTCCTCCGCCATATCCTGCGGGGCCGCCGATGGGAAGGCCGTGGGGCTCGGCGAGCCGCTGGGGTCGGCGGACGCGCTGGGCACGGGTGCCGGCGGCGGCCCCGAGCCTCCCGAGCCCGCCGCGGCGGCGGCCTGGAGGCGCTCGGGAGTCATGCCGAGCGCGTCGATGAGGGCCGGATCGATGGCCAGGACGACGCCATTGCCGGCGAGGTCGAGCATTCCCGTGACGCGCTGGCGCAGGGCGCGGATGGAGGGCCCGGAACCCGGCGAGGCGACCGTCGGGATGGAATCGAGTCCCGCGGAGGTGCTCGGCGAGGCGGTCGCGGAGGGGGCGGGGGTCGCGCTCGCGGATGGTTCCGCGGAGGTGCTCGCCTCGGGGTCCGGGGAGGCGCTATCAGTGGCGGTGGGGCCGGCCGCCGGGGTGCTCGTCGCCCTGGCGGCGTCTTCAGCGGCCTGCTCCGCCTGACGCTGTTTGGTGGTTCCCAGGTCCGCCAGGAGCGCGAGCTCGGCGGGGCTGGCGGTGACCGGGATGACGACGGTGACGCGGCTGGGATCCACGGATGCGCCGCTGTCCCATAGCGAGATGGCCCGGTCCTGGGCGAGCGTGGAGCCGCTCTGCGCCAGGGTCACCTGAATGCCGCGCGGGCCCCATTGATCAGTGTCCGACAGGGGGAGGTCGGAGCTCTTGACGGTCATGGAGAAGCGCTGGGAGGCGCCGGGGGCGACGTCGAAGTCGAGTGCGTCCTCCATCACGGTGACGAGCGATGTGCTGCGCTCGCCGGCGAGCCAGGAGCCGAGGCTCCTGGTGGAGACCTCCGTGGTTTGCTGCGCCTGGACGATGATCGAGGCACCCGACAGGTTCGTCGTCGTGCCGTTGGTGATGGTCCCGGAGATGCGCAGGTCCTCCCCCGAGTGCAGGATCTCAGGGGCCATGGCGTCCACCGTGAGGGTGAGGGCGCCGGCGGTGACGGCAGGGGCGGTCGGGCCGGGGGCGCTGGGCGCATTATCGGCGGGCAGGACCTTGACCGCCGGGGCGCCTCCCCGCACCGGCGGCCCCGCCGGTGCTGCGGGTGCGGCGAGGGCCGGCTCGGCGATCATCATGGCCGCGCTGGACAGGACGGCCGCTGCTGAGGCCAGCAGGCGCCGCGTGCGACGCGGGCTCATCCATCCCCCACGAGGATGTCGCGGGCAGCGGCAACGATCCTGCGCTCATTGGGATAGGCCAGGCGCTTGCCGACGTCGTCGAGCGGCACCCAGGCGACGTCCTCGGCCTCATGATCGGGGTCGTTCTCCGTGGTCAGGTCCCCGCCGACGGCCTCGAGCAGGAAGTGGTGGACGACCTTGTGGACCCGGTGGGCGTCGCCCGCGAACCAGTAGTCGATCGTTGCCAGGTGGCGCAGCACGCGGCCCGTGATGCCCGTCTCCTCGGCGATCTCGCGCACAGCCGCCTCCTCGGCGGTCTCCTCACCCTCCAAATGTCCCTTGGGCAGGCACCACTCCAGGCGCCCGCCGCGGTTGCGGCGCGCGATGACGGCCGCGAAGGCGCGCCCGCCCTGGACGTCGACGACGAGCCCGCCGGCGCTCGTCTCATCGACAACGGGCAGGCCGCGCGCGCTCGAGCTCCGCGGCGAGGAGCCGGCGCGGGGCTTGCGGACGCGGTGAGAGGGCATGGGGACACTCTAGGCTGTCCGGACCCCTCGGTCGGCGCAGTGCGCGCCGAGGCGGGCCAGGTGCTCCTCACATGGATTCCGCATGGACTTCCGCGGGAGCCGGTCGGTCGGGCTCATGGCAGGCTTGCCCCGATGACTACCTCCCCAACCAGCGCCTCCTGCCCGGCCCACCCGACCCCCTCCCTGACGCCCACCGCGCGCGATGCCCTTGCGGGACTGCCGCCGTCGCTGGCCGCCCTCGGGCATGCCTTCGCGCGAGCCGGCCACGAGATCGCGCTGGTGGGAGGCCCTGTGCGCGACGCCTTCCTAGGCGTGGCCCCCCATGACCTGGACCTGACCACCTCGGCCCGCCCCGAGCAGACCGAGGGGCTTCTCAAGGCCTGGGGGGATCACTGCTGGGACGTCGGCCGCGAGTTCGGAACCATCGGGGCGCGCAAGGGGGACGTCGTCGTCGAGGTCACCACCTACCGCACCGAGGCCTACGAGGTAGGCTCGCGCAAGCCCGCCGTCTCCTACGGGGACACGCTGGAGGGGGACCTCACGCGCCGCGACTTCACCGTCAACGCCATGGCCCTGCGCCTGCCCGACCTGGAGCTCGTCGACCCCCACGGGGGTCTGGCGGACCTGGAGGCCGGGATCCTGCGCACCCCCGTCACCGCCACCCAGTCCTTCGACGATGACCCCCTGCGCATCATGCGGGCCGCGCGCTTCGCCGCCCAGCTCGGATTCGACGTCGAGCCCGACGTCATGAGCGCCATGGAGGAGATGGCCCACCGCCTGGAGATCGTCTCCGCCGAGCGCGTCCGCGCCGAGTTGGAGCGCCTGCTGCTCGCTCCCGCCCCCCGCCGCGGCCTGGAGCTCATGGTGCACACCGGAGTGGCCGACGTCGTCCTGCCGGAGCTCGCCGCGCTGCGCGAGACCGTTGACGAGCACAAGCGGCACAAGGACGTCTACGAGCACACCCTCGTGGTCCTCCAGCAGGCCATGGACCTGGAGACCGGGCCCGACGGGCCCGTGCCCGCCCCGGACCTCGTGCTGCGCCTGGCCGCGATCATGCACGACATCGGCAAGCCCGCCACCCGCCGATTCCTACCCGACGGCACCGTCACCTTCCACACCCACGACATCGTCGGCGCGCGCATGGCCAAGAAGCGCCTGACCGCCCTGCGCTTCGACAAGCAGACTATCAAGGACGTCGCCCGCCTCGTCGAGCTGCACCTGCGCTTTCACGGCTACGCCGACGCCGCCTGGTCCGACTCCGCCGTGCGCCGCTACGTCGCCGATGCCGGGCCCTTGCTCACGCGCCTGCACCGCCTCACCCGCGCCGACGTCACCACCGGCAACCGCCGCAAGGCCGCCATGCTCTCCCACGCCTACGACGACCTGGAGCGGCGCATCGACGAGCTCGCCCAGGCCGAGGAGCTCGCCGCGATCCGCCCCGACCTCGACGGCTCCCGGATCATGACCGAGCTCGGCCTGCCGCCCGGCCCCATGGTCGGCAGGGCCTACCAGTTCCTCATGGACCTGCGCATGGAGAGGGGGCCGCTCGGCGAGGACATGGCACGCGAGGCGCTCCACGCCTGGTGGGCCGCCGTGCCCGCCGAGGAGCGCGTCCGCGCCGAGGCCGGGCGCCGGGACAGGGGCCGGGACTCCAAACGGGGGAAGAATGGCGAGAAGGGCTCATAGGGCCCGGAATGCGGGGAGTCCCCCCACTCTCCGCGCACTGAGCGGCGTTGAATGGCGCTGCCGAACCACTGGCCGGCGGGCCGGGCATCTCAGCCTGGCCCGCGGGCGTCGTGCGGAGCGCCTGCGCCCCTCGGGGTGATTCGCTGCGTCCGCCAGAGTTACCTAGGTCGATAGGTAGGTGTTACCGTGACGCTATGTGTAGGCCGATGATGAACAGCAGCCGTACTGTCTCCGCCACGGAGATGAACCAGCAGGGCAGCCGCATCCTCTCCCGCGTCGCTGACGATGGGGAGAATCTGGTCGTGGTCCGCAACGGTAGGCCCGTGGCCACGATTTCGCCGTACTCCGGCCAGGAGTCGCCGCGCGAGCGGCTGCGCCGCCAGGGATGGAGCCGTCAGGCGAGGCGCAGGCAGCACCTCCCTTTCGCACCGGTGCCGATCCCCGAGGGTCAGAGTCTGGCGAGCATCATGGCGATGGTGAGCGAGGGGCGCTGATCGGTGATCTACTACGTCGATACCTCCTTCCTTCTCCTGGCCCTTCTCGACCAGGAGGGGCGGGCCGAGGCTGAGCGAGTTCTCCAGGAGGGCGCCGATGAGGAGGCGCTCGTCTCGTCGGCGCTGCTGGAGGTCGAGCTCAAGCAGGTTGCCTCTCGCGCCGGGCTGCCGGGACCGGCGATCGACAATGCGCTGGCGGAGGTCGAGTTGTTCAGCGTTGACATGGTGCTGCGGGAGGCGGGCATCGTCCCCGGTCCGATCAAAACCCTGGACGCGGTGCATGTCGCTACGGCGATGGCCCTGGACTCGCCGCTCGCCCCAGTGGCGGTGCTGACTCATGACAGGCAGATGGCGGCATGCGTTCGGCGCTGCGGCCTCGAGGTCGTGGACGTCGCCGGGAACCACTAGCAGCGGGTACCTCGAATGTCGTGCTGCGACTCCGTCGCCGCTGAGGGAGGCGCTGTCACCCCCTAGCCCTGCACGCCGACCGGTATCGCGGAAGGTGACGTCGCTGGGGCGCTCTCACGGGTCGATGCGCCCGGCGCCGACGGCGAGCCGCCCCTCGCGGGGCGTAGGCGTGACCCATTGGTGCAAGGCGGCGGCCCGCGCCCACCGGCCTCGCCCCGCTCCCCAATCGCGGACTCATGATGCCCTCATGCTGTGCCCACGGGCATACTGGCCCCATGCGCGTCCACAACTTCTCCGCGGGCCCCGCCCAGCTCCCCCTGCCCGTGCTCGAGCGCGCCGCCGCCGAGCTCACCGACTGGCGCGGCACCGGCATGTCCGTCCTGGAGGACTCCCACCGCGGCAAGGACTTCATCGCTTGCGCCGCCCAGGCCGAAGCCGCTTTCCGCCGCGTCGCCGCCCTGCCGGACAACTATCGCGTCCTCTTCCTCGCCGGCGGCGCCACCGGCCAGTTCTCCGCCGTTCCCGCCAACCTCGCCGCCAGGGGCGCCACCGCCGCCTTCATCAACACCGGGCAGTGGTCCGCCAAGGCCGCCAAGGAGGCGAAGCGCCAGGGCCTCAATGTCGTCACCATCGCCGACGAGTCCGCCTCCCACTACACCACCACCCCGGACCCGGCGTCCTTGATCATCCCCGCCGACGCCGCGTACCTGCACTACACGCCCAACGAGACCATCGGCGGCGTCGAGTTCCCCTACGTCCCCGACGCCGGTGACACCCCCCTCGTCGCCGACTTCTCCTCCACCTACCTCTCCCGTCCGGTCGACTTCTCCCGCTTCGGCGTTGTCTACGGCGGAGCCCAGAAGAACCTCGGCCCCGCCGGCCTGGCCGTCGTGCTCGTGCGCGACGACCTCCTCGACCGCGCCCGCCCCGACGTCCCCGCCATCTGGGACTGGAGGACCATGGTGGACAAGGACTCCATGCTCAACACCCCGCCCACCTTCTCCGTCTACCTCCTCGGCCTCATCCTGGAGTGGATGGAGGAGCAGGGGGGCCTGGCGACCATCGGCGCCGCCAACGAGGCCAAGGCCCGCTCCCTCTACGAGGCCATCGACGCCTCCGACTTCTACGCCAATCCCGTTGAGCCGCGCTCGCGCTCCTGGATGAACATCCCCTTCACCCTGGCCGATCCCGCCCTCGACGCCGACTTCCTCGCCGGTGCGGCCCGCGAGGGCCTGGCCAACCTCAAGGGCCACCGCAGCGTCGGCGGCATGCGAGCCTCCCTCTACAACGCCATGGGGGCCGACGGCGTCGCCGCCCTCATCGACTACATGACGGAGTTCGAGCGCGTCCACGGCTGAGCCCGGTCGGCGGGCGCCCGCCCCCATCGCCGCACTCACCACCAGCGCCCCGACCAGCACCCACACAGGAGAACCATGAACGTCCCCGTGCCCCCCAAGCCCGAGCGCTTCCGCATCAAGACCCTCAACGCCATCTCCGGGGCGGGCCTGTCCCGCCTGCCCGACGAGCGCTACGAGGTCGGCGGCGGCGTCGCCGAGCCCCACGCGCTCCTCCTGCGCTCGGCCAAGCTGCACGGAACCCCCATCCCCGACTCCGTCCTGGCCGTGGCCCGCGCCGGCGCCGGTACCAACAACATCCCCGTCGCCGAGTACACCGAGCGCGGAGTCCCCGTGTTCAACACCCCCGGCGCCAACGCCAACGCCGTCAAGGAACTCGTCCTGGCCGGACTGTTCATCGCCTCGCGCAACCTCATCCCCGCCGCCCGCTTCGCCCATACCCTCACCGGCGACGCCGCCGAGATGGCCAAGGCCGTCGAGGCCGGCAAGAAGCAGTTCGTCGGCTTCGAGCTGCCCGGCCGCACCCTCGGCGTCATCGGCTTGGGTGCCATCGGTGTGCAGGTCGCCAACGCGGCGTTGGGCCTCGGCCTGCGCGTCATCGGCTACGACCCCGCCATCAGCGTGGAGTCCGCCTGGCACCTGAGCGCCGAGGTCGAGCGCGCCGAGAGCATTGAGGATGTCTTCAAGCGCGCCGACATCCTCACCGTCCACGTGCCCCTCCTCGACTCCACGCGCGGCCTGGTGTCCACCCAGCGCGTCGGCCTCATGAAGGAGACCGCCGTCATCCTCAACTTCGCCCGCGCCGAGATCGTCGACGAGGCCGCCGTCGTGGCCGCCCTCGACGAGGAGACCCTGGGCGGCTACGTCTGCGACTTCCCCTCCCCGGCCGTCCACAAGCACCCCCGCTGCATCTCGTTGCCGCACTTGGGCGCCTCCACGAAGGAGGCCGAGCGCAACTGCGCCATCATGGCCGCCGACTCCCTGCGCGGCTACCTGGAGGACGGTCAGATCCACAACTCCGTCAACCTCCCCGAGGCCGTCATGGCCCGCGCCGAGGGCACCCACCGCCTCGTCATCGTCAACCGGAACGTGCCCAACATGGTCGGCCAGGTCTCCACCCTCGTCGCCGGGCACGGCCAGAACATCGCGAACCTGCTCAACAAGTCCCGGGGCGATCTCGCCGTCACCCTCGTCGACGTCGAGGGCGATCCCGCTCCCGGCGTTCTGGACGAGCTCGTCGCGATCGACGGCGTGCTCTCCGCCCGCTGCGTCTGACCTGCTCCCGGGCCCGCTGCCGCCCCCGGCCGCCCCGCGGATCGGGCAGGTTGGAGGATATGCGGCTCATCGGCGATCTGAAGGACCCGGGGACCACCCGCGCCTTCCACATCCTGCTGGGCGCGCCCCTCGGGGGTGTGGACGTCGCGGAACTCGCGGCCCAGGTCGTAGCGCGGGAAGGCGATCGCGCCACCGGCGTGCTCCTCCTCCACGCAGCCGAGGAGATTGGCCGAATACCCGATCTGGGTCTTGACCTCCTTCTTACAGCAGCCGAAATAGTTGTCCGCGATGACGGTGACGCCACGCTCGTCGCGGGCCGAGCACTTGAAGGCCTTGCCGCCGTTGTAGCGCTCGTCCTCGGTCCAGTGGCACATGCCGTCGCTGCGCCGGCGCTCCGTGGCTTTCTCCCACGAGGGCAGGCCGAGCTCCTTCTTCGTCAGGCGGGTCAGGTGTGGGCCAGGATGACACAGCCGGCAAGGACAGGGCGCGGGCGATGATCGGGGAGACCGGCTGGTCGATCTCCGTGGAGGTGGCCCCGGTGGGGCCGGGGATGCCCAGGAGCTGGAGTCGCAGGGAGATCGCGCCCGCATGGCGCCGAGCCTAGGGGGGCGTGAGCGGGGCCCCTCGGCATCCTGTGAGCCTCCTGCGGGCCCGGCCGGATCTGGTGGGAGGAGGGCGGTGTGACCGACACCTGAGTGATAGGCGCCATATTGTGCCCTGGCCTGTGATGATGCTGATCGGCGGGGCCGCAGGGCCCGTGGAGCCGACGCCGAGTCATGATCCCGCCGCATTCCCCTTGCCCCGAGGGGGCACTTCCCGGCCATACTTGGCACTGCACGATGGCTCGTTGGGCCCCCAGCCCTGAATCCCAGCGAACCGACCGGCACTGCAGGAATGAGGAGCGCGTGACACTGAACGCGAACCCAGGAGGCAATCGTCCCCATGGCGGCAGGCTCGCCCAGGCGGCCAGCTCCGGAAGGCAGGAGCGCGGCCGACAGGCTCCCACGAGCGGCCGCGACAGGCGCGCCGCCCGGGCCGCCGAGAAGGCTGCCAGGGCCGCTGCCGCTGGCCCGGCCCCCACGGGCCTGAGGAGGATCTTCAACTACCCCAGGCGCGGCAAGGGCCCGATCCATCGCTGGATCCCGAGCTGGCGCTTCTGCCTGGGTTCCTTCCTCCTGATGACCTCGGCGGTGCTGGGCCTGTTCGTCTACGCCTACTCGACGATCAAGGTGCCCGAGCCCAGCGAGTTCGCCCAGGCGCAGACGACCACCGTCTACTACTCCGACGGCACCACCCCGATGGGGCAATTCGCCGAGGTCAACCGCACTATTATCGATACCTCGACGATTCCCTCCCATGTGGGCAACGCCGTCGTCGCCTCCGAGGATCGCTCCTTCTACACCAATAGCGGTGTGGACCCGAAGGGAATCCTGCGGGCACTGGTCAACAATGCCAGCGGCGGGGGGACCCAGGGCGCCTCCACCCTCACCCAGCAGTACATCAAGAACTACTACGTCGATACGACGAGCTCCTACACGGGCAAGTTCAAGCAGGCCATCATGGCCCTCAAGATCGACCGCTCTAAGACCAAGGCGGAGATCCTCGGCTCCTACCTCAACACGGTGTACTTCGGGCGGGCTGCCTACGGCATCGAGGCCGCGAGCCAGGCCTACTTCGGCCACCCGGCCTCCCAGATGACCTACTCCGAATCCGCGCTCCTGGCGGGGATCCTGCCCGCCCCCAGCGCCTGGGACCCGGCGATCGATAAGGACCAGGCCACCATTCGCTGGAACCGCGTGCTCGACCTCATGGTGGAAGACGGTTACATCACACAGGCGGAGCGCGACTCCGCGACTCTCCCGACGACGATCGATGTCACCAATGATGAGACCTACCAGGGTCCCAACGGCTACCTCCTCCAGATGGTCCGGGAGGAGCTCACGACGACGGCGGGGCTCACCGACCAGCAGATCGACACCGGCGGGCTGTCGATCGTCACCACGATCAACAAGGGCAACCAGGACGCCGCCATCGCCGCCGCCCAGAGCCTGCCGGAGGGCTACTCGCCCAACCTGCGGGTGGGGCTGGTCTCGATCGACGCCAGCAGCGGCGGCATCCTCTCCCTCTACGGCGGCAGCGACTACCTCACCGACGGACTAAACTCCTCCACCGGTGCCGTCGCCCAGGCGGGCTCGACCTTCAAGCCCTTCGCACTCGTGGCCGCCCTGGAGAAGGGCGCGACCTTGGCCAATGGCTATCCCGGGACCTCGCCCATGACGATCGAGGGCACTCGGTTCGTCAACTTCGGGGGCGCCCAATTCAGGTGGGCCGACCTGGTCAAGGCCACCGCGTACTCGGTGAACACCTCCTACGTCCAGCTCAATAAGGATGTCGGGCCCGAGACCACCAAGGAGGTTGCCACGCGGGCCGGCTACCCGCAGAACACGGTGGGTCTGGAGCCCGCGAACCTCCAGAACGTCCTCGGCTCGGCCTCACCGCACACGATCGACATCGCCACGGCGTACGCAACCTTCGCCTCTCGGGGGACTCGCCACCAGACGCATATCGTCGCCTCAGTCAGCGGCAAGAACGTCTCCTACACGGCGCCGACCAATGGGGAGAAGGTCTTCTCCGACGACGTCATGGCCGATGCCACCTACGCCATGCAGCAGGTGGTCAACGAGGGCTCCGGCACCACCGCTCTGAGGCTCGGGCGGCCCATCGCGGCCAAGACGGGCTCGTCCTCGGACAACAAGTCGGCCCAATTCGTCGGCTACACCCCGCAGGTGGCCACCGCCGTTACTCTCTACCAGACCGGTGCGAACGGAGAGGAGGAGTCGATCACCCCATGGGGCGAGTACTCCGAGATCACCGGCTCCACCTACCCGGCGGACATCTTCACCACCTACATGGCGTCCGCACTGGACGGCCTGCCCGTTGAGCAGTTCCCGGGCCGTACGGATAACTCCTACACGCCGGGCTCCCTGGGAGGCGCCCAGGCCCCCGCGCCCTCGTACAACTTCTCCCCGGCCCCTGAGCCCGAGCCCACCAAGGTGCCGGTGACCCCCACGCAGGAGGAGCCGACGCGGAAGGCGCCGTCGCAGGAGGAGGAGCGCGATGAGTTCATCGAGGGCCAGAACCAGGGTTCCACCCCTGATCGCAGTCAACCGTCGAGCCCGAACGGTGAGCAGAAGGGGGGGCAGCAGCCTCCGGCGGGCCAGGACAACGATGACAATGCCCGGGTAGGCCAGCGGGGCGACCGGCAGGGAAACCAGGGCGCCCAGAATAATCGCAACGCCTACGGCTGGGGCCCCCGCCGCTGGATCCCCCGCTACTGGGACGAATAGGTGACGAATAGGTACTGAGCCCTGTCCGGGGTGCGGCAGCGCCAGGCCGCCCTGGGCGCTGATCGCGCAGCAGATCACCGCCTGAGAGCCCTGCCTGGACTCTCGCGCGTGTCGCACTGCACGGCCCGATGGCCCGCCCCCGTCTTCCTGGCGGGGGCGGGCCTGGAGTAGGCTCGTGCTCCGGCGCGCCTTTGGGCGACCCCGCCCCGGCGGTGCGCCGCACGCATCAACCCTCCTGTCACGGAGAGACCGTGACCGCTTGAGACCAGAGGAGGTGGGTACCAAGCATGCGTCATTACGAGATCATGATCATCCTCGACCCCGAGACGGACGAGCGCACCATCGCGCCGTCGCTCGAGAAGCTGCTGCAGGTCGTCCCCAGCAACGGGGGCACGGTCGACAAGGTCGATGTCTGGGGCAAGCGCCGTCTCGCGTACGACATCAAGAAGCGCTCCGAGGGCTTCTACGTCGTCGTCGACATGACCACCACGCCCGAGATCGCCCAGGAGCTCGACCGCCAGCTCGGCCTCAACGAGACTGTCCTGCGCACCAAGCTCCTGCGTCCCGAGGCCTGAGCCCACCGAGGGAAGGAAGCGAAATGGCCGGCGACACCGTCATCACGATCATCGGGAACCTCACCGCGGATCCGGAGATGCGCTTCACCCCGTCGGGTGCGGCGGTCGCGTCCTTCACGATCGCGTCCACACCGCGCACCTTCAACCGCCAGACCAACGAGTGGCAGGACGCGGAGACGCTGTTCATGCGCTGCTCGATCTGGCGCGACGCCGCGGAGAACGTTGCGGAGTCCCTGACCAAGGGCATGCGAGTCATCGCCCAGGGCCGCCTCCAGCAGCGCTCCTACACCGACCGCGAGGGCGCTCAGCGCACCGTCGTGGAGATGCAGGTCGACGAGATCGGCCCCTCCCTGCGCCGTGCCAAGGCCCAGGTCACCCGCACGGGTGGTCAGGGCGGCTACGGCGGGAACCAGGGCGGCGGCTACCAAGGCGGCGCCCAGAACCAGGGCGGTCTTGGCGGCTACGGCGGGAACCAGGGCGGCGGCCAGGGCTTCCAGGGGCAGGGCGGCCAGTCCGGCTACAACGCCCCCCGGGGCGGCGCCGCGGACGATCCGTGGGCCACGGGCGGCTCCACCTCCTTCGGTGACGAGCCCCCGTTCTGACTCCCCGGGAGCCAGGCGCTCCGTTCCCACACTCACAACCCAATCTCGTATGAGCGCCGTCGGCGCTCGCAACAAGGAGTACCACTATGGCGAAGCCTCAGCTTCGTAAGCCGAAGAAGAAGGTCGGCCCCGTCAAGGCGATCAAGGTCGGTGTCATCGACTACAAGGACACCGCCACGCTGCGCAAGTTCATCTCCGACCGCGGCAAGATCCGCGCCCGCCGCGTCACCGGCGTGTCCGTCCAGGAGCAGCGCAAGATCGCCAAGGCCGTGAAGAACGCCCGCGAGATGGCCCTGCTGCCCTACACGAGCTCTGCTCGCTGAGAAGGAGGCACGGATATGACCACCAAGCTCATCCTCACCCACGACGTGGCCCACCTCGGCGCCGCCGGGGACGTCGTCGACGTCAAGGACGGCTACGCCCGCAACTACCTGGTTCCGCGCAAGCTCGCGACGCCCTGGACCAAGGGCGCGCAGAAGCAGATCGACCAGATGGCCGAGGCCCGCCGTCGTCGCAGCATCGAGTCCCTCGAGCACGCCCAGACCGCCCGCGCCTGGCTGACTGACAACGTGGTGACGATCACCGCGAAGGCCGGCGCCAATGGCCGCCTCTTCGGCTCCGTCACCACCGCCGAGATCGCCGATGCCGTGAAGGAGGCCGGTGGCCCCGCCATCGACCGCCGCAAGATCACCATCGCCCCCCCGATCAAGTCGACCGGTCGCCACAGCGCCTCCGTTCGCCTGCACGCCGACGTCGTCGCCCCGGTGGAGCTGTACGTCGTCGCCGCTCGCTGAGCACTCGCGCTGAGGGCCCGCCCAGGACTGCCTGGGCGGGCCCTTGCGCGATCAGTGCCCCGGCGGTGGCGAAGTTTGAGGATTGCTCGCGACCCGGAGGCGCTCTGCGTGTTCTCCTCCTTCGTCCCCAGGCTCTTGACCTGGTATCACGCAAGATGCGATGCAGCATCAGAGGAAGGAATCCTCAAATCTCGCCACCCTCGTGGGACGTGACCCGGGATGTGGCTCAGGAATGGGCCGCGAGCACCCCGAGGCGCCGGCCGCGCCCTAGGAGCGCCAGGCGTCGGTGCGCGCCCTCAGGCCAGTGGTCAGGGCCCGCGTCCCCATGAACACCCAGGCGAAGGCGGCCCACAACCACACGAGGCCGGCAGCACCGCCGTAGGGAGCACCGTGGGCCACGAGCGCGGTCAGCGGGAGATAGGGCACGAGGGTGGCCAGACCTGCCCGGGCGAGGTAGCGGCCGTCGCCCGCGCCCATGAGGACCCCGTCGAAGAGGAAGACGGCGCCCGCCAAGGGCATGGCCGAGGCCGCCACGAGTAGCGCCGGCCGCGCCGCCTCCGCCACGGCAGCCTCGGAGGTGAAGGCCAGGGGCAGCCACGGCGTCGCCGCTGCCATGACCACGCCGATAATCACGCCGGCGAGCACGCCCCATCGCAGGCTTCGGCGCAGTACGACGTCAACCGTCAGAACGGGGACGTCCCCGCTGCCCCCGCCCGCCGGGCCACTAGTGCCGGCAGGGCTGCTGCCGCCGGCCCGGGTGGCCTCCTCGGTGCCCGGCGCGCGGTCCGCTGCGGCGTCGGCCTGCCCCAGGGCGGTGCCGATGAGGGCCTGGGCGGCGATGGCCAGGGCATCGAGGGCGAAAGCGGTGAAGCTCCACAGGGCGGTGACGATCTGGTGGGCGGCCAGGGGCAGGTCGCCCAGCGCCGTCGCCGCCCAGACCGTGGCCAGGATGGCGGTGCGCAATGAGACGGTGCGCACGAGCAGGGGCAGGCCGGAGCCGAGGGAGGCGCGCATGCCCTCACGCCTTGGGGCGAGCCCGATGCCCTCGAGCCGGGCGGCGCGCAGCACCGGCAGCGTCAGCGCCACCGCCATAGCGCTCTGGCTCAGCGCCGTGCCGAGCCCCGAGCCGGCGATGCCCATGCCGACGCCGTAGAGAAGGAGGGCGTTGAGCCCGATGTTGAGCGCCGCTCCCGCGGAGGCGACGATGAAGGGCGTACGGGTGTCGAGCAGCCCGCGCAGAGTCCCGGTGGCGGCGAAGACGACGAGCATGCCGGGTAGACCCGGCGCCGAGGCCCTCAGGTAGTCGATGGCCGCGCCGGCCACCGCACCGCGGGCGCCGAGCAGCTCGGCCAGGGCGGGGGCGGTCCCGGCGAGGATCGCGGCCGCGCCGAGGCCCAGCACCAGGGCGAGCCATAACCCGTCGATCCCCACGCGCAGGCCGCCCGCCCGGTCGCCCGCCCCGAAGAGCCGCGCCGTCATCGCGGTCGTCGCATAGGCGAGGAAGACGAACAGGCCGACAACGGTGGTCAGCACCGTGGAGGCGAGTGACAGGCCCGCCAGCGACGTGGCGCCCAGATGCCCGACCATCGCGGAGTCCACGAGCACGAGCAGCGGTTCGGCCACGAGCGCGCCGAGCGCCGGCAGGGCCAGCCCCAGGATGGAGCGGTCGAGGTGATGGCGGCTCGTGGGGCCCGCCGAGCTCAGGGAATCCGCGGAGCCGCCCCGGTAGCGATCGGATGAGTCCGAGGGACCGTCATCGCGCGCTGGTCTGGTCACGTCATCTCCGGGGTCGTGGGGGGCCAGTCTCTCATGGGCGGGCGATGCCGCCGCCCGGTCGCGCGCCGACGCCAATCGCCTCCGAGTGGTCCAGACCTGAAGGTGAGGATGAGATCATTCCACAGGAGAACAGGGTTATCCACAGATTTTGTGCGGACTTTGTCGCACTCGCTTGTGGGTTTCTGAGCATGAACTTCACGTCGGGATCACGCAGGTATATCAACGATTGTCAAAAATGTGCAGGTCGTTACCTCAAATTTATCCACAGGTTGTGCGGCGCGTCGCCCCCAGGTTATCCACCGCTTTCCACAGGTGTCGGTGGTCTGCCCACAGCGTCCCCCCAGGGCGCGTTTGCCGCGCCCTGGGGCGGCGGCTAGTGTCGCGCGGGCCGCCTGGCGCCAGAGGGGAGGGGGAGTCGTGACCGACGTCATCGATCGCGCCGCCGTGAGCGCCGCGCGGGAACACCGCGGCCAGGGCTCGCCCGGCCCGGCGGCGGCACGCTTCGACGGCGTCTTCGACCGCGTCCCCCCGCACGACGACGAGGCGGAGATGGCCACGCTCGGCGGCATGCTGCTGAGCAAGGAGGCGATCACCGACGTCCTGGAGGTCCTGCGCGGCAACGAGTTCTACCAGCCCGCCCACGAGTCGATCTTCGACGTCATCGTCGACGTCTACAACCGCTCCATGCCGGCCGACCCCATCGTCGTCTCCGACGAGCTGGCCAAGCGCGGCGAGCTCGACCTCGTCGGGGGCGCCCCCTACCTCGCCTCCCTCATGGCGAGCGTGCCCACGGCCGCCAACGCCGCCCACTACGCGCGCATCGTCCGGGAGAAGTCCCTCATGCGGGGCCTCGTCCAGGCCGGCACCCGTATCACGCAGCTCGGCTACTCCCAGGACGTCGGGGACATCGCCGAGCTCGTCACCCTGGCCGAGGCCGAGGTCTACTCCGTCGCCCACTCCGAGGGGGAGAAAGAGGACTACGTCGCGATCTCCGAGCTCCTGGGAGAGGCCAACCTGGAGATCGAGGCCGGGCAGAGCCGCGAGCAGGGCGTCATGACGGGCGTTCCCACGGGCTTCATGGACCTCGATGAGCTCACCGGCGGCCTCCACGCCGGCCAGATGATCATCATCGCCGCGCGCCCCGCCATGGGGAAGTCCACGCTCGCCGTCGACTTCTGCCGCTCGGCCTCCATCCACCACGGCATCCCCTCGTGCTACTTCTCCCTGGAGATGGGGCGCATGGAACTCATGATGCGCATTCTCGCCGCCGAGTCCGGGGTCTCCATGAACAAGCTGCGCGGCTCCAACCAGATGGATGAGCGTGACTGGCAGGACGTCGCCCTGGCGTACAATCCCGTCTCCAACGCCCAGCTGTACATCGACGACTCCCCGAATCTCACCATGCCGGAGATCCGCTCCAAGGCCCTGCGCCTCAAGCAGCAGAACGGCCTCGGCCTGCTCGTCATCGACTACCTCCAGCTCATGAGCTCGGGCAAGCGGGTCGAGTCCCGCCAGCAGGAGGTCAGCGAGTTCTCCCGCTCGCTCAAACTCCTCGCCAAAGAGCTCGAGATCCCGGTGATTGCCGTCGCACAGCTCAACCGCGGCCCCGAGCAGCGCACCGGCAACAAGCCCCAGATGTCCGACCTGCGCGAGTCCGGCTCCCTGGAGCAGGACGCGGACATCATCATGCTCCTGCACCGTCCCGAGTACTACGCGATGGAGGAGCGCCCCGGGGAGGCCGACATCATCGTCGCCAAGCACCGCAACGGGCAGACCAAGACGATCCCCGTGGCCTTCCAGGGTCACCTCTCCCGTTTCTCCAACATGGCGCGCGACATCACCGCCGAGCCCGACTACGAGGGCTGAACGGCCTTCTCGGGCGGAGCACCGATGCGTTCCCCGGCGGAGCGCCGATTCCAGTGCGCTGATCCGTCGTCAGTTCTCGGCGCGCCCCAAGCGCCAGTAGCCCATGAACGCCACTGCGCGCCGATCGACGCCCCGCTCCGAGACCAGGTGGCGGCGCATCGCGCGCACCGCTCCCGCCTCACCGGCCAGCCACGCGTACAGATCCGTTCGTGACAGCGCCGCCCCGCCGCGCGCTGTGCGCGGAACCTCCCACAGGAGGTCGGAGTCGACGTCGATCTCCTCCACCCGGGTGGGCCGGCCCGGCGGGCACAGCTCGGCCGCCGCCTCAACGACCGCCGTCGTGAGCAACTCGCCATGCGCCCTGCCCTCGCGCCCCAGGAAGCGCAGTTCGAAACCTGGATGCGCGGGCAGGTAGGCGCGGTCGGCCTCCTGGGGCATCTCGACGACGGCAATGCCGCGTGCGCTCGTGGGCAGGCCCTCCAGGATTCGGGCGATCGCCGGGGCCGCTGTCTCATCGCCGCCCAGGAGATAGGCGCCGGTGCGCGCCGGTGGGATGAAATCGACGCCACCCGGCATGCCGTCGAAGGAACGACGGGGCCCCAGCAGCACTGCCCTGCTCCCGACGACGGCTCCCCCGATCCAGTGCGCCGCCGGCCCCAACCCGGTGCCGGGCCCGCCAGTCGGCGCGGCCGGATGGACCACCATGTCGACGTCCACCTCCGTCGCGCCCCCGCGGCAGACGGCCCCGCGCACCGCGCGCGTCGTGTAGGTGCGGATCGGGCAGCGGCGCTTCGGCGGGAGGGCGAGCCAGTCGGCGTACCAGTCCGGGCCGTCCACCAGGTGCTCGTAGCCGCCCGAGGGCGCGGGCAGGACGAGCTTGATGCGCTGGTCCCAGCCCGGGTCCGCGAAGTCGGCAAGAGGGTCGCCGCCCTCCTCGGCAGCCCCGGCGCCTACGAAGGTGAAGCGCCTCATGGAGGGGGAGACATCGAGGATCCCCGCCACTTCGACTGAGAAGAAGCCAAAAGAGGCCCTCCCCGCGCCGCTCACGCCCCCTCCTGCCCGGGTGCCTGATCCCTACCGCCGCCCACGTGGTAGCGGCCCTTGGGGACGATGAGCGGCGTGCCGGAGACCGGGTCCGGGATGACATCAGCCTCCAGATCGAAGACCTCGCGCACCAGCTCGCTCGAGACGATCTCCGATGGCGCTCCCGAGGCGACCACCCTGCCGTGGCGCATGGCGATGATGTGGTCCGCGTAGCGGGCCGAGAGATTGATGTCGTGCAGGACCATGACGATCGTCGTACCGCGCTCGCGGTTGAGATCCGTGAGAAGGTCCAGCACCTCCACCTGATGGGCGAGGTCGAGGAAGGTCGTGGGCTCGTCGAGGAGGAGCACGTCGGTGCGCTGGGCCAGCGCCATGGCGATCCACACGCGCTGGCGCTGCCCACCGGAGAGCTCGTCGATGGAGCGATCCGCCAGGGCCTCGGTGCGGGTGGCCAGCAGTGAGGCCTCCACGATCCGCCGGTCGGCGGCGCTTGTGGCCCGGAACAGCCCCTGGTGGGGGCTGCGCCCGCGCCCCACGAGATCTGCCACCGCGATGCCCTCCGGGGCGATCGGCTGCTGCGGCAGCAGGCCGAGGCGCCGGGCCAGAGAGCGGGTGGGGAGAGATCGGATCTCCTCGCCGTCGAGCAGGACCCGCCCGTCCATGGGGGTCAGGACTCGCGCCATCGTCTTGAGCAGGGTGGACTTCCCGCAGGCGTTCGCCCCCACGATGACGGAGATCCGGCCCACCGGGATAGCGACATCCACGCCGTCGACGACGACGCGGCCGCCGTACCCCGAGCGCAGGGTGCGAGTGGTCAGTTCGGCGGGGCGCGCGCGATCCTGGGTCGCAGGGGCGGCTGTGCTCATGGACGGGGTCATGCGGAGGCTCCCTGGCGGTTGAGTCGCAGCAGTTGGAGGACGAGGTAAGGGGCGCCGACCACACCGGTCACCACGCCCACCGGGAGTGTCGTGGGAAAGGCGTGCTGGCCCAGGAGGTCGCCGCCGAGCACGACGATGGCCCCCATGAGGGCGGCGGGCAGGAGCAGCGTGCGATGCGTGCGCCCCACGAGGCCTGCCGCGAGAGGCCCGGCTAGGAAGGAGACGAAGGCGATGGGGCCGGTGGCCGCGGTCGCGAAGGAGGCCAGCGCCACCATGGTGAGCACAAGGGCGAGCCTGGCGCGGCCAGTGGTCACTCCCAGGCCGACGGCGGTCTCCTCGCCCAGGGCGAGCAGTGGAAGGTCCCGGCCGATCACCCCCATGATCAGCGCGCAGGCGCTCACCGCGATCGCCAGGATTACCACCTGGTCCCAGGCGGCGTCGTTCAGGGAGCCGGACAGCCAGCGCATCGCTTTGGGGACGTCGTAGATGGCGGCCCGTAGTTGCAGGTAGGCGATCAGTGAGAACAGCATCGAGGACACGCCGATCCCGATGAGGATGAGCCGGGCACCCTGTGTCCGGCCCGAGCCGGACAGCGCGTAGATGGCGGCCGCCGTCGCCAGGCCGGCGACGATCGACAGGATGCTCACTGCCGGCCCGGACCAGCCCAGCACAAGGATCGAGAAGACCGCCGCCGTCGAGGCGCCCGAGGTGATGCCGATGATGTCCGGGCTGGCGAGCTGGTTGCGCAGCATGGTCTGGGACGTGGTGCCGGCCATGCCGAAGGCCAGCCCGGCGAGGAGCCCCACCATCGCGCGCGGCAGGCGCAGGCGGCCCACGGAGAACGACGCCCCGGGCACGTGCTCGCCCATCATGACGCGGATGACCTCCTCCGGGGAGTACCAGGTCCTCCCGATGAGCACGCAGGCCCACCACAGGGCGACGACTCCGATGAGCAGCGCCGCGCTCACCCCCCAGTAGCGCGCCGCCCGGGAGCGCCTGCCCCGGTCGGTGAAACCGAGGGCGAGGGGCGGGGCGCTCATAACTCGCGCACTTTCGCGCTTCGGGCCACGACGATGAGGATGGGGGCCCCGACGAAGGCGGTGATGATGCCCACCGAGATCTCGCTCGGCCTCGCGATCACCCGGCCCAGGGTATCGGCCACCGTCAACAGGGCAGCGCCACCGAGGACGGACAGGGGCAGGAGCCACCGGTGATCGGGGCCCGTGAGCATCCGCACCGCGTGGGGGACCATGAGGCCGACGAAGCCGATCGGCCCGGCCAGCGCCGTCACGGCGGCGCATAGAACCACTCCCGCCGCGGCGGCGAAGAGCCTCGTGAGCGGCGCGTTGACGCCCAAGCCGGTAGCCGCTTCATCGCCGAGGGCCAGCGAGTTCAGCGGGCGCGCCATCGCCAGGCCCGCGGCGGTGGCCAGTGCGATGAAGGGCAGGACCACTCCGAGGGAGTCCCAGGTGCCGCGCCCCAGACTCCCGACCTGCCAGGCGCGGAAGTCCTCCAGGCCTTGAGCGCGGGGCAGCGTGATCGCGCTGATCGCCGAGGACAGCGCCGCACCCGTGGCCACCCCGGCCAGGGCGAGCTTGACCGGCGTCGCCCCTCCCGGCCCGAGCGAGCCGACGGCGTAGACCACGATAGCGGTGAGCATGGCGCCGGCCATCGCAACCCACAGGTACTGGAAGAGCGAATGGATTCCCAGGAAGGCGATCCCGGTGACGATTGCCAGGGACGCCCCCGTGTTGATCCCCAGGATCCCGGGATCGGCTATGGGATTGCGGGTGATGGCCTGCATGAGGGCGCCCGCCAGCCCCAGGGCCGCGCCCGCTACGAGGGCGGTGGCGGTGCGCGGGAGCCTCTCGCCGACGGCGGTCGCCCCGATGGTCGAGTCATGGCCGACCACGCCATCGAGGATCTCGCGGAGGCTGACCATGCGCGCTCCGAAGGCGATCGAGGCGATGGCCGCCAGGGCGAGCAGTGCCAGGAGCGCGACGAGTACGGCGGGCGCGGGCAGGGCCGTGGGGCCGTGATCGCCGGCCCTGCTCGGGCCGGGCGTGGCCGGGGTGGTCACTGGACCTTGTCTGCGGCTGCGGCGATGAGCGCCACGTAGTCGGCCAGCCCCCAGGGCAGGGAGAGCGGCCCGGGATTGGTGGAGGCCGACAGCGCCGAGCCGTTGCCGACGAAGGCGATGGCCCCGTTCTTGACCGCCGGGATCGTCCCGATGAGGGAATCGGCCTGGAGGGTGGGCAGGTCCTCCGCAGTGCCGTACATGACCATGATGTCGACGTCGTTGACCATGTCGGCGTTCTCGGCAGAGAGGTTGTAGGAGAAGGTGGAGGGGTCCGCCTCGGCCTGCTTGCGCACCGACTCCGGGATGGTCAGGCCCAGGTCCTCCATGAACGCCGTGCGCGGGTCGCCCGTCGTGTAGAAGCCGATGGAGGATTGGTCGCCCGCGCCCATGTAGAAGAAGGCGGCGGTCTTGCCGGCCAGCTGCGGGTGCTTGGCGGTCTCGGCGGAGATGGAGGACTCCAGGGCGGTGATGAGCGCCTCGCCCTCCGTCTTCTTCCCGATCGCGGTGGCATCCATGGTGATCATCTCGCGCCACGGGGTGACCCAGGCGGCCTTCGGGTAGGCGATGGTGGGGGCGATCTCGCTGAGCCGGTTGTAGTCCTCCTGGGTCATGCCCGAGTAGGCGCCCAGGATGATATCGGGCTTCGTGTCCGCGATGGCCTCGAAGGCGATGCCGTCGGTCTCGTCGAACAGGACGGGTGCCGTGGCGCCGCCGGCGACGAGCTCATCCACCTTCGTCTTGGTCCAGGGCAGCATCCCGGAGCCGTCCTCGACGCCGAAGACCTGCTTGGCGATACCGACGGGCATGACGCCCAGGGCGAGGGGGACGTCCTGGTTCGCCCAGTTGACGGTCGCGATCCGCTCCACCGAGGTGGGGAGCTCCGTGGTGCCGAAGGCATGGGTGATGGTGCCGGGGGCGCCGTCGGCGGAGGAGCCACTGGCACCCCCGCCATCGCTCTTCTTGCTCCCGCAGGCGGCCAGGAGCGCCGACAGGGACAGTGCTGAAGTACTCGCGAGGAAGGACTTGCGGGAGACGGGCATGGGTTCCTCTTCGTCGTCGGGGGCGGTCGATCGCGGTGAGCGCCCGGAAATGGACAAGGGCAACCTTAGTAAGGTCAGGGTCGCCTATGGAAGAGCGGGATGTATGGCGTGACGCATCTTCGACGGCATGGCGGGTCATCATCCGCCGTGCCGGACTGCCCTGCCCCGGGAGGGACCGGTGGGATCCCGGACCGGGCTCAGCTCTGGCGGGCGAGGTCCGCCGCCCCCACCAGACCGGCCTCCTGGCCGCCGGCGGCCAGGACGAGCGGGATCGGCGGTCGATGGGTGCCCGCGGTGAGGGCGGCCTCGAAGGCCTTGCGCGTGGGCTCCAGGAGGATGTCTCCCGCCTCGGCCAGGCCCCCGGCGATGACGATGACCTCGGGATCGAGCACGGCGCACAGATCCGCGAGGCCCCGGCCCAGCCAGTGCGTGAGCTGGGCGTAGCACTCCAGGGCGCAGGGGTCGCCCTCGCGGGCCGCCGCGGTGACCGCCTTGCCGGAGATGTTGTTGGCATCCCCTCCCGAGAGCTCGATGATGCGCGCGGCGTAGGCGGGGCGGAAGCGCGCCTGCTCCCAGCCGTTGACCCCCAGGGCCGTGCCCGCGGCGTAGCGCTCGAGGCAGCCATTGAGGCCGCAGCCGCAGGGCCGTCCATCCGGCACGACGTTGATGTGCCCAATCTCGGCGGCGAAGCCCCGCGCGCCGCGCAGGAGCCTGCCATCCACGACGACCGCCCCGCCCACGCCCGTGCCGATCGCCACGACCAGGGCGTTGCGCTTGCCCCGGGCGGCGCCGAAGCGCACCTCCGCCCAGCCGAAGGCATTGGCGTCGTTCTCCACCACGACGGGCATGCCCACACGCTCGGAGATCGCATCCGCCAGACGCAGGCCCGTCCAGTCCAGGTTCGTGCCGTGGGCGATCGTGTTGCGGTCCTCGGCGATGAAGCCGGCCGCGCCGATGCCGACCGTCGTGCAGGAGGGGAAGTCGTTCTTGAGCTCGCGCACGACCTCGACGATCGTATCGATGATGGCCTGGCGCTCCTGGGCGGGCGAATCGCGGCGGATCGTCGCGAGGACCTCGCCGTCGACGGCGACGACACCGCCCGCGATCTTCGTGCCGCCCACGTCCACGCCGATGCTCAGTGCGCCGTGCAAGTCCTGCGCCGTCCCGGTGGTCGCTTCGGTCTGATCCGCCATGTGCCGTGCTCCTTCGCCATGCCTCGGGGGATGCGGTGCCGGGTGGGCGCGCGTCTGTCGATGGGTGCGCTGCCGAGGCGCATCTATTGTGACAGGCGTCGCAGGTCTTCCGCGACCGAATGACGGCGTCCCTGCGGGCCGGCCCCGGCCATCGCGGGCCCCGGTGGCTCGCGGAGCTATTTCGCGGCCTGTTCGGCGATCGTGGCGCGCACCGCGTCCGCAGAGGCGAAGCCGTTGATGTAGGTGTCATTGATCATGAGGAAGGGCGTTCCCCTCACTCCGATCTCGTAGGCATGATCCCTGGCCTGGGTCACCGACAGGGCGGTGGCGTCAGCGGTCATGTCCGCCTTGAACCTCTCGATATCCTTCACCCCGGCGCTCTGAGCGAAGGCCGTGAGGCTGTCCTGGGTGTACTCGGGGTGGTCGGTGGGATCGGCGGCCGCGTAGACGGCGTCGTGGAACTCCCAGAAGCGGCCCTGGTTCCCGGCGGCGATCCCGGCCTGTGCGGCCAGCGGCGAGGACGGGGTGATCTGCGCGAGATCGCGCCACTCGATCCGCAGAGAGCCGCTGTCGATGAGGTCGCGCAACCCGGGTTCGGTCTCTTGGGCGAACTTCGTGCAGTACGGGCAGGCGAAGTCGGAGAAGATCGTCATCACGACCGGCGCGTCCGCGCTTCCCTTGGCGCGGGCGTCGTTCGGGTCGCGCTTGGGCTCGTTGCGCAGGATCTGCAACTGCTCGGGGCTGAGCGAGGGGGCCGCGCCAGCGGCTCCGGCCGCTGTCCCATCGGCGATCTGGGACGAGACGGCCGTTCCCGCCGTGGAGGCTGTCTGGGCCGCGCCGGACGGGGAGTCCTTCGTGGTGCGCAGGATGAGCATTCCGGCGATCACGGCAAGGAGTATGGCGATGATGACGAGCAGGATGACCACGGCTTGATTGCTCCGCCGGACCGGTGATGCCCCGTCCGAGGCGTGGCTGATGGGCGCGGTGGTGGACTTGGGCGAGTGGGTCATGCCCGCAGTCTGGCAGAGATCACTGGCTCGGAGTCGGCCATCGGCCCCATCGCGACGGATCCGCGATGCTCTTCAGCCTGCGAGCCCGGCGCCCAGCGCCATCCCCAGCGCCCCCGCGGCCAGGCAGGCGGCCATCATGCCCAGGCCGTGGGCTGCGGCGGCCCGCCAGCGCCCGAGCGCGGCGAGCCGCGCGCCCTCCACGCTGGCCGTGGAGAAGGTCGAGTAGCCGCCCATGAGGCCTGTGCCGAGGACGCGGGTCAGGCTCGCAGCGCTCGCTGCGGCCTCCGTTTGCGCCCAACCGGTGAGAACGCCCAGGATCAGGCATGCCGTGATGTTGACGACGATCGTCCCCACCGGCACCGGAAGCTCGTCGACGGCCCCGCGGGCCTCGCCGGTGGACCCGTCGGCAGGACCGGCCTGCTCGTGGCGGGATGAGGCGGCCGCCCTCCTGGCCGCGGCCCTGGTCGCCGTCGCACTCATGCGGCTGTCGACGAGGTAGCGGGCGATGGCCCCCGCGCCTCCGGCCAGAACCATGAGGGACCATGCCCATGCCCCGCTCACGGCGACTGCGAGCCCGCGGCGCCGACCCCTGCGCCGTCGGTGGGACCGGTGTGATGCGACTGATCGAGGAACCTCGACAGCCGCAGCCCCAGGCCGGCGAGCGCCAGACCCGCGACGAGGGATCCCAGGAGGTACACCGCCCCCAGGGCCGGGAATCCCTGGTCGATGAGGGCAAGCGTCTCGCCGATCAGTGTCGAGTAGGTGGTGAGCGCCCCCATGAGTCCCGTGCCCACCCCCAGGCGGACGAGCCGATGCTTACCCGTCTGGCGCCAGGGCGCCGCGAATCGGCCCAGGATAAGGCCCAGCAGGAGCGCGCCGGCGAGGTTCGCCGTCGCCGTCGCCCAGGGCAGGCCCGACGGCGAGGGGCCGATGAGCTCGGCGAGACTGGCCCGCAGCGAGGTGCCGACGGCTCCGCCAAGGCCCACCACCGCCAAGGCGGGCCAGTCGGGGGCGGTGGAGGGGCGCATGTCAACGGGTGCCGACGAGCTGGGCGACCTGGAGATCGTCCTTGTTGAAGATGAGGATGTAGTCGCGACCCGTGCGGCCCTCGATCCAGGCCGCGGCGTCGCGAGGGGCATTGCCGCCCCACGCCGATGACCGGGCGTCGATGACCACGTACTGCGGCGCCTCGCTGCCCGTGCCCACCCAGGCGACATCCGCCCGCGGGACCAGGTAGGCCATGAGGGACAGGTCCGTCTCCACGGTCGAGCCCTCGGGGATGAGGCCGTAGACCGCCTCCACGGAGGCCATGCGCTCCGGCGCCTTGCCGAAGTCCCGGTTGGTCAACTGCCATAGAGGCAGATAGGAAGCGGTGAGAACGCCCAGGAGCATCGGAGCGGCCAGGCCGAGGAGCGTCAGCCAGCGGGCCCACAGCGGCGCCTCCAGCCAGCCCGCACCCTCCGGCCTTCGCGAGCGCCGCCGCTTGAGAGCGGCGACGACGTCGAGGAGCGCCCCGATCGCCACCGGGATGAGCACGGCGTTGTAATGCCAGTTCTTCCACTCCCAGTAGAAGGCCACCGAGCCCAGGAACCGCCAGGCCAGTGTCGGGGCCACCACGGTGATCCATGGTGATCCCAGGCCGATGAGCCCGGCGGTGAGCATGAGTACGACCAGGGTCTGGATCTTGACCTCCGGGGAGAACAGGCGGGTGAGCAGGCCCTGGTGCGCGCCGCCGCCCGATCCGATGGAGTAGGCCCATGAGCCGTCCGGGTTGAGCATCGGCAGGAGCACCATGGTGGTCAGGAAGAACATGATGACGCCGAAGGCCGCGAGCGCGAGCCCGAACTGCCAGGTGGTGAGGCGGCCGACCGGGCGCGCCAGGTGGCCCCGCTTCAGCTCGCCCAGCCCTCGCACGGCCACGGCCAGGCCGATCATGAGCACCGTCAGGCCGAGGTCCTCCTTGACCAGGACCAGTGGCGCGGACCAGCAGGCCACGGCCAGCCACCTGCGCTCGACGAAGGCCGCCGAGGCGAAGGCCAACATGGGAACCGCGAAGGCGATCTCATGGAACTGCGCGGCCACAGCGCCCTGGAAGCCCCAGCTCAGCACGTAGGCAAGGCCCAGCGCGAGCGCGACGATCGGGTGGGTCAGGCGCTGGGTCAGGCGAACGATGGGCCAGGCGGAGATCGCCAGGAGGAGGTCCTGGACGATGAGGAGGGTCAGGCCCGAGGGGAACAGCGCCCACAGGGGGCCCAGCAGCACGAGGATGGGATGGAAGTGGTCGCCGAGGAGGTTGTAGTCCGGGCCCTTGATCGGGACGATCGGCGCCTGCAGATGCGAGTAGGCCTTGGCCGCCTCGGAGAAGATGCCCAGGTCCCAGCTCGGGACGGTCATCGCCCTCCACTGGCCCACGGAGTAGGAGATGAGCACCCAGGCGCCGATGAGGACGGTGAGCGCGGCGGGCAGGAGATCGCGCAGATCTCGGAGGGAATGCGGTGGCGCTGGGCGGAAGGGCGGTGCCTTCTCCGCTTCCGGGGCGATCGCTCGGGCAGTCCCGGTGCCCTCCCCCGGCGCCCTTGCATCGGGCGGCAGGTGCCGGCCCTGCGGCAGCGGGGGCGCGGACGTGGCGGCCGGCAGAGGCGGGATCGGAAACGCGGCGTCTCCATCCTGGGAAGGAACGGTGTTGTCGGATCTGGGCACTGGACTCATCGCGGACGAGCCTAATGCTCGAAACACCCCTCGGCGTAGGCTGCCCCAGTCACACCCACCCCTGAGGAGACATAGATGACTGCCAACACGGGCGAGCACGATCTCGACGAGATCATCGAGCGCGGCGAGCACCTCCAGCGCCGTCTCTCCAATCGACACATCCAGCTCATCGCCATCGGCGGGGCGATCGGAACCGGCCTGTTCATGGGGTCGGGCAAGACGATCTCCCTGGCCGGTCCCGGTGTGCTGCTCGTGTACGCGATCATCGGCGGCTTCCTCTTCCTGGTCATGCGGGCACTCGGCGAGGTCCTGCTGTCCAACCTGGACTACAAGTCCTTCGCCGACGTCGCCCACGACCTCATCGGCCCCTGGGCGGGTTTCTTCACCGGGTGGACCTACTACTTCTGCTGGCTCGTGACGGCCATTGCGGAGGTCATCGCCATCACCCAGTACGCGCAGTACTGGTGGCCCACCGTGCCCCTGTGGCTGCCCGCCATCCTGACCGTGGCCCTGCTGCTGGCTCTCAACCTGACCACGGTCAGGGCCTTCGGCGAGATCGAGTTCTGGTTCTCCATCATCAAGATCGTGGCGATCATCGCGCTCGTCGTCGTTGGCATCGTCATGGTCGCCATCGGATTCACAGCGCCCAATGGCGCTGTCGCCTCCCTGGGGAACCTGGGCGATCCCTCCGACCCCATCGGCGCCCTCTTCCCCCATGGCTTCTCCGGCTTCACCGGCGCCTTCCAGATCGCCGTCTTCGCCTTCGTGGGCACCGAGCTCATCGGGACCGCCGCCGCGGAGGCCAAGGACCCGGAGGTCACCCTTCCCAAGGCGATCAACGCCATCCCGGTGCGCATCCTCCTGTTCTACCTGGGCGCGCTCACCGCGATCATGATGGTCACCCCCTGGAGGGAGGTCACCGAGTCCAGCCCCTTCGTGGCCATGTTCTCCCTGGCCGGCTTCGGTCTCGCGGCGTCGCTGGTGAACTTCGTCGTCCTGACCGCCGCGGCATCGAGCGCGAACTCCGGCATGTACTCCACTTCCCGGATGCTCTATGGACTGTCCTGGTCGGAGCACGGTCCGGCCATCTTCAAGCGCCTGACCTCCCGCTCCGTTCCGGGGCCCGCGCTGGTAGTCACCTGCGCGGCACTGCTGATGGCGATCCCGCTGCTGTACACGACCGCGTCGATCATCGAGGCGTTCACAGTGGTCACGACGGTGGCGAGCGTGCTGTTCATCCTCGTGTGGATCATCATCATCGTCTCCTACCTGCGCTTCCGCTCCGTGCATCCCGAGCTCCACGAGGCCAGTGCCTTCAAGATGCCTGGCGACCGGGCGGCGGCGTGGGCGAGCATCGTCTTCTTCGTCTTCGTGATCTGGACGCTCACGCAGGCCCATGACACCAGGCTGGCGGTGCTCGCCTCACCGCTGTGGCTGGTTGTGATGGCGACCGCCTGGTGGACCCATTCCAGCCGCACCAAGAGCCTGGTCGAGCGGGGCTGAGGCTCGGCCCTTCACTGCCCTTCACTCGGTATCGCCCCTATCTACTGTGGCGCGGTTTGAGGATTGCTCGGGCCTCGAGGGGGGCCGGGCGCGGCGTTTGCCTTAAGAGCAGGCCTCTGGACTGGGCAAACGCGAGTCATGACGTCATGTTAGAAAAAGGAATCCTCAAACTTCGCCAAATCCGCGGGCGTGCGAGTCCCCGCAGGCTGCCTGAGCGCCGTGAACCACAGGTGATGCTGCCCCCACAGGCCCTCCCGCGCTGTGGAGGCATCTCCTCGACGGGCCTGGAGATCTTCACAATCCGGCGCATGGGACAACGCGAGGTGGAGGCGAGCAGGATCCTCCGGGAGCTTCGATCGGGCCATGGGGCCCTGCGCCGTCGGGACCTGCGCCTGGGCCGCACCGGCCAGCGAGCGCTGGCCGACCTGCTGACCGTGGGCGACGTGCTGAGGACGGGCGGCGCCATCCACCTGCCGGATGCGCCCCAGGCGATTGTCGTCAGCCGGTCGCTTGGCGGCGTGCTGACGGCCGAATCCGCTCTTGAGCACTACGGACTCCCTCTGGTGCGCCGCCCGCGCTCACTGCATGTCGCGGTGCCGGCGCGTACCGGTGTGATCCGGGCGCCCGGTGGTGTGATCGTCCACCGGGAGGCCCATCTCGGCCGGGTCGATCCGCTTGAGATGCCCGTTGCCCCGCCTGAGCTCGTCCTGGCGAGGATGCTCCGGTGCTCCCCGGAGATCGACGCCGTCGCTGCACTGGACGCCGCGCTCCGCGAGGGCGTTGTCCTGCTGGACGACGTTCATGAGCTCCTCGGGGGTGATGGGTATCAGGCGGCTGTCGCGCGTCGGAGGGCGGGGCGGGCCAACCCGCGTGCTCGGTCCCTGATCGAGAGCCGGCTCCGCATCGAGCTCGAGGACGCGGGCCATCAGGTGGATGTCGGGGTGATCGTGCATGGCGTTGGTGAGGTCGATCAACTCGTGGATCAGCGCCTGTTCGTTGAGACGGATGGCTTCGCCTACCACTCCTCCAGGGAGGCGCTCTCCAGGGATCGGGAGCGCGACCAGCGGATGATCTCGATGGGGCTGCCGGTTGTCCGGTTGACCTACGAGGATGTCATGCGAGGCTGTGGCGTCATCATCGTCGAGGCCGCGCTGAGAGGGCTGGATAGGGCGTCGGCGCCCCTGAGGGTCGATCGTGATCCTTCCATTGGGGCTCCGAGGCTCATGTGGTGAGTGTGAAGTGGCGCGGTTTGAGGATTGCTCGGGCCTCGAGGGGGCCGGGCGCGGCGTTTGCCTTAAGAGCAGGCCTATGGACTGGGCAAACGCGAGTCATGACGTCATGTTAGAAAAAGGAATCCTCAAACTTCGCCATTTTCTTCTCAGTCAAGGTCCAACAAGGACACCACTGGCCACGAAAATGCTGCACGAGGAGCGGGGCGCCGGCCGAGGACCCGCCGAGCGGGTCTCGCTCCGCCTCACCCCTGGTGGGAGGGGCTCAGTCCTGTCCTCGTCAGGACGGGACCGCGTCGATGGCTCACAGCTCCCCGAGCTTCTGGAGGCGCTGGAGGCTGAGCCAGCCGATGGGGATCGGGATCCAGAAGGTTACCAGGCGGTAGACGATGGCGGCTGACAACGCGGTGCCGCTGGGGATCCCCGCAGCGATGAGGCCCGCCGTCAGGGCGAACTCCACCGGTCCGATCCCGCCGGGGGAGGGCACCACGGACCCCACCGTGTTGGAGGCGAAATAGGCGATCGCCAGCATGGAGAAGGGCAGGGTGAAGCCGAAGGCCCACAGGCTCGCCCCGAAGGCCAGGATGTAGGACAGGCTCAGGAGCACCGCCCCTCCCACGCCGGCGAGCAGCCGCGCGGGGTTGGACAGGATCCACACGAGCCGGGGCCGGACCTGCCGGTACGTGGGTTCGATCTTCTCCCAGATCCAGATGCGCGCCCGCGGCACGGCCAGGACTATGGCGACGAGCGCGGCCAGCAGCACGGCTCCCAGCAGTACCCAGCCCGAGGGCAGGGTCAGCCCTGTCGACTGCCCCGTCGTGGCGGCCAGGATGACGAGCAGCACCAGGGTGACGAGGAACTGCACGACCTGGACGAGCGCCACCGTGGCCACGCCGACCGCCGTCGGCACGCCCTTGCGGGTCAGGAAGCGCAGGTTGATCGCCGCCCCTCCCACGCCGGCGGGCGCCACCAGCGCGACGACGGAGGAGGCCAGGTGGACCTCGGTGGAGCGCCACAGGCTCAGGCGCTCCGGGGTGAAGGCCACCAGGATGATGCCTGCCCCCAGGTAGGTGGCCAGTGAGAAGACGAGCGCCCCCAGGATCCACCAGGCATTGGCCTGGGCCACGGCGTTGGAGACCTCTTCGAAGTTCATGCGGGCCAGGAGGGACCACACCGCCACGAGGAAGATGATGGCCATGACCACGGTGCGCGCCTGGAAGCGGTTGATGCGGGCCGGTTCGGCGTGGGCGGTGGGCGTGAGCGCCACGAGGGCGTCCCTCAGCTCCTGGAGGACCCGTCCACGGCGGCCCATGGCTCGGCGGGTGTCGGCGGGCAGGACGACGCGCTGGAGCATGGGAGCGATGGAGGCCAGCTGGGGGGTGGTCAGGACCCGGGAGGCTGACGCGATGGCGCGCTCGACGCCCACGGAGCCCGCCAGGAGGGCGAGGGCCTGGGCGAGGTCGACGCGTCGGGACAGCTCCGAGGAGATCGTCTCCCCGGAGTCCCAGCCGAGCAGCCACACGCGGCGCGCATCATCCACGACGACGCTGTCCCCGCTCAGGCTGCGGTGCGCCAGGCCGGCCGCGTGAGCGCGGCGGAGCTGATCCCACAGACCGGTCAGGACCGCGTCGGGAATATCGGGGCCGAGCTCGGACAGGGCGCGCGAGCCCGCGATGTGGTCCGTCACGAGCAGCACGGACTCAGGGGTGTCCGCCATCCCGCGCAGGGCGGGCGTGCGCACCCCGGCGCGGCGCGCCTCCAGCGTCATGAGGGCGGCGTGCTCGGCCTCGGAGCGGATGGACATGCCCCGCTCGGGGGACAGTCCCCGGACCCGGATCCTGTCCCACAGTGTGGCCAGGTAGCCGGCGACCTGCCGGTCGGCGTCGATGATCGTCAGATCGTGGCGCGCGCCCATGCGGTCCCAGACCGCGTACATGCGGTGGGCGCTGGGCTTCCCCGGGGACAACGAGCGGGCCTCGGCGATGAGCGCCGGGGAGTCGATCGCCGGCGCCGGCGCGATCGTCGACGACGGCGCCGCGGCGCGGCCCTCACGCGCGGGGGGCAGAGCGGCCGTGTCCGGATCCGTGCCCGGCCCCTCGGCGGGCGACCCGGCGGACGGCGCCGTATCCGGAGGCGTGGCCGCCGTCATCGCCCATGCCACGGCGGGGGAGCCGGCGGTGTCGCCACTGGTCTCCGACGCGGGCGAGGCGCTCGCGGGCGCCAGCGGGCTCTCCCTCACCTCCTCGGTGTAGCCCAGTGGGGCGTCCGTGGTCACCCACCAGGCCGTCGCCCCGGGAGCGCTGTCCACGCGGACCACGCGGACGGCGTCGACCCCCGCCCGGCGCAGCGCCCGCACGAGGGCGATGCCGTGGACGGAGCGGTCCTCCACCCCGAACAGGCAGCGCAGTGCCAGGCCCGCCAGGCGGCCCAGGAGGAGGGAGAGCAGTGCCCCGGGAAGAGTGATGGCCGAGCGCAGCACGGCGAGCCCGACGATCGTCCAGATCGCCACCCAGCCGTAGCGAACAGTGGCCGACGAGCGCCGCTCGCCCGCGGCCGTGAGCAGGCCCACCAGGGCGGCGAAGACAACGGATACGCCCAGGCGCGGAAGGCCCGAGGCGGTGACGGTCAGGCCGGCGGAGAGGGCCGGCGGCGCCCAGGCCTCCAGCGCCCACAGGGCCGTGATGGTGAGGATCCAGCCGGCGACGGCCCCGGCGGCGCTCTCGGCGGCCCCCCGCCAGCGCCCCCGCAGGAGCTGGTCGAGGAGGATGAGGACCGGGATGAGGAAAGTCGCCAGTCCCTCAAGGGTCTGCAGGGGGAGGATGAGCACCTGGCGCAGCACGGAGGACAGCACCACGCGGACATCCGCCGTGACACCGGTGGTCGTCTCATGCGCGTAGGTGGCCAGGACGAGGACCGACAGGATGCCCGCGCTCACCAGGGCGAGGCTCAGCAGGTCCTCGGCGCGGCGACGGCGGCGGGGGGCCTCATCGACGAGCAGCGCCGCCGAGCGGGGGCCGGGCTCCGGGTCAGGGGCCGCCTCCACCACGGGCGTCAGGCCGATGCGGGGGATGCCGACTGGGGATGTCGCGGGCGTCGGAGGCGCCGGCGGGACATCGGACGCTGGCGGTACAGGCGCCGCGGACAGGGCGGGCGCAGCGTCGGCGGGCGCGCTGCCCGAGGTCGGGATCTCGGCGTCGGCATCGGTCATGGCGGGATTCTACGGGGATCGGCGCGCCAACCCGCTGCGTCTCAGCACCTCATCCGGCTCTGCGCAGCCGCAGCGAGTTGGCCACGACGATGACGCTGGAGCAGGCCATCGCCCCACCGGCGATCATCGGGTTGAGCATCCCCGCCATGGCCAGCGGGATCGCCGCCACGTTGTAGGCGAAGGCCCAGAATAGGTTCTGCTTGATGATCCGCAGGGTGGCCCGGCTCACCCGCACGGCGGCGACCACCGCGTCGAGATCGGCCCGTACGAGGGTGATATCGGCGGCCTCGATGGCCGCATCCGTCCCCGAGCCCATGGCCAGTCCGAGCCCCCGAGTGCCCGCCTGGGCGAGGGCCGCGGCGTCGTTGACCCCGTCGCCCACCATGCCGACGACGGCGCCCGAGGCCTGGAGCCCGGCGACGACGTCGCGCTTGTCGGCGGGCAGGACCTCGGCGCGCACATCCGCCGGATCAATCCCGACCTGACCCGCCACATGCGCTGCCGCCCGGGCGTTGTCCCCGGTCAGCAGGATCGGGCGGATTCCCAGGGTGCGCAATTCGGCGATCGCGGTGGCCGAGGAGGCCCGCACCGTGTCGCGCACCGCCAGCACGGCGGCGGCCCGGCCATTCACGGCGACGACAACTCCGGTGGCCCCGGTCGACTCGGCGGCCTCCAGCGCGTTGGACAGGTGGCCGGGCAGGGCGATGCCGCGCTCGGCGATCCAGGAGGCCCGGCCCACGGCGACCTCGCGCGCGCTTCCCGGCTCCGAAGCGGTGCCGGTCACCCGGCCCGTGACACCCCGGCCCTCGTGGTTGACGAAGCCCTCGACCCCCGGGAGCCGGGAGCCCCCGATCTTCGCGCGCTTGTGGGCAGCGGCCGTGATGGCGGCCGCCACCGGGTGCTCGCTGAGGGCCTCGAGCGCGCCCGCCAGCATGAGGGGGTCGATCGTGGGGAGGGCGGATCGGCCCTGGAGCGCCGACTCACTCCCGATCCCGGCGCTGGCGGCGGTGTCGAGGCTCATGCGCCCCGTCGTGATAGTGCCGGTCTTGTCCAGGACGATCGTGTCCAGCGAGCGCGTGAGCTCCAGGACCTCCGGGCCCCGGATGACGACGCCGAGCTGGGCGGCCCGGCCCGAGCCCACGAGGATCGCGGTGGGCGTGGCCAGGCCCAGGGCGCAGGGGCAGGCGATGACGAGCACCGCGACCGACGCCGTGAGGGCGTCCTGCGCCGAGGCTCCGACCACGAGCCAGCCGATGAGCGTCAGGGCGGCGATTCCCAGGACGGCGGGCACGAACAGCCCGGAGATGCGGTCGGCGAGGCGCTGGACGGGCGCCTTGCCCGCCTGCGCCGCGCTCACCAGCGCGCCGATCTGCGCCAGGGTGGTGCTCTCGCCCACGCGCGTGGCTCGCACGAGCAGGGCGCCGGAGGTATTGATCGTCCCACCGGTCACTTCGTCGCCCACGCCGACCTCCACCGGCACGGACTCGCCGGTGAGCAGGGAGGCGTCCACGGCGCTGGCGCCCTCGACGACGACGCCGTCCACGGCGATCTTCTCCCCGGGGCGCACGGCGATGAGGTCGCCGGCGACCAGGTCATCGACTCCGACCCGTTCCTCGCAGCGCTTGGTGCCGGGGCGGGGAGCGCCGTCGTCGTTGAGCACGTCGACGGCGTCGGTGGAACCTGAGGGAGCGGTGAGTCGGACGCGGCCAGCTTCCTTGGCGCCGAGCTCGAGAAGGGCGCGCAGGGCGTCCCCGGAGCGGTACTTGGCGCGGGCCTCCGCGTAGCGGCCTGCCAGGAGGAAAGTGGTCACCCAGGCGGCCGACTCGAAGTACATGTGCGGGTGGTGCCCACCCGCATGGGCGCCGGCGAGCATTCCGGACAGGTCCATGGGCATCCTCATGCCGATCTCGCCTGCGCCGCCCCAGATGAGGGCCCACAGGCTCCACAGGGTGGAGGCGGTCACGCCGAGCGAGACGAGCGTGTCCATGGTGAGGGCCCCATGGCGCAGGCCCGCCAGAGCCGTGCGGTGGAAGGGCCAGGCGCCCCAGGTGACGACGGGCAGTGCGAGGGCGGCCAGCGCCCACTGCCAGCCGGAGAACTGGAGGGCCGAGCTCATTGAGATCGCCATGACCGGGACCGAGAGCAGGAGGCTCAGGACCAGGCGGCGCCGCAGGTCCTCGGCGCGCACGAAGTGGGAGGCGCCCAGCGAGCCGCGGGCGCTTCTCGCGATCGCCGGCTCCGTGGTCGCAGGAGCGGCGCCTGCGGCGGGGGCGCCGCCGGTGGGCCGGGTCGATGGCTCCTCGGAGGAGGACGGCGGTGCCGGCTGTGCCGGGGCGGCCGTGCTCGCCGCCGCGGAGGGGCCGGTGAGGGCCGCCGAGTACCCGGCCCGGGCGACGGCGGCGATGAGCTCGTTATCCGTCACAGAGTCGGGAACGGTGAGGTGGGCGGACTCGGTGGCCAGGTTGACACTGGCCTCGACGCCGTCGATCCTGCGCAGCTTCTTCTCCACGCGCGCCACGCAGGACGCGCAGGTCATGCCGCCGACAGCGAGATCGACCTCGCGGGTGCTCAAGAGATGCGGACGTCGCGCTCGACGGTGTCCAGCGAGTAGTCACCGGCCTCGTCGATCGCCTCGGCCAGGGCGGCATCCTCGAGAACGACGTCCGAGACGACCGTGACGACGGACTGCCCGCCCTTGTTGAGGACGACGGAGACGTTCTTGACGCCCTTGAGCGCCTCGAGCTCTTCGGTGACGTGGGCGACGCAGTGCCCGCACGTCAGGCCGGACACCTTGAGAGTGGTGGTGCGGTCGATGCCGTCGTCGGTGAAGTCGGCCATGGGAATGCTCCTCGCTGCGGTGCTGCTGCGTGTCCGCCTCGGATATGAGGCACTGCGAACGTACTCCCGGCCGCGGCGGCGCACCAAGCCGCCTTGTCTCCCGGCGAAACCGGGACTATGCGGGGGCAGTGGATGCGGTCCGAGGGGCTGGCACCGGGTCTGGCGGGAGCGCCGGAGGGCGCCCGGCGTCCGATGGGGCGAGGGCTCGGCCCGTGACCGCATCCACCGCCCCCGCCCGCCGCGCCCCGAGGAGGGGGCGCACGCTGATGTGGCCTACCCTGTCCGATGTGCCTGGAGCTATTCACATGACCTATCCGGTCGCGGCGGGGCTCATCCCTGAGGGCGTCATCGACGTCCTCGCCGCCACCCCCCTGCTCACGGTCTTCCTCGTCATCGGGCTCGGGACCGCCGTCGGCCAGATCCCCTTCGGGCCGATCCGCTTCGGCGCGGCCGGGGCGCTATTCGCGGGGCTCGCCGTCGGCGCGCTGGATCCCAGGCTCGGCGCCGACCTCGGGATGCTGCGGGCCCTCGGGCTCGGGCTGTTCTGCTACACGGTGGGGCTCGGCGCGGGGAATACCTTCTTCCGCAACCTCGGGCGGCAGATGCCCCTCATGGCGCTGTGCGTCGTCGCGCTCGTCGCCGCCGGCGCGGCGGGGGCGGGCTTCTCGCGCCTGACCGGGGTGACGCCCGCGATGGACGCCGGTGCCTACGCGGGCGCTCTGACCTCCCCGGTGCTCGATGCCGCGATCGAGGCCGCCGGGAATCAGGAGCCCTCCATCGGCTACGCCATCGCCTACCCCGTGGGCGTGGCTGTGGCGATCATCGTCGTCGCCATCGTCATCGGCCAGCGCTGGCCCGGCCGCAAGGATCCCCGTCCCGCCAGCGCCGACGGCATCACCGCCACCAGCGTCTACGTGCTCACCCGCGTGCGGCTGGACCAGATGGAGGCCTTCACCCGCGCCCACATCCGCATCTCCTACCTGGAGCGCGACGGCGTCACGCGCGTCGTCGACCCCGGCGAGGAGCTGGCGCCGGGGGACAAGGTCGTCGTCGTCGGGGCGCCCGCCGCAGTCGAGGAGGCCATGCACGAGCTGGGCACGGAACTGCGCTCCTGCCTGGCCAAGGACCGCCGGGCCGTGGACCACCGCCGGCTCACCGTTTCCTCCACCCGCGTCGCGGGGCGCACGATCGCCGAGCTGGACATGCCCGGGCGCTTCGCGGGCGTCATCACCCGCGTGCGGCGCGGGGACCTCGACCTGCTCGCCCGCGACGATCTCGTGCTCGAGCTCGGGGACAGGGTCCTCGCCGTCGTGCCCAGCGAGAGGCTGGAGGAGGCCGCCGACTGGTTCGGCGACTCCGAGCGCAAGATCTCGCAGATCGACGCCTTCAGCGTCGGTATCGGCATGGCCCTGGGCGTGCTGCTCGGCCTCATCGCCATCCCGCTGCCCGGTGGCATCACCCTCAAGCTGGGGGTCGCCGCGGGGCCGCTGCTCGCCGGGATGATCCTCGGGCGCCTCGGGCGCACCGGCCCCTTCCTGTGGGGGCTGCCCCATGCCGCGAACGCCACGATCCGCCAGCTCGGGCTCCTGTTCTTCCTGGCCGCGATCGGCCTGGCGTCCGGCCCGCAGTTCGCGGCCGCCGCCTTCTCCTCCACGGGCATGGCGGTGGGCGGGCTCGCGGCGATCGTCGTCGTCGTCAGCGCCGTGGTACTTCTCACGGGGGCGAGATTCGCCGGGCTCTCCGCCGTGCGAGCCGCCGGTGGATTGGCGGGCCTCGTGGGGCAGCCGGCGATCCTCTCCTACGCCCTGTCTCGCAGCGACGACGTGCGGATCGAGGCCGGGTACGCGACCCTCTTCGCCCTGGCGATCGTGGTCAAGATCGTGATGGTTCAGATACTCGCGGCCCTGTGAGTCACCTCCCAAACCTGTCGCGACGAGGCGCGTAGCGAAGAAGTTCCTGAGCCCGTCAGGTAACATGGAGATCACGGGATGAGTATCATGAAGGCGCGGACCCCATCCGCGCCTGATGCTCACGAGTTCCTAGCGTCCCGGTGAGTCATCGACAGAACTGACTACCCATGGAGATTCAGCCCTGTGAAGATCGCCCATCTCTTCGCCGCCGCCGCAGTCACCGCGTCGCTCGTGGGGACCACCCCCCAGGCCGTCGCGGTGCAGGCCCCGGTGTCGCCGGTCAGCCCCGGAGCCGCGGGGGTCCTCCTGCCCGCTGCGACCTCCGTCGATAGTGCCGCCGCCCAGCAGATCCTCGCCCGCGTCAATGAGCTGCGCCAAAGCATCGGCCTCAAGCCGCTGACCCGGCTCGTCGCGCTTGACGATGTCGCCCAGGACTGGTCCGGCCAGATGGCCGCCGAGAACAACCTGTACCACCGGCCCGACCTGCGCAACGCCTTCCCCTCGGGATGGACGTGGGTGGCCGAGAACATCGCGATGAACGGCAACGGCCTGTCCGGCGCGGAGCTCGGCAACGCCCTGTTCCAGCAGTGGGCGAACTCCTCGGGCCACTACCAGAACATGGTGGATCGCAACGCCACGGCGATCGGGATCGGCATCGCCCGGTCCTCCAACGGCTCGATCTACGCCACCCAGAACTTCGCCGCCTACCCCGACGACATCCAGGCGGGCTTCGAAGTCTCCGGTGGGGGCTCGTCCATCTCGCCATCGACGGCGCCGAACAACTCTGGAGCGCCCAGTGGTGGAACCTCGACGGAGGCCGCCCAGCCCGCGCCCGGGGCGAGCCCGACGCCGGACGCCGCCGAGACCCCTGATGCCACGGCGACCGCCGCTCCCGCCGCGACGCCGAGCGCCTCGGCGAGCGCGACGGCCACCGCCGCTCCCGTGGCCGTTCCATCCGGCGGCACGACTGACTCGATCGGCGCCCCGAGCACGGCCTCCGAGGTCGTGGCCGCCCCGGCGGAGCCCGCCAGCACGCCACGGTCCACGCAGGAGAGGCTGCTGGGGATGCTCGGTATGACGGGCGCCAACGCGACCCTCGTGCTCTTCGCGATCATCACGCTGGGCGTGGGCGGCGTCGTCCTCATCCTGCGCCGCGGTCTGCGCGACTGATCCACGAGCGATAGACCTGAGCTCGGGAGTGGAGAAAATGGCGGGGTTTGAGGATTCCTTTTTCTGACGCGATGGCAGGTCCGATATTATTGCAGGTCAGCGGCTTGCTCGTTGATTGAGTTCCTGCCTGGAGAGTGGTGAGGCGACGAGCAATCCTCAAACCTCGCCATGATGGGAGGGCTGTTTTGAGCGAGGGGTATCGGATGTCCCGGGCGGCCGGGCTCTCAGTGCTGGTAGCTGCCCTGCCAGACGTAGGTGAAGGGGATGTTCCCGCGCATGCCGGGATTGACCGACGCCGAGACCACGTTCTTCGCCGTCACCGCCGCCTCCAGGGGCGTGGCCCCCTTGGCGAGTTCCGCCGTCACCGCAGCGGCCAGTGTGCAGCCCGCGCCGTGCATCCGCTCCGTGCCCACCGCGGGGACCTCCAGGACCTCCAGGGCGGAGCCGTCGTAGAAGACGTCCAGCGCCGTGCCGGTGCCCAGGCTCGGGCCCGCTTTCGCCAGCACGTTGGGCACGCCGAGGTCGAAGATCCGCTTCGCCGCGTCCTTGAGCGCTTCCAGAGAGGTGATTTCCTCGACGCCGGCCAGCGTCGCCGACTCGAAGAGGTTCGGGGTGACCATCGTGGCGCGCGGCAGGATCCTCTCGCGCAGCGCGTTGTCCACCGCCATCGTCGCGGAGAACTCCTGGCCCTTGCAGATGAGGACCGGGTCGAGCACCACGATCGGGAAGCCGTAGCGCTCCAGGGCTGCGTCGACGGCGTCGATCGTGGGCTGCGTGCCCAGCATCCCGACCTTCACGGCGTCGATCCCGGAGTGGACGGTGGCGCAGGCCTCGATCTGATCCGCGATCACCTGCGGGTCCACCGGCACGAAGCGGTGGTCCCAGTTCGCCTTCGGGTTCATGGACACGATGCAGGTCAGCGCTGCGCAGCCGAAGACGCCGAGCTGCTGGAAGGTCTTGAGGTCGGTCTGCGCGCCAGCGCCGCCGGAGGCCTCGGAGCCGGCGATGGTCAGGGCGATGGGGGGAGTAGTGCTCATGGGTCAAGCCTGCACCCAGTGGGCCCCATCGCGCAGCCCGGGGCCTTCGTTCCGATGAGGATCGCGGCCTGTGCCCGGGTCCGATCCGTCGGATCGACCTGATTCCCTCGACGATGAGGCGGTCGCGCGCTGCGGTCATGCCGGGAGCCTGGCGGGCTCGGGGCGCCGACATGGGGCGGTATGAGTCGGCGCGGCCTCAGCCGAGCGCGGCCAGGGCGGCGATGACGACGGCGGCGCTGCGGGCCGCGGCCTCGTCGGCGCCGATGTGGAAGTCCTGGCCCGCCTCGGGCCCGCACAGGTCGGAGATCCCGCGCACCGAGACGAAGGGGATGCCCGCGGCGGCCGCCACCTGCGCCAGCGCCGTCGACTCCATGTCGGTGCACACCGCCTCCGGGAACGCCTCGCGCGTGTCCGCCACGTTCGCCGCCGTCACGAAGGAATTGCCGGAGAGCATCTGCCCGGCATGGATGCGCGCCGACGACGATGCCGGGGTTGCGGTGGCCAGCGCTGCGGGGCCGTGGATCTCGACGGCGTCGCGCAGCCCGGCAGCCGACCCGAAGGCGGGGGGCTGGCCGGGGATCTGGCCTCGGGCGTAGCCGAAGGCCGTCGCATCGGCGTCCGTGAACGCCAAGGCGGTCGAGGCGCATACGTCCCCCACTTCGATGCCCCGGGCCAGGCCGCCGGCCGTTCCGGCCGAGACGATCATGCGCGGCGCCACCCGCGTCAGCGCTTCCGCCAGCGCCGCGGCGGCCGCCACCAGGCCGATCCCCGTGCGGATGAGGATGAGTTCGCGGGAGGCCCCGGGGTCCGCGCCATCGGCGCTTCCCGGGATGGCCGGGGGCAGCGTGAGGCTCGCGGCCCATGCGTCACCGTTCAGCGTGGGGGGAGCGGCGCCGTTGAGCGCGGGGAGGCGTTCGAGGAAGGGGCGCGCCTCCTCCTCCATCGCGGTCAGGACGACGGAATGAACCCGGCGGCCCGGGCGCGCGGGCCGAACGGGCCGTGGGAGCTGAGAGGATGTCATGCCGAGAGCCTATGCGGCCCGCCCGGCCCGCCGCCCGCGCGCGATGATCATCTCCATCCACGGGTCTGACACCGCGTGGAATCGCTCGGGGAAGGTGCGGCGCACGCAGTGCGGGGCATCCACGATCACCGAGGTGGAGATGAGGGGGTTCCTGCGCGAGAGCAGGTTCAGGTAGTGGTCGCCGCGCAGCACCACGCCGTCGGTGCCGGTGATGATGAGCGCGGGGACGGCCAGGCCGTCGACCACCTCCTCCCACGGTGTCGGCGGGGACACGCAACCCAGGCCGATGAACCGCAGGTCGACGCCGCAGGATGCCTCCACGCTCGCGCGCACCTCCCGGTGCGACCACGTGGGGTTCTCGGTGGTCTCCGCGGTGAAGCGGGCCTCGGGATCCTTCGCGATGCCTTTCATCCCGGCCACCTGCCGGAAGGCGTTCGCGCGCAGGAGGGCCCGCCATGTCGGGGTGACGAAGGCGGGGTCCTCCGCGACGACGCCGTCCACCAGGTCCGGGCGGTGATAGGCGACATCGAGGCTGGTCACACCGCCCATGGAGTGCCCCACGAGCAGCAGTGGCGCGCGCAGGGGGCCGACCGAGGGCTCCTCGGGCGACGTGCGCAGGCCGTGGGAGCGCAGGTCCTCCAGGGCGTCGGAGAGGTCGGCGGCCAGGCGGCGCCCGGCGGTCTCCTGGTTCTTCAGGTCGGCGTTGTCCCAGCGGGGGGAGTCCCCGTGGCCGCGCGCGTCGAGCGCGACGATCCGGTGGCGCGGCGCCCAGTGCTCGATCGCCTCGATCCAGCAGGCGGCCGAGTCCGTGATCCCGTGGGATAGGACGAGAACGGGCGCCTCGGCGTCGTCGAGCCGCCCGGCGAGGTGCCGGGCGAGGGGTGCGGGAGCGGGATCAGCGGTCATGCCCTGATCGTAAATCCCGCCCGCCGGCGAGACCGCTCTCGCCGGCGGGCGGGGCGGGCGGGATCAGGAGGGGAAGACGGTCTCCCACTCCTCGCGCTCGGCCAGGAAGGCTCGCGCGGCGTCCTGGGCCTGGTCCAGCGAGTGGTTCGCGCCCCAGCCGCACTGGACCTCATTGGCCGCCGGCACCTCGGTGGCCGCGAGGATGTCGCGCATCGTCGCTTCCAGGAGCCCCAGGAACTCCTCGGTCTCAACGCCCAGCATGAGCGCGTAGAAGCCCGTCTGGCACCCCATGGGGGAGAAGTCGATGAGCCGGTCGGTGCGGTTGCGCATGAGCTCGGCGCTCAGGTGCTCGATGGAGTGGACCGCCTTCATCGCAAGGTGCTCCGCATTGGGCTGGCAGAAGCGGACGTCGTACTTGATGAGGGTGTCTCCGCCCGGCAGCTCCTTGCGGTCGGCGATACGGACGTAGGGGGCCCGCACCCTCCGATGGTCCAGATTGAAGGACTCCACGTTCATCCGTCCGGTCCGTGCGCCCTCGTTGGTGACGACCTGTTGCTTATTCGTATCTCTATCCCCTGTCATGGGCACAGCCTAATGGGGGAGGATAGCGCCCATGCACTCCTCCCTGGCGCGGATCACCGTGGGCCGCGACGACGCTCCCACCCTCGTTCTCCTGCACGGCATCACCTCCTCGGCCATCTCCCAGGCCGACGCGATCAACCACTGGGCCCGGCGCGGCTACCGGGTCGTCGCCGCCGACGCCCGCGGGCACGGGCTCTCCCCCCGCTGGGAGGACGCGCGGCTCGCACGGGCCGGCGATCAGCTCGTCGACGACGCCCTGGGCCTCCTCGCCGACCTCGACACCCAGGCCCGGGGCCGTGCCGCCCTGGGATTGACCGCGGCGCCGGCCCCGATCGTGCTCGGCCACTCCATGGGCGGGGCCACCGCCATGGTCGCCGCCACCCGCCACCCCGAGCTCCTCAGCGGCCTCGTCCTGGAGGACCCCTCCCTCTACGGGACCCGAAGCCCCTCCGATCTGCTCGCCCGCGGCGCCGCTCGGGAGCGCTCCCTCGACACCGAGCTCGCCAATCCCGCCGGCGCCGTCCTGCGGGCCCTCGCCTCGGCCACCATGCCCGAGGCCGAGGCCCTGCCCTCGGTCTGGGCCAGTCAGCGCGTGGATCCAGCGCTGCTCCGCACCGGCGTCGTCGCCCCCGAGGTCCCCTGGCGCGAGGCCATGTCCGCCCTGACGATTCCCACGCTGCTGCTCAGCGGTGACCAGCCCGGCTCCGCCCGCCTCGGCGCCGGAGGCCTGGAGGAGGCCCGCGCCCTGGGCAACCCGCTCATCACCACCATGCTCATCAAGGGCGCGGGGCACCTCATCCGCCGCAGCCGGCGCCGCGGCTACTATGCCGCCGTCGACCCGTGGCTCGAGCGCCTCCTGGCTCCCATCGGCGGCACCGCGGGATGAGCCAGGAGCGGTAGTCATGGGAGGATACGGCCCATGAGTACTGCCATCCCTAAGACAGAGCGGTTGACGCCGCCCCTGCCGGTGACAGCGGCCGATCAGGAGGGGCCCGCCTCCCCGGTACCGCCGCCCTCCGCGCCCTCCGGGGAGCCCGGGCGCAGCCAGGGGGAGACGATCGCCTTCACGGTGGCCGCGCTCGCGGTGTGCTGCGTCGGCATGTACTACGCGCGCGGGCTCATCGGTCCCGTGTTCCTCGCCCTCACCCTGGTCATCACCGTGCGGCCCCTGATCGCCTGGGCCACCCGCCACCGCATCCCGAGGCCCGTCTCCGCGCTCGCCGCGATCATGATCATCTACACCTTCGTCGTGGGCCTGTTCGCATTCCTCGGCATCGCCGTCATACAGCTCATCGACACCCTCCCGGGCTATTCGGACAGGTTCGCCGACATCTGGACGCAACTGCAGGACCGCCTCACCCGACTGGGCATGTCCCAGGCCGACCTCATCGCCCAGTTCTCCAAGGCCGTCGACACCTCCAAGGTCGTCAGCTTCGCCCAGGCGCTCCTCGGGCAGATCTCCGGCATCGGCTCCATGCTCACGGTCATGGGCCTGGCCGTCATCTTCCTCATGTTCGATATGTCGCGCATCGAGAGGCGCACCCGCGCCCTCGTCATGCTCAAGCCGAGTCTCGCCTCGGCACTGGCCGGCTTCGCGCAGTCCGTGCGCTCCTACTGGCTGGTCTCCACCGTCTTCGGCCTCATCGTCGCCGTCCTCGACACGATGGCCCTGTGGTGGCTCGACGTGCCCATGGCCGTGACCTGGGGTGTCGTCGCCTTCGTCACGAACTACATCCCCAACATCGGATTCGTCATCGGCGTCATGCCGCCGGCCCTCCTGGCCATGGTGGACTCCGGGCCCTGGACTGCCCTGTGGGTGATCGTCATCTACTCACTGCTCAACTTCGTCATCCAGTCCATCATCCAGCCCAAGTTCACCGGCGACGCCGTGGGTCTCAACACCACCGTCACCTTCATCTCCCTGCTGTTCTGGTCCCAGGTCATCGGCGCGCTCGGCGCGATCCTGGCCATCCCGCTCACCCTCTTCGTCAAGGCCCTCCTCATCGACACCGATCGGCGCGCCGCCTGGGTGAGCCTCTTCCTGTCCGCCGGGGACAATCCGCCGGATCCCGTCGAGCAGGTGGATCTCGACGACGTCGACCGCGCCGACCTCGATGGCGACGGCCCGGGTCCCGCCACCCCTGAGGCCGACGAACCGGTCCGCGCCCAGTAGCGGGAGCCCCTGGGCGCCTGCCCGCCTTCAGGCGGGTGTCAGGGATGGCGGGTACCGTGCGGCGCGTTCGTAGCCGCCGCCCCCGCCCTGAAGGAGGTGCCATGCCCCGGTCCTCAGGCGTCGCCGCCCTGAGCGCGAGCCGCCTCCTGGCCGGTCCTGAGGCCCACGCCGGGCTGCGCCTCCTGCGCTCGGACCAGGCCGCGATCGCCGTCTGGGGCGGCCCCGAGCGGACCGGCGACCCCTTCGAGGGCCTCACTCAGGAGGCACTGTGAGGGGCCCGGCCGAGCTCGCCGCGCGCGCCGCCGTGCGCTACCAGCGCGTCTACGCCGCCTGGGCCGCCAACCCCGACCAGGCGCGCGCCGAGGTGCTGCCCCTGCCCCTCGACCCGCCCACGCAGGACCTCGCGCTCGCGAACGCCGACGGCGTCGCCGCATGGATCGACGCATGGCGCCAATGGGAGCGCTCCGCCCCCGGCACCGTCACCTGGGAGGGGCGCCGTTGGGCATCACCGGGCACCCAGCACCTGCCCGTGCGCGCCCAGCTCGTGGGAGCCGATGCCATCGCATCGGCGGCGGGCCGCGCCGGCCACTGGGGGCTGGCGAGCTCGCGGGCGGGGATGATCGCGGGCATGCTCGAGGCCCTGGGCGCGGGGCCCACTGGCCCGTCGGGGCGGGACGGCGCGGCCGAGGCGGTGGCCGCCGTCATCGGCGAGGTTGTCGAGTACGAGGACGACGACGTCGAGCGCCTCGTCGCCGCCGTGGGCTGGCTGGCCTTGCATCCGTCCTCCGGCCTCTACCTGCGCCAACTGCCGATCGCCGGCCTGGACACCGCATGGCTGGAACGGCACCGCCGCGTGGTGCTGCGCCTGCTCGGAGCGGCTCGGGGCGGGGAGCGTCTCGTGGAATCCGGGCTGGGCCTGCGCCGCCCTCCCACGACCGTGCGCGTGCGGATCCTCGACCCGGGCCTGGCTGCCGGGGGCCTGCGCGACGTCGAGGCCCCGGTGGAGGAGATCAGCCGCATGTGGGCCGATCGGGCGGGGTTCATCGACGTCGTCGCCGTGGATAACCTGGCTACGTTCCTCGCCCTGGAGGAGCGGCCGCGAACCGTGGCCGTCTGGGGCGCGGGCAGCAAGATCGTCCAGACGCTCCCCCGGCTCTCCTGGGCGCGCCGCGCGCGCCGCGTCGTCTACTGGGGGGATCTCGATGGCGACGGCATGAGGATCCTGGCCTGCCTCAGCCGGCGCCTCCCGGGGATCGTGCCGGTGCTCATGGACGCCCCCACCCTGGAGCGCTGGCGCTCCCTGGCGGTGGCCGACCCCGGCGAGCGGGCGAGCCGCGACGGCCTGCGCTCCGAGGGTCTCGGCTACGAGCAGATGCGCGCCTGGCGGATGATCATCGACTGTGGCCTGCGCCTGGAGCAGGAGCGCTTGCCCTGGGATGAGGCGACGTCCGCCCTGTCCCTCGCACTGGCATGAGTGGTGCAGGAGGATAGGGGCATGACGCGACCTCAGCGGGACCTGGACGATGACGGGCTGACGGCCTCCGTCGCCACGGTGCCCACCGCGGATGGCCCCTTCACGATCATCGCGGGCAGCGCCGTGCTGGCCTCGGGGTGGACCGAGGATCCCGCCGGGCTCCTCGCGCTCATCCATCCCGGCCTGCGCCCCGGGCGCCTGGAGGAGGCGTCGTCGGGATCCGTTCCCGGGGCCCTGGCCCAGGCGCTCTTTGCCCTGGAGGCCTATTACGACGGCGAGCTGGGCGCCCCCGCCCAGGTTCCGGTCCTCCAGCGCTCGGGTCCCTTCCGCGAGCGGGCCTGGGAGGTGCTGCGCGGCATCGGCCCGGGGCGCCTGGTGAGCTACGCTGAGTACGCCGCTCTGTGCGGCAGCCCCCGGGCGGTGCGGGCCGCAGCCGGCGCCTGCGCCTTCAACGCCGCCGCGCTCTTCGTCCCCTGCCACCGGGTGGCTCGCGCCGACGGCTCCCTGGGCGGCTTCCGCTATGGGCCGGCGACCAAGGAGAGCCTGCTCGCCCGCGAGGGCCGCCGGACCCGCGCCCCTGACCATGACCGATGGCGCGCCGCTCACCTATAACCTGCCCGATCCACTCCTGCGGCTCATCGACGACGTCTCCAGCCGGGCCCGGGGGCGCGTCGAGCTCTCCGAGCCGATCGCCAATACGGCCACACGGAATCGCTACCTCGTGCGCTCCCTCATCGAGGAGGCCATCACCTCCTCCCAGCTCGAGGGCGCCTCCACGTCCCGGGTCCGCGCCAAGCAGATGCTGCGCGAGGATCGCTCCCCGCGCGACCGCTCCGAGCGCATGATCCTCAACAACTACCGGGCCATGCAACGGATCGTGGAGATCAAGGATGAGCCTCTGTCGCCGGCGCTCATCACCCAGATCCACCGCATGGTCACAGACGGCACGCTCGACGATCCCGACGACGCCGGGCGCCTCCAGCGCCCCGGGGAGCAGCGGGTGCGCATCTACGGCGTCTCCGACGATGAGCAGGTGCTCCACATCCCACCGGCCGCCGAGGACCTGCCTGAGCGGATGGAGCGGCTGTGCGCCTTCGCCAACGCTGCGGATGACACTTCGGAGGGAGCCCCTTACATGCCCTCGCTGATCCGCGCCATCACGCTGCACTTCATGATGGGCTACGACCACTGCTTCGCCGACGGCAATGGGCGCACGGCCCGTGCGGTCTTCTACTGGGCGATGCTCCACCAGGGCTTCTTCCTCACTGACTTCCTTCCCATCTCGCGCCCGCTGCGCCGCGCGCCGGCGCGGTACGCCCGGAGTCTCCTGCTCACCGAGAATGACGAGGGCGACCTCACCCACTTCCTCCTCGCGCAAGCCCGCGTGGTCGCCCGGGCGATCGACGATCTTGACGTCTACCTGGAGCGCAAGGCCGGCCAGTTGCGCCAGGCCTCGCGGGCCCTGCGGGGAGCTGGGCTCAATCACCGGCAGATCGCCGTCATCGACTCCTTCCTGCGCGACTCCACTGGAAGCGTCTCGGTGGAGGCCCATCGGACCACCCACGGCGCCATCCCGCAGACGGCTCGCACCGATCTGCGGGACCTTCAGGCCCGGGGGCTGCTGATCTCCGCTAGGCAGGGGCGCCGCATGGTGTGGTTCCCCGTCGATGACCTCGCCCGGCGCGTGCGCACCTGAGCCCTGCGGTCGGCCGAGGCCGAATCGCGGTTCGGCTGTCACGAGGGCCCGGAGTGGGGGATCATGATCACATGAGCTCCCAGCGCCGCGCCCCCGAGACACAGCCCGTTCCCACCCCGCCCGTCGGCATCCCCGACGAGGTGTCCCGGGCCATCGCCACCCCCCTGGTAGGGCTCAGCCCTACGGAGCAGGAGATCTTCACGACCCGCCTGGAGCGCTGGTACCCCGATGTCATCGACGGCCTGGTCACCCTCTACGGCGAGCCCGCGGCGACCCGGGCGGCCACGATCCTGCTGACCGAGGCGGCGGCCGCCTACGCCCAACGGAGCCCCGAGCTGCGCCACCTGGACCTTCAGCGCATGCTCAACCCCTCCTGGATCCAGGACCCTTCGCGCATCGGCTACGCCTGCTACACCGAGCGCTTCGCCGGGAACCTGCGCGGCGTCGAGGACCGCATCCCCTACCTGCGCGAGCTCGGCGTCAACTACCTCCACCTCATGCCGCTGCTCACCCCCCGCCCCGGGGACTCCGACGGCGGCTACGCCGTCGCCGACTACCGCTCCGTCCGCCCGGACCTGGGCACCATGGACGACCTCGAGCACCTGGCGGGCTCCCTGCGCGGGGAGGGCATGAGCCTCGTCGTTGACCTCGTCCTCAACCACGTGGCGGCCGAGCACGAGTGGGCCCGGCGCGCCCGGGCGGGGGAGAAGCGCTACCAGGATTACTTCTTCCTCTTCCCCGACCGAGTCGAGCCCGACGAGTACGAGCGCGATCTGCCGGAGGTGTTCCCGGACTTCGCCCCCGGCAACTTCACCTGGAACGAGGAACTCGACTCCTGGGTGTGGACCACCTTCAACTCCTTCCAGTGGGACCTCAACTGGCGCAACGCCAACGTCATGGAGGAATTCGTCTCCATCATCCTGGAACTGGCCAACCGCGGCGTCGAGGTGCTGCGCCTGGACGCCATCGCCTTCACCATCAAGCGCAAGGGCACCGACTGCCAGGGCCAGCCCGAGGTCCACGCCATCACCCAGGTGCTGCGCGCCATCACCCGGGTCGCCTGCCCCGCCATCATCCTCAAGGCCGAGGCGATCGTCGCCCCCACGGAGCTCGTTCAGTACCTCGGTCAGGGCCGGTACACGAACAAGGTCTCCGATCTCGCCTACCACAACTCCCTCATGGTGCAGGTTTGGTCCATGCTCGCGGCGCGCAACGCGGTGCTCGGCGCCCATGCCCTGCGCCACCTCCCCGCCGAGTCCCCCAGCTCCACCTGGATCACCTACCTGCGCTGCCACGATGACATCGGCTGGGCGATCGACGACGGCGACGCCGATGCCGTGGGCCTGTCCGGCTACTGGCACCGAGCCTTCCTGTCCGACTGGTACGCGGGCCTCTACCCGCTCTCCGACGCGCGGGGCCTGGTCTTCCAGCACAACCCGGCCACCGGTGACCGCCGCATCTCGGGCACCGCCGCCTCGCTCATCGGCCTGGAGGCCGTGGCCGAGGCCTGGGAGGGGATCAACGACCTCACCCCCGAGCACGAGGTCGACTCCCTGCGGCGGTGGCGCGAGGAGCGCATCAACGCCCTGCGCATGGCCAACGCGATCCTCTACGGATGGGGCGGCGTCCCCGTCATCTGGTCCGGCGACGAGCTGGCCCAGTTCAACGACCCCAACTGGGACACTGAGCCCGGCCACGAGACCGATTCCCGCTGGGCGGGCCGCCCCCGCCTCGATGAGCGCCTCATGGCCGGCCGCTGGGACCGCTCAACCATCGAGGGCCGCGTCTTCACCGACCTCGCCCACATGGGACGGGTTCGCGCCTCCCTGCCCGTGCTCAGCGCTGATGTGCGCACGCAGGTGGCCCCCCTGGATGACGACGGCGTGCTCGTCACCTTCCGCGACCACCCGCTGGGCAGCTTTGTGGGCGTGTACAACGTGACTCCGGATTGGAGGAGGATCCCCGCCTGGCGGCTGGCGGAGCACGGTGTGCTCGGCGCCGTCGACGCTCTGACGGACACGATCCCGGCGGGTACGGCGACTCTCGAGGGCGACGGCGACGGCATGGTCCCCGTGCCGCCCTACGCCGCCTGGTGGCTCGTGCGCGCCACCGACTGAGCGCCCGCCCGAGCCGCGCGGCGCCCCGGGCGGGCACTGCGCGGCTCTCCCGTCGCTCTCCGGTCTCGTGGCCGTTGCGGAAGAATCACGATGGCGCCCGGTGCCGGGCCCTGTGAAAGGGCGAGTCGCCGGGCGCCATCGTGATTCTTCCGGTCTCACCGCGGTCACGGGGCGCGGTCGGGGATATCCCCGCGGCGCGCTCGCGTTCCCGCAGTGGCCCCGGTGCCGGACCAGGTCATCGGCGAACCGTGACGAATACGAGTCCGCCCCGCGATGAATGGGCGTGACAGGAATGTCGTCGGGCGCCGTCGATGATTCGTTATCCCGACCGGCGCCATCACGGGGAAATCTCGATGTTCAGGCTGCCGGGGCGCTGCTAGCATCGTCCTCGCCCGATCGCCTGGAGTTCAGGACTCCGGTTCCCTGCGACCGCTCCTCCCATCCTCTCCCTGCCCCTGCCCCTGCCCCTGCCCCTGCCATCCCTTCCCGAGAGATCCCATGTCTTCCTCCTTGAAAGAATCCCAGCACGTCGCGTCTCGTGGATCGCGACTGGTAACCGCGCTCGCCTCCGCAATTCTCCTGGGATTGGCGGTGGTGCCGGGTGCGACGGCCTCGATCATGCCCGTGGATGGCTCGCGCGGCGGCTCGTTGCCATGCGTCCAGAACTGCGGGGATCCACTGGGCTTCGCCGACACCCCGGGGACGGTCGGAGCTCTGTCCGCCCCCGTCGTGTCGGATCCCAGCCAGACCAATCCCAAGGATCATCGAGCCACCACGGTGATCTCGGGGGAGGGATCCGCCGCCAAGAAGGTCACGGTCTCGTCTTCCGTCAACGATGTCCCCGAGGGAACGGTCGCCGAGGATGACGCGCTGGGGTGGTCGCTCTCCGCCATAGCCGTCTACGAGCAGCAGATCCTCGACCGCGTCAACCAGCTCCGTGTCGAGCAGGGGCTGAACCCGGTCAAGCGCGCGGTCAAGCTCGACACCGTCGCGCGTGACTGGAGCGCCCATATGGCCTCCTACGGCGTGGGATCGAATAATCTGCCCAAGGGATTCCAGCACCACATCACCGAGAAGGGTGCCCCGGAGAACTTCTGGGATCTGTATCCTTCCGGCTGGGGCGGTGGATCCGAGAATATCGCCTGGCAGTACTATTACGGCCACAAGAATGGCAACCAGGGGTACTCGCTATTCAATCAGTGGCTGCATTCCCCGGGCCATCTGGGAGCCATGCTCGACCCGTCCTTCACCCATATCGGCATTGCCGTCCACTATGACAGTGCCACTCGCTCCTGGTACGCCACCCAGAATTTCGCGCTCTATCGCAACCCTGCGAACGTCGGCGCTCTGACGCCGGCCGCCGGCTCGCAGGTGGGGGCGTCGAGCAACTCCTTCTCCGGCTCCAGGCCGGCAGCCGTCGCAGCCCCGGGGCGCCCCGTGCCCGCCGCCTCCCAGGCGACTGGCTGGGTCCGCTCGGGCTCGATCTGGCACTACATCGACCCGTCCACGAGCACCAAGGTCACCGGCTGGCACTTCATCGGCGGTCACTGGTACTACCTCAAGGCCAGTGGTGCCATGGCCACGGGCTGGGTGGCCGACGGCGGGAGCTGGTACTTCATGGATGCGTCGGGCGCGATGCGCACCGGTTGGATCGCCACGGGCGGTCACTGGTACTACCTCAAGGCCAGTGGTGCCATGGCCACCGGCTGGATCGCCGACGGCGGCAAGTGGTACTTCCTCGACGCCTCGGGCGCCTGGGTGTGCTGAGCCGCACTGACGCCGCACCGACGCGCCCCGCGCCCGCTGTCCCGAGAGGCGGCGGGCACCCGTGGCTTCGGTGGGGGGGGGCGTTGCTCGACCTGGACATGGTCATCGTCAGTGGGAACGGGGTGATCGTCATGGGCAGCGCTCCCCTGCCCGGCCCGCTCCATTGCGACTTCGTGCTTTTGGTGACGAGCCTGTCCCCCGCCCGCCGAACTCGTCACCACACCTAGGAACTCGACGCGCTCAGTCGGGGCGTGGCCCATCGCCCGAAATCGTGTCGGTGCGGCCTGGCATGATGGGCGCATGGACGAGTCCCAGGCGATCTCCCGGGCGGAGAGTTACACCATCGGTGAGTTGCACGCCCTTGTGTGCGCGGGGCGCATCCGCGTGCCCGAGTTCCAGCGCTCCTTCCGGTGGGAGACCAAGGACGTCCTCGACTTATTCGACTCGCTCCTGCGAGGCTTCCCCGTGGGCAGCCTCCTGCTGTGGAAGCGGCCGGCCGAGGCCGCTCGCCTGCGGATCGGCGCGCTCGACGTCGAAGCCTCGGAGGTGCCCGATGCCCTGTGGGTGGTCGACGGCCAGCAGCGCATCACGAGTCTCGTCAACGCGGTGGACCCGGACGGCGGTCGTGATCGACGCTTCGCCCTGGGGTATTCCCTCAAGACCGGGAAGGTGGTGCGGCGGCGCGATCCGGAGGAGGACTCCGTGGTCCCCCTTCCCGACCTGTTCGACCTCGGCCGGGCACTCGCCTGGCTGGGGGATCATCCTGAGGCGGCAGAGGCGGCCGACCGCCTCCAGAAGGCGGTCACCCGGCTGACTAGCGCGAAGATCGCGGCGACCATCATGGATGACGCTGATGAGAGCATCTTGAGGGAGGTCTTCGACCGCATCAACAATCGCGGCAAGCCGCTCAGCGACGCCGAGGTATTCGACGCGCTTCACGGAGGACCGGGCAAGGGGCTGACCATTGAAGGCATACGGGCCTCTGTCGCCTCCCGAACGAGTTTCGGTCTGCTTCCCGGCGCCGCAGTCGTCCAGGCGCTCCTCGTGCGTCGGCACACGGATATCACCCGGGATCTTCACGGTGAGTTCTCCGACTCCCGACGCCGGGTGAGCGACTTCCCAGACGAGAGCGAGGAGGAGGCGTACCGGGGCACGGAGGCGGCGCTGCTCGCCGCTGTCCGCTTCCTCCAGGAGGAAGGCGTTCCGCACTGGACCTTCCTGCCCTTCCGATTCCAACTGCTGGTCCTCACCCGCTTCTTCGCGCTCTTCCCCAGCCCGCATGATCGCAACCTCGATCTGCTCGGCCGTTGGCTGTGGCGCACGAGCGTGGGCGCCGACGAGCTCGGGATCAGCGGATCGCAGACCGATCTGCGGAGCATGGCCGCCTGCCTCGTGGTGGATCAGGAGTCGGACTCTATCCAGCGCCTTCTCGCCGCGGCCCGCCTGGAGCACGAGGCGCCATTGCCGGACTTGAGCGTGTTCCGGGCCAATCGCTCCGACTCCAAGGTCATCGCCAGTGCGCTGTGGAGCCTTGAGCCCACCGATCTGCGCACAGGCGAGCCCCTGACGGTTGAGGCCCTCGCGGATATGCTGGTGTCCAGCAGTACGCCGAGCCCCGCCCTTACGGAGCTTGTGCCGGCCGATACTCTTGCCGGGGGCGTTCCAGTGGCGGCGAACCGGATGATCTCAGGGCTGGATCGACGGGAAGTCATGGAGTTCCTGGGCGGCGACGTCAAGCGCTTGGACTCCCTCCTCCTGACCGAGGGAATCGTCGCATGCCTGCAGAACAACGACGGTGCTGAGGCGATCCGGCTTCGGGGCGACCTTCTTGCCGAGCGTCTGCATCGCTTCGTGGCTGTGCGAACCGCCTGGGACCAGGAGGACACCCCGCCATTGGAGGACTACATCGTCGACGACGCCGAGGTCGGCGCATGAACGAGGCTGTCTACGCGGTCCTCCTCCATGGCAAGCAGGTGGGCTCACTCCAGCGCCGGGGGGATTTCACGAAGTTCGTCTTCGACGCCGACTACTGGGACCGCCCCCACCGGATGGTCCTGGGGCGCTGGTTCGAGGACCACCCGCGCAAGCAGCAGCTCGCCACGAACAGCGTCCCCGCCTGGTTCTCCAACCTCCTGCCCGAGGGGAGGCTGCGCGACCTCATCGCTCGGGAGCAGGCGGTGTCCGGGTACCGCGAGATGGACCTGCTCGAGCGGATCGGCCGCGACCTGCCGGGAGCGGTGTCCGTCGTGCTGGACCCCGCCCAGCCAGTCGACACCTCCTTCGATGACGCGGTCTCCACCTCAGGGCGGGAACCTGTGCCGGTCGCGGGCCCGCGCCGGGCCTCGCTTGCGGGGATGGCGCTCAAGTTCTCCGTGCGCCGAGAGGGGGACCGCCTCGCCGTCCCCGTCCATGGCGAGGACGGCGACTGGATCCTCAAGACTCCGGACCAGTCCTTCCCGGGTCTGCCCGCCAATGAGCGCGCCGTCATGAGCCTGGCCCGTCAGGTGGGGATCGACGTGCCCGAGGTGGACCTGTGGCACCGGGACGACGTCGATGACCTCGGCCCCGGCGCCTGGCCTTCGCAGGAGCCGCAGGCCTACGCGGTGCGCCGCTTCGACCGCTCGCCCGCGGGACGCATTCACATCGAGGACTTCGCGCAGGTCCTCGGACGCCACGGGGCGGGGAGAGCCAAGTACCTGTCCAATGTCGAGACGGTCCTCGGCCTGGCTTATCGTGGCCAGGACTACGACTCGCTCCAGGAGGCGGTGCGCAGGACCGTCTTCAACCTGCTCGTCGGCAACGGCGACGCCCACCTGAAGAACTGGTCCCTCATCTACCCCGACGGCCGTCGCGCCCAACTCTCACCCGCCTATGACCTCGTGTGCACAGGGGCCTATGAGGGGCATGCCGAGCTCGGGCTGCCCTTCCTCAAAGCGACGCGGCTGGCCGACGTCGGGCGTGAGCACTTCGCCCGGCTGCAGAAGGAACTCCGCGTCGGGGACGAGGACGTGCTCGACGTCGTCGATGAGACCGTTGAGCGCTTCCGCGAGGCCTGGGCCGCCGGCCCCGACATGCCCGACGCCGTGACCGCCTGGATCGCCGAGCACCTGAACCCCACCTCGCGGCGGCTCTCAGCGTGAGATCGGCGGCGCCGGGCTCGTGACATCATCGCCCCGTGAACACCCCCGCCGCCCTCGCCGACGCCTCGCCCGCATCGGCCCCTGACCCCGACTGGTGGCGCGACGCCGTCGTCTACCAGATCTACCCCCGCTCCTTCGCCGATGCCGACGGCAATGGCATCGGGGACCTGGCCGGTATCACTGACCGCGCCCCCTACCTCGCCTCCCTCGGAATCGACGCCGTCTGGCTGTCCCCCTTCTATCCCTCGGCGCTGGCCGACGGCGGCTACGACGTCGACGACTACCGCGACGTCGCCCCCGAGATCGGCACTCTGGCGGACTTCGACCGCATGGTCGCCACCCTCGCCGCCCACGGCATCCGCGTCATGGTGGACATCGTCCCCAACCACACCTCCAACCGCCACCCCTGGTTCCGCGCGGCTCTCGCCGGCGGTCCCGACGCCCCCGAGCGCGCCCTCTACCACGTGCGCCCCGGGACCGGCGAGGGAGGCACCGAACCCCCCAACGACTGGATGTCCATGTTCGGCGGCCCCGCCTGGGAGCGCATCGAGGACACCGGTCCGGATGGCCGTCCCCTCACCGGCCCCGGTACGGCCCGCCCCTACCAGTGGTACCTCCACATATTCGCCCCCGAGCAGCCCGACCTCAATTGGGACCACCCCCGGGTGCGCGCCGACTTCCTGGCCACCCTGCGCTTCTGGGCCGACCGCGGCGTCGCCGGCTTCCGCGTCGACGTCGCGCCCGGCCTGGCCAAGGACCTGACCGAGCCCTTCCGCCCCTTCGAGCGCATCCCCTGGTGGCCCCTCCCGGCCGACGGCTCCCACCCCCTGTTCGACCGCGACGCCGTCCACGCCATCTACCGCGACTGGCGCGCCCTCCTCGATTCCTACGATCCGCCTCGCTTCGCCGTCGCCGAGGCAGGGGTCTGGCCCTCGCGCCGCGCCGCTTACGCCGCCAGCCTCGGCCAGGCCTTCAACTTTCAGCTCCAGGACGCTGACTTCACCGCCGCCTCCTTCCGCTGGGCCATCGAGGCGGGCCTGGCGGACCTGGCCACCACCGGCTCCACCACCTGGGTGCTCGGCTGCCACGACACCCCGCGCGTCGCCACCCGCCTCGGCTTCGACCTCACCGCCGACGACGCCCCCGAGGACTGCGATCCCGACTACCTCGGCGGGATCGGCCAGCGCATCGCCCGCCGCTGGCTCATGAACGACGGCGCCGCCCCCTTCTGCGATGCCGCCCTCGGCCGCCGCCGCGCTCGCGCCGCCGCGATGGTCGAGATGGCCCTGCCCGGCTCCATGTACATCTACCAGGGCGACGAGCTCGGCCTGCCGGAGGTCCCCGACATCCCCGAGGACCGCCTCGCCGACCCCATCGCCTACCGCATGCGGGACAAGGAGAAGGGCCGCGACGGCTGCCGCGTCCCCCTGCCATGGACCGCAGGGGGCGGCTCCCACGGCTTCGGCCCCGACGGTGCCGCCGAGCCCCACCTGCCCCAGCCCGCCGGGTGGGGCGCCTTCGCGATCGAGACCCAGGAGGCCCAGGAGACCCGGAGGATCCGGGAGGCCGATGGGGAGGGGAGAGCAGGCGCAGCATCCTCCGCCATGCCCGGGCCTGCTACGGCACCCTCCTCCATGCTCTCCCTCTACCGCGCCGGCCTCGCCCTGCGGCGCAGCGCGTGGGCGGAAGCAGGCCGTGAAGCGCGCTGGCTGGAGACGGGCGGCAGCGCCCTCGCCTTCGCCCGGGGCGACCTTCAATGCTGGATCGCCTTCGAGGGCTCCGTCGCCCTGCCCGCCGGCGACGTCCTCCTGGCCTCCGCGCCCCTGGAGGTCCCCGTCGCCCCCGCGGCTCCTGAGGCGCGCGCCGGCGGGCAGGTCATCCTGCCCGCCGACGCCGCCGCCTGGATCCGAGTTCCCTCCTGAGAAGGGCTCAGCTCCCGCTGCCAGGTGCCGCCGGGGCGTTCCCCGGGGCCCGGCCGCCGCCCGGGCCCCCAGGGCCGCCACCGGTCGTCAGGGCGGTGGCGGTCACTGAGGCCGAGCCCCCGGACGTGGTCGACACCGTGTACGTGGTGCCCTCGCTCAGCCCGAGGACAGTGACACTCGGGGCACTGAAGGCGGCCCTCATCGTCGTCGTCCCGGAGGAGTCCGTGAGCGTCACCGCGTCACCCGTGGCGATCGCCGTGGCCGCGCTCGCCCCGACAAGGGTGGTCTCCCCATTGGCGTCCACGGCGCCATCCATGGAACCGACGCTGCCCGAGACCAGGACAGTTCCGCCGGTCACATGCGCCGAGCCGTTGGAGTCCAGTCCATCGGAGCCCGCGTTGCCCACCTGCACCTCGCCGCCGCTGATGGTCAGCACGGAGCCGTCGTCCGACTCGGAGTCCACCTCCCCGTAACCGCCGATCGTGTGATCGCCGCTCGAGGCGTTGATGCCGTCGTCGCCCGAGGTGATGCGCAGGGCGCCGCCGTTGATGTTCACGAAGGCCGCCTGCGCGCCCTCATCCGCGGCGTCGATCGTGACCGCGCCGGAGTCCTGGGTGAAGGAGACCCCCGCGTTGATGCCTTTGGGGCTCGGGGTGGTGGCCTCGGAGCTGGAGGATCGCTGCCGGCCCGGGTCGCCCTTCCCCTCATCGACGGCGTTGGCCTGGCCCCCGCCCGCGGTGATCTGCAGGGTCGTGCTCTCGACCGTGACATCGGTGGCCGCGGCCACGCCGTCGTCCGCGGAGGTCACGGTGATCGTGGCGGCGCCGAGTCGCACGAAGCCCTTGGTGATGTCGTTGTCCTCGTTGGACTTCAGGCCGTCCCCTCCGGCGCTGACCGTGATGGTTCCGGAGTTGATCACCAGGTAGTCCTTGCCGCGGATGGCGTCGTCGGCGGCGGTGACGTTGATCGTGGGGGCGCCGGTGACGATGAGCCCGTTCTTCGAGGCGATACCGTCCTGATAGCCGCCGTTGACCGTGAGGCCGCCGGTGCCGGTGATGGTCAGGGTGTCGGAGGAGAACAGGGCCGCGTCGGCGGCGCCGTCCGAGGCATCGGCACGGGCTGCGCCGTCGGACAGGCTGTTCGTGGTGCCCGAGGCCAGGGTGATGACGGCGGTTCCCGCGTCCTGGATATCGATCGCCGCCCCGTCGGCGTTGGTGATCGTGGCGCCGGCCAGGACGAGGCGCACATCCGCGTCCGGAGCGGCCACGATGATCTCGCCGTCGGTGAGCTCACCGGAGACCACGTAGGTGCCCGCCGCGCTGATCGTCACCGTGGAGCCGTCGACGCTCGCTCCGGCCGACCCCGAGGCCCCGGAGCCGGACACGCTCGCGCTGGTACCGGACAGGGTGATGGCGGTCGCGGACGAGGCGTCGTAGCCGCCTGCGTCCTCCGCCGCGGTCGAGTCGGCGGCCACCTCGGCATTGGCGCTGTTGATCATCGCGGCGGTCGCGCCGGTGGAGGCCGAGGCCGTCTCCGCGGGGATCTCGGTCCAGGCGGTGGTTGACGAGTCGGCTCCGACGGCCGCCCCGGAGCTGTGAGAGCTCGTGGAACCGCTGGATCCGGAGGCCCCGGTGATGGAGGCGGCACTCGTCCCGCAAGCGGCGACGAGTGCCGCGCAGGCCAGGGCCGCCACGCCTCCTCCCGCTCGGCGGATGGCGCGTCTGGTGGTCAGGGGTGTGTTCATCATGAGCTCCTCTGGGGGACCCGTTGGGGTGGGTCCTGGTCGGTGACACCACCGATGCTTCCCGGACGGCTTATGCGGCCGCTGTGAATGGCGGATGACGCGGCTGCGAAAATGCGGGGGGCGGTCGCAGGCCGATCACGGCATCGGCGGCCATATCCGGCGCGAGCATCGAGGAGAAGAACGGGTGCGCCCAGATCCCGGAGCGATGGGGCGGTCACTCGCCGGGGATCTGGGCGTCTTGTTGCGGTGGGTGGGGGTTGCTCCTTCGCGGCTGCGAGGACTCAGTCGTGCGCCTGCGCTTCGGGGGGCCTCGCAGCGCCGGCCAGATCGTTCGTGATGACCCGGTGCCACTTATTTGCGGGAAGGTCGCGTTCGAGGAGGGCCAGGCCGGTGGCGTACTTCGAGATCTTGGCCGGCCGGTGCCCCAGGCTCCAGAGGAAGCGGTCGGCGGGCGACGGTGTCCCGGGGCTCTTCGTCTCGATGATCGCCTGCGGTCCTGCGGGTCGGCCGGCTCCCCGGGTCGCGCCTGTGGCCGAGTGCCGGGAGGCCCGCATGGGCATCCAGACCAGGCGCGTGTCGATGGTGGCCCGCGCCTCCGCCTGCGGCAGGTGGAGGGTGGTGCGCTCGTAGGTGGTGCCCATGACCGGCGTGAGTGCGGCGGCGATCCGCTCAGCCCCGTCCCGTGCGCGGCACACGCCCGAGCCGAACAGGAGAGCGGCGATGAATGCCCGCCCCTCCGGGGTGAGGCGGTCGGCGTCGTCGAGGGCCCACGGGATGCGTTCCTTGATGGTGGCGCCGCGGGGCCCCCGGGTCTTGACCTCGAGGAAGCACAGGTCGGAGTCGAGGTATGAGCGGGTGCGCACCTTGAAGCGCCTCCTGCGCTTGCGGGCCGCGAGGTGATAGGCGGCGAGGTCGGGGGTGTCGAAATAGGTCGAGGCGTAGGCGAAGGAGCGCTGCCCCTTGATCTCCAGGGCTCGGGACCTGCCCGCGATCCCTGAGGCGAGCGCGTCCAGGAGGCCCTGCGCCGCCTCGATGGGCACGAGGTACTTGCGGTCCATGCGGGTCAGCAGCCCCGCGGTGGCGTTGAGCTCGTCGAGGCTGATCGCGTCGAGGGCCCGCGTGCTCAGGGCCGGACGCGTGGCCGCTGCGGTGAGGTGGCCGGTGAGCGTGCGCGCCACCGGGGGCAGGGGGGTGGTGCTCGGGGAGAGGCTGGTGTCTGTTGTGGTTGCGGCGGTCATGATCCCCTCCTCTCAGGGGCGTCGTGGTGGGGCGCGGCGTGCTCAGCGCAGCGCGGTGAGGGGCTCGTAGCGCGGCTGGATGGCCGGGACGGCGGGGGCGGGCGCGCTGGGGAGGGTGTAGCGGACATCCACGAGCGTGGTGTCATCGACGAGGTCGAGGCTTTGCACGGTGAGGCTGCGGACGGTGCCGCCCAGGAGGGCCTCCAGGCGGGCCCTGAGCTCGGCCTCGTTGGGGATGGCGCGGTCCACCGTGACGATCTGGTGGCGGTTGCGCCCCAGGAGCGAGGGGTGGTCGCCGATCCACAGGGAGACGACGACGAGCGCCATGAGGGCGGCGACCATTGCCAGTGGGGCGGTCTGGATCCCGCCGAGGAGGCCGAGAGCCAGCGCTGCGAAGAAGTAGGCGACCTCGTGCTGCTCCAGCTCGGTGGAGCGCAGGCGGATGATGGACAGAACACCGAAGAGGCCCAGCCCCAGGCCGGCGGCCACAGACGCCGTCGAGAGCAGGAGGGTGACCGCCAGAACGCCGATGTTGACGCCGATGTACGCGGCCACGAGGTCCTTGCGGTGGTGCCGGCGGGAGTAGAGGGCGCCCACGAGGATGCCGAGCGCGGTGATGTCGGCAGCCATGTAGGCGAGGGAGAGGGTGGTCATGGGGATCACTCCTGAGTGTCGTAACTGGCTGGTGATGACTAGTGAAATGCCTGATCCCATGGAGAGCCTGTGAGAACGGTGAGAGTGGCGCATGGAATTCATCCCATGGGCCGGGTCCGGAATGAGCCCGGCCCGAGCCATGGGATGCGGGAGGGGCGACACGCCGACGCCGCACTGCGATGCAGATGACTTTTCGATCTCGATCCCCAGGGTGGGGAGGCGCCGCGCGCGCGGCGCCTCCCGCGGCTGTGGCTAACGCCCCCGGATTCGTGTCAGACCCCCGCGGCAGCATGGTGGCGCGGGTTCGAAGGGGCCGGGCCCCATCGTCGCCGGGATCGTCGGGCAGCGTCGTCCACCTGCTGTCCACAGGCCGAGGCCCGCTGTCCACAGGGAGGAGGAGTGCTATGCACAGCAGCGTGGTGGACACATCATCTTGGGGTGGTGGACCATCCTCACCCCCAGGGGTAGTGTTCAGGACTGCGAGGGACTCGCGCCCTCCCAAGAATGACAACCGTGTGGTTACGCCCGTGGAACCTCCTCATCGCAGCGAGGCCGGGGCGGCCGCAGGGGGCTCCGATCAAGAGGAAGGCCCGGCCATGCCGATCACCGTCTACAGCAAGCCCAACTGCTTCCAGTGCACCGCGACCTACCGCGCCCTGGACAAGGCCGGCCTGTCCTACAGCACGGTGGACATCTCCGTCGATGTCGAGGCCCTCGAGCAGGTCAAGTCCCTCGGCTACGCCCAGGCCCCCGTCGTCATCGCCGGTGGGGACCACTGGTCCGGCTTCCGCCCGGACAAGATCAAGGGCCTCGTCGCGGCTGCTGAGGCCGTCGCGATCTGAGGCGGCGGCGAGTCGTGCCTGACGCGCCCCTCCTCGTCTACTTCTCCTCCGTCTCGGAGAACACGCATCGCTTCGTCGGGAAGCTCGGCTTCCCGACGAAGCGGATCCCCCTCCTTCCCAAGGAGTCCCCCCTGAGGGTTGACGGCGAGTACGTCCTCGTCGTGCCGACCTACGGTGGTGGCGCCGTGAAGGGGGCGGTGCCCAAGCAGGTCATCCGCTTCCTCAACGACGAGCACAACCGATCCCTGTGCCGTGGCGTCATCGCGTCCGGCAATACCAACTTCGGCGAGGCCTACGGCCTTGCCGGGGACATCATCGCCGACAAGCTCGGGGTGCCCTACCTGTACCGATACGAGCTGCTCGGCACGCCCACCGACGTCGATCGCGTCGCACAAGGATTGGAACAGTTTTGGCAGACACGCTGACGGACACCGGTCTGGAGCCCTCTGGAGCCCCCGAGCTCGACTACCACGCGCTCAACGCGAAGCTCAACCTCTACGACGCGAACGGCAAGATCCAGTTCGACGCCGATCGCGCCGCCGCGCGCCAGTACTTCCTCCAGCACGTCAACCAGAACACCGTGTTCTTCCACGACCTCGAGGAGAAGCTCGAGTACCTCACCGAGGAGGGCTACTACGAGAAGCACATCCTCGACAAGTACGCCCCGGCCTTCGTCAAGAGCGCCTTCAAGGCCGCCTACGCCCACAAGTTCCGCTTCGAGACCTTCCTGGGCGCTTTCAAGTACTACACCTCGTACACGCTCAAGACCTTCGACGGCAAGCGTTACCTGGAGCGCTTCGAGGACCGCGTCACGATGGTGGCCCTCGCCCTGGCCGACGGCGACGAGCGACTCGCCCTCGACCTCATCGACGAGATGATGACCGGCCGCTTCCAGCCGGCCACCCCCACCTTCCTCAACGAGGGCAAGGCTCAGCGCGGCGAGCCCGTCTCCTGCTTCCTCGTGCGCATCGAGGACAACATGGAGTCCATCGCCCGCGGCATCAACTCCGCCCTCCAGCTGTCCAAGCGCGGTGGCGGCGTCGCCCTGCTGCTGACCAACCTGCGTGAGATGGGCGCCCCCATCAAGCGGATCGAGAACCAGTCCAGCGGCGTCATCCCGGTGATGAAGCTCCTGGAGGACTCCTTCTCCTACGCCAACCAGCTCGGCGCCCGCCAGGGCGCGGGGGCGGTCTACCTGCACGCGCACCACCCGGATATCATGCGTTTCCTGGACACCAAGCGCGAGAATGCCGATGAGAAGATCCGCATCAAGACCCTCTCGCTCGGCGTCGTCATCCCGGATATCACCTTCGAGCTCGCCAAGAATAACGAGGACATGTACCTGTTCTCCCCTTACGACGTCGAGCGCGTCTACGGGGTCCCCTTCTCGGATATCAACGTCACCGAGAAGTACCGCGAGATGGTGGACGACGGCCGGATCAAGAAGAAGAAGATCAACGCCCGCATCTTCTTCCAGACGCTGGCCGAGATCCAATTCGAATCCGGCTATCCGTACGTCATGTTCGAGGACACGGTCAACAAGGCCAACCCCATCAAGGGCAAAGTCGTCATGTCGAACCTGTGCTCCGAGATCCTGCAGGTCTCCGAGGCCAGTCGGCTCAACGAGGACCTGTCCTACGCCTATATCGGCAAGGACATCTCCTGCAACCTGGGCTCCCTCAACATCGCCAAGACCATGGACTCCCCGGACTTCGCTCGCACCATCCGCACGGCTGTACGCGGACTGACCGCCGTCTCTGACCAGACGCATCTGCCCAGCGTCCCCTCGATCGACCGTGGCAACCACGAGTCCCATGCCATTGGCCTGGGTCAGATGAACCTGCACGGTTTCCTGGCGCGCGAGTCCATCTTCTACGGCAGCGAGGAGGGCCTGGACTTCACCAACGTCTACTTCGCCTCCGTCCTCTTCGCGGCTCTGGACGCCTCCTGTGACCTGGCGATCGAGCGGGGCCGGACCTTCGTGGGATTCGAGGACTCCGCCTACGCCAGCGGCGAGTTCTTCACCAAGTACACCACCCAGGACTTCGTCCCCGTCACGGAGAAGGTCAAGGCCATCTTCGAGGCCTCCAGCGTGCACGTGCCCACTCGCGAGGATTGGGCGCGCCTGGCCGCCAAGGTCAAGGAGCACGGCCTGTACAACCGCAATCTCCAGGCGGTGCCGCCCACCGGTTCGATCTCCTACATCAACGGCTCGACCTCCTCGATCCACCCGATCGTGGCCAAGATCGAGATCCGCAAGGAGGGCAAGATCGGGCGCGTCTACTACCCGGCGCCCTACATGACGAATGACAACCTGGAGTATTACCAGGACGCCTATGAGATCGGCCCGGAGAAGATCATCGACACCTACGCCGCGGCCACGCAGCACGTCGACCAGGGCCTGAGCCTCACGCTGTTCTTCCCCGATACCGCGACCACCCGCGACGTCAACCGCGCCCAGATCTACGCGTGGCGCAAGGGCATCAAGACGCTCTACTACATCCGCCTGCGCCAGGCCGCCCTCGAGGGAACCGAGGTCCAGGGCTGCGTGAGCTGCATGCTGTGAACGACGGTGGTGGTGCTGGTTGCGTCGAGGGCGGCCGGCACCACCATGTACGCCACGGCCAGCAGCGGCGTCATGTGCTCGGCGAGCGGTCGGTAAGTCGCGGGGGCGAGGAGCGCGGCAGGAGGGCCGCGAGCATGATGAGGGGAAGACCGTGACAGCGATGCGGGCGTTGCGCTCCTGAGCGCGATCGTCGATGCTCGGCGCGGGGGAGGGGCTGTCGCGCTATGTCGGGGGGTGGGTGGCCGGTCAGGTCTTGAATGCCGTCCGGTGATGCGGCGCGGGTGGGGTCTTGGCGCCACATGTGCGCGCAGCCGGGGAGGCGCTCACGGCGCAACCCCACCCGCAGGACCATCGGCCGCCAGCCGAACGGGGCGTGGGCCAACTCGCCCACCCACCACACCGTCACGGGGCACGACCATGGCAACCGCTCCGATGACACCGCTCATCGGCCTCGACCGGACGGCACAGCACGATGGCGCGCTCCCACAGCCTGTGGCAGACTGCTCGCGTCATGTCCCGGGGACGGTGAGATTCCGTACCGGCGGTCACAGCCCGCGACCCGGTGGTCGATCCGCTCGACAACCGGCTGATCTGGTGGAACTCCAGAGCCGACAGTGAAAGTCTGGATGGGAGGGAGCATGGGCGCGCTGGCCGCATCGGCCCCACCCGGGGCCGCCGTCCCAACGCGCCTCGCGTAGAACGCGCCGCCCTCCCCTCGCCCCGCAGCCGAGAGGAGCAGGAAGTGAGAGGCGGGAACCCGCGCGAATCGACCTGGACGCGTGCCGAGAGCGAGGCCATGTCCGCGGCCCTCGAGGCCGCCCGCCAGGGCCCCCGCGGCGCCAATCCCCTCGTGGGCGCGGCCATTCTCATCGACGGGCGGATCATCGCGGTCGGCCACCACCGGGGCGCCGGCACGCCCCATGCGGAAGTCGACGCCATCGACGCCGCCCGCCACGCCGGAGCGGACTTCAGCCGAGCCGAGCTCCTCGTCACCCTCGAGCCCTGCGGCCACACCGGCCGCACTCCGCCCTGCGCCCAGGCCATCATCGATGCTGGCATCCCCCGCGTCATCCACGCCATCGACGACCCGAACCCCACCGCCTCCGGTGGGGCAGCCGCCCTTCGCGCTGCCGGCGTCGAGGTCCGCAGCGGTCTCCTGGCCCCCGAGGCCACCGTCCTCAACTCCCGCTGGCTCGAGTGCGCCCGCGCCCGCCGCCCCTTCGTCACCGCCAAGACCGCCATGACCCTCGACGGGCGCATCGCCGCCGCCGACGGCACCAGCCAGTGGATCACCGGCCCCGCCGCCCGAGCCTCCGGCCACGACCTGCGCGCACGGGCGGGCGCGATCCTCGTCGGCTCGGGCACCCTCGCTGCCGACAACCCCCGCCTCACCGCCCGCGTCGGCTCGGGCGCTTCCAGCGCCTCCACGTCCCCCATCCACCAGCCGCTGCGCTGCGTCATGGGCCTGCGCCCCGTCCCCTCGGATGCCGCCCTGCGCGCCGACGACCACTGGCTCCACCTGCCCACCCGCGATCCCCGCGAAGCCCTCGCTGTTCTCGCCGAGCGCGGCATCGGACACGTCCTCATCGAGGGAGGCGCCACCGTGCTGACCGCCTTCCTCGCCGCGGATCTCGTCGACGAGCTCATCGTCCACATCGCACCCCTCCTCCTGGGCTCCGGCCGCGGCGCCGTCGGCGACCTCGGTATCGCCACCCTCGCCGGCGCCCATCGCTTCCAGCCAGACTGCCCGCCCGTCCTCCTCGGCGACGACATCGTCATCCGTTGCACCGCCTCCCCGCGCGCCCACTGACCCCATACGGAAGGACCCCCATGTTCACAGGCATCATCGCCGGCACGGGTACCGTGCTCGACCTCGCGCCCACCAATCGCCCCGGCGTCACCCGGCTCATCATCGATGCGGGCGAGCTCATCGCCGACCTCCCCGACGGCGGCTCGCTCGCCGTCAACGGGGTCTGCCTGACCGCCGTGCCCGCCCCCGGCGCCTTCGCCGCCGACCTCATGGGCGAGACCCTTCAGCGCACCACGCTCGGCTCCCTCGGCGCCGGCAGCCGCGTCAACCTGGAGCGCTGCGTGCCCGCGGGCGGCCGCCTCGACGGTCACATCGTCCAAGGTCACGTCGACGCCGTTGGCGCAGTCCTGGCCATCACGGACCAGGGCGGGTGGATGCTCATGCGCGTTTGCCTCCCCGCTCCCCTGGCGGGTCAGGTCGCCGCCAAGGGCTCCATCGCCGTCGACGGCGTCTCCCTCACCGTCACCGGCGTGAGCCCCGCCGACGAGCGCGAGCCCTGGTTCGAGATCGGCCTCATCCCCGCCACCCTGGCCACCACCACCCTCGGTGAGGCGCGGGTGGGAGCCCTCGTCAACCTGGAGACCGATGTCGTGGCCAAGTACGTCGCGCGCCTCACCGACGTCGGGGCCGCCCACTCCGCGCAGACGGGGGACACCGCATGAGCGCCTCCGCGATCCCCGCCGGGTTCGACGACGTCGTCCGCGCTGTCGAGCAGCTCGCCGCCGGCCGCCCCGTCATCGTCACCGACGACGCCGACCGTGAGAACGAGGGCGACCTCATTGCCGCAGGGGGCCTGCTCACCGCGCAGACCCTCGGCTTCCTCGTGCGCCACACCTCCGGCTACATCTGCTCCCCCATGACCCGCCAGCGCGCGCGGAGCCTCGGCCTGGACCTCATGGTCCCCGACAACCAGGATCCCCGCGGCACCGCTTACACGGTCAGCTGCGATGCCGCCAGCGGCGTGACCACGGGCATCAGCGCTGCCGACCGCGCCCTGACCATCCGCACGCTGGCCGACCCCGATTCCACCGCCACGAGCCTGCACCGGCCCGGCCACGTGCTTCCCCTCATCGCCCGCGCCGGCGGCGTCCTCGAGCGCCCCGGGCACACCGAGGCCGCTGTGGACCTGTGCCGCCTGGCCGGCCTCGAGCCCGTGGCCGCCATCGGTGAGATCGTTGACGACGCCGGCGCCCTCATGCGCGTCGAAGCCCTGCGCGCCTTCAGCGCCGAGCACGGCCTGACCATGCTCGGCATCGATCGCCTCGCCGCCTGCCTGCGCGGCCTGTCCGCCTTCCAGCGCAGCGAGGCCGTCGAGCTGCCCACCGACCGCGGTGTCTTCGAGGCCATCGCCTGGAGCCGCGCAGACGCGATCGGCGCTTCCGAGTCGGGCGCCAGCGGTCCTGCCGAGATCGCCGGAGCCCCGGCCGAGCACCTGAGCCTCGCGGCCCCCGGCGCCCGCCCCGCCCCGGTGCCCCTCGTGCGCCTGCACTCCGAGTGCCTGACCGGTGACGTCTTCGCCTCCCACCGCTGCGATTGCGGCCAGCAGCTCGACGCCGCCATGGCGCGCGTCCAGGCCGAGGGAGGCGCCGTCATCTACCTGCGGGGTCATGAGGGGCGTGGGATCGGTCTGGTCAACAAGCTGCGCGCCTACCACCTCCAATCCCAGGGCGCGGACACGGTCGAGGCCAATGAGCTCCTCGGCCTGCCCGGTGAGGCCCGCGAATGGCGTGACGCCGCGGACATCCTGGCCGAGCTCGGGCTGCGCCGCATCCGCCTGCTCACCAACAATCCTCTCAAGGTCGAGGCCATGCGGCGCGCTGGGATCGATGTCGTGGGCGCCGAGCCCCTGGAGATCCCCGCGCGACCGCAGAACCTCGCCTACCTGCGCACCAAGCGCGATCGCATGAACCACGCCCTCACCCACCTGTCCTGAAGGAGGAGCCATGTCCGGATCCGGAGCACCGACCACTGCCATCACCCCCGGTCTCGCCGGCCGTCCCCTGCGCCTGGCCATCGTCGCCGCCCAGTGGCATGACGCCGTCATGAACGGCCTCATCGGTGGTGCCACGCGCCTTGCCGCCGAGGCCGGCATCACGCCCGATATCATTCGCGTCCCCGGCAGCTTCGAGCTTCCTCTGGGCGCGCAGCGGGCCGCGGCGGACCACGACGCCGTCGTCGCCCTCGGCGTCGTCATCCGCGGCGGCACCCCGCACTTCGACTACGTCTGCGATGGCGCCACGGCCGGCCTCATGCGCGTCATGCTCGACACCGGCGTCCCCGTGGGCTTCGGCCTGCTCACCTGCGACGACGAGCAGCAGGCGCTCGATCGGGCCGGCCTGGAGGGATCCGTGGAGGACAAGGGTCGCGAGGCCGCGGCCGCCGCCCTGGCGATGGCGCGCGGTGCGGGTGCCGCCTGATCCCCGAAGTGGCGAGGTCGACGCGCCGCCCGGTCGCCGGATGTGTGACGCGCGCCTCAATACGCTCGCCTAGCATCGGTCGGCCGACCGCCCCTCCCCGCTGCTGGGTTTCACCGTCGTCCCGCCGAAAAGTCGATGGTTATCGGTGTGAGAGTTACTGCTTCGCAACCGTATGAGACCACAAGATATTGTGGTTGATGGAGTCAACATGCCCACATAGTGTGTTGCATGAGTGTGATTCGGGGGTAAGGTCGGTCGCGTCGTCGGCCGCGCGGCACCCGAGTGGGGCCCGCGAGCGTCATCGCAGACAGCACAGAGGGAGAGAGCAGTGCCCGCACAGCCCGAGAACCAGTCCGCCCGCCCCGCCGAGCCCGTCGGCTTCTCCCCCGCGGCCCGCCCCGAGCTCGTGGCCCAAGGCGCCGCTGACTCCGCTGTGGCCGGAGGGGAGCGCCCTGTCGTCGACGCCGTCGCCACCATCACCGAGTACCTCGACCGCTCCGACTGGCGCGTCAACGCCAACGCCAACCAGGGCTACTCGCTGGGCGGGATGATCCTCAACACCTCCGGCAAGATCATCGCCAACTACTGGCTGAGCCAGATCTACTCCCGCGAGGCCGGCCGGGCCCACCGCGAGGGCGACCTGCACATCCACGACCTCGACATGTTCGCCGGGTACTGCGCCGGCTGGTCGCTCAAGTCCCTTCTCCAGCAGGGTTTCAACGGCATCCCCGGCAAGATCGCCTGCAACCCTCCCAAGCACTTCTCCTCCGCCGTCGGGCAGATCGTCAACTTCCTGGGCACCTTGCAGAACGAGTGGGCCGGCGCCCAGGCCTTCTCCTCCTTCGACACCTACATGGCCCCCTTCGTCCGCCTCGATTCCATGACCTACGAGGAGGTCCGGCAGGGGATGCAGGAACTCATCTTCAACCTCAACGTCCCCTCGCGCTGGGGCACCCAGACGCCCTTCACCAATCTCACCTTCGACTGGACCTGCCCCGCCGACCTCGCCGAGGAGCACCCCCTCGTCGGCGATGAGCTCTGCGACTTCACCTACGGCGACCTCGCCGAGGAGATGGGCATGATCAACCGCGCCTTCATGGAGGTGATGACCGACGGCGACGCCGACGGCCGCGTCTTCACCTTCCCCATCCCCACCTACAACATCACCAAGGACTTCGACTGGGAATCGGAGAACGCCGAGCGGCTGTTCACCATGACCGCGAAGTACGGCCTGCCCTACTTCCAGAACTTCATCAACTCCGAGCTCGACCCCGGCATGATCCGCTCCATGTGCTGCCGCCTCCAGCTCGACCTGCGCGAGCTCCTCAAGCGCGGCAACGGCCTGTTCGGGTCCGCCGAGCAGACCGGAAGCGTCGGCGTCGTCACCATCAACATGGCGCGGCTGGGCTATCTCCACCGCGGTGACGAAGCCTCCCTCACCGCGGCCCTCGACCACCTCATGGAGTTGGGGCGCGACACCCTCGAGCTCAAGCGCACCGTCATCCAGCACCACATCGACACCGGCCTCTTCCCCTTCACCAAGCGCTGGCTGGGCACTCTCGACAACCACTTCTCCACCATCGGCGTCAACGGCATGAACGAGATGGTCCGCAACTTCACGGCGGATGAGTACGACCTCACCGACCCGCGCGGCCACGCCATGTGCGTGCGCATCCTCAACCACGTGCGCGCCGCGATGGTGGAGTTCCAGGAGGCCACCGGACACCTCTACAACCTCGAGGCCACCCCCGCCGAGGGCACCACCTACCGCTTCGCCAAGGAGGATCTGCGCCGCTTCCCGGACATCCTCCAGGCCGGCACTCCCGCCAATCCCTACTACACGAACTCCTCGCAGCTGCCGGTGGGTTACACGGACGACCCCTTCGCCGCTCAGGAGATGCAGGAGGAGCTGCAGACCAAGTACACCGGCGGCACCGTTCTGCACCTGTACATGAACGAGCGCATCTCCTCGGCCGCCGCCTGCAAGGAGCTCGTGCGCCGCTCGCTCACGGCGTTCCGCACCCCCTACATCACCATCACTCCCACCTTCTCCATCTGCCCGGTCCACGGCTACCTGCCCGGCGAGCAGGCCACCTGCGAGAAGTGCTCCGCTCTCCACCCCGATGCCGAGCCCACCGAGTGCGAGGTCTGGACCCGCGTCATGGGTTACTTCCGGCCCGTGCGCTCCTTCAACATCGGCAAGAAGGGCGAGTACGCCGAGCGCCGGATGTTCACCGAGGGCGCCGCCGCCGGGCACGGCCCCGTCGCCTCCCGACTGACCGCCGTGAGCGCGTGAGGGCCCACGGCGGAGACGGGGGTGGCAAGTTGAAGACCCGCCGCCTCGATGAGATCGTCGCGGAGCTCGGGCTTGATGCTTGAGGCGGACGGGTCGAGAGCCCGGCTCGCCGGTCCCGCTGATTCCCTGGTGATCGCGGGGCTGGTGCCCATGAGCACCGTCGACTGGCCCGACCGCCTCGTGGCCACGGTGTTCTGCCAGGGCTGCCCCTGGAACTGCTTCTACTGCCACAACCGGGCGCTCATCCCCGCCCGCGCCCCGGGCGCGGTGGCCTGGGAGGAGGTTCGAGAGCTGCTGGAGCGGCGGCGCGGTCTGCTCGACGGCGTCGTCTTCACCGGCGGGGAGGCCCTGCGCCAGGACGCCCTCGCCGGCGCCGCGGCCGAGGCGCGCTCGATGGGCTTCGCCGTCGGGCTGCACACGGCCGGCGCCTACCCGAGGCGGCTGGCCGACCTCGTGGCCTCCGGCCTCATCGACTGGGTGGGCCTGGATATCAAAGCCCTGCCCGAGCACTACGAGGCCGTCGTCGGCCGCCCCGGTGCGGGGGAGAAGGCCTGGTCCTGCCTGGCCGCGCTCGTGGCTTCCCGCGCCGTCGGGGGGCCGGGCCTCGAGGTGCGCACCACCGTGGTGCCGGGGGACGTCACCGCCGACGACGCCGTCGAGGTCGCCCGCCGCGTCCACGATGCCGGGGCGCGGGTCTACGCCCTCCAGCAGGCGCGCGGGAGGGGGACGAGCGGGGCCTTCGACGTCGTCGCTCCCGGCTGGGACGCCCGGTGCGAGCGCATGGCCGAGGCCATCGAGACCCTCGGCTGGGATCGGTTCACCTACCGGCCGGCCTGAGGCGCGGGCCCCGGGGCCGAGTGGGCGGCGCCGGAGACAGCGCCGACCCCGGCGGGGAGCTTCCCGTATGTCTCGGCGATGGCAAGGCGCGATCGCGGCGCGGCTACGGCGATCTCAGGCGGGACACGCCTGATCTCGGGCGGGAAACGGAGTGTCTCAGGGGCAGCAAGTCCCGGTATCGCCGGGGAAACAACGGTCTCGGTGCTCTTAAGGACCGATCTCGTTTGGAGGTCTGAAATGCCCTCTCCGGCAACTTTTCAGTGTCGTTGCGACGTGGAAGCGACCGTGCAGGAGGGTGAATCCCCAGGTCGGAGGCCTAAACTCTGAGGACCTTCTTCTCAGGATGTAACGATTGGTAGGGAACTTGCAGAGCCGCGGAGCGCCGCATAGTCTTTGAGTCGTCGCGGGGCACCCCGAACCCCGCACGATGTCACGAGCACAGAGAAGCGAAAGGATGGTGTACACAGGAAGGTGATGGCGAGTTGGATCACATGGGGGATCCGCCGAGTCAATCGCACACCTCCGCTCGTTCCTCGAGTACCCGCGCAGCCCGATTCCTATCCCAGGATCTCGTCCCTGATCCCTGAGCCCTGATCTCCCTGGGTCCTGGTCCCTGTAGGAATCAACGGCACGCGCGCCGTGACATGAGCCGCGCCCCCTGAAGGCGCGCACCGACCCGATGGCCGACCCTGACGATCTCTGATTGGTCATCGGTGCGGGCCGAGCCCCGGTCCTGCCGCCCTGAACGGCCGGACCGGGGCTCGGTGCTTCCCGCCCGGCATTCCCCTGGCACCCGTGCGCCCCGCCCCGCTCTGCGCGCCCCGGACACCGATCCCCTCCCGACGCCGGCCGGATCCTCACGCGGAGTCGCGGAAGACGAGCCTGCGCTGGGCGAGGTAGGAGGCGACGTACACGGCGCCGTCGCCCAGGATCTTGGCGACGCCCAGTGGGATCCCGAACCCCGTGAGGATCCGCAGCGCCAAGTAGCTGCCGACCAGCAGCGTCACCGCGAGCAGGAAGTAGCGGGCGGCCGTGCGGTGCACAGTGCCCGGCGCCGCCCGGAAGACCCGCCGGTTCATGAAGAAGTTCGCGCTCCCGGACACCAGGCGCGCCCCAACGGTCGCCACCAGCAGGTTCCCAGTCATCGCGAAGAGCGCCATGACGGCTGCCCAGTCGATGGCGAAGCAGCTCATGGAGGCGGCGATGAACCGCAGCAGCGGGGTGTAGATGCGGGCCGAGTCGGCGATGGGCCGGAAGTGGCTGGACGGATTGCCGGGCTCGTAGACGGTGGTGATCTCCACCTCCTCCACGGTCATCCCGAGCTCCCGGGCGCGCAGCAGGGCGCTGAGCTCGTACTCGTAGCGGTCCCCGGGCACCGACTGCAGCCAGTTGAACGCCCCGGCGGGGTAGCCGCGCAGCCCGGTCTGGGTGTCGCCGAGCGCCCAGCCGGTAGCGCCCCGGAACAGCAGGGCGGTCGCCGTGTTTCCGATCCGGCTGCGCAGCGGTACCGAGCCGGTGAAACGGCGCACGCCGAGCGCCATGCGCCGCGTCCGGCGCACCCGGGTCGCAACGGCAGCGATATCGGCGGGCCTGTGCTGCCCATCGGCGTCGGCGCAGACCACGTCGGCCCCGGGCCGCAGCCGCGCGGCATGGGCCAGTCCGGTGCGCAGCGCGTGCCCCTTGCCCCGGTTGCCCTCGTAGCCGATGACGATGGCGCCCTGGTGGCGGGCGGCCTCGAAGACGGGCGAGTACTCGGGTCCCGAGCCGTCATCGACGACGAGCACGGTGCATCCCGGCAGCTCCCGGCGCAGGTCCGCGGTGAGCTCGGCCAGGCGCGCATCGGGGCGGTAGGCGGGGATGAGCACGGCCAGGAGCACCGTCGTCGCCTCCCCGACCGGCTCCTGGGAATCCGCCCGGGGCGAGCGCCGACCAGGCGTCGGCGGCATTGCCCACTTATCGGTGGCGGCGCTCGCGGCGCCCGTGATCGGCCCCGGCGCGGTGAGGGTTCGCGTGCTGCTCATCTCAGGCCCCCTGCGCGATGTAGAGGATGTCGGACGTGGCCCGCTCGCCGCCGTTGGAGGGTCGGTTGATGATCGAGCCGTTGAAGTACATGGCGGATGAGCCGCCGCCGTCGAGGTTGTAGGCCGACTGGCAGCCCAGATCAGCCATGATCCGCGCGAGCTCGGTCATGGTGGCGCCGCGCGAGTGGCCCTTCGAGCGGCCATCGATGACGACGAGCATGTAGTGGTTCGTGTCGATGCATCCCAGTGCGGTGCGGGGCTGCAACCCCTGGATGGAGTGGTTGCCGACATTCGTGTCCACCTCAACGGACTCGATGCCGGAGACGACCCGGCCATCGCGCACGAGCGCCGGTCCGAAGGACAGGGTGTTCCAGACCCCGGCGGAGGCGAGGGCCTGGGCGTTGGTGGCGGTCTCGTCGTAGATCTCCACGTGGCCGTCGGTGTAGAAGGCGATGCCCTCGCGGGCGGGGGAGTCGCGGTAGACCGTGCCGTTTCGGATGAGAATGCCGGTCTCGCGGAAGCCGTAGTAGTCGCCGTTGATGGCGAAGATGGCGTTGTTGGCCGAGGCGATATCGCTGGGCTTGGCGGTGATGTTGAGGCCGAACCGGTTGGAGGCGAAGGCGCTGCGAACGGCGGTGGCGTCTGAGACGGTGATGTCCGCCGTGTAGTAGGTGAGCGTGTCCGAGCCGGATCCAGTGGCCGTGGTACCGATCTGGATCGAGGTGGTGGGGGAGGTGTAGGAGGTGTCGGTCAGGGTGATCTGCTCCGCGCTCGCGGTGGCCTGGGCCGCATCGGTGACGATGGAGTTCGCGGCCTCATAGGCGGAGGCGTCCGTGACCTCGACGTGGTCGATGATGAAGCGATCCAGCGCCCAGGCCGAGCCCCCGGCGGCGCTGACGCCGAGGACGGCGGCGCCGCCGAGCAGGAAGCGGCGGCGGCTGTGGCGGCGCTTGGAGGCGGAGGAGGGGCTTGCGTGGGCGGCGGTCCCCGGGACGGTGGCGCCAGCGGCGTCCTCGGAGCCGGGCGTGATGGCGGTGCTATGCGTGCTGGTCATGGCAGGAAGCCTGACCGGCGAGCGTAAGGCCCCCATTGGTCGGCGTTGTGCAGTCCCTGTGAGAGCGTCCGGGCCGATTCGGCACGCTCATGCGGGGGCGGGAAGGGCGGATCATGGGGATGGCCTGCCGGGGGGCGTGGGTGCCGGGCTTCGAACGCGCACTCACGGGCCCCTATACGCTACGCATTCGAGACGGCGCCGATGATGGGCTTCAACGCGTTCGCAACGAGGGGTCGGTGCGGGTGCAGTCCCGGGCGTGCCGTCCCCACTGGCGGAGGACAGAAGGGGGTGTCGCGCGACCCTCAGGTGAGGGGAGCCCGGCGGGAGGAAGCCCCTCGGTACCAGGTGATGTGCCCCGCCGTGGCCAAGAATCGATCATGGGCCCTCTCTGACCTGGAGCGCGCGCGGGCGGCGCGGGCGCCCGGACCGTGGGATCGACCTCGTGGCCCGGCGCCGGGATGGCAGCGGCATGTGTGCGGTGCAGTGCAAGTTCTACGACCCCAAGCACAGGGTGACGAAGGATGACGTCGACTCCTTCCTGAAGGATTTCAGGCGGCCGCTCGTCGAGGCGCCTCGCGTGACCTCCTGGAGAAAATCCTGTCGCTTCTCCGCCATCGTGCTTTAATCGTGTCACCTGACGGTGAACTGACTCAGGGTGCTGCTCGACTGCGCGACGCCCTCAATCGCGATGGCTGGACTCTGAGCCCTCAGGGCGAGTTGAGGGTCGTGGGTGATATCGATCTCGATACCGGGGGAAGGGAAGCTCTCGATGAGGCCCTTGAACGCCTGCGCAGAAGTTCTGATGACCCAGCGCTCGCGATCGGGACGGCGAAGGATCTTCTCGAGTCGGTGGCGAAGTTCGTTCTTGAAGAGCTGGGTATGGGTGTGCAAAAAGGCGCGCCGTTCAATCAACTGTGGCATGTTGTGCAAGAGTGTCTAGGTGTTCTTTCGAAAAACGTCGATACGGACCTCGCAGGTTACAAGGAGATACGTCAGATCCATCAGTCGTCGTGGGATATCGCTCGGAATGTGAGCGCGCTCCGGAATCTTCAGGGAACGGGGCATGGGAGGACGCTTCCGACCGGAGTCTCGAAGGAACTCACCTGGCTGGTTGTGCGCGAGGCATGCAGCGTGGCCGAGTACATGCTCCGCCTCCTCGACAAGGAGCAGGGTAGATAGGGGCTGTCAACAGCCAAGTCGACCATCGACCCAGGGATGAGGAGGAGCGGCGGCATTGCACGAATCGACGGGATCGAGGTGTCAATTCTGCTGCCGTGCGGGCTCGACCTCGCGGAGGAGGCTCATGCGATCCGTGTGATTCCAGCAATCGTCGTCGGTGTCGATCGGCCGGCCCCTGAGCACGGCAGCAGAATCGACAAACCCCTCCGCGACGGGGCCGTCGACTCGTCGCGGCGCCGGTCCTTTGGCGGAGGATGGGGGATTCGAACCCCCGAGGGCTTGCACCCAACACGCTTTCCAAGCGTGCGCCATAGGCCACTAGGCGAATCCTCCAGGCGCTCCACGCGGCCAGCGGCCACGTGCAACGGAGAGCGAATATACCGACCCCTCCGGATCGGCGCCACTCGACCTGGTCCCGGCGCCGGTGGGATCGGTCACGCGCATCGGTGAGGGCTCGGAGGCGGACTCCGCCGGCAGCGGGTCTGGCGAGCACCTGAGGGCGCCGGCCCTGTGAGCGCCGGGGAGGCGGCCCGCGGTCGAGCCCGCCTTCGTCCCGCCGCGGCAATCCGACGCGACGCTCTGAGAGGGCGGCCGGGGCGCCGAGGGCGACGGGGCGGGGCGACGTCGGGTATGGTGTTGCCCGGCCCCTCGTGCGGCGTCATCCAGTGAATCCCCCAGGACCGGAAGGTAGCAAGGGTAAGCGGGCTCTGGCGGGTGCACGGGGGGTCCTCACGTGCCGGGCGAAGGCGCGATGGCCGGCACTGCGCGCTGAGTGGTGACGTGCGCGCCGACATGGTGCGTCCTGCCCGCGCCTGTGGGCGCGGATGGCACCTATGGGTGCAGACGGCACCGGTCGGTGCGGATGGCGCTGCCCCCGCTCGCCCCATTCGCCTCGCGCGGCGTCATCCCTCCCGTTTAGAGTCGGAGGGTGACCACCGCGCTCTACCGCCGCTACCGCCCGGATGCCTTCCAGGACGTCATCGGGCAGGACCACGTGACCGCCCCCCTTATGGCGGCCCTGCGCGGCGACCGCGTGACCCATGCCTACCTCTTCTCCGGCCCGCGCGGTTGCGGCAAGACCACATCCGCCCGAATCCTCGCCCGCTGCCTCAACTGCGAGCAGGCCCCCACCGACACCCCCTGCGGGGCCTGCTCCTCCTGCCGCGACCTGGCCACCGGCGGCCCCGGCAGCCTCGACGTCGTCGAGATCGACGCCGCGTCCCACAACGGCGTCGACGACGCCCGCGATCTGCGCGAGCGCGCTGCCTTCGCCCCCGCCCGGGACCGCTACAAGATCTTCATCCTCGACGAGGCCCACATGGTCACCCCCCAGGGCTTCAACGCCCTGCTCAAGCTCGTCGAGGAGCCCCCGGCGCACGTGAAGTTCATCTTCGCCACCACCGAGCCGGAGAAGGTCATCGGCACCATCCGCTCGCGCACCCACCACTACCCCTTCCGGCTCGTCCCCCCGGACATCCTGGAGGTCTACCTCGCGCACCTGTGCGACGCCGAGGGCGTGCGCGTCGGCCCGGGCGTCTACCCGCTCGTCGTGCGCGCCGGAGGCGGCTCCGTGCGCGACACCCTGTCCGTCATGGACCAGCTCATCGGCGGCGCCATCGGCGGCGCCGTCGACTACGAGCGCGCCGTCGCCCTCCTGGGGTACACGGACGTCACCCTCCTGGACAGCTGCGTGGACGCCATCGCCGGTGCCGACGGCGCAGGAGTCTTCCGCGTCGTGGACCGGGTGGTCGCCTCCGGGCACGACCCCCGCCGATTCGTCGAGGACCTCCTCCAGCGGCTGCGCGACCTACTCGTCATCGCCCTGGCAGGCTCCGAGGCAGGGCCTGCGCTGGGCTCCCTGCCCGCGGACCAGCTGGCGCGCATGGAGGTTCAGGCCCGCACCGTCGGCGCCGCCGGGCTCTCCCGCGCGGCCGACCTCACCGCCCAGGCCCTCGGCCAGATGGTCGGGGCCACCTCCCCGAGGCTTCAGCTCGAGCTCCTCATGGCGCGCCTCCTCGTCCCCTCCCAGCGTGCTGGGACGGCAGGGAGCCCGACGCCGCAGACGGGCAGGGCTGGAACGCCTGGGCAGCAAGGGCAGATGGGTGGCGCGGGCCAGTCGGGCCGCGCATCCGGTGGGGCTGCGCAGGCCCCCCAGGCCGGCTCCGGCCGGGAGATGGCCGCCCAGATCGCACAGCGCGCGGCCTCAGGGGTCCAAGGGCCATCGGCGCCCTCCGCACCTGCCGCGCCGAGTGCACCGGCTGCCCCGGTCGCGCCTGCCCAGAGCGTCGCACGGCCCGCTGCCCCCCATGAGCCGGCGCCCGCCCGGTCGGTCGCCGTTGACTGGGACGCCCCGGCCTCGCCCGGCATGGGTGCGGGAGCGCCAGCCGCACCCGCCTCCGCGGCTTCTGCCGCCCCTATGGCAGCGAGCGCGCCCATGGCGCCCTCCACCCCCGAGGCGCCGGGCACGCCCTCCGCCCCGGCGGAGTCATCGAGCCCCATCGATGGCTGGGGCGAGGCGGCCCGGCCCGGAGCGCCGTCGGCGCCCTCCGCCCCATCCCGGCCCGCCGCGCCAGCCGGCGCCGCCGATGCCGAGATGCTGCGCGCGCGCTGGGAGGAGGTGCTCGACGCAGCGAAGCGCTCGCGCCGCGCCACGTGGGCGCTCGTCGGCCCCAACGCCCAGCCAGGGCCCATCAGCGGCGGCACTCTCACTCTCCTGTTCACCGCGCCCGGTCTCGTCGGTGCCTTCGACAACGGTGGGCACGGCCCCATCCTCGCCGCTGCCATCCACCAGGCCCTCGGCCTCGAGCTCCAGGTGAGCGCCGTCGTCACCGGCGGTGACGGGGCGGGCCCGGGAGACCCGGCCGGGCAGGGCGGTGGGTCCGGTCGAGGTCCCGGTGGCCCGCCGCGCCAGCCGGCCCCGACGCCGCGGAGTCCGCGCGGCGCCCAGAGCGCCCCCGCCGCCCCGGCTGGGCGCCCCAGCCACCAGACCACCCCCACCGCCTGGGACGAGCCCGCCCCCTTCGGGCCGGAGCCCCCGATGGACGAGGCCCCCGAGCCCCCGCAGGGCCCCAACCCCGAATCCGGCGCTCCCGTCTGGGGCGGAGCGCCGAGCATCCCGAGCGACCGCGCGCCGTCATCGGGGGAGCCCAGCGCCCCCGCGGCGCCGTCCGCGCCCGTCCCGCCGTCGCCTCCGACCGCCCGCGCCGTCGGTGACGACGGGTGGGGCGAGGTCGCCATCCCCGGTGGCGCGCTCGCGGCCGCCAAGGCCGAGCCGGAGTCCCCGGCCGCCGTGCCGCAGGCGGAATCGTCCTCTGCCGCCTCCACTCCGCGGCCCTCGGCCGCCCCCGCGGGCCGCGCCTGGGACACCCCCTCGCCCGAGGAGGATGCCCCGCTGGCCACCGTCCACCGCCTCCACGCCCTGCCCGAGATCCCGCACCCCACCGCTTCCTCCCCGTCGGCCGCCGCGCCGTCGCCGAGCGTCGCATCTGCCTCGGCCCCGGCCGCTCCCGCCCCGCACCCGGCGGTCAGCTGGGACGGCCCCTCCTCCTTCTCCGACGGCGCGCCCATCCCCGATGAGCCCGCGGACGACGGCGAAGGCATTGCCCCCGAGGACACGGACACCTGGACGCCCGCCCCCGGCGTCTCCGCTGCTGTTGCCGCCGCGCGCGCCGCCGCCCGCGGCCAGGCCCCGCCCGGCCGGAACCGGTCCGGACAGGCGGGCACCGGCACGCCGGGCGCCGCCGGGGGCGCCGGTTCGCCGGCCGTGTCCCCGGAGGACGACACCCCCAGTGAGGATGATGAGGACGCCGAGGAGTCCGGCGTCGTCGGCCTCGAGGTCGTCAAGCGGCTTCTGGGCGCCACCGTCCTGGAAGAGGTCACTGTCACTCAGGAAGGACGCTGAGGCGTGCCCGCTGTCTATGAAGGCGCCGTCCAGGATCTCATCGACGAGTTCGGCGATCTGCCCGGCATCGGCCCCAAATCCGCCCAGCGCATGGCCTTCCACATCCTGGCCGCCGACTCGGCCTCGGTCGAGCGGCTCATCGACGCCCTGCGAGCCGTCAAGGCGCGCGTGCGCTTCTGCGCCACCTGCGGCAACATCGCCGAATCCGAGCAGTGCGCGATCTGCCGTGACCCTCGCCGCGACGGCCGCGTCATCTGCGTCGTCGAGGAGCCCAAGGACGTCGTCGCCATCGAGCGCACCCGAGAGTACCGGGGCCTCTACCACGTGCTCGGCGGCGCCATCGACCCCATCAGCGGGGTGGGCCCGGATGACCTGCGCGTGCGCGAGCTCTTCGCCCGCCTGGGCTCCGGGGAGGTCGAGGAGGTCATCCTGGCCACGGATCCCGACGTCGTCGGGGAGGCCACCGCCGCCTACCTGACCCGGATGCTGCGCACCATGTCCGTGCCCGTCTCCCGACTCGCCTCGGGCCTGCCGGTGGGATCCGACCTGGAGTACGCCGACGAGGTCACGCTCGGCCGCGCCTTCGAGGGCCGCCGCCGCGTCGAGTGACTCCGTCTGCCACTGCCATCCGCTCCCGCGTCCCCCGAGCGGGCGGGAGCGGAGGCGGGGGAGTGCCGGTGCGCCGTGGAGGGCCCGAGCGCAGGGCGCTCCTGCTCGCCTCTCGCGCGGGTTCCACCATGGGGACGTAACCGGCCGGTCATCGGCCTGGCCGTATGCTGGGCTCACGCTGCGTCGTCGTGGGCCGAGCCGAAGGGCCCCGCGGGCCCTGGCCGCGCCCCAGCCCCAGCGGCGCAGCCCCGAGGTGAGGAGAATCCGATGGCCCTGGTCGTCCAGAAGTACGGCGGATCATCCGTCGCCGACATCGAGGCGATTCGACGTGTCGCCAAGCGCGTCGTCGCCACCCGCGAGGCCGGCAACACGGTGGTGGTCGTCGTCTCCGCCATGGGCGACACCACTGATGAGCTCCTCGACCAGGCCGCGGCCCTGACCGCCACGCCCCCGGCGCGCGAGATGGACATCCTGCTGTCCGCCGGCGAGCGCATCTCCATGGCGCTGCTGGCCATGGCCATCGACGAGCTCGGCGTGCCCGCGCGCGCCTACACCGGCGCCCAGGCCGGCGTGCTCACCGACTCCAAGTACGGGCGGGCATCCATCGTCGGAGTCCTCCCCGAGCGCGTCGCTCGCGCCATCCAGGCCGGCGCTATCGCCATCGTGGCCGGTTTCCAGGGCATCAACGAGGTCGAGGACGTCACCACGCTGGGCCGCGGCGGCTCGGACACCACCGCCGTCGCGCTGGCCGCCGCCCTCAACGCCGACGTCTGCGAGATCTACACCGATGTCGACGGCCTGTTCACCGCCGACCCCCGGATCGTCCCCACAGCCCGGCGCGTCGGGTCGCTCTCCAGCGAGGAGACTCTCGAGCTCGCCGCCCACGGCGCCAAGATCCTCCACCTGCGCGCCGTCGAGTACGCCCGCCGCTTCGGGGTGCCCCTCCACGTGCGCTCCTCCTTCTCGGACAGGACCGGCACCTGGATCTACGACGGCACCCGCCCCGGCGCCTTCGTGCCGCCCGCCGCCGCCGAGCGCCTCAACGAGGTCGTCGCCGCAGATACTGAGTCCGCCGATGCGGCCGGCACCGATCGCCCGGCCGGTGCCGCAGAGCGTCAGCCCCGCCCCGCGTTCAGCGCGGCCGAGGCCCCGGTCCTCGACGGCCTGTCCGGCCGCGTCGTCGCCCCCGAGGGCGCCGGGGCTCCCTCATCGGCCAGCGTCGATGCCGCCCACCGCCACGCCATCACCACCCGGGCCGCGGCCCGGCCCCGCCCGTCCGCCAAGGAGGACCACGTGGAAGCCCCCGTCATCTCAGGGATCGCGCACGACCGCAGCCAGGACAAGATCACCCTGGTCGGCGTGCCCGACGTCCCCGGCGCCGCCGCGCGAATCTTCGCGATCGTGGCCGGAACCGACGCCAATATCGACATGATCGTCCAGGACGTCTCCGCCGAGGGCACGGGCCTGACGAACATCTCCTTCACCTGCCCCGACGGCGACTCCGCCGCGGCCCGTGAGGCCCTGGAGACCGCCAAGGATGAGCTCGGCTTCCGGTCCCTGCACTTCAACCCGGATATCGGCAAGCTCTCACTGGTCGGCGCCGGCATGCGATCCAACTCCGGCGTCTCCGCCCGCCTGTTCAACGCCCTGGCCGAGACGGGGGTCAACATCCACATGATCTCCACCTCCGAGATCCGTATCTCCGTGGTGGTGGATGACGCCGTCCTGGACGACGCCGTCCGAGCAGTTCACACCGCCTTCGGCCTCGACGCCGATGCCGCGGAGGCAGTCGTCTACGGAGGGACCGGCCGATGAGCGCCCCAGTCAACGAGTACATCGGATCAGGTGACGGGGTCGTCGTCGCCGTCGTGGGGGCCACCGGCCAGGTGGGACGCGTCATGTGCGCCATGCTGGAGGAGCGCGACTTCCCGGCCCGCGCCGTCCGCTTCTTCTCCTCGGCCCGCAGCGCGGGGACCATCGTGGAGTTCCACGGCAAGGGGGTCGAGGTCGAGGACGTCGCCACCGCGGATCTGGCGGGGATCGACGTCGCCATCTTCTCCGCCGGCGGGGCCGCCAGCCGCGAGCACGCCCCCCGCTTCGCCGCGGCGGGCGCCGTCGTCGTCGACAACTCCTCCGCCTGGAGGAAGGACCCCGAAGTGCCGCTCGTGGTCTCCGAGGTCAACCCGCGCGCGCTGGCAACCCGGCCCAAGGGCATCATCGCCAACCCCAACTGCACCACCATGGCCGCCATGCCGGCCCTCAAGGCGCTTCACGAGGAGGCCGGGCTCAAGCGGCTCATCGTGTCCACCTACCAGGCCGTCTCCGGTTCCGGGCGCGCGGGCGTCGCCGAGCTGGCGGGCCAGGTGCGCGCCGTCGCCGACCAGGACCTGGAGGGCCTGGCCCTTGACGGGCGGGCCGTGGACTTCCCCGAGCCGGGCGTGTACGTGGACACCATCGCCTTCAACGCCGTGGCATGGGCCGGTGGCGACGCGGGCGACGGCTCCGGCGAGACCGACGAGGAGCAGAAGCTGCGCAACGAGTCCCGCAAGATCCTGGAGATCCCGGACCTGCTGGTCTCGGGTACCTGCGTGCGCGTCCCCGTGTTCTCAGGGCACGGGTTGAGCGTCAACGCGGAGTTCGAGCGGGAGATCAGCGTGGAGAGGGCCCGTGAGCTGCTCGAGGCCGCGTCCGGTGTTACTTACGAGGACGTCCCCAGCCCTCTCAAGGGAGCGGGTCGTGATGGGACTTTCGTCGGCCGCCTGCGCGCCGACCAGGCCTTCGAGCCCGGCCATGGCCTCCAGTTCTTCGTCGTGGGGGACAACCTGCGCAAGGGCGCCGCCCTCAACGCCGTCGAGCTCGCTGAGCTGGTCGCTGCGGAGCTGCGAGCCTGAATCACCCGCGGAAGTGGCGGGGTTTGAGGATTGCTCGGGCCCCTGAGGGTCCGCGCTCTCGACGCTCGGGTCGCAATAAACTTCTGACCTGCGATAACAGATGGCCTAGTGGCTGCGTCGGAAAAAGCAATCCTCAAACCCCGCCATTCTCATCGACCGCGGTCAAGGCGAGCGCCCGCGCCGGCCATCGCCGCTGCCCGCGCCGCCGTGGGGGCGGCGGCCGCAATGGCCTCGATCTCCGGCGCGCCGTGCGCCGCAGAGACGAACCAGGCCTCGAAGACGCTCGGCGGCAGCGCCACTCCGGCGTTGAGGAAGGTGTGGAAGAACGGTGGGAACCAGTGCGTCTCCTGGGCCTGCGCCTGTCCGAAGTCCCGCACTCCGCGCTCGGCGGCATCCGCGCCCAGCATGATCGAGAACAGCGAGCCGGAGCGCTGGACCCGGTGCGCCACGCCCTCAGCGGTCAGTGCCTCGGAGACCACCGCCTGGATCCGCGCGGAGGCGGAGGCCACGGAGGCGTAGACGGCGTCGTCGGCCAGCCGCAGGGTCGCGATCCCGGCCGCCGTCGCCAGCGGGTTCCCCGAGAGGGTTCCGGCCTGGTAGACGGGCCCGATCGGGGCCAGCAGGTCCATGACATCCGCGCGCCCGCCGACGGCGGCCAGCGGCATCCCCCCGCCGATCACCTTCCCGAAGGTCAGCAGGTCCGGCACCCAGGCGGCCCGCTCGCGCCAGTCGGCCCCGGGCCACGACGGGGCCACCCCCGCGCCGCCATCCGGGAGATCGGTGGACCAGCCGTCGATGGCCTCCAGGCCCCAGAAGCCGGCGGGCCCCACCCGGAAGCCGGTGAGGACCTCATCGGCGATCATGAGCGCGCCATTGGCGGCGGTCAGGCGGCGGATCTCTTCGTTGAACCCGGGTTCGGGCGGGACGATCCCCATATTCGCCGGGGCCGGCTCCACGATGACCGCGGCGATCTCGCTCCCGCGCTCGGCGAAGCACTCCTGGAGGGCGGTGATGTCGTTGTACGGCAGGACGATCGTCAGCGCCGTGATGCCCGCCGGCACGCCCGCGCTGCCCGGCAGCCCGCCCGTGGCCACGCCCGAGCCCGCTGCCGCCAGGAGGCCGTCGCTGTGCCCGTGGTAGCAGCCTGCGAACTTGACGACGACGTCTCGGCCCGTGGCGCCGCGCGCCAGGCGGATCGCCGTCATCGTCGCCTCGGTGCCGGTGGACACGAAGCGCATGCGCTCGGCCGCCGGGACGCGGTCCCGCACGAGCTCGGCCAGGATGGTCTCGGACTCGGTGGGCGCGCCGAAGGACAGCCCGCGCGCGGCGGCCTCCTGTACGGCGGCCACCACCTCCGGGTGCGCGTGGCCCAGGAGCGCCGGCCCCCAGGAGCCCACGAGATCCACGAGGTCGCGGCCCTCGGCGTCGCGCACGCGGGCCCCGCCGGCCGAGGCGATGAAGCGCGGCGCGCCCCCCACGGAGCCGAAGGCGCGCACGGGGGAGTCCACGCCGCCTGGGATGATGGCGCGGGCGGCCTCGAACAGGGCCGTGCTCGTCGGGCCGGCTGCGGTGCTGGTGCTGTTGGCCGTGGTATCGGGCATGCGGGCCTCCTGGCGTGCGGGTTCCGGGGATGAGCCTAATCGCTCGGCCCCGCGCTTGGGAGCGGGGGAGAGCACGGGGCGCGGAGAGCAACTGGGCCGGGGTCAACGGTGCTCAACCCGTGGGCCCGCCGGGTCCTGGCCTCACAGTCCCTCGGCGATCTCGCGGGCCCAGTAGGTCAGCACCGTGTCCGCGCCGGCCCGCATGATCCCCAGCACCGACTCGGCGATGACGCGCTCGCGGTCGATCCAGCCGTGCTGCGCCGCCGCCTCCACCATCGCGAACTCGCCGCTGACCTGGTAGGCCGCCACCGGCACCGGGCTCGCCGCCGCCACGTCGGCCAGCACATCGAGGTAGGGGCCCGCGGGCTTGACCATGACGATGTCCGCCCCCTCGGCGATGTCGAGCATCGCCTCGCGCAGGCCCTCACGGCGGTTGGCCGGGTCCTGCTGGTAGGTGCGCCGGTCACCCGTCAGCGTGGAGCCCACCGCCTCCCGGAACGGCCCGAAGTACGCCGAGGCGTACTTCGCCGAGTAGGCGAGGATCGCGACGTCGTCGTGCCCGGTGGCGTCCAGGGCCGCCCGGATCGCCGCGACCTGCCCGTCCATCATCCCCGACGGGGAGACCATATGCGCCCCGGCCTCCGCCTGCGCCACGGCCATCGCCTGGTAGCAGGCCAACGTGGAGTCGTTGTCCACCTCGCCGGCGCGCGGATCGCCCTCGGGGCGCAGCAGGCCGCAGTGCCCGTGGCTCGTGAACTCGTCGAGGCAGGTGTCCGCGCACACGACGAGCGCGTCGCCCACCTCCTCGCGCACCGCCGCCACGCCCCGGTTGAGGATGCCCTCGGCCGCCCAGGCGCCGGACCCGGTCTCATCGCGGCGCTCGGGCACTCCGAACAGGTCGATCGCCCCGATACCCGCGGCCGCGCAGGCCGCCGCCTCGCGCCGCAGCGAGTCGAGCGTGTGCTGGACAAGGCCGGGCATCGCCTCGATGGGGCGCGGCTCATCAATGCCCTCGCGCACGAACAGCGGTTGGATGAGGCGGGCCGGGTCGATGCGCGTCTGCGCCACGAGCGCGCGCATCGCCGCCGTTGCGCGCAGCCGCCTGGGCCGGATGATGGGCCGCTCCGGCGCGGGCACTGCCCTGCTGGTCAGGACGCTGGCGGCCGGTGAGGTCGCGGGATCGAGCGGGTTCGGCAGGACTGGCTGGGTCATGAGGGCTCCTCCGGAGTCGGTGCGTGGTGCGGGCGGGTGGAGCGCGGGCCCGTGATGTTTGAGACGGCGGCGCTGACGGCACTCAGGACGCCGTGCGGCGTGGGGGAGTCGGCGACGGCGTCCGGCCCGAGCCCGAGCCGGGCCGCCTCGGCCGCTGTCGAGGGCCCGAGGGCGACAACGGCGGTGCGGCGCCCCATGCTCGCGGGCCGCGCGGGTGGTGGGCCCAGGAGCTCGTGCAGTGCCCGGGCGCCCGAGCCCGCGAGCAGGACGACGACGTCGAAGCCGCCCGATGCCGGGTCCGCGGGGGAGCCCCAGGCCCGGGTGAGACCGGGCGGCAGGGAGTCGGCCGGGGCCGTCCGCGTCGAGTAGGCGGGTACGGCCTCCACCAGCCATCCCGCCTCTCCAAGGCCGTCGGCCAGCGCGGGGTCGGCGATCGCCGAGGCCGGGAGCAGCAGGCGCCCGCGCCCCTCCGGGCGCTCCGCGCTGCTCGCGTCCTGCGTGCTCTCCCCGTGTGCGCCGGAGCTCTCCGGCCCTCCGGCCAGGAGGGGTTCTCGCAGGAGGCCCGCCGCGCCGCCGTCGGCGACGATATCCGCCCGCCGGCCGATCGATTCCTCCAATGCCCTGGCCGTGCCCGGGCCGACCGCGGCGAAGCGCGTCGAGGCGGGAGCGCCCGCCAGGCTCATCGCCGCCGGCGCCCGCGCGCTCGTGACCACCACCCAGGCGTAGGCGCCGGAGGCCAGACGCTCCTGCGCCCGCGCCATCGCCTCGCAGTCCCCCGGGACGGTCTCGGTCAGCGCCACCGCGACGACCTCCGCCCCCGCCTCCTCCAGCGCTGTCGCGATGCGGTCGCCCGCCGCCCGCCGGGTCAGGAGCACCCGCGCCCCGGCCAGCGGGCCGGCCTGCCCGGCAGCGCGCAGGGCGTGCCTCACTGCCCCGCCTCAGGCCGGTGCGGTTTCGTCGCGCGAAGATCGGCGACATCCCCCGCACCGTATCCCAGCAGGTCGGAGGCGATGCGATGGCCCAGGGCCTCGGCGCCATCCAGGTCGGTGATCCGCAGGCGCGAACGCACCGCCTCCGTTCCCTTGACCGAGATGACCGCGGCGTCGAGGAGCAGGCCCCTCTCGTCCACCTGGGCGAGCACGCCCACCGGTGCCGCGCAGCCCGCCTCCAGGCCCTCCATGACGGCCCGCTCGGCGACCACCTCGGCCCGCGTCACAGCATGATCGAGAGTGGCCAGCAAGGACGTGAGGAGTGGGTCGGCGTCGATGCGCGCCTCCACGGCGAGGGCGCCCTGGGCGGCCGCGGGCAGCATGACGTCCTCGTCGAAGGCCTCGGTGACGTGAGCCGTCAGGCCCAGCCGTATCAGTCCCGCCATCGCCAGGACCACGCCGTCCAGGTCCGGCCGGCGCACCCCGAGCGGCCCATCGGGCCACACCCCGGCCCCGAGGACCCGTGACAGGCGCGTCGGCACATTCCCCCGGATATCGACGATCCGGAGATCCGGGCGGCGCAGGAGGAGCTGGGCCGCCCGGCGCGGGGAGCCCGTCCCCACCCGCGCCCCGCGCGGCAGGTCGTCGAGGTCCCAGCCGTTGCGGGCGCACAGGGCGTCGAACGGGTCGTCCCTCTGGGGCACCGCCCAGATGCGCAATCCGTCCACGGGCGCTGTCGGCAGGTCTTTGAAGGAGTGGACGGCCAGGTCGCACCGGCCATCGAGCACCGCCATGCGCAGCGCGGCGGCGAAGGCCCCCGTCCCGCCCAGGCTCGCCAGGGATGAGGGATCGACATCGCCCTGGGTGCGCACTGGCACGAGTTCGACCCTCACCCGCTCCCCGGCGGCTGCCGCGGCCCTTTCCAGAGCGCGGGCGATCGTCCCTGACTGGGCTGTGGCCAGGGCTGATGTGCGAGTGCCCAAGCGGATCGTTCTCGATGAGGGCATAGCGGATGTCATCAATCCTCCTCTGTTCCTCCGGGCTCAGCGTTCCGAGCGCCGGGCGGCCCGACCATCTCCGCCGCGCGCTCGCGGGCATGGGCGACGACGGCCGCGATCCCCGTGCCCGCCACCCAGGCTCCCGTGACGCTCAGGCACGGGAGGCTCGCGACGGCCTCCTCCAGGCGCGCGGTGCGCTGCCGGTAGTCGGGCATCGCAGGTGGAAGTGTCCCATCCCATCGGACGAGGCGGTGGTCCAACACGTCATCGAGATCGATTCGTACGCCGGTCAGGGCCGCGATGTCGTCGAGAGCGTCGGCCAGCGCGGGCTCGGGCCGCGGCCCGCCCGGCCGCCCGTAGGACAGCCGTAGCGCGGCCGTGCCCTCGCCGTGCTGATCGCGCAGACCCTCGGCGATCCACGGCCATTTCGCGTCCAGGTGGGACAGGGCCTTCGCCGCCACGGGGCAGGGGGCTGAGGATGGGGGCGCCGGCGCGACGAGCAGGCCCGAGCCCACCGGTGCCTCGGCGAGTCCCGGCGCGCGGGCGACGATCGTCAATCGCGCGATCGGCGCGCCGGAGGGGATGGCGATGTCGAGGGTGTCCGGGGCGAGCCCCGGGGCCCCGGTGAGGAGCCGCAGTGCGGCGTGCGCCGAGCAGGCCAGGACGACGCGGCGCGCCCGGACCTCGCGGGGCGCTCCCACGGCGATGGGTTCGTCCGACGGTGTCGCCCCCCGCCCCGTCGGGGTCAGCGCCACGCGCCAAGGGCCATGCCCGCCGGGGCCGTCCTCCGGGCGCATCCCCCGTGCGCCCCAGCGGGTGAGCACCGTCCCGCCCGCGAACTCGATCGCCGCGCGCAGGGCGGCGGTGAACCGGTGCATCCCGCCGACGACGCAGACCTCGCCGCGCTGTCCCGCCGGGCGGGAGCGCCGCTTCTCCAGCCGCGCGCGGATCGCCGCCTGGAGCGAGCCGAGGCGGATGACATCGGCGCGCAGGCCCGGCACGACGACGTCGGCGTCGAGCACGGCGGGATCGTTCGCGTGGATGCCGGCGACGATGGGGCGCACCAGCCGATCGAGGACGGCCTCGCCCATGCGGGCGCGCACGAGTGAGGCGAGGTCGCGCGGGTCGCTGGGGGAGGTGCCGATGCCGGCGGCGAGCTCGCCGTCGCGGGCGGCGCGGCGGGCCCCCGCCTCGCCGAGGAGCGCGACGGCGTCGTCGGACAGCGGGTCGGCGGGGATGCCGAGGATCGCCTCGCGCGGGAAGGGATGGAGGGCCCAGCCGCCCGAGGAGGGCACCCCGGCGCCGGTGACCGCCGGGCCCGCCCCTGCCATGGGCGGCAGGAAGAGACTCGGGCGCCCGCGATGGGCGGTGGTCTCCAGGCCGAGGGCGTCGAGCATGGTGGTCACGGCCCCGCCCCGCAGGACGACGCTCTCGGCGCCCAGGTCCATCGGCACTCCGCCGATCTCACCGCCCGCGATGAGACCGCCGGTGTACCCGCGGGCCTCCACGAGTAGTGGGCGCAGCCCCGCGCGGGCGAGCTCCCAGGCCGCGGTCAGCCCCGCGACGCCCCCGCCGACGACGAGCGCGTCCGCCTCCGGCGGCGGTGAGGGCGGAGATGGGTGCGCTCCGCCCGCCCCTGCCGCGCTCACGCGCGATCACTCCCGGTGCCGGGCACCGGGGCCCCGGGCGCGCCGACCCAGCCGTTCCAGCCCGCGAGGGCAGTGCCCTCCCATTCCTCGTCGCCGTGCGCCCGCGCCACGATACGGGTGAGCGCGTCCGGGTCGGTGGCCGGGGGGACGCCGTGACCGAGGTTGAGCACATGTCCCGGCGCGGCGCGCCCCGCCTCCAGGCAGGCGTCGACCGCGGGGCCGAGCGCCGTCCAGGGCGCGGCGAGCAGCGCCGGGTCGAGGTTGCCCTGCACCGGGCACGCCCCCTCGCCTCCGAGCTCACTGATCGCCCAGGCCAGATCCGTGCGGTCGTCCACGCCCACGGCGTCGGCCCCTGCGGCGCGCATGTCCGCCAGGATGCGGGCGGTGCCCGTGCCGAAGTGGATGAGCGGCACGCGCCCGCCCGCGGTGGGGGAAATGGCCCGACCCGCGATCTCCAGCGCGCGCGCCGAGTGGGGGGCGACGCGCTCGCGGTAGTCCTCCGGGCTGAGGGCCCCGGCCCAGGAGTCGAAGAGTTGGGCGGCGCTGGCCCCGGCACGGATCTGCAGGGCGATGAACTCGCCCGTGATCTGCGCGCACCAGTCCAGCAGCGCGTCCCAGGATGCGGGGTCGGAGCGCATGAGTGTGCGCGCGGCCAGGTGGTCGCGGCTCGGTCGCCCCTCCACGAGGTAGGCGGCCAGGGTGAAGGGCGCTCCGCCGAAGCCGATGAGCGGTGTCCATCCCCAGGTGCCGCGCGAGTGGGCGAGGCCCGCCAGTGCCCGCTCCGGCATTCCGCCCGTGACGCCCGGCCTTCCCGGGGCCCCGAGCTCGGCGACGACGGCGCGCACGGTCTCCTCGATCGCCGCCAGCCCGCTGGGGCCGGTGGGAGTCTCTCCCAGGGCGCGGGCGGTGAGCTCGGCGACGTCGGCGGGCGTGCGGATCGGGTGGTCGACGACGGGGCCCACCTCGGGCTCGATCCGCACCGCGACCCCCGCCAGGGCGAGGGGGACCATGATGTCGGAGAAGAGGATTGCGGCGTCGACGCCGTGACGCCGCACGGGCTGGAGGGTCGCCTCGGCCGCGGTGGCGGGGTCGAGGCAGGCCCCCAGCATCCCCGTCATGCCCGCGCCCCGTGCACCGTGCTCGCGCAGCGTCCGGTACTCGGGCAGGGAACGGCCGGCCTGGCGCATGAACCACACGGGAGGACGGCTGGGGCGCGTGCCGCCCAGTGCCGCGAGGAGCGGGGGGAGGGTGTCGGCGTCATCGCGGACAGTTGAATTAAAACAAGCGAATGTTGTGGAAATGAGGGCCTCCCATGGGATGCGATGCGGTGCGCTGATGGTGGATCGCCCGGCTGGGGGCCGCCTCGCCATGGTCCATGACGTTGGTCGCGCCTCCTTCCGGGAAGGGCGGGTTGCTGGCGTTATATTGCGGGAAATGAGAGATGACGCGATGTCATCACTGGTTCCTGACGTGCCGACATGACGATTTCCGCTCGCTATTGAGCCGATCATCCGGATTCGTTATGGGCGCGTGCGGGACCGGTGCTTCAATTCAAGCACTGTGACGATCCATCTCCTCTCAGCCGACCACCTCTCCCAGGGCCTCGACGTCGTCGCCCGTCTGGGGGGCAACTCTCGGCGCCTCGGCCCCGATATCCTCGCCGCCGTCCCGGGCCTGCGGGGCGTGCTCGTTCTGGCCACCTGCAACCGTCTCGCGGTCCTTCTCGATGAGCCGGACGGCGCCGTCCCCCCTCCCGACGGACCGGGGGAGTCCTCGCTCGCCGTGCGTGAGACGAGCGCCCTGCTGGAGCGCCGCGCGGGCATGCCCGGGGGCTCCGCCGGGCTCAGCGCCGTCCGCGGCGTCGACGCCTACCGCGAGCTCATCGCCACGGCGGCGGGCCTGCGCTCGATGATCATCGGCGAGCGCGAGATCGCCGGGCAGTTGCGCCGATCCCTCGTCCGGGCCACGGAGGAGGGCACCATCTCGGCCGATCTGTGCCGACTCGTCGAGCGGGCCTCGGCGGCTTCCCGCCGCGTTGCCCGGGAGACGGCCCTGGCCGGGGCGGGCCGCAGCCTCGTCGCCGTCGGCCTCGGCCTGGCGGCCCAGCACATGCCGGTCCTGGAGGGGGCGCGCGTCGTCGTCGTCGGGACCGGAGCTTACGCGGGCGCCACCGTTGCCGCGCTGCGCGACAGGGGCGTGCGCGACATCGCCGTCCACTCCCACTCCTCCCGCCGGGCCGCCCCGCCGGATCAAGCGGCCCGGCGCGCCCGGGAGCCGCAGCCGGTCAGCGCCGCCGGGCCCGACCGCGCCACCGCCTTCGCCCGCAAGCGGGGCCTGGCCGTCGTCGGCCCCCACGAGCTCCCCGACCGCCTCGCGAGCGCCGACCTCGTCATCACCTGCCGCGGCCTGGGCGGCCCCGTCATCACCCGCGGGCTCATCGACGACGCCCTGGCCCGCCGTGCCTCGCGAGAGCCAGACCCGCAGGACCCGCGCGCCTCCCGCCGACCCCTCGTCATCCTCGACCTCGCGCTCAGCCGCGACGTCGACCCCGGCGTCGCCGACGCCCCCGGTGCGCTCCTCATCGACCTGCCCCGCATCCGTCAGGCCGTGCCCGCCGCCCAGACCGCCCAGGTGGAGGCCGCTGAGGCGATCGTCGCCGAGGAGGCGGCCGCCCTCGACCGGCTCATGGGCGGGCGCCGCATGGATCCCGTCATCCGAGCGCTGCGAGGGCGCGCCGAGCAGATGGTGGTGCGCGAGGCGGCCCGCCTGCGCCCCGACGACGGGCGGGTGGGCCTCGACGACGCCGTGCGCGCCCTCGAGCGCTTGGCCGCCGCCCTCATGCATGCTCCCAGCCAGGCCGCCCGCACTGCGGGGGAGGCCGGTCTCGCCGAGGACTACCTCGCCGCCCTCCCCATGGTCCTGGGGGCCATCGGCGGCCCCGACGCGCCCGCGCCGACCCCCGCTCAGGAGGCGCGATGAGTGATCCCCTCGCCCCCTACGATGCCGTCCTCCTGCTGTCCTACGGCGGCCCCCAGGGACCCGACGACGTCCTGCCCTTCATGCGCAACGCCACCGCCGGCCGGGGCGTGCCCGATTCGCGCCTTGCGGAGGTCTCGGTCCACTACCGGCGCTTCGGGGGCGTCTCTCCGATCAACGCCCGCAACGCCGAGCTCCTGGGGGCCCTGCGCGCCGAGCTCGCCGCGCGCGGCTCGCGCCTGCCAGTGGCCATCGGCAACCGCAACTGGCACCCGTTCGTCTCCGAGGCCCTGCGCGGGCTCGCTGACGCCGGGGCGCGCCGCGTCCTCGCCATGACCACCGCCGCCTACGGCTCCTACTCCGGGTGCCGCCAGTACCGCGAGGACCTGGCCGGCGCGCTCGACCTCCTCGCCGTCGGCTCCGACGGGGCGACGGGCCGGGGCCCCGAGGCCGACGCCGCCGCGCGCGTGGGGGGCGCCGGGGGCGGGCCGGTCGAGATGGTGGTCGATAAGACCCGGCCCTTCTACAACACCCCTGGCATGCTCCGGGCCAGCGCCGATGCCATCGTCGCCGCCTATGACGAGCTCGCAGCCCAAGGGGTCCCCGCTGAGGCCGTCCACCTCATCCTCGTCACCCACTCGATCCCGGTCCCCATGGAGCGCGGCTCCGCGCCAGGGGGCGGCCTCGGCGCTGAGAGTGGAGCATTCGATCCCCGGTGCCCGCCTTCAGTACCCGGCTCGCCTCCCGTCCGCGAGCCGGGCGTCGCGGCGGACCTGTCCACGGAGATCAGCTACGTCGAGCAGCACCTGGGGCTGGCGCGCGTCCTGCTGCCGGTCCTCGCCCAGCGCCTGGGCCTGGACTCGCCGCCCGATCTCGACCTGGCGTACTGCTCGCGCTCCGGCCCGCCGCAGGCCCGCTGGCTCGAGCCCGACATCAACGATCGCATCGCGGCCCTGGCCGCGGCGCCCGAGCCCCCCGGTGGCATCGTCGTCGCGCCCATCGGCTTCATCGCCGACCACATGGAGGTCGTCTTCGACCTGGACATCGAGGCCCGCGAGACCGCCGAGGCGCTGGCCATGCCCTACGCGCGGGCCGCCACCGCGGGCACGCACCCGGCCCTGGTCACCTCGCTGGCCGACCTGCTGGCCGAGAGGGCCGCCGTCGCCCGGGGCGAGAGCGTCGTCCCGACCAGCACGACGGGCGCCGGCCCCTTCCACACCGTCTGCCCCGACTCCTGCTGCCGCCCCAGCGGCGGCGATCACGCCCGCGACCATCGCATCACCCGCCACTCCGAGGAGGACTCATGACCACCGCGCCCGACAATGCCGCCCCCGGCATCCACCGCTTCGAGGATGAGGAGCGCCGCCCCCACCGCGATCCGCGCGACGCCGTCGACGTGGACTTCGACGCCATCAACGACCGTAACCACTATGCCCTGTGGGCCGTCCTGCGCCTCGCCTCGCCCCTGCCCGCCGACGACGCCGAGCGCGCCCGCATCGTGGCCGAGTCGGCGGGATTCATCGAGGCCGCGGGCGTGACCACCCGGGGCTGGTACGACGTCGCCGGATTCCGCTCCGACGCCGACCTGCTCATCTGGTGGCTCGACGACGACCCCGTCAGGCTCCAGGACGCCTATCACCGGCTGCGCGCCTCGGCTCTCGGCCGCCACCTGGAACCGGTCTGGTCCTGCATGGGCCTGCACACCCCCGCCGAGTTCAACCGCCGCCACGTCCCCGCCTGCTTCGCGGGCACGGCCCCGCGCGACTGGTGCATGGTCTACCCCTTCGTGCGCTCCTACGACTGGTACCTCCTTCCCGACGAGGAGCGCAGCCGCATCATGGCGGCCCATGGTCGCAACGGCTTCTCCAAGTACCCCGACGTCAAGGGCTCGACGCTCGCCGCCTTCGGCATGAGCGACTACGAGTGGATCCTCAGCTTCGAGGCCGATACCCTCGACCGTCTCGAGGGGGTCATCCACCACCAGCGCTACACGGAGGCCCGCCTTCACGTGCGCGTCGACACCCCCTTCTACACCGGTCGGCGCCTCGACCCCCAGGCCTGGGCCGACCTCCAGCCCCGGGGCTGAGCACGATCCCCCGGAATATACGCTGGGGGTATCTGTTGTCCTGATCGGCTGTCGTCGATCTGAAAGGCAAACCCATGGCTCTGACCACTATCACCGGCAAGGAGTTCAACTCGACCGTGCGGGGCGAGGGCATCACCCTCGTCGACTTCTGGGCCTCCTGGTGCGGTCCCTGCATGCGCTTCGCCCCGGTCTTCGAGAAGGCCGCCGAGGCGAACCCGGACATCGCCTTCGTCAAGGTCAACACCGAGGAGGAGCCCGAGCTCGCCGGCGCCCTGGGCATCTCCTCCATCCCGACCCTCATGGCCTTCCGCGACGACGTCCTCGTCTACCGCGAGGCCGGCGCTCTGCCTGCCAAGGCGCTCGAGGCGCTCATCGCGCAGGTCCGCGATCTCGACATGGATGCCCTCAAGGCCGAGATCGCCAAGGAGCGGACGGAGGGGCGGGCCGGGCAGGACGCCGCCGGCAGCGAGCGGGCCTGAGCCCAGTCTCATACGAATTACTTTTTGGATCCGATCGAGAGTAAGGTAGAGCCCATGAGCACTAAGACCGTCACCTCCGCCCCCGTCCGCATGTCCTTCACCGCCTCCGAGACCCTGAGTGATCACCTCCAGGCCTCTCTGGTGGACGTCACCGCCCTCAGCCTGGTGGCCAAGCAGATCCACTGGAACGTCGTCGGCCCCAACTTCCGCGACCTCCACCTCAACCTCGACGAGGTGGTCGACATTGCTCGCTCCGGGTCGGACGCGCTGGCCGAGCGCATGCGCGCTATCAATGTTGTTCCCGACGGCCGCCCCGGGGTGATCGCCGCCAAGACGACGGTCCCCGAGGCCCCCGTCTCCCAGGTGATCACCAACGAGGCCGTGGACTACATCGTCTCGGCCATTGACGCCGTCGTGAAGACCCTGCGCGCTGTCCACGCCGAGGTCGATGCCGAGGACCCGATCTCCAGCGGCATCCTGGAGGACTACACCCAGCAGCTCGAGCAGCAGGGCTGGTTCCTCTCCGCCCAGAACTACACCGCCTGATCCTGCCCGTGTGCGGCCGCGGGGCCGGATGGGGACCGACCCGTCCGGCCCCGCGCCGTACCCTGTGGCCATGATGAAGCCGTCCGCAGCGCCCGGTCCCAGCCCGATCCGGCCGCGCACCGCCGCCGAGGGGCGCATCGCGATCCTCACCCGGTACTTCGCCACCGACGCCGTCAACCACGGTGACGTCGCCTCCTTCCCGCCGCCGGCCGCCCTCGACGAGCTCCCCTTCGCCGAGCGCCGGCGCCTGCTCGACGGATTGCTCACCATCCGCCCGCCCCGCCCCATCGACGATGAGGACATGCGCGACGAGCTCGATGACATGCTCGCCGCCGAATCCCGTGAGCGCGCTGCCGCGGCCGGCGACCCCGACGCCCTCGCGCTGTCCGTCCTGGCCGCCACCCACGGCGTGCCCGGCGCCCTGGGCGAGCGCGTGGCGCTGTGGGAGGGGGATCTCACCACTCTGCGCGCGGGCGCCATCGTCAATGCCGCCAACGAGCGGATGCTCGGCTGCCGCGCGCCCGGCCACGCCTGCATCGACAACGTCATCCACGCCGTCGCCGGTCCCGGGCTGCGCGCCGAGTGCGCCGAGTACATGGCGGGGCGCGCTGAGCGGGGGGAGGGGGCTGAGCCCGTGGGGCGCGCGGTTCTCACTGGCGGCTACCACCTGCCCGCCGAGCACGTCATCCACACGGTGGGGCCCGTCGTCGAGGGCGGGGTGGTGGAACAGCGCCATCGAACCCGCCTTGCGAGCTGCTACCGGGCGATCCTCGATACCGCCCAGGGGGCGGGGCTGGACTCGGTGGGCCTGTGCTCGGTGTCCACGGGCGCCTTCGGCTACCCCAAGGAGGAGGCGGCCCCACTCGTCCTCGAGACGATCGGGGCCTGGCTCGCGGCGCGCCCGGAGTCGGATCTGCGGATCGTCATCTGCGCCTTCTCCGCGACGGATCGAGTCGCCTATGAGAGCGCGCTCGTGGCCGAGGCGGGGCGGGAGGGATCTGGCCCCGCAGATACCGGCTGACCTGGGAGCCGCCTGGCCTCGCTGGCCCCGCAGATACCGTCTGGCCCCGCAGGAACGGCCTCGGCCCGGCCTTGCGACCTCATTCTCGCAGTTCGAGGGCGCAAGGCCGGGCCGAGACGGTAACGCCGGGGTGAGGGCGCAAATCGGGCTCCCGGTGGGGCCGCTGCTCGGCCTGGTGCCTTGGCGATCATCCCGCTCGCCGCCCAGCGGGCGGTGCGGGGGGCCGTGTGCTCGGGCCCTGCATCGCCCCCGTGTCACGGCCGTGGGGCTCATGCCGGAGCCATGGGTGCCGATGGCGCTTGCCCGGTGGTCGTGTCCCCTGTCTGCTCGGTCTGCTTGGCTGCTTTCTCGGCCCTCTTGGCGGCTCGGCGGGCGCGGTCGCGCTCTCGGCGCCGGGCCAGGGCGGCCTGGCGCTTCTCCCACTGGGCCGCCCCGGCGGCCATCCAGTCCGGGATGAACTCCGGATCACGCGGATGACGCTCCAACTCCACATAACACGAATGCGGCTTCGGGCGCTCGGGACCATGGCCATGATCGAAGACCGGTTCCCTCATCCAATCCAGCTCACTGCGCAGCACCCACTGGCCGGCCACCATCCAGAAATGAGCGCACGTCCACGCCCCACGACCAGGCAACGCCTGCCAATCACGAAGACCCCCAAGCCCGGGCCCGATACCGAGCGGAAGCCTGACACGTTTTTTCTCCGTCGACCGTGAGCCAGTCTTTGCAGCTTATAAAACGTCCGGTCCCGAGCATTTCGGAGTCGAAGCGCTCGAATCCCGGCACCTGCTGGACCCACTCACGGATCGCGGCCTCAAGACTCTCAAAATCCTCATACTTCCTTCCCGGCACACCATCGAACCCGTTAACCATTAACGCACACCACCCTCAGAAATAGCCTCATTCGGAAAAATACTCCTATCGGGAAAGCCTTTAGAATTAATCCAGGAGACATCGAACTTCTCCGGTATGCGGGCTGTGGGGTCGAGGCCTTTGAGGGGCCCGGTGGGCGAGGTGATACCAGGGTCGGCGTACTTGACTGCGATGCGTATGTCCCTGTAGTTCCCAGGATCATCGCGGACCCTCCGCTCGAATGACACCGGCCCCACCAATCACGCATTCCCGGAGCACCATGCTCCACAGGGCTCACCGCGTCGGTGTCGAGCCGTCCCCTTCCTGATCGGCTACCTCGGCCTGCTGGGCCTCTTTGGCTTCTTTCTCGGCTCTCTTAGCGGCCCGGCGGGCGCGGTCGCGTTGGCGGCGCCGGGCCAGGGCGGCCTGATGCCTCTCCTGACGGGCGATCCCGGCGGCCATCCATTCGGGGATCCATTCCGCCGAGCGAGGACGCAGATCCAACTCCGCTGCGCAATCCGCCGGGATGTATTCGAAGGGCGGGTCGAAATGAGGTTCGCGCATCCAATCGAACTCAGAGTGCAGCACCCACTCCGAGGCATCCATCCGCAATCGCGCCCATGTCCAACCACCCCGATCCGGCAGAACCTGAAACTTATGCAAGTCACCCACCAAGAACGCCAACTCTGCGGGCACAGTCGTGAATACTCTCTCCTCGTCACCTCTCCAGTACCATGCTGCATCCTGACTCATCAGCGCGAGAGAGTTCGTCTCGAGTTCGATCCGATCGAACGCATTTTCCTTCATCCACGCTGATATCATCGCAGATATTGATTCTTCGATATTGGACACAATCAATCACCTCCGGTCGGGTGCAAGTGCAGAATTATTGGTTAATTGGTGAAGCGTTGAGGAGTCTGTACCACCCCGTTTTCTTCCCATGAGACATGGTAACTCTCCGGTGTTCTGTCGGGGTTGGGTGTGCCAGTGTCGCTGGGGCCCAGGTCGTTCAGTGACCCGCCCGGCGCCACATCGGGTATCGTGTTGTACTTGACGTCGATCACGATCTTCTCGATGTTCCCGATGTTCTTCGCGAAGTAGTCCTCCAACCGGTAGAAACTACTAACGTAGTTGCCGTTGATGCCCTCGCGCATCGGCCACACATTGATCTCCTCCGGGCCGCCCCCGAACCGGGAACCAGCCAGATGACCGCCCTGATACCCGCTGTCCCCGCCGAGCTTGCCGATCTGGGCCTGCATGCTCTTCGAACGCTTGCGCCACTGCGCCACCTCGAACCCATCAGCCTCCACCAGCACCGTGCGCCCCGCCCCATCAGTCGTGTAATGGAACGTCCCATCCACCGTGTACGTCACATTCGGCAACGGATCATTCAAGTCCTTATTCATCGGATTGACCCGCTCACCCCACACATGGAACCGCTCCACAGCCGACGACAACTCCGCATGCCTGATCTGCCCAGACGCATCAGTGTAATAGTCACCCCTGCCTTCCACATGGTAGACCGCATTGGGCTCCAAATCCACACCACGACCAAACGGCGTACGAGCCCCAGGCATCAGCGCATCACCAACCGAAACATCCACCCGACGACGCTCAACCCCCTCAGGCAACTCCGGGCGATGAGCCCGATTGAACCCATCAGCATCACCAGCCACCCGCCGCTGCTCCACATGCCGCCTGATCACCTCCGAACCACCCGGCCCAGGGCCCCAACCGTCTCACCAGGAATGGCAGGCGCTCCATCCGCGCCGTCGAGACCTCGCGGGGCGGGTCGCAGCAGGAGCGCCCCCGGTTCTCGGTGGCACGGAGTCCTGAGCGGCAGGTAGCGTTGTCCCGTCCTTGATACGACTCTTGCGGAGGAGAAGGCATCATCGGAGCGAGCATGATGGACCATCCGAGCCCCGGCGGCGCCGCTGCGCGGAACCAGGCGATCAGCGACGTCGAGAGCCTGCTCGCCGGTTACCTGCGTGATACCGGCGCGGCGCAGCTCGGCATCAACGTCGAGGCCGTCGGGCTGCGGTTCAGCGCCCACTCCGCGGTCCTCATCGATGGCGCCTGGCATGCCGACGCGGTTCCGCCCCCTCTCATCCAGGCAGTGGTCGGCCTGCGCACCGCGATGGCTGATCCCTCGCGGGGTGCGTGGACCTGCGCGCGGTTGGAGCTCGCCACCCCGGATGACCGGTTGAGCATGGAGGTCGACTACAACCGCGCCCCGGTGCTCGCCCCGCCGATGACCCCCGCCGACGTCGCTCAGGAACTGCGGCGGTTCCCCCGTGAGGCGACGGCGGTACCGGAGTGGATGCGGCCCGGGATGGTTATCGCGGAGACGTCCGGTGCTCCCGGCATGGCGGCGGTGCCAGGGGCGCCGATGGTAGCCCCGGCTCGGCCCCGCCCGCCGCGGGTCGGCGCGCTCTGGCGCTGGGCGTGGAGGACATTCGCGCGCCATCCGCTGATGGCGGCGATCCCACTGAGTGGCGGGGTGGTGGTGGTCGGCACCCCGCGGCTCGTCAACGCTGTCCTCGATGGTGACGCCGCCGCTTTCGTCAGCGTTATCTCCGCATTGGTCATCATTGCCCTGACGATCACAGCGTGCGATTGGGCGGCGCTGCGGGCCGCCCGCCCCGGGGACCCGAGGTGGGCGAGGAGGCTCCTTCCTCTTCAGCCCGTGCGGACCGCGCTGCTCACGATCCTTCTCGTTCCCGGGTACATTGTCGCTTTCGTCGTCGGCCTCGTACCACTGTTCGTCACCCTGTTCTTCTTCCAGGCGGCGCCCGTGGTGTGCATGGAGGGGCGAGGCGGGGTGCGGTCCTCACTGAGGATCTCCTTCCGCACCATGCAGGACGCGGGAGGCGTGGCCGCCCTCTGCGTCGTCCTGTGGGCCCTCACCTGGATCCTCGGCGTCACGATCATCGTCCCGCTCCTGCTCATGCCGGTGGCCAGCCTCATGACGGTAGGCCTTTACCTGGCGCTGACCGACCGTCCTATCGCCTAGCCCCGGGCAGGCCCGGGTCGGGCTCCCAGCGCCCATCGGCCCCGCGATGCCACGGCCAGTCCTCGGGCGGGGGCATGCGGCGACCGTTGAGGGAAACGATCCCGCCGCTCATGATGGCGGCGTCCTGGACGATGTCCAGGTACGGGTCGAAGAGCTCGCCGGCGCCCACTGTGCACACGGTGAGGATGACCGGCCGCCACTCCGGCGGTAGGTCGACGTCGTGCAGCCTCAGGACCTCGCGCGGGTCGGAGACGATGAAGGGGCGTGGCACGTGGAGCGCCGGTGTGAGCGCGTCGGCATCGTCGAAGAGCATGACGGCGCTGCCGTTCTCCTCGCGGCGGATCGTCCTCGTCATCGATGACTACGACATCCTCTCCTCCGGAGGGACCAACATCCTGTCTCCCATCGTCCCCCACCTGCCCTCAGCCAGGGACCTGCGACTCAACGTCGTCCTCGCCCGCCCCACCGCCGGCGCCTCGCATGCCATGTACGATCCCGTCCTCCTGGCGCTGCGAGACAATGGCGGAACCGGATTCCTCATGGATGGCGACCGCCATGAGGGCGCCCTCCTGGGAGGAACCCGTCCGGCCCGCATGCCCCCCGGTCGGGGGAGCTGGGTCCAGCGCGGCAGGCGCCCGCGCATCGCGCAGGCCGCTTGCTTCTCGCCGGAGGCGTGACGATGTTGGCCTTCTGCCCCGCCCATGCATGCGCCAGATTCCCGATACTGATGGTGCCATGGTGCGATTGCGGATACCGTAGACGAGTCACAGCACTTGAACTCATGACACCTACGAATGGAGACCGAAGATGGGCATGGACATGATGGGCGGCATGGGGCCCATGGGCGGAGGCCTTGAGGCCCAGTCGCAGGCGATCGGCGGCCTCCAGGGCAACCTCGCCGCGTTCATGGAGCAGGTCGGCGCCACCGAGGCCGGCATCGAGATCGAGGCTGTCGGCCTGCGCGCGTCCGCTCGGACCACCGCCCTCATCAACGGGGCCCAGCAGGACAATGTCATCCCCGGCGAGATCGTCCACGAGGCCGTGCAGCTGCGCGTGGCCATGGCCCACCCCCGCGGCGGAACATGGACCTGGGCGCACTTGACCATGACCGCCCCGAGCTACCGTTTGAGCGTCAACGTCGACTACGACCGCAAGCCCGATCTCGACCCGCCTGTGAGCGCCAAGGATTGCGCTGACGAGCTCTCCCACTTCCCCCGGGACCCCGGCACCATCCCCGATTGGATGCGCCCGGCGCAGTAACTGATGGCGCGGCGTCACCGGCTGAGCGGTGGCCGCGAGCACCTCGACGACGGCGCCCGCCGCCCCGTGGATGGGGCGGCGGGCGCCGTCGGCCTGCCTCTCGCGGTTCGCCGGGACGTGATGCGATGAGCCGGGGCCCTACTTCCTGGGAGCGGTGACCCGCCCCGGCCGCGGGCGGCCCGAACGGTCCTGGGAGCCGGAAGAGCCGGACCTGCCTCGGCCCGACTGGCTCTCCTGCGCGAACTGACGCAGGCCCCACTGGGGGCGGGCGCCGTCGGCCTGGGACCAGGAGGAGGCGGATCCGGCCCCCGCAGCCGCCCTCGCTCGTCCCGCGGCGGCCTGCCCGCGGGCGCCGGGCCGGCTCGGGCCGCGCCTGGCCGGGGCGGAGGGCTCATCGGCTCCGGCCGCCGGGCCGGAGGCGGTGGGCGAGGAGGCCGCCGAGGCGGCCGAGGACACCGACACGGTCATGGACGAGGGGGAGGAGGCTGACAGCCTCACCGTGGGCGAGGAGGCCGCCGACCTGTGCGTTGCGCGCCCCGGGGCGTGGACGGGGCGCCGCGAGGCGGCTCCCGGTGCCGTCGGCGAGGACACGGTGTCGGGAATCGTCGCCTCGGTGGGCGGGATCTGGGTGGTGCTGCTGCGCGACGAGGCGCTGGCCGGACCCGGGTCCGCCGCGACGGGGGCGGCCGCCTCTGGGGCCGCGGCGGAGGGGGCGCTGCCGGCTGACGCGCGCCCGTGCGTCCCGTAATCGGTTGGCTCGGGCCGGTTGATGCGCTGCTGGTAGGTGGTGGGCTCGGCCTGGAGCGCGGTGGCGATGGGCTCAGCGGCGCGCTCGGCCACGGGAGCGGACGCCGACCCGGAGGCCGACCGCGCGGTGGGCTCGACTGCGATGGGCTGCTCGATCGGGGTGATCGGGCCGGTCTGCGCCCGCTGCGCCGATGAGGCGCTGGCCGCCGACCGCGCGCTGGCCGCCGAGCGCGCGCTGGCCGCCGAGCGCCACGCGTGCGCCGTCGGCTCCTCGCGCAGATCGTAGAGGGACAGGTCCTGACCCGCATGGTGCAGCACCTCCGAGATCGGGGTGAGCATGGCCAGGCGGAAGGCGGGATCGGCCGTCCCCGCGCTCATCGAGGCCCAGGTCTCCTCCGGGCTCAAGGGCTCGCTGGCGGTGTCCAGGTCACGGCGGATCGCCTGCACGAGGCATACCTGGAGGCGCGCGTAGGCCATGATCGCCGGCTCAGTCCACCGCGTGCGGGGCCGCTGGCCGCGGATGATCGAAAAGTTCCGCAGCGAGCGCAGGATCTCCTCCGAGCCCATGAGCACGGTCACCGAGCGCAGACGGCTCAGCGCCTCCTCGGCGGCATCGGAGATCCGCACGGGCAGGCCGGTACCGATATACGTGTTCTCGGAGGCGATCTCCCGCAGGAAGCCGCGGTAGGCGTCCGCCTTCTCGCTCATCAGCCGCTCGCTGGGAGCCGCGTGATGCTGCTCGCCTGCGTCCGCTGCCCGTGCGGCGCCCAATCGGCGCAACTGCTCCTCGATCCGGGACAGAGCCTCCGGCGGCACGCCCCCACCCGAGCCGGACGCTGCTGCGCGGGCTGCGGAGGCCTCCGACCTGGCTGCCTGAGCCTCCGATCGTGCCTGGGCCGCCACTTGGACGGCGCGCCACGCGAGGAATCCGACGACGAGGATCAGGACGATCTGCAGGGCTGGCAGGGCAACGGTGGCGAGCATGCTCACTATTGTTGCCCGATCGTATCCTTCGGCGCACCCCCTCGAGCAGGGACAGTTCTCACGCCTTGGTCTTCAAGGCCCCGCTCCCGCCCCTGGCCGCGCGGTCCGCCGGGCCTCGGGCGCACCGGTCCAGGGGCGCCCTGGCGTCGGGCGGGACCGTGCTCGCGGTGCTCCGCGGTTCCTCATCCCCGGCCCCGATCGATGGGTACGCTCACCGCATGAGTCCCGATCAGCTTGGAACGAGCCCATCGAGCCGAGGCCCCGCATGGGTGGATCACGCGATCTGGTGGCAGATCTACCCGCTGGGGGCCACCGGGGCGCCGATACGGCCCGCCGCAGGAGAGGGAGCCTCCCCGGGGGAGGCGCCCTCCGCGCCCGATCCCGAAGCCCCCGCCCGCCTCGACCGCCTGGAGCCCTGGCTCGACTACGCCGTCGAGCTCGGCGTCAACGGCCTGTCCCTCGGGCCGATCTTCCGCTCGGCCACCCACGGCTACGACACCACCGACCACTTCGCCATCGACCCGCGCCTGGGCGACGCCGCCGCCTTCGACCGCCTCGCCGAGGCCTGCCGGAGGAGGGGCCTGGCCCTCATGCTCGACGGTGTCTTCAACCACGTCGGCTACGACCACCCCCTGTTCCAGGCGGCGCTGGCCGGCGGCGCGGAGCGCGAGCTCTTCCGCTTCGCTGAGTCAGCCGGGGCGGACGACTCCTATGCGGTCTTCGAGGGGCACGGCTCGCTGCCCATCCTCAACCACGACAGCCCCGAGACCGCCCGGCTCGTGGGCGACGTCATGAACCATTGGCTCGACCGCGGCGCCACCGCCTGGAGGCTGGACGCCGCCTACGCCGTCCCGCCCGCCTTCTGGGCCCGCGTCCTGCCCGCGGTGCGCGAGCGCCACCCCAGCGCCTGGTTCATGGCCGAGGTCATCCACGGCGACTACGCGGGAATCGTCGAGGCCTCCGGTGTGGACAGCCTCACCCAGTACGAGCTGTGGAAGGCCGTCTGGAGCTCGCTCAACGACGCCAACTTCTTCGAGCTCGACTGGTGCCTCAAGCGCCACAACGAATTCATGGGCGCCTTCCTGCCCGCCACCTTCGTGGGCAACCACGACGTCACCCGCATCGCCAGCCGCGTGGGGCCGTCCAAGGCGGCCCTCGCCGTCGTCATCCTCATGACCGTGGGCGGCGTCCCCTCCATCTACTACGGGGACGAGCAGGCCTTCACCGGCGTCAAGCGCGATGAGATCGGCGGCGACGACGAGATCCGCCCGCCGCTGCCCACCGCCCCGGAGGGCCTCTCGCCATTGGGAGCGCCGATGCTCCGCCTGCACCAGGACCTCATCGGGCTGCGGCGCCGTCACCCCTGGCTCGTGCGCGCCCGCACGGAGATCGCGGGGCTGACCGATGAGCACCTGCGCTATGACGCCGTCGGTGAGCAGGGGGAGCGCCTGCGCGTCGAGCTCGATCTGGTTCCCGCGCCGCGCGCCGTCGTGATCGCCCCCGGTGAGGCGCCGCTGGTGATCGAGCCTCCGCGGTGAGGCCGGGTGCGCGGGCTCGGCCGTCGCGGGGCGCGCCGTCGTGATCGCCACCGGGGCGGACCGGTCTCGATCCTATTTTCGACCGGTCTCGCTGATAGGGGGGAGGGGTCAGTCGAAGGCGGTGGGGGCGGTGGGACTGGCCAACCAGGCCTGGGCGGCGCGGATGCGGCGGAGCGCCGAGCCCATGAGGGGCTCGGGCAGCGCGTCCGGCGCGAACCAGCCGACCTGCGTCGACTCGTCATCGGCCACCCTCGCGAGCCCCGCCCCGGCCGCGGGCCGCGCCACGAAGTCGATGTCCATGAAGACGCAGCGGTCGCCGTTGGGGAAGGTCTTCGGCTCACCCGCTCCCACATGCGTCAGGCCCAGCAGCTCGATCGCCACCCCGGTTTCCTCCAGGCACTCGCGGACCGCCGCCGCGCCCGGCTGCTCGCCCGGCTCGGGACTCCCCGAGACCACCGCCCACTGGCCGTTGTCGGCGCGCCGCCCGAGCAGCAGTCGCCCATCCCCGGCGACGACGACCACGCTGACCCCCGGCAGCCACAACTGATCGTGGCCGATTCTCTCACGCAGGGCCAGGATGAATTCCGGAGTCGCCATGGGGCGAGTCTACGAGTGGGCCGCCCCTTCGCCCCGGTGGGCCCCGGCGGTGATCTGGGACGGCGGCCCACGGCGCTGCGCGCCCAGGCGGGCCCGGCGAGGCAAGATCGAGCGCTCCGGCGCGCCCAGCGGCGCGTCGGCCGGTCGGCGCTCAGGAGGCCTCCCGCACCTCCACGAGCCAAGGGCAGCGCACCCGCAGTAGGTGCTCGAAGCGCGCATGCATGGTGATGGCCGCCGCCGCGCAGTCATGGCAGGCCCCCTCCATCGCCACCTCGACGACGCCGTCGCGCACCGCGCGCACCTCGAGAGACCCGCCATGGCTGCGGGCGAAGGCGCCCACGCGTCCTGCGGCGATCTCCTGGGCGGCGGTCCTCAGGGCCTCATCCGGCCCGACGGCCCTGGCCCGCTCCGCCGGCCGCCAGGCCTGCGGCGAGCCCAGCGCCTCGACGAGCGCGGCGCGCACCCGGGCTCCCTCATCCGCCCAGGCGCGGCCATCCGCCAGCAGTGTGAGCACGGCCCCGGGCGCCACCTGCACGGCAGCCAGGGTGCCGTCGTCCAGGAGGGCCTGCAGCGCGGCAGGGGCGGCGGCGAGGGGCCCGGCGAAGGGCAGCAGCCCATCGGGGATCACCCAGCGCAGGGTTGCCGGATCGGGCGTGGCCAGCGGATGGGTGGGCACCGGCCCGCGCCCCCGCCGCGCGAGCCTCATAGGAGGGTCGCGACGATCGTGCGCGCCAGGGCGGCCATCACCCAGGCGGTGGCGAACATGTAGCCGTAGGCGACAAGCGGCCACTTCCAGGTCCCCGTCTCCCGGCGCATGGCGCCGGCCGTCGCCATGCACTGCAGGGCGTAGACGAAGAACACGAGGATCGCCGCCAGCGTCGCGGGGTTGAAGAGGGGATCGCCGGCCCTGTTGGTGAGGGTGTCCTCCTGGTAGGTCATCGTGGCCAGGTGGGCGCTGGGCGCCTCGGGGTCCTCGGCGGCGGAGATCTGGCCGAGCGTGGCTACGAAGGTCTCGCGCGCCGCCAAGGAGGACAGGACGGACACGTTGACGCGCCAGTCGAAGCCCAGGGGCTCGAAGACCGGTTCCACCGCCCTCCCGATGCTCGCGGCCCAGGAGTTGTTCATCGTGTGGGAGGTCCTCTGCGCCTCCAGCAGCGCGTCGAGCTCGTCGGCGTCGGTGATGGGCTCGCCGTCGTCGCCCAGCACGGTGGAGGCGGCCGGGTTGTCGAGCGCAGCCGCGATGGCGGAGCACTCGGCGCTGCGCGCGCAGGCCGCCTCGAAGTCGGCCTCGGAGCGCATGGGCACGTTGAGCAGCGCCCATAGCACCACGGTGGTCAGAGTGATGATCGTGCCGGCCTTCTTGAGGAAGCCCTTGCAGGCGTCCCAGACCATGAGGACCACCGTGCGCGGTCGGGGCAGGCGGTAGGGCGGCATCTCCATGTAGAAGGGCAGGAGAATGCCGTCGCGGTCGGTCAGGCGTTTGGCCACCCAGGCCACCGCCATCGCTGAGAGGGCCCCCAGCAGGTACAGGCCGAACATGATCGTGCCGCGCGCGCCGAAGGGCCCGATGCGGGCCTCGGAGTCCACCAGCAGGGAGATCATGATGACGTAGACGGGCAGGCGGGCCGAGCAGGTCATGAGGGGCGCGGCGAGCATCGTGGCCAGGCGGTCCTTGGCGCTGGGCAGGGTGCGCGTGGCCATGATGCCGGGGATCGCGCAGGCGAAGGAGGACAGCAGCGCCACGAAGGCGCGCCCCTCCAGCCCGGCCTTGCCCATCACCCGGTCCATGAGGAAGGCGGCCCGGGACATGTACCCCACGCCCTCCAGGATCGCGATGATGAGGAACATGATGACGATCTGCGGCAGGAAGACGAGAACCGCCCCCACGCCGCCGATGAGGCCGTCGGCGAGAAGACCGCCCAGGAGCGGGTGGGACTCGTCCAGTCGGCCGTGCACGAACTCGCCCAGGGAGCCGATGCCGCTCTCGATCGCGTCCTGGAAGGGCGCGGCCCAGGTGAAGATCGACTGGAAGAAGAAGTACATGACCGACAGGAACACGATGGTCCCGGCCACCGGGTGCAGCAGGACGCGGTCGATCGCGGCGGTCGTGCGGTCCGAGGCCGGGGAGGCGTAGTCGGCCGCGGCCAGGATCGAGTCGGTCCAGGAGGCGAGCTCGGCGGGATCGCTCGGAGGGGTGATCGGCGTGCGCGGCCAGGTGGCGACCTCGGCCAGCCGCTCGCGCAGCTCGGGGATGCCCATGCCGCGGTGCCCGAGGACGCGCACGGTCGGGATGCCCAGGGCCTCGCCGAGGGCGGCGACGTCGAGCCTGCCCTCGCGCCGCGCGAGCTCGTCGGTCATGGTGACGGCCAGGCAGGTGGGCAGCCCCAGGGCGAGGGCCTCGGCCACGAAGGTCATGCCGCGACGCAGCGTCGTAGCGTCGACGACGACGACGAGCGCGTCCGGGGTGCTCACCTCCCGGAGGCCACCGGTGAGGACATCGCGCACGACCTGCTCATCGGGGCTGATGGGCTCCAGGGAGTAGGCGCCGGGCAGGTCCTCGATGGTCAGGCCCGTGCCATCGATGACGCAGCGCCCCTGCGAGCGGGCGACGGTGACGCCCGGGTAGTTGCCGGTTTTGGCGCGCAGGCCGGTCAGGGCGTTGTAGATGCTCGTCTTGCCGGCGTTGGGTGCGCCGGCCAGCGCGACCCGGCGATCCCCGACGGCGACGGCGGTGCTCGAGCCCCCGCAGTGGCAGGAGGCCGAGTCCCCGCAGTGGTCGGCGCTCACGAGGCCGCTCCTGCCGCCCGCGCGGCGGGGTCCGGGGCATCGTCGATGACGCGGACGGTCACGAGGGCGGCGTCGTGGCGGCGCAGGCACAGCTCGTAGTCGGCCACCTGGAAGACAGTCGGGTCCCCCAGCGGCGCCCGTCTGCGCGCGGTGATGGCGCGGCCGGGGATGAGGCCGAGGTCATGGAGGCGGCGGGCCAGTCGGCCATGCGGCGCACCGGGGTCCAGGCACGCGGCATCGGCGCCGACGGCGGTGATGATGGCTCGTGCCCCGGGAAGCAGGTCACTGAGCGGAGTATCGGCGGTCTCGGCGGATCGGGCGTCCGCGGCGCGGCGAGTCAAGGCTGAAGTGCTCACAGTGAATCTCTGGGTGGTGTCCTCGTGGGGGGCCCGCTCGGGCCGCCGATGATCAGAGGTTATCAGGGTAGCCTATCCTGGCGATCAAGCAACTCGGAAGGCGGCCCTGCCCTGCGAATCCCTGTGGTTCCCCGCGCCGCCTGCGGGCCGGGCCGAGGGCTCAGCGCGGGCGGGACATGGCCACTGCACGGGCCCTGTCTGCCCAGGTGCCGTCGAGGCCGGGGTGCGCCACGGCGTCGCCGACCCACTCCAGGCCGGCGGCCCTCGCGGCCCGCTCCAGGAGCCAATCGGCCACGGCCGGATTCTTCGGCAGCAGCGAGCCGTGCAGATAGGTGCCGATGACGTGGTGGGCCAGCGCCCCCTCAGTGCCGTCCTGGCCGTTGTTGCCATCGCCCGAGCGCACTCGGCCGAAGGGCGCCTGGTTGGGGGCCAGGGTGGTCAGCCCGGAGTGGTTCTCGTAGCCGACGATGCCGCCGAAGACCTCACTGGTGGTGGTGATATTGCCGATCAGGCGCCCATCACCGGCGACGGTCTCGGCGTCGAATACGGAGATGCCGGGGATCTCGCTTCCCCGAGCGGTCAGGAAGCGGTGGCCGAAGAGCTGGTAGAGGCCGCAGATGACGAGCATGGGCACTCCATCGGCGGCCCAGGCGCGCAGCTCGGCGGCCCGCGCCTGGAGATCCGCGGTGATGCGCTCCTGGCCGGAGTCCTGGCCGCCGCCGCCCACCACGAGGTGGACGCCGTCGGGCAGCTCGTCGCCGGGGTCGTAGGAGAGGACTTCGACGTCGTAGCCGCGCCACTGGGCCCTGCGGGCCAGTACGCGGGTGTTGCCCCAGTCCCCGTAGATGTTCATGTCCCGGGGGTAGAGCTGCAAGACGCGCAGGGCGCCGGCGCTCGCGCCGCCCGCCTCGCCGGAGTGCTCGTAGAACTGGGCGCTCATCTCATGACCTCCTCGACCTCGGTCAGCTCCCCCAGGCGGGCGCGCAGCGCGAGCATCGCCGTGTAGGTGGTGAAGACGCGCATGGGCCGGCCCGTGCGGCGCGAGTCCTCGCGCAAGGCGTCCAGGGCCCGGGCCAGGTCTGGCTCCACGGCCCCCGCATCCACCTCGTCGTAGCGCAGTCGCAGGGCCATGTCCCAGGCGCGCACGCCCGTGACCACGGCTGTGCCCGTCTGCCGCAGTCCGGAGAAGTCCACGTCCCACAGCCAGGACATGTCCCGGCCGTCGGCGTACTCGTCATTGATCGCCACCATGATCGACTCAGGGCCGGGCGCCGTGGCGGCGGTGAGCAGGCCCATGCGGAAGCCCGCCGGGTTCTTCACCAGGCAGAGCTGGACCTCCCGGCCATCGAGGCGCAGGACCTCGCCGCGGCCGAAAGCGGCCCGCACCCGCCCGAGCGTGCCCAGCAGGCCCGGTAGGGCGGTGTCGGCGCGATCTCCCAGGGCCTCGAGGGCGACGGCCAGGGCGGCGCAGGCGTTGAGCTGGTTGTGGATGCCGGGGATCGCGAAGCGCACCTCGTGGGCGACCCCGTCCACGCGGACGGTGGCGTCCTGGCCGCTCAGTGACTCCAGGACCACGCGAGGGCTCACATGGCGGGCGGCGGTGGCGTCAGCGGCGCCGGTGCGCAGCTCATCGTCGGACAGGAAGAGGGAGCGCAGCTCGGGGGAGGCGCCGAAGGCGGTCACGGGGGCGGCCAGGCCCTCGGTGAAAGCGGGCGCGCCCAGGCGCGGGTCGTCGGCGTTGGTGACGACGGCGCCCGTGGTCGCCAGGGCGACCTTGCGCAGGAGGGAGGCGGTGTAGTCGATCTCCCCGAAGCGGTCGAGCTGGTCGCGCATGACATTGAGCAGCAGGCAGGCGCGCGGCTTGACGAGTTGGACGAAGCGGACGGCGTGGGCCTCGTCGAGCTCGAGCACGGCCACATCGGCGCGCAGGCGGCCGACGGCGTCAACGTCGTGGAGGAGGGAGGCGAGCACCCCGCGCACGAAGTTCGAGCCGGTGCGGTTGGTGACGACCCTCAGCCCCTGCTCGGCGAGGAGTTGGACGACCATCTTCGTCGTCGTCGTCTTGCCGTTGGTCCCGGTCACGACGACGACGCCCATGGGCAGCTGGCCGAGCGCGCGGGCGAGGAAGCCGGGATCGGCTTTCTCCATGACGAGCCCGGGGAAGGCCGTTCCGCCGCTGCCGCCACCGCGCAGGCGGGCGGCGACGCGGGCCGCGCGGCCCAGGGCGACCGTGAGGCCGGAGCGCAGGGATGGTGAGGAGGTCATGGGCGCGAGTCTATCCAGCGCCCAGGGCCGTGCCCGACCGCTCCTCCGGCTCAGGGGCGGGGCGGGGCGATGACCGAGAGCGCCCCGGGAATGACCTCGATGTCGAGGGTGCGGGTGGTGCCGGCGATATCGCCGTCGAGCTCGATGGGCACGGGCTCATCGGTGCGGATGGACACGCGCGATGCCTGCGCGAGTGTGAGCCCGGACGGGACCCGGCCGGCGAGGATCATCGCGCCCATGCGCGCCCAGTCGATGGCCCGGTCCGGGCGGGCCAGCAGGAGGTCCACCCTGCCGTCGGCGGGGGTGGCGCGTGGGAAGATCGTCATGCCGCCGGTGATCGTGCCGACGTTGCCCAGCAGAGCCATGACCATGTCGTGCTCCTCGGGGGCGGCGCCGTCGAGGGCGACGGTGGCCCGGAAGGGGCGCGGGCTGGCGTGCTGCACGGCGGCGACGGCGTAGGCCCCGGCGCGGATGACCCTCTTGAGCTCGTCCTTCGTGTCCGCCATGATCTGGGCGTCCAGGCCCAGGCCCGCCATGACGGCGAAGGTCTCCTCGCCGTCGTCCCATGCGGCGCGCACCAGGTCGATGGCGGTGGGATCGCCGGACAGGGCCAGGCGCAGGGCGGCGTCGGTGTCCAGGGGGATGGAGAGGTTGCGGGCGAGCAGGTTGCCGGTGCCCGATGGGATGAGCGCCATCGGCAGGCCGGTCCCGGCGAGCTCGCCGGCCACCGCCCGCACGGTTCCGTCCCCTCCCGCGACGAGGACGAGGTCGGCGCCGCCGGCGAGGGCCTGGCGGGCCATCGAGCGGCCGGGATCCTCCGGCGTCGTCTCCAGCCACTGGGTGGGACGCCATCCCGCGGCCAGAACCTCGGCCTCGATGCGGCGGCGCAGGAGGGATAGGTCGAAGAACTTCGCGGGGTTGTAGATGACGGCAGCGCGCTTGTCGACGCTGCGCGTGGGAAGGCCCAGGCGCGCCCAGGAGGACAGGATCGTGTCGATGCCGCCCAGGGCGAGACTCGCATTGGTCACGGCCGCGCCCCACAGGATGGCGCCGATCTGGTCGGAGGCGTGCGCCAGGCCCATCGCCCACTGGCTGTAGCAGGCGGCGATGATCGCGGCGATGCCGGCCAGCCACCACGCTGCCATATCCGAGGTGGGCCGCCGGTGGGCGCGCGTGAGCACGAGCAGCATCGAGGAGACGATGGTGACGGCCGAGATCTGGGCGTTCGGGTACGTGCCGCCCACGACGGACAGAGAATCGAGCAGATGCGAATGCGGGTGGCTGATGTCCAAGGCGCTCGAGATGAGCCAGTGGACCGGCATCCCCGCCGCGGCCATGAGGAGGGCCAGTGCGAGGCGCCGCATCCGCTCCTTGAAGGACCACATCGCGAGGCCGACGATGGCCGCCGTGATGAGGGCGGGATGGGTGAGGAAAGCGTAGGCCTCGGCGATCTGGGCTCCCGCCGAGCGGGGGAGAAGGGGGGAGGTCCGTGCGAAGGCCGTGTCGAGATGAGCCGTGCGGCCCGTGACCACCAGCAGGGTCCAGATGGCGAAGGCGAGCATCAGCACGACGGCGAGCACGCGTTCCATCGCCCGCCCGGCGATCTCCCGGCGGGCGCGGGCATCGGCCGGCCGGGAGGCCTCCGGTGTCGCGGCGCGGGTGCTGCTCGTCGTGCTCATCGGGCTCCTTCCAGGGCAAGGCTAGCTCTCGCCCGGCGGCGCGCGCCGTCCGGCCCTGCCCCCGAGACGCCGGGCGATGCTCCGGGGACAGGCGGTGGAGTCCGGGGGCCGTGCCGGGGTGCCCGTGTCCCGCGAATTGAGGAGCCTGATGGCCCGGTGCCGCTCGGCCTGCGGCCCACAATCCCTTCCGCTGGATCCGCGAGGCCGATCATTGGAAAGACAGGGGCGAGACATCATGCCGACCACCGCTGGCCTAGCCGTCGGCACTCCTTCGCCGGCGACCACCAACAAGGCAACGGGCGACCGCGACGAAAAGGTGGTTGCCCGGTAGTCGCAATCTCGTGTGGAGTCTTGGTCGACGCTGCCCCGTGTATGTTTCCAACGAAAAGTGGCCACCATTGTGTGATGGTGGCCACATGCTGGTCGGGGTGGCGGGATTTGAACCCACGACCTCTTCGTCCCGAACGAAGCGCGCTACCAAACTGCGCCACACCCCGTGTGTGTGCAGCGGCAACTATAGCTGGGCCGCCTGCGCCGAGGGAAATCACCATCGGTCGCCCGTCAGGTGTCGTCCATCACTGGGAGTCCTGCGGGGGAGGGTGCCATCGGGGACGCCCGTCCCTTGCCCGTGCCCGCGCGGCGCGCTTGACTTCCCCCATGACCAGCGCAGACCTGTCCCCTGATCCCCTGCCACTCGCAGGCCGAACGGTCCTCGTCACCGGGGTCAGCCGCCGCGCCGGCATCGGCCACGCCATCGCATGCCGCGCCGCCGCCCAGGGGGCCAGCATCGTCGCCCACCACTACTCGCCCCATGACGCCGCTCAGGCCTGGGGCGCTGACGACATCGACGCCGTCATGGCCTCCATCGCCTCCCATCTCACCGACGGCGCCCGCCTCACCCCCATCGGCGCCGACCTCGCAACCTCCGGCCAGCCCGCCCGCGTCGTCGCCGCCGCGGTCGAAGCCGCCGCCGATGCCGGCCACCCGCTGACCGCTCTCGTGTGCAACCAGGCCATGAGCGAGCCCGACGCCCTCCTGCTCGACATCACCGAGGACGTCCTCGACCGGCACTGGGCCGTCGACGCCCGCGCCTCGATCCTTCTCGCCCAGGCCTTCGCCAGCGCCGTCGTCGGGGAACGGGCCGGGGAAGCGGATGAGGGACCCGCCGTCCCGTCCTCCGACCCGACCCGCGCCATCGTCTTCCTGACCTCCGGCCAGGCGCAGGGGCCCTTGCCCGGCGAGATCGCCTACGGCGCGGCCAAGGCCGCCATCGCCGGCATCACGCTGACCATCGCCGACGAGCTCGCCGATCACGGTATCCGCGTCAACACCGTCAACCCCGGCCCGATCGACACCGGGTACCTCACCGCCGAGGCCCTCGACTCCCTCCGCGGCATGCTCCCCTTCGGACGATTCGGGGAGCCCGACGACGCCGCCCGACTCATCACCTGGCTGCTGGCCGACGACGCCCGCTGGATCACCGGTCAGGTCATCAACTCCGAGGGGGGCTTCGCCCGCTGGCGCTCCTAGGCGCTCCACCTAGAGCTGGGCGAGCTCCGCCGAGCTCCCAGTGCGGCCCTCAGCGCGCCGGGACGAGGGTGAGCAGCGTCGCCTCCGGGCGGCAGGCCACGCGCACGGGCGTGTAGGGGCTCGTGCCCAGCCCCGCGCTGATATGCAGGTACATGTCCCTCGCTGCGCTCGGATCCCCGATGCGCCCCGGCCACTGCGATAGGCGCTGCGTGACTCTCCGCCGATCCAGGTCGCAGTTCGTCACGAGCGCGCCGAAACCGGGCAGGCAGAGCTGGCCGCCATGGGTGTGGCCCGCCAGGGCGAGGGCGACGCCGTCACCCGCCATCGCGTCCAGCACTCGCTGGTAGGGGGCGTGAGCGAGCCCCAGGCGCAGCGCCCGCCCCGAGCGGTCGAGGATCGGCGGGAGGAGGGCGGCTGAAGCCGCGCCGTCGGAGCCGTCGTCCGGAACGGGGTAGGAGTCCCGCTCGGCGTGAGGATCATCGACGCCGACCAGGTCCACTCTCCGCCCGCGCACCGTGAGGGTCCCCCGCGCGTTCGTCAGGTCCGCCCAGCCGCCGGAGGCTTGCAGCTCGATGACCTCCCGCCAGGGCAGCTCCACGAGGTGCTCGCGCGCGTCCTCGGCGTCCGCCGTTCGCGGGTCGCGGCGCAGGTAGCGGGTCGGCAGTTTGAATACGGAGGAGTAGTAGTCGTGGTCCCCCAGGACGAAGGCCCCCGGCAGTCCCACGAAGGGCTCCAGCGCCCGCTGGAGCGGTTCCAGGCCCGAGGCGAAGGACAGGTGGTCGCCCGTAGAGATGACGACGTCGGGGTGCTCGGCGGCCAGGCCCCGCACCCAGGCCACGCGCGTCTCCGTGCTGTCGGTCAGGTGCAGATCGGCCAGGTGGAGGATCGTGATCGGCTCCTCGCCGTCGGCCAGGACGGGCACGGAGAAGCGCCGCAGCACCGGCAGGCGCGCCTCGAGGAGCGCGTAGCCCAGGACGCCTGCGCCAAGAGCGGCGAGGGAACCCAGAGCGCGGGCGGCGCCAAGGCGCCGTGCGCGGGAGGAGGATGTGCGCGGGAGCGCGGTCATAGCAGTCGTCATGTCGAAGGGCCCCAGGATCGTGAGTGCTCGCCAGTGGTCAGCCGTTGCCGCCGGCCGGGCCGGTCGCCGCGGCGCCCCCGGAGCCGGAGGAGCTCAGGTTGGACGTGAACTCCTGGCGGCCGGCCGCCGTGGGCGCGGAGCCCGGGACCTGCCCGGCCGGGAGCACGGCGTCAGCCTGCGCGACTGCCCCGGACTGGTCCGCCGGCGCTGCCTGAGCCGCCTGCGCGCCCGCCTGGACCCCGGCGTCGCCCGGAAGGGCGGGGACCTGGCCGGACGCCCGCCTCGCGTTGCCGCCCGACGGCTGCGCGGGCTGAGCCGCGCCCAGGCTCACCTGGGTGAAGGGCTCCGCCCCCGTCCCCGCCAGAGAGGTGTCCATGAACTGCTTCCACATGGGCGCGGGAGCGTCCGAGCCGTACATGGTGGCGTAGTAGCGCCCGCCGATGTACTGGCCATTCATCGCCTTGGTGCCCTCGGAGTGGCCCATCCACACGGCGGAGGACAGTTGCGGGGTGAAGCCCACGAACCAGGCGTTGTCCATCTCCTCCGTGGTGCCCGTCTTCCCCGCGGCCTGCCGCCCCGCCAGGGCGTAGTTCTTCGCGGTTCCCTGGCCTCCGAGGACATGCGTGAGGGTCAGGGCGACCCTGTCCGCAGCGGTCTGGTCCATCACCTGCGAGCAGTCCGCGCTCGGCACGGCCATCTCGGTTCCGCTGTGGTCCGTCACCTTGTTGATGGCGATCGGCTTGCAGTAGACGCCATGCGCCGCGAAGGTCGCGTAGGCGTTGGCCATGTTGAGCGGGGGGACGTTCATGGTGCCCAGAGTGATCGAGGGCCGGGGGTCGATCGGGTTGCCATCGGCCTTGGTCACGCCCATCTTGGCGGCCAGGTCCGTCACCGCGCAGATGTCCATCTGCTGGATCATCTTGGCGTAGGCGACGTTGATCGACATGGCCGTGGACTGCAGCACTGAGTGCGAGCCCCCCTCGCCCGGGTTGGCGTTGCCGACCTTCCACTGCTCCACGTAGGAGTCATCGCTGCAGGAGATGTTCCAGTTGCCGGCCGGGAAGGTGGTGGGATCGGTGTTCATCGTCTCGTACCCGGATCGGCCCATCTGGTACCACTGGGCGAGTACGAATGGCTTGAACGAGGATCCCGGCTGGAAGCCGTTGTTCTCGATGCCGCCGTGCTTGGAATCAGCGGAGAAGGAGATCTGGGTGACCGAGGAGTCGTTGCTGTCCGTCCCATAGGTGGTGTTCTGGGCCATCGCCTGGATCTTGCCCGTTCCGGGCTCGACGGCGACGATGGCTCCCTTGACGTTCGAGGGATCGCCGACGGGGACGTAGTTGGCGATCGTGTCGTCCGCGGCCTTCTGCTTGTTCATATCCAGGGTGGTGGTGATCTGCAGGCCCCCGCGCAGCAGCAGCTGGTTGCGCTCGGTGGCCGTCTTGCCGAAGAGCTCGGAGTTCTGGATCTCGCCGACGACGTAGTCGCAGAAGTAGGCCGCGGACCCCGCCGAGGCGCATCCGCCGACCTGGTTGGTGACGTGGAGGATGTCGCTGATCTGGGTCGCCACTGCCTGGTCGTACTGGGCCTGGTCGATGAACTCGTTCTCCAGCATCTTCTGGAGGACCCAGTCCATGCGGTCCTTGGCCAGATCGGGATAGGTCACCGGGTCATAGGCGCCCGGCGCGTTGGTCAGGCCGGCCAGCAGTGCCGCCTCGGGGATGCTCATCTCCTTGGCCGAATGACTGAAGTAGTGCTGCGCGCTGGCCTCCACCCCATAGGTGGAGGGGCTGAAGGCGGCGATGTTGAGGTACCCCTCCAGGATCTGGTTCTTGGCGTCGGGCAGGGTTTTCTCCAGGGTCAGGGCGTACTTGATCTCCCGGAGCTTGCGCGCCGTCGTCGTCTCGGTGGCCGCGCGGATCTTCGTGGGATCGCCGCTGCGGATACCGGCCTCCACGAGGACGTTGCGCACGTACTGCTGGGTGAGGGTGGAGGCGCCCTGGCGATCGGCGCCTGCCGCGTTGGAGGCCAGCGCGCGCAGCATTCCGGTGGGGTCGACGCCCTTGTGCTGGTAGAAGCGCTGGTCCTCGACGGCGATGACGGCGTTCTGCACGTTCTTGCTGATATCGCTCAGCGGCACGACGATCCTGTTCTCGGCGTAGAACTGGGCGATCTCAGTGCCGTCGGAGGAGCGCAGGACCGAGACCTGGCTCGGTTCGAGCACCTTGAAGTCATCGGGCAGGTCCTCGAAGAACTCCAGGGACGCCTTCGAGATCACGCTCGCCGCCCCCACGAAGGGCACGGCGAAGCCCGCGGCGAGCAGGCCGCCGACGGTGGACATGACGATGAAGGCGAGGAGCGCAGACAGGAGCTGCTGTGAGTCGAGGGTACGCGCAGAGGTCTTCGACATGCCCCCAGACTACGTGGTCGGCGGACTCGATGCAGGGGTGGGTGGTACGGGTCGCACCCGGCGCCCCGGCTCCTGTCCGAGTGTTGGATGACCGGCTCCGCGACGGCGCCTCCTGTCCAGGTCGCACCCAGGCGGCTATCGGCCGTTTTCCAGCCGGGCTTGCACGACGGCGCGGGTCGGAGAGGATTTGGTGGAATGGGCTCGACTGCCTTACCGTCGGGGTATGTGACGGGTCTGACAACGATGCTGGACCTGACCGCTGGAGATGGGATGAGGATGATCGACCAGACCTGGGCGGCGCGCGCGGCCTGCGCGGATGCGGAGCCTGACCAGCTCTTCGGCAAGGGCGCGGAGCAGCGTGACGCGCGGACCCTGTGCTTCACCTGCCCTGTGAGGATGGAGTGCCTGGCTGAGGCCCTCGACTCCGAGTCGTCTTTCGGGGTGTGGGGCGGTCTGACCGAGCGTGAGAGGCGCGCCCTGCTGCGGCGCTTCCCCGAGGTCGAGGACTGGGGCGAGTGGCTGCGCCGGGAGGACGACGAGCTCGTCGCTGAGATCCACGCCCGTCGTGCCCCCAGGATCCTGGCGCGAGTGCGCTGAGTGCCCCGTCGGCCGCCGCTTCCCGGCCGTCTCGCCAGCTCGTAGGCTTGGCGGTATGACTACTTGGGAATACGCCACCGTCCCCCTGCTCACCCATGCCACCAAGGCGATCCTCGACCAGTGGGGCGCTGACGGCTGGGAGCTCGTGCAGGTCATCCCCGGCCCCACCGGCTCGGAGAACCTGGTCGCCTACATGAAGCGCCCCCGCGCCTGAACCGACGAGGCGCCTCGGTGCCCGGGGGCGTCGAGGGGGCGACGCCCGAGCCACCAGGCGCGCCGACGCCGGACGGATTCGCGGCCGAGGGGCCGACTCGTGGAGAGCCGGCCCCTCGGCCGTTCGTCGTGGTTGATGCGCGCGAATGTGCGGGCCCGCACGAGTGGGCGCGGCGGGGCCTCAGCGGGCGCGGCGGCGCAGGCGGTCGACGTCGAGCAGCGTGACGGCCCGGCCCTCCAGGCGGATCCAGCCGCGCGAGACGAACTCGGCCAACGACTTGTTGACGGTCTCGCGGGAGGCGCCGACCAACTGGGCGAGCTCCTCCTGGGTGAGGTCGTGCGGGACGTGCACGCCGTCGTCGGTGGCCGAGCCGAAGCGGTCGGCGAGGTCGAGGAGGGCCTTGGCCACGCGCCCGGGCACATCGGAGAAGACGAGGTCCGCCAGGGCGACGTTCGTGCGGCGCAGGCGCTGGGCGAGCGCCCGCAGCATGTCCTTGGCCAGGGCCGGGTGGGTCTCGATGAAGCTCATGAGCTGGTTGTGCTCCAGGGCCAGCAGCTCGGTGGGGGCAACGGCGGTGGCCGTGGTGGAGCGAGGGCCCGGGTCGAACAGGGTGAGCTCGCCGACGACTTCGCCGGGGCCGAGGACGGCCAGGAGGTTCTCGCGCCCGTCCATTGAGGCGTGGCCGAGCTTGATCTTCCCGCTGAGCAGGATGTAGAGCCGGTCACCGGGGTCGCCCTCGTTGAAGAGGGTCTCGCCGCGGCGCAGAGTGGTCTGCGCCATCATGGCCCGCAGTTCCTCCTGCTCCTCCTGGTTGATGCCCTCGAAAAGTGGGATCCTGGAAATCATGCTGTCTTCCACGAAGCTCCTCCGGTGCTATCGGTGCGGTGGTACTCGGGCTCGCAACGGCGTCCGAATCGCTGCCGGGGGCTCCCGGAGGCAACTGGGCGAGCGCTGGCGCCTATCCTGCCATGCCTTGTGATATGAGGCACGCGGTCGCGGGTTGTAGTCTCGCAACAGTTGGCGACCGATGCAATGGCGCTCGATGCGGAGGGATGGATGAGGGAATCGCTTGCGGTGCGGGCTCGGGCCGTTGATGACGAGCTCGCGGTGCTCTACCCGGGCGCGCATTGTGCGCTGGACCATGATGGGCCCTATCAACTGCTGGTGGCCACGGTCCTGTCGGCGCAGACCACGGATGCGCGGGTCAATACGGTGACCCCGGAGCTCTTCGCGCGCTTCCCCGACGCCGTCGCGCTGGCGGGCGCTGATCCGGAGGCGCTGGAGGAGATCATCCGCCCCCTGGGGATGCAGCGAACCCGGGCAGCACGGCTCATCGGCCTGGGGCAGGGGCTGATGGAGCGCTTCGACGGCGTCGTCCCGCCTGATCGCAAGGCGCTCACCTCGTTGCCGGGGGTGGGCCGCAAGACCGCGCACGTGGTGCTCGGCAACGCCTTCGGCATCCCCGCGATTACGGTGGACACCCATGTGGGTCGGCTGGCGCGGCGCCTGGGGTGGACCGAGTGGGCCGACCCGTTGCGGGTCGAGCGCGACATCGCGGCGCTGTGGGAGCCGGAGCGCTGGACCGATGGCTGCCACCGGCTCATCGAGCACGGCCGGGCCGTGTGCCGCGCCCGCTCGCCGCGCTGCGGGGACTGCGCACTGGTGGCTGAGGCCCTCTGCCCCCGCGTCGGGGTGTAGCGGCGCGCTGCTCCATGATCTTCCATCACTCATACCTATTGCCGAGACCGGTCGAAAATAGGGGGAGGCGATGGGAGGGGTGGCGGGGCGCCGATAGAGTGGGGGCATGCCAGTCGCCATCACTCGCCCCGGTCCGTGGGCCCACCGCGACCTCACCGCCGGCGGGACCCGCTTCCACGCCGCTCTGGCCGGGCCGGAGGGCTCCGACTCGCTCGTCCTCCTCCTTCACCCCTTCCCGGAGTGCTGGTGGGCCTGGCGCCACGTCATCCCGCGCCTCGCCGAGGCCGGGCACCGCGTCGCCGCCCTGGACCTGCGCGGATTCGGAGGCTCGGACCGCCCTCCCTCCGGCTACGATCTGCACACCCTCGCCGACGACGCCGTGCGCGTCGTCGCGGCCCTCGGCCACGAGCGGGCCGTCGTCGTCGGCGCCGGCCTGGGCGGGCAGGTCGCCTGGGTCATGGCCGGGATGCGCCCCGACCTCGTCGCCGGGATCGTGCCCGTCGCCGCGCCGCACCCGGTGGCGGTGCGCTCCCTGCGCGGCCGGGCCTTCTTCTCCGGCACCGCCCTGCAGCACCTGTCCCTGCGCATCCCCGCGCTGCCCGAGCGCACCCTCACGACGCACCGGGGCATGGAGCGGGTCCTGCGCTCCTTGGTCGGCCATGGCCGGGTGGACCGCGTCCTGGCCTCCTGCGACTACTACGCCGATCTGCTCGCCCGGCCCGGGGCCGCGCGCGGCCCCATCGAGACCGTCAAGCGCAGTCGGCTGCACCGCGCCGAGATGAGCGCCCTGGCCGCCCCGATCGCCGTGCCCGTGCTGTCCATCCAGGGGGAGAGCGACCCGGTCCAACCCGCCCAGGCCCACGCCCGGGACACCCACCACGTCTCGGGGCTCATGCGCAAAGCGGTGCTGCGCGGCGTCGGCCACTTCCCGGCCGAGGAGGCCCCTGACGAGCTCGTCGAGGCGATCCTGCCCTTCCTGGCGGAGATCGCCCCGGCCGCCTGAGGCCCTACGCCATGGCCAGGCTCGCCGCCACGTACACGGCCGTTCCGCCGATGAGCGACAGCCCGATCGAGCGGCGCCACAGGTGCAGCCCGGCCGTCGCCGCGATGCCGGCGACGGCGGGAAGCCAGGACGCCGGGGCCAAGCTCACGCCGTCGAGCGTGTAGGCCGCCAGGACGATCATGACGCCCAGCGGCATGGCGTCGGCGAGGAAGGCCAGCAGTGGCGAGCGCCTCCCGCGCAGCAGCGCGAAGGGAGCGAGGCGGCAGGCCAGGGTGATCACGGCCACCACGACGACGGCGAACGCGATCCCGGGATTCGACAGCGGCATCACTCGCCTCCTTCCGGGCCCGCCGTACCCGGGTCCGCCGCGTCCCGATCGGCCGCCTCCAGGCCGGCCCGGCCCGCGCCGACGCGCCCGAGGCCCCGGTCACCGGCGCCCTCGGCGCCGAGCGCACGACGGTGACGCACGGCGTACAACCCGATGAGCCCGAGGGCCAGTGCTCCCAGTGCGCTCAGCAGTGCCGCCGAACCGCCCATGGTCAGGCCCACCGCCCCCGCCATGATCCCGACGCACAGGGCGGCGGTATCGGGGTGGGCGCGCCAGTTCTCGATGGCGAGCACGACGAACAGCGCGGTGAGCACGAAGCCCAGCAGGCTGATCCTCTCGCCGAAAGCGTCCGCCAGCCATTGCCCGGCCAGCGCCCCCGCCGTCGCGCCCGAGACCCAGGCGGAGTGGCTGATGACCTCCACGGTGAGCACGTACCGGCTCGTCATCGCGTGGCGGTCCTTGGCGGACAGCAGTGCGTAGACCTCATCGGTGATCGCGTGGACGGCGTACAGGCGCACCAGTGCCCGGCCCCGCACGCGATCCAGGGGGAAGCCCAGCCCGTAGAAGGCATGCCGCCCGGAGACGAACAGCGTCGAGGCGGCGATCGCCCCCAGGGGCTCGCCCGCCCCGGCCAGCGGCACGAGCAGCATCTGCATCGTGCCCGAGTAGATGACGACGCTCCACACCGGCGCCCACCACCAGGCCAGGCCCTGGGCCGCCAGCAGCATCCCCGCGGCCAATCCCAGCGTCACATAGCCGACGACGATCGGAGTCGCATCGCGGGCGGCGTCCCTGGCGCTCGCCATGGCGGCGGGCGCGGGCGCCGTCATGAGACCTTGCGCACGCGGTCGATGACTTCCTGCTCACGGCGCCCGGCACGGCGCGCGGAGTGGGAGACGATCCCGACCATGAGCACCACGATGCCGACCAGGAGGAAGGTGCCGCGGGACAGGTCGAGCCACAGGAACTCCAGGAGGTCCTTGCCCAGGGAGGTGCGGTCGGCCGCCGCGCCGAGGGCCTGCTCGAGGACCCGATGGGTGGCGGCGGGGGAGATGAGGCCGGGAATGCCCGCCAGCGCCGTGAGAGCGCCCATGAGGATCGTGCCCAGGGAGGAGCGGCGCGCCATCCACAGCCCGATGCCCAGGCAGAGGGCGCTCAGGGCGATGACGATGACCCCGTTGACGCTCATCGCGCCCTCGGGGTTGCGGGCGGCGGTGGTCCCGAAGGAGTGGCGCGCCGTGTGCCCGAAGAACCAGGACAGCGGCAGCAGGACGACGGCGATGAGGAGCCCCGCCCAGTGCGCACCGAAGCGAGAGGCGGGCTTGCCGACGACGGTCGAGCCGTCCAGCAGCACGTCGTCGTCGACGCCGGTCTCCTCATCGACGGGAGCCGGCTTGCGGGCCTCCGCGCGACGACGGCGCCGGGTGGGGGGTGCGGCAGGCGAGGCGGAGGCGCTGTCGGCCTCGTCGTCGGACGCGCCCGGGGCGATGACGGAGGACCATTCCGGGGCGGCCTCCTCGGACGAGGCCACCGGCGCGACCGTCGAGGAGGGCAGCGGCGGCGCGGGGGGAAGGGGACTAGAGGAGGGGTCCGGCGTCCAGCTGGACTTGCTCGTCCAGTGCGGGCCGGAGGACTCCGGCCCGTCCGGGGCGCTGGCCGCCTCGACGCGCAGGGAGGGGGTGCCGTCGCCGGGTGTGGGTGCGGAGCCGCCGGTGAGCGCACTGGTGGCACTGGTGGTGCTGGAGGGGCTGCTCGCACTGCCGGCGCTGGTGGGGCTCACGGCGGCGCCCGAGATCCCGGCATCATCGGAGGGTGTGGCGGTCCCACCGTCGTTCAGGGCCTGGGAGCCGTCCTCCGCGGCGTCCCCGACGGGGACCATCGGCGAGAACAGCGAGCGGCGCCGCACCGCCGTCGACTCACGTTCCTCATCCGGGTCGCGGGGGCGGCTGCGGCGCCGGATGGGGGCGCCGGGAAGCGGAGGAGGGGCCGCGACCGTTTGCGCGACGGCGGTGGCCTCGGGCCCTGTCATGACGGGCTCGTCCGGCGGGGCCACGGCAGCGGTCGGCTCGGCGCCGCCGTCGCTCCCACCGTCACCCCGATCGTCCTGGATGCCCCCGTCGCGAGAAGCCCCCTCGGCGTCCCGCGCCTCCTGGCCGCGCCGTGCGGCGAGGACCACGCCGGTACCCGGGGGGATCGATCCGGGCAGCCCGTCGGGAAGGGCGGAGCTGCCAGTGGTGATGCTCTCGCCGTCGTCGCCGACGATGGGCGCCGGCGCTTCCAGGGAAGGAACGGGCTCGCCGGCCGAATCGAGGGACTCGATGGCCTGCTCGGGAGTGCTGGCGCTACCGAGCTCATCGGGCTGGTCAGGACGATTGGTGGTCACGGGGCCTCCTTCTTCGGGACCACCGTAGTGGCGGGCGGGCGCCGGGCCCGGGAGGCGTGCCGGTGGCCCGTGCCTCGCGCGCTTGCGGGAGTGAGCCCCTCCTCGGAGCCCGGCTAGGTCTCCAGGGCGACGGCGCGCTGATCGGCCCAGGAGTCCTTCTCATCGGTGATGCCCTGGCGGCGCGCCACATGAGCCCCCCAGCCGATCGCGCTCACGACTGCGCCCAGCATGAGGACGGCGCTGGCCGTGGGGTCGGTTGTCAGATGGGGCACCATCGCGCTCCGGTCTGAGGCTGACGCGGACAGGAAGGCCGGGAGCGCCCCGATGAACACGATCGGGCCCGCCACCCTGGCGCCCAGGGAGGAGCGCGTGACGCCGGCGCCCGCTCCGATCGAGGTGAGGAGGATTCCGGCCAGCGCCCACGGGGAGACGGGCGCGTCTCCGCTGGCGACGATCGCGGAGTAGGCGCGGTCCGCCAGGGCGACCGAGATGAGCGAGCAGATGGTCACCCACGCCAGGGAGAAGAGGTGATCATTGCGGCGCGACGGCGGGGCGGCTGGAGTACTGCCCTGCTCCTGGTCGGAGCGCCCCAGGAGCGCGGACAGGCGCGCCCACGCGCGCCCGGCGCGACGCGCCCGGCGCAGGCCGAGGGAACCGCCGATGAGCAGGCCCGCCAGGATGAGCACGGCGCCGGTGGGGATGAGCTGGCGGGCCCAGGCCTGCGGCGCGGAGGCGGCGCACTCGCTGGAGGCGAGGATCGCCGCTTGCGCGGCGAGCGCCACGAGGCCGCCGATGAGACCGCCCAGGGAGGAGCGCCGGCCGAAGGCCGCCTGCACCACCGTGCTCGCGATGACGAGCACCACGAGGAGCCCCGCCCCCACGAGCAGGTGGCCCTGCGAGGAGGCCTGGCCGGCGAGCCCGGTCAACGTCAGGGTGAGGGGCGTCACCGCGGCGCCCAGTACCGCTGCGGCGATGTGGTCGTGGCGGCGCCCGCGCGGTGCGGGGCCACCGGCGGGACTGGGCTGGGGAGCGCCAGTGGCTGTTCCACTGCCTGGTGGCGGCACCGCGCTGGGACGGGCGCCTTGGGGAAGGGATTCCGAGGAGGTCACGTGCTCAGCGTAGTTCCAGCGGGCCCGTAGAGTGGCGCCGTGATCACCATGGGAGCGAGTATCGGTCGGTCGTCGGGCGCCTCGGGTGGGCGCCCGGGTGGCTCCGCGGTTCCCGGTGGGATCGGTGGGGCGCGGCTCGCCGGTGGCACTGGCGCGCCCGCCCGAATCGCGCCAGGAGCCGGCGTGAGCGGTGCCGGGGCGGGAGGCGCCGATCGCGCTCTCGTCAGCGCCCTGGCGGCCATCGCCCAGGACGCTCGCGTCTCCCAGGCACAGGAGGCGGTGCGCGAGGCCAGCGCGCAACTGCGCTGGCACGAGGCGCTGCGGCGGCGCTGGCGCGAGGCTCGGGCGGAGGCCGTAATCCGGGGGGCCATCGCCTCGGGAGCGATCGAGGGGGCGCTGGTGAGCGCGTCCGCGCTGCGCGAGCATGTGGTTGCGGGCCGCCTGGAGCGGCCGCTGAGTGGGGACCCCTCGCTCGACGCCGTCGCCGGGATCTGGCGCGCGGGCGTGCGATTGACCGGATTCATGCCGGACCTGCGCGGGCAGGCCCGGCCCGCCGAGCCCTCCCCACGATCGCTCCTGGCCGGCCTGCACCGCGATCTCGCGGGCCCCCTGGCGGCATCGGGGGCCATCGGGCTCGACGAGGTGGCCGTGCCGCGTACCGCGCTCCCGCCGGGCGGGGGCGGCATCGGGGGCGGCACCGAGGGGGCAAAGGGCGGCGACGGCGTCGCGGGCGCGCGGAGCAGCGGGGGGACCGTCGGCTCCGTGGCACTGGGGGCGGTGCCGCGCGAGGGAGGGCCTGGCACGGCCCCCCGGGGGCGGGCCCTGGCCGAGCGGCTCGACGCGCTCCTGGCGATCATCGCCGCCCCCGGTGTCCCGGCGCTGGTGCGCGCCGCCGTCGTCCATGGGGAGATGATCACCGCGCGCCCCTTCACGGCCGCTAACGCGGCGCTCGGCCGCCTCCTCGTGCGCCATCTCATCGCCCGCGACGGACTGGAGCCCACGGGCGTGGCCGTCCCCGACGCCTACGCGCGCCGCGCCCCCGGGGCCTACAGCGACGCGGCGGCCGCCTATGCGCGAGGCGACGCCGAGGGCGTCATCGCCTGGACGATCTGGCAGGCCGAGGCGATCCTCGTGGGCATCACCCAGGGCGTCGAGCTGTGCCGCGCGATCCAGGCGGGGCGGGCGGAGTGAGCGGGCGACGGCGAAGCGCCCGACGCTGCCCCGCCGCGCCCGGTCGTGGTCGCGCCGGGCCGCGGCGGCCGGGAACCACATGCGCTCGGACGCGCCGCCTCCGGCTCCTCATGTGGAGGCCATCACCCCGGGTGATCCCGGGTGGGCAACCCTGGAGCGGTACCGCGCCCCGCCGATCCGTCCGCGAAGGAGTCCACCATGCGACATGCCGCACCCCGCTCCACCCATCCAGGCCTCCCAGCGCTGCGCGGACGTCCGGAAGCGCCCGCCCTCGGCGCCCGCAGCGCCGCAGGGGCGGGAGGCCTTGAGAGCGGGCGGCCCCGCGAGGAGGATCCCGGTGACTGGCCTCCGGGGGAGCGCGAGCAGTGGGGATCCGGGGCGCCGGGTGAATCCGCGGGGGATGCCCTCGCCGATGACGTCGTCGTCGCCGTTCTGCTCCGCCCCGGCCACCAGGACGGGGCCCCTGAGGAACCCCTGCCCGGATGGGCCGCCGATATCGTCCTGGCCTGCACGGGCCTGGAGCCCCAGGCGCTGGTCTGCTCGTATCCCGAGGCGCCCCGAGCGGCCTCCGACCTCGTCCAGCGCGCGAGAACCCTGCGCCGTCGCACAGGCGCCACCCACGCCCTCATCCTCGTGCCCGACGACCTCCCCGCCCTGGCGGAGAGCCTGTCGCTCCGCCCGGACATCTCCGCCGCCACGCTCCACGAGGCGCTCGACGCCCCGCAGTCCGGGGCGCTCGCCTCCCTCATCATCGCGACCGGCCACCCGGGGCGCGCCCGCGTCATCGCCCTGACAGGGGCCAGGGGAGGGCTGGGGACCACGACGATCCTGCTGCTCCTGGCCCGCGCCATGGCCGCGGCGGGGCGCGGTGTAGCCATCGTCGACCTCGACCCCGCAGGCGGCATCGACCTCATGATGGGTGAGGGGGCCCGGCCCGGACTGCGCTGGAGGGACCTGCCCGAGCAGGAGAGCGCCTACCACCCCGAGCGCCTTGCCGAGGCCCTGCCGCGATGGTCGGGGATCCGCTTCCTGACCGGCGACCCCCGCGGCGGCCCGGTGAGCGCCCCGCAGGTCGCCGCCGCGCTCGCGGCGGTCGGGGCCTGCCACGACGTCGTCCTGGTGGACCTCCCCCGGGGCGCCGAGCCGCCGCCGGGGGCCGAGGTCGTCATCGTCATGGGATGCGATGTCCGCTCCGCCGAGGCCGCCGAGTCCATCGTCGCCCGTCTGGGCAGGGGCAGGCAGGGCCGGGAGGATGGCGACCGCCCGGCGGCGGAGATCCTGGGACAGGAGCGCGCTGAGGGGCCGCGATGCCTCGGCCTGGTCCTGCGCCGGATCGGGGAGGACCTCTCCCCCGAGGAGATCACCGGGCTCACCGGTGCGAAGGTACTCGGGCGGGCGCCGTCGGATCACTCGATCGCCTCCCGCATCGCCCGGGGCGACGACCCCGCCCGCAGCCGCGGCCCCCTGCGCCGAGCCATCCGCTCGCTCGCCGCCCAGCTCCTGGAGGGCGACGATGCCGTCCTCTCGCGAGCCCCCTGGGAGGCCGAGCCGGAGGAGGGACGGTCATGAGCCCGGAGCCCGCCCCGCGCGGCGCCCAGCTCCCCGATCACGGCATCGCCCCGGACCTCGTCCGCATTCGCGGCGCCCTCGCCCGGGGCGCGGGTCTCGGGCGGGCGCTCAGCGAGGGGGCCGGCTCCACCACCGGCGCCACGGGCATCGCCTCCCTCACCCGTCTCGTCCACGCCGACGTCGATGGCGCCGGGGCGGCCCTCACGCCCCTCCTCGAGGCGGAGGGCGTCACCGACGTGCTCGTCGGCGGCGGGATGACCTGGATCGACCGCGGCAGCGGCCTCGAGCCCGTCCCGCAGGCGCGCCTGGACGAGCCCGAGGCCCGGGCACTGGCGGTGCGCATGGCCGCCTCGGCCGGGCGCCGACTCGACGACGCCGCCCCGATCGTCGACGCCACTCTGTCCGATGGCACCCGTCTCAACGCCGTCCTCCCACCGCTCAGCGCCGACGGCACCCTCATCTGCCTGCGCACGAAGCGCCGCCGTGCCTTCACCCTGCCCGAGCTCGTCGACGCCGGCACGATCGCCCCCGGTCTCGATCGGATCCTCGCCGCCCTCGTGGAGCGGCGCGCCTCCTGCCTCATCACCGGCGCCACCGGGACCGGCAAGACCACTCTCCTCGCCGCGCTCCTCGGGCTCGTGCCCGCCGATGAGAGGATCGTGTGCATCGAGGAGGCCAGCGAGCTCGCCCCGGACCACCCCCATGTCATCCATCTCCAGGAGCGCGGGGACAACGTCCAGGGCGTCGGCTCCGTCCCCATGACCGCCCTTGTGCGCACCGCCCTGCGCATGAGGCCCGACCGCATCGTCCTGGGGGAGTGCCGCGGCTCCGAGGTCCGTGATGTCCTCACCGCTCTCAACACCGGCCACGAGGGCGGGTGGGCCACCCTCCACGCCAACTCCCCGGCCGATGTCCCCGCCCGCCTCACCGCGCTGGGAGCGCTCGCGGGCCTCGATGAGATCGCGGTGGCCGCGCAGGCCGGCAGCGCCCTCGACGCCGTCATCCACCTGCGGCGCGAGGCCCGCTCATCCGGGGTGCGTCGTCGCATCTCCTCCCTGGGTCTGCTCTGCCGTGAACGGGATGGCCGGCTGGTCTGCCGCGAGGGCCTGCGCGTCCGACCCGATGGCGCCATGGAGGCGGGAGCGGCCCACGAGGGGCTAGTCGCGCTCACCGGGGGAGCGGCCGCCCTGGCGGGTGGCGCGCGTGGAGCGGGGGCGCAGTCATGAGCGGCGCGGTCGGCGGCTCGATACCCCTCCTCACGGCCCTCCTCGCCGCCACGTCGGTGGCCGTTCTGCTCCTGCCCGCCCGACGCGGGATGCGCCCGCCGCCAGGGGGCTCGCGCGAGGGGGACGCAGGCGGCGAGGTAGGCACGTGCGGCGCCGCAGGAGGCCGGGCCAGTGCGCGAGAGCGCCGGGGCCGCGCTGGGGGAGCGGATATCGGGCTCACCCTCACCGAGGTGGCGGCCCTGCTGCGGGCCGGGGCCACCCCTGATCGGGCCTGGTCCCGGGCCCTGGGCCGGTCGGGAGTCCCGCAGGACGCGGGCCTGACCCCTGCCGATGACGGCGTTCCACCCGCTCTGACCGCCCTGGCAGGTGGCCCGGCGCCCTCCTGGCTGCCGCGGCGCGACGCGGGGCGCTGGGCGTGGCGGCCGCCTTTCGGAGGAGCTGTCGCGGCGGATCAGGCCATGCGCGCCGCCGTGCCCGGAGCTGTCGCCGCCTGCCGCCTCACCCGCGCCCTGGGCTCGCCATTGGCCGGAGTGCTGGAGTCCGTCGCCGAAGGCGTCTCCGAGGCGGGCCGGGCCCGGGCCTCGCGGCAGTCCGCCCTCTCCGGGCCCCGCACCACCGCGCGCCTCCTGGCCGCCCTGCCGCTGGTGGCGCTCGCCCTGGGGGCGCTCGTCGGGGCTCATCCCGAGGACCTTCTCCTGGGAGGGTCCTGGGGGAGCGCCCTCGGTTCGGCCGGGATCGGCCTCATGGCCGTCGGGCATCTCCTCACCCGCCGACTCGTGCGCGCAGCGATCCACGGCCCTGCGGCGTCGGGCCGATGGGGGCGAGGCGGCCGGCGGGATCCGGCGCTGTGTGAGCCGGTCGACGAGGCTCTCGTTCTCGACCTCGCCACGGCCGCCCTCGGGGCGGGCGCTTCCCTGCCCGGGGTCCTGGGCGCCCTCGGCCGGGCGCTTGGCGAGGATCAGCTCGGCGTTGTCTCCCGCGCCCTCCTCATCGGCGCGAGTTGGCAGGAGGCTTGGGACGCGCCCGAGGACGCCGTTTGGCGGGCCTCGCGCGATCGCCTCGAGCGCTGCCTGCGGCCCGGCTGGGAGGACGGAGCATCGCCATCGTCGCTGCTGAGCTGCACGGCCGCATCGATCCGGGCGGGGCGGCGCGCCGCCGATGAGGAGGCCGCTGAGCGCCTCGCCGTCCGCCTCGTCATCCCCCTGGGGCTGTGCCATCTGCCCGCCTTCGTGCTGCTGGGCATCGTCCCCGTGGTCGCGGGTGCCGGATTGGACATCCTGGCCGGATGAGCAGGGCAGACTGGGCGCATGAGTCCCTTCCGCCTGCCGGCGCCCACTCGCGCCGTGCTCGTTGATATCGATGGCGTCCTCGTCGACCACCGCTACGCCTCCGACCGCGCCTCCTACCTGTGGGCCTGTGGCCTGGAGGGCTGGGAGCTCGGCCCGCAGGAGACCGCCGAGCTGTGGGAGGCCATCGACCGGCGCCACTTCGCCCGCTACCAGGCCGGCGAGCTCGACTTCCGCGGCCAGCTGCGCGAGCGGGTGCGCGAATTCGTGCCCGGCGGGAGCGCTCTCAGTGACGCCGAGGCCGATGCCCATATGGCCGCCTACCGCGCCATCTACCGCCGTCTGTGGCGCGCCTACGACGACGTCCCCTCCTTTCTGGCCCGACTGGAGGCCCTGCGCGCCGCCCGCGGGCGGGCGGCGGCCGCCGGTGGGCCCGCCGCGCCGCTGGTGGTCGCCTACCTCACCAATGGTGACGCCCCCAGCCAGGAGGAGAAGCTCGCCGCCGCCGGCGCCCGCGTGGCCGGCTGGGAGATGCTGGCCTCGGCCCAGATGGGCGCCACGAAGCCCGATCCCGCGATCTTCTCCGCCGCATGCGCGCGCTTCGGAGTGGCACCGGCCGAGGCTCTCATGATCGGCGACGACGTCGGCTCCGACGTCGACGGCGCTTTGGCCGTGGGGATGCCGGTGGTCCACCTGCGGCGGAGTGATCAGGGGCCGTCGCGCGCGGTGCCCACCGTCGCGAGCCTCGATGAGATCGAGTTCTGAGGTCTTGGCTCGCCGCCTACCGGGCCCGGCCACGGCTCCTCGCCGCTCAGCGCCCGCCGCCGTCCCGGCGCCACTCGCGGCCGTCTCGCCCCTGGACGTGATTGCTGGCACGATGGGGCCATGGCATTGTCGAAGAAGCAGTTGAGCCAGGACGAGGTCATCGTCCGGCACATGCATACCCACCCCAAGGTCCTCCTGTGGCGGATCATGGCGCAGGTCGTTCTCATCGCCGTCGGTATCGCGGCGTCGGTCCTCCTGCCCGGCGACTGGTCCCCGTGGAGCCACCTCGCCGTCTGGATCATCGTCCTGGCGGTCTCGGTGCCCGTGTTCCTCCTGCCCTGGCTGGCCTGGGCGACGACGACCTACACAATCACCTCCAAGCGCGTCATCACGCGCTCGGGCATTCTCAACAAGCGCGGTCATGACCTGCCGCTGTCGCGCATCAGCGATGTCCAGCAGGACCGGGCTCTGACCGACCGGATCTTCGGCGCCGGCACCCTGCGCCTGGAGACGAGCGCGGGTGATCCCCTCATCCTGGAGGACGTGCCGTCGGTGGCCGCCGTGCAGGTCGAGCTCTCCAACCTGCTGTTCAACGACGTCCAGGGAGCGATCGACGTCGATCCTGAGCACTGAGCCACCGGGGCCGTTGAGCGGTCCGCGCCGCGGCTCTCGAGGCGTCGAGTGCGACGGGGCCCCTCGTACCGCAGTTGGTGCGAGGGGCCCCGTCGCGCGCTGGCCGGTGCGCAGCGGGAGGCCTTCAGCCGATGGTCTCGACGACGGCGACGGCCTGGGCCACGCCGGTCAGGGTGGAGGCGATGCGCACGGCCTCCCAGACCTGTTCGGTGCTCAGACCCTCGCCGCGGACGGTGGCCTCGTGCGAGGTGATGCAGCGCTCGCAGCCGTTGATCGTGGACACGACGAGGCTCCACAGCTCGAAGTCGACCTTCTCGACGCCGCCGGAGGAGCCGATGATGTTCATGCGCAGGCCCATGCGCTCGTTCTCATAGGCGTCGCCCAGGAAGTGGCGGGTGCGATAGGCGATGTTGTTCATCGCCATGATGGAGGCCGCGCCCAGGGCGGCGCTGATGGCCTCCTCGCTCAGGTGGGCGCGGGCGTCCTCGAGGACCTGCACGAGGACGGACTCGTTGCGGGTCGCCGCGGCGGCGGCCACGAAGGTGCCCCACTGCTGCTGCTCGGTGAGCGTGGAGGAGCGGGACAGGGTGGACAGGTTGAGGGAGAGGTCCTTGGCCCACGCGGGCAGGGCGGAGCGGAGGTTGTCGATGCTCATATCTGCTTTCTCTTCTCGTCGGTGGTTCGCTGCTCGTCTGCGCGGTGATGCGATGCGGTCTCAGTGGGTCATCTCGCCCAGGGCGTCGATGGTGGCGGCGCCGGCCTGCCAGTTGCAGGCGCACAGCTCGTCGGACTGCAGGGCGTCGAGCTGGCGGAGGGTCTCATCGGTGTTGCGGCCCACGGACTCGGAGGTGATGGACACCGACTGGATGACGTTGTTGGGGTCGATGATGAAGGTGGCGCGGTCGGCGACGCCGTCGGCGTTGAGGACACCCGTGGCGGCGGCCAGCTCGCGCTTCAGGTCGGAGGCCATGGGGAAGGGCAGGTTCTGGAGCTTCTCGTGGCTGCGGCGCCAGGCGTAGTGGGTGTACTCGTTGTCGACCGAGACGCCCACGATCTGGCAGTCGCGGTCCTCGAAGTCCTGGTAGAGGTCGCCGAAGGCGGAGATCTCGGTGGGGCACACGAAGGTGAAGTCCTTGGGCCAGAAGAAGACGATGCGCCAGGTGCCGGCGGGGACGGCGGAGGAGACGGTGGTGAAGTAGTCCTCGGGCTTGCTGGCTTCGACGTCCTTGAGGTTGCCGGGGATGACGGCGGTGAGCTCGTAGGCGGGGAACTGGTCGCCGATGGTGAGAACGGCCATGGGAGAACCTCCTGAGTGGTGGTGAAACGCTGCTCGACCAGAGGAGACGCCCTCTGTCGAGAACTAGGGTAGAGTCCCAAATCGATAAGTGCAACTCCTATATGTCGGATCATTAGTCGGTCGCCCCTATACCCGAGACCGGTCGATATCAGGAGCGAGACCGGTCCGCGGACCGGTCTCGCTCCTGATATCGACCGGTCTCGGCGAGGGGGGATGGGGTGCGGGGTGGTGTGCGCCACGGCGAATCGCGATACCCGAGCGCCACCGCGGTGCGGCCGGGATTTAGCATCGTTGGATGCGATCCCCCCGACCGGCCCAGAGCGCCCCGGCGCACCCGCGCGCCAAGGGTCTCGCCCTGGCGGTCGCGTGCTTCACCGGTCTTGTCGTGCTGTGGTGGGCCTTCGTGGACACCTTGCCGGGCCAGTTCCTCGAGGCCGCCGCTCTGGCGGGCTCGGAGATCGGCTCGCACCGGGTGGACGGGCACGCGCGCGTGGTCCTCTCGGCCATCTCAATGCCGGCGGCGGTGCTCCTCGTCGTTGTCATCCTGCTGGTCGGCCTCCTGCGACGCAGTCACCGGCGCGCCAGCTGGGCCATTATCGCCGTCATCGGGGCGAGCGCCAGCGCGCAGATCCTCAAGCACTGGATCCTCTTCCGCCCTGACCACGGCATCACCGCGCGCTGGGACAACGCCAACACGCTCCCCTCGGGGCACACCACGATGGCGGCGTCGGCCGCGGTGGCGCTCATCCTCCTCGTGGATGCCCGCTGGCGGGTTCCCGCCGCCTGGCTCGGCGCGGCGATGACGGTGGCCATGGGCTATTCGACGCTGGTGCGCCAGTGGCACCGACCGGCAGATGTCGTGGCCGCCGTGCTGCTGGCGGTGGGCTGGGGCGCCCTCGCGGTCGCCGGTGGCGCGTGGAGTGACGGGGAGTCCCCCTCCCATGCGTCCCCCGACGACATCGCCGATCCCGCCAGACCCGGCTTCGTCCCCAGCCTCGCGCATGAGGAGCGGGACGACGGAGAGTCGAGGCGGCAGACGCGCAGGGGCCCCTACGGCCGTGGGAGCGGTTCCGCGCCCAGACTGACGGCGCTGTGGATCGTCGGCGCGCTCTGCGCCGGTATCTCCCTCGCCCTGGGCCTGTGGGTGCTGACCCGCATGGGCTCGCCCCTGGGGCGAGGGGAGTACTTCGCCTCCTACGCCACCGGATCGGTCGCCCTCGTGGCGGCGAGCTGCCTGTCCATGGCGGGGCTCGTGGCGCTCGTGCCCGACGACGACGCCCGGGCTTCGCTGCCCCCGGAGACCCCTTAGGTCTCGGCTCGCGGCCGGTCGATCGTCGTCGGGGCGCCCTGGGCGACGTTGGGCGGCGACGGCGGTGATCCGGACCGCGTGCCGGCGGGGAGAGGACGGTGACGCTCCCGGGCTCGTCGGCGTCCGGCGTCGGCGGGGGAGACCTCGACGAGGGGTCCGTTGCTGCAACGAATGGCACAATATGATCGGACGGATCGTTGGAAAAAGGCCGGTAAATCGCATTGATCGGCGAGTTTTGAGACTATGAAGAGATGACATTGTGATGTATCGATACAGCAAACTCTGATGCTGGGGGCGAGTAGGGCTGCCTAGGCTCATTCGAGCACGTCATCGCGGTGCCGTATCCCCGGCGGCGCCCGGTCCTCCAGCAGAACGGTTCTTCATGCTCACCAGATCCGTCCACGCGGCGCGCCATGCCCGGAGGCGCTCAGCTGTTCTTCTCGTCCCCCTGCCCCGGCGGCATGGGGTCGGATTGTCCTGGGATCACCTACTGCGGCGACCTGTCCGTCTCCATGGCGCAGGGGCAGATTCGCGTGAGCTTCCCCTGGAAGGAGATCGACACCTCGAACTCCCGGTGCTGTATGCAGTTTGATGAGGAGGGGGAGATCATCCTCGGCGGCCCGGCGTTCGTCAGAGGCAAGGACGTCCACGACAAGAAGGGCCGAGACTGCTCTGTCGATCAGCTGGTGATCGCCTCCGACCGCTCGACGACGTCCTGGACGGACCCGAGTACCGGGATCAGGTACAAGCTGCGCTTGCGGGGCTTTGCCGCTAACGCCGCCAATGCCACCTGCAAGGCGACCCCGGACGGGGCCACAGCCGCGCTGGAGGACCGCTTCACCGCCGAGGCGAGCGCCGCCACTGATCCCAGGACTTATGAGCTGCTCGCCCCCAACGGCGCCGCGAAGATCCAGGAGAACGCGGTGTCCCCCGCCTACACCCCTACGGCATCCGGCTGGAAGCTAACGGTGGTGAGCTGCACATACGGCTCCGACAAGAAGCCGCTCATGCGCAGGGACGGCAAGCGCCTCGATCAGTCCGACTCGGTGGGCCTGGTCGACCGCACGCTCCGGCTCGATGAGACCGAGCTCGCTGCGGCCCCGGCGCCTGGTGGCAAGGGCGGCAGCCGCGTCCTCACCGCTCAGGTCGCCTTCAAGGTGGATCCCAATGCTCAGGGTGATACCGCCACTGATTACATCTGTGGCGCCGCGCGCGCCGATGGCAAGCCCTTCGGCCCAGTCAACGTCGTGTCCATGACGGGCGACACCGACGGCGGGAACAGCAACACCGGCTGCGTCACCGCCAAGGAGCAGCGCGCCTTCTCCGCGAGCGAGGCGAGCGGCCAGGGGAGCGCGCTCAGCGTGTCCTACCGGATCTCCGTGGTGAATATGGGCGCCATGGTCTGCTCCAAGGACGGAATCTTCACCACGGCGGCTCTGACGATCAACCGCGAGTACCGGCTCGTGGAGACGAGGGCCCCACCCGGGCACCAATTCCTGGCCAGGCCCGTGCGCATTCGCGTGACTGACACGGATGTCACCGTGCTCAACGGAAATGAGCTCGGTGCGCCCACCGCTGTGGCATCCGTCTCGGATGCCGCCTCCGGGATCACTAATACCCTGGCGATCAAGGATATCGAGGCGGCCGCGCTGCCCCTGTCTGGTAGTCACGGGATCATTCCGAATGTGCTTGTGGTCGTCCTCGCTATTGGTGCTGCTTGTACACTCGCCCTGTTCTCCTTCATCAGGCGTCGGAACGCGTCTCGGTGAGGGCAATGGCTCGGCCTTCCTGGGTCTGAGTTCCCCATCCATCCCTTCATCCACGAGATATTGGAGATACCATGAGTTCCCAGAGGACGCGCCGAGGCGCGGGATTCTTCGCCGCCGCCTGCGCGGCGAGTGCGCTTGTCATTCCAAGTGCGCTGGCGGCCCCTGCCGACCCGAATCAACCCGCCGCAGCGACTGTTCAGAAGGATGCTGACACGACTCTCACCATTCACAAGTGCGAGCAGACGGATACCAACGGCACTGCTGCTGGCACAGGCTTGCAGCAGGCTCCGGCCGACTGCAACGCGATGGAGGGCGTGACATACAAGATCACCAAACTCGACTACAACTTGAGTACTCAGGAGGGCTGGACCCAGCTCGCGGCCGCGAAAGGCGATGTCAACACGGCGAGCGCTGCTCACAAGACCAGTACCACCTTTGAGGGCAAGACCGCTGCGGATGGCACCCTCACCTTCGACGCCAATAAGACCGATGTCGGAGCCTATCTCGTCCAGGAGATCAGCACCGCTGGCGCCAAGGTCCACCGCGGTGGTGCGACCGACGATGCCAAAGGCGCTATTCCCGGCGCCGACTTCATCGTCACCCTGCCGATGACGAGCCCGGGCAACACCAATGCTTGGAACTACGACGTCCACGTCTACCCGAAGAACACCCTCTCCGGAATCGAGAAGAAGGTTGTGGACACCGGAAAGGCCTCTGGTTCCGGGAACAGCCTCGAGTACACCATTGATGCCGCTATCCCGAAGGTGAATGTCGCCGGCGGTGAGACGATCAAGCGGTTCAATGTCATCGATCAACTCGACCCCCGCGTTCAGAAGGGGACGGGAGTTGATCAGCTCAACCCGCGCGTCGCGATTGTCGGGACGAACGCGCAGGCGCTCACTGCCGACACGGACTACACCGTCACCGTCGCTGCGGGCAACGACGACAAGAACTACCTCACGGTCGATTTCACCGCTGAGGGTCTGAAGAAGATCGCGACAGCCCGCGCTAACGGAGACAACACCACGAAGGTCCAGGTGATTCTCACCGCCACCTTCGCCGCGGACACGAGCCTCGACGGCGGTATCTCCAACACAGCGTTCCTCATCCCCTCGGACTCCCCTGAGTTCAACTGGGACAAGGACCGCCCGACCACTCCTGGAACGAACATTCCGGGCACCGACCCCGTCGTGAGCAAGTACGGCAAGGTCGAGCTGAGCAAGAAGGGCTCGGACACCGACAACCTGCTCCCGGGCGCCGAGTTCCAGATCTACCAGTGCACGTGGGACGGCAACAAAGACACCACTCCACAGCTGAGGGACTCCGACGCCACTGACGCGACCGCCCTCACGCCGCTCACGGTCAAGAACGCCAGCACCTTCATCACCCAGGACAACGGTAAGGTCGTCGTCGACGCTCTCCGCGCCAACGACTGGGAGAACGGCGCCACTAAGCAGCTGACCAACGACGACTACTACTGCTTCGTCGAGACCAAGGCCCCCGAGGGCTACACCCTCCAGGCCGAGCCGGTTCCCTTCCGGATCCTCGCCGCCTCCGCGGATAACAAGGATGAGATGATGGCAGTGGAGATCACCGATGTCCCGAAGAACGCGGGCTTCCACCTTCCGCTCACCGGTGCCTCCGGCGTCGTCTTCCTCACGGTCGTCGGCGGGCTCCTCGTCCTGGCCGGCGCCGGCATCGCCTACGTGAACAAGCGCCGTCAGAACCACTGATCACCACTGACAACAGGCACTGACACCGCCTGAGCGACCCGGTGCCGGGGAGGCGAGGGATCGCCTCCCCGGCACCGGGGCGCTTTCGACCCGCCCCCACCCGTCCAGGAGCAGCAGATGAGCACCGGCCTCGACGCCCCCACCGCGCTGCGGTCAGCCGACTCCGAGGCATCGCGGCCGTCGCGCTGGCCCGGACTGCCCCTCAAAGAGCAGATGACCGGCGGTGCCCCGGACAACGGCCCCGCCAAGAGCCTCGAGGCCACCGAGATTGCTGGCGCCGCTGGGACCTCTGATACCGCCAACGCCGCCGAGGTCGCCTCCCACTCCCGTCGCCGCCACGGCAAGCGCTGGGGCTCCCGCCGGCGCCTCATGACGATCCTGCCCGTCGTCCTCGTCCTCATCGGCGTCGGCGTGCTCATCTACCCCGTCGTCGCGACCCAGCACAACAACGCCGATCAGCAGCGCCTCGCGGACATGTACACCTCGCATGTCGAGGAGGCCGGCGAGAACGTCGTCGCCCAGCAGCAGGCCGCGGCCGAGGAGTACAACGCCCATCTCGAGTCCTCCCCGATCCTCGACCCCTGGCTCGAGTCCCAGCGCCCGGACACCCCCCAGTACCAGGAGTACCTCAACCAGCTCAACATCGATGAGGTCATGGGCCGCATCGTCATCCCCTCCATCCACTCCGACCTGCCGATCTACCACGGTACGCAGACCGACACCCTCGCCAAGGGCATCGGGCACCTCTTCGGGACCTCCCTGCCCATCGGCGGCACCTCCACCCACTCCGTGCTCACCGGCCACACCGGCCTGGGCACCGCCACCCTCTTCGACCGCCTCACAGACCTCAAGAAGGGCGACTCCTTCTACATCTCCGTGCTCGGAAAGACCCTCAAGTACGAGGTCACCGACATCCAAGTCGTCCTCCCCAGCGAGACCGAGTCGCTCAACCAGGTGCCGGGCCGCGACCTCGTCACCCTCATCACCTGCACCCCCTACGGTGTCAACACCCACCGCCTCCTCGTCACCGGCGAGCGCGTCCCCATGGACCCCGCCACCGCCGACTCCGAGATCGCCGCCGCTACACCGGCCCCCATGCAGACCTGGCAGGTCATCATCATCTGGGCGGTCGCCATCATCCTGACGATCCTCGTCCTGTCCATCGCCACCGCTCTGTGGCGCCGTCGTCGCCGCGCCGCTGAGAAGGCCGCAGACGTGCCCGCGAAGGGCGGCCCCGAGGAAGAGGCATCGGCCGATGACGAGAGCGCAGCCGATGTCTCAGAGGCCTCAGCGGACGCTCCAACCGACGACACGCGCCCCACCGACAACAGCGCCTGACCTTTCGGCGCCATCTACACCCACGGGTGTCCTTCGCGTCCACTGGTGCGGGCAGGACGCACCAATGGGTGCGAATAGCACCGTGCCGTTCAGTGCGGGATGCGCCGCTGGCGCCTCCGTGGGCGCCCAGGCCGCACCCGCCGGCTCGTCGGGTGTTGTCTGTTGGTCGGGGTGTCTGGCCGGGTACGCCGCCGCCTGGTCGCCGACGTGCGCAGGGGTTGCCGACGTGCCCGGGAGGCGCGTCGGCAGCCCCACCGCGCGTCCACAACCCCCGAGCACGTTGTCGGAGGTGCAAGGAATGAGGGCGGAGAAAACGGCTCGGCGGGTGAGCGGACATGGTTGACGCGATCGCTCGCCTGGTTCGGGCCTACTCGACGTCGGCGGCCGGCAGCTCCACGGTGAACACCGTCCCGTGGTCGGCCTCATCCGTGCTCGACTCCACCGTGAGGGCGCCTCCGTGCGAGACGACGATCGCCAGTGCGATCGACATGCCCAGGCCCGTTGAGCCCGTCGAGCGCTCCCTGGAGGCGTCCCCGCGGGCGAATCGAACGAAGATGCGATCCCGCACGGACTCCTCGATCCCCGGGCCGTTATCCGCCACCCGGATCACCAGGCGCTTGCCCTCCCGCTTCAGAGTGGTGGTCACGCGCGTCCCCGCGGGCGTGTGCACCCGGGCATTGGCCAGCAGGTTGACGATCACCTGGCGCAGGCGCGCCTCCTCGCCCCCCACGATCGCGGGAGCGGGTTCGAAGTCCTCGGCCTCCTCCTCGCTCATGCCCTCCGGGGGGGTCAGGATCGCCAGGTCGAGGGACCACTCGTGATCAGGGCCGGCCGCCCGGGCGTCGGCGACGGCGTCGACGAGGATCCCCACCAGATCCACCTCCTCGCGGGCCACGGGGCGTCCGGAGTCGAGCCTGGCCAGCAGGAGGAGGTCCTCGACGAGTGCTGTCATCCGCAGGGACTCCGAGTGGACCCGGTCCAGCGCGTAGGAGGCCTCCTCCGAGAGCCCGAGCGGGCCCGCCGTCCGGCCCGCGGCTTCAGGCGCGCCGGTTCCGCCAGGGTCCTGCCGCTCCCCGCTCCCGCGTCGGATGAGCTCGGTGTAGCCGCGAATCGAGGCCAGGGGGGTGCGCAGCTCGTGGGAGGCGTCGGCGACGAACTGGCGCACCTGCGTCTCCGAGCGCTGGCGGGCCGCCAGGGCGGCCTCGACATGCCCCAGGAGCGTGTTGAGGGCCCCGCCGACCTGGCTGACCTCCTGCGAAGTCGCCAGGTCGGCGTCGTCGACCCGCTCGTTGATGCTCACCTCGCCGTGGGCCAGGGGCAAGGAGGCGACGCGCTGGGCCGTGGACGCCACCCGCTCCAGGGGCGCCAGCGAGGAGCGCACGAGGGCGCGGCCGCTGAACGCCGCGATCGCCGCACCCGCCAGGGCGATGAGCCCGAGGAAGAGGATCTGGTCGCGCACCAGGTCGTTGTCCTCCTCCATGGACAGGCCCGTGATCACCTTGTCCCCGGTGCGGCTGTCGTGGCCCACGAGCACCCTGTAGTCGCCGAGCGAGTCGATGCGCGCACTCACCGGCTCGCCGGTCTCCTCCAGGTCCAGCAGGGAGGAGACCTCCGCGGCGCTCAGCGCGCGATAGCTCCCGTCCTCGCGGATATAGCCGGCTGTGATCGCACGGGACGCGGCCGGGGCGCTGCCATCCGCCTTCTCGCCGGCGACGACGACGGTCAGCGTTCCCACCCGCTGCCCCGCCGCGTCCAGGCCCTTGGGCACCGGGGGGTCGTCGTCATCATCGGGGGGCGCGGGGCGCATCCCGTTATCCGCCTCGTCCTCATCGGACCGCTCCTCCAAGGCCTGCTTGGGGACGTCCCCGTGGCGCCGGAACTCGACGCGGCTCGCGGCCGCCCGCACCTGGCTGTCGAGGCGCTCGATCAGGCCGTTGCGCAGGGAAAGCGTGGAGATGGTGCCGATGACGGCGGCCATGACGAGGACGATGCCCAGGACGCCCGCGACCAGGCGCGCGCGCAGGCTGCGGGGCCCGCTCACCCCCGGGCCCCGGCGCTCGCGCCGCCCGGGGCCGCTGAGCTCACCGCGCCGTCGGAGTGCTCCTGGGCCTCGGCGGGCTTGAGGACGTAGCCCACGCCGCGCATCGTGTGGATCATCGGCTCGCGACCCTTGTCGATCTTGCGGCGCAGGTAGGAGATGTAGAGCTCAACGATATTCGCCTGGCCCCCGAAGTCGTAGTTCCACACCCGGTCCAGGATCTGGGACTTGGACAGCACGCGGCGGGGATTGCGCATGAGGAAGCGCAGCAGCTCGAACTCGGTGGCGGTCAGGCGGATCTCGGTGCTGCCGCGCCAGACCTCGTGGGAGTCCTCGTCCATGCGCAGGTCGCCGACCGTCAGGACGTTGGCCGGCTCGGCGGCCGAGGCCCCGGAGCGGCGCAGCAGGGCGCGCAGCCGGGCCACCACCTCCTCCAGGGAGAAGGGTTTGGTGACGTAGTCGTCACCCCCGGCGGTCAGGCCTGCCACGCGGTCCTCGACCGCGTCCTTAGCGGTCAGGAACAGCACGGGGACACCCGGGGTGTGGTCGTGGATGCGGCGCATGACCTCCAGCCCGTCGAAGTCGGGCAGCATGATGTCCAGGACCACGACGTCCGGCTGGATCTCCTTGGCGGTGCGCACCGCGGATACGCCCGTGGAGGCGGTCGTCACCTCCCAGCCCTCGTAGCGGAGGGCGGACGCCAGGAGATCGGCGAGCATTCGCTCATCGTCGACGACGAGGACGCGCACCGGGGAGCCGTCGGCTCGGATCAAGGGATCGGCGGGAGTACTCATGCCCCTATCCAACACTCCGAGCCTGTGTCGGCGCTGTGAAACTGTGACCATTTCCGGGAGGGCTCAGGCTGTCCTCACTCGGAGGGGATGGGGCAAGATGGGGCCGATCCCTCATATGCCCTGAAGGAAGCAACTGCAGTGGAAACGATCATCGGGAACCGCCGCCATTTCGACGCCGAGGACGTGTTCTTCTCCTCGACGGACGACAAAGGCGTCGTTCGCAGCGCGAACGAGACATTCTTACAACTGGCGCGCTACCCGCGCGAGGAGATGATCGGCGCCCCGCACAGCATCATCCGCCACGACGACATGCCGGGCGGCCTGTTCAAGCTCATGTGGGACGATCTCACCGCGGGCCGCCCCGTGGGCGCCTATGTGCTCAACCGCGCCAAGGACGGGCTCGACTACTGGGTGTTCGCCACCGTGACCCCGACCTCCGGCGGCTACGTCTCCGTGCGTACCAAGCCCCTGGACGATGCCGTCTTCGCCACGATCGGCGAGGCATACGGCCGGGTGCGCGCTGCTGAGCGCGAGTGCATGGACTCGGGCGCCAACCGCCGCGAGGCCGCTGAGCGCGGCGCCGAGCTGCTGGCGGAGGAGCTGGCCTCCCTCGGCTACGACTCCCTCGCCGCCTTCGGACGGGCCGCCCTCGCCTCGGAGGCCCAGCGCCTGCTGGCCGAGGGCGTGAGGGTTCCCGCGCGCGAGGGGGCCGAGGGCCCCGCGGTCGAGATCCTGGGTGCGGCCCGCCGCGTCGAAGTCTCCAGCGACAGCCTCGTGGACCGCATCGGGGACTTCCGCGAGGTCGTCTCCGCGCTGGGCTCCTGGCTCGACGGCGCAGGGTCCATCCGAGACCGCGCCCAGCGCATCGCCGTGCTCATGCGGACCCTGACCAGCAAGGATCCGGAGTCCTCCGCGCCTGGGCTGGCCGAGCGGATCATCGAGCGCTCCGAGCGGGCCGCCACCGCCGTGACCGGGCTGAAGGACTCCGTGGCCTCCTTCGCCGACGCCATGGCGTCGATGGCCTTCAGTATGGCGCTCATCCGCCTGCACACCCTCGTGCTGGGCGCCTACGCCGCCTCCGTCGTCGACGGGGCCGAGGCCGACGCCCCCTGCGCCATGCGCGAGCTCGTGCAGGGCCTCGAGGCGGACCTGGGCTCTCTGGGCCCGGTGCGGGACGTCGTCGAGACCCGGGTCGGCGAGCTCGAATCGGCCATGGCCTCCGTCGTGTCCGACCTCGATCGGACGCGCCGCCCCTACGACCGCTGGCTGCGCGCGCTCACTGACGAGGGCGCCGTCCTCAGTGAGGGCGCCGAGGGGGACGTGGCCGCTCTCATGGAGGAGGCCGGGTCCCTCTCCGAGCAGGGCTACCCGGAGATGACCGACCTGGCGAACCTCGCCGGGCGCTACCGGGGCCTCGACCTGAGCATCGACGACGAGGCCCTGGGCGGCGCCGTCGAGCGGATCCGGGCCGCTCTCGCGGCACTCGGCTAAGCGCTGCGCCGTCGCCGCGCTGCTCTTCACGACAGCTCCCGCACCGTCTGGATAACGATTCGGTAGCAGTATTGAGGGGTTTTGCAGGAAGTCGTGTCCGAAAAGCGACCTTCGTTGGTAGGTTCCTGTCATGCCGACGTCTCCCCGCGCTCGTCGGCTTCTTCCCTGGTGCAGCAGAAAAGGACATCTACGATGGAATCGCAGATCGGCTACGAGAGATTTTTCGACCCTGAGGACATCTTCTTCTCGACCACCGGCCCCAAGGGCGTCATCCGTCGTACGAATCGGACCTTCGACTCCCTGTCGCGCTATTCGCGGGAGCGCCTCCAGCGCGCGCCGCACAGCATCGTCCGCCACCTGGATATGCCCGCCGGCCTGTTCAAGCTCATGTGGGACGATCTGGGCGCCGGGCGGCCCGTGAGCGCCTACGTCCTCAACCGCGCCGCCGACGGCGTCGACTACCGCGTCTTCGCAACCGTCGTCCCGATCCGCGGCGGCTTCCTCTCCGTGCGCACCAAGCCTCTGCGCGAGGACGCCCGGCGCGCCATCGAGGAGGCCTACCGCCGCGTGCGGGCCCGTGAGCGCGAGTTCGCCGGCCGGGGGGCCTCCCGTTCCCAGATCGGTGAGATGGGTGCCGTCGAGCTCGCCATCGAGCTGGCCGGCCTGGGCTATCCCGCGCTCATCGACGCCACCCGCGCTCTCCTGCCCGCGGAGGTCAGCGCCCTGGTCTCCGCGGGTGTGCGCGTGCCGGACGCCGCCGGCGTGAGCGGGCCCGTCGCGGACATCCTGCGCGCCGCTGCGGACCTCGAGCGCTCCACCAACCGCCTCGTCTTCCAGCTCGAGGAGTACTTCAGGCTCCTGGGCTCCCTGGAGGCAACGAGGGAATCGATGCTCCAGGTCGCCGAGCGCGTCGAGCTCACCGGTCGGGTCCTGGGCGCCCAGGACCGCACCTCCTGGCAGCGCATGCGCAGTGACGAGATCGCCGAGCGCGTCGTCGAGTTGTCCGGCCGGGCCGCCCCCGCCCTGCGGGCGCTGCCGCAACGGATGAGCGCGGCGCGTGACGGCGTCCTCGACCTGCGCTTCTCAGTGGCCCTCATGCGGCTCATGACCCTCATGGTCGGGCGCTTCTCCCGCTCGATCCTCGACGGCAGTGAGGAGGACCCGGTCGGTTCCATCTCCGACCTGTGCGAGTCCCTGGACTCTGTCGTCGGCGCTATGGACGCCGTCTGCGCCCGCGCCCGCCAGGCCGCGGAGGCCCTCGACGCCGATCTGCGCGCCGTCACCCCGCAGATCGACCGGATCACCCGGCGCACCCGTCAGTGGGTGGATGACAGAGCCGCGACGCGCGCCGTCGACCCGGCCGGCACCATCGACCGGGATATGCGGGAGGTCCGCTCCTTCGCCCAGCAGGGTGCGCCCGAGGTGCGGCCGATGGCGGCGCTGGCCGCCGAGTGCCGCACGATCGACCTGCCCTTCGACTCCGCCGCCGCTCACCGGCTCATCGGTTCCATCGTCACCGCGCTCGGCCAACTGTCCTGACTCCGGAAGATCCCCCCGGCAGGGCGGGGATCGTCGGGCGCCGATGGGTTAGAGTCGGTTCGGGCGCCCGCAAGGGGCGTCGAGGTTGTGCCGTCCGCTGATGCGCGCACGGCGGTTTTCCAACGTCGCAGGAAGGTTCCCCGTGCCCCGCAAGCTCGTCATCGTCGAGTCCCCCAACAAGGTCCGCTCGATCGCCGGATACCTGGGCCCCGATTACGATGTCGAGGCCTCCGTGGGCCATATCCGCGACCTCGCCCAACCCTCAGAGCTGCCCGCCGAGGAGAAGAAGGGCCCCTACGGGCGCTTCGCCGTCGACGTCGAGGACGGGTTCAAGCCGTATTACGTCGTCAACCCCGACAAGAAGAAGACCGTCACCCAGCTCAAGAAGGCCCTCAAGGAGGCCGACGAGCTCTATCTGGCCACCGACGACGACCGTGAGGGCGAGGCCATCGCCTGGCACCTCCTGGAGGTCCTCAAGCCCAAGGTGCCGGTCAAGCGCATGACCTTCACCGAGATCACCAGGGAGGCGGTCACCCGCGCCCTGGACTCCACGCGGGACATCGACTCCCACCGCGTGGACGCCCAGGAGACCCGCCGCATCCTCGACCGGCTCGTCGGCTACGAGGTCAGCCCCGTTCTGTGGCGCAAGGTCCGCGCGGGCCTGTCCGCCGGGCGCGTGCAGTCCGTGGCCACCCGCCTCGTGGTGGAGCGCGAGCGCGAGCGCATGGCCTTCGTGCCCGCCGGCTACTGGGGCGTTGAGGCCCGCCTGAGCACGGGCCTGAGCGGGCTCGATGCGGCCGCCCGCGCTGAGGGCTCCTTCACTGCCCGTCTGGCCGCTCTCGACGGGCGCCGCGTGGCGACCGGGCGCGACTTCACCGACAGCGGCGAGTTGACGGCGTCGGCCCGCAAGGCGAGCACCGTCCACCTCCACGAGGGCGCGGCCAAGGCCATCGCCGAGGCCGTTATGCGCGCCGTCCCGCGCGTGGCCGAGGTTGAGGAGAAGCCCTACAAGCGGCGTCCTGCTGCTCCCTTCACCACCTCCACCCTCCAGCAGGAGGCCTCCCGCAAGCTCCGCATGAACCCGCGTGAGACCATGCGCGTGGCGCAGGGCCTGTACGAGAACGGCTTCATCACCTACATGCGCACCGACTCCACGGTGCTCTCCGGCCAGGCCGTGGCCGCCGCCCGCGCGCAGGTCGCCGAGCTCTACGGGCCCGAGTACGTGCCCGCCAAGCCGCGCGTCTACGCCACGAAGACCAAGGGCGCCCAGGAGGCCCACGAGGCCATCCGGCCCGCCGGCGACCACTTCCGCACCCCTGCGCAGGTCAGTGGAGAACTCAGTGGCGCGCAGTTCCGCCTCTACGAGCTCATCTGGAAGCGGACCGTCGCCTCCCAGATGGCCGACGCCGTCGGCTCCACCGCGACCGTCCGCGTGGAGGTGCCCCTGGCGCCCGCCGATGGCGGCTCGCGAGACTCCGGGCAGACCTTCTCCACAGCCTCCTTCACCGCCTCGGGCACCGTCATCACCTTCCGCGGATTCCTGGCCGCCTACGAGGAGGGGCGCGATGCCGAGCGCTATTCCGAGGCCGTGGCGGGCAGTGCCGGTGAGGCCGGCGGCAGCGGTGAGGCCGGCGGCGCTGCTGGGGCGGGCACCACGGGCAGTGGCGCCGGAGGTGGGGGCGCGAAGTCGCGTGAGACGCGCTTGCCCGCCATGATCGCCGGGCAGGCGCTCGCCGCCCTCGGCGCCGAGGCCGCCGGGCATGAGACCACGCCGCCGCCGCGCTACACCGAGGCCTCCTTGGTCAAGGCCCTGGAGGAGCGCGAGATCGGTCGCCCCTCCACCTACGCAGCCACCATGTCCACCATCTCTGACCGCGGCTACGTGGATCACCGCGGCCAAGCCCTCGTGCCCACCTGGCTGGCCTTCGCCGTCACCCGCCTGCTGGAGGAGAACTTCGCCGAGCTGGTGGACTACGACTTCACCGCCTCCATGGAGGCCGACCTCGACCGTATTGCTGCTGGGGAGGCGGATCGGGGTGCTTGGTTGGCCCGTTTCTATTTCGGGGCTGATGGGGCGGGTTTGTCGGATGCTGTGGGGTCCGTGGAGGATGCTGGGAGTGTTGGGGGAGGGGGCCAGGATGGCGAGCGCAGCTTGCGCGCCATGCTTGACAGCCTTGGGGAGATCGATGCTCGGGCTGTTAATTCCGTGCCGATTGGTGAGGGCATGACCCTGCGGGTGGGGCGCTACGGCCCCTACCTGGAGGATGAGGAGGGCAAGCGCGCTAACGTGCCCGCCGACCTTGCCCCGGATGAGCTGACGGTCGTCAAGGCGCGTGAGCTGTTCGAGCGGGCTGCCGATGATGGCCGTGAGCTGGGCACGGACCCCTCTACAGGGCACACGATTATCGCTAAGGATGGTCGTTACGGGCCCTATGTCACGGAGGTGCTGCCCGCCCCGGAGGGCGGGGCCGACGCGCAGGAGGCGACGGCGTCGGGGGCGAAGAGGAAGCGGGGCGCGAAGAAGGCCGCCGGGCCCAAGCCGCGCACGGCGAGCCTGCTGAAGTCCATGGACCTGTCCACCGTCACCCTGGAGCAGGCGCTCGACCTGCTGAGCCTGCCGCGCGTGGTGGGCCAGGACGCTGAGGGCGTGGACATCACCGCGCAGAACGGGCGCTTCGGGCCCTACCTGAAGAGGGGGACGGACTCGCGCTCCCTGGCCAGTGAGGAGCAGATCTTCACGGTGACCCTGGAGGAGGCGCTCGCGCTCTTCGCCCAGCCCAAGACCCGCCGTGGTCAGGCCGCCGCGCGCGGGCCCCTGCGCGAGCTGGGCACGGACCCGGCCACCGGCAAGCCCGTGGTCATCAAGGACGGCCGCTTCGGCCCCTATTTCACGGACGGCGAGACGAACGTGACGCTGCGCCGTGGCGACGACCCGGCCACCGTGACCCCGGAGCGCGCCTACGAGCTCCTCGCCGAGAAGCGCGCCAAGGGCCCGGCCAAGAAGCGCACCACCCGCAAGACCGCCACGAAGAAGACGACGGCGAAGAAGAAGTCCACCTCCGCCGAGACCGGTCGAAAATAGGAGCGAGACCGGTCCGCGGACCGGTCTCGCTCCTATTTTCGACCGGTCTCGGCGAGGGCGCGAACGAGGGCGGCCGCGGTCTCGCGCACGTCGCGGCACTCGGACAGCGCGGTGACGGCGGCGCCGTCGACGACCGCGATGATGATCTCGGCCGAGTAGCGCAGCGAGAAGCTTTCCGCAATGCGGCTGATGGCGGCGTTGAGCCGCTGGCGCCCCTCGCGGTAGGCCGATCCGACAGGCGCCGAGGCGCCGGCGGAGATCAGCTGGAGGTAGTGGCCGAGGTACGGGCCGCTCTTCGGCAGAGTGGCGCGCAGCAGGTACTCGATCCGCTCATCGGGGTCGGGCCGGTGCTCCAGGGCCTCGACGGCGTCGGCCACCCGCTCCGCGCGCGCGGCCCACAGGCTGATGTTGAGCGTGCCGGCCTGGTGGAGGAGGTCATCGAGGCCGTCGAAGTAGTACGTGGTGGCCGACAACGAGCACCCGGCGCGCTGGGCCACGGCTCGATGAGTGACCTCCTTCGGGCCGGATTCGCGGATGATGGCGGCCGCGGCGTCGATGATCGCCTGCTTGCGGGCCTCCCCCTTGGCGGTCGACGCCTTCTCCCGCCGGTCACTGGTCACGTCCACGGCGCTGCACATGCTGACACGATAAGGCCAAAACGGCGCCGTTGGGATGTGAATCGAGATGACGGCGTGTGAGGAGACCCCCGGGACCTGCGAGATCTCGTGCCCGTCGGCCGCCCGCCGTCGGCACGGGGCGAGGCCGCTCAGTGGGATGACGTGCAGGCCGGGGACTTCGGGCCCTCCTGGATGAAGGCGGTGAGGTCGGCGTCGGAGCGCTCCGGTGCAACGATCATCGCGCCCAGCGCGGCCAGCGCGACGACGCTGAGGTAGACCGCGGGTGCCAGGGGGGAGCCGGTGACGGATATGAGCCAGGTGGCGAGGAAGGGTGCCGTGCCGCCGAGGAGGGCGTTCGCCGTGTTGAAGGACAGGGCGAAGCCGGAGTAGCGCACCTCGGTGGGGAAGGACTCGGCGAGGAAGGTGGCCAGGGTTCCGTCGTTGGCGGTCAGGATGACCGCGAAGAGCAGCTCGCAGGCGAGGATGACCCAGATGTTCCCGCCCTCCATGATCCAGAACAGCGGCACCGACAGGGCGATGAAGGCCACGCAGGCGCCGATGAGCATCGTGCGTCGCCCCACGGTGTCCGAGAAGTGCCCCATGAGGAAGACCGAGGAGATATAGCCGCAGAGCATGGTCGAGGTCAGCAGGTTGGAGATGCCCTCCCCGATGCCGATCTCCTCCTGCAGGTAGGTGGGCATGTAGCTCAGCAGCAGGTAGAAGCCGACGGCGTTGAGGCAGGAGACTCCGAAGGCGATGGCTACCGTCCGGCCGTGCCTGCTCAGCACATCGAGCACGGGCGTGCGCCGCGACGGTCCGGAAGCGGCCTCGAGCTGCGCGTTCATCTCCTGGAAGGCGGGGGAGTCCTCCAAGTGCACCCGGATGTAGCGCCCGATGATGCCCAGGGGGCCGGCAAGCAGGAACGGGATGCGCCAGCCCCAGGACTCCATGGAGGCATCGTCGAGGAGCCAGTGGAGCAGAGCCACCAGGGTCGAGCCCGCGAGCAGCCCGGTCGCCGTGGAGGCGGGCACGAGGCAGGTGTACAGGCCGCGCCTGCCCGCGGGGGCGTACTCGGCCAGGAAGGTGCCCGCGCCCGCGTACTCGCCCGAGGCGGAGAATCCCTGGACGAGGCGCAGGAGCAGCAGGAGGACGGCGGCGCCCAGGCCGATCATCGAGTACCCGGGCAGGAAGGCGATGAGGAAGGTGGAGCCAGACATGATGAGGATCGACCACGACAGCGCCCAGCGCCGTCCGAACCTGTCCCCCCAGGCCCCCCAGACGACGGCGCCGACGGGCCGCAGGAGGAAGGACATCGCGAAGACGGCGAAGGTAGACATGAGCTGGACGGAGGAGTCGCTCTCGGGGAAGAAGACCTTGCCGATGACGACGGCGAGGTACCCGTACGAGGCGTAGTCGAACCACTCGATGAAATTGCCGATGAAGGACGCCGCCGCCGCTCGGCGCACCGTCGCCCCCCGGGTGCTGCTGCTGATCGCTGTCGAGGGGGGAGGAGCGGTACTGCCGTCGGTGGTCATGGGGTGCCTCTTCCGGGTTCGTGGACTGTCAGGCTTGTTCAGTGGCGACGGCCGCTCCTCGTGCCATGGGAGGGCGGGAGCGGCCGTCGATGAGTTCAGGCGGTAGCGACAGAGCGTTTACCGGCGCGAGCGAGGGCATCGACGATGATCGGGGCGAAGCCTCCGCCCACGATCAGGGCTCCACCGATCATACCGATAGGGGTCAGCTGCTCGTGGAAGATCAGCATGCCGCAGATGACCGCTACCGGGCACTCCCAGTAGGAGATCGTGGACATCTCCACGGCGGGCAGGTTCCTCCCGGCGACCACGAGGAACCCGAGTGCGACCAGTCCGCTGAAGATGAACAGCAGTGCGGCCGAGCCCCAGTTGGAGCCGGTGAATGCGCTCACCCCGTGCCAGGGGCGCAGGATGAGCGCCATGCCCAGCGCCGCGACGGAGGCCCACACGAAGTTCCATGCGCCGCGGACGATGGAGTCCACGTCCTTGCGGTACCCGTTGAAGAACAGGGCCATGCCGTAGAAGACGCCGGAGAGCAGGCCCAGGAGGTCCCCCAGGGTCTTCTTCGGGTAGTCGGAGGAGCTCACTGACAGGTCCAGCCCGAAAGAGAACGACCCGTCCGTGTAGTCGATGATCCCGATCGTCATCAGCATGCCGATGAACACGATGAGCAGGAAGAGGCCGCTGAGCGGGCTGATCCTCTCCTTGCGGAAGATCCTCGCCAGGATCGTGCAGAACAGCGGTCCGGTGTAGATGAGGAAGACGGCGTTGGCGATCGTGGTCAGCAGCGTGGAGGAGATGTAGCAGCCCAGGGACAGGCCGATGGAGATCCCTCCCATGACGATGGCGGGACTGAGGCGCGTGGCGCGGAACAGTGCGGTCTTGCGGGTCACGAGGAGCAGGACGGTGAAGCCCACCAGTCCCGTGAGCATACGGCCCGAGGCGAGGAAGGAGCCGATGACGGCCTTGTCGTCAGGGATGAGGCCATCGGTGGCGCCCCGGCTGAACGTTCCCACCAGGCCCATGCCTGTGGCGGAGATGATCATGGCGATGGCGCCGAGCCTCTTGTCCATGACGTAGGTGGAATCGGCGGCCTTGAGGTCAGGGGTGGTCGAGGTGTCGTTCATGGGGGTGCGTCCTATGCGTCCTTGCACGTGGTGGATCCGGTTCAGGCGTCTTTGCCTGGAAGGCCCCGGCGGGCACAGGGACCGGGCGCGATCGCCTGGTCAGGTGGATGGCCCCCGGGGGCCGGTGGGAGGACCGGCCCCCGGGGACTCGGTGCGTCAGACGAGGGTGGGGTCCTCGACCTGGTTCGGGAAGTAGTCCTCGCAGCCGCCCTCGCGGTAGACGTCCGCCGTCGCGCAGTGCAGGGCACCGCCGAACGGGTAGGCGTCGCGGAACGGGACGGGGATGACGTTCATGCCGAGCTTGTCCATCTGCTCCATCTGGTGGACCTCGCTGGCCTCGCAGATGACGGTCTTGTGGTCCAGGACCAGGCAGTTCATGGACAGCCACACCGAGGAGTAGCACAGCGGCGGCGGGGTCTCGTGCGCCGGCATGGCGGCGTCGACGATCTGCCAGTCGTTGGCCTCGAAGATCTTCCTCTGCTCCTCGGGCAGGCGACGGTGGGGGTTGTTGATGATGAGCCCCGGCCGCAGCGGCACGAAGGTGGCGTCGATGTGGATCGGGTAGGGGTCACCCGGGAAGTTGACGGCGTGGATGCGCAGGTCCGGGTAGTACCGCTTGAACCACTCCATCGCGGTGCGGTTGGTGGTCAGGCCGTGCTGGATGAACAGGTCCTTGCCCAGCCGCAGGACGTCGGCCGCGTCCCACATGGGCTCGGCCTCGGTGGTGACGAAGTCCTTCGCGGCGGTGCGCTCGAGGCGCTCCTCCAGAGAGATCTTCTCGTCGTAGTAGTTGTGCTTGTAGGAGGCGTCGGTCAGGCGCGGGCGGGGGGCCTGCGTCCACTTGAACTCCGGGTCCTCGTCGAAGTACTTCTTCATGAGGGGCCAGTAGGCCAGGTACTCGAAGTAGCGGCAGCGGAAGGAGTTGGCCGAGGCCATGATCTCGTTGCCGATGGTCAGCAGGATGTCGCGGGGCGGCATGCAGGTCATCATCGAGTCGGTGCGGAAGTCCGGGGTGATGACGGGCTGGTTCCACTGCAGCGGGGTCGGGCGGTCGACGATGACGCCGTGGTCCTCGCAGACCTTGGCGAGGTAGTCGAGCTGGGCGTTGGCCTTCTCGACGGTCTCCGTGGGGCGGGGGCCCCACATGCCGCGCATCTCGGAGTCGATCGGCACCTTCTCGCTGGTGGCGGGCTCCTCGGGCGGGATGACGGAGAAGTCGGCGCGTCCGACGATGACGTGCTTGAGGGGGTCGAAGTCGTTCCACGAGTTCACGATCTTCGTCATGGAAGAATCACTCCTTTGTGAGTGCGGCGGTTCGCCGCGGGTATCGATGCATCGAATGGATGGTTGACGTATCCGCTTAGCGGAAGGGAGACCTCCTTCCTGGGGCTCGTGGGCGTGCCGGGCGCTGACGGCCGATCGGCGCCCGGTCAGTTGGTCGTGCGGTCGGGGACCGGCGGCCGGATGTCGTCCGGCCCGCCGTAGTTCCCGCCCGGGGTCACGATCGTCCCGGAGGTGCCCTCGATGATCCCGATGGCGTCCTCGAGGCGGCCGATGGCGGCCATGTCGCCCGTGAGCTCCACGAAGCGGCACACGGCCTCCACCTTGGGGCCCATGGAGCCCGCGGGCAGGTCCATGGCGCGCAGCGAGGCCGGGGTCGCGCGGTCGACGCGCTTGGCCTCGGGCGTCCCGAATCCCTCCTGGACGCCGTCGACGTCGGTGAGAATGAGCAGGGCGTCGGCGTCGAGGTGCTCGGCGAGGACCGCGGCGGTCAGATCCTTGTCGATGACCGCCTCGACGCCCTGGAGCTTGCCGTGCTCATTGCGGATGACCGGCACGCCCCCGCCCCCGGCGCAGATGACGACGGCGCCCGCGTGGAGGAGGGCCCGGGCCATCCGGGTCTCGATGACGCGCTGGGGCCTGGGCGAGCCGACGACGCGGCGGTAGTGCTCGCCGTCCTTCTTGACCGTCCAGCCCTTCTCGGAGGCCAGTCGGTTGGCGGTGGCCTCGTCGTAGACCTCGCCGACGAACTTCGTCGGGTTGGCGAAGGCCGGGTCGCCCGCCAGGACGAGGGTCTGGCTCACCAGGGAGGCGACCTGCCTGCCCGGCAGGGCGTTCTGCATGGCCTGGAGGAGCCAGTAGCCGATCATCCCCTGGGTCTCCGCGCCCAGGGTGTCGAAGGGGTAGCACTCGCTCAGGCGGTCATCATTGGCGGACTCCAGGGCGAGCACGCCGACCTGCGGGCCGTTGCCGTGGGTGATGATGAGCTCGTGCTTCTCGGCCAGCAGGGCCAGCTGCTTGGCTGCTGACCGCACGTTGGCGATCTGGGTGCGGGCGTCGGGCTTGTCCCCCCGGCGCATGAGGGCGTTGCCGCCCAGGGCAGCGACAATGCGCATGGGTCAGTCCTCCCAGTCGCCCAGGGTGGCGACCATGACGGCCTTGATGGTGTGCATGCGGTTCTCGGCCTGCTGGAAGGAGACGTTGCGCTCGGTCTCGAAGACGTCGTCGGTGACCTCCAGGCCGTCCATTCCGGTGGCCTCGAAGAGCTGCTGGCCGACCTTCGTGTTGCGGTCGTGGAAGGCCGGCAGGCAGTGGAGGAACTTGACGTCGTCATTGCCGGTGCGCTTCACGAGCTCGCCGTTGACCTGGTAGTCCTTGAGCAGGGCGATGCGCTCGTTCCAGACCTCCTTGGGCTCGCCCATGGAGACCCACACGTCGGTGTAGAGGTAGTCGACGCCCTTGACGCCCTCGTCGACGTCGTCGGTGATCGTGATGCGGGCCCCGGAGGTGGCGGCGAGCTCCTCGGCGATGGCCACGACCTCGGCCTCGGGCTGGAGCTCCTCGGGCGCCACCAGGCGGATGTCCATGCCGACCAGCGCGCCGGAGACCAGCAGGGAATTGGCGACGTTGTTGCGGGCGTCGCCCAGGTAGGCCAGGGAGATCTCGGTGATCGGCTTGTCCACCAGCTCGATCATGGTCAGCTGGTCGGCGAGCATCTGGGTGGGATGCCAGGCGTCGGTCAAGCCGTTCCACACGGGCACGCCGGACAGCTCGGCCAGGGTCTCGACCTTCGCCTGATCGTCACCGCGGTACTCGATGCCGTCGTACATGCGCCCGAGCACGCGGGCGGTGTCCGCCACGGACTCCTTGTGGCCCAGCTGCGAGCCGGAGGGGTCGAGGTAGGTGGTGTGGGCGCCCTGATCGGCGGCGCCGACCTCGAAGGAGCAGCGGGTGCGCGTGGAGGTCTTCTCGAAGATGAGGGCGATGTTCTTGCCCTTGAGGCGCTGGACCTCCTTGCCGGCCTTCTTGTCCGCCTTGAGTTGGGCGGCGAGGTCCAGCAGGCTCATCCACTCGGCGGTGGTGAAGTCCGTCTCCTTGAGGAAGTGGCGGTTGTGCAGAGGGTGGGTCATGTCGATCCGTCCTTCATCGGAATTGAGGTGAATGTGGGCGATGGGAGGAAGAGTAGTCACGAGTCGAGGGGCTCGCGGATCACGGGGCAGCTCATGCAGTGCGGGCCGCCGCGGCCCCGGCCGAGCTCGCTACCGGGGATGGTCAGCACCTCCATGCCCATGGAGGTGAGGTATTCGTTGGTGTTGACGTTGCGCTCGTAGGTGATGATCACACCGGGCGCGACGGCCAGTGAGTTGGCGCCGTCGTCCCACTGCTCACGGGCGGCCGCGCGGCTGTCCTGGGGAGTCGTGAGCACGATGAGCTCATCGATGCCCAGGGCGGCGGCGATGGCGTCGTGCATGGCCTCGGCGGGATTCTCGATGACGTCCACCGCGCCCTCGCGCTCACCGGGGCGCAGGGTGAAAGTGGGGAGCATCCCCGCGCCGGCGTACTTGGTGAAGGTGCCGTGATCGACCATCGTCATGATGGTGTCCAGGTGCATCTGGGCGCGCGTCTTCCTCATCTTGACGGCGACGATCTCGCGCACGCCCCCGGCGAAGAGCTGGGTGGCCAAGCGCTCCACGCCCTGGGGGCAGGTGCGCTCGGAGACGCCGATGAGCACGGCGCCGTTGCCGATGATCTGGATGTCCCCGCCCTCGGTGGACAGCGCGGGGCTGACCGTGCCATCGGACCAGATGGGGAAGCCCCCGGCGGCGAAGAGCGGGTGCCAGGTATAGATGGCCCGGTAGTTGAGCGACTCGCGGCGCCGGGCCTGGCGCGACATGGAGTTGATCGACACGCCGTTGTAGATCCAGGAGGAGGTGTCCCGGGTGAACAGGTGGTTGGGCAGGGGGCCGATGAGAAGGTCCTCGGGGTCCATCGAGGCCAGGACCATCGAGGAGACACCCGGGATGCGCTCGAGGAGCTCCTCCTTGGTGATCCCCGCGATGAGGGTCTCGGCGAGTGCGGGCGCCTCCACGCTCTCGGCCCATTGGCGGATGGCGGGGGAGGCCGCCAGCCCCGTGGAGTCCTCGGACAGGACGGCGCCCAGCAGGAAGGCGCGCGCCTCGGGGATCTCCAGGGTCTCGGCGAGCAGGTCCTGCAGGTAGAGCACCTGGGCGCCGCGGCTGCGCAGCACTCGCGCGAACTCGTCATGCTCCTGCTGGGCCCTCTCGAGCCATAGGACGTCGTCGAAGAGGAGCTCGTCCTTGTTCTCAGGGGTCAGCCTCAGCATCTCCTTGCCGGGCCGGTGGATGATGACGGTCTGGAGGCGACCGATCTCTGAGTCGATGGATGGCGTGAGCATCGCGTCCTATTCCTCTGGAATCTGGCGCGGCGCCCGGCGAGGGCGCGCGCGGGGTGGCCCGGGGCGGCGTCGCCCTGGGCTGATGCGGTGATGGATTCAGGGTGTGGTCTCAGGGGTGTCAATGGTGCGGGGCTCGGGGCCCCGAGTGCTTCCGGAGGGCGGCATCGCCCTCCTGTTTGGTACGTGCGTACCATTGGTACAATCGTACCAATCGTGATGCGCGTCTACAACTGGAGTGAGGGAAGTCACTCGATCGTCGGCGCCCGCTGAGCGCCCCGCCCCCTCCCGCCCGGACGGGGGTGCTCGCGGCGAGCGTCGCTCCGACGGCGCAGGACAGCGCCGCTCCGGAGTCGCGCGGCGCTGTAGAGGGTTGAGGAGGGGGCGGAGGCGGCGCGCGGCCCCGACCGCGCGCCGCTACCCTGGATCCGTGACCGACGCCCCCTCGCCCGCGGCCCCGCCCCTCCCCGGCCTGCTCATCTCCTTCGAGGGGGGCGACGGCGTCGGCAAGACCACGCAGATCAAGCGCCTGGCCACCGTGTTCGCAGCCGCCAGGATCGACTACCGCCTCACCCGCGAGCCCGGCGGCACCGAGCTGGGGGCCCGGATCCGCCGCCTCCTGCTGCACGGGGGAGCGGTGGACCCGCGCGCCGAGGCCCTGCTCTACGCCGCCGACCGCGCCCAGCACGTCGCCGAGCTCATCCGCCCCGCCCTGGGGCGCTCCGAGGTGGTCCTCACCGACCGCTACCTCGACTCCTCCATCGCCTACCAGGGCGCCGCCCGCTCCCTGGGGGCCGCCGAGGTCCGGTCCCTGTCCGAATGGGCCACCGGCTCCCTGCTCCCGGACTTGACGATCCTCCTCGACGCCGACCCGTCCGTGGCCGACCGCCGCACCGGGGCCAGGGGCGCCAAGGACCGCATGGAGAGCGAGGGCGCAGCCTTCCGCGCCGCCCTGCGCGAGCAGTTCCTCGCCCTGGCCGACGCCGAGCCCGAGCGCTTCGCCGTCCTCGACGCCCGGCGGACCATCGAGGAGGTCGCCGAGGATGTCAACCGGCGCATTGCTGCGCTCCTGATGGCCCGCCCCGGCGCGGTGAGCGTGGGAGCGCCATCGCGGGGAGCGGTTCCGGACGCCCATGCCGCCTTCCTCCGGGCCGCGGCGCGCCTGAGCGGCCCCGGGGGGGAGAGGGCATGAGCGTCTGGGACGACGTCGTCGGGCAGGAGGCGGTCATCTCCGTCCTGTGCGGGGCGGCCGCGGCCGCGAGGGGTCTCGCCGAGCAGCGGGAGGCCCGGGCCGGCAGCGGGGTTGAGGCTCCCCCGAGCGCCACCGGTTCCGGGTCCGCCATGACCCACGCCTGGCTCATCACCGGCCCGCCGGGATCGGGCCGCTCCAACGCCGCGCTCGCCTTCGCCGCCGCCCTGCAGTGCACCGGGCCCGTCCCCGGGTGCGGCCAGTGCAAGCCCTGCCGAGACGTCATGAGCGGTGCCCACCCCGACGTCGTCCGCCTGGCCACCGAGAAGCTCATCATCACCCTCGACGAGGTCAAGGAGCTCATCGGTGAGGCGCAGCGCCGCCCCTGGACGGGCAGGTGGCGCGTCATCCTCGTCGAGGACGCCGATCGCATGGCCGAGCGCACCACGAACGTCCTGCTCAAGTCCATCGAGGAGCCGCCGCCCCAGACCGTGTGGCTCCTGTGCACCCCCAGCGCCGACGACGTCCTGCCCACCATCCGCTCGCGCTGCCGACTCATCACGCTGCGCATCCCACCCGCGGGCGCCGTCGCCGACCTCCTCGTGCGCCGTGACGGCGCCGACCCCGCTCTCGCCGCCCGTGCTGCCCGCGCCAGCCAGTCGCATATCGGCCTCGCCCGCCACCTGGCCACCGACCCCGACGCCTGGGAGCGCCGTCGCCGCCTCCTGCACGCCCCGGTGTCCCTGCGAAGCGTGGGCGACGCCGTGCTCGCCGCCGCCGACCTCGTCGAGAGCGCCGAGTCCGAGGCCCAGACCCGCACCGCTGAGCGTGACGCCGCCGAGCGCGCCGATCTCATGCGCGCCCTCGGCCTGGAGGGGGAGGGGCGCGTCCCACCCGCCCTGCGCGCCCAGATCCGCGCCCTGGAGGAGGACCAGAAGCGCCGGGCCAAGCGGGCCCGAACCGATGTGCTCGACCGGGCCATGATCGACCTGCTCTCCTTCTACCGCGACGTCCTGGCCGCGCAGATGGGCAGTGATGTCGAACGCGTCAACATCGACCTGGCCGAGCAGATCGATCGGGCGGCCGCCTCCACCGGGCCTGAGCAGTCACTGGCGCGCATCGCCGCCATCGAGGAGTGCCGCGGGAGGCTGCGCTCCAACGCCGCGCCGCTGCTTGCCGTCGAGGCCCTCATGATCCAGTTGCGCCCCCAGGCGCGCTGAGAGCGTCGCGCTGCCCGACCGGCGCGGCCGACTCGGTGGCTGCCCAGGAGCTGAGCAGGCGCAGCGCCTCCTCGCTCGGGCTGCCCGGCTCGGCCGCGTAGGACACGAGGGTGAGCCCCGGGCTCGAGGCCATCGCCGCGGGCTCGCAGGCGAGAGTGATCTCCCCGACCAGCGGATGGTGGATGACCTTGGAATCCCGGCAGATGTAGCGCACATCGTGGCGCGCCCACAGCCCGGCGAAATCACGGCTGCGGGTGGACAGCTCGCCGACCAGCGCCGTCAGATCCGGCTCCGTGGGATCGGCCCCGCTGGTCAGGCGCAGCATCGCCACGCTGTCCTCCGCGCCGATGTCCCAGTGGGGGAAGAAGTCGTGGGCGCGCGGATCGAGGAACATGAAGCGCGTGAGGGAGGGGGTGTCGTCGGCGATCTCGGGGATCGGGTCGATGAAGAGCGGGGCGTAGAGGGCCCGGGCCAATGTGTTGGCGGCCAGGCAGCGGCCCAGGCCGTCGCGGACGATCGCGGGGACATGCATGGCGTCGAGGATCCAGCGGGTTCCCGGGCGGAGCGCGGACCGCCGCCCGGGGCGTGCTCGGCGGCGCTGCCTGCCGGCGGGGGAGACCGCGCGGGCGAGGTCGAGGAGGTGCTCGCGCTCGGCGTCGTCGAGCAGGAGGGCGGAGGCCAGGGACTCCAGGACCTCGGCGGAGGCGCCCGCCAGCGATCCGCGCTCCAGGCGCGTGTAGTAGTCGACGCTCACGCCGGCGAGCATGGCGACCTCCTCGCGCCGCAGGCCGGGCACGCGCCTGCCCGCCCCGACGACGGGCAGCCCCACCTTGTCCGGGGTCACCCGTGCGCGGCGGGAGGTGAGGAACTCCTTGATCTGCGCGCGCGGATCAGCGGTGGGCGGCGCGACGTCGTCGGATCGGCTCATGCGGACAGGCTACGCGTGGGCGGGGCGCGCCAGTGCCGGGTGCCGCCCACGGCGGGGTCGTGGACGTGCGCTGGGGTTGCCGACGCGCTCCGGGGACGCGTCCGCAACCCCGAAGCGCGTCCACACCACACGGGCGTCCGCGACGACCCCAGCGATCGCGCGGTGCGGCCCTCGTCCTCCTCGGCAAGGACATCCCCGGGGCGTTCTCCCCCCTCGGGGAGGAGGGGTTCCCGGAGTGGGGCGTTTAAGCTGACGGCGTGAGCACTCTCGACGCCTCTTCCCGTCCCCGCCGGATCAAGATCCTGGCCGCCCTGTCCGCTCTCACCGCCGCAGCGGCGCTGTCGGCCTGCGGCAACCCGTCAGTCCCCGGCGCCACTCGGGCCACCGGCGCTGCCGCCGCCTCCGTCCCTGCTGGTCTGGAGTCGTTCTACAACCAGAGCGTGGAGTGGTACCCGTGCAAGAAGGATGCCGGTATGACTGAGCGCAGTGGCGATATGGGGCCTGGGACGATGAGTTGCGCGCGCGTGACGGTGCCTCTGGATTACAACAACCCTGGCGGCGAGACGATCCAGATCGCGATGAAGAAGCGCTCGGCCTCGGCCGATGCGGCCACGGGCACGCTGTTCATCAACCCCGGCGGCCCCGGCGGCTCCGGCGTCGACATCCTCCCCCAGGTCACATCGATCCAATTCTCCAAAGATGTCGTCACCGCTTACGACGTGATCGGTTTCGACCCTCGCGGGGTGGGCGCGTCCACGGCGATCGACTGCCTGACCGATGCCGAGCTGGATGCCGAGCGCTCCGGGACGGAGTCCTCCAGCCTTCCCGATGACGCCACGGGGGAGCAGAAGCGCGCTGCTGTGGCCGAGGAGACCGCCGAGCGCGAGGCCAAGTGCCGGGCCAGGACCCGGCCCGTTGCCCTGCTCGACCACGTGGACACGGTCTCGGCCGCCAAAGACCTCGATATCCTGCGCGCCGTCACGGGCAACTCCGCCCTCACCTATTTCGGCTACTCCTATGGGACCTTCCTGGGGGCGACCTACGCCGACCTCTTCCCGGGCAACGTGGGCCGCTTCGTCCTCGACGGCGCCGTCGACCCCGCGATCGGCGGCGGCCGGATGGCGCTGGGCCAGGCGAAGGGCTTCGAGAGCGCGCTGCGGGCCTATGTGGAGAGCTGCCAGTCGGGGTCGGACTGCCCGTTGACGGGCTCGGTGGATGACGGGATCAAGCAGATCCAGGACTTCCTGGCCTCCCTGAAGGCCGCCCCGATCGGGACCTCGGATGAGAAGCGCCCCCTGACCCGCTCCCTGGCCATCTCCGGGATCATGGTTCCCCTCTACCAGTCGGAGGTCTGGCCCCAGCTGAGCATCGCCCTGTCCCGGGCGATGGGCAAGACGACGGATGACGGGCAGCCCGACGGCGCCATGCTCCTGTACTTCGCCGATGCCGCTGCGCAGCGCGGCAACGATGGCACATACTCCGGCAACGGCGATGAGGCCATCAGCGCCATCAACTGCGCGGACTTCCCTGTTTCGGGGGACGCCGCCTCCTGGGATGAGGAGGCGGCGGAGATCAAGGAGGCCTCCCCGACCTTCGGCGACAGCCTGCAGTACACCGATGTCTCCTGTCGGGCCTGGGGGCACTCGTCGGGCAATGAGCGCAAGGCGATTCACGCCTCGGGGGCCAACCCCATCCTGGTGATCGGGACGACGGGGGACCCGGCCACGCCGTACGAGTGGTCCCAGTCGCTGGCTGATCAGCTCGACTCGGGCCAGTTGCTGACCTGGAAGGGCAATGGGCACACGGCCTACGGCCGCGCGGGCACGTGCGTGACCACAGCCGTGGATGACTACCTGCTCAAGGGCACGATGCCCGCCGAGGGCCTTACCTGCGAGGGCTGAGCTCGCCCGCGATCGGGCGCCCCATCGCCTCGGCGAGGGCCGTGCCGGCCAGGCCCTGGGCCAGGAGGAATTGCGCCTTGGCGTAGGCCGCCTCCAGGGTCATGTCGGCGGTGCCGACGGCGCCCGCCCGCGCGATGGCGTCCCCGGTGGCGTAGTGCCCAAGGAGCACCTCGGCCTGGTGGCACTGGGAGGCGACGAAGACCGCGGTCCCAGCCCGGATCGCCCGCGCGATCGCCTCGGTCAGCCCGGGCTCGTCGCTGGGCACGTTGCCCACTCCGAAGGCCCGCAGGATGACCGCCTCGGGCAGGGGGTCGAGCAGCGCCGACAGGCGCGCCCCGGTGATGCCGGGTGCCATATCGAGGACGACGACGTCGTGCCGGGCGTAGGGCCTGGGCTCCGTCCAGGCGGTGGGGGAGGTGGAGGCCCCGGAGGCCCCGTGGTTCTCGGACCACTCCCAGGGGGCGCCGTCGGAGCCCGTGCGGGCCAGCGGCGGGGCCATGGGCGAGGCGAAGCCCGCGAAGTCCCAGGAGGAGGACTTCGTGGCGCGGCCGCCTGCCAGCAGCAGGCCGCCGAAGAACAGGGCGACGCCGATCACCCGCCCGCTGACGGCCGCCCGCACCGCCCCCAGGACGTTCGCCTCGGCGTCGCTGCCCTCGGCCCCGAGCGGCAGTTGGGAGCCGGTGATGACGACGGGCGCCTCCATGCCCGCCAGGGCGTAGGACAGGGCGGCCGAGGTGTAGGCCATGGTGTCCGTGCCGTGGAGGATGACGATCGGCTCTCCGGGATGGTCGGCCGCGTGCGCGCGGACCGCCTCGACGATCGACTGCCAGGACTCCGGCGTGGCGTTCGAGGAGTCGATGAGCGGCTCCAGGGCCGCCAGCGACGTCGACTCCAGTGCCTCGAGGCCGGGGGCCGGCGGGCGGCTCGGGGGGAGGAGACCGGCGAGCCAACCGGCGAGATCGGCCCCCGGGACGAGGCCCTGGGGCGAGTCCACCATGCCGATGGTTCCGCCGGTGTAGATGATGTGGACGCTCCCCATGGGGCCCTCCTGCTCCTTCCCGCCCGCTCCGCCGCGGGCGGCTACTGCGGCTTCTGCTCGTCGTCGGGGCCGGTGGTCGCCTCGTCGAGGACGTGGTCGAGGAGATCGCTGCGGATCCGGCCCCGCACCCGGTACCAGCCTGCCACCATCATGACGATGACGAGGCCGAACAGGGCGAGGGTCCACCGGCCCTCGGGCTGCTGGACATTGGCGATGACGATGAGGGCGAAGAAGGCGATCGCGACGTAGTTGGAGTAGGGGGCGCCGGGCATCCGGTAGGCCGGGCGCTCCTCCAGCCCCTGATCGACCCGCTTGAGGAAGGCCAGGTGCGTCACGAGGATCGCCACCCAGGTGCCGGCGATGCCGATGCCCGCCAGGTTCATGACGATGTTGAAGGCGTCCTCCGCGAGGAAGGCGTTGAGGGCGACGCCCACGAGGCCCAGCGCGGAGGTGATGGCGATGGCGCCCGCGGGCACCTGGTGCTTGTTGAGGCCGGCCGCGAGGCCGGGCGCCTCGCCCGCCACGGCCATGGAGCGCAGCGTGCGGCCGGTGGCGTAAAGCCCTGCGTTGAGGCTGGACAGCGCCGCGGTCAGGACGACCACCTGGATGATGTCCCCGGCATGGGGGACGCCGATCCCGGAGAAGAAGGTGACGAAGGGCGACTCATTCTTGGAGTAGGAGGTGTAGGGCAGGACGAAGGCCATGAGGAGCACGGAACCGACATAGAAGACGAAGATCCTCAGGATCATCGAGTTGATCGCTTTGGGCAGCACGGCGATCGCGTCCTCGGCCTCGCCGGCGGCCACGCCCACCATCTCCGTGCCCCCGAATGCGAAGACGACGCCGAGGGTGAGGGTGAGGACGACCCCGATTCCCGCGGGGGCGAAACCACCGTGCTGCGTGATGTTGTCCAGGCCCGCCGTGTGGCCGCCCACCTCCGCGCCGCTGATGATCGCCCAGATGGCCACGAGCATGAAGGAGATGATCGCCGCCACCTTGATGAGGGCGAACCAGAACTCGGCCTCGCCGAACATCTTGACATTGAGCATGTTGAGCACGAAGACCAGGGCGAGCGCGATGAGCGCGAGAACCCACTGGGGAACGCTCCTGAAAGCGCCCCAGTAGTGCAGGTATAGGGCGACGGCGGTGATGTCCGCCATGACCGTCACCGCCCAGTCGAGGAAGAAGAACCAGCCGGTGATGTAGGCGCCCTTCTCCCCGAGGAACTCGCGCGCGTAGGACACGAAGGCGCCCGAGGAGGGACGGCGGATCGCGAGTTCGCCCAGGGCGCGCACCATGAGGAAGGCGAAGGCGCCGCAGATCGCGTAGGCGACGATGAGGATCGCTCCGCCCTGGGCCAGGCGCCCGCCGGCCCCCAGGAACAGGCCGGTGCCGATCGAGCCGCCAATGGCGATCATCTGAAGGTGGCGGTTCTTCAACTCCTTGCTGTAACCGGCGTCCCCCTTGTCATGCGCCACGGGGAACGCCGTGCTGGCGAGGGGATCTGTCTGCTGTGACATGCTGCTGGTCCTTTCCAGGGGAGGACGTGGCCTGGGGGGGGCGCCGCGAATGCGGCGGAGCCCGATCGGGTGCGGTGTGCGTGGCTGTGCCGGCGTGCGCCAGCGTGCGCCGACAGGTGCCATGGCGTGCGCCGATGCGCGTCATGCCCGGTATCTCGCCGTCGTCCGGGCCATCGCGCGCCGATTCACGTGCGAGGCAGTCTAAGGCAGCCCGAGATGGTCCGAGGTGGTCCGAGGCTGTGCTCAGCGCCACGGGGCGGCGGTGGCTCCCGCGTTGCGCCCGGCGCGCTGCGCACTGTAGAGTCCTCACGCCGTCGTTAGCGGCGCGCCACCTTAGCTCAGTCGGCAGAGCGATTCACTCGTAATGAATAGGTCGTGGGTTCGATTCCCACAGGTGGCTCGACCAGGGCCCTGGGATCAGCCGTCCCGGGTCCTCTCTCCTTGGCGGGCCCGCGATCAGGGGCTCGAGGTGCGCGAATTCGACCCGTCCGCACCTCTTGCGGGCCTTTCTCCATTCCCTCCGACCGCGCCTTGCGCGCCCTATCGGCCCGCCCGGAACTCGCGCCGCTCCGCGGTCTCCTCGGCGGACTGCGGCGCATAGGGGGGACGCGCTCATCGGCCGCCCGCTCATCGAATCCCGTGCTGCGCGGCCCTCCTCCGCGATCAGAAGAGCGCTGCTCTCAGGGTTCTTGCAGAGGAAATGTATAGAGTCCGAAGCGGCGAATCATGGAGCGATATTGCGCGACCCGTATTCCTCCATTATCCTTCAGGGTACTCGCAAGAGGATTCATCTCGGCAATCCTCCGACGTCACGAAGAGAAGAGTGAACCATGGCCCAGAAGACCCAGATCATCCTCGTCGACGATATCGACCAGTCCGCCGCGTCGCAGACAGTCACCTTCGGCCTGGATGGGGTGACCTATGAGATCGACCTCAATGACGAGCACGCCGCCGCGCTGCGCGAGTCCATTGAGGAGTGGTCCTCCAAGGCCCGTCGCGTCTCCGGTCGCCGCAATGTCCGCCGTCGGGGCTCCAGCTCCTCGGCTGAGACCCAGAAGATCCGTGAGTGGGCCCGCAGCCAGGGCATGGAGGTCTCGGACCGCGGGCGCATTCCCGCCCCGATCCGCGAGGCCTACAACCAGGCCCACTGAGGCCCCTCGCGCCTCGTCGAAGGCGCGAGGCCCCGTGCCGCGCCGCCCGGGAGGGCCCTCGCTCCCGGGCGCCGCTGACCGCAGGCCCCTGGTCCCCGTTCCGGATGATCCCGGATGGGACCTGGGGCCTCGCGCGCGGCGTGCGCGCCTGGCAGGATAAGCCCATGGCTTACACCCTTGTGCTGCTCCGCCACGGCGAGAGCGAATGGAATGCGAAGAACCTGTTCACCGGTTGGGTCGACGTCCCCCTGTCCGAGAAGGGCCGCGCCGAGGCGGTCCACGGCGGCGAGCTCCTCAAGGAGGCTGGCGTCCTCCCCGAGAAGCTGTTCACCTCGATGCTGCGCCGCGCGATCATGACGGCGAACCTCGCCCTGGACGCGGCCGACCGTCACTGGATCCCCGTCGAGCGCGACTGGCGCCTCAACGAGCGCCACTACGGCGCCCTCCAGGGCAAGAACAAGAAGGAGATCCGCGACGAGTACGGCGAGGAGCAGTTCATGCTCTGGCGCCGCTCCTACGACGTCCCGCCGCCGGCCATCGAGCTCGGCAGTGAGTTCTCCCAGGACGCCGACCCGCGCTACGCCGGTGAGCCGATTCCCGCCACCGAGTGCCTCAAGGACGTTCTCGCCCGCCTCCTGCCCTACTGGGAGTCCACGATCGTCCCCGAGATCAAGACCGGCAGGACCGTCATGATCGCCGCTCACGGAAACTCCCTGCGCGCGATCGTCAAGCACCTCGATGGCATCTCCGATGACGACATCGCCGCCGTCAACATCCCCACGGGCATCCCGCTGGTCTACGAGCTCGACGAGGAGACCCTCCAGCCGCTCAAGAAGGGCGGCCGTTACCTCGACCCGGAGGCCGAGGCGAAGATCGCGGCCGTGGCCAACCAGGGCAAGTGAGTCCCGCGCCCGTACTCGGGCGCGCTCGTCGATGATGGCGCCGGGCCCCGTGGGCACGGCGCCATCGCGCGCTGTGAGCAACCTCCCCCGGTATCGCGCCGCATCGCACTGGTAAACTGAGGCTCCTGTTTGCTTGAGGAGACCTCACCCATGACCCTTGAAGTCGGAGAGACCGTCGTCTACCCCCACCACGGCGCGGCCCGGATCATCGATATTCGCCAGCGCAAGGTGAAGGGGGAGGAGAAGACCTACCTCCAGCTCGAGGTCGCCCAGGGCGACCTGACCATCCTCGTCCCCGCCGAGTCCGTCGAGCTCATCGGGGTCCGCGACGTCGTCGACGAGAAGGGCCTGGAGAAGGTCTTCGAGGTCCTGCGCGCCCCGTTCACCGAGGAGCCCTCCAACTGGTCGCGCCGCTTCAAGGCCAACCAGGAGAAGATCGCCTCGGGCGACGTCATCAAGGTCGCCGAGGTCGTGCGGGACCTATCCCGCCGGGACACCGATCGCGGCCTGTCGGCCGGTGAGAAGCGCATGCTCTCCAAGGCCCGCCAGATCCTCGTCTCCGAGCTCGCCCTGGCGCAGAAGACCCCCGAGGACGAGGCCGAGAGCCGCCTCGACGAGGTCCTCGCCTCGGGCGCCGCCGCCTGACGGCGCCCGGGCTGCCACGCTCCGTCCGAGCGAGCCCCGCCATGACCGCCGCAGCCCCTGAGGCCCTCTGCCCGGTGATCGCCGTGGTCACCGCCGCTGGATCGGGCAGTCGCCTCGGCGCCGAGCTCCCCAAGGCCCTCGTTCCTCTTGCCGGGCAGTCGCTCGTGCGGCGCGCGGTGCACGGCCTGCTGGCCTCCGGCGCCCTCGAGCGCGTCGTCGTCACGGCGCCGGAGGGCCGGATCGAGGAATTCCGCCGCGAGGTGGCCGATCTCGGTGCCGTCGAGGTGGTTGCGGGATCGGCCGCCTCCCGGCAGGCGAGTGTCGCCCTCGGTCTTGAGGCGGCCCTGCGCGCCCAGCCCGACGCCGCCCTCATACTCGTCCACGACGCTGCCCGCGCGCTCACGCCCCCCGATGTCATCCGACGCGTCGTCGCCGCCCTGCGCGAGGGGCACAAGGCCGTCATCCCCGTTATGCCGGTGACCGACACCATCAAGGAGGTCCGGCCCGGTGAGGCGATCGAGCCGATCGTCGCCACTGCGGACCGCGCCCGGCTGCGCGCCGTCCAGACGCCCCAGGGCTTCACGCGTGAGACCCTGCTGGCCGCCCACCGCGCCGGCGCTCAGCGCGCCGTCGGCGAGGGCCTCGCCGCCTCCGACGACGCCGGACTGGTCGAGGCGATGGGCGTGGACGTCGTCGCCGTCGCCGGGGACGCGCGCGCCCTCAAGGTGACCACAAGGTTCGACCTGCTCCTCGTCGAGGCCCTGCTCGCCGCCGAGGAGAGCGCGTCCGCCCAGCGCGGGAGGGCACGGGCAGGTGCGGGAATGACCAACAGGACCGTGTCTCATCTGTGCTCCAGGGGCGAGCAGAGCGGAGGGCTCACACCGTAGGCTCGGGGCATGCCCTCCCCTGATCCATCCCTGGGGGCGACCATCGCCTCTGGGGGGCAGACCAAGCCCCGCCTCCTGACCTGGCCCGTTCTCGCCTGGGGGCTGTGGGACTGGGGTTCGGCCGCCTTCAACGCCGTTATCACGACCTTCGTCTTCGCGACCTACCTGGTCTCCTCGTCCTTCGGCGATCCCACCTCCAACCAGTCGCAGCTGTCCGCCGGCATGGCGGTCGCCGGCCTGCTCATCGCCCTATTCGCCCCCATCACGGGGCAGAGGGCCGATCGCGACGGGCGGGCCGTCGCCTCCCTGGGGATCTACACCGCGCTGGTCGTGGCCGTCTCCGCCGCGCTGTTCCTCGTCAAGCCCGCTCCCGGTTACCTGTGGCTGGGGATTGTGCTCATGGGCGTGGGCAATCTCTTCTTCGAGCTCGCCTCCGTCAACTACAACGGGCTCCTGTCCCAAGTGACCGCCAAGGAGCGGATCGGCGCGGTCTCCGGGATCGGCTGGGGCATGGGATACCTGGGCGGGATCGTCCTGCTGCTCGTGGTCTACGCGGGCTTGATCAGCCCCGAGGTCGGCTGGTTTGGCGTGACCAGCGCCAACGGCCTCAACGTCCGCGTGGCCATGCTCATGGCCGCCGCCTGGTTCGGGATCTCGGCGATCCCGGTCCTGCTCACCCAGTCCAGCGCCGCCAAGCGGCGCCGTCGGCTCGAAGAGCCCGCGGCGGGCGATCCCGGGGCGGATAGCGCCAGGCGGATCCCCGAGATGGGGACGGAGCCGGCGGAGCCCGGGGATATCCCCAGCACCGGGGGCGTGATCGGTGCCGGGCGCCACGAGTCGATCCTCGCGTCCTACCGGCACCTGTGGCGCACCCTGCGCTCGCTGTACCGCTCCCACCCGAACGTCCTGCGGTTCCTCCTGGCCTCGGCGATCTTCCGGGACGGGCTCGCCGGGGTCTTCGCCTACGGCGGCATCATCGCCCGCACCATCTTCGACTTCTCCGACGCCCAGGTCATCCAGTTCGCCGTCGCCGCCAACGTGGTGGCCGGCATCGCCACGATCGCCTGCGGTCGCCTCGACGACCTCATCGGGCCGCGGCGGGTCATCATGGGCTCACTGGTCATCCTCGTCGTGGCCGGCAACGCCCTCTTCCTCCTCCATGACGGCGGGAAGGCCGTGTTCTGGGCGCTCGGCCTGGCACTGTCCGCTTGCGTCGGACCCGCCCAGTCGGCCTCGCGCACCTTCCTCGCCCGTCTCATCCCGGACGGACGCGAGGGCGAGATCTTCGGGCTGTACGCGACGACGGGGCGCGCCGCTTCCTTCCTCGCCCCCGCCCTGTACGGGGCGGCGATCTGGGTGGGGGCGTGCTTCGTGGGGCAGGGCGCCGGCCACTGGGGGATCCTCGGCATCATGACGGTGCTCATCGCCGGGCTCGTCCTCATGGCCGGGGTCAAGGGTCCTGACGGCCATCTCCAGCATCTCTCCTGACCGGGGCCGCCCGAGTCACTGCCCAGCGGGTCAGTGCGATAGCGCTCTCGGGGGAGAGCGTCCCGGGCAGCATCCGCAGCGCCCGCTCGTACTCGGCGCTGATCCGATCCGGCCGAGCCGTCTACGACGGCGCGCCCTGGATCACCCGAGACGGCGACATTGCATGGATCGACGTTGACGAACTGCTGCGCGAGACCGGAGCCTGGTTGGGAGGAGAACAACGCCTGGCGCGCATCGCCGCGTCGCTGCTGAGCGGCCCCGTCGTCGACCTGTCCGAGGACGTGCCCGGCCTCGAGCGTCAGATGACTGCCCTGGTACTTGCCGCGATCACTCACGCCAACGGCTCGTATGAGCACTCAGAGATTCAGTTCAGCGAGGACGGCACCCGCGAGGCTTCTCGCGAGTGCCCGTGCTGTGCCCCTGGCCCGATAACGATCGTTTCTGAGCCGACACCGGCCGGGAGCTGATGAAGGTCGGCACGCCGGTCCGAAACTCAGGGCCGAAACCAATGCTGCCCAAAACTGTTGCTAGACCGTTTTTGAGCACGACGGGAATGGAGGCTCGAGCATTGAGAGGGGGTGCCTCATGGCTGAGGTAACAGCGACTCGCGTACGGTTCCGCGACGTCAAGCCCTATGACGCACCCACGTCGCTCGACGGACTGCGCGGGCCCTACGACGGGCTTATCGACCTGCCTCACTGGGTGCGCTGGCAGGCTGATCGGCTCGGTGTGGACGTGTCGAACCCGGGCTGGCGTCGTATGGCTTATCAGGCGCTGCTCGCCGAGGGGACTGCCGACCAGCAGTGCCGCTTGATGAACCGGGATCGGCTCATTGAGGCGTGGCCGATCCTGAACATGGATCCACGCGTGCGCAGCCTGTGGGAGGGACGGTTCCCCCAGCTTCGAGTGGTCGTATGAGCGGTGACCAGGAGGAGCAGCGGCACATCACGCGCCTGGCGTTGGAGGCCGCCGGCGAGGATGCCGGCTTCGACTTGGGACGGTTCACCCAGAACCTCGACAACGTGGAACGCATCCAGCCCGAGGAGGTGCAGGTCTACGGTCTGACAGCCAGCCAGCTCGACGCCGTTAAGGCACGTACCAAGGTGTGGGCGGCAAGTATTCGTGGCCTAGACCGGCGGGAGAGTACTCGCGGTGTCAGCCGCACGCGGTCGTCGCTGAGTGCGAGTTATCCGCAGTCGCCCTCGAAGGCGATCGGGCGGCTTGCCGCCGGCACGAACCAGCCGCGTGGTGCCTACCGCACCGGCTATGGGGCGGGGCCCGGGGGAGTAGAACGGTGACGAGCATCGTGGGTTATGCGCGAGTGTCGACTCGCGAGCAGAATCCAGCTGCTCAGGAGGCTGAGCTGCGCGCTGCGGGAGCGATGCGGGTGTTCGTTGATCGTGGCGAGTCGAGCAGGGTCAGGGACCGTCCGCAGTGGATCGCGTGCCTGGACTACCTGCGTGAGGGCGACACGCTCGTCGTGCGCCGGCTAGATCGCATCGCGGGCAGCGAGAAGATGGCCATTGAGACGATCAACGACCTGGCCGAGCGCGGCGTGAACATCCGCAGTCTGAGTGAGCCGGACATCGACACCACAACGCCGATGGGGCGTGCCCTGTTCGGTATCGTGGCGGTGTTCGCTCAGCTGCGTGTGGACAGAGGGTGACGCTACGCACCTAAAGACGGACCCTCCCCATCGTTCACGGTGGCATCACTTGGAGCGCTCTCGGAGGGGGAAGACGCCGTCCGCCCCGAGGAGCGGCGGCGCATGCGCTTCTTCTTGTCGGGCTCCGAGCACCCGATCTTGCGCAGTTCGTCGACAGACCAACCGGCGCTCAGCGCCGCGTTGGTACGCCTTCACATCAGCTTGCTCAGCCTCACGAACGCGCTCGGTGATCTTCGCCTGTAGCTCGGCCAGCTCGCGCTCGGTGACCTCGCGGACATCCGCGAGGTTCTGGCGCGCTTCACCGACACTGCGGATCGCGTTGATCCGCTCCTCTCGTGCGCGCTTGGCGAGCTCGATCGCATTCTTCAATGGTCGGTTCTTTGCTCATGCCTCTATCGCACGGATTCACTCGCTTTACAACGACGTATGCCGGCACCGCAGCGCCCGCTCGTACTCGGCGCTGATCCGCTCGGGCGCCACGGGGGCGCCGTCGAACTCCCAGCGCAGCAGGTGCGCGGGATCGAAGCGCCCGCTGCAGCGCGCGCAGGACATCGGCCGACGAGGGCGGCGCATCCGGTCGACCGCGTGGCCCACCGGGCAGATGCCCACCCACCGGCCGGGCAGGCTCGGCGCGTCCGAGGCGACCAGCCGCTTGCCGCTCGCGCCCAGGCGCCGGGCCTCCGCCACCCACACGGCGTCGTGACCATGGCCCGGCCCCACCCGTGCGTGGGCGATCTCGTGCAGGATCGTCTCGCGCGCCTCGGAGGGCGAGTAGAGGGTCATCAGCGCGCGCGACAGGCTGATGCGGCGCCGGGCGTGATCGGTCTGGCCCGCGCGGCGCCGGGCGTGATCGGTCTGGCCCGCGCGGCGCCGGGCGCGGTCCAGAGCCAGCTCCCAATCGTGCAGGCCGTGCGCGTCCATGAGGTCGCGGGCGAGGGCCGAGGCGTCGTGAGGATCCACGGATCAAGGGTACGGCCGGCCCCCACGGTCCCCAGGGCGCAGGCCTGACGCCCCGTGGACATGAGGCCCCGCCCCGAGTATGGCAGCATGGCACCAGTGCCCCCTCCACCCTCCGGTTCCCGCCGTGACCAACCCAGCGGCGCGGGCCAGCGCCCGAGCGCCTCGGCCCGTGCCCATTCGCGTGCCCCCGCGCGGCGCCGTCGCCGGTTCGGCCCGCTCACCGTCCTCATCCTGTCGTTCCTCATCACGGTGCTCGTCGCCGTCCTGGCCCTGTCCCTCCGGGGCCGGATCATAGCGCTCGGCGACGGGGCGACCGCCACGCCCGAGGCCGCGGGGCCAGCGCCCGTCTTCCCGGACATGACCGGCTACACCGCCTCCCGCATCATCGACGACGAGGTCTTCTACGAGTCCGAGGCCATGAGCGAGGAGGAGATCGCCGCCTTCATCGCCGAGGTCAACGAGGGCTGCGTCCCGGGGCGCGACGGCACGCCCTGCCTCGCCGACGCCGTCTTCGAGACCCAGACCCGCGAGGTCAGTGATACCTGCCCCGGCGGCTACATCGCCGCCGGCGGGCAGAGCGCCGCCCGCATCATCTCCCGCGTCGCCTCGGCCTGCGGCATCAACCCCCGGGTCCTCCTCGTGCTCATCCAGAAGGAGCAGGGTCTCCTCACCGCCTCCGGCAGCCGTCTCACGGCCCACGACTACGAGGCCGCCACCGGCTACGCCTGCCCCGACGGTGGCCAGTGCGACCCGGCTTTCGCCGGGTTCTTCGCCCAGCTCTACGGCGCCGCCGGGCAGTTCCAGCGCTACCGCCTCGATCCCGGCGGCTACGCCTTCGTCGCCGGGACGCCGACGACGATCGCATACTCCCCGGACGGCTCCTGCGGGTCCGGGGAGGTGATGGCCGCCAACCAGGCCACCGCTGGGCTCTACAACTACACCCCCTATCTGACCAACGACGCCGCTGCCTCCGGCGGGGATGACTGCACGACCTGGGGGAACTGGAACTTCTACGGCTACTACCGCGCCTTCTTCGGCTCCCCGCTCGTCACTGGCTGATCGGTCCGGGCCGGCGGGGGCGCTGGCCTGCCCCTGACAATGCCCGCCACGTGGCATCATGCGCCCATGAGGCTGATGACGCTCCCCTCCTCCCTCGCCACCGCGTGGGTCGTCATCGAGTATGTCATCAAGATCATCGCCCTGGGGACCATCCCCGAGAACCGCCGTCCGTCGTCGTCGACGGCCTGGCTCATCCTCATCTTCCTCCTGCCCGTCGTCGGGCTCCCCCTCTACCTGCTCCTGGGCAGCCCGCGCGTGACCGGCAAGCGCTACCGCCAGCAGGTCGAGGTCAACGAGATGGCGCTGCGCTACACCGCGCACCTGCCCGACGCCCCGCCCGGGGCCAGCGAGTCCAGGCACCTCGAGTCGATCTTGCGCATGAACCGGCGCCTGACCGGGCTGCCCTGCCTCACCGGGGAGGTCATCGCCCTGCACGATGACTCCGCGGCCACCTACGCCGCCATGGCCCGCGCCATCGACGGGGCCACCACCTCGGTGAGCGTCGAGTGCTACATCCAGTCCTGGGATGACGTCACCGACGTCTTCTACAGCGCGCTGGAGCGCGCCGCCGCCCGGGGCGTCAAGGTGCGCCTCCTGCTCGACCACCTGGGTAGCCGCAAGTACCCCGGCTGGAAGACCCTGGGCAAGCGCCTGAGCGCGGCGGGCATCGAGTGGTGGCTCATGATGCCCCTCCTGCCCTTCCGGCTGCGCTGGCGCCGCCCCGACCTGCGCAATCACCGCAAGCTCCTCATCATCGACAATGAGCGAGCCTTCATCGGCTCCCACAACATCATCGACCCCACCTATCTGCTGCGCCGCAACCGCCGGGCGGGGCGCGTCTGGAAGGACCTCACCGTGGAGGTCACAGGAGCGATCGTCGCCGAGGCGCAGGCCGTCTTCGCCATGGACTGGCTCTTCGAGGCCGACGAGCTCCTCGACGTCTTCGCCCTGAGTCCCGCTCGCAAGCGCAAGCCTGGCGTCTCCCGGCCCGTTCACAAGCGCTCCACCTCCACCATCGCCGAGGCCCTGCCCGAGGCCATTCCCGAGGTGGGCCAGGAGCCCGCGCCCACCGTGGGCTCCGCCGCGCCCCGTCCCGGGCGGCCCGACGCCGTCGTCAACGCCATGCAGCTCGTGCCGTCCGGGCCCGGCTACCCCCTGGAGCCGAACCTGAGGATGTTCCTGTCCCTCATCCAGGGGGCGACCCGGCGGGTGTCCATCACCAGCCCCTACTTCATCCCCGACGAGGCGCTGTTGGCCGCGATCACCTCGGCCGCCTACCGGGGCGTGCGGGTGGAGCTGTTCGTCGGCAAGGAGTCCGACCAGTTCATCGTCAACCACGCCCAGCGCTCCTACTACCCGGCGCTGCTGGCCGCCGGGGTGCGGATCTTCCGCTACCCCCCGCCCACCGTCCTGCACTCCAAGTACATGACGGTGGACGGCGAGGTGGCGGTCATCGGCTCGTCCAACATGGACTTCCGCAGCTTCACCCTCAACTACGAGGTCATGCTGCTGGCCTTCGGCGGGGACCTCGACGATCTCCTGCGCGCCAACGATGATGCCTACCGGGCCGTCTCCGAGGAGCTGACCGCTGAGCAGTGGGCCGCCGAGCCCCGCTACCTGCGCTACATCGACAATGTCTGCCGACTCATGTCCTCGGTGCTGTGAGCCGCTAAGTGGTGGAGCCGTGCGCTCCCCGACCGCGCATCGTGCCCCGCGGGATCGTGCTCAGTGCCACGTCCGCCGGTTGTCCGCATCTTGCCGCAGGTGGGTGGGGCATGAGCGGGCCGTACGGCGCAGCCCCAGGATTTTCCCAGGTTGGGGCCCATGCGCGCCCCGCGAGGCTATGGCAGCATCGGGACCATGGCGAGACGCTGGCAGGTCATCACCGTGGAGCTCCTGGGCGGTCGCGGCATTGACCTCGACCCGCCCCCTGGGCGTGACCTCATCGCTCCGCCGTCGACCACCTTTGCCGAGCTCGCCCGCGCCATCGATCTCGCCTTCGCCCGCTGGGACCGGGCCCACCACCACGAGTTCGCCCTCGCGGATGGCACCCGCATCATCGACGACGCCCCCCAGCGCGACCTCGCGACCCGGGCCGCCACCGGCGGTCCCATCCTCGACCGCGTCCTGCCCGGCACCACCGCGGTCAAGCCGCTCCTGGGGCGCGGGGACACGATGCGCTACGTCTTCGACCTGTCCGATCGGTGGGTCTACCGCTGCACCGTCACCGACAAGATCGGTGTCGATCAGCTCATCGGCCCGCGGATCACCGGTCCGCAGCCGATCCGCGGCTGGGGCGACCTGCCGGATCAGTACGGCCGGATTCGGCCCGACGCCGAGCGCCACCGGGGCGCAGGGGGCCGCCGCGTCGATGATGAGGGGAATGGGGCCGGCGGGGCGCGGCCCGCGCCCGAGGCCTTCGAGCCGGGGTCGAGCCGCCGTGCTCGCAGGGCCGCCGAGCGCGCCGAGGCCAGGGATCGCCGGGACCAGCCGGATCGTGAGGAGCCTCGGGCCCCGCGGGGCCCGCGCGGCGAGCGGGGCCGTCCCCGGCACCTGGAGTTCTTGGAGGAGTTCGGTGCGTCCGTGGCCGAGCCCGTCGACGTCGGCGCGGTGCGCAGGGCCTGGGCCAGGCGCGATATCCCCTCGCTCGTGTCCGCCCTCACCGGCGCCGACTGCCGCCACGTCCTCCAGCAGGTCGGCGCCTGCCTGGCGGGCACCTGGCGCGCCAGCAACGGGCCCGGCCACGCGCTGTGCGAGCCGATGACCGCCGCGATGCTCTCCACCATCACCCAGCTCGAGCTGCGCGGTTGGCCCGGCGACGACGTTCTCGCCGAGCTGATCATGGCCCGGCTGCGCGGGGAGCGCCCCGCCGGCTCGCCCCTACCGCTGCGCCTGGGAGCACTGGTGACCTCCATCGCCGCCGGCGGGCAGCGCGACGGCGTCTGGCTGGACGTGGACACCGGCGTCGTCTGGCCCGCCTCGATCCTCGCCACCCGGGCCGGCCGGGACTGGACGGGGCCAATCGCCCCGCCCGTCGAGGGTGACGACGCGCTCGGGATCGCGCCCGGGCACCACTGGCTCCACCTCGACGAGAGCGATCCTGGCGCCGCGTGGTCCGATCGGCGCGCTTTCATCGCGCATGTGGGTGGCGGTCGGACCGAGGAGGAGATCGTCAGCGCCCGGGCCCTGGGGCGCGGCGCTGAGCGCGGGCCGGAGGCCTTCTACGCCGCCGTCGCCGATCGGGGGCTCGATTCCCTCTGGCTCGCCTTCCGCGACGACCGCCGCTGGGGCAGGGCTCGGGCGGCGCTGGCTGCCGAGGGCCTGCGGCCGGCCTGATGCCGAGGCACCCGCCCCCCCTCCAGCGAGACCGGTCGAAAATAGGAGCGAGACCGGTCCGCGGACCGGTCTCGCTGATAGGGAGGGGCGATGGGCGGTGGGGCTAGATGGTGGCGAGGAGTTTGGAGATGCGTTGGGGGCTGACTTTCTGGGAGGTTCCCAGCGTCTGGGCGAACAGACTCACCCGCAGCTCCTCCACCATCCACCGCGCCTCGGCCAGCGCAGCCTCGCGCGCCGCATCCGGCGGGAGCGCCGCAGTCCGCTCACGCGCCCGCTCGATCCCTGCCAGGGCCTCGCGCGCCTGGTGGGCCAGGGCCGCGTCCTGCGATGCCGCCGACGGCGAGGAGGCCGCCCGCTCCACTCTCATCGCCAGCGCCTTCAGGTACCTGGGCAGGTGCTGCAGCCGGCTGGCGGGCGTGGCGGTGATGAACCCATCGGCGATGAGCGCGGCGGCCTGCTCGCGCACCTCCTGCAGCGTGGTCAGCAGCGCGAGCGAGGTATGCGCGTCCACCGCGTCCTGAACCTCCCGCTGGGCCTCCAGTACGCGCACCACGATGAGGGCGATCCGGTGGACCCCGTCCTCCAACCCCTCGCGCATCGCCCCCGCGAGCTCATCGAAAACGGCCTTCTCGCGCACCTCGGCGAGTCTCCGACCGGTGCCGGACGCCCACTGCTCGGCGACGGCGCGCGCCGCCGCCAGCTGGAGGTCGGTCACCAGCGCCTCGGTGGACCGGTAAGGGCTCGCCGCGAGCGTCAGCGACTCCCTGCCGCTCCAGCGGCTCGTGATCCGGCCCGTCGGCAGTGCCGCGTGCGCCAGTGCCAGCGCGATCACGCCGGCGGGGTGCTCCCGGCCCTGGGCGACGGCGTCGGACAGGATCGTCAGATCCGCGGTGGGGGCCGTGGGCTTGCCGGCAGTCCCGCTCCCGCTGGCCCCGCCGGGGCGCAGCCGGGCCGCGCCGCCACTGGCCACCAGGGCCGGGTAACCTCGCACGACGAGCCCGGCCGTGCCGGTGGACTCCACCGTGGCGGGGATCGTGGAGGAATCCGGGCCGATGAGTCCGGCCAGGCCGCTCGGCCACTCCTCCAGGCCCGCCCGCTCGGCCAGCCCCGCGCTCATGCCGGTCGGCCCGGCGCCGCCCGCCACCGGGCCGACCGGGCCCGCCGCCTCCGCGGGATCGGCGCCGTCGTCGGCCCTGCGCCCGCGTCGGCCGCGCCGCCCGGGGCCCTGCCGACCCTGCCCCTCCTTCCCGGTCCCGGGGCCCCGCGTACCGCCGCGCCCGCCGGAGCGGGCCTGCGCCTCCTCCATCGCCTGGGCGAGCGCCCCGCGCACCGCCGAGCGCACAGCCTCCTCGGTGCGCCCCGACAGGCGCCTCTGCAGCGCCACGAGATCCTTGCCGCGCCCCAGGGCCCTCCCTCGCGCGTCAAGCGCCGCGAAGGCGATCGACAGGTGATCGGGCAGGCGCTCGGCGGCCTCTGCCCAGTCGTCGTCGCTGATCTCCACGCCGCGCAGGCGCCCCATCACCGCGGCGAAGGCCTCCTCGAAGGGCGTATCCGGGCAGGAGGCCCCGGGCGGCGTCGGGTACTCCTCCTGCAGGACCGCCCACGCCTGCGCGCCCACATCCGGGGCGGGGACGAGCTGGCGGCGTACTCGCTTGGGGAGTGCTCGGATCGTGGCCACCACGAGCTCGGGGCGCATCCCCGGCACGAGCCAGTCGAAGCCGGTCGGCTCCAGGCGCCCCAGCACCTCAATCGGCACCCGCACGGTGACGCCGTCGTCATGGCGCCCCGGCTCGAAGACGTACTCCAGGCCCAGGGTCAGGTCCCCCTGCGTCCAGGTGTCCGGGTAGCCCGTGGCGTCGTCATCGCCGGGCAGCAGCAGCTCTCGCGTGAAGTCCAGCAGGTCCGGGCGGCGGCTCCGCTCCCGCCTCCACCAGGCGTCGAAGTCGGCGGCACCGTGGATGTTCTCGGGCAGGCGGTCGTCGTAGAAGTCGAACAGCGCCTCGTCACTGGCCAGCAGGCCGTGCTCGCGGCGCCGCCGCTCCACATCCTCCAGCTCCTCGCGCAGTTCCCGGTTGCGCTCCACGAAGCCGTGCCGGGCGTGCCAGCCGCCCTCGACGAGCCCGGAGCGGATGAACATCTCCCGGGCCACCTGCCGCGCCGACTCCGTGCCCACCGATGCCAGCGTGGAGGGGCGGTCCGCTACGAGCGTCATCCCGTAGAGCATGACCTTCTCGTGGACCATCGCGGCCCCGCGTCGCGTGGACCAGTAGGGCTCGCCGTGGACGCGGCGCAGCAGGCCCGCCCTCCCGGCCGCCTCCTCGATCCACCGCTCGTCGACCTTCGCTACGGTGCGCGCGAAGAGCCGGGACGTCTCCACCAGCTCCGCCGTCATCACCCAGTCGTAGGTCTTGCGGCGCAGCCCCGAGCCGGGCCAGATCGTGAAGCGCGTGCCCCTCGCCCCGGCGTACTCGCGGCGCCGCTCATCCCAGTTGCCCACATTGGACAGCAGCCCCACCAGCAGGGAGCGGTGGATGGCGTCGGCGTCGGGGGTGTCGGCGCTGCGCCCGAGCGCCATGACGGCGGCCGCCACATCCCCGTGGGCGATCTGGGCGGCGTGCGAGCCGGGCTCCAGGGCCTCCCCGGCGGCCCGGATGGCGCGCGCCGTCGGCAGTTCGACGGGGGAGGCGTTGAGCCCCAGCTGCCGCGACATCTGCCGCAGTTGGGCGTGGACGTCCTGCCACTCGCGGATCCGCAGGTAGTGCAGGAACTCGGCGCGGCACATGCGGCGGAACGCCGAGCCGGACAGCTCGCGGGACTGCGTGCGCAGGTAGCGCCACAGGTTGAGGTAGGTCAGGAAATCGCTCGTGGGGTCGGCGAAGCGGCGGTGCAGGGCGTCAGAAGCCTCCTGCTTGTCCACCGGGCGCTCGCGGACATCCTGGATGGACAGGGCGGCGACGATGACGAGCACCTCCCCGGCGCAGCCGAGCTCGCCGGCCTCCAGGAGCATCCGCCCCAGGCGCGGGTCGATCGGCAGGCGCGCCAGGCGGCGCCCGACGGTGGTGAGGCGCGGCCCCTGGGCGCGCGCGGCGCCGTCGGGGTCGATCGCGCCGATCTCTGCGAGCAGGGCGATGCCGTCGCGCACGGCCCGTCGGTCCGGGGCGTCGATGAAGGGGAAGTCCTCCACCGCGCCCAGCCCCAGGGCCGCCATTTGAAGGATGACGCTGGCCAACGAGGTGCGCAGGATCTCCGGCTCGGTGTACTGGGGGCGGGAGTCGAAATCGGCCTCGGAGTAGAGGCGGATGGCGACGCCGTCGGCCAGGCGCCCGCAGCGCCCCGAGCGCTGGTTGGCGCTGGCCTGGCTGATCGGCTCGATGGGCAGGCGCTGGACCTTCGTGCGGTTGGAGTAGCGCGAGATGCGGGCCAGGCCCGGGTCGATGACGTAGCGGATGCCGGGCACCGTCAGCGAGGTCTCGGCGACGTTCGTGGCCAGGACGATCCGGCGCGTCGAGTGCGGCTCGAAGACGCGGTGCTGCTCGGCGGCGCTCAGACGAGAGTACAGGGGCACCACCTCGACCCCTCCGGGCAGCCGTGAGCGCCCGTCGACGGCGAGGCGCGGCCCGAGGTGATCGGCCAGGACCGATTCGGTGTCACGGATGTCCCGCTCGCCCGCGAGGAAGACGAGGATGTCGCCGGGGCCGGTGGCCAGGAGCTCGTCGACGGCGTCGAGGATGCCCGTGACTTGGTCGCGGTCCTCCCGGGGAGCGGGCTCCGGCCGCTTGGCGCGCCCGGCCCGGGGGGCGCGGTCGGTGTCATCGGCTGCATCCGCGCCGCTGTCGGGCTCGTCCGCGCTCAGGGGCCGGTACCGGATCTCGACGGGGTAGGTGCGGCCCGTGACCTCGATGATCGGGGCGGGCACGCGCGCGGCGGTGGGAGCGGTGCCGTCGGATCGGGCGCCGTCATCCGGCACGGCGAGGCCGTCGGGGCGCGGGGGCTCGGCGCCGAAGTGCTCGGCGAAGCGCTCGGAGTCGATGGTGGCCGAGGTGATGATGACCTTGAGATCGGGGCGGCTCGGGAGGAGCCGGGCGAGGTAACCCAGGATGAAGTCGATATTGAGGCTGCGCTCGTGGGCCTCGTCCACGATGATCGTGTCGTAGCGGGCGAGCGTGGGATCGGACTGGATCTCCGCCAGGAGGATGCCGTCGGTCATGAGCTTGATGAGGGTGCGCGCCCCGACCTCCTCGGTGAAGCGCACCTGGTAGCCGACGATCCCCTCGGAGGAGATGCGGGTGCCCAGTTCGTCGGCGATGCGCTCGGCCACGGAGCGGGCGGCGATGCGGCGGGGCTGGGTATGGCCGATCATCCCGGTGATGCCGCGGCCGAGCTCCAGGCAGATCTTGGGGATCTGCGTGGTCTTGCCGCTCCCGGTCTCCCCGGCCACGATGACCACCTGGTTGTGCTGGATGGCCTCGGCGATCTCAGCGCGGCGGGCGGTGACGGGCAGCTCATCGGGGTAGACGATCTCCGGGACGGAAGCCGTGCGCTCGGAGAGCTGATCCGCGGTGAAACCCGCCCAGGGGCGCCTGGGGCGCCTGCCCTGGCGATTCCCGTGGGGCGGACGGCCATGCCCGTCCTGCTGCTGGGCGGGGCGGCGCCCCCGACGGGCCCCGTCCTCCCGGTGCCCGCCCGAGTCGCGGCGATCGCGGCGCCCCTGCTGGTGTCCGTGGCCCTCACCGGCGTCGCCGGCAGCACTGGTGTTATCCATAGGCCGCTTATTGTCCCCCATGCGGCGGGGCGCGCGGGCCGAGCAGGGCGGGCGCAGCACTTTCCAGCCCGAGTCGCCGGAGGGGGCGCATCGGGGAGGAAGACGTCAAGGAGGCGGCACTGGGCCGCCGGTGGGCAGCGCTCCCCGCGATGCCCTCGGGGCTCACCGATGCCTCAGAGCGCCGGACGGTGCTTTCGGCGTCCCGAGCCAGAGGCCACGGCGCCCAACCGTCCCAGACGTGTCGGGAGAGCGCAGGTGGTCCAGGGGGCGGGCTCGTCGCCGAAAGTCACGAACTCGTGAGAGGGCTAGCGCGGGCGTCGCGGGCACTAGCGCAGGCGCAGGGCCATCCAGTCCACCGCGGCGCGAGCGAGCTCGGCATCGGCCTCCTCGCCCGAGGAGTGGATCTGAAGCATGCGCGAGCCGTCGGGCAGGAGGGGGAATCCCTTGGCGGCCTCGTCGGCGGCGTCGGAGGACTCCTCGACCTGCGCGCCGTGCACCATGAGGATCGGCCAGGGCAGGCCCTCCATGACGCCGTCGGAGCGCTGCATCGACACGTCCGCCAGGGTCTCCTTGGTCAGGACATCCCAGGCGCGGTCATTGGGGTTGTCATCCGGCAGGCGGGTCATGCCGTGCTTGGCGAGCTCGTCGAGCTGGATGGAGGAGAAGACCTCCTCCCACAGGATCGACTGCGGCCCGACGATCGCGCCGACGGCCACCACCGTGCGCACCTGCTCCGGCCTGGCGATGAGCGCCGCCGTGGCCCCCAGGCCGTGCCCATGGATCCCCTGGCGCGCGTAGCCCAGGTGGGTGAGCCATCCGCACACCGCTTGGAGATCGGCGACCTCGCCAGCAAGGGTGATGATGTCGTCGTCGGAGGCGCCCAGGCCCGAGAAGTCGAACTGGAGGGTCGCCAGACCCGCCTCCCTGTAAGTGGCGGCGAGCCGGTCGAGGCTGTGGCCGGGCCCGTGGCGGTCGGCGAGGAAGTCATGGGCGAGGATGACGATGGCCTCGGGGCGCTCGGGCATCGCGCCGCCGGTGTCCGCCACCTGTCGTCCATCGTCAGGGTCGAGGTCAGGGACGCCGGCGGGTAGTACGAGTTCTACCGCGAGGCCGATGCCCCGGGCGGTGTCGATACGCGCCTCGATGCGCTGATGAGCCATGAGCACAAGGTAGGGCAGCGCCGTCGCCCCGACCATCCCCCCACAGGGGGAGATCAGCCGATTGCGCTCGAAGCGTGACTGCCGCCGCAGCGCGGCGCGCGCGGACTCCCACGGCGTGACACCGCGTCTCAGAGAACGGACCCGGAGGGTCGGCCCGCGCGCGGCCCTGGCAGGATATGGGCACCCATCCAGAGCGATCGAGAGACCTGGCTCAACGACGTCGCAGCAACCCCTGAGGGTGCTTCCGCCAGGACCGATGGAGAAGACATGTCGAGCACCCCAGACGATTCGGCGCCCGCCCCGCACGGGCCGCCCACGCTCTCCCTCGAGCTCTTCCCGCCCCGCGCCGGCGCCGCAGCCTCACAGACCTGGAGTGCCCTGGACCGACTGCTGGCCACCGCCCCGGACTTCGTCTCCGTCACCTACCGGCCGACCTTCGTCCTGGGAACTCGCCCCGCCGAGCCCGCCGTGCGGGTCATCCGCGAGCACAACCCCGCCGAGGACGTCGTCACCCACGTGCTGGCGCGCTCCTGCACCCCGCTCATGGCGCACCTGACCTGCATCGGCTACCGCAAGCGCGACGTCGTGGAGATCGTCCGCCTCTTCCTGGCCCTGGGCGTGCGCCGCTTCCTGGCCCTGCGCGGCGACCCTCCCCGCGGGCACGACGCCGACGAGTTGCCCGGCGAGCTCGCCCACGCCGAGGACCTCGTGCGCGTCATCCGGGAGGTCGAGGCCGAGTACTTCGACGACGGCGAGCGCCACCTCACGATCGCCGTCGCCGCCTATCCGGCGGTGCTCGACCATGGGCGCGGTGTTGAGATCCTCGCCGCCAAGCAGGCTGCCGGCGCGGACCTGGCCATCACCCAGGTCTTCTACGATCCCGAGGACTACCTCTCGCTGGCCCGCGCCGCCACCTACTGCGGTGTCTCCATGCCCCTGCTGCCGGGCATCCTGCCGATGACCGACCTCGCCCGGCTCTCCCGCCTGGCCGACCTCACCGGCGTGCCCATCCCCGAGGGGCTCGCCGCCAGCCTCGGGCCCGCCCGGGGAGCTCAGACCGTCACGCGAGGCATCGACGCCACCCTCAGGCTGGCCACCGAGGTCCTCGACGGCGGTGCCCCCGGCATCCACCTCTACACCTTCAACCGCACCCGCCCCGCCCTCGACGTCGTCAGCCAGCTGCGTCTGGGCGGCATCCTCGGCGGCGAGCGCGTCTCGACATCCATGCAGCGCGACGTGCGTCGCGCCTACCTCAACGCCACGCCCGGTGGTGATCGTCGAATGCCCGAGCCGGCTCACGCCGGTCCCGCGCGCCCCTGAACCTCGACGACGAAAGCGACGACCATGACCACGCCGACCACGCCCGCCCCCTCCACGCCTCTGCCCGCCGCCACCATCCTCGGCTATCCGCGCATCGGGCCCGATCGCGAGCTCAAGCGCGCCGTCGAGTCCTACTGGAAGGGAGCCACCAGCGCCGATGAGCTGCGCGCCGCCGCCGCCGGGCTGCGCCGCGCCACCCGTGAGCGCCTGCGCGGCCTGGGACTGGCGGGGCCGGCCGCCGTTCCCGCCGACTTCGCCTACTACGACCAGGTCCTCCAAGTCACGAGCGCCCTGGGCGCCGTGCCGCCCCGCTTCGCCCACCTGCGCGGCGGGGCCGGGCATGGGCACCCCGGCCTGGGTCTCGAGGGTCATTTCACCGTGGCGCGCGGCCAGGGGGACCTCGCGGCGCAGGAGATGACGAAGTGGATGGACTCGAACTACCACTACCTCGTCCCCGAGATCGATGAGTCCACCCCCCTCGACTACGTCCCCGGATTCGGCGCCATCGACCCCACGGACGGGCCCGCCGCCCAGGTCCTGGAGGCCCTCGCCGCGGGTGAGCCGGATCCCCGGCCGGTCATCGTCGGCCCGGTCACCTACCTGCTCGCCTCCAAGCCCGCCGACGGCGCGGCCCCCGGATTCCGGCCGATCGATCGCCTCGACGACCTCCTGGGTGCCTATGGTCACCTCCTGGCCGACCTGTGGGCCGCCGGGGCGCAGTGGGTCCAGATCGACGAGCCCGCCCTCGTCGCCGACACCTGGGCTGTGCCCCGCGAGGAGATCCTGGCCGCCGTCCACCGGGCCTGCACCTGGATCGCCGCCATCGTCGAGCGTCCGCAGGTCCTCGTCACCGGCGCCTACGGCTCGCTCGGCGACGCCCTGCCCGTGCTGGGGGCGACCGGGATCGAGGCCGTGGGCCTGGACCTCGTGGCCGGGGCGCTGCCGCGGGCCGAGGAACTGGCGGCTCTGGGCGGCAAGAGCGTCGTCGCCGGGGTGGTCTCCGGCCGCAACATCTGGCGCACGGACCTCGAGGCGGCTCTGGCCGCCCTCGAGTGCCTGCGGAACGCCCTGCCCGCGGGAACGCCCCTGACCGTGGGCACCTCCACATCCCTGCAGCACGTCCCGCACGATGTCGAGCGCGAGGCCTCCCTCGACCCTGTCATCCGCTCCTGGCTGGCTTTCGCCGACCAGAAGGTGGGGGAGGTCCTCACCCTCGCGCGCGGACTGGCCGGGAGCAGGGACGCCATCGCCGATGAGCTCGCCCGTGACGCGAGCCTGCGCGCCCAGCGGGCCACCCACCCCGGGGTGCGGCGCGCCGAGGTGCGCGACGCCGTCGGCGCCATCACCCCTGCCGACCGGCAGCGCCCGCCCTACGCCGAGCGCAAGCCGCTCCAGGACGCTCGCCTGGGTCTGCCGCTCCTGCCCACCACGACCATCGGCTCCTTCCCCCAGACCCCGCAGATCCGCGACGCCCGCGCCGCCCACCGCAGGGGCGAGCTCGACGCAGCCGGCTACGAGGCCCAGATGAGGGCCGAGATCGAGCGCGTGGTGCGCCTCCAGGAGGAGATCGGTCTGGATGTGCTCGTCCACGGCGAGGCCGAGCGCAATGACATGGTCCAGTACTTCGCCGAGCTGCTCGATGGCTTCGCCACCACCGAGCACGGCTGGGTCCAGTCCTACGGCTCGCGCTGCACCCGCCCCTCGATCCTGTGGGGCGACGTCGCCCGGTCCGCCCCGATGACGGTCGCCTGGTCCTCCTACGCCCAGTCGCTCACCGACAAGCCCCTCAAGGGCATGCTCACCGGCCCCGTGACGATCATGGCCTGGTCCTTCGTCCGCGACGACCTGCCGCGCGCCGAGGTGGCCGACCAGCTGGGGCTGGCCCTGCGCGCCGAGGTGGCCGACCTGGAGGCCGCTGGCATCGGCGTCATCCAGGTCGATGAGCCGGCCATCCGCGAGACCCTGCCGTTGCGCCGCGCCGATCAGCCCGCCTACCTGGAGTGGTCCGTCGGGTCCTTCCGCCTCGCCACCGGCGGGGCGGTGAGCGCCACCCAGATCCACACGCACCTGTGCTACTCGGAGTTCGACGTGGTCATCGACGCCGTCGATCACTTGGATGCCGATGTCACCTCGATCGAGGCCTCCCGCTCCAGGATGGACATCCTTCCGGCCGTCGCCGCGCGCGGCTTCACCCGTCAGCTCGGCCCGGGCGTGTGGGACATCCACTCCCCGCGCGTGCCCAGTACCGAGGAGTGCGCCGAGCTCATCGGTCGCGCCGTCGACGCCCTGGGCGCCGGAAGCGTCTGGGTCAACCCCGACTGCGGGCTCAAGACCCGCGGTTATGCGGAGACCACGAGTTCGTTGGGGAACCTCGTGGCCGCTGCGGCGCGCGTGCGGGACGGCTTGGAGGACTGAGCGCTGGAACGGTCTGCGCCGGCCCGGGTCCCTCAGCCCTCTGAGCGGCCCGGCCGGCCCGGGACCGGCAGGGCGCGCGCCGCCTCGACGATCTCGCGCACCTGCTCTTCATCGGTGTTCTGGGGCAGGTGCGGGGGCAGGTCCGGGAAGGAGCAGCGCAGGTGGATCTCCCCGGCGCCCGTGGCCTCGATGACCTCGGCGGCGTTGTGGCCGCGCACCGTGCCGGTGGCGATGACCCTCGGTCCCTCCTCGGCCACCATCGCGGCGATCGTCCGCGCCCCGTCGAGGGCGGTGTCCGCCGCCCCGCTGGTGAGCACGTAGTCGACGCCGAGCCGGCGCAGGTCGCGGTAGGCCTCCAGGGGATCTCGGCTGGCATCGATGGCCCTGTGGTAGGTCAGGGGGGCGCCGTCGGCGAGGTCCTTGAGGAGGCGGATGAGACCGCGGTCGACGGCGCCGTCGTCCGTCAGGCCGCCGACGACGATCCCCAGGTCCACGGCCGGGGGCAGCGGCCGGGCCGGGTTGGATGTGGGCACCGGTCGGGTGTACTCGCTCATTTCGCGCGACAGAGCGGCGATCCTGCGGACGTCCGCGATCATCGCGCGCCTGCCGTCGCCGTCGTAGACGAAGCCGCCGCCGCGGGGGCGGATCATGATGCGCAGGCCGAAGGGGGCGCCGTCCTTGGAGGAGGCCCAGTGCGCGCCGATGCGCTGGCGCTTGGCCTCGACCTCCTCGGAGGCGGCCAGGATGGCGGCCTCGACGGCGCCGATCGAGGGTGTGGTGCCGCCGACGGTGAGGTTGTCGCACAGTTCGGCGCGGTCCGCTCCCGCGCGGACCGCGAGCCGCACGCTGGCCACGTTCTCCAGGCAGATCTCGACCCCGATATGGTCGAGGTCGCGCCAGGGGGCGGGGTGCGGCGCGGTGTGATGGCGCAGGGACGGAGCGGTCGCGGACAGAACTGCTGGGCTCATGGGGATGAGTCTGTCACGCAGGGCGGTGTCCTGTAACGGGGCTCGACGGCGGGGCAGGGCCGGGCCCGGCCGGTCGCACCCCATCCCGCCCGCATCGGCGCCCCTGCCGGGCCCTCGGGGCCGCGCGTCCGGGGAGGTCAGATATCGTCGAGGTCCTCGTAGCTCTTCGGATCGCCGATCGGCTCGAGGTGGGCGGAGACCCGCAGGCCCGGATCGGAGCGGACGAGGTCGTCGATGAGGTCCTCGGTGTAGTCGTGCCCCTGTTTGACCGTCCAGGTGTCGGGCACGAGCACGTGGAGATCCATGAAGCGGCGGTTGCCCGCCTCGCGGATGCGCATGGCGTGGAAGTCGATGCGGTCGGGCTCACGGCGGGCGCCCAGCACCTCCTCCACCCGGGCGATCGCCTCGGCGGCAGGGGCGGCGTCCATGAGCCCGCCCACCGACTCGTTGATGAGCGTGAAGCCCGTCCACATGATGCTGAGGCCCGCCCCCAGGGCCACGAGGGCGTCGAGCACTGGCAAGCCGGTGAGCGCCACGACCCCCACGCCGATGAGCACGGCCGCGGAGGTGATGACATCGGTGGACAGGTGCTTGGCGTCGGCGATGAGCGTGGCCGAGTGTTTGGCGCGCCCCGTCCGGTACATGATCCAGGCGACCCCGCCGTTGATGAGCGAGGCGATCACGGAGACCGCCAGGCCCAGTCCCAGCTTCTCGGGCATGACCGGGTGGATGATCCGCTCGGTCGCCGTGACGATGATGAGGGCCGCCGCGACGAAGATCATGACGCCCTCGACCACCGCGGAGAAGTACTCCGCCTTGGAATGGCCGAACTGGTGGTCCTCGTCCGCTGGGCGGATCGAGACCTTGAGGACCCACAAGGCCATCACCGCCGCCACCAGGTTGATGAGAGACTCCGCCGCGTCCGAGAGGAGCCCGGCCGAGCCGGTCACCCATGCCGCCCACGATTTCAGGGCGATAGTGGCCAGGGCCGCCCCGATGGACAGCCACGCGTACTTGGACAGGTCTTGGGGCGGGGCGTAGCGCGAGCCCGCGGCCGAGCGCCGCGGCGCCGACGGCGAGGACCGGGAGGGCGGGGAGGGGTGTGATGGCACGTGCCCGATCTTCCCCCGGGCCGGTTGCGCCCGCCAGTGGTGATTTCGGTGAGCCTGAGGCGGTGGGCGGCACTGCTGGACGCGGGGCGGCGCGGGCGGGCGCGGCTCGACCTCGCCGCCTGCCCGGTGAGTCCTCGCCGCGTGCGGGCCTGCGCCGCCGCGCATCCTCTATCGTGTGGCCGTGCTGTCAGCGGTCTGCCTCCCCATCGCGCTTCATCCCGCGCAGATCACGGCCCTCGGCGCCCTGCCCGTCACCTTCCGCGCCATCGACCTGTCCGGCGTGCTGCTCAATGGGATCCTGGGGGCGCTCATTGCCCGCCGCAAGAACTTCGACCTCGTGGGCTTCGTGGTCCTGGCGATCCTCACGGCGACCGCCGGCGGCATCCTGCGCGACGTCATGATCCAGAACGGCCCGCCCTTCGCCCTGACGGACCCCTACTACCTCTACGCCGCCTGCGCCGGTGCGATGATCGCCTGGCTTGTCCCCTTCACCTCCCGCCCGGCCCGCCGCTTCCTCGTGGTGGCCGACGCCGTCGTCCTGGGGGTGTGGGCGGCCACGGGCGCTACCAAGGCCCTGGCGAACGGACTGGGCGTCATGCCGGCGCTGCTCCTGGGCTGCCTGACGGCGGTGGGCGGCTCCATGATCCGCGACGTGTCGGTGGGGGAGACGCCGGCGGTCTTCGGCGGCAACAAGCTCTACGCGATCCCGGCGCTCCTGGCGGCGCTGACCGATGTGGTGATGGTGCGCGTCGGCTTCCACGAGAGCTGGGGCATTCTCGCGGCCACGCTCGTGGGGGCGGGCATGTGCCTGCTCGCCTACTGGCGCTCCTGGCAGTTGCCCGTGGTGGGGGACCGCGAGATGCGGCGGCGCGCCCGGGGGGAGAGGCCTCCGAAGTGGACGCTCCCGAGCGGCTCCGCGATCGGATGGCGCCGCGGGCTCATGGGCCTGCGCGTCAGGGGCGATGGCGCCCGGCGGGCGAGCGCGGGCGACGGCGGGTCCTCCCGAGGACGGCGCGGCCGCAAGCCCCTCGCCCCCGAGGACCTCTAAGGGCCGGGGCTCTCACCGGAGCCGGGCCGAGAAGGGGGTGACGCGCGGCGCTACTCGATGGGGCGGATCGTGGCGTCCTCGACGGCAACCGCGGCCGGCTCCGAGCCCCTCGCCGGGGCCGGGGAGGCGGGGGCGCCGAAGAGGCGCTCCTTGACGGCGTCAGCGACCTTGTCGGTGACGGCCTCGCCCTGCTGGCGCACGGCCTGGGCGACCCGCGTCTGGGCGGCGTCGACCCTCGTGCGGACGAAGGGCTGCTCGGCGACGCCCCGGGCGGTCGCCTTGATGCGCTCGTACTGGGCGCGGCCCGCCCGTGTGCCCAGGACGTACCCGGCGCCGAGGCCGAGGACGAAGGGGAGCTTGCTCATGCGTGCCTCCTAGATGCGTGCGGCGGGCCCGTCGTGCCGGGACCGCGATGCCCAGCCTAGCCGTCCGACGACTCCTGGGCGAGGCGCGGCCGAGCTTCCTCTCGGGGGCGGATCGCAGGCCCGGCGCTGGGACCTCAATCCTCGGTCCCAGCGTGACGTTGGTCATCACTTTGGGTGCACCAGGCCGGTCGTCCTCGCTCTTCAGCGTCCTTCGCCACCGATCGCAGTGGGCAGTCGGGAGGCCAGTTCAAAGCCATTGGTTCCCGTGACCACCGGGACATCCGCCTCCGCGAGCATGCGGGCCGCCGACCCGATGCCCATGGGACGAGCGGCGATGCCCCCGGCGAGCACCTGCTCGGTGGTGCTCAGTCGGCGAATCGCCACCGCGGCCACGCGATCCGCGTGCTCACGGGCCACCTCGCCGTAGATGAGGGGGTCGTGCTGGCCGTCGTCGCCCACGAGCAGCCAGCGCACCTGGGGAAGATCGATCATGAGTCGGCGCAGCTCGGTGCGCTTGTGCTCGATGCCACTGCGGAACCATCCGGTGTTCGTCGGTCCCCAGTCGGTCATGAGCGCGGGCCCCTCGGGGAAGCCGTGGCGGGCGAAGAAGGCGCGCAGCGTCGGCATGACATTCCACGCGCCCGTGGACACGTAGAATACCGGCGCCCCCTCATGGGCCCGTTGAACGCGCCGGTACAGCCGAGCCATCCCGGGCACCGGCTCGCGCGCCGAGGAGTACTTGACCAACTGGTTCCACGCCGCCACGAGGACGCGCGGCACGTGGGAGATCATCGCCGTGTCATCGATGTCGGAGATGATCCCCAGGGTCGGCTCCGGGCCCACCACGAGCACGCGCGCGCTGGATCGTCCCGCGCCGGCGGCGTCGATCACCGCGTCATGCCATCCCGGGCTCAGCCCGTGCCCGCGCACGACGACGTCGATGTACCCCTCACGATCCGCCCGTGTGCGGATCCGGGTGCGGCCCACCGTGATCGTCACCGGGAGGAAGGGCACCGGCGCGTCGATGAACAGGCGCCAGCCCCGCTGCGCGTCCGCCAGAGAGATGCGGGCGTTGTCGATCACCTCCGCCGCCGAGACCGGGCGCCGCTCCGGCAGGGAGCGGAACAACGGCCCCTCGGTCGGGGCGTCCACGGGCCGCAGCACCATCCGAGCCAGCACGCGCGCCATATCGGCGCCGTCGGGTTCGCCGGCGCTGGTCCCGTAACCGTCGTAGGCGACCACGCGTGGGCGCCAGCCGCGGCGCTTGAGCACGGGGATGACGTCGTGGTGGAACTGGTCCTCCACGGCACGGGCGATATCGAAGAGCGGCACCCGCTGATTTTACGGGTGCCGCCACCCCGGCGCGCGCTCACGCACCGAGAGTCGCGAGCGGGACGACGGCGACGTCGTCAGGCCGCGTATAGGCGATGCCGGTCGGTCCCGGCGCCGGTCGGGGCGCAGACCCACAGCGCAGCCCCAGCGGCGAGCGCCCACAGCGTGTAGGAGGACCCCAGCGGTCCCGCCCACCACGGCCAGTCCTGCTCCGCATGGTTCTGCTCGGGGAACCACCACTGCATGGCCAGGGCGAAGACGAGCCCGCCGGACGCCGCCACCGTCATGAGGGCGGGCGAGCACCAGCGCCAGGAGGCGACGCCGAGTCCCATGAGCAGCGGCAGGCACCACACCCAGTGGTGCGACCAGCTGATGGGGGAGATGAGCAGCCCGCAGGTCATCGCCACGTCGGCCTGGAGCAGCAGGATCAGGCCGTCCGAGGCGGAGGCGCCCCGTCCCAGGATCCTGGTCAGGAGCACGGCGCCGATCACCACCAGGAGCGCGAGCCCCGCCCACGCCGGGCCCCACATCCCCTCCGGCAGGGTCCGGGCCACGAGCCCGCGCAGGCTCTGATTGCCCGAGTAGTCGGGGAGCCCCGCTCGCGAGGGGTCGAGCATCGCCTGGCCGAAGAAGCGCGCCGACTCCCGGGGCGAGGCCACCCACGCCGCCGCAGTCAGCCCGGCGGCAGTGGCGACCATCGTCGTCGCCGCCCGCCACTCGCGGCGCACGAGGAAGACGAGGATTGCGATCGCGGGGGTGAGCTTGATGGCCGCGGCCACGGCGCTGCCCACCCCTCGCCAGCGCGAGCCGGCGGGCATCACGAGCAGATCGAGCGCGACGAGCATCATGAGGATCGCGTTGATCTGCCCGTACTCCATGGTTTTGTCCAGTGGTTCGGCCACCAGGCAGCCTGCCAGCGCGAGCCACACCCCGCCGGTGAGGGCCGCCCTCCCGCGCGCTCCCAGGCAGCGCAGGCTCGCCCAGCCGGTGACAGCCGCCGCCCAGGGCGTGAGCGCTGTGAGCAGGATCTGCGCGGCGCGATCAGTGATGAGCAGCAGGGGCGTGAAGACCCAGGCCGCGAAGGGCGGGTAGGTGAAGGGCCATGTCCTCTGCCCGGGGTTCGCGTACCAGTCGTAGAGGGAGCCTCCGGCATGCCACTGCGCCACGGCGTGGTAGTAGATCCACGCGTCGAGCTTGAAGGAGGGCACCAGGTTGTCCCACAGCTGGTGGACGGGGGTGAGCAGTAGGCCCGCGCAGCCCAGGATGAGGAGGGCGGGTGAGCCGAGGGCGGTCTCCAGCGCGCGCTCGTGCGCGGTTCGCCGTGTCGGGGCGCTGTCAGGGGCTGATGTCATGCGGGCTTCTCCAAATCGGTTCTCACCTTGGCTGATCGCAGCGTCGGCAGGGCGACGATGGTAGCGAGGACTCCCATCCAGGCGAAGCCCGCCACGAGGAGATACCCGCCATGGGAGCCGGTGCGGTCGATCGCGTAGCCCGCCACGAGCGAGCCCAGGGAGACCCCCATGTTGAGCGCGGTGCCGATCCAGGCCAGGCCCTCGGTGAGTCGCGAGGGGGCCACCGTCACCTGAACGATGTTGTTGCCGATCGTCACCGTGGGGGCGATCGCCATTCCGGTGAGCGCCATGACGACGGCGATCGACACCAGGCCCGGCATCATCGGCAGGGCCGAGCATCCGACGGCCAGCCCGGTGACGCCGGCCAGGAGCTGCTTCCACAGCGGCCACCCCCAGGTGCGCGCCCCGAAGACGAGCGCCGCGCTGAGAGAGCCCACCGACCAGGCGGCGAGCACGAGGCCCGCCGCGGAGGGGTGCCCGAGTTCCTCGGCGACGGCGACGGCGGCGACGTCATTCGCCCCGAACAGCCCGCCTGTGAGCATGAACACGGCGATCACCGCGAGGACCGCCCCGTGCCGCAGCACCGGGGCCCGGGAGGCGCCCGCGCTCGATGGGGCTGCGCCGCTCTCGCGGTCCTTGCCCGGCCCGCGCCGGGGGCGGGGATGCGCCGGGGGCTCCGTGGCCCTCTGGGACAGCAACCAGGCCCCACCACCGGTCTGCAGCAGGGTGCAGACGATGACGCCCGAGGCGGTGGGCAGTGCCGGTGCGGTGCTCAGGGCAGTGGCCAGCGGCGGGCCGATGACGAAGGCGACCTCATCGAGTGCCGCCTCGAGGGAGAAGGCCGCGTGGAGGTCCTGCGGGGTTGACAGCACGACAGTCCACCTCGAGCGGGCCAGTGAGCCCATCGACCCGGTGAAGGCGCCCGCCACCGCCGCCAGGGCGAGGACCACGGGCAGTGGGGCGCGCATCGACAGGCAGGCGATGAGCGCCGCCAGCGCGCTCGCGGAGACCGCCAGCGCCGGGCGCATGACGGCGCCCTGGCCCCGGGCGTCGACCTGGCGTGCCAGGACCGGCGAGCCGATCGCCGAGGCGACGACGAAGGCCGCGCTGACCGCGCCGGCCGCCGAGTAGGAGCCGTAAACCGCCTGGACGGTGAGGATGAGGGAGACCCCCAGCATCGACATGGGGAACCGGGCGATGAGCGCGGCGCTGGAGAAGCGCAGGGCGCCGGGCTCGCGCAGGATTCGACGGTAGGACGGCATGCGTGGATGGTAGACGCGGGCGCGCCTCGCGAGCCCCGGCGGCGCCGCGCGGGCTCAGTTCTTCGAGGTGCTCTGGACACTCTCGCGCGAGAGCGTGAAGCCCTTGCCGGTCACCTGGCTCCAGCAGGAGATCCCGGACTGCGAGGAGGTGCAGGCGTAGTCGCCGTGCTTCGCCGAGGCGCCGTAGTTGAGCGTGACGCCCCCGCTGGAGAAGGAGGTCGCGCACTTGCCGGTGGCCTCGCCGTCGCCGACGGTGGCCTCGTAGGGAGAGGATGTGCAACCGTCCCGGGAGAAGGAGTGCTCCTTGATGATGCAGGTTGCGCCCGAGTCGGTCAGCGTGCAGGAGATATTGCCCGACGGCGCTGTGAAGGCCCCGAGCTCGGCGGCGTCCGACGGCGCCGGGAAGGCCTTCTTGCCCGTCGGGCTCGCCGAGGCGCTGGGCGAGGCGCTGGCCGAGGGGGCCGGCGCCTCGCCGCCCTGGGCGGGGGAGGAGGCCTGGCTCGTCTGGTCCGTGCTCGCCCGGCTGGCCTTGGTGGCGTCGTCGTCCTCGGCGAGGACCCAGAAGACGATCCCCCCGACGAGGGACAGGACCACCAGGGCCAGGAACCACAGGAACAGGTTGGAGCGCTGATGGCTCTCCTTCTTCGGAGGCACGGGCTCGCCGACTCCGGGAAGGAGCGGCTGCTGGTCGTAGCCCTGCGCGTAGGGCTGCTGGCCCGCCGCGTAGGCGCCCGGCTGGTAGGCGGGCTGGAACGCCTGGGGACCGGCCTGCTGCGCGGCCCATGCGGGGTCCATCGGCTGCACCGACGCGCCCTGGGTCGCGGGCGGGACCGAGATCGCGCCGGGCATGGTTCTCGTGCTGGGGCCGCTCATGGCGGCGGGATCGATCGGGCTGATGGGACTGATCGCATCGGGGCGGGACGCCAGCGCGGCGTCGACGGCGGCGTCCCCCAGGGACCCCAACCAGCTCAGCAGGTCCGGGTAGGTATTCGGATTGCGCGCGACGTACGGGCGCAGTCCCGGGTAGTTCTGAGCGAGCTCGTGCAGCTCCGCCCAGGGGGTCGTGGGGTCCTGAGCGCGTGCGATGAGCTCGTCCTGAGCTTGAGACATGACGGTCCTTCAGCGGCGATCGGGGGCCGGGATGCGCCGGGGGGAGGAGGCGAGGGTCCCGGAGTGCCGGGGGGGGCACTAGCGGCTGCGAGCCTACCTGAGGGAGCCCTGATGACCATAGGGAGGCGGAAGGAACGGTATGGTCACCCCCAATGCGGCAACAAGGAGGGCGGGACCAACCGATGAGCGAGACCACTGAGCCGGTCGCCGACGCGTCCGCGTCCCAGGCCCCCATCGTCGGTGCCGCCACCGATGTCGGTCGCATGCGCACCGCCAATGAGGATGGCTACCTGGCCCTGGAGCCCGTGTACGTCGTCGTCGACGGCATGGGAGGGCACTCCTCCGGGCGCCTGGCCGCCCGCACCGCCCTGGAGAGGATCTCCGCCCTGGCCGGGAGCGTCATCAGCGACGCCGCCCAGGTCATCGAGGCGATCGAGGAGGCCGGGGAGGAGGTCGACGCGCTGCCCTCCTCCGGTTCGCACCGGCCCGGCGCGACTATCGCCGGCATCGCCCTGCTCCACCTCGACGGCATCCCCGCCTGGCTGGTCTTCAACCTGGGTGACGCGCGCGTCTACCTCCTGCGCGATGGCGAGCTCCACCAGGTCACCACCGATCACTCCAAGGTCCAGGAGCTCATCGAGTCCGGTGAGCTCAGTCGGGCCGAGGCCCGCGACGACTTCCGCAAGAACATTGTCACCCGCGCCCTGGGCGGGGGACTGGCGGGCCCCTTCACCCCGAGCGCGCGCCTCTTGCCCGCCACGGGGGGCGAGCGCTTCCTCGTGTGCTCCGATGGTTTGAGCGATGAGCTCGACGACGACGAGCTCGCCCTCATCCTGGGCGCCGGCCTCACCCCGCAGCGCACCGCCGAGGCCCTCGTCGCCGCCGCGTTGGAGAACGGCGGGCATGACAACGCCACGGCGATGGTCGTCGATCTCGTGGAGCGCCCGTCGATGGTCGGCGTCGTCACGGCTCCCGAGCGGTCAGGGGGAGGTGCGTTGGATGGCCCCGGATGATGAGGGTCGCGCCCCCGAGGGCCGGGCGCGGGCCACGCCGCCTTGTATCCTCGTCAACCCCGACCCATGGGTCCCGTCGCAGCCTTCGCCGCCCTCGATCCGCCCATCCCAGCACTACCAGCCGTAAACAAAGGATTCTCCTCATGACCAGCGACGCAACGTGGACGGAATCGCCGCCCTCCGTCGATCCTGACCGCCCCGAGGAGCTCGTGCTCGACTTCTCCGGCGAGGTGCACAGGATCGCCCCGAACGAGACCTTCGTCATCGGCCGCGGCGGGGATCTCGACATCGACGACAACCCCTACCTGCACCGTCACTTCATCGTGCTCGCCCGTGAGAACGGCCTGTGGTGGATCGCCAACGAGGGCTCGCGCCTGTCGGCCACTCTCACCGACGGCGATGGGCTCGTCCAGTCCCGCCTCGCCCCGGGCGCGCGCATGCCCCTGGTCTTTCCGCGGGTCATCCTCACTTTCTCAGCCGGTTCCACCGCCTATGAGATCGACCTCATAGGCGCTGGAGAGGATCACTTCGCCGGGATCGACGGCGTCAGGCAGTCCACCGGTCGGACGACGATCGGCGTCACCCCGATGACCCGGTCCCAGCTCCTGCTCATCCTCGCCCTGTCCGAGCCGGTGCTGCGCCGCGCTGGCACCGGCGCCGCGGAGATCCCCTCCTCGCAGGCCGCCGCCGCGCGCCTGGGCTGGCCGATCACCAAGTTCAACCGCAAGCTCGACGACGTCTGCGGCAAGCTCGACCGCGTCGGCGTGCGGGGGCTGTGCAGGGGCCGCGCCGAGGGCGCCGCCTCCAACCGCCGCACGGCGCTCGTCGAGCACGCCGTTTTCACGCTCATGGTCACCGCCGAGGATCTGCCCATGCTCGATGACGAGCTGGCCGCCAACCGGGCGGCCGCCGCGCCCGTGATCACCGCCCCGACCAAGGTGGGCGCCGCCGCGAAGGGGGCGGGAGCCGACCGTGTCTGAGACCTCCTCGCTCGCGTCCTCCCTGACTCCCTCCTCCGCCCCGTCCGCTCCCAGCCCCGCCCCGCGCCGTCGGCGGGCTCTGGTCATCACCGCCGTCTGCGCCGTTGCTCTGCTCGTCGTGGGCAATTTCGTGGTGCGCCCGGCCCTGGACTCCTATCTCTCCGGGCGCGTGGCCTCCGCCATCCGCCAGGCGCTCCCCGGCCTCGACGAGAACGCCTCCATCACTACGAGTGACGACCTCATCCTCCAACTCCTCCACGGCCGCGTCGACTCGATCGGCATCGACGCCTCCCGACTCGACCTGCCCGTGAGGGCGGACACGGCCAGCACCCTGAGTATCGGTGACGTCCACGTGGAGCTGACCGGTGTGAGTACCTCCGGGCCGCATCGCGCGAGCAGCGCGCGCGCCACGGGGCTCATCGACTGGCGGGGGGCCAGCGACCTGGTGACCACCGCTGATATCAATCCCAACTACGTGACGGTGGACGTGGTGCGTCCGGGCACGGACACGGATCCCGGCAGTGCCCGCGCCTCCGGCGTCGGCTACGGTTCCGCCGTCGAGTTCGTGTTCGAGCCGCGGGTCACGGACGACGGCGGCCTGAGCATCACCGTCAGCTCGGCGAAGGCCGACGGGGTCGAGGTGCCCATTGACGGCCCCGATTCCGAGGGCGGCAGGATTCTCGCGCTGCTGGGCATCCCGATCGGCGGTGTGGAGATCACGCCCGATCAGCTTCCCCGGGGCTTGCGGATCAGCCAGGTCAGGGTCACCGACAACGGCCTGGCGATATGCCTCGCCGGCAGCGACGTGACCTTGAGCGAGTGAGGCGCGGCGTGAGCCCGACCGTGAAGCGCTTCGTGGGTGGGGCGCGTCTCCGCGGCTCGGAGCATGGCCGATTGCCGGCAGGACGGCGCTGGCGGGGGTCGAGGCCTCGGACGCCGATCTGCCGGCCCCACAGCCTCATAATCCCTCTTTATCTGCGAGACCGGTCGAAATCATGATCGAGACCGGTTCTCGAACCGGTCTCGATCATGATTTCGACCGGTCTCGCGAGCAGGGCGGAGAATCGCCCGGACGGAGCGGGAATGTGGGTGAGGATACCCATCGCCGGAGGTATCGCTTCAGCAGGGCTCCGTTATAGCCTGCGTGCGGCAGAGCGCCGACCGCACCTCATGAGGAGACGTATGAGCACCGACCCCGCGCCGCACCGGCAGCCCGCCGAACCGACCGCGGCTGGGCCCCTCAGGGGCGCGGTGCCCGCCGTCCCGCCGTCGATCGCCCCCGGCGCGCGGCGCGCTGCCAGCCCCGCCCCGGGAGAGGCCCCGCAGTCGGGAACCGTCCTCACTGTCCCCCGCGAGCACGCCTACCCCGCGCCGACCGGCCTCCTGCCCACGCGCGAGGCCCTGCGCGCCGAGGCCGCCCGTTCCTCCCGCTCCCGCCAACCCGAGGAGGACGTGGAGCGCGCCGACGCCCTCATCAAACGCATCCACCAGGTCTTCGAGCAGCGCCTGGTGGGCCAGGAGCAGCTGCGCCTGGCGCTCATAACCACGCTCATCGCCGGTGGCCACATCCTCTTGGAATCGGTCCCGGGCCTGGCCAAGACAACTGCCGCCCAGACACTCGCCTCAGCCGTCTCCGGCTCCTTCACCCGCATCCAGTGCACCCCGGACCTCATGCCCAATGACATCGTCGGTACCCAGGTCCTCCACTACGCCACCGGGGAGATGACCACTCAGCTCGGCCCGGTGCATGCCAATATCGTCCTGCTCGACGAGATCAACCGCTCCAGTGCCAAGACTCAGTCCGCCATGCTCGAGGCCATGCAGGAGCGCCAGACCTCCATCGGCGGCGTCGTCTACCCGTTGCCGCGCCCCTTCATGGTGCTCGCCACCCAGAACCCCATTGAGGAGGAGGGCACCTACGTCCTGCCCGAGGCGCAGATGGACCGCTTCCTCATGAAGGAGGTGCTGAGCTACCCCAAGCCCATGGAGGAGGTCGACGTCCTGGACAAAATCTCCTCGGGCGCCTTCGAGGAGCCCCTGCGCGTCCAGCCCATCAGCACCGATGACGTCGAATGGCTCCAGGGCGCCGTCGAGCGCGTCTACGTGGACCCGGTCATCAAGCAGTACATCGTCGCCATCATCAACACCTCCCGCGGCGGCGGCCCGCGCCCCGTGCCCGGCCTGGAGCGCCATGTGCGCGTCGGCGGCTCGCCGCGAGGCTCGATCGCCCTCATGCGAGTCTCCCAGGCCCTCGCGCTGCAGGTCGGTCGCACCTACGTCACCCCCGACGACGTCGGCCTGCTGCGCCACGCCGTCATGCGCCACCGCCTGGTGCTGACCTACGACGCCCTCGCCGACGGCATCGCCCCCGAGGCCATCATCGACGCGGTCTTCGCGGCGGTCCCCACACCGTGAGCCGTCATTCCACGGCGGGCGCCATCGAGCTGCCGGCCGAGCCAACGCAGCGCGGGTCGCGCCTGGCCCGCGTGCGGGGGCGCCTGGCCCTGCCCGCCCTGCGCCGCGCCACCGGGCTGCTCGACGGGCGGCACAGGTCGGTGCTCCTGGGACACGGGCAGGATTTCGACGATCTGTCCGTCTACCGCCCCGGCGACGACGTGGGCGATATCGACTGGAAGGCCTCCGCGCGCCTCGGCCAGCCCGTCATCAAGCGCTACCAGCGCGAGTCCAACCTGCCCCTCGTCCTGGCCATCGACACCGGCCGGACCATGGCCGCCCAGGCCCCCAGCGGTGAGGACAAGCGCGAGCTCGCCCTCGCCGCCGCCGAGGTCATGGCCTACCTGGCCCGCCTGCGCGGCGACTCCGTGGCACTCGTGGCCGGGGACGCCTCCCGGATGCTCTCCCGTCCGCCCCGGTCGGGCGCCGAGCACGCCGAGATGATCCTGTGGCTCATCGCCCGGCAGTACTCCGCCCTCACAGAGTCCCCGCGGGGCGCCCCGGCGAGCGCTCAAGTGCGGGTCGGGCAGGTCTCGTCCCGGCGGGACAGCGGCGCCGCCATCGGCGAGCTGGTCCCCGGTGCGCCCGCCTCCGATCTTCCCGGCCTGCTCGGCAAGGTCATCAGCCTTCACAGCCGTCGCAGCCTCGTGGTGCTCCTGACCGACACCTCCCATCCGGACGCCGCCGCCCACGATCAGCTCCGCAGGCTGTCGGCGCAGCACGAGCTCGTCGTCATCCAGATCGCCGACGACGCCCCCATCACCGGTGATCCCGGCGCGGTCCGCGATGTGGAGATGGCGGAGGACCTGCCGGTGTTCCTGCGCTACGACACGGCCCTGGGCGCCCAGCTCGCCCGGATCGACGCCGCCCGGCGGGCCAGCGTCACCGCGCTGCTGGACTCGCGGCGCATTGAGCATGCCGTCGTCGCCTCCGACGAGGGACTCGTGGACTCCATCGCCGAGGTGCTCGGTCGCCAGCGCCTCGCCACCGCCCGAAGGAGGCGATGACCGTGGAGCTCAGCCCCCCGCAGCTCATGCCCACCTGGATGGCGGTCACCGCTGTCGTCATCCTCCTGCTCGCCGTCGCCGGACTGCTCTGGTCGTTCCTGAGCCACCGGGTCCGGGACGGCTTCATCAGCGATATTCCCATGGCCCCCGGGGAGCGCCGCCGCTGGATGAGGCTCGTCGAGCGCGCCGCGAAGGAGTACGACGCCGGGCAGATCGACCTGCGCGTCCTGCACCTCGAGCTGGCCTCCGCTCTGCGGGGCTTCGGATCCGAGCGCAGCGGTGAGGACCTGACGACCGCGACCGTCACGGAGATCATGGATATGTCCGCGTCCACCGAGTCCGAGGACATCGAGACCCGCCTCAAGCGCGCCAGGACCGCCTCGCAGCCCCTGGACACCGACCCCCTGGGGCACGTTGGGGAGCTCCTGGCGATCTGGGAGCAGCCTTCCTTCGACCGCGACTCCGACGCCGCCGCCGCCCAGGCCATCGAGCACGCCAGGGAGGTGGTCTCGAGATGGTGATGCCCTGGCTCCCCTGGTTCCTCATCGCCGCCGCCGCGCTGATCATCGGCATCGCCGCGCTGCGCGCCGCCCGCAGGGGCGAGCGGGCCCCGTTCGTCCCGACGCGCCGCGTCGCCAACGCGATGCCCCTCCTGCGCTCGCCCGCCGTCCTGCGCCGCCTGCGCCGCCGCCGCGCACTCCACGCGCTCCTGGGCGCGCTCATCATCGCGGCCATGGTCTCCTCGGCGCTGCTCGCCGGCCGCCCCGTGAGCAAGGACGTGCGCAACGATGCCCTGGCCAGCCGCGACATCGTGCTGTGCTTGGACGTCTCCGGCTCCATGCTCGGCCTGGACTCCCAGGTGCTGGAGACCTACACCGAGCTCATCGACTCCTTCAACGGGGAGCGGGTGGCGCTGATCGCCTGGAACACGACGGCGCAGACGATGGTGCCCCTCACCGACGACTACGAGACCCTCAAGACCGAGATGGGCAAGATCACCGATCTCCTGGGCTCCGTGTTCACCAGCCCGTCCTTGGCGCGCAGCCGCTATTTGCGGATGTTCTCCGGCACGATGGCGGAGGAACTCGACGCCTCCTCGCTGGCCGGCGATGGCCTGGCCTCCTGCACGCAGGCCTTCGACAACTCCGGCGCCGCCAGCGCCGACGAGCGCCCCCGCTCCATCATCCTGGCCACCGACAACCTCGTCTTCGACGACTCGCACGTCCAGCTCTACTCCCTGCCCGAGGCCGCCGAGCTCGCCACGAGCAAGAAGATCCGCCTGTTCTCCATCTACGGCTTCGACGACGAGCTCGACTACGGCGATCTCGCCGCCCAGGTCGAGTCGGCCCGTCAGGAGCTGGAGACGGCCACCCAGGACAACGGCGGCAAGTTCTACGAGGTGGGGGACAGCGGCACGGCTGGGCGCATCGTCGAGGAGTTGGAGAAGACCCAGGTCCAGGAGTACAGCGCCGACAATGAGGTGCGGCTGACGGACACCCCCAGGGCGGGCGCCATCTGGCTGGTGCTGGCCGCAGGCTCCCTGTTGCTCATCGCCGCCTGGAGGCGCGCATGACATTCCATCCGCTGCTCGGATGGCCCCTCGCCATCCTCGTCGCCCTCATCGGCATCGGCGCCGTCGTCCTGAACTGGTGGCGCCTGCGTCCGGTGCGGCCGCGCCCCCGGGCGGCCCCCGTCCCCCACGGCCGACGGGACGCGGGTCCGACCCCGCCGGGAGGAGAGGCTGATCGCCCGCTGCCCGCCCGCCGCCCGCTGTCGCGCTCGGCGCGCCTCGTCGTCGCCCGTCGGACCGCGCTGGTGGTCACACTCGTGCTCATGCTCGCCGGCCCCAGCACCTACCAGTACGATCAGCGGGTCACCTCCACCGTGGAGGTCTACCTCGTCGTCGATCGCACGGGCTCCATGGCCGCTGAGGACTGGGCCGGCGGCGCCGGGACCCGGCTCGACGGCGTCCGCGCGGACCTGGAGGCAATCCGCAAGGCCCTGCCCGAAGCCCGCTTCTCCATCCTCGCCCTGGACTCCACGGCGGCCAGGGAGATGCCGCTGAGCACCGACATCAACGCCGTCGACTCGTGGATCAAGACACTCCGGCAGGAGGTGACGAGCCGATCCACGGGCTCCTCGCTCGCGCGCATGCTCCCGCTTCTGAACGCCACCCTCACCGAGGCCGAGCAGGTGGCCCCCCAGGACGCCCGCCTCGTCTACATCCTCTCCGACGGCGAGACCACCGACGACGGCGCCGGGGCCAAGGACGCCGCCTCTCAGGGCGTGGCCTGGAAGGACCTCGCCCCCCTCGTCGACGGCGGCGCGGTGCTGGGCTACGGCACCGCCCAGGGAGGGAGGATGCGCGAGTACGACGGCGGCACCACCCCCGCCGACCAGATGCCCTACATCAAGGAGGAGGGGCAGACCGCCGACGCCGTCTCCATTCCGGATGCCCAGGAGCTGCAGACGGTGGCGACCGACCTCGGCCTGCCCTACTACCAGCGCGACGGCGAGGGCGATGACCCGACAAGCGCCTTCACGAGCGTCGACGTCGAGCAGATCCTGTCCGACGGGCATCACGGCAAGCGCTCCAGCCGCTATCTCACGTGGCCCCTGGCGCTCCTGGCCTTCGCGCTCATGACCTGGGAGGCGGCGGCGCTCGTGCGCTCCGATATCGAGGTGCGCCGCCTGGTGCGGGCAGGGGGTCGGTGATGGGAGCGCGCAAGCCGATGCCGAGGCGCCGCCGCCTGCTGATCGGGCTCGGCCTGACCTCGATGCTGCTCGTCGTGGGCCTGTGGTTCGCGGCGGTGTCCACGGGCACCACTCTGGCGAACCGCTCCCTGTACGTGGGCGACTACTCCGCCGCGGTGGACCGCTACCGCATGGTGCGCACGATCAACCCATGGCTGCACAAGTGGCGGGTGCGCTACAACCTGGGCACCGCCGAGGTCCTGGCGGGGGACTACGACCGCTCGATCGCCGACCTGGAGTCCTCCCTGCCCGACGCCCCCCAGGAGGTCATCGACATCGCCTACGACACCGAGGGCAATGTCATCCGGCAGCGCACCGGCGTGTGCATGACCCGCATCAACCTCTTCGTGGCGCATATGGCCCTGGCGGGGCAGGCCCAGGAGTCGGGGGACATGACGGCGGCGCAGGCCCAGGTCGACGCCGCGAAGGAGGCCGCGGGCGACTGCGAGGTGCCTCCCGTGCAGTCCCCGCAGTCCCAGCCGACGACGCCTCCCACCCAGACCCCGACGCCGACCGCCCCGCCCACCCAGACCCCGAGCGCCTCCGGGTCCCTCTCCCCGGATGCGTCCCAGAGTCCCAGCAGTGATCCGTCAACGAATCCGAGCGCCTCGGGATCCTCCTTGCCGACCGCGGAGCCGACCTCCTCCGGGCCGAGCGCGCCCACTCCGGGCAAGAGCGGCTCGGCCGGCCCGACGCCCACGGAGGGCCAGGAGAAGGAGAAGAGGCTCCAGCGCCGCAACCAGGGGCGCGAGGGGCGCACGGCGGGGCCGAACGACGGCGCCAAGCGCCGCTGGTGAACGGGCGGTGCCCAGCGGCGCGGCGCCGGAACGAGGCCGCGAGGCGGGTCGCCTCGGGCCGGGTCCGGGTGACCTCGGGCCGCCGTCGGCTCAGCCGACGGCGGCCCGCTCGTGCGGCGCCTCCTGGGTCCTCTGGGGCGACACGTCTTCCGCGGCGTGGGTGCGGCGGATCGCGGGCACCGCGTGGTCCGGGAGTCGCGCGCCGACGGCTCGCAGCACGAAGGTGTCCAGGGCGTCGAGGTAGGCGGCCCGCGCTGCGGGGTCCTGAGGGGTGGGCCGCCCGCCCATGACGCAGGCGTTGAGCAGGGGGATGAGCATCGCCGGGTCCTGCCGGGGGATGAGGCCCTCATCCATGGCGTCGGTGAGGATCGAGGCGAGCATCTGGCTGATGAGCCCGCCGTGGGCGCGCAGCCGTCCCGCCGTGCTGCGCGAGACCGAGCTGGCCAGCGGCCCGGTGGTCGGGAAGTGGAAGTGGCGCTTGAGGAGGGCCTGCTGGCGCATGTACACGCGCAGGCGGTCGATGGGGTCCTCGATACCTGCCAGCGCGATGGACAGTTCCTCGGAGTAGCGGACGACCTCGTGCTCCATGAAGGCCAGGAGCAGGTCCTCCTTATCGGCGAAATGGTTGTAGACGGCGGTTCGGCCCACGCCGGCGCGCGCGGCGACGTCGGAGAGCGTGATCTTGTCGAAGGAGCGCTGGCTCATGAGAAGGGACAAGGACTCGAACAGCGCGTTGCGCGTGCGCTCGCGGTGCTCGGCGAGGGAGCTACCCATGATCTTCGGCATGAGGCTAGCCTAACTCACGACGTGACGTTGTAGTTCTCGGTGTCAGCAAGTACGGATATCGTTGCGGGTCGCGGCCTGGGCGGAAGCCGCGGTTGTGCGAGAAATCACGCTGAGGATGTTGATCCTCGCTATCAGGAGTGCGCTCCCTGCGCGAGGGTCGACCGGATCGCGCGAAGGATGGGCGCGTCCGCCTCCAGCCAGGGAAGGGCGTCGAGCTCCCCCAGCCGCACCCAGTCCAGCGACTGATGCGCCTTCCCGCATCGGGGCGGGCGATCGCCGTCGGGCTCGGCGAGCCAGACCCTCATCCGGTGCTCGTTCATCGCCGCCCAGGCCGGGGCGTCGTCGCCCGGCTGCTCGCGCCGCGTCGGGGGAGGAGGAACCGCCAGGGCGGCAGGCGGCACCACCTCGGCGCCCAGTCGCACCGACGCCCCGATCTCCTCGGCGAGCTCGCGCGCCAGCGCGGTCACCGGTTCCTCCCCGTTCTCGACCTTGCCGCCCGGCAGTTCGTACTGGCCCGCGTGCTGGGGAGGGTAGGAGCGGGCGGCGCAGAGCATCGCCGTCGGGCGGGCCAGGGAATCCAGGATTGCGGCGGCGACGACGAGGCGGCCGGAGGAGGGCGGAACGGGGCGGACCGGAGCGCTCATGCGCTGACTGTAGAGCCCTGGCCGCGCACTTCCCGGAGTGCACGGGGCGCGCATAGGCCCATGGGGCACAATCCCACCGTGACTCTCAGTGGGTTCCTCCTGGAGGCCGTCGACCGCATCCTCCCGTCCACCGCGCCGGACCCGGCAGCGGCGCGACCGGGGATCCTCCTGCTTGTCCTCGTCCTGGCCATGCCGACGGCGCGGCGCTGGGGGCGCGCGGCGGTGACCGTCATCCACGAGGCCGGGCACGCCGGCGTCGGACTCCTCGTCGGCCGTCGCTTCGAGGGCTTCACCGTGGACGCCGGGCTCGGGGGCCGGGCGATCACCAGCGGGCGCAGCCGGGGGCCGGGCAGGATCGCCACCGTGTGGGCGGGCTACCCCATGCCCGCGCTCATCGGCTGCCTCCTCGTGCAGGCGGCACTGGGCGGCTGGGCCGGCCCGATCCTCACCCTCGCCCTCATCGCCGAGCTCGTGCTGTTCATCAAGTCCCGCTCGGCGCGCACTCTCTGCCTCGTCCTCCTCGTGATCGCCGCCACCACCGCCCTGTGGTGGGCGGGCTCCAGCGTCGTGCGGGCGGGTCCGCTGACCCTCGCGCCCCGCGAGGCCCTGACAGCAGGGGCCGGTCTGGTACTCCTCCTGGGCGCCTGGGACGCGCTGCGCGACGTCGCCGCCAGCCACGACCCGAACCAGGACCACGGCTCGCTGGCCGGGCTCACCCGCCTGCCGGGCTGGTTCTGGCTGGGCACCTGGTGGCTGGTGATCGCCGGCGCCACGGCGTGGTCCGCCTGGAGCCTGGCGCGCAGCGCCGGATGGGCATAAGCGTCCCGCTCGCCCCGGCCCGCCGGCTTGGTCCCCGGAGCGCGGGCGCCGAAGAGCGGTCCCCGGGGTGCGGGCCGCAGCGACTCGGCGGAGCCGCACGGGCCGCCGGGTGGTGGCACACTTGACCCTGCTGATCTATTTTCCCTGATCGGCCCGTTGAAAGGAGTCCCGACCATGTCCCGCGCACCGCTCGCCATCCGCGCCCTCCTCGCCGGGCCCTTCATCCACGGGGGCTGGACCCAGGTCGGCGGCGCGGACGCCCTGGCCCGCCAGGCCGAGCCGATTGCCGAGGCCCTCAACACCTCCGCCGGGCCGACAGCTCAGGCCCTCCTGGGCCGCGAGGTCACGGGGAAGGACCTCGTCCTGCTCAACGGCGGGGCGATGATGGTGGGCGGTGCCGCGCTGGTGGCGGGCGTGGGGACGCGCTGCGCCGCGGGCGGCCTCATCCTGTCCCTCATCCCCACCACCATTCAGGGCCAGGCCTTCTGGAAGGAGGAGGGCTTCAAACGCTCCCAGAAGCTCCAGGGGGCGCTCACCAACGGCGCGCTCGTCGCCGGGCTGGCGCTCCTGGCGCTGCGGGGCGCCCGCCGTCGGCGCTGATCGGCACTCTCGGTCGGGCCACTGGCCATGCCGACCACCTCGTAGGAGCGGCGGGGGAGGGCGAGCAGCTCGCAGAGCGCGGTCTCCAGATTGCGCATCGATCCCGGGTAACAGGCGCCAAGCCCATGGATTCCGCCGCGACCACTGCGTTCTGCGCCGCCATGGCGGCATCGATGGAGACGGTGAGGTCAGGAGTCGAGGTAGTCCAGGCTGCCGGTGCTGGCTCCGGCGGCCGTCATGATGTCCTCATTGCGGGAGGCGGCGGGCACCAACAGCAGGATGGTGGGGGCCTGCTGGATGAACACGAAGTTCTCCGACTGGTTGAGGAGTCGGCCAGGCCCAATCCGGTCGCGCAGCACGGCGTCATTGACGACGATGACGCTCCACAGGTGCAGGTTGGAGGAGGTGGGCGCGGACTGCGCGGCGGCGATGATCGTGGCGCCAGCTGGCGCTCGGTGAAGGGCTCCGGGGTGAAGGCCCGCACGGAGCGGTGCGTCAGCACCGTCTCGACGGCAGGGGTCCACTCCAGGTCCTCGGGGCTGGGCGCCGTAGCGGTTGGACAGGTATTGGGCGCGGCGGGCGGGGTCGCCGGGGGGGGCGGTGCCAAGGGCGGGGCTGGTGTCATCACTCATGCGCCCATGGTGCTAGGAGAACGCGGGCGTCGCGCCTGGTTGGTCGCCGCCCGGTTGGAGCGGATGAGAAGGCGCGTGTCGCCCGATGACGAGGCCGCACGGGGCGGCCTTCCTCGGGGCGCCGGTGATGAGGCCCTCTGCCCGCGAGGATCGCCTCGCTCCGTGTTCCGCGCTGACGAAAGCACCTGTGAGCCGTCGTGAGGGCCGCCAGACCGTTGAAAGCACGACGTATCAGGGTGTTGTCAACGGCCTGGAGGCGTCCAGGGCGCGTTTCGGCGAACCCCTGCGCCCCTGCGGGCCTCGCGCTCGCCATCGTCGCGTGGACGGTGGCCTGTCCCCGCGAATGCCTGCGGCCCGGGCTCGTTGGGGAGTGTTTCTGTTGGTCGTGGGTGTCTGGCCGGATCTGCCGTCGACTGGTTGACGCCGTGCGTGGGGGTTGTGAACGTGCCCCGGGGTTGTGGGCGCGTCCCGGGAGCGCGTCGGCAACCCCGGGGCACGCCCGGAGGCGTCGTAGTAGGCGCGTGGCGCTGGCGGGCCTCCGCCGCACCGGCCTAGGTGTCCTTCCCCCGGAGGTTGTGAACGGGTTGGTCAGGTGAAGGCTCCTGGGCAGTACGTGGGTCGTCGGGCTCACATGCGGTCCACGGAGGCCTTCGTGACTGATGACGGCGCGCGGACATCGTGTTCACGCGGCAGCGCCTCGCCGTCTTCATCGATGGCTGCTTCTGGCACGGCTGCCCCGAGCGCGCGACCATGCCGGCGACGAACACCGACTACTGGCGGCCGAAACTCGCCGGGAACATCGAGCGGGACCGCGAGACGAACGCCATGGCGCAGGCCGAGGGGTGGAAGGTGCTGCGCATCTGTGTGCACGTTTCACCGGAGGAGGCGGTCGGGCGGAAGCAGGAAAAACTCACGGCACCGTGAGTTCCCTCATGTGGAGCGGATGACGGGAATCGAACCCGCGCTATCAGCTTGGGAAGCTGAGGTTCTACCATTGAACTACATCCGCAGATGCTCACCACGAGGTGCGCGCGAACAGCATACCCCACCGCGGCGCGCATGTGGAATCGCCGGGCCCGGCGGCTGCGCCTGGCGTCCGGCAGGCCCCTGGCGGTCGCCGCGCCTGGCACAATCGTCCCGTGCTCCTCTCCGACCGTGACATCCGTGCCCAGCTCGACGCCGGTCGCGTGGTCCTCGACCCCTGCGACCCGGAGCTGATCCAGCCCGCGTCCATCGACGTCCGGCTGGATCGCTCCTTCCGGCTTTTCGACAACCACCGCTACCCGGTCATCGACCCTGCTATCGAGCAGGATGGGCTCACCCACCTCATCGACGTCGGTCCCGACGAGCCCTTCGTCCTGCATCCCGGCGAGTTCGTCCTGGGCGCCACCTACGAGCGCGTCACCCTGCCCGACGACGTCGCCGCCCGCCTGGAGGGCAAGTCCAGCCTCGGGCGCCTCGGGCTGCTCACGCACTCCACCGCCGGCTTCATCGACCCCGGCTTCACCGGTCACGTCACATTGGAGCTCAGTAACACGGCCACCATGCCGATCAAGCTCTGGCCCGGGATGAAAATCGGCCAGCTCTGCTTCTTCCGACTCTCCAGTCCCGCCGAGGCCCCCTATGGCTCGGGCGCGCGCGGTTCGCGCTACCAGGGCCAGCGCGGCCCCACGGCCTCCCGCTCGCATCTGAGCTTCGACCGCCTGCGCATCGAGGATGCCGGCCTTCCCGTCGAGGAGTCCGAATGAGCGCCTCCTCCGGGGACCTGGCGGTCTCCCTGCCCGTCGATACCACTACCTTCACGGCCACCTCCATGCTGCCGGTCGGCCTCGTGGACTCCCGTCACCTGCTCGTCCTGGCCGACGACGTCGCCGTGGAGGAGATCGAGGCCCTCGCCCTGTCCCTGGACGAGCGCGCCGGCTGGGTGGGGGCCTCCCGCCTCCAGCTCTTCCCGGGCGCCGAGCTCCACGGCCCGTGGGCCCTCGACGATGACATGCGCCGGATGCTGGGCCTGCCCGACTGGGTCGCCCAGGTCATGCTCCTGGAGTGCGTCCCCCAGCGCGCCGGCGCGCTGCCTCCCGAGCTGGCCGGCGTGGACCCGATGGCCGACGCCTTTCCCACGGCCATGCCCACCGGCGCCGAGCTCGTCGCCCTCATCCACCTGCGCGCCATCGCCCGCCGCCTCGCCGGCGCCATCCGCCTGGTCGACACCTCTCCCGACGACGGTGAGGCTCGCATCACCCTGGTGGTTCCGGACCCGGAGTCCTCGGTCATGCTCGCCATCTACGCGCCGGTGTGGATCGCCCCCGACGCGCTGGCCGCTCTCCTCGCCCCCATCGCCCCGGGCGCTGTGCCCGCTCTGGAGACCTCCGCCCCGCGCGGCGCGGTCGGCTTCGACGCCCTCTCCCACGACGACCTGGAGCGCCTCACCGAGACCATCGGCGCCGACGTCCTCGATGCGGTCTGGCGGCGCACGGAGCGCGAGCGGGCCCAGGCCGAGCGCGAGGAGGCCGAGGCCCTGGCCGCCGGCGAGGAGCTCGTCGAATACCGCGAGGGCTACGCCGTCGTCGCCCCGATCGACGCGGAGACCCCCGGTTGGGGCGGCATCGAGGTCCGCGTCGAGGGGACGAACGAGCTGCCGATCGCCGTGCGCGGAGAGCCCTGGGCCGCCGACGGCGTCGTCGTCACCTCGGTGGTCTGGCGGCCGGTCGATATCGCCCACGCCCACGCCCTCGCCCCCAGCCGCACGCGCCGCCGCGAGCGCGCCGCAGCACGGGAGCTCATCGAGCACGTGGCCGCCACGATCGCCCGCGAGTCGGGAGGCGTCATCGTCGACGAGGACGGTTTCCTCGTCGGCCTCAATATTCTCTGAGGGAGCCGACGCCGTGCCCGATCGTCCACACGAGACGGTTATTCCTGATACAGGTTGACCTGTACTGTTGCCATAGGTGATGCTGATTTGACACCGATCCGCATGCGGGCATTATCGTTTTAATCGTCAGACATCTGACGCTTCCCGTCCGCTAAGACCCCAGGCAACGTTGCCGAGCACTGAACGGATCCTCTTATGAGAACTCACCACCCCCGTATCCCAGCGATCCTGGGAGCCGGTGCCATCGCGCTCACCGGGCTCACCATCGCCCCGACGGCGCAGGCGGCCAAGACCACCGATGGCCGCATGGACATCGGCATCACCAAGGTCGCTGATGCCAATGACGGCGTCTACGCCGTTGGGGACACACTGGCCTTCAACATCAACGTCACCAACCTGGACGCAGAGGCGCGCTCCTTCGAGGTCGCTCAGACCAATCTCGGAGGCCGAGTCACCGCTTGCAAGTGGCGTAACATCGCCGCCAAGGCCACTAAGACCGACTGCACGGGTTACGCCACTCACACCATCACCCAGGCTGACCTCGATGCGGGCTCCTTCACCCCGGAGATCTCTTACACTGTCCGCGCCCCCGAGTACAAAGGCGATGCCCTCAACACTCCTGAGACGGTCCGCGGCGAGGCTGTGCCGATCAAGGCCGCCCCTCCTGGACAGGACGCGCCCAAGGACCCGCAGGAGCCCGAGGAGGAGAAGGGCGACTTCCCCAAGGCCGAGCCCGCGCCCCTGCCGGACGCCTCGGTGTCGTTGCCGGCCTCGATGAGTGACGGCACCGCGGTGGCCACCGGCACCGCCACGGACAATGTCCGCATTCCTGCCATCACCACCGCGCCCAATGGCGACCTTCTCGTGGCGTATGACGTGCGGCCCACGGACAACGGTAATAAGGGAGGCGACTCGCCCAACCCGAACCACATCGTCCAGCGCCGCTCCACCGACGGCGGGAAGACCTGGGGCGCGCCCACCTACATCCACAAGGGCGTCGAGACCGGGACCAAGGAGGGCTACTCCGACCCCTCCTACGTCGTCGACTCCGCCACGGGCACGATCTTCAACTTCCACGTGAAGTCCTATGACGTCGGTTTTGCGGCGTCTCAGCCCGGTAAGGACGCGCAGGCCCGCAATGTCATCCATGCCGAGGTCTCCACCTCCACGGATAACGGCCACACCTGGACTCACCGCGTCATCACCCCGGACATCACGAATGATCCCTCATGGATCTCCCGCTTCGCCGCCTCCGGCCAGGGAATTCAGATCCAGCACGGCCAGTACAAGGGACGCCTCGTCCAGCAGTTCACCATCAAGCTCGCCAGCGGGGCCTTTCAGGCCGTGTCCGTCTACTCCGATGACCACGGCGCTACCTGGAAGGCTGGGACTCCGGCCGGTACCGGCATGGATGAGAACAAGGTCGTGGAGCTCTCCGACGGTCGCCTCATGATGAACTCGCGCGTCTCCGACGGCTCCCGCTACCGGAAGATCGCGACCTCTACCGACGGCGGCCAGACCTGGTCAAAGCCGATCTCGGACAAGAACCTGCCCGATTCAGTGAACAACGCCCAGATCATCCGGGCCTTCCCCAACGCCGCTCCGGGCACGGACCGCGCCAAGGTCCTCCTGCTGAGCCACTCGCCGAACCCCAAGGCATGGTCGCGTGACCGCGGCACGATCTCGCTGTCCTGTGACGACGGCGCCACCTGGACGGGCAAGGTCTTCCGCGCTGAGCGTGTCGGCTACACGACGCTGGCCGTTCAGTCCGATGGCTCGCTGGGCCTGCTCAGCGAGGACGGGAACGATCGGCAGATCGTCTACCGCAACTTCTCCCTGGCCTGGCTGGGCAGTGAGTGCCCCGCCCTCAAGGACGACCCGAGCCCTGAGCCCAAGCCCGAGGAGCCTCCTGCCCCCGCCCCGAAGGCTGGTTGGGAGAAGGATGGTGACGCTTGGCGCTACCGCAATGCTGACGGCGGTCTCGCCACCGGGTGGCTCAAGGATGGAGACGCCTGGTACTACCTGCGAGCCGACGGGACGATGGCCACGGGGTGGGTCAAGGATGGCGACGCCTGGTACCTCCTCCAGGACAACGGCGCCATGGCCACCGGCTGGGCCAAGGACGGCGGGAAGTGGTACCACTTCGCTGCCAGTGGGGCGATGACCACCGGCTGGATCCGCCTGGCCGGCACCTGGTACCACCTGGGGGCCAGTGGGGCGATGACCACCGGCTGGCTTCAGGAGGGCGGCTCCTGGTACTACCTGCGGGACAATGGCGCCATGGCCACTGGTTGGGTCGCGGTCGGCCCGAGCCGCTATTACATGGATCCCGTCACGGGGGGCTGGCGCGGCTGAGCGTCTCCGGCGGTGTCTGGTCGGGGCCCGCGCGGGGCTGGGGACTCCCAGTTTCCGCGCGGGCCCCGATGCGTGACGCCGAGTGGCGCCGGTCGCACCCACTGGTGCGTCCTGCCCGCGCTAGTGGGTGCGACCGGCGCCAGTGGAACGAGGCGGGGCCGCCCCCGACCAGCGTCGCATCATCAGGTGCGAGCGGGCGGCGTCGGCTCGCTGGTCATCCCAGCGCAGGCCGGCGAAGACCGCGGCCGCGTCCAGGGCATCGCCCCAGGCCGGTCGATCCTGTCCGCGCTCGCGGCCTGTGGCCAGGTAGTGGCGCAGCAGGCCGGCGCAGGCCATGGCGTCGTCGAGCGCCGTGTGGTGCGCCGCGAGGGGGATGCCGGCCGCTTCGCAGCAGGCGGTGAGGCGGCGCGACGGCGTCGTGAGGTAGTCCCGGGCCCGGCGCATGGTGCAGACCTGGGGGATCGGGACGTCGGCGTCGAGGATGCCGAGGCCGCTCAGCGCATGACCGAGGAAACCGAGGTCGAAGCGGGCGTTGTGCGCCACGACGACCCTCCCGGCCAGGTCCCGGGCGAGGAGGTCGGCCAGATCGGCGATCCGGGGCGCTCCGGTGACGTCGGCGGGAGTCAGTCCGTGGATGAATGTGGGGCCGACCTCGCGGGCCCCGTCGGGGCCCGGGCCGGGGTCCACCAGGGAGGTCCAACTGCCCTCGATCTCGCCGCGCGCGTCGAGGTGAACGAGGCCGATCTCGAGGATCGCGTCAGCGCCGGGGGACAGCCCCGTGGTCTCCAGGTCCACGACGGCATAGCCCGGCGCCAGCGGTCGGGCGGAGGCGGAACTGGGCATCCCCCGCATCGTATCCGCCCCCTCCCCGCTTCCTTCATCTTCCTTCATCGAGACCGGTCGAAAATAGGAGCGAGACCGGTCCCCGGACCGGTCTCGCTCCTATTTTCGACCGGTCTCGGCATCTATGGGAGGGCGAGGATCTGGTCGTTCAGCGCGGCCCAGGCGCGCCGGTGCGTCTGACCGAAAGGGCGCTCGCCGAGGAAGACCGCCTGGCGCCCGGCCACCGGGTCCACCCAGAGGAAGCAGCCGGACTGGCCGAAGTGCCCGAAGGTCGCGGGCGAGTTGCCGGTGCCGGTCCAGTGCGGCTGCTTGTTGCCCCGGATCTCCACCCCCAGGCCGAAGAGATTGGGGTTCTGCTTCCCGTAGCCGGGGAGGACGCCGGCCAGGCCGGGATAGACGGGGGCACATGCCCGCTCGGCGAGCCCGGCCCCGAGCAGGCGGGGAGCGGCGAGCTCGCGGGCGAAGATCGACAGGTCGCGGGCGCTGCCCTGCCCCGAGTGCGCCGGCGAGCCGGGGATGAGCACGCTGGCCATGCCCAAGGGCTCCAGGACGGTGGTCTCCACCCAGGCCTCCAGATTCGTGGCTGTGGCCTCGGTGAGACGCCGTCCCAGGATCTCGATGCCGCGGTTGGAGTAGATGCGCCGCGTGCCCGGCTCGGTGAGCGGCTCGCCGGAGTCGGGGGCGATACCGCTGGCGTGGGCGAGCAGGTGGCGGATCGTCGCGCCGTCCAGCCCCTCGCCGGCGGGGTCGTCGAGGCCGAGCATGCCGCGCTCGACGGCGATGAGCGCCGCCCAGGCGACGATCGGCTTGGTCACGGAGGCGAAGGGGAAGACAGTGTCGACCCCGCCCGCCTCGGCGATGATCCGGCCGCCCTCGGTGACGACGAGCGCCGTCGGGAAGTCGAACAGTCCCAGTGCCGGGAGCGCGTCGCTGGTCATCTGCGCCTCCTCGCCGGCATCAGCGGAGGCAGAGCCGCTGGCGGTGCAGGACGTCGAGGACGGGTGCCTGTGCGGCCCGTCCCTGCCCGACCATCCGCGCGATCTGCTCGGTGAAGCTGTCCACGCGGCGCGAGGCGTCCCGCAGGTCGTAGTACTCGGTGACGCGCTCGTCGTAGGCGGCCAGCTCGGCGTCGTGCTCCTCCAGTGGGGGATAGGAGTCGATGCCGACGGTGATCTGCTCCGGCAGGCGCGGCTTGTACTGCGGCTCCTGCGCCGGGTGGCCCACGAGGAGCCCGAGGAGGGGGAAGGTCCGCTCGGGCAGCCCCAGGGCAGTGATGAGACCGGCGGGATCGCCGAGGATCGAGCCGAGGTAGCACGTGCCCAGGCCCAGCGACTCCGCGGCGGCCACCATGGATTGCCCGGCGATGAGCGCGTCCTGGCATCCCTGGAGGAAGGCGTAGGTGCGCTCCAGGGGCTCGAGCGGGGCCCCCGCGCGCTCGCGGATGACGGCGTTGCGGTGCAGGTCGACGACGAGGATCAGCAACTCACCGCGATCCCCACCCACGTAGGGCTGCCCGGAGGCGGCGTGGACGGCCTCGCGCACGGCGGCGTCGCGCACGCGGATGATCGTCGCCTGCTGGAAGTAGGAGGACGTGGCCGAGGCCCGAGCGACGGTCAGCAGGGTCCGCATGACCTCCTCGCCCACCGGTTCGTCCGTGAAGGCGCGGATCGTGCGGTGCGCCAGGAGCGCGTCGATGGTCGCGCTGCGTACCGGCGCCGTCATCGGCTCGCGCAGCGCCCGCGGCGCGGTGGATGCCGAGGGCGCAGCGGAGGGGACTGATGACTCGGCTGGAAGGGGCATCGCGGGGCTCATGTCACGAGCCTAATCCGATAGGGCGGCGCTCGTGGGCCGCGATGCCTGGGCCGGCATGCCAGGGCGCCCGGCCTCCCCGGTCAATCCAGGTCCACGATGACCGGCACGTGGTCGGAGGCGCCCTTGCCCTTGCGCTCATCGCGGTCGATGAGCGCGCCCGACACCCGCGCCTCGAAGGCCGGCGAGCCGTAGACGAAATCGATGCGCATCCCCTCGTTCCTGGGGAATCGCAACTTCTGGTAGTCCCAGTAGGTGTAGTTCGTGACGCGCCCGCGCGTGGCCTCCACCATCCCGAGCGCCTCGAAGGCGCGGAAGGCCTCCCGCTCGGGGGTCGAGACATGCGTGGCGCCCTCGAAGGCGGCCATATCCCACACGTCCTCGTCGCGGGGCGCCACATTCCAATCGCCCACGAGTGCCAGTGGGAGGGAGGCATCGACGCAGAGCCAGGAGGCGGCGTCGTCCTTCAGCGCTGACAACCAGGCGAGTTTGTAGGCGTAGTGCGGGTGGTCCAGCTCGCGCCCGTTGGGCACGTACAGGCTCCATAGGCGCACCGGCGCCTCACCCTCCAGCGCCCCGCCGACGGTTGCCCCGACGGCGCGCGCCTCCACGACCGCCGCAGTGCCCTCCTTGGCCGCCCAGGCGGGTTGCCCGGCGAAGGATGTGGCGACGTCGGTCAGGCCCACGCGCGAGGCGATCGCCACCCCGTTCCACTGGTCCAGGCCGTGAATGGCGAGCTCGTAGCCCGCCGCCTCGAAGGGCTCGCGCGGGAACTGGTCCGGGCGGCACTTGATCTCCTGCATGGCGAGGGCGTCGACGCCGTGGCGCTCCAGGACGTCCACGACCCGATCGACTCGGGTGCGGATCGAGTTGACGTTCCATGTGGCGATGCGCATGGCAGGAGGCTACCGGCCGGAGCGCGACCCCGCCCCCCGGGAGGAGCGCGCGGCGCCCCCTTCCCGGGGGGCGATGGGCCCTGGCGCTAGCCTGAGGGCATGGGAACAGCGCTCATCACCGGAGGCACATCGGGCATCGGCCTGGAACTCGCCTGGCAGCTCGCCGAGACCCACCACGACCTCGTGCTCGTGGCCAGGGACGCGGCACGGCTCGCCGCCGTCGCCGAGGAGATCCACCAGACAGCGGGCGTCGGTGTTCAGGTGATCGACGCCGACCTCTCCGTCCCCGACGACCTCGAGCGCGTGGCCTCCCGCCTGCGGGGCGGCGTGACCGGCGCCGTCGCCGGGGCGCAGGGCGTGCACAGCGCCGAGCAGGTGGCGGCCCGCCCCATCGACCTGCTCGTCAACAACGCCGGGTTCGCCGTTGGTCAGGCCTTCATCGGCGGCGACCTGGGCCAGGAGAGGCGCGCCCTCGACGTCATGGTCGGCGCCGTCATGACCCTCACCCACCGGGCCCTTCCCGGCATGGTGAGTCGTGGGCACGGCGCCATCCTCAACATCGCCAGCATGACCGCGCTGACCGCCATGGGCACCTACGCCGCTCACAAGGCCTGGGTGCGGACCTTCACCGAGGGGATCGCCTCCGAGCTGGCGGGCACCGGGGTGACCGCCACCGTCGTCAATCCCGGTCTGACCCGTACCGAGTTCCACGACCGAGCCGGCATGGATGGCTCCCAGTGGCCCGAGGTCATGTGGCTCGATGCCGCCGATGTCGCCCGCGCCGCGCTCGCGGCGGTGCGCCGGGGCCAGGTCATCTGCACGCCGTCGGCCCGCTACCAGGTGGGCAATGCGGCGCTGAGGCTGGCGCCGAGATGGTTCGTGCGCCGTGTCGCCGGGCACGCCTCGGCCAGCACGCAGTACTGACGCTCACGGCCCGCGCCCCGGTGGGCGGCTGGGCACCGACGGGGGCCGAAGCGCTCCGGTTCGCGGCAGGCGGACTGCACTCGATGGAGGACGATAGTCCTGCCATGATGGCGTCATGGCTGAGATCACCCGTCATGGAGACCCCATCACGACTATCGGAACCCTGCCCGCCGTCGGAGTCGAGGCGCCCGCCTTCGAGCTCGCCGGAGCCGACCTTGCGCCGGTGACGAGCGAGTCGCTGCGCGGCGAGCGCCTCGTGCTCAACATCTTCCCGTCCATCGACACGGGTGTGTGCGCCACCAGCGTGCGCGAGTTCAACAAGCGCGCCGCCTCCTTGGAGAACACCACCGTCCTGTGCGTCTCGGCGGATCTCCCCTTCGCGCACGCCCGCTTCTGCGGCGCCGAGGGCATCGACGGCGTCCTGACCGCCTCGAGCTTCCGCTCCACTTTCGGGACGGACTACGGCGTGACCATTACCGATACTCCGATGGCGGGGCTGCTCTCGCGCGCCGTTGTCGTCCTCGACGCGCAGGGCACAGTGCTCTACACCGAGCAGGTCCCCGACATCTCGCAGGAGCCCGACTACGAGGCCGCCATCGCCGCGCTCTCCTGAGTCGCCCGCTCCCAGCCGGGCCCTGGACTCCCCAAGCGGGAGCCCAGGGCCCGGATCGTCTAGCCTTGAGCCCGTGAGCACCAATGATCCCCAGCGCGCACGGCTGGCCGCGCTCGTCGGCGAGCTCGCCGTCGTGCGCGGCACCGTCACCCTGGCCTCCGGCCTGACCTCCGACTTCTACGTGGATATGCGTCGCGCCACTCTCCACCACGAGGCCGCGCCCCTCATCGGCCACGTCATGCTCGACATGCTCGAGGAGGCGGGCCTGAGCACCGAGGACTACGACGCTGTCGGCGGGCTCACGATGGGCGCGGACCCGGTGGCCACCGCCATGCTGCACGCGGCGGCCGCCCGGGGGCTCGATCTGGACGCCTTCGTCGTGCGCAAGGCGGCCAAGGACCACGGCATGAAGCGCCGTATCGAGGGCCCGTCCGTCGAGGGGCGCCGTGTCGTCGTCCTCGAGGACACCTCGACGACCGGCGGCTCCCCGCTCGAGGCTGTCGAGGCCCTGCGCGAGGCCGGTGCGACGGTCCTGGCCGTGGCCGTCGTCGTCGACCGAGCCACCGGTGCCCGCGAGCGCATCGAGGCTGCCGGCGTGCCGTACTGCGCCGCTCTGGGCCTGACCGACCTCGGGCTGGACTGAGCCCGCGGTCCAGTCCGTGAGGGCTCGTCATCCTGTGCTCTGCTCGTGGAATAGACGGCCGGGTCCGCCAGGGCGGTGTGGCGTACTCTGCGGTCGCCCATCTTTCGATAATCGAAACTGGCCTGTACGCTTGAGGCCATGTGCTCCATCGGTACGCGCATCAAAGAGGCGTTGGTCGAGCGCGATCAGACTCAGGCGGCTCTGGCTGCCGCCGTCGGCCTGAGCGAGTCGGCGATGTCCAAGGCTCTCGCCGGGACCCGCTCCTTGTCGTCCATCGAGGCCGCACTCATCGCCGAGCATCTTGGTGTCACGATGCACTGGCTCGTCACCGGTGAGGCAGATCCTTTCGAGGTCCGCGTGGCTGCGCGGCACAGCTATGACCGACCCACGGGAACCTATTCGTGCGATTCCTCCGCCGACCTGCAGGTGCTCGAGGACATCGCCCTGGTCTACCGGCAGGTGCAGCTGACGTGAGGAACCTGAGGGTCCAGCAGGTCGCGGCAGATGCTCGCTCCGCCCTGGGGGAGGACTTCGTCTCCTGCTTCTACGACAGGGTCGAGGACGCCCTCGGAGTCGAGGTGATCGTCGTCCCGCTGTCCGGGGACGGCTACTCACTGACTCTCGGGGGGCACAAGGTCGTCGTTGTGGGAGCGACGAGGCGCTGGTACCGAAGCAACTTCACCCTCGCCCATGAGCTCGGGCACTTCCTCGTCGGGGGCGAGTCCTCACACGACGATCAGGCGGCCGAGAACATGGCGAATGCCTTCGCCGCCGACCTGCTCATGCCCGTGGAGCGCGTCCGCTCCGTTGACTGGGAGCGGGCGACGGCCGCGACCGTCGCCCAGGTGTCCTGGGAGCTCGGCGTGTCCACCCAAGCCCTGGAGGTCAGGCTGAGGTACCTGCGCGCGAGGCCCGGCGACGAAGCGCGCTCGGCGTTGGCCCGCTCGACGGAGGCGCTGCTGGGAACCTCGCTCCCATCATCGGTGGCGACGCCCGCCGATGTGTCGGCGCGTGTGCAGTACTCCGCTCGCCGTCGGTTCCCTGAACGGGTCGTCACAGGGCTGCGTCGTGCAATTGCGGACGGAAAGGCTCCTCAGGCATCGCTCTCCTGGGTGCTCGGCCTGCCTGCGCAGGGCGAGCGCGACGATGACGATGAGGTGGTCGACCCTCACGAGCTCGACATCGAGCTGTTGGACGGGCTGGTCTGATCTGTGTCTCCTCGCCCCTTCTTCTTTCCTGGCAACAAGGAGCGCGACCGTCATGTCCGTCCTTCCGACCCGACGGGTTACGACCAGATCGTCGATGGGCTGCGGAAGAAGCGCCAACAACGAGGGACGCGACGCCGTGGCTGACGCTGCTCACGAGTCATACGGTCCCGGCGAGTGCGACTACTGGGCCGGCCTGCCTGCGGAGGAGGACCGTCCCACTGACGTCCGCGAGGTCGGGGTGGGGCCGTGGCCGGGCGGACCCGAGGCCTGGCCGGATGATCCCCGCTACGATCCCGAGCTGCTCTCCGGCGGGGACCGGCGCAACGTCGTCGACCGCTACCGGTACTGGAGCGTGGAAGCCATCCGCGCCGACCTCGCCTCTCGCGCCCACCCGCTCCAGGTGGCCATCGAGAACGTCAGCCAGGACCTCAATATCGGGTCCATCGTGCGCAGCGCCAACGCCTTCAACGTCTCCGGCATCCATATCGTGGGGCGGCGCCGCTGGAACCGTCGCGGCGCCATGGTGACCGACCGCTACCTCGACGTGCGCCACCATCCCGGCCCGGAAGGCCTCCTCGCCTGGGCGATCGCCGAGGGCTATGAGCCGATCGCCATCGACAACGGTCCCGGCTCGACGCCGCTGGAACAGGCGGGCCTCCCCGAGCGCTGCCTCATGATCTTCGGCTCCGAAGGCCAGGGCATCAGCGAGGAGCTCCTCGCAGGCTGCTCCCGCCTCCACCGGATCGGCCAGTACGGCTCCACCCGATCCATCAACGTGGCCGCGGCCGCCGCCGTGGCCATGCACGCCTGGATCCGCCAGCACGGCGGCCCCGCGCCCGACTGACCGCACAGCTGCCAGCGCTGCCGGGTCATCCTGCTGCGCCGCCGCACCGCCCTGCCGCGTCGGAGTCGGAGTGAGCCGGAGTCCCGGGACCATCGCCCGGTACCCGATCGACTCGATCCGTGGAAGAATCGGTGACGCACCATTGCCACATCTCACCCAGGAGGCACCCAGTGGCCATCGCAACCCCGGAGTCGTACGCGGACATGCTCGATCGCGCGAAGGCTGGCAAGTACGCCATCCCCGCCATCAACGTCACCTCCTCCCAGACTCTCTCCGCCGCCCTCAAGGGTTTTGCCGACGCTGAGTCGGACGGCATCGTTCAGATCTCCAACGGCGGCGCCGCCTACTGGTCCGGCTCCTCCCGCGCTGACAAGGTGAAGGGCTCCATCGCCTTCGCCGCTTACGCCCGCGCCGTCGGCGACCTCTACCCGGTCCAGATCGGCCTGCACACCGACCACTGCCCCAAGTCGATGCTCGAGCCCTGGGTCCTCCCGCTCCTCGAGATCGAGGCCGAGCAGGTCAAGCGCGGTGAGCTCCCGATGTTCAACTCCCACATGTGGGACGGATCCGCCGAGTCCCTCGACGACAACATCGACATCGCCGTCGACATGCTCGCCCGCGCCAAGGCGGCCAACGTCGTCCTCGAGATCGAGATCGGCGCTGTCGGCGGCGAGGAGGACGGCATCAAGGGCGAGGAGAACGCCAACCTCTACACCACGGCCGACGACGCCTGGCGCGCCGTCGAGGCCCTGGGCCTGGGTGAGAACGGCCGCTACATCACCGCTCTCACCTTCGGCAACGTCCACGGCGCCTACAAGCCCGGTCACGTCAAGCTCCGCCCGGAGATCCTCGGCGAGATCCAGGACGACGTCGCGGCGCGCCTCGGCGACCGCCTGTCCACCAAGGTCGGCACCCAGGACTCCCCCTTCGACCTTGTCATGCACGGCGGCTCCGGCTCCACCGACGAGGAGATCGCCACCGCGGTGCGCAACGGCGTCATCAAGATGAACGTCGACACCGACACCCAGTACGCCTACACCCGTCCCGTGGCCGACTGGATGCTCAAGAACTACGACGGCGTCCTCAAGATTGACGGCGAGGTCGGCAACAAGAAGACCTACGACCCGCGCGCCTGGGGCAAGGCCGCTGAGAACGGCATGGCCGCCCGCGTCGTCGAGGCCTGCGAGCGCCTCGGCTCCGTCGGCTCCGCCAAGCGCTGACCAGTCGCGCGGAGCGTCGGATGTGAGTCCGTTACCCGCCTGACGCTCCCGTCCGCCATCCGGATGACAGGTGGCCCCGATGCCCATGCGGCATCGGGGCCACCGGCGTGTCCGGGACTCCGGAACGCCATCGGGATGGGGTCGCGCTGCCCCGCCGCAGGCCAGGGGCCCAGGCGCCATGCTTCGCCGCAGCGAGGCGGCGCGTGGCCTGCAAGATTTGCAGCAAGGGGGGCGGGTTGTGCAATGATGGGGCGTCGCCCGCGACATCGGACCTACCCCTGGCTCGTCGAGCGGGCAGTCGCTCACGCGGGGCTTTCCTCGCCTTCGCGGTTGTCTTGTCCAAAGGAGGACCTCATGCGACTCGTTTCCCGCCGCTCTGTGCTCGGCGGCTCCGCCGCACTCGCTGTTGCTGCAACCCTGGCAGCCTGCGGTGAGTCCGCATCCTCTGGTGAGGGTGGTGTCTACTTCCTCAATTTCAAGCCCGAGGCCGAGGAGGCCTTCAAGGCCATCGCCGAGGCCTACAAGACCAAGACCGGCGTCGAGGTCAAGGTCGTCACCGCCGCCGCCGGCAAGTATGAGGAGACCCTGACCTCCGAGGTCGCCAAGTCCGCCCCGCCCACCCTGTTCAACATCAACGGCCCCGTCGGCCTGGCCAACTGGAAGGACTACGCGACCGACCTGAGCGACACCGCCGCCGCCAAGGCCCTCACGGACAGCTCGCTCGCCCTCAAGGGCGACGACGGCAAGATCTATGGCGTTCCGCTGGCCACCGAGGGCTACGGCATCATCTACAACAAGGCCATCCTCGATAAGTACTTCGCCATGGACGGCGCTAAGGCCGCGAGTGTGGACGAGATCAAGGGCTTCGCCAAGCTCAAGGAGGTGGTCGAGGACATCCAGGCCAAGAAGGACGATCTCGGCATCAGCGGCGCCTTCGCCGCCACCTCGCTCTCCCCGGGCGAGGACTGGCGCTTCCAGACCCATCTGGCGAACTACCCCGTCTTCTACGAGCTGCGCGATCTGGGTGTCACCGACTCCAACGACCTCAAGCTCACCTACTCGGAGAACTACAAGCAGATCTTCGACCTCTACCTCAACAACTCCACTATCGCCCCCACGGAGGCCTCCGCCAAGGCCGTCACCGACTCCATGGCCGAGTTCGCGCTCGGCCAGTGCGCCTTCGTGCAGAACGGCAACTGGGCCTGGTCTCAGATCTCCGAGGTCGGGGGCAACACCGTCAAGGAGGAGGACATCCACTTCCTGCCCATCTACGTGGGCGTCGAGGGCGAGGAGAAGTGCGGCATCGCCCTGGGCACCGAGAACTACCTGACGATCAACGCCGAGGCCTCCGACGCCGCCAAGGAGGCCACGCAGGCCTTCCTCAACTGGCTCCTCACCGACGCCGAGGCCGCCAAGATGCTCGTCGAAAAGTCCGTCGTCTCCGTGTCCCCCTACTCGGCGTTCTCCAGCCTCACCCCGGCCGACCCGCTGGGCAAGGAGATCGTCTCCTACCTCAACAACGAGGCGCTCTCCCCCGTCAACTGGGTGTTCCAGACCTTCCCGAGCCAGGAGTTCAAGGATCAGCTCGGCCAGCACCTGTCCCAGTACGCCTCCGGCAAGGAGGACTGGACTGCGGTCAAGGACTACTTCGTCAAGGGCTGGGCCGAGGGCAAGGGCAAGGCCTGATCCTCCGCTCTCGCGACAAGGCTCCGCCGACGGCGCCCGGTCACCCGACTGGACGCCGTCGGCCGAGCCATCCGCCTCCCGCCTCCAATCGGCCCGGCAGAGACGCCGGGCGCCGCAAGAGGAATCATGAACAGCGCACTCAAGAAGTACTTCCCGATATTCGCCGGGCCCACGCTCCTGGCCTTCCTCATCGCCTTCCTCGTCCCGTTCTTCATGGGGCTCTACCTGTCGTTCACCAAGTTCAAGACCCTGACGAACGCCACTTGGGTGGGCCTGGAGAACTACTCCAAGGTCCTGGAGTCGGACTTCGGCTCAGCGCTGTGGTTCACCGTCATCGTCTCGGTGATCTCCATCATCACCGTCAACCTCGGGGCCTTCACCCTGGCCTACCTGCTCACCCGCAAGCTCAAGGGCACCAACTTCTTCCGCTCGGTGTTCTTCATGCCCAACCTCATCGGCGGCATCGTCCTGGGCTTCACTTGGCAGGTCATGCTCAACGCGATCCTCAAGCACTGGGGCCAGACCATCGTCAATGACTGGCACCTCGGCCTCCTCGGCCTCATTCTGCTGGTGAACTGGCAGCTCATGGGCTACATGATGATCATCTACATCGCGGGCCTGCAGAACGTCCCGCCCGAGCTCATCGAGGCCGCCCAGATCGACGGCGCGAATGGCTGGATGACGTTGCGCAATGTCACCATCCCGATGGTCATGCCCTCGATCACCATCTGCCTGTTCCTCACCCTGGCGAACACCTTCAAGATGTTCGACCAGAACCTGGCGCTGACCAACGGCGCCCCGCTCAAGCAGACCGAGATGGCGGCCCTGAACATCTACAACACCATGTACCACGCCCGCAACCAGATGGGCCAGGCGCAGGCCGCCGCGGTGATCTTCTTCCTCATCGTGGCCGCGATCGCGCTCATCCAGCTGCGCGCCACCCGTGCCAAGGAGGTCGACGCATGAGCGCCGCCAGTATGACCAGCACCGCTAGCACGGCCAGCGCCGCCAGCACGGCCGCCGCCGCTCCTCTCCGCGAGAGGCGCCCCGGGAGGATGATCACCTCGGGGATCCTCGCGATCCTGTCGCTCGTGTGGCTGGTTCCGCTGGTGTTCATTCTGATCAACTCCTTCAAGGGCCGCTTCTACATCTCTGACAGCCCCTTCTCCCTGCCCGTGGGGGAGCGCTTCTCCGGATTCACCAACTACGCCTCCGGCCTCAAGCTCAACGGCTTCGCGCAAGCCATCGGCTGGTCGCTGTTCATCACGGTGGGCTCCGTGGCGGTGATCCTCCTGCTGACGGCTATGACCGCCTACTACATCACCCGTGTGAAGACCTGGTGGACATCCGTCATCTACTACGTCTTCGCCTTCTCGATGATCGCCCCGTTCCAGCTCGTCATGTTCCCCACCTCCAAGGTGGCCGACATGCTCGGACTGGCCTCCCCGTGGGGCATGATCGTGCTCTACCTCGGCTTCGGCGGGGCGCTGTCGGTGTTCCTCTTCGCCGGCTTCATCAAGTCGATCCCCATGGAGATCGAGGAGGCGGCATACATGGATGGCTGCTCGCCGCTGCAGACCTACTTCCGGGTGGTCATGCCCCTGCTCAAGCCGACGGCGGTCACGGTCGCCATCCTCAACACCATGTGGGTGTGGAACGACTACCTCCTGCCCTACCTGGTCATCGGTCACGATGAGAACTACAAGACCATCCCCATCGTCATCCAGGCGCTCACCGGATCCAACGGCAATAAGGACCTGGGCGCGCAGATGGCCATGCTGGTCCTGGCGATCATCCCGATCGTCGCCTTCTACCTCGTGAGCCAGAAGCACATCATCGAGGGCGTCGCCGCAGGCGCCGTCAAGGGCTGACATGGCCGGACTCCTCCGGATCGACTCGCCCTTCCACAGGGCGTGGTCGGCAGCGGCGGATCTCGTCGTCATCAACGGGCTCACCCTCCTGGGGTGCCTGCCCGTGCTGACGGCGGGGTCCGCCCTCGTCGCCTGCCACCGCGTCGCCATGGAGATGGCGCGCGACGAGGACGTCTACACGGTGCGCTCCTGGTGGCGCTCCTTCAGATCCAATCTGCGCGGCTCGCTGGTGTGGTGGCTGCCCGCGCTCGCGCTCAACGCCCTCATGGGCGCTGAGCTCCTCCTGTTCTCACATGCCGACGGCGCGGCCGGCGCCCGCCTGAGCTCCGGAGCGTCGGGCCTGGTGCTGGCCTGCTCCCTGATCCTGACAGGCGTGGGCTGCTGGCTCCTGCCCCTGGTGGCCTTCTTCGACAACTCCGCGGTGAGGCACATGGGCAATGCGATGCGACTGGCCGTCGGGGCGCTCGGCCGAACCGCCCTCTGCCTGGCCATCGTGGCGGCCCCGGCCGCGCTCGTCCTCGTCCTGCCGGGCGCGGTGGGCCCGGTCGCCTGGTTCATGGTCATCATCGGCGTCGGCTTCCAGGCCTACCTCATCGCCGTCGTGCAGCGCGGCATCATCGACCGCCTCCGCCGGGCCGCCAGCGCGCCCGACGCCGTCTGAGCGCAGACCGGGGCCGTGGCGCCCCGGCCCTCGGGTAGCCTGGAGGAAGGCGCGCGCATCGGCGGGCCCCAAGAGCACCAGGAGAGAGACATGCCAGGCATTGTCGTCGTCGGAGCCCAGTGGGGAGACGAGGGGAAGGGCAAGGCGACCGACCAGTTCGGCCAGGACGTCGACTACGTCGTCAAGTTCAATGGCGGCAACAATGCCGGCCACACCGTCGTGATCGATGGCGAGAAGTTCGCCTTCCACCTCCTGCCGGCCGGCGTTCTCACCCCGGGGGTCATCCCGATCATCGGCAACGGCGTCGTCGTGGACCTCGAGGTCCTCTTCGCGGAGATCGCGGAGATCGAGGCGCGTGGAAAAGACGCCTCCTGCCTGCGCATCTCCTCAGACGCCCACATCATCCCCTCCTACAACCGGATCATGGACCGCACCACCGAGCGCTTTCTCGGCGCCCGCCAGTTGGGTACTACCGGGCGGGGGATCGGCCCCACTTACGCGGACAAGATGAACCGCATCGGCATCCGCATCCAGGACCTCTTCGATCCCTCGATCCTGCGTCAGAAGGTCTCCTCCGCCCTGGAGCAGAAGAACGGATTGCTCACCAAGCTCTTCAACCGGCCCGCGATCGACCCTGACGCCGTCGCCGACGAGCTGCTGTCCTACGCCGACCGCGTGCGGCCCATGGTGATCGACTGCGGCCTGGAGCTCAACAACGCCCTCGATGCGGGCAAGACCGTCCTCTTCGAGGCGGGCCAGGCCACCATGCTCGACATCGACCATGGCACCTACCCCTTCGTCACCTCCTCCAACCCCACCGCCGGCGGCGCCTGCACCGGCACAGGGGTCGGCCCCACGCGCATCGACTCCGTCATCGGCGTGGCCAAGGCCTACACCACGCGCGTGGGGGAGGGCCCCTTCCCGACCGAGCTCACCGATGCCATGGGCGAGCGCCTTCGCGCCGAGGGGGGGGAGTTCGGCGTGACCACGGGCCGCCCGCGCCGCTGCGGATGGCACGACGCCGTCGTCACCCGGTATGCCGCGCGCGTCAACGGACTGACTGATCTCGTCCTCACCAAACTCGACGTCCTCACCGGGCACGAGGAGATCCCCATCTGCGTGGCCTACGACGTCGATGGTGAGCGGACCGATGAGATGCCGTTGACCCAGACCGGCTTCCACCACGCCACGCCCATCTACGAGATCATGCCCGGCTGGAGCGAGGACATCACGGGCGCCCGGGACTTCTCCGATCTGCCCCGGGCTGCGCGGGATTATGTGGAGCGGATCGAGGAGCTGTCGCGCTGCCGCGTCTCGGCCATCGGTGTGGGCGCCGGGCGCGAGGCGACGATCGTGCGCCACCGGCTCCTCGGCTGACGGCGCCCGCCCGCTCGCGCGGCGTCGGCTGCGCGGGGCGAGGCCGATCGAGACGGCAATCGAGACGGCAGGAGTCCCCGGCATCCGTCGATGCCGGGGACTCCTATCGCGTGACCGGCCCCAAGGGCCGGAGCCGCGTTCAACTGGTCTCAGTGCTGACCGCCGTAGGGCTGCTGGGGCGGTTGCTGGCCGTCCTGCTGTCCGACCTGGCTGTTCTGCTGCGGGTAGCCGACCTGGCCGTACTGCTGCTGCCCGGGCAGTGCTGCGCCGTAATCGACGGTGGGGGCGTAACCGGGCTGCATCGGCTGGCCGGGAGCCGCGGGCGCGCCGTAGGGCAGCGCGGAGGCGGCGGCCTTCTTCTTGGAGGTGATGACCGCCGCCACGATGCCCCCGATGACGAGCAGGGCCACGACTGCGCCGATGCCCAGGATGAGGGGGAGCTTCGAGTCGGAGGAGCCTGGGGACGAATCGGAGCCCTTGTCCTTGCCAACGGCGTGCAGAGTGGACTCGGACTCGGTGATGATGTTCTTCCAGGTCACTTTCGTGCCATCAACCGTGGAACTGCCATTGTGCTCGATCACCTCGCCGGGGAAGGTGACATTGAGTGAGACGGCGACCCCGGGAAGCGCGCCCTGCGAGCTGTCCTGCATGTCGGATGCGTCCCAGTTGAAGACGTAAGTGTCGCCTTCGTGCTTGATGCCGTTGCTGCCACTTGAGTTCGTGTCGCTCAGCTTGATCCCCTTCATCTCCAGGGTGCACGAAGGACTGCCGTCCTTGTCCCCGAAGGTGTAGGTCGGTTGAGCCCCATCCGGGAGATTCGAGCTGCTGAATCCCTGGCCGGCCATTGTCTCCTCCGTGCAGGTTTGCTTTGTCAGGAGACCGGAGTTCGTGCTGTCCCATGCGACCATCGTCAGGTCGAAGGTGTCGTTGTCGTGGATGACGAAGTCGACGTCTCCGCCGCAGGCGGCGAGGGCGAGAGCGGCGGTAGGTAGGAGGAGGGCCGCTGTGAGCTTGCGGCGCTGCGGGGAGGTAGCCATGGGCCTAGCATACGGATGAGAGAGCCCCGGCGCGCTGCGGGGAGCACGTCTCATGGCGCCGTGGCATGGACAGCGCTGCGGGGCCGTCAAGTCCGCGCTCGGCGGCGCTTGAGGGCCGCCGCCGCCACGGCCGCAGCCAGTGCGGCAGTTCCGCCGATAACCCACCAGGAGTAGCGGTCCCAGAAGCCCAGGCCGGCGTTCGCCCTCGTGTACCCGGTGGCATGGATCCCCGCGAGGATCGTGTCCGTGCTCCTCCAGGTGACGGTCCTGCCGTCGATACTGCCGCCGCCGCCGTCGACGACTGCGCCCGGGAAGGTCACCGAAATCCTCGAGTTGAGCGGCGCCGCGGTCGGCCCGACCGCGGCGCCGGTGGACGCGGAGCCCCGGAGTCCCTGCGAGCCGTCGCCCCCCGAGGGGACCGCGGCGCCCGCCGGGGCCGTGAGGCCATCGGTGAGCGCCGTCAGATCGACCACGTACAGATCGTCCTTGCGCACGACGAGCGCATTCGGGGCGCCCTGGTCGGACGCGGGGATCTCCACGCCGCTCACGGTGATCTTGCAGGCGACCTCAGTGCCGTCGGCTTCGAGGACCTCGGCCTGTGAACTCGCGGAGGTGCCCGCGACGGCCTTATCCGCCAGGCTCTGGCAGTCCTCCTTGGACTTGAGCACTCTGCCCGTGGAGTCCCGCATCTCGATGGCGGCGCTGTAGCGGCCGTCATCGCCGATCTCCATCTCGAGGTTGGCCGTGCAGGCGCTCAGCGCCACGGCCAGGGGCGCGGCGAGCACGGCCGAGCGGCCCCGTCGGCGCAGGGCTCGCGCGATGCTGGCGATTCGGTCGGGGCCGGTGGTCGTCACAGCGCGACTGTACCCCGGCTGGCAAGGATGTCGGGGCTGGTGGTGGGCGCGATGAGGATGACCTGGATGTGGCGCAGGCCATGGGTCCATGTCACCTCTGTCACCTCTGCGCTTCTGGTGAAAGAGCTCCGATAGGACCAAGGTGCGCGTGACTCCCAGGGCGTTGTGGGAGAGGATTGGCCTCGACCGTATTGAGAGTCAACCAACCCAAGGAAGGGACTCACACATGACTGTGACCGCCCAGGACGTTCGCGCTGCGGCGCCCGCCAACGCTCCCGAGGACGTCGTCGAGTTCGCGATCCGCATCGCCGAGCTCGGCAAGCCGGAGAAGGTCTACTTCGCCGACGGCTCCGACGAGGAGTGGGACCGCCTCACCACCGAGATGGTGGAGTCGGGCATGTTCACCCGCCTCAACCCCGAGAAGCGTCCGAACTCCTTCCTGGCCCGCTCCCTGCCGAGCGACGTCGCCCGCGTGGAGTCCCGCACCTACATCTGCTCCGAGAAGGAGGAGGACGCGGGTCCCACGAACAACTGGTACGACCCGGCCGAGATGAAGGCCATCCTCAACGAGAAGTTCGACGGCACCTACGCCGGCCGTACGATGTACGTCATCCCCTTCTCCATGGGCCCCCTGGGCGGCCCGATCTCCCAGCTGGGCATCGAGATCACCGACTCCCCCTACGTCGTCGTCAACATGCGCATCATGGCGCGCATCGGCACCAAGGCGATGGACCTCATCAACGAGGGCCGCACGTGGGTTCCCGCCGTCCACTCCGTCGGCGCCCCCCTCGCCCCCGGTCAGGAGGACACCACCTGGCCGTGCAACGAGGAGAAGTACATCACCCACTTCCCCGAGACCAACGAGATCTGGTCCTACGGCTCCGGCTACGGCGGCAACGCCCTGCTGGGCAAGAAGTGCTACGCGCTGCGCATCGCCTCGACGATGGCCCGCCGCGACAGCTGGATGGCCGAGCACATGCTCATCCTGCGCCTGACCGACGAGAAGTCCGGCAAGCAGTACCACGTCACCGCCGCCTTCCCCTCGGCCTGCGGCAAGACGAACCTCGCCATGCTCCAGCCCACCATCGAGGGCTACAAGGTCGAGACCGTCGGTGACGACATCGCCTGGATGCGTCAGGGTGAGGACGGCCGCCTGCGCGCCATCAACCCGGAGGCCGGCTTCTTCGGCGTCGCCCCGGGCACGTCCTACAAGACGAACCCGATGGCCATGGAGACCATGAAGGCCAACACCATCTTCACGAACGTCGCCCTCACGGACGACGGCGACGTGTGGTGGGAGGGCATCGACGCCGAGATGCCCGAGCACCTCATCGACTGGCTCGGCAACGACTTCACCCCGGCCGACGCCGCCGAGGGTAAGAAGGCCGCGCACCCGAACTCGCGCTTCACCACCCCGGCCTCGCAGTGCCCGATCATCTGCCCGGACTGGGAGGCTCCTGAGGGCGTCGCCATCGACGCGATCCTCTTCGGTGGCCGCCGCGCCTCCAACGTGCCGCTCGTCGCCGAGCAGTACTCGCCCGCCCACGGCGTGTTCATCGGCGCCTCGGTGGCCTCCGAGGTCACCGCTGCCGCCACGGACGTCAAGGCCGGCTCCCTGCGCCACGACCCCTTCGCCATGCTGCCCTTCTGCGGCTACAACATGGCCGACTACTGGGGCCACTGGCTCGAGCTCCAGGAGCAGCTGGGCGAGAGCTTCCCGAAGGTCTACCAGGTCAACTGGTTCCGCAAGGACGAGGACGGCAAGTTCCTCTGGCCGGGCTACGGCGACAACAGCCGCGTCCTGGACTGGATCGTGCGCCGCGCCTCCGGCGAGGTCGAGGGCATCGAAGGTGTCACGGGCATCTACCCCAAGCGCGAGGACTTCAACCTCGAGGGCGCCGGCGTGAGCGAGGCCGACTGGGACAAGATGTACGACATCGACCCCGACGCCTGGGCCGCCGAGATGGATGACACCGAGCAGTACTTCTCCCAGTTCGGCGACAGGGTCCCCGCGGCCATCCGCGAGGAGCTGGCGAAGTTCCGCGAGCGCATCGCCGCCGCCAAGGCCTGAGTGTTGACATCGCCTCGCCGTCCTGAGTGAGGCGGGCTCCGACGGGGGCTCGGACCGTGCCGACGGTCCGGGCCCCCGTTCGCTGCCGCCCGCGCTCTACGGGCGCCGGGACGGTGCTCGTGCCTCCTGCCCGGCCGGGTGCCACGGTGCCGGTCACCCGGCTACGCTGGCCACGTGAAGATCCTGCTCCTGGGCTCCGGCGCGCGCGAGCACGCCCTGGCCCGCGCCCTCGCATCCGACCCCGCCACCACAGAGCTCGTCGTCGCCCCCGGGAACCCGGGCACGGCTGCCATCGCCACCAACATCAGCGCCGATGCCAACGACCCCGAGGCCGTCGTCGCGCTCGCCCGGCAGATGGGTGCCGACCTCGTTGTCATCGGCCCCGAGGCGCCTCTCGTCGCCGGAGTCGCCGACGCTGTCCGCGCCGCGGGCATCGCCTGCTTCGGCCCCGGAGCCGGGGCCGCCCGCCTGGAGGGCTCCAAGGCCTTCGCCAAGGAGGTCATGGCCTCCGCCGGGGTCCCCACCGCCAAGGCCGCCGTCTGCGACACCCCCGCTGAGCTCGAGGCAGCCCTCGACCGCTTCGGCGCTCCGCACGTCGTCAAGGACGATGGCCTGGCCGCCGGCAAGGGCGTCGTCGTCACCCCCGATCGCGCCACGGCCCTCGACCACGGTCTCGCCTGCCTGGCCAAGCAGGGTGGGCGCGTCGTTGTCGAGGATTACCTCGATGGTCCTGAGGCCTCCGTCTTCTGCGTCTGCGACGGCGCCACCGTCCGCGCCCTCGCCCCCGCCCAGGATTTCAAGCGCCTCGGGGACGGGGACACCGGCCCCAACACCGGCGGCATGGGCTCCTACACGCCGCTGACCTGGGCGCCCGCCGACCTCGCCGAGCAAGTCGTCGACACCGTCGCCCAGCCCGTCATCGATGAGCTCGCCCGTCGCGGCACCGCCTTCATCGGGCTCCTCTACTGCGGCCTCGCCCTGACCTCCAGGGGCCTGCGCGTCGTCGAGTTCAACGCGCGATTCGGCGACCCCGAGACCCAGGCCGTCCTCGCGCGCCTGACCTCCTCCCTTCCCGAGCTCCTCCTGGCAGCCGCCACCGGCCGCCTCGCCGAGGCCCCCGAGCCCACCTGGAGTGCCCGGGCCGCCGTGGACGTCGTCCTCGCCGCCCCCGGCTACCCCGGCACCATCACCACCGGCGGGGCCATCACCGGTATAGAGGAGGCCGAGAGCATCGACGGCGTCCATGTCCTTCACGCCGGTACCGGGCGGGATGACGACGGCGCCCTCATCGCCACCGGCGGGCGGGTCCTGTCCATCGTGGCCCTCGGCGAGTCGGTCTCCGACGCGAGGGAACGTGCTTACCAGGCGATCAGCCGCATCCATCTCGACGGCGCCCAGTACCGCACTGACATAGCCGCCGGGCGCTGAGCCCCGTTCGTTCGCCCCGCGCTACCGCGCGCTATGGGGCCTTTGGGCAGATCTTCGCTGCGCGCGGGCAGGTCAGGGTGGCAGGATGGGCGCATGAGCACCACACCAGGCCCCGCCCCCCTGACAGTCCCGGGTTGGGCCCACCGCTCCAGCGGCAAGGTCCGCGATGTCTACACCCCCGATGCCACCAGCCCCTGGGCGGGCCAGGACGTCCTCCTCATCGTCGCCTCGGACCGCATCAGCGCCTACGACCACGTCCTGGACACCACCATCCCGGACAAGGGCCGCATCCTCACCGCCATGTCCGCCTGGTGGTTCGAGCAGCTCGCCGACGTGGTCCCCAACCACCTCGTCACCCTTGACGTGCCCGAGGAGGTCATCGGGCGCGCCATGATCTGCCGCCGCCTCGACATGTACCCCGTCGAGTGCGTCGCCCGCGGCTACCTCACCGGCTCCGGCCTCATCGAGTACCGCCTCAACAAGACCGTCTGCGGCCTGCCACTGCCCTACGGCCTGACCGAGGCCTCCCTCCTGCCCCAGCCGATCTTCACTCCCGCCGCCAAGGCCGAGGTCGGTGAGCACGACGAGAACATCTCCTACGAGCGCGTCGTCGAGATGGTGGGGGAGGCCACCGCCGCCAAGCTCCGCTACGTCACCCTCGCCCTCTACACGCGCGCCGTCGACATCGCCGCCCGGCGCGGCATCGTCATCGCCGACACCAAGTTCGAGCTCGGCGCCGGCCCCGACGGCTCCCTCGTCCTGGGCGACGAGGTCCTCACCCCCGACTCCTCCCGGTTCTGGCCCGCCGAGGAGTGGCAGGAGGGAAGGCCCACCCCCTCTTTCGACAAGCAGTATGTGCGCGACTGGCTCGTCTCCCCGGCCTCCGGCTGGGACCGCGCCTCCGGCGAGAGGCCCCCCGCTCTGCCCGACGACGTCGTCGAGCGCACCCGCGCGCGCTATCTCGAGGCCTACGAGCGCCTCACCGGGGCGCCCCTCGACCTCGGGGAGGCCCAGTGACGACGGCCGGTCCGGGCGCCGTGCCCGGCGGTCCCGCCTCAGGCGCGCCCGGGGGCCCTGCGCCCCGCGTGGCCCGCAGTTTCAGTCCCGGGCGGGGCTTCGCCGTGCTCGTCGTCGCGGCGATGCTCGTCGTCATCCTCGCCCTGGCCGCCGCGCTCGCCAGCGCCCTGGGAGCCCGGGGGACCTCCGCGATCCTCGGCGGGATCGCCCTGCTCGTCGTCGGCCTCGGGCTCATCGCCGCCCTGCGGGTCCCCGCGCGCTCGCTCGTCGTCAACGCCCCGCGCCTGCGGCTGGATCGCAACCGCGCCGCAGCCGCCCGCAAGCGCGCCACGGCCGAATCGGCCCGCACCGGTGGGGCGAGCTCTCATGGGCGTCTCGGGCGGCCCGCCGCCCCCGGCGCCGAGCTGACCGTCATTGCCTCGGGCGGCTCGACCGCCATCGCGCTGCCCGAGCCCAGTGGCCGTCGCGAGCTCACCGCCCTCGACGTCGTCTCCGGCCCCGTGTCCACCGCCCTGGTCTCGACTTCGCTGGGCCGCGCCGTCGATGAGCGCCTCTCCGGTACCACGATGGGCGAGTCCCTGCTGCGCCTCGGCCAGATCCTCGTGGCAGCCTTCGGCTTCCTCCTCATCTCCCTCGGGCTGGCCTCCATCCTCGGGCAGGTGATCTGAGTGACCCCGCCGATCGGCCGGGATCGCCGGCCCGCGTCCGATCGGGGGCCCGTCAACTGGGGCCAATCGGGCCCCTCGAGAGGATCCGGCAGGAGGCAGCGCACCACCTGGTCCGAGGCCGAGATCATCGACGCCGACGTGGACCTGGGCCCCGATGTCCTCGGACGCCCCTCCTACCCCGCCTCGGACGACGGCCCCTCGGAGTCCAATGGGCCCGGTGCCCCCGGCCCGGATGGCCCTGCCCCATCCGGGGGACCCCGCAATCCCCGGGGCACCGACTGGGGCGTTGGGCGCGGCCGCTCCACGGAGCCGACGCCGCTGCAAAGGGCCCGTACCCCCTGGCCGGCCTCGCTCGTGCGCCAGCGCCTGGCGGGTATCGCATGCGCCCTCGTCGGCCTCGTCCTGGCCACCACCTCGGCGATGCGCCTGGCCACCGCCGCCAATGCCGGGCATCCCTGGGTGCCGCCCTGGCTCGTCGTCGTCCTGGGAGGCGCGGGACTCGTATCCGCCGCCGGGTACCTCGCCTGGGCCGGCGGCACGCCGGTGCGCGGCGAGGCCGAGCGCTGGGAGCCCAGCCTGGTGGATGTGGCCGCCGGGCTGACCAATGGCGATGTCGATGTCGCCGACCCCCAGCACCTGCTCACCTCAGGCGCCGAGAACGATCCCGCCGGGCTCGCCCCCACCGGGGCAGGGCCGCGTGTCGCCGTCGGCTCGGGTCCGAGGCCCCTCATGGGGACCTCCACGGTGGATCAGTCGAGCCAGGCCCCCGCGGGTGTGGCGGGCGCCGTCGGAGGCTTCATGCTCGCCGCCGCCGTGGTCTGCGCCGTCATCGCCCTCATATTGGGGCCCGCCTGGCTCATCGGCACCTGCGCTCTGGCCATCGGTGGCATCCTCGCCCTCAGGCTCGCCGGGGACTGGCTCGGCCGCATCTAGGCCCTGCGGCGCCTCGCGCGGGCTGTCCCAGGCTCGGAGGGCGCGTCGGTGGCGGTGGACGGCCTCGGAGGCGCGGGCGCGCACTGGTTACACTGGTCGCGCCGCACTTCCCCCAACTCCCAGGAGAGCACATTGGGACGCATCGTCGTTGAAGTCATGCCCAAGCCGGAGATCCTCGACCCGCAGGGCAAGGCCGTCATGGGGAGCCTGCCCAGGATCGGCCTGACCGGATTCACCGCAGTGCGGCAGGGCCGCCGCTTCGAGCTCGCCGTCGAGGGGCCCGTCACTCAGGAGCACCTCGACGCCGCCGCGCAGGCCGCCAGCACTCTGCTGTCCAACCCCATCATCGAGGACGTCGTCTCCATCTGCCCGCTCGAGGAGGATTGAGCCGTGAGTGACAGCCCCGTCGGCGCCCGCATCGGAGTCATCACCTTCCCCGGCACTCTCGACGACGTCGATGCCGCCCGAGCCATCCGCCTGGCCGGCGGCGAGGCCGTGAGCCTGTGGCACAAGGACGCCGATCTGAGGGGCGTGGACGCTGTTGTCGTCCCCGGCGGCTTCTCCTACGGCGATTACCTGCGCTGCGGCGCCATCGCCCGCTTCGCGCCCGTCATGGGCGAGGTCATCAACGCGGCCGGCGCCGGGATGCCGGTCTTGGGCATCTGCAACGGCTTCCAGATCCTCGCCGAGGCCCATCTGCTGCCCGGCGCCCTCATTCGCAATGACCACCAGAAGTTCTACTGCCGCGAGCAGCGCCTGCGCGTGGAGTCGACGACGACCGCCTGGACGGCGTCCATGGACGACGGCGAGGAGATCGTCGTCCCGCTCAAGAACGGCGAGGGAAACTTCATCGCCTCCCCCGAGGAGCTCGACCGCCTCGAGGGCGAGGGCCTCGTCGTCTTCCGCTACATCGACAACCCCAACGGCTCGGCGAGGGACATCGCCGGGGTGAGGAACGAGCGCGGGAATGTCGTCGGCCTCATGCCCCACCCCGAGCACGCGGTGGAGCCGGGTTTCGGTCCCGACTCGCCCGCCGGCCCCCGGACCGGCATTGACGGCCTGCGCATCTTCCAGTCGGTCATCAGCTCCCTCGTGGCCGCCTGAGCCGCTTCTCATCGATCCGCCCCGGTGGGCGCGCCGCGCGCCCACCGGGGCGGATCGCGTGCCCGGCATGACGGGGGCCGGGCAGCGGGCGCCCGGCTGCGTGCGTGGGGCACGATCGGGAACCTGCGAGAAGCCTGGGAGTTATCCACAAGGCCGCCCGGCGGGCTGTGGACAAGCCTGTGTTGATCGCTCTGAGACCGAAGCGCCGGAATCGTGTCGGCATCGTGATCGGGCAGGGGCGCCCCCATGCCGGGCCGGCTTCCCGGGCCTCCTCCCGGAATGGCGGCCTGCTGCGGGAAACGGGGCTCCAGGAGCTCAAAACGTGAGGAAAACCGCATAATCTCGGGGATTTGACCAATCCTGGCAAGACCCTGTACGCACCCTGAAAAGAGACTTGTGCCCCCGTGTGTGGTACATACGGGGGCACAATCGTGGATGTGAGGGCGCGTTCACAGGCGGAGGCCCGCTATCTCGCGGCTCGTCCTCCGCTGCTCACATGCCTGTGGAGGAAGCCTGTGGAAAACTCTGGGGGGAGGCGCGCGCCCGACCGCCGGGGCCGGACCTCAGGACCTCTCAAGGGCCGCCGCGAGGGCGTCGAGGACCTGTAGGAGATGCCGGTCCGGCAGGAAGGATCGGCGCACCGACTCGTGCGCCGTCGCCCCCATCTCCGCCGCCCGCTCGGGGAAGAGCAGCAGGTCCGCCACGGCCTGAGCCCAGGCGGCACCGTCATGCGGGTCCACGAGGGCGCCGTCGACGCCGTCGGTCACCTGCGTGCGGATCCCCCCGACGCCGGAGGCCACCACGGGGGTCTTCTTCCACATCGCCTCGGCCACCGTCAGCCCGAAGGCCTCGACGATCGAGCGCTGGGTGACCACCGAGCTCACCCGCTGCGCGGCGTTGACCACGAGGGCGTTGATCTCCCGGTCCTGGGCGGGCACCGCCGCGATGTGGATGCGCGAGCGGGCCGCCGCGGGGAGGAGCTCAACGGCCTCGACGACCTCGTCCAGCACCCGCGCCGCAGCGGTGCCGCTCCCGGGGCGAGGCCCCACCAGCAGCAGGTGCGCGTCGTCGGGGAGGGCCCCGAGGTTCTCCGCGAAGGCGATCGCCAACTCCCTCATGCCCTTGAGCCGGTCCCAGCGCGAGACCTGCGTGATCGTCCGCGCCCCCAGCGGTACCGGGCCCCCGGCGCGCATGACGCCGCTCTCGCCGTTCTCGGCCGCCGCGGAGCGCAGCGCGTCCGTCCGTCCGTCGCCGCGGATGAAGGGGAAGGCGTCGAAGGGGGGCTCGCCGTCGAAGATCCCCGCCAGGCGCGCGATCGACCAGGCCTCATCCATGTCGAGAACCCGGTTCTTGGGGCTGTCGGGGTTGATGGAGGGCGGGATGACTGCGCAGGCCTCGGGCTCGGTGAAGGGGGGCCGGTACTCCTCGCAGGAGACGATCACGTAGTCGGCGTCCTCCAGATAGCGGTCCAGGAAGGCCCAGGCGCGCTGGGCGTCCTCCACGCCCTCGGGGTCGGCGGTGGCCAGATCCGCGCCCGCGTGGCAGCGCCACACGACGACGGCGCCCGCCGCCTTGAGGGGGCGCGCCAGGCCGGCGGTCGCCGGATCATGGAGGATGACGATGTCACCCTCGCAGATGTCCCCGGCGACGTTCTCCGCGTTGGACGCCAGCGTGTGCTCGTAGAGGTCGCGCTCCTTGTCCCCCAGGCGGCCTCGGTCCCCGATGTCCCCATGGATCCACGAGTGCAGGCGCCCGCTGAGGGCGATGAACTCCGCCGGAGCGTCCAGGCACAGCCACCGGGCGTCGACGCCCAGGCCGCGGGCGTAGCCCACCAGGGGGGCCACGGTCTCCACGGGGCCGGCGCCCGCCTGGTCCGTGGGAGTCACGGTCCATAGGACGCGTCCCTCCAGGAGCGCCTGCGCGGCTGCCACGCCGTCGCGGAGCCGGTGCGCGGCGATCTCATCGAGATGGGGCTCGAGCTCTGACAGGGGCAGCGGTGCGACGTCGATGGTTCTCATGGCACGATCTTGCCCTCTCCGCGTGTGAGAGGCCGCACCTTTGGGGCGCGTCTTCGTCTCGAATCGCGGATCGTGCTCGCCGGCCGGCTCACCTGGGGGACTCATGGCCGCTCGCCCCCACCCGCCGAGTATCCTCAGGCGCGGCACCCTCCCGCCCACCCCCAGGAGCAGTCGCATGGCTCACACAGCCCGCACCGCCGAGACCGCCCCCCGTCCCGTCGAGCACCCCGACACCGTCGCCGACGCCGCGGCAACGCCCGATCAGGCGATGCCCTGGGCCGAGCTCGGCCTCAAGGCCGACGAGTACGAGGGCATCAAGCGCCTCCTCGGTCGCCGCCCCACGGCCGCCGAGCTCGCCATGTACTCCGTCATGTGGTCCGAGCACTGCTCCTACAAGTCCTCCAAGATCCACCTCAAGCAGTTCGGCGCCAAGGTCACCCCCGAGATGCGCGAGCACCTGCTGGTCGGCATGGGGGAGAACGCCGGCGTCGTCGACATCGGCGACGGCTGGGCCGTGACCTACAAGGTCGAGTCCCACAACCACCCGAGCTTCGTCGAGCCCTACCAGGGCGCCGCGACCGGCGTGGGCGGGATCGTCCGCGACATCATCTCCATGGGCGCGCGGCCCGTGGCCGTCATGGACCAGCTGCGCTTCGGTGCCGCGGACCACCCCGACACCGCCCGCGTCGTGCACGGCGTCGTGGCAGGTGTGGGCGGGTACGGCAACTGCCTGGGCCTGCCCAACATCGGCGGCGAGACCGAGTTCGACCCCTCCTACCAGGAGAACCCCCTCGTCAACGCCCTGTGCGTGGGGGTCCTGCGCCACGAGGACATCCACCTGGCCAACGCCTCCGGCGCGGGCAACAAGGTCATCCTCTTCGGCGCGCGCACCGGCGGCGACGGCATCGGCGGCGCCTCCATCCTGGCCAGCGAGTCCTTCGAGGACGGCATGCCGGCCAAGCGCCCCAGCGTCCAGGTGGGCGACCCCTTCATGGAGAAGGTCCTCATCGAGTGCTGCCTCGACCTGTTCGACGCCGACCTCGTCCTCGGCATTCAGGACCTGGGCGCCGCCGGCATCTCCTGCGCCACGAGCGAGCTGGCCTCCAACGGCGACGGCGGCATGCACGTCGACCTCGAGAAGGTCCTCCTGCGCGACCCGTCGCTCACCGCCGGCGAGATCCTCATGAGCGAGTCCCAGGAGCGCATGATGGCCGTCGTCGCCCCCGAGCGGCTCGACGACTTCATGGCCGTCATCGACAAGTGGGACGTCGAGGCCGCCGTCATCGGCGAGGTCAATGGCTCCGGCCGCCTGACCATCGACCACTTCGGTGAGCGCATCGTCGACGTCGACCCGCGCACCGTCGCCCACGAGGGCCCCACCTACGACCGCCCCTACTCCCGCCCTGCCTGGCAGGATGGCCTCAACGCGGACTCCTCCGACCGCCTGGCGCGCCCGGCCACGGCGGCCGAGCTCACCGAGCAGGTGCTCGCCGTCGTCACCGATGTCAACCAGGCCTCCACCGCCTGGGTCACCGACCAGTACGACCGCTTCGTGCGGGGCAACACCGCCCTGGCCCAGCCCGACGACGCCGGCGTCGTCCGCGTCGACGAGGCCACTGGCCGGGGCGTGGCCATCGCCACCGACGCCAACGGGCGCTTCACCAAGCTCGACCCGGCCACCGGCGCGGCCCAGGCGCTGGCCGAGTCCTACCGCAACGTGTGCACGGTGGGCGCCACCCCGCGGGCCGTCACCGACTGCCTCAACTTCGGCTCCCCGGAGGACCCCGACGCCATGTGGCAGCTCGTCGAGGCCATTACCGGCCTGGCCGACGCCTGCCGGCAGATGGGCGTGCCCGTCACCGGCGGCAACGTCTCGCTGTACAACTCTCACGGCAAGGTCAAGGGGCTCATCGACTCCTCCATCAACCCCACGCCCGTCGTCGGCGTCCTGGGCGTCATGGACGACGTGCGCCGTGCCAACCCCTCGGGCTGGCACGAGGAGGGCCTGGCGATCATCGCCCTGGGCGCCACCGCCGATGAGCTCGACGGCTCGGCCTGGACGCGCGTCGTCCACGACCACCTCGGCGGGCTGCCCCCGAAGGTGGACCTCGAGGCGGAGATGGCCCTGGGGCGGGTGCTCCTCGCGCTGAGCGAGGCGGACCTGCCCGACGGCTCTCGGCTGGTGCGCGCCGCCCACGACTGCTCGACGGGTGGTCTCATCCAGACCCTGGTCGACTCGGCGCTGCGATTCGGCGTGGGGGCCAGCGTGGATCTGGCCCCCATCGCGAGTCGCGACGGCGTCGACGACGTCACCGCCCTGTTCTCCGAGTCCGGGGCGCGCGCGCTCGTGGCCGTCCACGAGGCCGCCGTGCCGGTGGTGGAGGCCGCCGCGGGCGCCGAGGGCGTGCCGTGGGCGCGCATCGGCACCACCGGCGGGGACATGCTCGTCGTCACCGGCACGGACCTGCTGACCGACGGCGGTGCCGGTCGCCCGCTCATGCTCGATCTCGCCGAGCTGCGTGACGGTGTGGAGGCTACCCTCCCCGCGCTCTTCTAGTGGACTCGCCACCCCGATGCGGGCATTGCTACGGCTTCCGCCTGTGAGGCCGCAGGGGGAGCTCTTGTGACCGCAATTTCTTGTTAAGGGTCCAAATTATGTCCCAACCTCGTGTGAACCATGGGTATAACGCACTGCTGGCTGCGTCCATCACTGCGGTTGTGATGCTCTTCAATCGCGGCATTCCGTGGTGGGCGTGGATTCTCTCCTTTCTGGTGATACTGGCCTTTTCCGAGTTATTCTCAAGGATGATGGTGGGCGGTGCTGGCAGGGGGCGGTGGAAGAGGTCCCGGCGATTGTTCGTTTATGCCGCGACCTTTGCGGTCGCCATCATCGTTTCCGCCATCATATTCATGACGGTGTAGGTGGTCTTCAGGCTCTTCTGGGTGCAGGTGCGGTCTGGGCCTGCCCGGTTCGGGCTGGACCGGCGCCGCCCCCCACAGCGGGCTCCCAGGCGGTGATGGCGGACTCGACCTCATGTCTCAACCCATTGCCGTCAATGAACCCGCCTGGGCGAGCGCAACCTGGCCGCTCGGAACCCACCTCGGCCCCGATGGGGTCACGGTGGCCGTCCACGCCCCGCCGCCACCCGGCTCCAACTCGAGGTCTACCCCGAGGCCCTCGGGGCGACGGCGTCGAGCACCTTCCTGCCCGCGCGCGGCGAGGACGGTGTCTGGCGCGCCCAGATCGCCGGCCTCGAGGCCGGTGCCCTCCTCGGCTGGCGCGCCTGGGGGCCCAACTGGCCCTACGACCCCGCCTGGACGCCCGGCTCCGCCATTGGCTTCCTCGCCGACCTCGATGAGCAGGGCAACCGCTTCAACCCCAACAAGGTCCTCTTCGACCCCTACTCCCATGAGATCACCCATACCGTCTACACCGATCGCCTGGACGATTACGGCGTCAACGACGGCTTCTTCGGCACCGGCGGCGACGAGATCGAGATTGCCGGCGCCACCGTCCCGCGTCGCCAGATCGACACCGCCCCCTACGCCCCCAAGGGTGTCGTCCTGCCCGAGGACGCCGCCCATGCCGCCACCGCCCCCAAACCCCACCTGCCCGCCGAGCAGGCCATCGTCTACGAGGCCAGCGTCAAGCACCTGACCGGGCATCCCTCCGCCGCGCGCCTGCGCGACCTACTCGCCGGCGAGTCCGGCTTCGAGGACGTCGCGGATATCCCCGCCGAGTACCAGGGCACCTATAAGGGGGCCGGCATGCTCGCCCCCTACCTCAAGGCCGCCGGCTTCACCGCCGTCGAGCTCCTTCCCGTCCACGAGACCAACGCCTCGGAGTCCGGGCGCGAGGGCAAGACCAACGCCTGGGGCTACATGACCCTGTCCTTCTTCGCCCCCAACCGCCAGTACTCCGCGGACAAGGGCTGGGGCGGCCCCACCCGTGAGTTCACCGAGATGGTCGACGCCTTCCACGCCGCCGGCATCGAGGTCTACCTCGACGTCGTCTACAACCATACCGCCGAGGGCGGCAACTGGGGCGGCGACGTGAACACCGTCGGCTTCACCAGCCTGGGCGGCTTCGCGACCGCCGAGTACTACCAGATGACGACCGACAAGATCCTCGTCGACGGCGCCACCGGCACCTCCAACCAGATCAACTACTCCTCCCCGGTGGCCCGCCAACTCGTGCTGGACTCGCTGCGCTACTGGTGCACGACGATGGGAGTGGACGGCTTCCGCTTCGACCTGGCCACCGTGCTGGGCCGCATGCCCGCTGAGGCCGCCGCCGACGACTGGGGCAGTCTCAAGCGCTTCTTCAACGAGCACCCGCTGCTCACCGGCATCGCCGACCTCGCCTCCGAGCAGGACATCGAGGTCATCGCCGAGGCCTGGGACCTGTGGGGCTACGAGGTCGGCAACTTCCCGCGCGGCTGGGGCGAATGGAACGGCCGCTACCGCGACGCCGTGCGCCGCTTCGCCAAGGGGGACGGCAATACCGGGGCCTTCATCGATGTCGTCAATGGCGACTACCACCACTTCGACGACAATGGCGGTCTCCGGAAGTCCGTCAACTTCGTCGTGGCCCACGACGGCTTCAACCTCGCCGACCTCGTGAGCTACCCCGCCAAGAACAACGCCCTGCCCGCCCCCTTCGGCCCCTCCGACGGCGGCAACGACGACAACATGTCCTGGGACTCCGGCGGCGACCATGTCCTGCGCCGCCAGCGCCTGCGCAACTTCTGGGCGATCCTCATGCTCTCGCGCGGCGTGCCCATGGTCGTGGCCGGCGACGAGATGGGCCACACCCAGAACGGCAACAACAACCCGTGGGCCATCGACACCGTCGCCATGCGCACCAACTACGCGATGGTGCCCACGAGCGCCCCCCAGGGCGTCCCCGTCGAGGCCGACGTCGAGGCTTCGTACCACGACAACCTCGGCACCTTCGACGCGCCCAGCGAGAATGTCAATCCGCTCTTCCGCTTCGCGTGCTTCCTCATGGGCCTGCGCCATGACCACCCCGCCCTGCGCCAGGCCTCCTGGGGCGATGACCAGGTCGGCGGCGACGACGTCTCCTACCTCTTCCGCGCCCCGGCCGGAGCCGGCTCCCCGCAGGAGGGCGACCGCGCCCTGCGAGTCGTCATCGACGCCCCCGACGAGGCCTTCTGCGCCATGATCAACATGGCCGGCGACGCCGTTGTCTTCGAGGTGCCCGGCGACGAGGGAGGCGCCCAGTGGCGGCGGATCGCCGACACCGCCGCCTGGGCCGAGCCCGAGTGCAACTACTGGCCCGAGGGGACCGGGCAGGTGCTCGACGGCGAGGTCGTCGTCGCGCCCTGGTCGGTGGTCGTCGTCCACGCAGCCAAGGCCTGAGCCGACCGGCGCATGATCCCGGGCGGGTCCGGGGGCCGCGGTGGTGGGGCCGCCTCCTCGCGGGGGCGGCCCCACCTCTCTTTCCATCGAGGCCCCGGGACAGCGCGCCGACTGGCCCTGGCGGGGGCGCCCCGACGCGAGGACTGTGGCCCGCGCCGCAGAGAAGTCACTGAGTGAGATCATTCATCTCAGCGAAATGTGGCGATGGGACGCTTGAATCCGGCACCGGGGCAGAAGCACGGTGCCTTTTATGAGGACGCGAGCACGCGAAGGAGTCCGTCATGGCTGAAGTCGTTGAAAAGGTCTATGAGCAGGTGGTCGCCCGCAACCGCGGGGAGACCGAGTTCCACCAGGCCGTCCGGGAGGTGCTGGACTCCCTCGCCCCCGTCATCGCCAAGCACCCGCACTACGCCGAGGGCGCGCTCCTCGAGCGCATCGTCGAGCCCGAGCGCCAGGTCATCTTCCGGATCCCGTGGGTCGATGACGCCGGCAACGTCCAGGTCAACCGCGGCTTCCGCATCGAGTTCAACTCCGCCCTCGGCCCCTACAAGGGCGGCCTGCGCTTCCACCCCAGCGTCAACGCCGGCATCATCAAGTTCCTCGGCTTCGAGCAGATCTTCAAGAACGCCCTGACCAACCAGGCCATCGGCGGTGGCAAGGGCGGAAGCGACTTCGATCCCCACGGCCGCTCCGACGCCGAGGTCATGCGCTTCTGCCAGTCCTTCATGACCGAGCTCTCCCGCCACATCGGCCCGAGCACGGACGTGCCCGCCGGCGACATCGGCGTGGGCGGTCGCGAGATCGGTTTCCTCTTCGGCCAGTACAAGCGCCTGCGCAACTCCTACGACGCCGGAGTCCTCACCGGCAAGGGCCTGGCGTGGGGCGGCTCCCTCGTGCGCACCGAGGCCACCGGCTACGGCACCGTCCTGTTCGCCCAGTCCATGCTCGCCACCAGGGGCCAGAGCCTGGAGGGCAAGAGGGTCGCGGTCTCCGGTTCCGGGAACGTCGCCATCTACGCCATCGAGAAGGCCCAGCAGCTCGGCGCCACCCCGATCACCTTCTCCGACTCCTCCGGCTACGTCGTCGACGAGGCCGGCGTGGATCTCGACCTCCTCAAGCAGGTCAAGGAGGTCGAGCGCGGCCGTGTCGCCGACTACGTCTCCCGCCGCCCCGGTGCCCGCCTCGTGACCGAGGGGCGCGTCTGGGACGTCCCGGTCGACGTCGCCCTGCCCTGCGCCACCCAGAACGAGCTCGACGGCTCCAGCGCCGCCACGCTGCTGCGAGGCGGCTGCGCCGTCGTCGCCGAGGGCGCCAACATGCCCTCCACCCCCGAGGCCATCGAGGCCTTCCAGGCCGCCGGCATCCTCTACGCCCCCGGCAAGGCCGCCAACGCCGGTGGCGTGGCGACCTCCGCCCTCGAGATGGAGCAGAACGCCGGTCGCACCCGCTGGAGCTTCGAGACCGCCGAGGCCAAGCTCACCGCCATCATGGCCGACATTCACGACTCCTGCGTGGCCGCCGCTGAGGAGTACGGCCGCCCCGGCGACTACGTCCTGGGGGCCAACGCCGCCGGCTTCACCCGCGTCGCCGACGTCATGATCGCCCACGGGGTCGTCTGAGTCCCGCCCCGCTGGATCGGCGGCCCCGCGCCGCCGGCTCCGACTCTTGACGGCGCCCGCCACCTGCCCGCAGGTGGCGGGCGCCGTCGCGCGGGCTCGGCTAGGATATGGTGTAGATCACGTGACGTGACGCCCGAGCGGGCGTACGATTGTGCTTGTTAGGGCTTATTGAGCCCATATCAATGCCCGTTCGGGCATTGATATGGGCTCCAGGGCATCCGGGACAGTGTCGTCGAGGAGGGCAGCGTGAACGTCGAGCAACGCCAAGCGGGCATCGTCGCGGCCGTCGCGCGCGAGGGCCGCGTCCACGTCACCGAGCTCGCCACCCGCTACGGCGTGACCGTCGAGACCATTCGCCGCGATCTCGGCGCCCTCGACCGCGCCGGGGCCCTGCGCAAGGTCCACGGCGGTGCTGTCCCGGCCCCCGTCAGCGCCTCCCCCGAGACCGGCGTCGCCGAGCGCGAGCTCGCGGACGCCCCCGCCAAGGCCGCCATCGCTGCGGCGGCCCTCGATGCCCTGGAGCCGGGCAGGGGGATGAGCCTCCTCCTCGACGCCGGGACCACCACCGCCGCGCTCGCCCGCCTCCTGCCCACGGGCCTCGACCTGCGCGTCATCACCGACTCCCTGCTCATCGCCTCCCTCCTCGCCCCCCGGGAGGGCATCAGTGTGCGCGTCCTGGGGGGGCAGGTCCGCGGCATGACGCAGGCCGCCGTCGGCCCGGAGGCTCTCGACGCCCTCGCCCACCTGAGGGCCGACGCCACCGTCCTGGGCGCCAATGGGATCAGCGCCGAGCACGGGCTGTCCACGCCCGACCCGGACGAAGCGGCCGTCAAGCGCGCCATGGTGGGAGCCGGGCGCCGCGTCCTCGCCCTGGCGGACGCCTCCAAGATCGGGCAGGAGCACCTCGTCTCCTTCGCCGACACCGCCGACGTCGACCTCCTCATCACCAACGCCCCCCTGCCCGACTCTCTGGCCAGTCATCTGTCCACCACAGGAACCGAGGTCCGCATCGCATGATCGTCACGCTCACGCCCAATCCCTCGCTCGACCGCACCGTCGCCCTGCCCGGGCCTCTCGTGCGCGGCGGCGTCAACCGTCTGACCAGCGTCGTCACCGACCCCGGTGGCAAGGGCGTCAACGTCGCCCGCGTCCTGGTCTCCTCCGGCCTGAAGGCCACCACGGTCCTGCCCGCCGCCGAGCACGACCCCCTGCGGGTCGCCCTCGAGGCCGTCGCACAGCCCGGCCTGACCGTCGCCCCCGTCACCGTGCCGGGCACCGCGCGCGTCAACACCGCCGTCACCGAGCCCGACGGCACCACCACCAAGATCAACGAGCCCGGCGCCGAGCTGGGCCGGCCCGAGCGCGCCGCCATCGAGGAGGCTCTGCTCGCGGCCGTCAGGGCCGGGGGCGGCTCGGTCGGGGACGACGGCTCCCAATGGGCGATCCTGTCGGGCTCCTTGCCGCCCGGCGCCCCCACCGACTGGTACGCCCGCCTCGTCGCGCTGCTGCGCCCCACGGGGGTGAGCATCGCCGTCGACACCTCGGACGCCCCGCTCGCCGCCCTGGCAGCCGCCCTGCCGGAGGCCGCCCCCGACCTCATCAAGCCCAACGGCGAGGAGCTCGGCCAGCTCGCCGGACTGCCTGCCGAGCGCGCCATGGCCCTGGAGGACGGCGCCCTCGCCGGGGATCTCGCCCCCGTCGTCGACGCCGCCCGCGTCCTCGTCGACCGCGGTGTCACCGCCGTCATGGCCACCCTCGGGCCCGCCGGGGGGGTCCTCGTGACCGCCGAGGGCGCCTGGCACTGCCCGGCTCCGGCCATCGACGTCGTCTCCACCGTCGGCGCGGGCGACTCCTCCGTCGCCGGTTACGTCCTGGCCGACACCCGCGGGGACGGCCCCGCCGAGCGCCTGGCCACCGCCATGCTCTACGGCTCCGCCGCCGCCTCCCTGCCCGGAACCACCCTGCCCACCCCCGCCGATCTGCCGGGAGCCCCGCCAGCCGTCACCCGGCTCGCCTGAGCGTTCGGCTGCGAGACCGAGCCCGACCACCGGCGCCCCACGACCCGATGACCCGATCCGCCGGCATCCCCGGCACCGACCGATCCAAGGAAGCACTATGACCGAGACCATCGACACCGGCGGCACCGCGCCGCTCATCGTCCCCGAGCTCGTCGCGCTCGACGCCAGCCCCGGCGCCGACAAGAGCGACGTCATCACCTACCTGGCCGGGGTTGTCGCGGGGGCCGGGCGGGCCGACGCCCCCGAGGGCCTGGCATCCGACGCCCTGGCCCGAGAGGCCACCGCCCCCACCGGTATCCCCGGCGGCATCGCCATCCCGCACTGCCGCTCCGAGCACGTGCTCGCCGCCAGCCTCGGATTCGCCCGCCTCGCCGAGCCGGTGGACTTCGGCGCCGCCGACGGCCGGGCCGCCGACCTCATCTTCATGATCGCCGCTCCCGCGGGTGCCGATGACATGCACCTCAAGCTCCTCGCCAAGCTCGCCCGCGGCCTCATGCGCACCGACTTCACCGACGCCCTGCGCAGCGCGGGCAGCGCCGAGGAGGTCGTCCGCATGGTCACCGAACAGGTCCAGCCCGAGCTGCTCGAGGGCGGCGCCAGCGCCGAGGAGGCGAGCGCTCCCGCCCACGCCGCTCCCGCTGCCCCCGCCGGCGAGCGCATCATCGTCGGCGCCACCTCCTGCCCCACCGGCATCGCCCACACCTTCATGGCCGCCGAGGCCCTCGAGCAGGCGGGCGCCGAGCGCGGCATCACCGTGCGCATCGAGGGCCAGGGCTCGGGCAAGATCGACGCCCTCGACTCCGAGCTCATCAAGCGCGCCGACGCCGTCGTCTTCGCCCACGACCTGCCCATCAAGGGGCGCGAGCGCTTCGCCGGCAAGCCGGTCATCGACGTCGGCGTCAAGGCCGCTGTCAACGATGCCGGGAGCCTCATCGACCAGGCCCTCGCCGCCATCGACGATCCCGCCGCCCAGCGCGTCCCCGCCGACGCCGCAGGCGGCCAGGACGCCGCGGAGGAGGACCAGGGCTCCGTCCACTGGGCCCGGCGCCTCCAGCGCGCCGTCATGACCGGCGTGTCCTACATGATCCCCTTCGTCGCGGCGGGCGGTCTGCTCATCGCCCTGGGGTTCCTGCTCGGCGGATACGGCGTCGCCCTCACCCCCGACGGCGCCAGCGAGTCCATCGCGGCCTCGGTGGTCAAGGACTACTCGCTCACCAACCCGCCGACGGCCATTGTCGGCGAGGGCATCCATTCGGGGATGCTCCTCTACCTCGGCTCCGTGCTGTTCATGCTCGGTCAGGCCGCCATGGGCTTCCTCGTCCCGGCGCTCGCCGGCTACATCGCCTTCGGACTGGCCGGTCGCCCCGGCATCGCCCCCGGCTTCGCCATGGGCGTCGTGGCCACCGCGGTCGGTTCCGGCTTCATCGGCGGCCTTGTGGGAGGCATCCTCGCCGGCTACGTCGCCGCCTGGCTCGCGGGTCTCGCAGTGCCCCGCTGGCTGCGCGGGCTCATGCCCGTCGTCGTCATCCCGCTGGGGACCACGCTGGTCGTGGGCGGGCTCATGTACCTCGTGCTCGGCCGGCCGCTCGCGGCACTCATGACCTCCCTCCAGGACGGGCTGACCTCGATGTCCGGTGGCAGCTCGGCCATTCTCCTGGGCGTCATCCTCGGTCTCATGATGTGCTTCGACCTGGGCGGACCCGTCAACAAGGCGGCCTACCTCTTCGCCACGGCCGGCCTATCCGCGCAGACAACCGCCTCCTTCGAGATCATGGCGGCCGTCATGGCCGCCGGCATGGTGCCGCCGCTGGCCGTCTCCGTGGCGACCTTCCTGCGCCCCCGCCTGTTCACCAAGGCCGAGGTCGAGAACGGCCGCAGCGCCTGGCTGCTCGGCCTGTCCTTCATCTCCGAGGGGGCCATCCCCTTCGCCGCCGCCGACCCGCTGCGCATCATCCCGGCCACCATGGCCGGCGGTGCCGTCACCGGCGCGCTGACCATGGCCCTGCACGTGGGTTCCCGTGCCCCCCACGGCGGCCTCTTCGTGGCCTTCGCCATCACCAACGTGGTGGGCTTCCTCCTGGCGATTCTCGCCGGCGTGGCGGTGACCTCAGCGCTCGTGGTGGCCCTCAAGGGCCTCGGGCACCGCAAGGTGGCTGCGGCTGCGGCCGCAGCCTGATCCCCGCGCCGCGCCGACGTCCCGGGCCCCGTTCGCCGTCGCGAGCGGGGCCCGGGACATTTCGCATCGGCTGGGCGCCATCGCGGCACTACTGCGGGTCGGTTCGCGCATTCCGCGTGTCCTGGGCGCTCGGGTATCTTCAGCCCATGCCGGCACGACGACGCATCGACCCCTCCGACGGCGCCTCCGCCGTTCGCGCCTGGGCCGTCGCCGGAGCCGGCGCGAGGGAGGGGGCCCAGGCGCGGTCGGCCGCCGTCGATCGCCGGGTGCTCGCCACCGCCGTTCGCTACATGCTCGAGGAGCTCGCCGCCTGCGCGCCGGGCCGCAGCGTCGAGGTCCGCGTCCCGCCCTACGGAGCCACTCAGGCCGTTGCCGGGACCACCCACCGGCGCGGCACCCCGCCCAGCGTCGTCGAGACCGATGCCGACACCTGGCTCGCCCTGGCCACCGGCCGCCTGGCCTGGGAGGACGCCACGGATTCGGGGGCCCTGATGGCCTCGGGGGAGCGCTGCGACCTCAGCCCCTACCTGCCCCTCATGCCCGCCTGATCCCGCCTCCACCAGTGCGCGCCGCCGACGCGGTAGGTTCGCCCCATGAGCCGCGCCCGCCTCAGCAGCTTCACCGCACCGCCCGGACCCGTCGTCGCCGCGCTCGCCGCCCTGCGCGAGCGCTACGAGATCCCCGATTCCGGGGCCGAGGGATTCCCCGCCGACGCGCTCGCCGAGGCGGAGGCGGCCGCCGCCGCATGGCGGGCCGGCGGCCCGGCGCGCCTCCTGGCCGCGGGAGCCCGCGACGCCCGTGACCTGCCCCTGGTGACCATCGATCCGCCCGGCTCCATGGACCTCGACCAGGCCGTCGCCCTGGAGCGCCTCGATGCCGACGCGCTCCCGGGGCCCGCCGCGGCGAGTGGGGGAGCCCCCGGGCCGTGCGGCGCCGCCTCCGACCCCGGCGCGGGGAGGGCCGCCTACCGGATCTCCTACGCCATCGCCTCCCTGGCCACCTTCGTGACCCCCGGCGGGAGCCTCGACGCCGAGCTCGCGCGCCGCGGGGAGACCGTCTACCTGCCCGACGCCTCCACGCCCCTGCACCCGCCCGTGCTCGCCCACGGCGCCGCCTCCCTCCTGCCCGACCAGGAGCGCCCCGCCTGCCTGTGGACGATCGACCTCGACGCCGCCGGCGCCATCGTCGCAGCCCACGTGGAGCGGGCGCTCGTGCGCTCGCTCGCGCGCCTGACCTACCAGGAGGTCCAGGCCGCGCTCGATACCGGCACGCCCCTCCCGGGCGCTGTCCCCGCCGAACTGCCCGCCCTGCTGGCCACTATCGGCACCCTGCGCCAGCAGCGCGAGGCCGCCCGCGGAGGCGTGTCCCTGCCCGCCCCGGAGCACGAGATCGAGCGCGACGGCGAGGCCTACCGCCTCGTCTTCCGCGTGCCGGTCGCCGTCGAGGGCTTCAACGCCCAGATCTCCCTGCTCACCGGGATCTGCGCCGCGCGGATCATGGCGGACGCCGGCGTCGGTGTCCTGCGCACCATGCCGCCCGCCGCCGAGGAGGATCGGCGCCGGCTGCGCCGCGTCGCCCGGGCGCTGCGCATCGACTGGCCCGCCACCGTCCCCTACGCCGAGCTCGTGCGCGGCCTGGACGCCTCCGACCCCGCGCACCTGGCCTTCATGGATCACGCCCTCACCCTCTTCCGCGGCTCGGGCTACCTCACCCTCCTGCCCGGCGGTGAGCCGCTTGCCGACGGCGAGGCCCAGCACGCGGCCATCGCCTCCCGCTACGCCCACGTCACCGCGCCGCTGCGCAGGCTCGTCGACCGCTACGGCCTCGAGGCCTGCCTCGCCGCCTGCGACGGGCGCGGTGCGCCCGACTGGGTGGTGGAGGCGCTGCCGGGCCTGCCCGAGACGATGGCGACGACGGGGCGGCGGGCGAGCGCCGCCAGCAGGGGCGCCATCGACGCCATCGAGGCCCTCGTCCTGGCCGGGCACGAGGGGGAGGTCTTCGACGCCGTCATCACCTCCGAGCGCGACGGGCGCGGCGAGGTCATGCTCGACGATCCGGCGGTGCGCGGCACGGTTGTCGGCCGGAGCCTGCCCGTCGGTCAGGACGTGCGCGTCCGGCTCGAATCGGTCGACGTCGCCGCCGGTAGGACGCGCTTCCGGCTGGAAGCGGACAGGTGAGCGCGGCGGCCGGGTCGCTCCCGGCGCGGAGCCCGGGTGGAGGGGCGCGAGCCCTTGCGCGTCAGGTGTGACTGCCGTAACGTACATCAAGTCATCTGAGGACTTGAGGGGACGGGAGGCGGCATGAACGGTCGCGTCAGCATCGTCGCAGTCATCGTCGACACCCTCCTCGCCCGCGTCGTCGCCGGCACCTACCGGCCGGGCGGCGCGCTGCCCGCCGAGGCCTCCCTGGCCGAGGACCTCCAGGTCTCGCGCCTCACCGTGCGCGAGGCCATCAAGGTCCTCGTCGCCCGCGGCGTCCTGCGCTCCCGCCAGGGCTCGGGCACCTACGTCGTCGACCCGGACCGCTGGACGGACCTGGCGGGCCTGCTCATGCTCGAGCGCGCCCGCCGCGACGAGCGCGAGGTTGGCCTGGCCCTGCTCGAGGCGCGCCGCATGCTCGAGGTCGGTTCAGCGGGTCTCGCCGCCGCTCGCCGTACCCCGGACCAGCTCGATGCCATGGGCCGCGCCATCGGCGACCTGCGCCGCGCCCACCAGCGCGACGACGTCGAGGCCGCCGCCCGGGCCGACCTCGACTTCCACGACCTGCTCATCCACGCGGCCGGAAACCCGCTCGTCGTGGGCACCTACGCCCCGCTGCGCGAGGAGCTCATGCGCGCCAGGCTCGTGACCTCGGCCCACCCGGAGGTCAGGAGCCACGCCATCGAGCAGCACGAGCGCATCCTGTTCGCCCTGCGCGCCGGATCGCCCGATGCCGCCAAGGCGGCCATGCGGGCGCATATGGAGCAGACGAGCAACGACCTGCTCTCCCACACCCCGATCGTCCCCACCGTTCCGGTCGCATCGGGGCCGATCGAGGGCTGCGATGGCGGGCCGCCCACGTGCCCGCCCGACCCCGCCCCTCCGGTCCTCCCGGCCCTTCCGACTCCCCGCGGCTCCTGAACCGCGCCACCCCGCCCCGTCCCCGGTCCTCGCGGACGCGCCCCGCATACTCGCCAGATATTCATCAGAGGACTTGTCGCAAAGGAGCGAGCATGATCACCCTCGACGAGCTCACCGCGGGGATCCCGCAGGGCCCCCGCGTCGACCGCGCCGCCATCACCGAAGGACTCAACCGCGTCCTCATCGTCCTCGACGACGACCCCACCGGCACCCAGTCCGTCGCCGACCTGCCCGTGGTCACCGGCTGGAGCGTCGCCGACCTCACCTGGGCGCTGAGCACCGGCGCCCCCGCCGTCTACGTCATGACCAACTCGCGGTCCCTGGACCCCCGGGACGCGGCCAGAGTCAACACCGAGGTCGTCACCCACGCCCTGGAGGCCTCCCGGGCGACCGGGCGCGCCGTCGCCTTCGTCTCCCGCTCGGACTCCACCCTGCGCGGCCACTACCCCCTCGAGCCCGACACCATCGCCGACCTCGTCGAGGCCGACGGCGCCCGCGTCGACGGCATCATCCTGTCGCCGGCCTTTGCCGACGCGGGGCGGATCACCGTCCACGGCACTCATTACGCCGGTTCCCCGACCACCGGGTACGTCCCCGTCGGCCAGACCGAGTTTGCCCGGGACAGGACCTTCGGCTACCGCTCCTCCGAACTCGCCGCCTGGGTCGAGGAGAAGACCGGGGGCGCCACGGCGGCCGGCGATGTCATCGTCATCGACCTGGCTGCGCTGCGCACCGACCCCGACGCCGTCGTCGCGGCCCTGCGCGGCGCACGGGACCGCGCCCCCATCGCCGTGGACTGCGCCGAGGAGAACGACCTCCTGCTGCTCGCCCTGGCCCTCCAGAGGGCCGAGGAGTCGGGGTCCACCTTCGTCTACCGCGTCGGACCGCCCTTCGTGCGCGCCCGCATCGGCCAGAGGCCCCACCCCCCGCTCACCCCCGACCAGGCCCAGCCCGCGAGCACGGCCCCGGCCACCGACGCCCGGGGCGGCCTCATCGTCATCGGCTCCCACGTCGGCCTGACGGGCCGGCAGGTCGACGCCCTGCACGCGGACACCGCCACCCCTGAGCTCGTCCTCGACGTCCCCACCATCCTCGACCCGCAGCGACGCGATGCCCACGTCCTGGATATCGCCCACCGCGCCGCCGCCACCCTGGCGGACGGCAACGTCGTCGTGCGCCGCGGCGGGGCCTTCGTGCCCGGGAAGGACCCCGAGGAGTCCCTCGACTTCGCCCGGCGCGTCTCAGCGGCCGTCGTCGAGGTCGTCCAGCGCATCGTCGCGGCGCGCTGCCCCCGCTTCGTCATCGCCAAGGGCGGCATCACCTCATCCGATGTCGCCTCCAAGGGCCTGGGCATCAGCCGGGCGATCGTCCGCGGCCCCATGCTCCCCGGGATCGTCTCGCTGTGGGAGCCCCAGGACGGGCCCGCCGCCGGGGTCCCCTACATCGTCTTCGCCGGCAATGTCGGCGACGACGACTCCCTCGCCGTCGTCGTCAAGACCCTCAACACAACCCCCTGAGAAGCCGCGCCCCCACCAGATCAGGAGATCATCATGACCACTACCGTCGCCGTCCTCGGATTGGGGGCCATGGGGCTGCCCATGGCCACCCACCTGGCAACCGCCTTCACCGTCACCGGCTTCGACATCGCCCCCGAGCGCATGGACCTCGCCTCCCGGGCCGGGGTCGCGCCCTCGGCAGGCGCCGCCGAGGCCGCCTCCGGAGCCGACGTCGTCCTCGTCGCCGTGCGCAACCAGGCCCAGCTCGACGAACTCCTCTTCGGCCCGACCGGGATCGCCTCCGCCATGCGCCCCGGCGCCATCGTCCTGCTCACCTCCACCGTCGGCGAGGGCGTCAAGGACGTCGCCGCGCGCCTGGCCGACGCGGGCCTCGCCCTCATCGACGCCCCCGTCTCCGGCGGCCCCGCGCGCGCCGGCCAGGGGGACCTCCTCGTCGTCGTCGGCGCCGACGACGACGCCTGGCAGCGCGCCCACGACGTCCTGGACGCCATGGCCTCCACCCTCGTGCGCGTGGGCGACGCCCCCGGCTACGGCCAGTCCATGAAGACCGTCAACCAGCTCCTGTGCGGCGTCCACATCGCCGCCGCCGGCGAGGCCCTCGCCCTGGCCCGAGCACTCGGCCTCGACCCCGAGGCGGCCCTGCGGGCCCTCATGGCCGGCGCGGCCGAGTCCTTCATGCTCGGCGACCGCGGCCCCCGCATGCTCCAGGCCTACGACGCCGAGGGCGCCGAGGTCCGCTCCCGCCTCGACATCTTCGTCAAGGACATGGGCATCGTCACCGCGGCCGCCAAGGGCGCCGGCCTGTCCACCCCCGTCGCGGCCGCCGCCGAGCAGCTCTACCTCCAGGGCGCCCTGCGCGGGCTGGCCGCCCGGGACGACTCCAGCATCATCACGGTGGTGGCGCCGAGCCGGGGAGAGGCGGGCGGGGCCGACCGGTCCGGGGAGGCGCCGGCATGAGCGCCGTCGCGCTGAGCCCGGGCCTGGCCCCGGTGCTCGCCTCCATACTGCCCATGGCCGGCGAGGAACCCCCCGAGCCCGTCCTGTCCGCGCCCGTCCTGCTGCTCCTGGCCGCAGCGGCCATCGCCGTTCTGCTCCTCCTGGTCATCAAGGCCAAGATGAGCGCCTTCGTCGCCATGCTCCTGGTCTCCATGGGCCTGGCGCTCGCCGCCCGCATCCCCGTGGGCGACGTCGTGACCACCATGACCAACGGCATGGGCAAGACCCTGGGGACCGTGGCGATGATCGTGGGCCTGGGGGCGATCCTGGGGCGCGTGATCGAGGCCGCCGGAGGCGCGGAGATCCTCGCCGACCGCTTCACCCGCATGCTGGGCAGGCAACGCGTCATCGCAGCCGTGACCGCGGCCTCCTTCATCCTGGGCATCCCGATCTTCTTCGATGTCGGCTTCATCATCCTTGCGCCGATCGTCTTCGGCTTCGCCCACATCGCCAGGATCAACCCGCTCAGGATCGGGCTGCCGGTCGCCGCCACCCTCATGGCGCTGCACGTCGTCGTCCCGCCCCACCCCGGACCGGTGGCCTCCGCCGCGACCCTGGGGGCCGATGTCGGGCTGCTGACCATGGCCTCCCTGCCCGTGTGCGCCCTGGTCGCCGTCGCCTCCTACTACGCCTCGAAGCTGTTCAAGGTGGACAGCATCGTCCTGGACGGCAGCTCGCTGGGCTCCGCGCAGGAGAGCGCCGAGTCGACCTACGCGCCGGGCGGGGCCATCGCCCGTCCCCGCGCCACCGGGCCGCTCACCGTCATCCTCCTCATCATCGAGCCCATCGCCCAGATGATGCTGGGGACCGTCGGGCAGATGATGGTCGAGAAGGGGAGCACCGCCCACGGGGTGCTGGGCTTCATCGGCTCCTCGACGACGGCGCTGCTGACCGCAGTCCTGCTCGCTTACGTCGTGGTGGGCCACCAGCAGCGCTGGGACCTGGAGCAGCGCGGCACGGTCCTGGACTCCGCCCTGCCCGACGTCGCCACGATCGTCTTCGTCACCGGCGCCGGGGGCGTCTTCGCCTCCGTCCTCGTGGCCAGCGGGATCGGCAAGGCGCTGTCCGGGGTGCTCGTGGACGCCAATATGCCGATCCTGGTCACCGCCTTCGTCATCTCCCTGGCGCTGCGGGCCTCGCAGGGCTCGGCCACGGTCGCGATCCTCACCACCGGCGGACTGCTGGCCGACGCCGTCGCTACCGGCGGCTACTCGCCCCTCCAGGTCGTCCTCATCCAGATGGCCATCGGCTTCGGGGCGCTCGGCCTGTCGCATATCTCCGACTCCGGGTTCTGGATCGTCACGAAGTACATGGGCCTGTCCGTCAAGGACGGGCTGCGGACGTGGACGGCGCTGTCGACCATCGCCGGATTGATCGGGTTCCTCCTGACCGCCGCGATGTGGCTCGTCGTCTGAAGAGGGGACGGGGTGTGGGAGGATGCCTCTGTGCGTCACGGTGAGATCCCCACGCTCGCGTCCTTCCGCTCCACCACTCCATCCGCCTCCTCCCGGGGCGACCGCGCGCCTGGGCGCCCGGAGGGCCCCGGGCGCCCCGCGGACCTCGGGGCCGGCGCGGTGGCGCCGGGCCCGAGCACCGTTGATCCGCGGGTCGAGGACGAGCCCGGGATCCGCGAGGAGTGCGGCGTCTTCGGCGTCTGGGCCCCCGGGGAGGAGGTCTCCCGGCTGTGCTACTTCGGGCTCTACGCCCTGCAGCACCGCGGCCAGGAATCCGCCGGGATCGCCACCACCGACGGCGCCTCCATCCGCGTCTACAAGGACCTCGGCCTCGTCTCCCAGGTCTTCGACGACCCCGTCCTGACCAACCTCGCCGGCCACATGGCCGTCGCCCATGTCCGATACGCCACCACCGGCGCCACCACCTGGGAGAACGCCCAGCCGATGCTCGGTCCCGTGGCTGGCTCCACCCTCGCCCTGACCCACAACGGCAACCTCACCAACACGCGCGAGCTCATGGAGGCCGTCCACGCGGCCAGCGGCGAGGACCTCACCGGGGAGCTCGGCCGGGGCTCGTCCACCGACACCGCCGTCATCGCCGCGCTCATGAACCTCGTCTCCACCGCGGGCGCCCCCGCGGGTTGGGACCACGCGGCTGACCGCGCCGAGGCCTGGCCCGGCCTCCTCCCGGCCCCCGATGGCGCCCCGGCAGGGGACGCGAACGGCGGCCCCGCCCCCGACGTCGCCTCCGCCGCCCGGCTCGTCCTTCCCATGCTGCGCGGCGCCTACTCGCTGGTCTTCATGGACGAGCACACCCTCTACGCCGCCCGCGACCCCCACGGCGTGCGCCCCCTCGTCCTGGGCCGGCTCGACGCCGGGTGGGTGGTCGCCTCCGAGACCGCCGCCCTGGACATCGTCGGCGCCCGCTTCGTGCGCGAGATCGAGCCCGGAGAGCTCATCGAGATCGATGGCGGCGGCGTTCGCTCCACCCGTTTCGCCGCCGCCCGCCGCGCCGGATGCGTCTTCGAGTACGTCTACCTCGCCCGCCCCGACACGCGCATCGCGGGCCGCTCCATCATCACCGCCCGCAACACCATGGGCGCCATCCTCGCCCGCGAGCACGCCGTCGACGCCGACCTCGTCATCGCCACTCCCGAGTCCGGCACCCCCGCCGCCATCGGCTACGCCCAGGCCTCCGGCATCCCCTACGCCCAGGGCCTGGTGAAGAACGCCTACGTGGGCCGCACCTTCATCCAGCCCACCCAGACCCTGCGCCAGCTCGGCATCCGCCTCAAGCTCAACCCCGTGCGCGAGGTCATCGAGGGCAAGCGCCTCGTCGTCGTCGACGACTCCATCGTGCGCGGCAACACCCAGCGGGCCCTCGTGCGCATGCTCCGCGAGGCCGGCGCCGCCGAGGTCCACATCCGCATCTCCTCCCCGCCCGTGCTCTGGCCCTGCTTCTACGGCATCGACTTCGCCACCCGGGACGAGCTCATCGCCACCTCGATGAGCGTGGACGCGATCCGCGACTCCATCGGCGCGGACTCGCTCGGTTACCTGTCCGTGGACGGCATGATCGAGGCCAGCGGGCAGCCGGGCAACGAGCTCTGCCTGGCCTGTTTCACCGGCTCCTACCCCATCACCCCGCCCCGCGAGGGCGTCATCGCCTCGGCCGCCTCGGCCGACCAGGGCCGGGAGGCCATCGAGCCCCGGCCCGCTGTGCCCAGCGCGCCGCGCTACATCAGCCCGGATCTCATCACCATGCCGGACCTCGCCACCGGCTCCACCCGGGCCACCGCCCCCAAGCGCCGCACGGCCCCGCAGCCGCAGACCGTCCGCGTCCCCGACGGCGCCCGCCCCGGGGCGCCCGCCGGCCCCACCACCGACCCGGCGCCCGCCGCCCCCGAGGAAGGACACCCCCAGTGAGGACCACAGGCACCACAGGATCTACCGGCATCACCTACGCCTCCGCCGGCGTCGATACCGAGGCGGGGGACCGCGCCGTCGAGCTCATGAAGGCCTCTGTGTCCGCCACCATGACGCCCGCGGTCGTCGGCGGCGTCGGAGGATTCGCCGGCATGGTCGACGTCAGCGGGCTGCGCGACTACCGGCGCCCCCTCCTGGCCACCTCCACCGATGGGGTCGGCACGAAGGTCGCCATCGCCCAGGCCCTCGGCGTCCACGACACCATCGGCCAGGATCTCGTGGGCATGGTCGTCGATGACATCGTCGTTGTCGGTGCCCGCCCCCTGCTCATGACCGACTACATCGCCTGCGGCCGCGTGGTCCCCGAGCGCGTCGCCGACATCGTCCGCGGCGTGGCCAAGGCCTGCGCCGCCGTCGGCGCGCCCCTGCTGGGCGGGGAGACCGCCGAGCACCCCGGCCTCATGGCCCCCGATGACTACGACGTCGCCGGCGCCGCCACCGGGGTCGTCGAGGCCGACCGCGTCCTCGGCGCCGAGCGCGTGCGCGCGGGGGACGCGCTTATCGCCATGGCCTCCTCCGGCCTGCACTCCAACGGGTACTCCCTCGTGCGGCGCGTCATCGAGCACGCCGGCTGGTCCCTGGACCGCGAGGTCCCCGAGCTCGGCAGGGCGCTCGGCGCCGAGCTCCTCGAACCCACCCGCCTCTACACCGCCGCCTGCCTGGGCATCCTCGAGCGCGTCAGCCCCGATGACGGCTCCGGCGAGATGAGCGTTCATGCGCTGTCCCACATCACCGGCGGGGGACTGGCCGCCAATCTCTCCCGAGTCCTTCCCACCGGCCTCGTCGGCGACGTCGACCGCTCGGCCTGGACGGTCCCGCCCGTCTTCGACCTTGTCCGCGCCCTGGGGGAGGTGCCCTGGGGCGACCTCGAGTCCACCCTCAACCTGGGAGTCGGCATGGTGGCGGTGGTGGACCCGGAGGCCGCTGACGCCACCATGGCGGCCAGCCGGGCGGCGGGCATCGAGGCCTGGGTGCTCGGAACCGTCCATGACGCCGCCGGCTACGCGCCCAGTGGACGGGTCGTGGCCGGCGCCAAGGGCGTCGACGGCGGTTCCGTCGACATCCACGGCCAGTATCGGGCGTGACGAGCACCGCCGGCGGCCGGGGCTCGCCGGACCGCCCCGTCCGGGGGACTGGTCCGCCGGCTCGCGAGCATGACGGCGCCGGGCGCACCACGGTGCGCCCGGCGCCGTTCTCAGGGACCCGGCCCTGCGCGCGATCAGGGATCGCGCGCATCAAGGAGGTGGACCGGCTGCTCAGGGTCAGGGGATCGACGCTGCCGGCGTCGAGAGTCCTGTGTGGGGCGGGGCGCCCCCGGCTAGGCGGTGGCCTCGGCGCGCCGGCGCCGCTCAATGGCCCGGCGGGCGCCTTCCACGTAGTCGGCCAGGTCCCCCTCGCTCTGCCCCGTCCAGCGCTTGGCGACGGCGTTGATGGGGAACAGGGTGATCTGGCCGGGATCGCCGACCACCGCGGCATCGGTCCCGTACTCGTCGGTCACCAGGGCCCAGGAGAGGCCGCACTGGTTGACGAGCATCTGGCCCAGGGCGGCGCCGATCATGGAGACGGTCGGGTTCGGGTCCTCCCGCTCCTCGGGGGCGACCGACGACCACGCGGCGCGCTCGGCCACAAGGAACTCCTGGAGCGCGGCTGGTGACGTCATGAGCCCGGCCTGGTCGGCCTGGGACACGAGCATGTCGATCCACGCGGTCTCAGCCTCGTTGAGAGGGCTGATCTGGGGCGCGGAGGCACCGCACTCGCTGGGCTGAGCTTCGTCCTTGCGTGCCATCGACAGTGTCTCCCTTCGTCGAGATGAGCTCTCAGCCGACGCGGCCCGTCCGGCAGGGCATGAGGCGCGGGCGCACCGGCTCGGAGCGCCCGCATGAGAGCGGGCGACAACTCTTGAGCTGTTCAAGAGCGGGTCAACCGTAGGGTGACGAACCTGGGAGCGCGGTGGGGGCTGCGTGAGCACTGACAGGGAGAACGCCCCGGCGCCACCGCCCGGGGACTGCCGGGGGCGGCGCGCCGTTCAGTGGAGCGCCCGCGAGGACGCGGCGGGGCAGGGCGCCAGCGGCGGCCTCAGCGGCGTCGAGTGCCGTGGGTGGGCGCCGTCTCGCTGGGGGCATCCCACTCGGCGTCCTCGTCCGGGATGTCGTACTTGGAGGCGAGCGCTTCGTAATCGATCTGGTCGTCGGCCTCAGGACCCGATGCGGTGGAGAGCTCGCGCTCGAGCGCCGCGTAATCGGTCTCCGGGCTGAAGTACTTGAGCTTGCGGGCGACCTTGGTCGCCTTGGCCTTCTGACGGCCGCGCCCCATAGGCTCGACCCCCTCCAACGTGTCTCTGAGCGCGCTCAAGGCGCGCGCGTGCATGGGCTAATGTGTCGTGAGGCAACCGTACATCGTCACCGAGCATGAGCACCATTCGGCGCTCGGAGGGCGGGACTGGCGTGGCTGTTGGGATTTCCGGGCCCCGCCGGCGCGGGCCCGATCGCCGGGAATCCGGGTCAATGGCGCAGCAGGCGCCCCAGTGCAACGGCCGCGGCGATGGTGCCGCCGGTCACCGCCGCGACGGTCGCGGTGGAGCGGATCGCCTCGGCGTCCCCGGCCCTGGCGCGGTGCAGGGTCCCGGAGACGCGGTCCCTCAGGGATTCGGCCCGCTCGCGCAGGCCCGAGGCGGTCTCCTGCGCCCGCTCCTTGAGCTCCTCGCCCGCGGCACGCGCCTGGACCCTGGGGTCCACGCGGGCCGCCAACTCGTCGACGCTGCCCGCCAGGGCCTCGCGCTGCGCGCGCAGTCGGGCCTCGATCTCCTCGGGGGTCGGCGCCGCCGACCCACTCTGCTCGCTCATAGGTGCTCCTGTTACTCCGCTGGGAAGGCCTGGCGCCGGTCCGCTCGGGCGAGCCTGGCAAGACTGGCGACGCCGCCGCCGGCCAGGGCGATACCGGCCAGAGAGACGACCCCCAGGGCGAGGGGATCGCCATCGGCCGCGTCATCGAGGAAGCGCTTGACGCGCATGGCGGCGCTCTTCGCGGCCTGGGTGGGGGAGTCGTGCCGGTGGGCGGCGACGAAGGAGCGCGCCTGGGCGCCGGCCTCCTCGGCGTAGCCGCGCGCGGCGGTCACGGCGGCCGATGCCCTCCGACTCACGACGGCCTTGACGGCGGCGGGCGCCAGGCGCTCGCCCAAGGCCTCGGCGTCGGCGGCCAGGGCGGCGCGGCGGGCATTGAGCGCCACCTGGATCTCCTCGGGGCTCGACGGCGCGGACGGCGCCTCGGGCCGGGTGGGGGCGCCCTCCGCCGCATCGGAGCGGGGCGCGTGCGCCCGAGGGGCGGCGGGGTGCGGCGGCATCGGCGGGACCGCCGAGGGCATGGGCCGGTCGGGCCACGACGCCGTGACCCGCGCTGCGGGGGGTGCGGGGGGCGTCGACCGCGCGGTCGCTCCCGGCGCTCCCGCGGCTTCCGACCGGCCGCCGGGCATGATGCCGTAATCGGGCTGGGCGCTCATAGCGCCTCGCCTCCCTTCCTCAGGCCGGAGGCGACGGCGGACTTCACGGTCTCCGCACTGGAGCGCAGGCCCTCCTGGGGCGCCGGGACGTCACTGCGGCCCTTCTTGAGGCGCTTGACGCCCAGGAGCGCCAGGATCGCGACGATGATGAACAGGACGAGCGCCACGATGAGGTAGCCGGCCCACAAAGGCAGCGCGAGCGCCAGCAGGTGCACGATCCCCCCCAGGAGGATCCCGAGGGCGAACAGCGCGAGGACGCCCGCCGCGCCGAGAAGCGCCGCGCCGAGCCCCAGGTTCGTGACCATGCGCTTGCCCTTGGCCTTGGCCAGGTCGATCTCCCCCTGGATGAGGCCGGAGATGTTCTCCGAGATCCGGGCGATGAGCTCGCCGATCGTCGGCTGGGGGCCGCGCGCGCCGCCCTGGCTGTAGGAGCCGGGGGCGCCTGGCAGTGGCGGCGGCGTGGTGGGAGTCTCGCTCATGGTTGACCCTCCTGGTCGGATGCGCGGTCGGGCGCGGTGCGCGAATGCTCCACACAGGATGTCATACCGCGCGGCGCGGTGCGCGACGCGTGCACGCATGGGCGCCGCGCCGCCGCGCCGAGGGGGAAAGGGTCCATCGTCCTTAGTCCTTCAGGAGCGGCTCCAGGTTTCCCACAGGGAGGCGTACTCCCCGCCGAGCGCCACGAGCTCGTCATGCGTGCCCAGCTCGGTGATCCTGCCCTCCATGACCACGGCGATCCGGTCGGCGTCGTGGGCGGTCGACAGCCGGTGGGCGATCTCGATGACCGTGCGCCCGGCCAGTGCGGTGGACAGCGCGCGCTCCAGGCGCCGGGCCGCGCCGGGGTCCAGCAGGGAGGTCGCCTCATCGAGGATGAGGGTGTGCGGGTCGAGCAGGACCAGCCGCGCCAGGGCCACCTCCTGGGCCTGGGCCGGCGTGAGCGCCAGGTTGCCCGAGCCGACGCGCGTGCCCATCCCGTCGGGAAGGGAATCCACCCAGGCATCGGCCCCGATGGAGGTCAGCGCCCGGCGCAGGGTGTCGTCGTCGGCGTCCGGGCGCGCCAGGCGAAGGTTGTCCGCGATCGAGCCGACGAACACGTGGTGCTCCTGCGTCACGAGGGCCACGTGCCCGCGCAGCTCGGTCTCGGTCAGGTCGGTCAGGCTCACCCCGCCGACGGTCACTGTCCCCGAGGTCGGCGGGTTGATGCCCGCGAGCATCCGCCCCAGTGTTGACTTGCCCGATCCGGACGGGCCGACGACGGCGAGTCTCTCCCCGGGCACGAGCTCCAGGCAGATGCCGTGGAGCACCTCGACGCCCTCGCGGTAGGCGAAGCGGACGTCGTCGAGCACGATCCGCTTGCCCCGGGGGACCTCGCCGGTGGGGGTGCGGTCCGGCGGGACCTCCTCCACCCCCATGATCCGCGACAGCGCCGCCTGGGTCACCTGCAGCAGGTCGATCCAGAACATGAGCTGGCCGATCGGCTTGCGGATCTCCATGGCGTACAGCGCCACCGTGGTGATCTCCCCCAGGCCCACCCAGCCGCGTGAGGCCAGGAATCCGCCCCACAGCAGGACTACGACCACCGGGGCGCGCCAGGCGATGTCGAGAATGAGGAACATGACCAGGCGCAGGCGCGCGGCCAGCTCCTCCAGGCTCCAGGCCTCGGCGATATCGGCCCGCAGGGCCGCCTCACGGCGCGCCCCCAGGGCCAGGGCATCCACGGTCTCGGCGTGCTCGACGGTCTCCGAGACCGTCCCATTCAGGCGCGCGACGGCGGCCAGGTCCGCCCGGTAGACCGGCACCGCGCGGCGCAGGTACCAGCGCATCGTCAGCCACACGGGCGGCGCGATGACGCCCAGGGCCAGGGCGAGCAGCCAATCGGCGGTGAAGGCGGCCAGGACCGTGAAGACGATCGTCACCACGCACACCATGATCTGGGGGATCCCCACCCTCACGAGGAACTCGATGCGGGAGATGTCGTTGGTGGTGCGGCCCACGAGGTCCCCGGTGCCCGCGGACTCGACGGCGGACAGGGGCAGGTGGACCACCCGCGTCATCATCCGCTCGCGCAGGTCGGCGAACACCGACTCGCCCAGAGTGCGCGCGTGCATCTGCGCGTAGCGGTTGGTGAGCGCCCCCAGCAGCGTGACGACGACGATCGCCCCCACGACGCCGTCCGCGTAGGAGGCGCTCGCGGTTCCCTGCGAGACGCGGGTGACGAGCCGGCCCAGCAGCTGCGGGGCGACGAGCGTGGCCAGGACCGCGGCGATCTGGAGGGCCAGGACGCCGGCGAAGCGCCAGCGGTAGGCGGAGATGATGCCCAGCGCCTTGCGCATGGCGACGCGACCGGGAGCCAGGGGGAGCGCCATCAGCGATCGACCCCCCTGATGGGCTCGGACGCCGCGGCGGGAGCCGCGTCCGCGCCGCCCGCGTCGTTGCCGTCGGGAGCGTCCTCAGAGCCGGTGGCTCGGGCGACGATCCGCCGGTAGGCCAGTGCGGACTCATCGCCTGCCCTCGCGCGCGAGAGCATCTCGCGGTGGGTGGCCCGAGCGCGCTCGCGGCCATCCTCGCCCAGGAGGACGACCTCATCGCAGACTGCCAGGACCAGCGGCGACTCGGTGGCCACCACCGTGGTGCGCCCGGCGCGCGCCGAGCGGATCCGCTGGGCCACCCGCGCCTCGGTATGGGAGTCGAGGGCGGAGGTCGGGGAGATGAGCACGAGGGCGGGCGCCTCGGTGAGCAGGGCGCGGGCCAGGGCGACCCTCTGGCGCTGCCCGCCGGACAGGGAGCGCCCCTTCTCCGTGATCATCCCGGCGAGGCCGGCGTGCAGGGAGGTGAGGATGTCGTTCGCGTCGGCGGCCTCCAGGGCGGCCAGGAGCCGGTTGTCGCCATCGGCCTGGCGTGGTTGCGGGCGGACCTGCTGGTCGACGTCGGCCACCCCGGCCCTCCGGGCCTCCGCCGCGGCGAGCTCGGCCGGGCCCACGGGAACAGGGTCGGGGGCGTCCCGCCCGGAAAGGGCCTGGCGCAGCGTCCCGGTGAAGAGCTGGGCCTCGGCCCCCGCCACGACGATGCTCGCGCGCGCCCGGGCCAGTCCCATCTCCCGCAGGTCGACGCCGTCCAGGGTGACGGGGGAGGCGCCGTCGTCGAAGCGCCCCAGGCGGGTGGCCAGGGCGGCGGAGATATCCGGGTTGGGGGCGACGATCGCCGTCATGAGCCCGGGGGCGAAGCGGGCCCCGGAGGCGGTGTCGTGGATCTGGCCGGTCACGGGCTCGGCGGAGCGCATGTCGCGCTCCAGGTGCTGGCGCTCGGCGGTGGTCCCGGCGGTGGGGGCGGTCTCGAGGAGCCGGCGCAGGCGGCGCACGCCCACCACGGCGCGCGTGTACTCCTGGACGGAGGAGGAGAAAACCATGAGGGGCCAGGACAGGTAAGCGGTGTAGCCGTAGAAGGTGATGAGCTCCCCGGCGGTGATCTCCTCCTCGATGGCCAGCCTGGCCGCGGCCCACACGATGGCGGCCACGAACAGCCCTGGGAGGAGGACCTGCAGGCTCATGAGGATCGATTGGGTTCCGGCGACCTGCACGCCCCGGCGCCGCAGCTCCTGAGAGGCCTGCCGGTAGCGGTCGGCGAAGACCTCCTCCCCGCCGATGCCGCGCAGGATCCGCAATCCGGCGACGGTGTCGGTGGTGATCGTGGTGACCTCGGACTGCGCCTCGCGCTGGCGCGACTGGCGCGACTGGAGGGGCTTGATGACGAGGGTGACAATCCACGCCGTCAGCGGCATCCCGATGATGACGATCGTGCCCAGCAGTGGGGAGGTGCGCAGCATGAGCACGGCGACGACCGCGAAGGAGACCGCCGCCCCGATGACCGGGACCGCGCGCTGGAAGAAGGTGCCGATGGAGTCCGAGTCCGAGGCGACGATCGAGGAGACCTCGCCTGAGGAGGTCTGGCGGTCCAGGGCGGCGCCGGTCGTGGTCACCTGGCGGCCGACGAGGCGGTCGATGTCGAAGGAGATGCGCAGGCGCACGAGGGTGGAGAAGTAGGACAGCATCGTGTCCCCGACGGCGTAGACGCAGAACAGGGCGAGCAGGCCCAGGGCGAGGGCCCAGATGCGCGGCGTCAGGCCGTACTCGATCCCCGAGTCGAGGGCGGCGCCGAGGAACGCCGGGACGATCGCCTGGATGACATTGGCGACGATGGAGGCCGCGCAGGCGACGGCGAAGGGGGCTGCGGCGCGCCGCAGCAGCCAGGCCAGGACGGCGCGGGTGGAGCGCGTGGGCGGTGTGGCCAGCGGCGCGTCCGGTACGGGCAGGAATCGCATGATCCTCCGAGCCTAGCTGTCACCCCGTCCCCATGACCCGCCCTCCCCTGAGAGCGAGATAGTGGCTCCTGGTCATCCGCCCTGCTTGGCGCTCTTGAGTGCCAGGATCCGCCGGGCCGACTCGTCGATCCGCGCCGCCAATGCCGGATCGGACTGCGCTGCCGAGACGAGCGCTGTCGCCATGGCGGCCGCCACCGAGGCATCGGCCGAGGCCAGGACGAGGTCGCAGCCCGCGCTCACGGCTTTCAGCGCGCGCTCGCCCGCTCCCCAGCCCTGCACCTGGACGGCGGCCGAGACGTCATCGGTGATGATGACGCCGGTGAAGCCCATCTCGGTGCGCAGCATGTCCGTGACGATCGTGGAGGAGAAGATGGCGGGCGCGCCGGCGTCGATCTGCGAATAGTAGGCGGAGGAGACCATGATGACCTCGGCGCCGCCCGCGATCGCGTCCCTGAAGATCGCGACGGCGGGGTCCCCGCTGCGCGTAGTCACCGAGTCGGTGACACCGGAGGCGGTGTCCGTGTTCTCCTTGACCCGGCCCAGTCCGGGGAAGTGCTTGAAGGTGGGGATGACGCCGGCGGCGCGCATCCCCTCGGCGAAGGCCCTCGCCTGGGAACTCACCGTGGCGGCGTCGTGGCCGTACTCGCGGTGCCACTGGCCGATGGGGGCGTTGGAGGTGGGGGCGGCGATGTCGACGAGGTCGGCGACCGGCGCCAGGTTCATCGTGACCCCGGCGCTCGCGAGCTCCTGGCCCCAGGCCGTGGCGGAGGCGACCAGTTGCTCGCGCGACTGCCCCGCCTGCTCGGCGCCCGATGGGATGGAGGAGAACCCGGGCCCGGACAGGACCTGAACATCCCCTCCCTCCTGGTCGGTGGCCACGAGCATAGCGGCGCCGTGGGTGGAGGACTCGGTGAGCCCGGTGAACACTGAGACGGTCCGACCGATCTCGGTCGCTGAGGCGGACGAGCGGCCGGACAGGAAGATATTGCCCGCATGGTGGGCGGTCACGGCGTCCTTGGCGGCCTGCGAGGGGGTGGTGGCGTTCACGCCCACCATGAGGAGCTGGCCGACCTTCTCCTCCAGGGACCAGCCCGCGAGCGGGTCGTCGGGGGTTGTCGTCCCCGACGGCGCGGCGGCCGGCTCCTGGGCGGGCGACGTCGTCTCGGCGGGGGAGGGAGCGTCTGACGGGCTGTGCTCGGGCGCTGCCGTCGCGGGGTCCGAGGGGCCCTCGCCGCAGGCGGCCAGGCCCGCTGTTCCGAGCAGGGCGGCCAAGAGCATGGGGCGTCGGCCCACGCGCTTCCATCCCGCTGAGCAGGTACGTGCCGCGGGGGCGGGGCGCGGGTCGAGGGACGTCATGCCCAGGACCCTAGAGGATGGCGTCGGGATGGGGCAGTGGGCGACAGCGAGCGGCGGGGCTCACTGCCAGCCGAGCTCGTGGAGGCGCTCGTCGGAGATGCCGAAATGGTGGGCGATCTCGTGGATGACGGTCACGGCGATTTCCTCGACCAGCTCCTCGCGGCTGTTGCACCAGCGCTCCAGGGGGCCGGAGAAGATGAGGATGCGGTCCGGCAGGGCCCCGGACCAGCCCTCGTCGCGCTCGGTCAGGGGGACGCCGTCGTAGTAGCCCAGGAGCGTGGGCAGGCCGTCGTCATCGTAGTCCTCGTGCGTGAGGAGCTCGGCGTCGGGTTCGGCCTCGATGATGATGGCGGCGTTGTCGATCTGGTCGAGGAGGGCGTCGGGGATGAGGCCGAGTCCGGCGTCGACGGCGTCCTCGAACTCCTCGGCGGTCAGGTGGGCTGGTGCCATGGCGCCCATGGTGTCATGTCGCTATTCCGCCGTGGTGAGGCGACTCACGCTCAGCCGATTTGCGCGAGCTCATCGGCGCCGCCTAAGGTTCTACCTGGTTCGAGGCGCGGCGACGCCAAGGGCATCTGGGCCCCCATCGTCTAGCGGCCTAGGACCCCGCCCTTTCACGGCGGTAGCACGGGTTCGAATCCCGTTGGGGGTACGGCTCGTGCGAGTGGAAGAACTCGAATAGAGTCCGGCTTCGTGCCGCACGAGGCCTCGTGGCGCAGTTGGTTAGCGCGCCGCCCTGTCACGGCGGAGGTCGCGGGTTCAAGTCCCGTCGAGGTCGCGGAAGGGTCGGCCCGATCAGATGATGATCGGGCCGATCGCATCCCGACGGCTCTGTAGCTCAGTTGGTAGAGCGTTCGACTGAAAATCGAAAGGTCACCGGATCGACGCCGGTCGGAGCCACGGCGACAGCCCCTGGAACTCACAAGGCTCCAGGGGTTTCGCGCATTCTCATGCATTCGCGAGCCCGTGCCACGGGCGGTGGCGGCAGTCGGTGCGACGCCGGAGGGCCCATCGGCCATCCTCCATCGATCCTCTCATGAGGCGACCCCGATCCTCCTCAGTACGCTGTACTCATGACTACGCCGCCGGTTCCCTCCCCAACCCCTGTCCCCAGTCCGTCGGCCACCCCCATCCCCTCGGCCCCTCTCGACCCCTCGGCCGCACCCACCCCGAGCGCCACCGCCACCCCCGGGACCGTCGAGGCCGCCGTCGAGACCACCTTCAATGTGGCGGCCCTCGCCGGGGCCGGCCTGCTGTTCGCTCTGGTGGGAGCGCTCACCGCCGTCGCCATCGTCTTCGCCCTGCGCATCATGGCGCGGCGCCGCAGCTACTACACGCATTTCGTCAAGCACTGCCGCACGCCGCTGGTCATCCTGGGGAGCGCCCTGGGCGGCTACTTCGGCTGCCGGTTCGCCGCCGGGGACGGTGATGCGCCCGCGTGGACCGGCGATGCCCTCCACATCCTGTTCATCGGCGTCATCGCGGCGTCGACCCTCCTCGTCGTCTCCCTGACCAAGGCCGTCGAGGCGCTCGTCGTCGAGGGGGTGCGCGCCCGCGGCGAGCCCGGGCGCACCAACCGGGTGACGACCCAGGCCCAGATCCTGCGGCGCGTCGCCAAGGCCATCATCATCATCTGCGGGCTGGTCGGCGTCATCATGACCTTCCCCGCCGCCCGGGTCGCCATGGGATCCCTCCTGGCCTCCGCGGGCATCCTCTCGGTGGTCATGGGTCTCGCCGCCCAGTCCGCCCTCAGCAATGTCTTCGCCGGCATCCAGTTGGCCAGCACCGATGCCATGAGGGTGGGGGACACCGTCGTCGTCCAGAAGGATCAACAGGGCGTCATCGAGGAGATCACGCTGACCTACGTGGTCATGCGGACCTGGGACGACCGCCGCCTCATCCTCCCCTCCACGCACTTCACCCAGAACCCCTTCGAGAACTGGTCGCGCCGCTCCGCCCAGTACACGGGCTCGGTGGACCTCGCTCTCGACTGGCGCGCGCCCATCGAGGCGATCCGGGCCCAGCTCGCGCATGTCGTCGCCGGGACACCGCTGTGGGACGGGCGCCTGGCCTCCCTCTCCGTCCTCGACACCTCCACCGCGACGGTCATGCTGCGCATCGCCGTCTCCGGGCGCAACCCCACCGACGTCGCCAATCTGCGCGCCCATGTGCGTGAGGAGATCCTCGTCTGGTTGCAGCGCGAGGCCCCTGAGGCCCTGCCGCGCACCCGTATCCGCATCGAGACGGCCCAGGGCGCGTCCGCCGTCGCCGACCTGGAGGGGCCCGGTGTCGAGGGCCCGGGCCAGGACGACGGCGGATCGGATGATTCGGAGCCGACGGCCTCCGCGGATGGCGCGGTTCCCGGATCGTGAAAACAGCGCCGTCGGGCTCGCGCTATCGGCGCGGGCGGGCAACCATGGGCCCGTGAGCACCACGAGCAATCCGACCACGCCAGCACCAGACCGCACTCCTGCCGAGGAGGCCGGAACCGACATCCCCCGCCTGGACCCGGCGGCCATCGCCCGCACCGACGCCCAGTGGCGCGCCCTCCTGGACCCCATGGAGTACCACGTGCTGCGCGAGGCCGGCACCGAGCGGGCCTTCACCGGCGCCCTCCTGGATGAGAAGCGCGTCGGCATCTACCGGTGCCGGGGCTGCGGGGCAGAGCTCTTCCGCTCGACCACCAAGTTCGAGTCCGGATGCGGCTGGCCCTCCTTCTACGACCCCGCCGACTCCCAGGCGGTCACCCTCCTGCGCGACACCTCCCACGGCATGGTTCGCACCGAGGTTCGCTGCGCCGCCTGCGATTCCCACCTCGGCCACGTCTTCGACGACGCCCCTCACACGCCCACCGGCCAGCGCTACTGCATGAACTCCGTGAGCCTCACCTTCGAGGCCGACGGTGGTTCCTCCGATGGCGATGACGGCGAGTCCGAGGCCGCTGCGGACGGGGACGCAGGACGGCGCCACTGGCTTCGACGCGTCGGGCGGGCATAGAGTCGGTCCTCGTGATCCGGGTGCTCAGCCTCAACCTCCAGCACTGCCTGCCCGGCGCCGGGGCCGAGCACGACAGCGGCACCGCCCCATTGGCGGGCGCCGATATCACCGACCCCGCCGCCGCACGGACCGTGCTGGAGGCGCTTGCCGGCCAGATCGCCGCGCTCGCCCCCGACATCGTCGCCCTCCAGGAGGTCGACATGCGCCAGAGGCGCTCCGGCGGTATCGACCAGGCCGGAGAGCTCGCCCACCTTCTCGGTTGGGAGCACCACCGCTTCGCCGCCGCCTGGGCCGGGCCCGTGGTCGGCATGCGGCGCCGCCCGCTGCGCTCGTCCCTGGAGCGCGCCTGGGACGATGTCCTCGCCCCCGTCCATCTGATCAGGGGCCGCGGGCCCGCCGGATTCGGCAACGCGATCCTGTCCCGCCTGCCCGTGCGCTCCTGGCACGTGCGCCGCCTCGGCAGGGGCCCGGCCACCCTCAGCCGACGGGGCGAGCGCGCCTGGAGCCCCCGCTCCTACCACCTCGAGACCTCCACCGCCCGCACCATGCTCGCCGCCCGGATCGATATCCCCGGGGATGGCGGGTTCGACTCGATCACCCTGGCCTCCACGCATCTGGCCACGCGCACCGGCATGGCCGCCCGGCAGCTCGCCGCCGCCTGGGCGACTCTGACCACCCTGCCCGGGCCGCGACTGCTGGCCGGAGATCTCAACATGGGGCCGGGCGGCGTCGCCGCCACCGGGGTGGCCCGCCCCCTGGGAGAGGGACCGACCTTCCCCGCCTGGGCGCCGCGCGAGCGCACCGACCACCTCCTCACCGATCCCTGGCCCATGAGCGCCGACGGGATGCCGGGCATGGACGCGCAGGCATCCTCACAGGCCCCGAGTGCGCCCCTCCTGCGCGCGGTCGCGTGGGGGACCCGCGCCTTCGTCGTCTCCGATCATGTGGGCGCCTGGGCCGACCTCGAGCCGGTCCCGTGAGCGCGCCGTGCTGAGACCGTGATGAGACGATGCTGAGGATCATCAGCGGACTGGCGATCTTCGCCGTTGTCATCACGATCGGGTGGGTCCTCGGGCGCACTGGCGCGCTCCCGCCCCGATCCGATCGCGTGCTCACCCGCCTGGCCTTCTTCGCCGCCACCCCCGCCCTCATGCTGACGACATTGGCGGGCGCCGACCTGGATGCCGTCGTCTCGGCCAGAGCGCTGGCCGCGATCATCGCCGAGCTGCTGACGATCGCCGGTGCCTGGGCAGTGCACCGGTGGGTACTGGGGCGCAACCCCGCCGACGCCCTCATCGGGGCGCTGGCCTCGGGCTATGTCAACGCGGCGAACCTGGGGATCCCGGTGGCGCTCCTCGTCGTCGGCGACGTGACACCGATCGCCCCGATCCTGCTGCTCCAGCTCATTGTCCTGACCCCGGGCTCCTTCGCGATCCTCGACGTCATCACCGGCAAGTCGGGCCGGACCGCCCTGCGGCGCGCCACCGCGCCACTGCGAAACCCGCTGCTCATCGGCGTGGTGACGGGAACCGTCCTCAACCTGGCCGGCTGGGAGCCGGCCGGGATCGCAGGAGGGAGCCCTGCCGAGGTCCTGGGCATGCTGGGCCGCATGGCGGTCCCCCTCATGATGCTCTCCCTGGGGCTGAGCCTGGCCGACTCGCAGCGCGAGCGCCGGATGGGGCCGCTCGGGAGGGTGACCGGTCCCGCTGGTCCGGCGCTGTGGTGCGCGGTGGGCTGGAAGCTGCTCGTCGCGCCGCTCCTCGCTCTCGCCGTCGGTGGCCTCATGGGACTGCGGGGCCAGGTGCTGCTCGTGCCCGTCACCACGGCCTGCCTGCCCACCGCGCAGAACATCTTCATGTATGCCTCGCGCTATGAGCGCGCCACCGACCTCGCTCGCGACACGGTCCTCTTGACCACGGCCGGATTCGCGCCGGTCGTCCTCCTGGCGGCGTCCATCCTGGGCTGAGGGGCGCTGGGAGCGGCGGCCTCCTTCGGCGTGTCCACGGCGACGATGACCGTCCTCTTCTACGCCTCGATCTCCGTGGCGGGCCTGGATATCTCCGATCCCGCCCATCGGGCGGGCGTGCTCCTGGCCCTGGCGGCGGGGCTCGACGCGCTCGCGGCGGGGATGGCGGCAGGCGCGCTGTTCTATACGCCCCTGGCGGCTCCGACGGCGTCTGGGGCCTACAGCTCAGCGGGGACGGCCCTGGCGGTGCTCTCGACGGTCATCCCCTGCGCCCTCGACCAGATCAACCTGGGGCGCCTGAGTGCTGACACGCTCAGCCTCCTGGCCTCCCCCATGCCGGCGACCTCGATGGCGTTGGGAATCGTCATGCTGCGCCAGATGCCCGATATCGGGGAACTCCCCGGCCTCGTCCTCGTCAGTCTCGCCGTCGCCGGGAGGTCCTGAGAGCAACGGATGACCGTCCTGAGGCTCCTGTACGAGGCGTGGCGGGCGCGACGGGCGTCACAGGCCTCGTCGGCTGCTGAGCGGCGCGGGTCATGGCGGGGCGGGCCCTGGGCCTGAGATGATGGCGCTCGGCCCGGCGGCATGCCGAGGCCAGGCTGGTGCCCCGGCTCCGGCGCCCCACGCCCCGTGAGGGCCGGCGACGCCGTCGACCCCCCGATACCGGCACCCCGCAGCGCTGCGCCCGCCCACCGGCGCGGCGCCGCCCCGATCCAGACAGGACCCCCGTGCCCGCCACCCGCAAGCGCCCCAGCGCGCCCGCCTCCTCCGCTTCGGCCTCCCGCCAGGCTCCCGCCCCTACTTTCGCCGACCTCGGCGTCGCCCCCGACCTCATCGCCGAACTCGCCGCGCGCGGCTTCGCCTCCCCCTTCCCCATCCAGTCCGCGACCCTGCCCGACACCCTCGCCGGCCGCGACGTCCTCGGCCGGGGGCGCACCGGCAGCGGCAAGACCCTCGCCTTCTCGCTGCCCCTTGTCCAGCGCCTGGCCGACGAGGACTGCGCTCGCGCCGGCCATCCCATCGGCCTCGTTCTGGCGCCCACCCGTGAACTCGCCCTCCAGATCACCGAGACCATCAAGCCGCTGGCCGCGGCACTCGACTTGACCGTCAACACGATCTTCGGCGGCGTCAACCAGAACCCCCAGGTCAAGGCGCTGCGCGCGGGAGTGGACATCGTCGTGGCCTGTCCCGGGCGGCTCCTCGACCTCATCGCCCAGGGCCGCTGCTCCTTGGATGAGGTCAGCATCACCGTCATCGATGAGGCCGACCATATGGCCGATCTCGGCTTCCTGCCCAGCGTGCGCCGCATCCTGCGCGCCACCCCCGCCGGCGGCCAGCGGATGCTCTTCTCCGCCACCCTCGACAACGGCGTCGACGCCATCGTCCGCGAGTTCCTCCACGACCCCCTCCAGCACGCCGTCGACCCCGCCTCCTCCCCGGTGACGGACATGGATCACCGGGTGTGGCTCCTGGCGGACAGGACCGCCAAGGACGGCGTCGTCACCCGCCTCGCCTCCGGCACCGGCCAGCGGATCCTCTTCACCCGCACCAAGCACCTCGCCCGCCGCCTGGCCCGCAAGCTCGTGAGCGCCGGCATCCCGGCCGTCGAGCTGCAGGGGAACATGAGCCAGGGCGCCCGAGAGAGGGCCATGGGGGCCTTCACCTCCGGGGCCGTGCGCGTCATGGTCGCCACGGACATCGCCGCCCGCGGCATCGACGTCAGCGGCGTCGAGCTCGTCGTCCATGTCGATCCGCCCGCCGAGCACAAGGCCTACCTGCACCGCTCGGGCCGCACCGCCCGCGCGGGCGCCTCGGGAACCGTGGTCACCCTCGTCCTGCCCGAGCAGCGCAAGGATGTCCAGGTGCTCCTCAAGAAGGCCCATATCAAGGCCGAGATGGAGCGCGTGCGCCCCGACGACGACGCCGTCACCGCACTTGTTGGCGAGCGGGCCGAGCGCGTGGCCGCCGAGGACATGCCCGACGGCGTCGCCATCAAGGGAGGCCGGCCCACCAGCGCCGGCGTCCAGGCGCCGGCCCGCGGCGCGCACGGCCGCAGGGCCGGTGGGTCCTCCCTCGCCGGATCCCGCCACGGGGCGCGTCATGGCGGGCGTCGCACCGGGGTCGGGCAGAAGGCGCAGCAAGGACAGAAGCATTCCTCGCACCGGGGCCGTCGCCCGGGGCGCTGACCTCCTCGCGACTGCCCGCCGCGGCCGCCCCGATCGGGCTGTGGGGTCAGGCGAGCCGCGCGGCCATGTCGTCGAGCGCGGACTTCAGGCGCTCCAGGTCCGCACGGGGCTGGGAGTAGAGCGCGGTCATCCTTCCGGGGATGGCGGCAGCCCGCTCTCGCAGGTCGCGGCCCGCGCTGGTGAGGGCGATGAGGCGGCGGCGCTCATCCGTGCGATCCCTGGCGCGAGTGATGAGGCCGGCCTCCTCCAGGCGGCGAAGCAGTGGTGTGAGGGTCCCGCTGTCAAGGCTGATCCTGCTGCCGATGTCATTGAGGCCCATCGGCTCGCCGCACTGCCAGAGCGCGAGCATGACGAGGTACTGGGGGTAGGTCAGGCCGATGTCCTTCAGGAGGGGGCGGTAGGCGCGGGTGATGGCCCGGCTGGCGCGGTAGAGCGAGAAGCACAGCTGGCGGTCGAGCGCGAGCGGATCGTGGGGCATGCCGTTGAAACTACCTCAGACAGATGAGTTGTGTGCAATTAAATTGTGCACTATATTGGCCTGGTGGCCGAGGGGCCGCCTCCTCGGAGTGCCGGGGCAGCAGGAGCAGTGAGCAGGGAGAACCCATGAACGAGATCGAGCCCATTTACACCACTGAGGCCATTGCCACCGGCGCGGGCCGTGATGGACACGTCCAGACCGCGGATGGCCGCGTCTCCTTGGATCTTGCGATTCCGCAGGAGATGGGCGGCAGTGGCGATGGCGCCAACCCGGAGCAGCTCTTCGCCGCGGGCTACGCCGCCTGCTTCCACTCCGCCCTTCAGGGAGTGGCGCGGCAGGCCAAGCAGGAGCTCGGCGATTCCTCGGTGGGCGCGCGAGTCTCCATCGGCAGGGCCGGCGAGGGCTACGGGCTCGCCGTCACCCTCGAGGTGGTCGTTCCGGACTTGCCGCACGAGGTTGCCCAGGGGCTCGCTGATGCCGCGCATCGGGTATGCCCCTACTCCAACGCCACTCGCGGCAACATTCGAGTCGACGTCGTCGTCGTCGACGACTGAGCGGGCCCCGTGCCCGGAGTCGAATCCCAGGAAGGGGCAGCGCTCGTGGCCAGCGGGCCGAGGGCGCGGCGGTACCCCCTGTGGGGCTCGAACCCACGACCTTCGGATTAAAAGTCCGCAGCTCTGACCAACTGAGCTAAGGGGGCGCGGCGCCGGGGGCCGGCACCACGCGCAGCATAGCCGGACCCGGGCGCGCAGGACACGCCACGGCGGGCGTGCGAGACAATGGGCGCGTTGCGCACCGAAGGAGAACGCCATGGCACGCCAGTTCCACCGCCCCGCCCGGCTCGACCCCGAGGCCGCCGAATCCATCGAGGGCGGCGCGGACACCGCCGTCGCCTCCGAGCTCGCCCATCGCGCCGCCCAGGCGCTCGTCGGCGGCTTCCCCGCCGCCCCGGAGGACCCCATCACCCGGGAGGCGGTCATCAACGCCGTCGCCGGGCAGGGGGTCGATGACGTCGCCGAGCTTTGGGCGGACTCACCGGCCACCACCCTGCCAGGGGCCCTGTGGCGCCTCTTCCTCGTGCGCGAGTGGATCCGCCGCGACGCCGCGCTCGTCGGGCGCCGCTACGCCACCGTCGTCGACCTCACCGGCCCTGATGGCGACGGTGCCCTCGCAGCGCGCCTCGACGCCGCCCTCGCCGAGGGACGCCCGGTCATCTCACCCGAGGAGCTGCGCGCGCGCCTCGACGCCGTCCTCGCCGGCGCGCTGGAGGGCTCCGTTCCCGCGCTCGCCCCACTGCTCTCCACCACCTCCGGATTCCTCGCGGCGCTCGCCGCGGGCTCGGCCCCCGAGTGGATCGACGACGACGCCGACCCCCTCGCCGACCGCGTCACCCGCCGGGACTCCGCGCTCCTGGCCACCGCCGACGAGCTCTCCGATGCCGCCGTGAGGGCCCGGGCGGGCCTCCTGGACTGACTCGGCGCGGGGGCAGCGTATTGCGGCGCACCCCGTCGTCCGTGCCCCCTCCTCGTGCGGGCAGGGTGCGAGCCGCGGAGCCGCTGGGAGGCGCCCGGAGCCGCTGGGAGGCGGCGGGGCGCCGGGCCGGGCATGGGGTGGGCGATGAGCGGGGAGCCGCCTTGTCGCAGACGAGAAGGACGTGATATCGGGGAGGAGGAGGCGAGCGTCGGCGCCTGGTGGTGGGGCCGCCACGGCGGCGGCGGCCGGTTCCGGCTCGGTGGATGGCATCGGCCGGAGTGGGGAGAACGAGTCGGGCCCGGCCCGCGGGGGAACCGCAGGGCCGGGCCCGATGATGCCGTGCTGGCGGCGATGCCGGCGCCGCCGGCGGTGCCCCGTGATGATCGCGGAGCACCGCCGCTCTCACAGGAGGGCCGCCCGGAGGATGAAGGAGACGACGGCGGCGATCGCCGCCGCGGCGGGAAGGGTCATCACCCAGGCCACGACGATGTCCCCGGCCACGCCCCAGCGCACGGCGCTCAGGCGCTTCGTGGCGCCCACGCCCATGATGGAGGTGGTGATCGTGTGCGTCGTTGACACCGGGGCGCCGAAGCCCATGGCGGCCACGTAGAGGAAGCCCGCAGCGACGCTCTCCGCGACGAACCCGTGAGCGGGATCGAGATCGATGACCTTGGACCCGAGGGTCGCCATGATGCGGGTGCCGCCGAAGTAGGTGCCGAGGGAGATCGTCAGTGCCGCTGCGATCTTCACCCAGGCGGGCACGCCGTGGTCGAAGGAGTGGAGCCCCCCGGCTGTCAGGGCGATGAGCATGACGCCCATCGTCTTCTGGGCGTCCTGGAGGCCGTGGCCCAGGGCCATGGCGGCGGCCGAGACCGTCTGGGCCCACCGGAAGCGCCGCATCGTGCGGTGGTAGGGCAGGGCCGCGCACAGGCGCAGCACGATGATCATGGCGATGTAGGCCACGATGAACCCGCCCAGAGGCGAGACGATCATCGGGATGACGACCTTGTCCAGAATCGAGCTCCAGTGGACCATCAGCCCGCAGGCGATGCCTCCGCCGGCCAGGCCCCCGATCAGCGCGTGGGAGGACGAGGAGGGCAGCCCGAACCACCAGGTGATGAGGTTCCAGGCGATCGCGGCGAACAGTGCGGCGAAGACGACGATGAGGGCGATCATGTTCCCCTCATCCGAGCCATAGGTGATGGAGACGATGTCCGAGCCGATCGTGTGGGCCACCGAGGTGCCCAGCATGGCTCCGATGACGTTCATGACAGCAGCCATGAGCAGGGCCGTGCGCATGGACAGCGCGCGTGTGGAGACCGACGTGGCGATGGCGTTCGCGGCGTCGTGGAAGCCGTTGGTGAAGTTGAAGATGAGCGCGACGACGAGGATCGCGATGACCAGTGCTGTCATCATTGCGGTGCCGATTCGTCAGGACTCGCGCACGGCGATCGACTCGACTGTGTTCGCCAGAGACTCGAAGGCGTCGATCGCGGCCTCCATGCGCTCGATGATCTCCTTGCGCTTGATGAGGCTGACGGGGTCCATCTCCTCCTCGAAGAGCCTGCCGATGCCGGCGCGGTAGATCTGGTCCCCGTGGTTCTCCAGCTCGTTGATCTTCACCCAGTAGCTCTCCATGTCCTTGAGGGACTTCAGGCGGGGCATGGCCTGCGAGGTGAGCTCGGCGCACTGCTTGAGGATATCGACCAGCTCGTGGCAGGCCTGGGGCAGGACGCCGACGTGGTAGAGGACGATGCAGTCGCCGGCCTCGTCGACCAGGTCCATGCAGTCGTCCATGGTGGAGCCGAGCAGGTGGAGGTCCTCGCGGTCCAGCGGGGTGACGAAGGTGGCGTTGATGAGGCGCTGGAAATCGTGGTGCGAGTTGTCCGCCGCGTGCTCCTCCGCGTGGAGGGTCTCGCGGAGGCTGGCGCGCTCCTCGCGGTCGGCGTTGATGATCTGCTCGAGGACATCGCAGGCGCTGACGAGGTGGCGAGCGGATCTCGACAGCAGGTCGAAGAGGGCCTCGTCATTGTTGCGGGGGTGGATGCGCACGGATGGCTCCTTGCTGGTCTGGGCGGCTCGGATCGCCGCTCCTGTCATGAATGCGCGGCCCCGGATTCTTCCCGGGGCGGGGGTCCTGAGGCGGTCGGCTTGCTGATAGTGGCCGCTTCGGGAGATGGTCGATTCAGGTGAGCACGGGTAATCGGGATCTCAGGTGTGGTGCGGGTTCTCGGCTGCGGTGTCGTTCTCGAGAAGGAATCGTGGTTGAGGACGCCGGGCCGCAAGAGCGCCAGTCGGCGCGAATGCCGCTCGTGGCGGCACAAGGTGGAGCCCGGGGCCCGTCACGACCCGGCGTCGGCTTCAAGGTAGCAGCAGCGTCGCGCGTGCGCCAAAGGCGCCGGGGGGCAATGGCGGTGGGGCCGATGATGGCGGCCCCGGCGGGGGTCTCGCGGACTGGCATTGCCTGGCATTGCCTGGCATTGCTGCGCGCCCTGGATGCCTCTAGATGATCCCCGGGGCATCGAGACGGTAGCCCACATTGCGGACCGTCCCGATGAACTGGTCGTACTCCGTGCCGAGCTTCGCGCGCAGGCGGCGCACATGGACGTCCACCGTCCGCGCTCCGCCGATGTAGTCCTGGCCCCAGACCTCGTCCAGAAGTGTTTCCCGGGTCAGGACCCGGCCCTGGTTGATCGCCATGAATTTGAGCAACTCGAACTCCTTGTAGGTGAGATCGAGGATCTCCCCGTGGATCCTAGCCGTGTAGGCGGTGACATCGATGACGAGGTCGCCGACCTCCAGGCGGTCCTCTCGGGGGGCCTGGGAGGGAGGCGCGGCGCGGCGCAGCATCCGCAGTCTCGCGGCGAGTTCGGCGGGGGAGGCCCCGGCCATGACGAAGTCTGAGGCCCCCCAGTCGTCCTGGAGTGCCGCGGCCCCTCCGTCGTCGACGACGAGAAGGATCGGTCCGCACTCCATCGGCCCACTCAGGAGCTGGCACAGGGCTCGCGCCCGGGTCAGGTCCGCCCTGGTGTCGATGAGGACCGCGTCGGCGTCGTCGACCGCGCCGTAGTTCGAGGGGAGCGGGGGCAGACAGGTGACTGTCGCGTCGAGGAACGATGCGGCGGGAAGCGCATCCGCGGGATCGGCGGCGTGGGTGAACATGACGACGCGCATGCGATCCCTCTCCTCGGGAACCCTCCTGGGCATTGCCGGACAGGCCGTCCCGAGTGGCGCGGGGCGCGTGCCCGGACGCCCTCGGGGGGCCTGCCCAAGTCAAGCACACGTCATGCGATCGTGCCGGGGTGTGCGACGATACGAGATGTGGATACCCCTGCCAATCTCCAGAGCGGTCCAGGGCGCCCGGCGCCTGCTCCCGCCTCCTCCCGCCCCGGATACGGCACCCGGCGCGGGAACGGCGTGCCGAAGGAGCCCGGCATCGTGGACCCCGCCTGGACCCGTCTGGCGGTGGCCGGTCTCATCCCCGTTCTCCTCGCCGCCTCGGCCCCGATGGCGGTGTGGGCGAGGATGGTTCTCATCGTCGTCCTCGTCCTGGCCATGGCGCAGGGGTGGCCGGCCCTCGTCCGGGCCCGCCACGATACGGGCTCGACAGCGGTGATCGCCCTGACGGGGGTCGCGGGCGCGTTGGCCGTGGCCTGGAGGCAGGACTACGGCGCCGCCGGTGTCGTCATGGCGCTGTCCGTCCTCATCGCATTCGTCGCCCAGATGCTCCGCAAAGGGGATCGGAGGGGATTGCTCGAGAGCCTGTCCTCGACGGTCTCCGGCGGTCTCGTGGCGATCGCCGGCGCCGCCTGGTGCGCGCTGGAGCCCGGCGTGGCCGACCCCGCCGTCATCGTCCCATGCAGTCTGGCGCTGTTCATCGGCGCGCTGCTGACCACGCTGGAGGTGCGCGCCAGCGTTCTGGAGACGCTCACCATGACGCTGCCCGCGGTCATCTCGGGCGCGGTCGGCGGTCTGCTCGCCGTCATCGGGTTCTTCGGGCCGGCGCACACGGGGCTCGGCGAGGCCGCTCAGTCCGGGGGAGCCTGCCTCATCGTGGGCTTCACGGCCGGCGTCCTCATGGCGGCCGCCAACCGGGTGCTGTGGACGCACCAGTGGGTTCCCGGTGGACGGGCAGCGATCGCCAGCGCCATCGTGCCGATCCTCGCCGTCGGAGCGCCGTCGTACGCCATCGCCCGCCTCATGGGCAGCTTCGTTGCCGGTTAGCCGTGCCGGGACCGGTCGAAAATAAGGGGCGAGACCGGTTCCCGGATCGGTCTCGCCCCTTAATTCTCGACCGGTCCCGATGGAGGGGGCGGGGCGGCTTAGGGTGGGGGCATGACTTTCTCCCTCCCCGAGGACCTGGCCCCCGAGCTCTACCCGCTCGCCTGGCTGGTCGGCACCTGGCGCGGCTACGGCGTGCTCACCTACGGCGAGACCATTCCCGAGCAGGCGGTTTACCAGGAGATCGTCTTCGAGCACGACGGCGGTCCCTACCTGCACCAGACCACCACCGTGTGGACCCTGGACGCCACGCGATCGGAGGACCTCGATTTCGAGGTCCCCGGTCTCGAGGGTGCCACGCGCATCGCCCCGGCCCGGATCTGGTCCTCGGAGACCGCCTATTGGCGCCCTGTCGGCCAGGAGCGGCCCGACGCCGACGACGCCGACACCCGCACCCCGATCACCCGCCTCGAGGTGGTCTCCGCCGACCCGGCCGGGCAGGTCGGCGTCTGGGAGGGCTGGATCCAGGGCCCCCGCGCGCAGATCGGCACCCAGGCCGTGGGCCGCACCCGCACCAGTGCTCCCCTGACCGAGATGACCCGCGTCTTCGGGCTCGTGGGCGGCGATCTCATGTGGGCGCAGGACATGGCCGCCTTCGACCAGGACCTGCAGAGCTACGCCTCCGGCCGCCTCGGGCGAGTCGAGGACCCCGAGGACCCCGCCGCCCGGCCGGGCGCGCTCCTGCCCGATGGCCCTCAGCCCTCCGAGCCGGCCGATGCCCCCGCACAGGGGGCCGACGACGACGGGGCCGCCCAGTGATGCGCCGCTCACCACTGCTGGACTGGCCAGAGGCGATCGCCGAGGACGCCACGAGTCCCGACGCCGCCGTCCCCGCGCACTACGGCAATCCCTTGCGCGAGCAGGCGGCCCTGGCCGACGGGCAGGCGATCGCCGCACTGGCCAGGGACGTCGTGGCGGTGAGCGGTCCAGACCGCCTCTCCTGGCTCACCACGCTGACCACCCAGGTCCTGACCTCCCTGGCCCCGGGCGACGGCGGGGCCGAGGCTCTCATCCTGGACGCCCAGGGGCGGATCCGCCATGCGCTGGCCGTCCTCGACGATGGCGCCACCGCCTGGGTCGTCGTCGACGCGGGAGGGGGGCCGGTGCTCGTCGAGCACCTGGAGAGGATGCGCTTCACGCTGCGCGTCGAGGTGTCCCCGCGCGACGACGTCGCCGCCCTGGGCGCGCTGGGGAGCGGTGCCACCGCCCTCGAGGAGGCGGTCCGCGCGACCCTCCCCGGAGGCGATGAGCCGTTCGCGGAGTCGGATGCTCCCGCGACGCTCCTCCCGGGAGCGCCGATGGCCTGGCGCGACCCCTGGCCCGGCGTCGTCGACGGTGGGACGAGCTACGACGTCGGCCTCGAAACCTCCCGACATCCGGGGGAGGGCTATCGCGCGGTCGTGGTGCTCGCCCCCGCCGGGCGGGTTCCGGATATCGCCCGGTCCTTCCTGGCTGGGGATGCGGGGCGGAGGATGGCCGGGGCGCTGGCCTGGGAGGCGCTGCGCGTCGAGGCGGGGCGCCCCCGCCGGGCCCGTGAGGCCGACGAGCGCGCGATCCCGCACGAGCTCGACTGGCTGCGTACCGCCGTCCACCTGGACAAGGGCTGCTACCCGGGCCAGGAGACGGTGGCCCGCACCCTCAACCTCGGGCGCCCCCCACGGCGCCTCTGCCTTCTGCAGCTCGACGGACTGACGGGCCAGGCGCCCCTTCCCGGCGCTCCCGTACGCCTGGGGGAGCGCGTGGTGGGCGCCGTGACGAGCGTGGCCCGCCATCATGAGCTCGGGCCGATCGCCCTGGCGCTCCTGCGCCGGGGCGTGCCCGTGGATGCGCCTCTCCTCGTCGATGTCGGGCAGACCGACGAGCCCGGGGACGCAGGGGAGGGCGATGGCGCGACACCCCCCGAGATCGTCGGCGCGGTGGATGCCGCTCAGGAGCCGCTGGTCAGCCCCGAGGGGCGGGCGCAGGCCAGTCCCGCCGAGCGGCCGGGTGCGGGGCTGCGGGCCGCGGGCCGCAGCATCGGGCTCGGCAACGGCGGATCGACCGGCGGCCTGGCCGGCGGGCCCCGCACGGCCCGAACCGCTTGAACCGCCCGGGTTCGCCCCGGGCGCGGCGGCCCCCTGCCCCGCCCCGTCGCCCCGCTAAGGTAGGGGCGTGAGCATTCTGATCGGCACCGCGCATGCCCTCGCCGAGGCCGTCGGCTATCTGCAGCTCGCTTTCCAGGTGGTCGGCATCGCGCTCGGGCTCTGGGCGCTGGCGGACTGCACCATCCACCGAGCCGATCATTACGTCGCCGCGGGCAGGCGCAGCAAGGGCTTCTGGATGGGCCTCAACGCCGCAGGTTTCGCGGTGATCCTGCTCATGGGGCAGATGTCCCTGTTCGGCCTGCTGGGGATGGTGGTCAATGCGGTCTACCTCGCCGATGTGCGCCCCGCCCTCCAGGTGTACCGCCCGATCCGGGTGCGCTCGCGGATCCGCCGCTCGGGCGGTGGGGGCTCGAAGGGCCGGTGGCGCTGATGCGCGCCGTCCTCCAGCGCGTCACGCGCGCGGCCGTGCGGGTCGACGGCGACGTCGTCGGCGAGATCGCGCGTCCGGGCCTCATGGTGCTCGTGGGCGCCACTCATGACGACGGCCCCGCGCAGGTGGCCACGATCTCCCGCAAGATCGCGGACCTGCGCCTCCTGGCCGGCGAGCGCTCTGTCACCGAGGCCGGCGCGCCCGTGCTCGTCGTCTCCCAGTTCACCCTCTACGGGGACGCGCGCAAGGGGCGGCGCCCCACCTGGAACGCGGCCGCCCCCGGCCCCGTGGCCGAGCCGCTGGTCGACGCCGTCGTGGAGGATCTGCGCGGGCGCGGCCTGGAGGTGGCCACGGGCCGCTTCGGCGCCGATATGCGCATCGACATGGAGGCCGACGGCCCGGTGACGATCCTGGTGGAGGCCTGAGTGATCGGTGGCCCGGCGCGGCTCCTGCCGGAGCTGGTGCCCGGCTCGGTCAGCGTCGCCGAGACCCGTGAGGAGCTCGATGAGATCCTCCATCGCGAAGAAGCCGCCCTCGCCGAGCGCATGGTCGACCGGCGGCGCCGGGAGTTCGCCACCGTCCGGGGCTGCGCTCGCCGGGCCCTGCGCGACCTGGGCTTCCGGCGTCCGCCCATGGTGCCCGGTAGTGCGGGCGAGCCGGCCTGGCCCGCGGGTGTCGTCGGCTCCATGACCCACTGCGAGCATTACCGCGCCGCCGCAGTGGCGCGCCAGGAGGACGTGGATTGCCTGGGCATCGATGCGGAGCCCAACGCGCCGCTCCCGGCGGGCGTGCTGGTGCGGGTGGCGACGGCGCCGGAGGAGCTCGATGGCCTTCGCCGTCTGGCCGCCGAGAGGCCCGACGCCGCCGTCGATAGGCTCCTGTTCAGCGCCAAGGAGAGCCTGTACAAGGCCTGGTACCCGCGGGAGATGCGATGGCTGGGTTTCGGCGATGCCCTGGTGCGCCTCGGCGACGGCGAGTTCATCGCGGATCTGACCGATCCCCGGCCCGGTGGGAGGACGAGGCGCCTTCAGGGGAGGTGGATTCTCGCCGAGGACACCATTGCCACGGCTGTCGTCGTGCCCGCGGGCCGGTGGGGCGGTGAGGCCGACCTCGCTCGACGGCCCCGCGTCATCGGCCCCGACCCGCGGCCCGCGGGCGTCCGCATTCCGGGCGCCTCCATGACATCGCCCGCGCCCGGTGCGTAGGCTCTGTTGCATGGAACACACCACGCGCATCCTTGCCGGCCACGACGCCCTCGCGTCGTCGGCGATGATCGGCCGCGCGAGGATGATGCGCTGTTGTCGCCGCTCCATGCCCAGCCGTCGGCCCTGTTGATCATTCCGGGCACCGCCGTCGCCGTCCGTTGACGGGCTGAGTCGGCGGCGGGTCGACGGCGCCGCCCCCCGGGCCGCTCCCCTCGCGGCCCCGCCTCCGCGCCGGACGGGCCCTGCCGAGCCCCTGGCGCAGAAGGTCCGCGCCCGGGGCGAGCGCCCAGGGGCGCCGCCCGCGCCATGGCCACGGGCCACCGTCGCCGGCCGCCGCTACTGCGGTGCCCCCCCGGGCTCATTCGCCCCACCTCGCCCCGCTTTTCACAAGGAGACCATCGTGTCCGCATCCTCATCACCCTCGCCTGCCCCCTCGCCGTCCTCCGCCCCCAGCCCCGAGGGGACCGCCGCCGCGCGCCCCTCCACCGCGGGGGATCGCGTTGATGAGTCCGTCACCCCGCGCAATGCGGCGGACATCCTCGCCGCCGCCGACGATCCCGACGAACTCGCCGCCCTCGCCAAGCGCTCCGCCTCCCGCCGGAGCCTCCTCATCGGCGGCTCGGCGGCCGCCGCGGCCCTCGTGGCCGGGGGAGCCTGGCTCACCCTGCGCCGCACGAACCAGGGCGTCATCGGAGCGGCCGAGGATATCCCCCTGGTCATCGGCGGGGATATCTGCGCCGCCCCGCTCTACGCCGCCTACCATCAGGGCTACTTCGACGACGTCGGCCTCAACGTCACCCTCGTGCGCACCCAGCAGACCGAGGATACGAAGGACGGCGTGGGCGCCGGCAAGTACATCGGCGCCCCGGGGATCTTCTTCTCCTGGCTGGAGCCGATCTACAACGGCCTCAACGCCCGCCTCACCGCCGGCCTGCACGCCGGCTGCCTGCGGGTGGTGGCCCCCGAGGGCTCCCCCTACTCCTCGCTGGCCGATCTCAAGGGCGCTTCGATCGGCGTCCCCTCACTGTCGTCCTCCGCCTTCGCCTACTTCTCCATCGGCCTGTCCGATGCCGGGATCAACCCCGATCCCTCGGGCGGGGACATCAGCTGGCGCACCGTCGACTCCGATTCCCTCGGCCAGTCCCTGTCCTCGGGGGACGTGGACGTCATCATGGGCTCCGATCCCGGTGTCCTCCTGCCCGTCCTGGGCGGCACCGGCCACGAGATCGCCAACAACGATGCCGAGGACTTCTGCTGCTCGGTGGTCCTCAACGGCGATTTCATCGCCAAGCGGCCCGAGAGCGCCAAGGCGCTCACCGAGGCGTGGATCAAGGGGGCGGCCTACGTGCCCGACCACATCGAGGAGATCGCCGGGCTCGAGGTGGACAACGAGTACGTGGCCACCGAGCGGGACGTCGTCGAGAAGGTCTTGCGCACCTACGACTTCGACGCCTCCGCGACCCGCTTCCGCGCTGCCATCGAGCCGGGGATCGAGCGCTTCAAGAAGACCGGCTTCATCTCCGCCGATATCGCGGCCGACGCGCTGGCCGACGCCGTCTACGCCGACCTGGGGATCGGCCGATGAGCGCCGCGGAACAGGAGCCCCAGCCGCTGGCGGGCCCGGACGGCCCGGCCCCTGCCGGCGCCGCCGGGCCGACGGCGGAGTCTCGGAGCCGTGGCCTCCTGGTGCAGGGCGCCCTCGCACTGGCCCTGTGGGCGGCGCATCCGGTGATCATCGTCGCCGTCCCGGACACCGCGCTGCGCACGGCCGACCACCGGCCGCTCCTCATCGTCGTCGGGGTCTGGATCGCCCTCCTGGCGATGTGGTTCGCCCGGGCGCTGGCCCGGCCCGCGTCATCGGCCGCCCTCGCCCTGGCCCACCGCCTGCCGTGGATCGCGCTGGGCGGGGCGTGGATGATCCTGTGGCAGATGACGACGGCGAAGCTCGATTGGCTCTCCCCGCCCTACTTCGCCTCCCCGGAGGTCCTCATCGAGGCGCTTCGCGGGGATGCCGACCTCCTCGCCTCGAGCCTGGGCGCCTCCTCCCTGCTCTTCCTGACGGGGTACGCGCTCGGCTCGGTGATGGGTTTCGCCACGGGACTGCTCATGGGCTGGTCGCGGCGGGCCGATTACTGGCTCCACCCGCTCCTGCAGAGCATCGGCCCGGTCCCAGCCGCCTCCCTGCTCCCGCTGGCGCTGCTCGTCGCGCCGTCGACCTTCGCCTCCGCAGTGCTCATCATCGCCTTCGGGGCCTGGTTTCCCATGGCGACGATGACGCGCGCCGGCGTGCGCGCCGTGCCCCGCAGCTACATCGACGCCGCCCGCACGCTCGGCGCCTCCGAGGGCTTCCTCGTGGGTCGCGTGGCGGTCCCCGCCGCTCTGCCCGACATGCTCACCGGCCTGTTCACCGGCCTGGGCACGTCGCTCGCGGCCCTGATGACCGCCGAGCTCGTGGGCGTCGACAAGGGTCTGGCCTGGTACATCAACTGGGTGAAGGGCTGGGCGGACTACCCCCGGATGTACGTGGGGCTCGTCGTCCTCGTCGTCTTCTGCCGCGCGCTCATGATCCTGCTGTTCAAGCTCCGCTCCTCGCTGCTCGCCTGGCAGCACGACCTCGTCCGGTGGTGACCCATGATGACCGAGAACACGACCAGCGCCCCCGCGGCGACCGGCCCGGGGGCCGCGATCGGCCCTGAGCGCCCCCGCGGCGCCGAGGTGGTCCTCGACGGCGTCTCGCACCGCTACCCGCTCCACCACGAGCTCGACCAGGGCTGGGTCCCCTGGGCGATCCGCCGCGTCTCGCCCGCGGCCCGCGCCCGCCACGAGGCCGAGGCCGCCAAGGGGTCCTCCCTCCACGTGCTCGACGACGTGGCGCTGACGATCCCGTCCGGGCAGTTCGTCGCCGTCGTCGGTCAGTCCGGGTGCGGCAAGTCCACCATCCTGCGGCTCCTCGCCGGCCTGGAGGCGCCCACCCGCGGCAGCGTCGTCGTCGATGGCGAGAGGGTCACCCGCCCGGCTCCCGAGCGGGCCATGGCCTTCCAGGAGGCCACCCTCCTGCCGTGGCGGACCGTGAGGGACAATGTGGCCCTCGGGCCGCAGGCGCGGGGGCGCCTGGCCATCGACCAGAGGCGGATCGACGCCGCCCTGGAGATCGTGGGGCTGCGCGACTTCGCCGGTGCCTATCCCTCGACGCTCTCCGGCGGCATGGCCCAGCGCGCAGCCCTGGCCAGGGCTCTGGTCAACCGGCCCCGGCTCTTCCTCCTCGACGAGCCCTTCGGCAAGCTCGACGCGCTCACCCGCCTGGGGCTCCAGGACGAGTTCTCCCGCCTGTGGGCCTCCCAGGCCTTCACCGCGATCCTCGTCACTCACGATGTCGACGAGGCGCTGCGGTTGGCCGAGCGCGTCGTCGTCCTGTCCGAGAGGCCCGCCCATGTGGTGGCCGATCTCGAGGTGCCGCGCCTCCTGGCCGCCGCTCCCGCCTCCGCCGACTACCAGGACCTCAAGGCGCGGATCCTCTCCCTGCTGGGGCGGTAGGCGGGGCGGCGGCCCGTCCGACCGGTGCGGTTGGCGCCCACTGGTGCGGGCGGGACGCACCGGTGGGCGCGGACGGCTCTTCCCGGCGCACCGATGGCGCGCCCCATCCCGGCGAGATATGAGTCCGCCGGGCTTAATCCTGGCTCACGCCTACCGCGAACAGGGGCATGGGCCCCATACGCCGCCGTTAGCCTTGGCAGCACGTGCCCGCGCTGGGCCCGCTCGCGCTCATTGAGCGCACGCGGCTGTCCGGCGTCCCCAACCGACCGCGCGTGCCGAGGAGATAACCCGCGATGTTCGAACGCTTCACCGATCGCGCCCGCCGCGTCGTCGTCCTTGCCCAGGACGAGGCGCGGGCGCTCAACCACAACTACATCGGCACGGAGCACCTCCTTCTCGGCCTCATCCACGAGGGCGAGGGTGTGGCCGCCAAGGCCCTGGAGTCGATGCAGATCTCCCTGGACGCCGTGCGCGCCCAGGTCGTCGAGGTCATCGGCGAGGGGCAGGCGGCGCCCAGCGGACACATCCCCTTCACCCCCCGCGCTAAGAAGGTCCTCGAGCTCTCGCTGCGCGAGGCTCTGCAGCTGGGGCACAACTACATCGGCACCGAGCACATCCTGCTCGGCCTGCTGCGCGAGGGCGAGGGCACGGCCGCCCAGGTCGTCATCAAGCTCGGCGCGGACCTGTCCTCCGTGCGCCAGACCGTCATGCAGATGCTCTCGGGCTACGAGGGCAAGGAAGCCGTCACGGCCGGCGTCCCCTCCAAGGAGGGGACGCCGTCGGGCAGCGCCATCCTCGACCAGTTCGGCCGCAATCTCACCGCGGCCGCTCGCGAGGGCAGGCTCGACCCGGTTATCGGCCGTCACAAGGAAATGGAGAGGGTCATGCAGATCCTCTCCCGGCGCACCAAGAACAACCCCGTCCTCATCGGGGAGCCCGGCGTGGGCAAGACCGCCGTCGTCGAGGGCCTGAGCCAGGCCATCGTCCACGGCGACGTCCCTGAGACCCTGCGCGACAAGCAGCTCTACTCCCTGGACATGGGCAGCCTCGTGGCGGGCTCGCGCTACCGCGGCGATTTCGAGGAGCGCCTCAAGAAGGTCCTCAAGGAGGTGCGCACCCGGGGGGACATCGTCCTGTTCATCGACGAGATCCACACGCTCGTGGGCGCCGGCGCCGCCGAGGGGGCCGTCGACGCCGCCTCCATCCTCAAGCCCATGCTCGCCCGGGGCGAGCTTCAGACCATCGGCGCCACCACGCTGGAGGAGTACCGCAAGATCGAGAAGGACGCCGCCCTGGAGCGCCGCTTCCAGCCGGTGACCGTGGACCAGCCCAGTATCGAGGAGACCATCGGCATCCTCACCGGGCTGCGCGACCGCTACGAGGCCTTCCACCGCGTCGTCATCACCGACGATGCCATCGAGGCCGCCGCCAAGCTCGCCGACCGTTACATCAATGACCGCTTCCTGCCGGACAAGGCCATCGACCTGGTCGATGAGGCCGGTGCCCGCCTGCGCATCCGGCGCATGACCGCTCCTCAGGAGCTGCGCGACATCGATGAGAGGATCGCCGAGGTCAAGCGCGAAAAGGAATCCGCGATCGACGACCAGGACTTCGAGCGCGCCGCCGCCCTGCGCGACGACGAGCGCCGACTGGCCGAGGAGCGCACCGCCAAGGAGAAGGCCTGGAAGGATGGGGACTTGGATCAGGTGGCGGAGGTCGATGAGAACCTCATCGCCGAGGTCCTGGCCATGTCCACCGGCATCCCCGTGGTCAAGCTGACCGAGGCGGAGTCCTCCAAGCTGCTCAACATGGAGGCCGAGCTCCACAAGCGCATCATCGGCCAGAACAAGGCCATCGAGGCGATCTCCAAGTCCATTCGCCGCACCCGCGCCGGCCTGAAGGATCCCAAGCGCCCCGGCGGCTCGTTCATCTTCGCCGGCCCCACGGGCGTGGGCAAGACCGAGCTCGCCAAGGCCCTGGCGGAGTTCCTCTTCGACGACGAGGACGCCCTCATCCAGCTCGACATGTCCGAGTTCGCCGAGAAGCACACCGTTTCGCGCCTCTTCGGCGCCCCTCCCGGCTACGTCGGCTACGACGAGGGCGGCCAGCTCACCGAGAAGGTCCGCCGCCGCCCCTTTTCCGTGGTGCTCTTCGACGAGGTGGAGAAGGCCCACCCGGACATCTTCAACTCGCTCCTGCAGATCCTGGAGGACGGGCACCTCTCCGACGCCCAGGGCCGGGAGGTCGACTTCAAGAACACCGTCATCATCATGACGACCAACCTCGGTTCGAAGGACATCGGCAAGTCGGTGGCCACGGGCTTCCAGTCCACCGAGTCCGGAGCCATGGACTACGAGGAGATGAAGGCCCACGTCAACCGCGAGCTCAAGCAGCAGTTCCGGCCCGAGTTCCTCAACCGTGTGGACGACCTCATCGTCTTCCCGCAGCTGACCAAGGCGGAGGTGCGCGAGATCGTCGACCTCATGATCGCCCGCCTCGACAAGCGCATGAGCGAGCAGGACATGACGATCGAACTCACCGACGCCGCCAAGGAGCTGCTCGCCGAACGAGGTTTCGATCCGGTCCTCGGCGCCCGCCCGCTGCGTCGCGCCATCCAGCGCGACATCGAGGACGCCTTGTCGGAGAAGATCCTCTTCGGCGAGATCGAGCGCGGTCAGAGGGTCATCGTCGACGCCCGGGGCGAGGGGATCCTCGGGGAGTTCACCTTCCGCGGCGAGGCCATTCCCGCCGTCCCCGAGCAGGAGGCCGCCGTCGCCGACGTCGAGGGGGCCGCCACGGTCGCGGGCGAGGGGGGCCAGGGCTCAGCGGAGGTCACCGAGGCTCCCCAGGTGGGTTGATCCCCCAGGGGAATGCTCCCGCGAGGAGCCCGTCGGCGCTGGGGAAACGGCGATCTGACGGGCTCCTCCTCTCTCCCGGCCCGCGCTGGCGCCGTTCGGGGGAGCCACCGGGTGCGACTGTCGCCCCGACGGGGCATCGCGGCCCGGGTGGTAGCCTCTTGGGTCGTTCCGGCGACCTGCGCGCCGCGATGCGGGCAGGCGCGGTCCGGCTCTCCCACTTCTCCGCCCGACCCGGCTGGTCGGGCCGCTGGCCCTGCGCGTCTGCCGACCGTGCCAGACGACGATTGGAAGTCGATGGATAACAAGATCCCTGCCACCGAGAAGAGCCTTCAGGAACGAGCATCCCGCGCCAGCGCGAAGGGCGACCGGAGGCGCGCCGAGCGGCTGCGCCGTGAGCAGCGCCGGCTCGCCTACCTGCGCCGCAGGCGCCGTCTGCGCGCCGACGATGTCACCGTCGTCGAGGAATCGGCGCTGCGCAGGGCGATCCTCGGATCCGTCGTGGGCAACATCATGGAGTGGTACGACGTCGGCGTCTTCGCCTACGTCGCCGTGCTCGTGGGTCAGGCCTTCCTGCCCAACGCCACCCCCGTGGCCCAGAACCTCTTCTCACTGGGGGTCTTCGCCGTCACCTTCGTCGCCCGGCCGCTGGGCGGCGTCATCCTCGGCCAGCTCGGCGACCGCCTGGGTCGCAAGGAGGTCCTGGCCTTCACCCTCATGATGATGGCGCTGGCGACTTTCGGCATCGGCATCCTGCCGCCGGCCAGCGTCCTGGGCGTATGGGCGCCGATCCTGCTCATCTGCCTCAAGCTCGTCCAGGGTTTCTCCACCGGTGGCGAGTACGCGGGCGCCACGACCTTCGTCACCGAGTACGCCCCCGACAAGCGCCGCGGCTTCTACGCCGCCATGCTCGACTGGGGCTCCTACATCGGCAATGCGCTGGGCGCGGGCTTCGTCTCCGTCCTCATGCTCACCCTGCCCGGGGACTTCATGGCCACCTGGGGGTGGCGCATCCCCTTCCTCCTCGCCCTGCCAATGGGCACGATCGCCCTCTACCTGAGGGCCCGCATCGAGGACACCCCCGCCTTCCGCGGCGCCCGGGCAGAGACCGAGGACGAGGAGCCCGCGGACCTGGCGGCCGTGGAGACCGAGATCATGAAGCCGGAGGAGGGGCCCCTCGGCTTCAAGGAGATGGTGCGGACCTACTGGCGGGAGCTGGGCATAGCGATCGTCCTCGTGGCCGGTGCCAATACCGTGGGCTACACCCTCACCTCCTACATGCCGACCTACCTGACCACCACCCTAGGCCTCGACGCCGAGCACGGCCCCCTCCTGACCCTGCCCATCCTCATCCTCGTGGCCTTCCTCGTGCCCGCCTGCGGCCGGCTGTCGGATCACGTGGGCCGCCGGCCCGTCCTCCTGTCCGCGGCGGTGAGCACGATCGTGCTGGCGGTGCCCGTCTTCCTGCTGCTGGAGCACAAGGAGGTCTGGTCGATCCTGTTCGGCCTGGGTCTGCTGGCCTATCCGACGGCGGCCTACGTCGGCAACCTGGCCGCCTCCCTCCCCGCGATCTTCCCCACCCGCTGCCGCTACGGCGGCATGGGCATTGCCTACAACATCGCCGTCGCCCTCTTCGGCGGCACGGCCGCTTTCATCCTGGAGGCCCTCGTGGCCTCCACCGGCAGCCCCCTGGCGCCCGCCTTCTGGCTGATGGGGACCTCCGCGGCGGCCCTCGGGGCGATCTTCGGGCTCAAGGAGACGGCCCGCCGCCCCCTGCCCGGCTCCATGCCGGCCGTGGCCAGCCAGGAGGAGGTCGCCGAGCTGGTCGAGACCCAGGAGGAGAACCCCGACCTCGATGTCTCCGAGATCTTCGCGATCGCCCCGGCCCACCTCGTCGACACCGAGCCGACCGTCGAGGAGGCCCTGGCCGAGGTCGAGGTGGCTCAGGCCTGGGAGGACAAGGCGCGGGCCAGGCTCGACCGCGCCACGCGCGCCACCACCGAGGCCCTCAGGGCCCTCGATGAGGCCCGTAAGCGCGAGAGCGCCTCCCCCGACTCCTCGGGCGCGCGGAGCCGACCCGCGCCGAGCGAGTCCGACCCCGTCCCGAATTAAGGAACTCGGGGAAATGGTCTTGCGCACATCGCAGCGGCTTCTGCGTTGCGCGTTGCCGGGCTTTCTCCCAGGCGCGGGCGGCCCGGGGGAGAGGATAGCGCCCTGATTCCAGCGCTTCCGCGGACCTGGGAAAACGCTGATCGTTTCCTGAAAGTTATTGCGTATCGCTTTGAGTGCCGTACGTAATTTCAAGTGGAGCGTATGGCGCGGTTATCGTGGAAGGGTCCTGGTCCCTGATCAGCGCAGAGGCGAACCCGAAACGCCTTCACGACCCCCTGTGAGAGCACAACAGAATGAGCCGCATACACGAACAGCGCCACCTGCCGCAGCGCGGGGGCCGCAGTCCTCTCCCTCGTGTCGACCTCACCGTACTGGTGATACCGCTCGCGCTCGGCGCCTCCATCCTCTGGCTGCTCGGCTGGCCCGCCGCCAGCACCATCGCCCTCATCGCGGCGCTGGTCCTCCTGGCCGCCGCGCTGCTCACCTCCCCGCCCGCCGCGGCCAGGGGCGGTCGTCCCACCGGGCCCCGTGATCGGGGATCATCGCTGTGGCTCATGGTCCTGGTCATGTCCCCGGCGATCCTCCTGGGCAGCGCCTTCCCACTCGTTGCCGACCGCCTCGCCCCGCACGCCGTGGCGGGTGTCCGCCTCGAGACCCTCATCCTGTCCGCCTCGGTGGCCGTCCCCTGGCTCAGCCAGGTGGTGGGAACCCCTGTGTACCGCCTCCTCGGCTCCACCATCGGCCAGGGGCCCGACGCCGTCAGGCGCCGCTACTGCGAGATCTGGCCCGCTCTGCTCGTCCTGTCCATCGTGCCGGCGACCGCCGTGACCGCCTGCATCGGGCTCGTCACCGGCTGGGGTGTAGGAGCCCTGGTGGCCCACTTCGCCCTCATCATGGCGCACGTCGTATTCGTGCAGTCCCTCGTCGTGGCCGACCTCGGCTCGCGCCGCCACCTGTGGGCGCTGGGCTGGCTCGCCTACGCGATCGCGCTGCTCATCGCGCCCGGCTGGTGGCTGGCGCCCCCGCTGGCCGGGGCGCTGAGCCAGGTCCTCGCCATCGGCGCCGACCTGCGCGCCCTGGCCCGCCCCCGGCGCTTCGCCGTCGCCCCGGTGATCGCCGACATGGGGCGCGGGCTCATCCTGGGCGGCGTGCTGTGGGCCGACAAGCTCCTCCTGTTCGTCGCCGTGGGCCGGCAGTTCGATGTCTCGCTGGTCTACCTGTGCCTCCAGCCCGCCGTCCTGGCCTACTCCTACTACTTCGCCGTCGCCTCGCCGCGCATCAACCAGGCTTTCACCGGCTTCCGCGACGCCCTGGAGAACGAGCCCATGAGCGCCCTGCACCGGCGGGGATCCGCGCTGCGGCGCATGGTCACCTGGTCCTTGGCGCGCATGGCCTCGGTGGGCAGCGCCGCGACGCTCGTCGTCGTCGCCCTGACCGCGATCCTCGCCCCCGGCGACATCGCCACGGTGACGACCATCAGCGCCGCCAGCCTCCTCCTGGCCGTCCTCACCCTCCTCGCCTATGAGATCGACCATGCCGGCGGCTCCCGGGCGGCCCTGGCCCTGTCAGGGATCGCCGTCGTCCTCATCGCCGCCTCCTTCGCGGCCTTCGACGGCGCGGGCGCCTACGGCCCCATCGCCCTGGCCGCGATGGGCCTGAGCGTCATCGGCGCCCTCATCTACCACCGGCGCTGGAGCGCGCCCGAATACGCATTCTTCTGGGGAAAGGCACTGTCATGGTGAGTCTCGCGCTCGATACCGCTGTGGAGGCGCTCGACGAGCGCGCCCCGCAGGTCCCCGTCCCGCTCGCGCCGCAGGCCCCCGCCGCATCCCGGCCCGACGGCGTCCCGGCCGACGGCCGCTACGAGGACGTTGATGTCGCCATCGTCATGGAGTCCACCTACCCCTACCTCAAGGGCGGGGTCTCGGCGGTTGTCCATGACATCATCTCCGGCAACCCGGACAAGACCTTCGGGATCATCCACATCGCCTGGGACTCCGAGGCCCCGCACACGGACCTGTACGGGATGCCGTCCAATGTGGCCTGGGTGAGGGTGCTCTACCTGTCGATGGCCGAGCACCGCGACGACTTCCTGGCCGCCCGCCCCCGGGACCTGCGCATGAGCCGCGCCCAGCGGCGCGCCCTGTCGCGTCGCCTCCTCGGCGCGCTCATCGAGCTGGCCACCACAGGCGACGGCGAGGAGGTCTGGCGGCTCATCGATGAGGGCATGAGCCCCGCCACCCGCCGCTACCCCCTGTGGGCGCTGCTGGGCACCCAGGAGTTCATGGAGGCCTTCCGCGAGATGATGCCGGACCTGGGCATGCCCCTGTCCGAGCTCTTCTGGTGCCTGCGCGACTTCTTCTCCCTGGCGCACGCCGTCCTGGCCGACCCCGTGCCCCGCGCCGCCGTCTACCACGCCCACACCACCGGCTACGCCTCCCTGCTGGCGGCGGCCGCCGCCCGCCAGCACGGGGCCTCCTTCCTGCTCACCGAGCACAACCTCTACGTGCGCGACACCGTCAACACGCTCCTGGAGCGGCGCATGGACCTGCCGGTGCGCCTGAGCGACTACCGGGACTTCGACGTCACCGCGCGCGAACGCATGTGGATGGCCTGGTGGATCGAGATGGGCCGCCTGTGCTATCCCCAGGCCGACCTCATGACCTACCTCTATCCCCGCGCCATCGAGGAGGCCCAGGACCTCGGCGGAATCCCGGACAAGTCCGTCGTCCTGCCCAACGGGCTCGACGTCGAGGAGTTCGACACCCCGTGGACCGCCCGCCGTGAGGCGATCGGGCGCATCCACGCCGAGGGCGACCGCCACCTGTGGAGGCTCGTCTACATCGCGAGGATCGTGCCGATCAAGGGGCTGCTCGACCTCATCGAGGCCGTTGAGATCATGCGCGAGCGGGGCATGCGCATCCACCTCGACGTCTGCGGGCCCACCGAGCACGTGCCCGAGTACTACGAGCGCTGCGCGGCCCGCATCGCCGAGCTGGGCCTCCATGACGTCATCACCATCCGCGGCACCGTGCGTGTGCGGGAGCTGCTCGACGAGTTCGACCTGTTCGTCCTGCCGAGCTACAACGAGGGCCTGCCCGTGGTCTCCCTGGAGACGATGGGCGCCGGGATCCCGACCGTCTCCTCCGACGTCGGCGCCCTGCGCTCGGTGGTGGAGGACCCGATCAAGGCCGACGACGGCGGGTTCATCGGTCCGTGCGGGCTCATGCTCACCCCCGGTGATCCCGCCCTGCTCGCCGACCGCATCCACCAGGTCATCTCCAACCCCGGTCTGTACGAGGACATGTGCCGCGCGGCCCGGCGCCGCGTCGAGACCGCCTTCAACCTGGGCCTGGTCAACGCCACCTACAACCGGATCTACAACGATCTCGCGAGTCAGCGCCGCGCCGCTTCCGCGAGGGCCGCCGGGCCGCTGGCAGGGGGCGCATGACCGGCGTCGGCGCCTGGATCCGCTACGGCGGCCCCCTCAAGGCTGCGGATGTGGAGGAGGCGGCCCGGCACTACCGGGCCGCCATCCTCCAGCCCTGGGAGACGGCCGCCGCCGCGCGCCTCAAGGAGCTCGCGCCCCACATGACGGTCCTGGCCTACCAGTGCCTGTCCTCGACGAGGGACTTCGAGCCGCCCGAGCGCCTCGCCTCCGGGATAGCCCAGGCCGAGGCCGCCCGCCACGGCTGGCACGCCCGGCGCCGCGACGGCTCCCTCATCGAATGGGATGGTTATCCGGGGCACTTCCAGACCACCGTCTGGGACCCTGACTACCGGTGCGCCTGGGCCGAGCGCGTGCGCGAGAGGATCGCCCCCACCGCCTTCGACGGCGTTATGGCCGACAACGATGTCTTCGACGACTACTACGGCCTCGGCCTGCCCATCGAGGGCGCTGACGATCCCGCCGCGTTGCGCGAGTCCCTCGGGATGCTGGTGGACGAGGCCGGCGCCGCCCTGGCGGGCATCGGCCGGATCCTCGTCCCCAATATCGCCGAGGCCCGCCGCGAGCCCGGCCGCTGGGAGCGCCACAGCGCCTGGGGCGGGGGATTCGACGAGTGCTGGCTCGGCTGGGGCGACGACTCTTTTCTCGATGCCCCCGACGCGCTCGCCCAGGCCCATGAGCTCACCGCCCCCGGCCTGACGATCGTGCGCGCCCCCAGCGGGGGCGCGGGATCGCCCCGGGCCCTCTACGGGCTGGCCGCCTTCTGGGTGCTGGGCGGCGGGCGCGGCGCCTTCGCCTCCACCGGCCACGACGACTACTCGCGCTTGGCCTGGCTCCCCGCCCTCGACGCCGACCTCGGAGCGCCCCTGGGGCCGCCCCGGCACCGGGCCCGCCTGTGGCGGCGCGATTTCGAACGGGGCGTCGCCATCGTCAATCTCGACGGCGCCCGCGGCGCCCGCCCCCGACTGCCTGCCGGCCTCGTGGAGCCGGGCCCCCGGGGCGGGCCCGACGGCGCGCCCCTGCCCCGGCGCGCGCTCCTGGGTCCGAGGTCCGGGCTCATCGCCCTGCGGCCCTGAGGCCGTCCGAGCGCCATGGGTCCCTCGGGGCGCCTCCGCCGAATCACCGCGGTTTGAACCTGGGACTGAAGTCACATTAGAGTGGGACGACCTGACCAGCGCGATGCCGCGCGACTGACGACTGAAAGGGGCGAGGATGCCCAAGTACGTGTACCGCTTCAGTGAGGGAGACAAGGATCAGAAGGACCTCCTGGGCGGCAAGGGCGCGAACCTCGCCGAGATGACCCGTCTCGGCCTGCCCGTTCCCCCCGGCTTCACGATCACCACCGACGCCTGCCGTGCCTACCTCGCCGACGGCGCCGTCCCCGATGAGCTCGCTGTCCAGGTGACCACCGCCCTGCGCGAGGTCGAGGAGGAGCTCGGTCGCGAGCTCGGCGCCCCCGAGGACCCGTTGCTCGTCTCCGTGCGCAGCGGTGCCAAGTTCTCCATGCCCGGCATGATGGAGACCGTCCTCAACATCGGCCTCAACGACTCCTCCGTCGAGGGGCTCGCCGAGGTCAGCGGGGACGCGCGCTTCGCCTGGGACTCCTACCGCCGCCTCATCCAGATGTTCGGCAAGACCGTCCTGGACATCGATGGCGGGCACTTCTCCGGCGCCCTCGACGCCAAGAAGGCCTCGCGCGGCGTCGCCCTCGACTACGAGCTCGACGTCGACGCCCTCACCGAGCTCGTCGAGGAGTACAAGGCCATCGTGCGCGAGCAGGCCGGCATCGACTTCCCCCAGGACCCCCGCGGCCAGCTCGACATGGCCACCGAGGCCGTCTTCCGCTCCTGGAACACCGAGCGCGCCCACATCTACCGGCGCCGCGAGAAGATCCCCCACGACCTGGGCACGGCCGTCAACGTGTGCACGATGGTCTTCGGCAACATGGGACAGACCTCCGGCACCGGCGTCTGCTTCACCCGCGACCCCTCCACCGGCCGCTCCGGCGTCTACGGGGACTACCTCGTCAACGCCCAGGGCGAGGACGTCGTCGCCGGCATCCGCAACACCCTGTCCCTGGCGGACCTGGAATCCCTCGACCCGGAGTCCTACAAGGACCTGCGCGCGGCCATGCGCAAGCTCGAGACCCACTACCGCGACCTGTGCGACATCGAGTTCACCATCGAGCGCGGCAAGCTCTGGCTCCTCCAGACCCGCGTGGGCAAGCGCACCGCCGCCGCGGCCTTCCGCGTGGCCACGCAGCTCGTCGACGAAAGGCTCATCACCACCGATGAGGCCCTCACCCGCGTCACCGGGGACCAGCTCACCCAGCTCATGTTCCCGCAGTTCTCCACCACGGGGGAGCGGGACCTGCTCACCAAGGCCATGCCCGCCTCGCCCGGCGCCGCCGTCGGCTTCATCGCCTTCGACAACGCCGAGGCCATCGCCCGCGCCGAGGCCGGCGAATCCGTCATCCTCGTGCGCCGTGAGACCAACCCCGACGACCTGCCCGGCATGGTGGCCGCCTCCGGCGTGCTCACCGCGCGCGGCGGCAAGACCTCCCATGCCGCCGTCGTCGCCCGCGGCATGGGCAAGACCTGCGTGTGCGGCGCCGAGGCCCTCGAGGTCGACGCCGCAGCCAAGACCGTGCGGGTCGCCGGACGCGACGAGCTTCTCACCAGCGAGGACATCATCGCCATCGACGGCACCACCGGCGAGGTCTTCCTCGGCTCGGTGGAGGTGGCCGACTCGCCCGTCATGACCTACCTGCGCCGCGGTCTGGAGACCGCCCTGGACAGCGCCGGCGACATTGATAACCGCGAGCTCATCACCAGCGTCGACCGCCTCATGCGCCATGCGGACAAGGTCCGGCGCCTGGCGGTGCGTGCCAACGCCGACACCCCCGACGACGCCCGCCACGCCATCCACCGCGGCGCCGAGGGAGTGGGCCTGTGCCGCACCGAGCACATGTTCCTCGGCGAGCGCAAGAAGTTCGTCCAGAACCTCATCCTGGCCTCCACCGACGCCGAGCGCGAGGCGGCCCTCGCCGTCCTCCTGCCCCTGCAGAAGGACGACTTCGCGCAGATGATGACCACGATGAACGGCAAGCCCATGACCGTGCGCCTCATCGACCCTCCCCTGCACGAGTTCCTCCCCGACCTCACCGAGCTCAGCGTCAAGGTGGCCGTCGACCGGGAGAAGGGGGTCCTCGACCCCGCGGATGAGTCCCTCCTGGCCGTGGTGCGCAAGAGCCACGAGGCGAACCCCATGCTCGGCCTGCGCGGTGCCCGCCTCCTGCTGACCATGCCCGGACTCATCGAGCTCCAGGTGCGCGCCATCGCCGAGGCCGCCGTCGAGCGCCTGCGCGCCGGGGGAGACCCGCGCCCCGAGATCATGATCCCGCTCATCGGCTCCATCCGGGAGCTCCAGATCGCCCGCGAGCGCGCCGAGGCCGTCCTGGCCGAGGTCGGCGCCGAGTCCGGCTACGACCTCTCCTTCCCGATCGGCTGCATGATCGAGCTGCCCCGCGCCGCCGTCACCAGTTCCCACGTGGCGGAGGAGGCCGACTTCTTCTCCTTCGGCACCAATGACCTGACCCAGACCACCTGGGGCTTCTCCCGCGACGACGTCGAGACCTCCTTCGTGGGCCACTACATCGACGAGGCGATCTTCGGCACCTCCCCGTTCGAGTCCATCGACGTCGACGGCGTGGGCGCCATGGTCCGCCTGGGCGTCGAGGGCGGCCGTTCGACCAAGCCCGGCATGAAGATGGGCGTGTGCGGCGAGCACGGCGGAGACCCCGATTCCATCGCCTTCTTCCACTCCGTGGGCATCGACTACGTGTCCTGCTCCCCGTTCCGCGTCCCCGTGGCGCGCCTCGAGGCCGGTCGCGCCGCCGTCCTCGCCCCGGAGCCGGCCCGGCAGTAGGGCCGCGCCACACCCATCCACGGCCCTGCGCAGGCCACCGGTGATGGCGCCCACCGCCCCCTCATGGGGCGGTGGGCGCCATCACGCATCCCGGGGCATCTCAGATGCGGTGCGCATTGCCGTCGCCACCTTCCTCACCGGCGGGCACCCGCTCATCGAGGACGTCCCCGGCCACCGGCAGGACCATGCTCGCCCTGGCCCGCTGCATCGGCCCGCGCTTCTCGCCCTCTCTCCCTTGAATCGAGACCGGTTGTTGTGAGGGGTGAGACCGGTTGAAAACTGGGGCGAGACCGGTTGTTGGTTGCTGGGTGGGGTGGGTGGGGGGTTTC
>NZ_MVIV01000019.1 GCF_002072175.1 Actinomyces gaoshouyii | reverse complement strand
GACGACGCCACCAAACTCCACAAAGACGGAGGATGGGCCAACCCCTGGACCCAAAAAATCACAAACATCGAATACATCCCCCCAGGAAAAGGAAAAGAATACTGCGGAATTAGACTCACTGTAATACTAGAAGAATCAACGATGATAAATCGCCGCGGCGAGTTGGTTGAAAATGAAACAGAAGAGTCGGAGCTCTTTATGATCTTGCGACACTATGATGGCATATGGCATATCGGAGAGGTGTCAGTAAAATGATGTTGCACACAAGCCTAGCGGTCGTCTTAATAATTTGTTCCTCACCTCTCACGGCGCCGCACGGCGGTCATCCCCCGGAAGACGGGGACCTGCAATACGACGGTAGAGCGTCCGGAAATGAAGTCACCCTGATGTCATCGGTATACGAGGAGGTGATTGTTCGAGGAGACCCCTCTTCGTCGGACAGTGAGACCGGCGGGGGTGGGGGGCAGGTGGTGGTCTCGGCCGCCCAACCCCAGAGCGCGCCCATCGAAGGCGATTTCATCTGCGATGGGCAGGACCCCCAAGGCAACGACACCGGTGCATGCCGCTTCCAACCA
>NZ_MVIV01000018.1 GCF_002072175.1 Actinomyces gaoshouyii | reverse complement strand
GACGACGCCACCAAACTCCACAAAGACGGAGGATGGGCCAACCCCTGGACCCAAAAAATCACAAACATCGAATACATCCCCCCAGGAAAAGGAAAAGAATACTGCGGGGTGAAGATGGTCGTTATCTCCGACAAGTCCACTTCCGTAGAAGGAAATGGGCGCATAGTCGAAGAGGATTCAAATACGAAGACTCTTCTAATTGCGCTACGGCGCATCGACGAGGACTGGGTTATCGGAGGAGTCGCAGTCGAATGAAAACTATTACCTTTGCCGCGATTTTAATCATATGCGCCCTCGGGGCGCTAATTTCACCAACAGGCAATGCTCAAGACCAAGGCACGATTGCAGCCTGGACATCATTCGACGGGAGAGCCGACGCTGAAAAAGTCAGCATCGAATCCATGACATATGAGGAGCTTCCGATTGGGGGTGGTTCTTCGCCATCAGGCGGTGGGGGTGGGGGGCAGGTGGTGGTCTCGGCCGCCTAACCCCAGAGCGCGCCCATCGAAGGCGATTTCATCTGCGATGGGCAGGACCCCCAAGGCAACGACACCGGTGCATGCCGCTTCCAACCAACCCCCACACGCCCCACA
>NZ_MVIV01000017.1 GCF_002072175.1 Actinomyces gaoshouyii | reverse complement strand
AGGGTGGCTATGTCGTGGGCGGTGACGATCAGTGGTGGCGGTGTCGTGGTGGCCGGGTCGGGTGCGGGTGCTGTGGGGCGTGTGGGGGTTGGTTGGAAGCGGCATGCGTCGGTGTCGTTGCCTTGGGGGTCCTGCCCATCGCAGATGAAATCGCCTTCGATGGGCGCGCTCTGGGGTTGGGCGGCCGAGACCACCACCTGCCCCCCACCCCCGCTGCCTGATGGCGAAGAACCACCCCCAACCGGAATTGCTTTAATTACAGATTGCTGGAGAATGATACTCTCATCACTTGCCCGCCCGGTTATCTCGCCTATTTGCTCGGGAGAGTAGGTGTCACCTGTGTCGCCCATAACAAAACTTCCAACACCGGCGGAAATGATTGCAAACGATGTAACGAAGACCGATATAATCATTCCACCGACACTCCTTTAATCACCCATCCGCCGCCCACATATTTCATGGCAACGAACATTGAAATGGTTTCTTGAGATTTCTCGACAACCTCTCCATTTCCTTTGATGACAGTGGACGCCTCGGCATTCACCTTCCCTTTGATCCCCGAGTATTCTTTTCCTTCATCCGGCGGAATGTAACTCAAGTCATGAAGAGTGATAGTCCAGGGGTTGGCCCATCCTCCGTCTTTGTGGAGTTTGGTGGCGTCGTCGATGGTGGATCGGCAGAAGACGCAGCCTTCTTCGCTCATGGCGGCTAGGTCGGTGGT
>NZ_MVIV01000016.1 GCF_002072175.1 Actinomyces gaoshouyii | reverse complement strand
TGATGGCTTGGGTGAGGCTGGGGGTGGGTGCTGTGGGGGTGGGGGTGTCTTGGCGCAGGAGGCGCAGCATGGTGCGCAGGTCGGTTACCGACCGATGACCCATCGCCATGACGTCCTCCAGGGCGCTCGCCACGCACCGACTGCGCGGGTGCTGGCCCAGCGCCTGCTGGGCCAGGAGCACCATCTGGGTGTTGGCGCGGGCGAGGGTGTCGTGCAGGTCCCTCGCGATCGCGGTCCGCTGCGCGGCCAGGGCGGCGAGGCGCTCCGCCTCCATCCGCTCCATCTGCGCGCGGAAGTAGAGCAGGGCCATCCCCGCGCTCGCCGAGCCGCAGAGGAGGACCGGTGCCTGGAGGATCACGTAGGCGCCGGCGCCACCGGCCTGCGCGCGGAGGGTGACGTTGACGCAGGAGGACGCCAGGATGAGGCCCGCCTGTCGGAAGCGTCTGACGGGGATGAGGAGCGCGGGGCTGAGGAATCCTGCTGTCTCGAGTGGGGCCGCGAGGAGCAGATGGGGCGCGGCGGCGATGCCCGTGGCCAGGGTGATCGGGACTGCCCAGGGGAAGCGGTCGATGAGCAGTAGGCAGGCAACCGCGAGAATGCTCGCGGTAAGTGTGAGATCCTGGAAGTATGTGACGAGCGCGGTCGCTTGGAAGACGACGAACGCTAATATGACGGCCAGGCGCAGGGCGTTCCGGGTCTGATACCGGTGCGGATCGAGCACGCCCAGGAATCTCATGAGAGGCCGCTCGAGAGGCCCCTGCGGTGCGCCTCGACGACGATCTCCAGCCTGCTCGCGACATTCATCTTCCGCATGATCGCGGAGACGTGGGTCTTCACCGTGGTCTCGGCGACGTTGAGGCGGCGGGCGATCTGGTGGTTGGAGCGCGCCTGGCACAGGAGCTCGAGGACCTCCTTCTCCCGCTCGGAGAGGTCGAGCTCCTCGGCGGCATTCGTCTTCGGGGGCTGGCCGGAGATGTAGCGGTCGAGGATCCTGCTCGTGGGGCCCGGCGAGAGAACCTTGTCGCCCTCGTGGATCGTGCGGATCGCGGCGATGAGCTCGGCCGGGGGCGTCGTCTTGAGGAGGAAGCCGGAGGCTCCCGCGGCCAGCCCTCCGTCGAGGAAGGTGTCGTCGTCGAAGGTCGTCAGGATGAGCACGCTCGTGGCCGGCGAGATCTCCCGCACGCGCCGGGTGGCCGTTACCCCGTCGAGGATGGGCATCTGCACATCCATGAGGACCACGTCGACGGTGCGCTCGTGGACGATGCTCACCGCGTCGGCGCCGTTCTCCGCCGTCGCCACCACCTCGATGCCGGGCGCGTCCCGCAGGGTGCTGGCGATGGTATTGCGCACGATCGGGTCGTCGTCGACGACGATGATGCGGATGTCGCGGTCAGTGGCTGAGGGGGGCATGGCTCGTCTCCAGGGAGAGTGGGAGGGTGAGTGTGAGGGTCCAGTGGTGGTCGGTGGTGGTGTGGGTGAGGGTTCCGTCGAGGGCTTGGGCGCGTTCGTGCAGTCCGATGAGTCCGAGTCCTG
>NZ_MVIV01000015.1 GCF_002072175.1 Actinomyces gaoshouyii | reverse complement strand
AGCGAGACCGGTCCGCGGACCGGTCTCGCTCCTATTTTCGACCGGTCTCGATGAAAGGGGAGGGGAGGATAGAGGGGAGGATGGGCGCATGCTCGCGGTTCCCACAGTCATCGTCCGCCCCCGGTTCGGGCGCCCCCTCACGCTCCTCGTGGCGGGGATCGGGGCCGCGCTCGCGGTCACGATCGGCATCAACGACGGCGCCCGGCACTTCCTCATCTCCCTGGCCTGCGCTCTCGCCGCGACGGCCGCGGCCTACGCCCTGTGGTGGCAGCCCGAGCTGCGCCTCGACGAGCGCGGCCTGACCGCGCGCAACCTCCTGGCCACCCACCGCGTCGGCTGGGGCGCCTACCAGAGCTGCGGCGGTCGCTGGGGCCTGGAGATCATCACCGACGACGGCGCCCGCGTCCCCGTCTCCGCGGCGCCCCGCCAGGGCGGGCTGTCGATCGGCGTGAGCCGGCAGATCGAGCGCTCGCGCGCCGCTGTCGGGGAGAGCCCGGAGGAGGGAGGGCCCGAGGCCCTCCTCCTGGGCGGCGGGGACCGCGTTCCCGAGGGCGCCCACGGCACTCGGCGCCCCATTGCGCTCGCCCTCACCGCCGAGCGGGCCGCCGACCTCATCGAGGCCTACCGCGCGCGTCTTCAGAGCGCTGCGGCGACTGGCGCGGGGGTCGATCCCGCCGCCGCAGCGCCCTCGCTCGAATGCGGCACCCAGCGCAACCCGGGGGCGATCGCTGTGATATCGATCGCTGCGATCGCCGTCCTCGTGGCCGGGACCCTGGTCCTGCTGTAGAGCCGTGAGCGGTAGCACAGGAGCGGTGTCACCCTCGCCATGGCGCGCCGGGCGGACGCGCGACTAGCCTTGGCCCGCTGTGCGCCTCGCGCGGTGTCGGCCCGACGCCGCGGCCTCCCCGGGCGCTCCCCAGACGGAAGAAGAGCCCACATATGACCGTGCGCCAGGACCTGCGCAACGTTGCCATCGTCGCCCACGTCGACCATGGCAAGACCACCCTTGTCGACGGGATGCTCTGGGAGGCGGGCGCGTTCGGCGCCCGAGCCACGCAGGAGAACACCGCCGAGCGGGTCATGGACTCCGGGGAGCTCGAGCGCGAGAAGGGCATCACGATCCTCGCCAAGAACACGGCCGTCCATTACGCGGGCCCCGCCGCGATCGACGCCGGTCTGCCGGACGGCATCACCATTAACGTCGTCGACACCCCCGGCCACGCCGACTTCGGCGGCGAGGTGGAGCGCGGCCTGTCGATGGTCGACGGCGTCGTCCTCCTCGTGGACGCCTCCGAGGGCCCCCTGCCGCAGACCCGGTTCGTTCTGCGCAAGGCCCTGGCCGCGAATCTGCCGGTCATCCTCGTGGTCAACAAGGTGGACCGCCCCGACTCCCGCCTCGACGAGGTGGTCTCGGAGTCCACCGACCTGTTGCTCTCGCTGGCCTCCGACCTGGCGGACGAGCATCCCGACATCGACCTCGACGCCGTCCTCGACGTGCCCGTCATCTACGCCTCCGCCAAGGCCCGCCGGGCGGATACCGTCCAGCCGGCCGACGGCGAGCTGCCCGCCAATGAGGACCTCGAGCCCCTCTTCCGCACCATCATCGAGCGGATCCCCGGCCCCGCCTACGACGAGGGCGCTCCCCTCCAGGCCCACGTCACCAACCTGGACGCCTCCCCGTTCCTGGGCCGCCTGGCGCTGCTGCGCATCCACAACGGCACGATCCGCAAGGGGCAGGTCGTGGCCTGGGCCCGTCATGACGGCACACTGGCCAATGCCCGCGTCTCCGAGCTGCTGGTCACCGAGGGCCTGGACCGCAAGCCCGCCGAGGAGGCCCATGCCGGTGACATCGTGGCCATCGCGGGCATCGAGGACATCACCATCGGCGAGTCCCTCGTCGACCCCGATGACCCCCGCCCGCTGCCCCTCATCACCGTTGACGATCCCGCCATCTCCATGACCATCGGGATCAACACCTCCCCGATGGCCGGGCGCAGCAAGGGCGCCAAGGTCACGGCCCGCCAGGTCAAGGACCGCCTCGATCGCGAGCTCATCGGCAATGTGTCCCTGCGCGTCCTTCCCACCTCCCGGCCCGACGCCTGGGAGGTCCAGGGACGCGGCGAGCTCGCCCTGGCGATCCTGGTGGAGCAGATGCGCCGCGAGGGTTTCGAGCTCACCGTCGGCAAGCCCCAGGTGGTCACCCGCATGATCGACGGCAAGCGCCACGAGCCCGTGGAGCGCATGACCATCGACGTCCCCGAGGAGCACCTGGGCGCCGTCACCCAGCTCATGGCCGCCCGCAAGGGCCGCATGGAGACGATGACCAACCACGGCACCGGCTGGATCCGCATGGAGTTCCTCGTGCCCGCGCGCGGCCTCATCGGCTTCCGCAGCCAGTTCCTCACCGACACCCGCGGCACGGGCATCGCGTCCTCCATCGCGGAGGGCTACGAGCCCTGGGCCGGCACGATCGTTTCGCGCACCACGGGCTCCCTCGTCTCGGATCGCGCGGGCGCTGTCACCGCTTACGCCCTCATCCGCCTCCAGGATCGCGGCACCTTCTTCGTGGAGCCCACGCAGGAGACCTACGAGGGACAGGTCGTGGGGGAGAACCCCCGTAATGAGGACATGGATGTCAATGTCGTGCGCGAGAAGCAGCAGACCAACATGCGCTCCTCGACCGCCGACTCCTTCGAGGGGCTCGTGCCGCCCCGCAGGCTCACCCTCGAGGAGGCCCTCGAGTTCGCCGCCGACGACGAGTGCGTGGAGGTCACCCCTGAGGCCGTGCGCATCCGCAAGGTGATTCTTGATTCCCAGGAGCGGTTCAAGGAAGCGGCTCGCCGCCGTCGTTCCCAGTCCTGATGACCGCCCTTCCCTGGAGGATCCCTCATGAATGATGCTGTGACCAGACCTGACGAGGCCACTGCCGCGCTAGAGGCCCTGCGCGCCGCCACCCCCGATCACGCTGCCGAGGGGGCCGAGGGTGAGGCGATGCTCGACGGCGATGCCCCCGCCGAGGCCATGCCCGGGCAGGATGGGTCGCCCGACGCCGCCGACGCTAACGAGGCCGGGTCCGATCCTGTCGATGGGGCTGCCGCCGACCACGGGGCCGGGGGCACGGTCCCCGATCTCGTGCTGCCGACCGACGCCGCCATCGCGGCGAGGGCCCTGGCGATCGCCACCGCGGCCGACCGGATCGGCGTCGTCCTGCCCGGGGCCATCGCCCCCGGGGAGCCGGTGGAGGGAACTGGGACCACGGCCGACGGCGGTGCTGAGGCGGGTGAGGCCGAGGGGGCGGTCACCGGGGGGAGCGCCGAGCCCACCGGCCCGGCCGGGGTCTCCGACGCCGCTGTCGCTGCCGCCGCCCTGGGCGTCGTCGCCGCGGCCACGCGCACCGCTGCCCTGCCGGCCGGTGCCGATACCCCGGACGACGCGGCCGACGTTCCCGAGGCGGGCACCGCCGAGGACGAGTCCCCGGCTGCCGATCCCGAGGTTGCCGGCGCTGGGGATGCGCAGGAGCCGGTCGAGGGCGCCGACGACGTCGAGACGTCCTCCGATGCCCCGGGTGATGCCGTCGCGGCTGCTGAGGGGGATGAGCCCGCGCCCCATCCCGGTAGCGAGCCCGGCCCCGGGGGCGGGGCCCCGTCCAGCGCGGATGCTGAGCTCGCTGACCCCGCCGGTGAGGATCCCCCCGCCGGCTCCGCGCAGGAGGGCTCGCCGGAGGCGCCTGCCGTGGGCCCTCAGGAGCTAGATGCCGCTGATCCCGCCGTCGGTGCTGCCACAGCGGTGGCGGTGGCCGCCGGCGCCGCTGCGGCCGCCGCGCGGCTGAGCCTCACGCTCCCCGAGACCGCCACCCCGGAGATCGCCGTCGAGGAGGAGGAATCCGGGGCCGGCGCTGCTACCGGGGAGGCGGGCGGCGCTGATCGTTCCGGGGAGGATGGGGAGACAGGCCGCGCCGCCATCCTCCTCGCCCTGGCCAAGAGCTCCGCTTGCAACCCCCGGCGCCTCATGATCGCCGCGGCGGCCCTCGTCGCCGCCGTGTGGCTCGGCTCGGCGATCTGGACCACCCAGGCCCTCGCCGCTGACTCGACCGTCGGCGGTGTGAGCGTCGGAGGGATGAGCCCGTCGGAGGCGAGGAACGCCGTCGAGCGGTCCTTCGCCGCGAGCCTGGCGAACCCGGTCACGGTCACCGTCGGTGACAAGTCCGCCCAGATCACGCCCGCCGACTCCGGCGTGAGTGTGGACCCCAGCGCCAGCATCGGCCGCCTCACGGGCTTCACCCTCAACCCGCTCACCATCATCGACCGCTTCGGCGGGGATTCGGTGCCCGCCGCGACCTCGGTGGACTCGTCGGCCCTCACCCGCAGCCTCAACAGCCACTTGGACGAGCTCTCGTCGGGCACCGTCAACGCCGGGATCTCCCTTGAGGGGACCAAGCCCGTGGTCTCGCCGAGCCGTGCCGGCATCGGTGTCGACGTCGCCGCCTCCGTCGATGAACTGTCCTCCGACTGGCCGCTGGGAGCCCCCACCATCGCCCTTGTCGAGGGGACCACGAGCCCCGCCGTCACCGATGAGCAGGCCCAGTCCTACGCTGATAGCGTCATCGCCCCGCTCCTGTCCGCCCCCGTGAGGGTCACCGCGGATGGGGCGATGACGGCTGCTCCCGCCACAGGGGCCCTCACTCTGAGCCCCCAGCGGCTCGCCTCCATGCTGAGCATCAGCTCCGAGACTGGCGAGATCTCCGCCGCCCTCGATCCCGATGCGCTGCGCAAGGCGGTGATCGGGGCGATGGGGTCCCAGATCGAGAGGGCCGCTGTCGAGTCCGGGTGGACCATTGAGGGCCGCGCCGACGCCGCGCCGCAGTACGTGGCGCCCGTCGCGGGTCTGGCCATCGACACCACCGCGCTGTCAACGGCGATCATCGCCACCGGCAGCGCCCAGACCGACGCCTCCCAGCGCGAGGTCATCCTCCCGATGGCCGAATCCGCTCCCAGCTCCACCACATCCCAGGACGACTGGGGTATCAAGGAGATCGTCGGCGAGTACGCCACCCCCTACTACGAGGACGCCGCGCGCACCCAGAACCTCGTCGCCGGGGCCGCCGCGATCAACGGCGAGATCATCATGCCGGGGGCCACCTTCTCCACGAACAACTCCCTGGAGCCCGTGGACGCCGAGCACGGTTTCACCTCCTCCGGTGTCATCCTCAACGGGGTCCACACCGAGGCCTTCGGGGGCGGGCTCTCCCAGATCGGCACCACCGTGTTCAATGCCGGATACGAGGCCGGGATGGACGATGTCGAGCACCATCCCCACTCCTACTGGTTCGAGCGCTACCCGGCGGGTCGCGAGGCCACCCTGTGGTCGCCGGAGAAGGACGTCAAATTCACCAACTCGACCCCCTACCCTGCGCTCATCCAGGCATGGGTGGTGGACGGAGAGGTGCACGTGCGCCTGTGGTCGACGCATTACTACGACGTCTCGATCGTCTCCGGTGAGAAGGAGGGCTACACCCCCATCGGCACCGTCAACCGCTCCGGTCCGGGCTGCGAGCCCTACGGCGGGGGAGAGGGAGGCTTCTCCATCACGGTGACTCGCAGTCGCACGGCGCCGGACGGCACCGTCACCGAGGATGTCCTGCGCACCACCTACGACCCCGACCACGCCGTGACCTGCTCCGGTGGGGGCGGCGCGCAGCCGTCGGCCGAGCGGGCTGGGCAACCCCGGAGCTCCGGGGGCTCCTCCCAGACGGGCGCCCAGGGCCAGCAGGCGCCGTCCGACTCCGCAGCGGCCGCCGACCCGGCGCCCCCGGCCGAGGCTGCCCCCGTGGAGCCTCAGGCGCAGGCGGCGCCCACCGTCGATGACCCCGCGCCCCAGTCGACGGTGGCGGCCCAGCCGGCACCCGATGCCAAAGCGGACTTCGGCCGACAGGACTAGTCGAACCGCCGCACCGCGAGGCATGGCGCGACGGTGGCGTGGCATGGTCTGATTCCGAGCAACCATCCCGACAACGATGCCAATATGCTGTTGAACAGCGCCAATAGGTTGTCTTGGTGCATGGGGGCTGTCGGCCATATGGGTCTTATGTGGTCTGGTAGGAGGCGATTCTGTGCGATTTCGGGCTCCGTCGTGCGGTGCCCGGGCGTGTTGGGGGGAGTCCGGTGGGCGGCCCGACGGCAGTGCCGTCGGATGGAGGCGACCGGATGCGGTGCTGGATGCCCGTGCGGACGTGCTCGCCGCCACCATGCGGTCGTCTTGGGGATTCGCTCCGAGCGGGACAATACTTGCCCTTGATCGGACGCTGCCGACGGGCGGCGCCGGGCCCTAGTCGAGAGGAACTCCGTCATGACCTACGTCATCGCCCAGCCGTGCGTGGATGTCAAGGACCGTGCCTGCGTCGACGAGTGCCCGGTGGACTGCATCTACGAGGGCGAGCGGAGCCTGTACATCAACGCCGACGAGTGCGTGGACTGCGGCGCCTGCGAGCCCGTATGCCCCACGGAGGCGATCTTCTACGAGGACGACGTTCCCGAGGAGTGGGCGGACTACACCCGCGCCAACATCGACTTCTTCGAGCTGCGCGGCCTCGGCTCGCCCGGCGGCGCCCAGAAGACCGGTGCCCTGGACTACGACGACCCCATGATCGCCGCCCTGCCCCCGCAGAACGAGGAGTACCGCGCCGAGCACGGCCTCGACTGAGACGGGCCCGCCCTCACCGGCGCCCGCGCCGCGCGGCCATCGTCAACTTCGTGCTTCTGGCCACGGGTTCGGCGGGAAGGGCCAAGGACTCGTCGCCAAAAGCACGAACTCGCTGAGGGTTGGAGGACAATGCGGGGGTGAACGCCTCCACGGACCGGCCCCGCGCCCTGCCCCGCCCGCTCGCCCTCCCGGACTTCCCCTGGGACACCCTCGCCCCCTACCGGGCCCGAGCGGCCGAGCATCCCGGCGGCGTCGTCGACCTCGCCGTCGGCACCCCCGTGGACGGCACCCCCGCCATCGCCCGCGAGGCCCTCGCCGCCGCCGCCAACGCCCCCGGCTACCCGGCCGCCATCGGCACCTCCGCCCTGCGCGCCGCCATCATCGACTGGGCCGCCCGCCGCCGCGGCGTTACCGGCCTGACCGACGCCCACGTCATCCCCACGATCGGCTCCAAGGAGTCCGTCGCGCTCCTGCCCCTCCAGCTTGGCGCGCGCCCCGGCGACCTCCTCCTCCACCCCCGCGCCGCCTACCCCACCTACGACGTCGGGGCCCGCATCGCCGGGGCCGCGCCCATCCCCGTCGACACCGACGCCGATCCCGCCACCTGGGACCTCCCCGACGGCGCGGGCACCCCCGAGCGTCCCATCGCCATGATCTGGCTCAACAGCCCCGGCAACCCCGACGGCCACGTGCTCGATGTCGACCAACTGGCGCGGATCATCGCTTGGGCGCGCGAGCGCGGCGCTGTCGTCGCCTCCGATGAGTGCTACGCCGAACTCGGCTGGGAGGCCCCCTGGGATGCCGAGCCCATCCCCAGCCTCCTCGATCCCCGTGCCACGGGCGGGGACATGACCGGGCTGCTCGCCCTCTACTCCCTGTCCAAGCAGTCCAACCTCGCCGGCTACCGCGCCGCCCTGCTCGCCGGGGACCCGGCGCTCGTGGGCGTCGTCACCGAGATCCGCAAGCACACCGGGATGATCCCGCCCGCCCCCATCCAGGCCGCCATGGCCGCCGCCCTGGGCGACGACGAGCACGTGAGTGCCCAGCGCGAGGTCTACCGCGCCCGTCGCGACGCGCTCGTCGAGGCGACGGCTGCCGCCGGTCTCGTGGGCGATCCCGCATCCGTGGCGGGCCTCTACCTGTGGCTCGGCCTGCCCGAGGGCGCCGCCGCCCGGAGCGCCTACGAGCTCGTCGGTGCCTTCGCCGAACTCGGGATCGTCGTCGCCCCGGGCGACTTCTACGGGGAGGCGGGAGCCGGGCGGGTGCGTATGAGCCTGACCGGCACCGACGAGCGCGTGGCGGCCGCCTGCGAGCGCCTGCGCTCCACTGATCTGTTCCGGCGCTGAGGCGCCCCAGTGCTCGCCTGCGATGGGGCGACTGGACTGAATCCGTGCTCAGCAGTGCATCGGGGACCCCATCGTGCTTCACAGGACGCGCACAGCGCGCACATTGTGCGCATCCATTTCCAGGTCTCATGCTCATGCCATGACACACATCGCTCCGTACCATTCCATCGCGCTCACACGGCGCCGCCTTCTCGCCGCCAGTGCGCTCGGGGCCTGCGCCCTCACCGCCTGCGGTCGGGTGGGCACGACCTCCTCCACCGCCGCGGACGACTCCCCCAGCGCGCCCGCGGCGGGCACGGCGGGGTCGGCCGCGGTACCGACGCTCGACGAGCTGATCCCTCTGACGGCCTCCTTCTCCCAGTCCTCCTACGAGGACGAGCGGACCGGCCTCTCCTTGCCGTTCAATGTCTTCCTGCCCGAGGGGTACGACGGGACCGGCTCGTATCCGCTGATCACCTTCATCGCCGACTCCTCGCGTGTGGGCGACGATGTCGCCGCCCCGCTCAGCCAGTACGGGGCGCTCATCTGGGCGCACGAGACCACCCAGGCGCGAGCGGCGAGCATCGTTGTCGTCCCCTGCTACCCCGAGGTGGTCCTCGACGACCACGGCGGGTACACGACGACCGACTGGATCGGCGTGACGCAGAGGTTCGTGCCTTGGCTCCAGGAGCGCTACGCCGTGGACTCCTCGCGCGTCTACGGCACCGGCCAGTCCATGGGAGCAATGATCCACCTGCTGCTCCAGGCCACGGACCCAGCACTGTTCACCGCTTGCCTCTTCGTCGACGGGCAGTGGGACATCTCCCAGCTCGCAGGGCTGAAGGAGGCGACATGGGCGTACCACGTCGCCGGTGGGGACGAGCGGGCGCTCGCGGGGCAGCAGGAGGTTCGCGCCATGCTCGATGCCGACGCAATCCCCTATGCTCAGGCGGGCGAGACATGGGATGCGACCGCGACCCCCGCCGAGCTGGACGCCGCGGTGTCCGAGCTCGTCTCATCCGGCCGGCCGCGCCTGTTCTCCTCCTTCACCGCGGGCACTGTCATGGAGGCGAACCCGGGGACCGGCATGGAGCACATGGCGTCCTTCGAGCCGGCGTACCGGCTCACGGGTTTGCGCCAGTGGCTGCTGGCGCAAACCTCCTGAGCGACTGCCTGTCTCCGGGCGACGCCGTCGGACCGGCACGTCCTAAGAGGTGACGCGCAGGTGACGGCGCGATCGCTACAGTGAGTCGGACCCGGGGGACCCGGGCCCACCGGCTCGAGGCGACCGCCCGCGCGGAGCACCGAACAGTGAGGAGAGCGATATGACCGATACCAGCCCCACCACGAGCGCGCCCGCCGCCGAGCCGCGGTCCCTCAACGACAGCGATGCCGTCGGCATCCTCACCATCGAGGACCGCCGCTTGGAGCTCCCGCGCGCCTACGCCACCGAGGGCTCCGACGGGCTGGGCGTGGGCAGGCTCCTCGCGTCCACCGGCATGGTCACTCTCGACCCGGGGTTCACGAACACGGCGTCGTGCACCTCCGGGATCACCTACATCGACGGCGACGCCGGCATCCTGCGCTACTGCGGCTACCCCATCGAGGAGCTGGCCAAGTCCTCCTCCTTCCTGGAGGTCGCCTTCCTGCTCATCAACGGTGAGCTCCCCGACGCCGAGACCTTCGAGCGCTTCGAGCGGCGCATCGCCCGTCACCGCCTCCTCCATGAGGACTTCCGCAGCTTCTTCACCGCTTTCCCCTCCTCCGGTCATCCCATGGCGATCCTTCAGGCGGGTATCTCCGGTCTGGCCACCTACTACGAGGACACCCTCAACCCGCACGACCCCTACGAGCGGGAGCTCGCGACCGTCCTGCTGCTGAGCAAGATGCCGACGATGATCAGCTACATCGCCCGACGGGCCATCGGCCTGCCCCTGGTCTACCCGGATCCCAAGTGCGGATACGTGGAGGACTTCCTGCGCCTGACCTTCGGGATGCCCTACCAGTCCTACGAGATCGACCCCGCGATCGTGAGGGCCCTGGACATGCTCCTCATTCTTCACGCCGACCACGAGCAGAACTGCTCCACCTCCACGGTGCGGCTCGTCGGCTCGGCGGACGCCAACATGTACGCCTCCGTGGCCGCGGGCGTGGGGGCCCTGTCCGGTCCGCTGCACGGCGGTGCGAACGAGGCCGTCCTGCGGATGCTCGACACGATCCAGGCCTCGGGCATGAGCACCGCCGAGTTCGTCCGCAAGGTGAAGAACAAGGAGGACGGCGTGCGGCTCATGGGCTTCGGCCACCGGGTCTACAAGAACTACGACCCGCGCGCCGCCATCGTCAAGGCCACCGCTCATGACGTGCTCACCCGCCTGGGCAGCGACTCCGGTGATCGGATGCTCCAGATCGCCATGGAGCTGGAGGAGACGGCCCTGAACGACGAGTACTTCGTCTCACGCCGCCTCTACCCGAACGTGGACTTCTACACGGGCCTCATCTACCAGGCGATGGGCTTCCCCACGAAGATGTTCACCCCCCTGTTCGCCCTGGGGCGCCTGCCCGGGTGGATCGCCCAGTACCGCGAGATGATCTCCGATCCCGCCAAGCGCATCGGTCGTCCTCGCCAGGTCTACACCGGTGCCACCGAGCGGCACTATGTGGCCATCCACCGCCGTAAGCACTCCGATGCCGTCTATCCCGCCACCCGTTCGGGCGAGCGCGCGCTCGACCACGTCACCAAGGTGTGAGTCGGTCCTCCCGGCCTCGGGCCTGCCGTCCAATCCGGCCCGAGGCCATGGCGATGAGCCCGCGGAGCCCCTTTCTGTTCGGGTGCGCTCGCTCTGATACCCGCTGCGGCTGAGGGCGGGGGGCGGCTAGCGCGCGGCGCCGAGCTCGATGCTCTTGCCGCCGCGGGGAAGGGCCTCGACGGCGCCGGACTGCGAGTTGCGGCGGAACAGGACGTTCGAGGCGCCGGCGAGCTCACGGGCCGCCACCACGCGCGGCTCTCGGAACAGGCCGTGCCCGCCGGGGACGACGCCGCCGGACGGCATCACCGACACCCTCGTTCCGGCGGTGATGTACAGACCGGCCTCCACGACGCAATCGTCGCCCAGGGGGATGCCCAGGCCCGAGTTGGCGCCCAGCAGGCAGCGCTCGCCGATGCTCACGCGCTTCAGTCCGCCGTCGGCGAGCATCCCCATCGTGGAGGCGCCACCGCCGATATCGGAGCCGTCGCCGATGAGCACTCCCTGCGAGACGCGCCCCTCCACCACGGAGCGGCCCAGGGTGCCGGCGTTGTAGTTGACGAAGCCCGATGCCAGGACAGATGTGCCCTCGGACAGGTACGCGCCCAGGCGCACGCGGGCGCCGTCGGCGATCCTCACGCCCGTGGGCACCACGTAGTCCACCATCCGCGGGAACTTATCCACGGAATGCACGTGGACCGGACGGCCCAGGGCCCGGCGCAGGCGCATGCGGGTCGCCTCGAAGCCCTCCGCGGCGCAGGGACCCGCCGCCGTCCACACCACAGTGGGCAGGCGGGAGAAGATGCCGTCCAGGTTCACCGTGTTCGGCTCGGCCAAGCGGTGTGAGAGCACATGGAGGCGCAGATAGGAGCCGGCGACGGTCCGCGGGGCGTCGTCGAGATCCGCCCAGGTGCGCACCACCGTGGTGTGGACGCCGCGCGCCTCGTCCTTGGTCTCCATCGCGCTGAGCGTGGCGAGTAGATCAGAGTGGCCGTCGGCCGGCTCATCGCCGAGGACCGGTCGCGGGTACCAGACGTCGAGGGTGGAGCCGTCGTCGGTGACGGTGGCCAAGCCGAGGCCCCAGGCGCTTCGCGTTGTCATGGCCCTAACCCTACGGGAGAGGAGCCCCGACACGGCCCGACTCTCCCGGTATCCGGGCCGGGCGCGCCAGGGTGGCACAATCGCATCCATGGAGCGCACCACGATCCACCTCATGCGACACGGCGAGGTCCACAACCCCGAGGCGGTCCTCTACGGGCGCATGCCCGGCTACCACCTCTCCGCGCTCGGCCGGCGCATGGCGGAGCGCGTCGCGGAGGTCCTGCGCTCGACCGATCACGACATCGCCGCCGTCATCACCTCCCCCCTGGAGCGCGCCGTCGAGACCGGTGCCCCCACCGCGCGGGCCTACGGGCTGGAGGCGACGACGGACGAGCGCCTCATCGAGGCCGGCAACCACTTCGAGGGGGTCGCCGTCAACCGCAATCGCTGGGTGCTGGCGCATCCGCGCCACTGGCCGTACTACACCAACCCCCTGCGCCCGTCCTGGGGCGAGCCCTACGCCGAGCTCGTGACCCGCATGAGCGGGGCCATCCGCTCCGCGCTGCCCCTCGCGCGCGGGCGCGAGGCGCTGCTCGTCTCCCACCAGCTGCCCGTGTGGGCCACGCGGCTCTGGGTGGAGGGGCGTCCCCTGGCGCACGATCCCCGGCGCCGCCAGTGCGCGCTCGCCTCGCTGACCTCCCTCGCCTTCGACGGCGGGACGCTTGTGGGCGTGGACTACTGGGAGCCCGCGGGCGAGCTCCTGCATGTGGCCGAGGACATGGTTCCCGGAACCTCCGCCGCCAGTGAGAAGGGAGCAGCGTGACCTCTCAGAAGACGCAGAAGGAGAAGGCAGAGAAGCAAGCGGGGGGCGATCCCGGGGATGGCGCCGAGGCGCGCCCCGATAGCGCGCCGAGCGAGCCCGATGCCGCCGGCGCCCCGGTGGCTCGGCCGAAGAGGGGACTCATCCGTCGGCCGTCGAAGAATGACGAGGCCGTCACCATCAAGGTCCGCGAGATCTTCGACATCGTCGACGCCCGCGAGGCCCGGGCCGCCTCGGAGCGCCTCGCGGCGGAGAGGGCCACCGCCCAGCCGAGCTGGACTGGGCAGGACTTCGTGTGGTGGAACACCGCTGCCGTTCTCACCGCCGCTCGCGCCGGGCGCCGCCCCAACCCCGTCTCGCCGATCATCGACCCCGTGCGCAGTTCCTTCGGATCGGGGGAGTGCATGCTGGCCAGCTGTGATGCCGAGCTGCTCATGTGGCGGCGCGGCGATGCCACCTACAACCCGTCCAGGGGATTCTTCCTCGCGGGCGGGCCAGTGGGGCTGGCACTGACCGCCGCGTTCTTCGGCGGGCAGGCCGTGGTCAACAAGAGGAGGCGCCGCGCCGCCGCGGCGGACGCCGTCGAGAAATGGCGCCACCTGGCCAACGCCCGCGTGACCGTGTCCACGCACGGCATCTATATCGGAACGGGTGAGGGCATCATGCCGGTGGGTTATCACGAGGTGCAGGAGGTGGCCTCCACCGGCCCGGGCGAGATCATCATGGCGGCGAGCAATGCCAAGGGCACCGCGCGCTGGAAGCTGCGCGGCCAATGGGCCGAGCTCATCCTCATTCTGTGGTCGGTGCTGTACATGCCCGAGCATCCGCAGGTGGTGGGCCGCACCTGGCTGCCGCAGGGCTGGCTTGATCACGCGGCGGCGAACGGCTACCCCGTGGATACCTCCACCTGGCCCTGCTTCACTCCGAACCCGGATGCGCCCTCTCTCCCTTGAATCGAGACCGGTTGTTGTGAGGGGTGAGACCGGTTGAAAACTGGGGCGAGACCGGTTGTTGGTTGCTGGGTGGGGTGGGTGGGGGGTTTC
>NZ_MVIV01000014.1 GCF_002072175.1 Actinomyces gaoshouyii | reverse complement strand
AGCATCGCCGTCGAACCCCAACCCTAAAACCCCACCCACCCCCACCACCAGAGCCCACCACCAACCTGTGGAAACCCCCCACCCACCCCACCCAGCAACCAACAACCAACCCCACCCCTCACAACAACCGGTCTCACCCCAGTTTTCAACCGGTCTCGCGATTAGGATGAGGTGTGAAGGATCTGAATAGCGCGGAAGGACGTGGAAGGAATGACCGGCATGAATACTGAGGATCCCGTTCCGGTCGATCCGCAACTCGCATCGGCGCTGGCCGCACGCGCCAAAATGGAGCGGCTCCTCGCCGCCCCCACGCCCTTCGCGAATGACGACGGCTCGCCGATCCCCGAGGTGACCGCCGCCATCACGGCCACCGGCCTACCGCGCCACGAGTACATGCACGGAGTTGTCGCCGCCCTGACTGCCACGCGAGTCATCGTTCCCGTTGCCGCTCACGCGCTCACCGACTCTACCGGCGCCGCCACCTCCCATGCTGTCCACGCCAACGACGCCAGCCGCGACGCCGCCACCCTGGCCGTCGACCTGCCCGACGGCCACATCGCCCTGCCCGTCTTCACCTCCGCAGCCGCCATGAGCGCCTGGCGCGATGATGTGCGCCCCGTCCCCGTCGACCCCCATCGTGCCGCCGCCGTCGCCTGCGAGCACACCGATCAGCTCTGGGTCCTCGACCCTGGAACCCTCGATCTGCGCGTGCCCCGGCCCGCCGTCGTCGCGCTCGCCGGGGGAGAGGACTGGATTCCCTCCTGGGCCTCCGACGTCATCCAGTCCGAGGTCCGTGCCCAACTGGAGACAGTCGACGGCGTCACCGGTGTCGCATTCGCGCCCGGCGAGACCTCCGAACTGCGGGTCTTCATCCGTGTGGACGCCAGCCAGGGCATGCCCGCCGTCGCCGCCGCACTCGACGGCTGTCAGCGCATCATGGTCAATCCCGCCTGGGGCGAGCTCATCGACACCATCGAGCTCTGCCCCATCCCCGCCTGACGCCTCATCGGTGGCCCCGCGCCCGTCTCATTCTCTTTCTCTGGGACGAGGCGCGCTCGATCATCGCTTGCTGAGAACACGCCATGATCCCGTTCATCGCGAGGCCGCGCGCGTCTGCCCAGGCGTCGCGGCGCGACGGCACCGAGCCTCTTATCCGAGCCCGCGACCTTCGACCTCGCCCCCGGTGAGGTCCTTGCACTCGTCGGCGTCAACGGCGCCGGCAAATCGACGCCTGGCGCGCACCTGCTGCGGGCTCTTGCGCCCCCTGGGCGGTGAGATCGAGGTCATGGGGCGGCGCCCGGACCCGCGTCGGGCCTCCTTCCACGTGGCTGTGGCCGGAGACCTGGGCGAGGAGTCGTTCTTCCCGACGCTCGGTGCGGCCGAGCGCCTCCATCTCGTCTGCTGCGGGCACGGCGCCGCGGCCCCGGGCAAGCGTGGTCGAGGTGCTCAGCGAGGGCGTCCTATGAGGCGGATGCTCGCCCCCCCGTCGAGGGAGGGTTCGACGGCGCCTCCTCCCTCGGCCTCGATGATCCCGCTCTCCTCCCCGATGGCGCCGCCCTGCTCGGGGTACCGCCCTGCTCGGCTCGGGCGCGGGCCTGGCCGTCCTCGCCTCCGCCCTCGCGTCGCTACGGCAGCGGACGGCATCGGCCGGTGCGTCAGTGCTCCTGGGCTCCATGTGCCGGGCCATCGTCCTCGTGTCCTGGAGCCTGGTACGACGATGCACGGATCCTCGACGCCGTGGCCGTTCCCTAGGTGCGCACGTCTGCTTGCTGTTCCTGGACACGCGCTCCCTGGGCAGGGTCTTCGCTGCGCCGCCGCGCCGGCCATCCCCATCGTCCTGGCACTGCAGGCCTTCGTGACCGCTTTCGCGGTGGTCTGGGGCATGAGCGTGGAGGAATAGCCCGAGTGAGCAGGACCACGTGGATCTCTTGGCATCGCGCCGCTCCCGGCCTGGGATGTCCGCGTGCGCTCTGGTAGCCTCAGTGGTTGACCGGCCGGGGTCCATCCCCGGCGCGCAAGCGGAGCCATCCCACCTGGGTCCCGTCAAGGGGCCGGGTTCGTACCGAGGGCATGTCCTCGGCGCTGACGCGTGTCCGCGCGTCGGCATGCTTGTACGAGCATATGAGGCCTCCGCTGGCGATGCGCAGCGGGGGCCTTTCCCGTTGCCACGGAATCCGAACAAGGAGTGAGGAATAGCCATCAGCGAGCCCCGTATCAACGAACGGATCCGCGTCCCCGAGGTGCGCTTGGTCGGCCCCAGTGGCGAGCAGGTCGGCGTGGTCCGCGTGGAGGACGCCCTTCGACTGGCCGAGGAAGCCGGTCTCGATCTCGTCGAGGTCGCCCCTGATGCGCGCCCCCCGGTGTGCAAGCTCATGGACTACGGCAAGTTCAAGTACGAGTCGGCCATGAAGGCGCGCGACGCCCGGCGCAACCAGGCGAACACGCAGCTCAAGGAGATCCAGTTCCGGCCCAAGATCGACGAGCACGACTACGCCACCAAGATGGGGCACGTGCGCCGATTCCTCGAGGGCGGGGACAAGGTCAAGTGCATCGTCCGCTTCCGCGGCCGTGAGCAGTCCCGCCCAGAGCTCGGCGTGCGCCTGCTGGCCAAGGTCGCCGAGGAGGTCGGCGAGCTCGCCACCATTGAGTCCCATCCGCGCCAGGATGGCCGCCAGATGGTCATGGTGCTGGCCCCCACCCGCAAGAAGGCGGAGGTCAAGTCCGACCAGCGGCGCCGTCGTGAGGAGGCCCGCGCCTCCCGCCGCGCCGAGAAGCACGCCGCCAAGGCCGCCCAGACCGCCGCTCAGGCGGCCTCGGCCACCCAGGTGACTGAGGTCCCCGCCACGAAGCCGACCGCTGCCAAGGCGCCTGCGGTCAAGCCCTCCGCCAAGGCGGTCGAGCCCACGGCCGCGCCCAAACCGGCCGCTGCCAAGCCTGCGGCTCCCGCCAAAGCCCCCGCGGTCAAACCGGCTGCTCCGGCGAAGCCCAAGGCGCCGGCCAAGCCGAAGGCCCCGGCGAAGCCCACCGAGGCCTGAGGCCTCACCCGACCCACCCCCGGCCATAGCCGATGGGGTCCGCAGCCCGGGACCAGCCGGTCACCGAGCCGACAAGAGGAAACCGACAATGCCGAAGAACAAGACGCACTCCGGTGCCAAGAAGCGCTTCCGGGTCACCGGCAGCGGCAAGCTCATGCGCGAGCAGGCCAACAAGCGCCACCTGCTCGAGGTCAAGTCCTCGCGCCGCAAGCGCAAGCTGTCCACGGACCAGCCGGTCGCCCCCGCCGACCTTCGCCAGGTCAAGAAGCTGCTCGGTCGCTGACCGGCCCAACGTCTGAAGGAGACACACATGGCACGTGTGAAGAGGGCTGTCAACGCCCACAAGAAGCGTCGTTCTGTTCTTGAGAAGGCCTCGGGCTACCGCGGCCAGCGCTCCCGCCTCTACCGCAAGGCGAAGGAGCAGGTCACTCACTCCGGCGTCTACGCCTTCCGTGACCGCCGCGCGCGCAAGGGCGACTTCCGCCGCCTGTGGATCCAGCGCATCAACGCCGGCGCCCGCGCCGAGGGAATGACCTACAACCGCTTCATCCAGGGCCTCGGTCTGGCCGGCGTGGAGGTCGACCGCCGCATGCTCGCCGAGCTGGCCGTCAACGAGCCCGCCGCCTTCAAGGCGCTCGTCGAGACCGCTCGCAAGGCGCTTCCCAAGAACGTCAACGCCCCCAAGGCCTGATCTCTCGCATTCCGCCGACGGCGCCGCCGCCCTCCCTGCGAGGGCGGCGGCGCCGTTGTTTCACCGTTCACGGCACTGTACGTCTCTTTGAATAGCCGACTATCCTCGCCCCATGGCGCAGTCGGATACGGTGCAGGATGAAGCCTTCGGCGACAGGCTGATCTGGGCGCGCTGCGGGGTGCCCGCGTGGGCGTGGGAACTTCCTGAATTCCGTCTGCTCATGAATGATGTGGCACCGTCCCCAGAAGCCAGTGGCATCGAGCATCGTGAACTTCTCCGAACCGCGTGCTCGCTCAGGTGCCTCGAGTACTTGTGGGGTGGGGCGGAGGAGGACTACGTCGCATTCATCGCGGGGCAACCGCGAGGGAGGGCAACCCTTCCGAAGGAGCGCTTTCATGCGCTTCATTGCTGGGTGAAAAACACCCTTGTTGACGAGATCGCCCTCGAGGGCATGCGCTATCTGATGCTGGTGCATGACGCTGGGAAGTGCGCGGCGGTCGTACGGATGGCGCAGGATGCGGGTCTCGATTGGAATGATCATGACGAGCTTTTGCGCCGTGTCGTGGGAATTCCATCTCTTCAGGCAGCGCTCTTGCCGACGTTCTGCGTACTTGATGGGGCAACGCAGGCCCTGGTGCTGGGTGTGCTCAATCTTGAATGCAATCTGGGCCAGGTGATGCAGGGAGAGGCTCCTGCTGGCGTGCTGTTGGCCTGGGAAGGCGCTAGCTCACGTGTACGTGACTGGTACCTCGTCCACCTGCTACTCGACTTGGCCGGTGTCAGAGCCTGCGAAGGCAGCGATGGTGCGATGATACTGACCTCGCCGGTCATCGATGAGTTCACGGACCTGGCCGAGGCAATGGGGAGCAAGGAGGAGGCCGAGGGCACGGCGCGGTACAGCCGTTATCTTGATCTTCGCGCCACGGCACTCGGCCTGGATGAACGGGTCGCAGAATCTGATCTTGTCGCTGTCACGCGCCTGGCGCTCATGCTCCAGGCGTTGGATGCGGCGGGAGCTGAATCGGTCTGCGCGGCTTGGAAGGACGCCGCTCCCGAGACGCAGGCAGTGCTGCGTAGCGAACTGGGCCGCGATGGAATCACCGTTCACGCCTTCCTGCCGTACTACGCACCGGCCTTCATGCGGAGGACGGCGGCGAGGGCCGGCATCGGGGCCGCCGTGGAAGCACTTGCGGCTCGTCTTGAGCACGCGAGGACCACTATCGGTGAGCCCGAAGGCAGCGTCACGAACCTCGATCTCACACAGGCGGCGCTGGGCGGGAATTCTTGACTCAGGGAGTACGTCTCGCACGTCCGGTAAACTCGGCCAGCCATGTGGAGAACGAGACGGTTGGGTAACGGGTTCCGGCCCGGCGAGGGACAACGGCCTTTTCGACCTGCGGATTGGACGTTGCCGCTGCCAAGAGTCGATCCACGAGATCAGTAGAGAGAGTCGTGGCCGGCAGCTCTCGGAGCAACTTGACGACCTCGCGAGTAGTGTCGAAGTTCGGGCTGGTCTCGAGTGTCTGCACGAGGCTCTCGAGCAGCCTACTTCTCAAGGAGTCCTCCTCGCCGGCCCAGGAGATGATCTTCGCGGCGACTGTTGAAGGAGTATCGCCCTCGTATGACTGACCTTGGATCCTTCCAGCAAGACCGTAAGGAACGGTCTGCTCGCGGAACAGGGACAGGATCGGGCGGTGCCGCCCGAGTGCCCAGCCGACCTCCTGGTCGCACCACTCGCTCTCGCGGAATCCTGCTTCGACGAAGGCGACCAGGCCGTCGCACTGGTCGAGACCGCTGGCGAGGAAGGCCTGCCAGTCATGACTTGGGCGGATATCGCGATGAGCGATGAGGACCTCGATTCTGAAGTCCTCGAGAATTGTACTGACCGACTCGACGAAGCCATGCGACCGGCTGAGATGGGAGAAGAACAGGCGGAGTCCTCGCCCATGGAAGGGGAGTTCTTCATCGAGTAGGAGCGCTCGGGAATGCATGAGGAATTCTGCCAGCCCAAGCAGGGTCTGCGTGTCGGCGGCGTGGAGCACTGATATGAGGCTCTCACGCGGGATGTGTCTTCCCACCGGTGCTACTGATTTCATCCCGTATTCAGTGAGGATGACTTCGACAACAGTCGCATCGAGCTCGTCGAGGCGAGTCGTGCACTCGAGGATCGCGGCCAGCCTGGCAGCCCGATCCCGATCACTCGCCGCCATGCGGCACTCCGGTGGGATCGTTCGATGCGTTGTTCGCCAAGCGGTTCATCCCGCGAAGAATGAGTCCCGCGATCGTGCTCGGGTGGTGGGACACGGCCAAGTCGGTCAGCTCCGCTTCGGAGAGCCCGGTATCGATGCTCCACCACTTTTCGCTGATGGAGGCAAGCATGCGCTTGGTATCCCCAGTCTCGTCGGGGATGGCGGCGGTGTAGCCATCAGGAGTCGGCAGGCCGACGGCCTTGGCGACGACTGCACCGATTCCACCGAAACCTCCGCAAATGTAGACAGGGCGGTCGGCCTGGAGTTGGAGGTAGGTTTCCTCCAGCGTGCCGGGAGACACCGCATAGCAGGAGCGCTGGAGGCGCCCGCCGATGAGAACACGAGCGTCCGTCGTTGACGCCGCGAGAAGTCTCATCTCCGTAAGGGTGCGCATGTGGTCCAGAGTGTCGCCGTTACCGTAGGAGAGGCGGTGTCGGTTCGCTTCCGCGAGTGAGAGCTTCTTGTCTCCGAATGCGATCCACAGGGATCCAACGTTCTGGATCCGGTCCTCGAATTCTCTGAGATCTTCTTTCGTTGCAGCGAGAAACTCGCTCCACGGCTGGAGATTCTCGAAGGCACTACCGCCGGTGGTGGTTGCGTATCGTTCAGCCTGTTCTGCCATGAACGTCGTCATGTCGTGCGGGTCCCGTTTGATTCTTCCCCCATAGACAAGGGTGCCGCCATGGAGGAAAGTGAGTTGGGCAAGCTCGGAGACCGCGTAGTCGAGGTGGGATTCTGATAACCCGAGCCGCTCCAGGTCCTCCGAGGGGGAGACAGAGATTCCCAGTCGGCGGCCGCTCAGGGTATGCTCTCCGGTTTCGATCGAGGGGTCTTGCCCTGGATGGAACGCACCTCCTCGCGAGAGGAACTCGCGGGGGGTCACGATATCGAGCTGGGTATTGTCATTGAAACCGGCGAGCTCGCACATGTCTCGTATGAGTTTCTTCTCGTGACGAGTCAGTGGCGGGTCCGGGTGAATGATCCAAAGATGGGGGTCTGTGCGTGGGTGGTTCTTCAACCAGGAGATGACCGTGGTCGGCTCGGGGGCGTGGACAGGCTTCCAGTCAAAGCCAGCGACGGTCGTGAACGATGTCTGAAGCATCCACAGGGTTCGCTTGAGCGCCTCGTCGACCAGACGGCACAGCGCCCGGGCGACGCTGCCATGGGCGTCACTTTGGGAGAAGGCGACCGTTGGCAGATGGTCCATGAGGAAGGAGCCACGCTCCTCGCCAAGGATGAGCGCGGACAGCGAGACGATGGGAACGTCGTGCTCCTTTGCGAGCAGCACCTCTTCCTGGGTCCACAGCCGGCTCGCGTAGAGATCGGTTCGGATCATGAGGAGTGCGCAACTGCCGGCCTTGTTCCGCAGCTCTTTTCCCCACTCGTCGCAAGTCTGGATGGAGCTCTCGTCGAAGAAGAATTCGAGATGGGTGTCGTCGATAATTTCCTTAACGAGTCTGGCGACATTCATCTCTTCTGAGTTTTTCTTTTTCGTGTGGCTGATGAAGACCTTGAGGGGGCGGTCAATTCTCCAGTCGGGGGAGATGAGCTGAATGATTGCCTGACTGACTTCGCGCTCAAGATAAAGATGGTCGATCCAAGATCTGTTGCTTTCCTTGGTTGAGGCCGGATGATCGGGGGAGATCAACTCGTCGCTGCTTTTGTGAGTGTTTATGCGGATGCCTTGCAACCTATTGATGAGATCGGCGAGCGGGCCGCGCGAGGGGGATGCGCCGTCGACGATGATGGGGATGACGTATCTGTGTGAGGTGCCGTTGTTGTCAATCGTGAGCGTGTCCTTGAGGTACAGGGACCAGGGGCAGTCATCTCTGAGCGTGGCTCGGACGAGGGGAGTGTCAATGACTGGGATGACGATGGTGAATTGAGCTGCTGGCGGGAAGGAGTCGCCTGCGGGCACCGGTCTGGGTGTCGACTTGGAGTCCACAGGGGACCATGAGGCGCTGCGGTGATAGACCTCGACACTTCCTCCGGTGAGTCCTGCGAATGCTGGTGAATGATAGTGGGTGATAAGCCGAGTAAATATTTTCTCGCCGTGCTCGCTGTCCGGATGATGAACAACGATGATGTCGAGTAGGGGGCGGGATGGCGCTACTGGTCCAACGTTGGTCTGTGCCATACCAGCAGTCTAGCCCTGGATCGTCCGGGGTGTCTCGGGTTAAGAGGTCGTTGTGGGGTTGGCGGAGATCTGATTCCGTGGAATGATAGGGATCATACCGCATCTAGGAACTGCTCCGAGAAGCCCGAGGACTGCGGGGCGCGGCTGTGCTTGGACATGCGACTCGATAAGCTCATCGCGACGCTGCAAGCGCTCACGCGTCGGGTGCCGCGCTGCGCTCAACACACGCGACATGGTCCCGACCCGTCCGATGCCCTCCGCTATGCGAACCTCTGCGACGACCAACTGCTCGCCGCGTGACAACACCCCCACATGCCCCGGGATGGTCCACGCCCCACGGAACCCACCGCATAGGGTGTGCTCATGAGCAGACGCGGCGATGACTCGATCTCACGACCCGACACATCCTCCGGTTCGACTAGCCGGGAGCGGTCTGGAAGAGACGGCATCCTCGCCAATCCGACGGCTACGAGGGTCGCTCGCATTGCCGGGCTCGCCCGCAGACAGGCCCGCTCCAAGCACAGGCGATTCCTCGTCGAGGGCCCCCAGGGGGTGCGCGAGGCGGTCCGCTGGGCGCCGGAGCGGGTCCTGGACCTCTACATGACCGAGGCCGCCGCCAGTCGTCACCCCGAGATCTGGGCCGAGGCCAAGGCGGCGGGACTCTATCGGCACCTGACGACCGCAGAGGTCATGGCCGCGATGTCGGCCGATGCCCAGGGAGTACTCGCCGTCGCCGCAATGGGGGAGAGCAACGGTGCCGACACCCTGACGGGAGCCCTTGAGGGCACGCGCCTCGTCGCGGTGCTCACCGGGGCCCAGGACCCCGGCAACGCGGGCACGATCATCCGCGCCGCCGACGCCGCGGGCGCCGACGCCGTCATCCTTCTGCGCGGCAGTGTGGAGGCCACCTCCCCGAAGGTCGTGCGCTCGACGGCGGGGAGCCTCTTCCACCTGCCCGTCATCACCGGCGTCGGCCTGGAGGAGGCCGTGAAGGCCCTGCGCGCGGCGGGCCTGACGATCCTGGTCGCCGACAGCCGCGGGGAGACCGACCTCTTCGAGGCCGAGGCCTCGGTGGCCTGCGGTGGGCTGTTGTCCGCCCCGAGCGCCTGGCTACTCGGCAATGAGGCCCACGGGTTCGCCCCGGAGGTCCTGAACCGCGCGGACGCCGTCATCTCCATCCCGATCCTCGGGAGGGCCGAGTCCCTCAACGTCGCCACCGCGGCAGCCCTCTGCCTCTACGCCTCCGCCCGCGCTCAGCGGGCCTAACCGCCTCCGCCCGCGCTCGACAGCGCCCGCAGCCCTATCGCGCCTGTCCGCTCCGTGGACTGCGGGAGGCCCCGGGAATGATCCGGGGCAGGGTGACGTTGTCCCTGCTCGCGAGCGCGCAGCCCGCAGCCTCCGCACCGCCCCGAGAACGAGGTCAGCGTGACAGCACCCACGGACACCGGCGCCGAGCCCTCCAGCGCGGAGACAGGCTCCGGCCCCGACGCACCCCTCATCCGCATCATCGGCGTCACCAAGCGCTTCGGCGACTTCACCGCGCTTGACGACGTCTCCCTGGACATCCACCGGGGCGAGGTGGTCGCCGTCGTCGGCGCCTCGGGCTCGGGCAAGTCCACCCTGTGCCGCACCATCAACCGCCTCGAGACCGTCGATGCCGGCACCATCGAGATCAACGGCGAGCTGCTCCCGCAGGAGGGCAGGGACCTGGCCCGGCTGCGCGCCGAAGTCGGCATGGTCTTCCAGTCCTTCAACCTCTTCGGCCACCGCACCGTCCTGGACAACATCACGCTGGCCCCCATCAAGGTGCGCCGCATGGACCGCGCCGATGCCGAGGCCCGCGCCCACGAGCTCCTGGCGCGAGTGGGCCTGGCCGACCAGGCCAGCAAGCGTCCCTCCCAGCTCTCCGGCGGCCAGGCCCAGCGCGTGGCCATCGCCCGCGCCCTGGCCATGGATCCCGTCGCCATGCTCTTCGATGAGCCCACCTCCGCACTCGATCCAGAGATGATCAACGAGGTCCTCGACGTCATCCGCGATCTGGCCACCTCCGGCATGACGATGCTCGTCGTCACCCATGAGATGGGCTTCGCCCGATCCGTGGCGGACCGTGTCGTCTTCATGGATGCCGGGCGGATCGTCGAGCAGTCCAGCCCGGAGGAGTTCTTCTCCTCCCCGCACACCGACCGCGCCCGCGACTTCCTCGCCAAGATCCTCACCCACTGACCACCGCTGCCGCTGCAGCCCGACCACCGCCCCCGCACCGCTGGCACGCCACCGACGAAAGGCCCTCCCATGACCCGACCCACCCCGTCCGCCCCGATCCTCGTGCCCTCGCGCCGCGCCCTCCTCACCTCGGCAGGGGGCCTGGGCATCGCCGTGGCCCTCGCGGCCTGCTCTGACACCGGCGCCGACGGCAAGGCCGTGGCCTCCTCCACCGCCGACGCCGCCTACAACACGCTTATCAACTCCGGTCCGCTCGCCCCCGACGACGCTGTCTCCGCCTCCACCTGGGCCTCCGCCATCAAGAAGGCCGGCAAGCTCCGAATCGGCGGGTCCAAGACAGCTCGGGTTTTCTCCATCGAAGACCCCACCACCCACAGGCTCACCGGATTCGACGCCGCCATCGGCCAGGTGCTTGCCCGCTACATCATCGGCGGCGACGACGCGGCCTCCCTCGTGGAGATCACCCAGGCCACTTCCGACACCCGTGAGACGCTGCTGACCAACAGCACTGTCGATGTCGTCATCGCCACCTACACGATCACCGAGGAGCGCGCCCGGAAGATCGACTTCGCCGGCCCCTACTACTCCTCCGGCCAGTCCGTGGCCGTCCTCAAGGACCGCACCGACATCGCCTCCGTCACCGACCTGGCGGGCAAGACTGTCGCCGTCCAGTCTGGATCGTCCTCCCAGGCCGCCCTTGCCGAGGCGTGCCCCGATGCCAAGCCGACACCCTTCGACGACAACTCCGCCTGCCTGTCGGCCCTGCAGACCAAGCAGGTGGACGCCTACGTCGTCGACGAGTCCCTCCTGCTGGCCGCCGCCGAGAACAGCACCGACATCACGATCGTCGGCCAGCCCTTCACCGAGGACCCCTACGGCCTCGGACTGCCCAAGGACTCCGACGCCGCAGCCTTCGTCAACGGCTTCCTGTCCACGATCGAGTCCGACGGCACCTGGGCCAGGATCTGGCAGGAGACCATCGGCGCCATCATCGGCGGCGACGTCCCCCAGCCCCCGGCCATCGGCTCCGTGCCCGGCGCGCAGGCACCCGCCCCCGCCGCTTGACCCATCCCGGGCGCGCTGCCTGATCCGCCCCGGGCGCGCGCTGTCGCCGCGGCGCTCCGGGCGCCGCAGCGGGGCAGGGAAAGGAGAGCAGCCTGTGCGCGTCATCCTCGACAACCTCGGCCTGATCGGCGAGGGGCTGAGGACCACCCTCATCATCGCGCTCCTCGCCTACGCCGGGGCGCTCGTCGTCGGCACGATCATGGCCGTCTTCCGAGTCGGTCCGATCCCGCCGCTGCGCGCGCTCGGCGCCGCCTGGGTAGCGGTGTCCTGCAACATCCCCACGCTGTGCCTCATGATCCTCGCCGCCTTCGCGGCCCCGCGCGCGGGGGTGCCCATCAACCTCTTCGGGGCGGCGGTGCTCGCCATTGTGTTCTCCGCCTCAGGGTTCGTCTGCGAGGCCGTGCGCAGCGGCATCAACTCCGTCCCGCGCGGCCAGATCGAGGCAGCGCGCGCCCTGGGCATGCGCTTCGGGGGGATCATCGGCCAGGTGGTTCTTCCCCAGGCACTCGCGCGCGTCATTCAGCCGCTGGTCAACATCCTCATCTCCTGCCTCATCGGGTCCTCGCTCACCGCGGCCATCGGGGTCAGGGAGCTCACCAGCGTCACCCAGCAGCTCAACCTGGAGTACGCCGAGGCCGTCGTCTGCTTCCTGGTGTCCGGTCTCATCTACCTGGCCCTGGCCTTCGCGGCCACGCGCGTCGGCCACGCCCTGGAACGCCGCCTCGAGGCCACGAGGGGGGTGAGCGCATGACGGCACTGACGGCCATCACCGGCCGCCTGGCGGACAGGGCACCCGACTCCCGGCGGGGGCGCGCTGCCGGGGACGCCGCCCTCCTCTTCGACGCCCCCGGCCCGCGCGGCCGGGTGCGTATCCTCATCGTCTCACTCGTGGTCGCCGTTCTCCTGATCGCCATCGTCGTGGCGGGGCTCCACCAGCTCTCCAGCGCCGGTCAGCTCGACTACGTCAAATGGCGCTACTTCCTGGGCCAGTCGATCGTGAACTACCTAGGCGAGGCGATCCTTAAGACGCTGCGCGCTGCGGGAATCGCCGCCGTGCTGTCCTTCCCGATCGGCATCGCGCTGGGGTGGGCGCGGATGGCCCGCTCCACGGCGCTGCGCGGCGCCGTCGGCCTGTGGATCGACGCGATGCGCGCCATCCCCATGCTCCTCCTCGTCTACTTCTTCCTCCTGGCCGTGCCCCGCTGGGGTCCCACTCTGCCGTCGATGTGGATGCTCGTGGTCCCCATCGTCATGTGCACATCCGCGACGACGGCGGAGGTCTTCCGCTCTGGCGTGCGCTCCCTGGACGCCGGCCAGTCCGAGGCGGCAGTCGCCCTGGGGCTCAGCTCGGGGCAGACGATGCGCCTCGTCCTCGCCCCCCAGGCGCTGCGACTCATGCTGCCCACCCTGATCACCCAGATGGTCACGATCCTCAAGGACACATCCCTGGGATACGTGGTCGCCTACGGAGAGCTCATGCACGCCACCAAGGTGCTCACCAACGCGGCGGGATTCGACGTCTACCTGCCCGCCTACGTCGTCGTCGCCCTCATCTACGTCGTCATCAACTGGCTGCTGTCCGCCGCCGCGCGCCGCATTGAGGCCCGCAGCCGCTGACCGCTCGGCAGCCGCCCCCCCCGAGCGCGCCGGGAAGGGACCGGCGTTCTCACGCTTCCTGAGCGGTCCCCGACCCGGAGTCGGACCCGTCATTCGCGGACCAGAAGGCTGTGAGCGCCTCCAGCAGCGCGGAGGGATTCTCCAGCTGCGCGGAGTGGGCGGCGTCGGGGATAAGCGTGAAGGACGCGCCGAGCCTCTTGGCCCAGGGCTCGTACCACTGCACCGGCCACATCGTGTCATTCGCGCCGACGACGACGCTCAGCGGCAGCCCGGTGGCGCGCAGTCGCTCGGTCATGTCGGGGAAGCGCGCCACGATCCTCGCGATCCCCCGCAGGCCCGCCAAGGGGGTGGCCAGGGCCCGCAGGCGCAGCACCTCCAGATGCGAGCTCCCCTGGGGCTCCTTGGGCATCCCGGGGTGGATGAGGCGGTGCGCGATCCTCGCGCCGAGAGGGCCGTACAGCAGGCGCATCCCGTGCATCATCCACATGCGGGGCCCGGGCCTGGGGCCTGAGGAGAAGATGGTGAGGGTGCGGAAGAGCGTCGGGTCGGCGATGGCCGTCGCCCGGGCGATGATCCCGCCGAAGCTGTGCCCCACGAGGTGCACCGGGACGTCCTCGGCCCCGAAGGACCTGGCGACGGCGAGGGCGTCCTCCACGTAGTCCTCGATCCGGTACTCGCGGGTGCGCTTGGGAGCCGAAGAGTCCGCCTGGCCGCGCTGGGAGTACGCCAGGGCGGTGTAACCGGCGTCCTGGACCATGGGCAGGAAGGAGGAGAAGTCCTCCTTCGAGCCGGTGAAGCCGGGGATGAAGATCACGCGCACGGGCTCGGCGCCGCCCTCCTCAGCGGGAGCCACCTGGGCGAGGGTCGCGGTGAGCATGCCCGCCGGCGCGGGGATCGCGAGTATCCGCAGGTCCTCGTCGAGGGGCTCCGGTCCGAAGGGGGCGTGCGGGAGCGCACCGGCGATAGGCGTGAGCATGCGCGAGAGCCTACTGGCCGCAGCATGTGGACTCACGCAGGACCGGTCCCAGCGTCCGGCGGGGCTCGGGGGCGGGACGGATTCGTCCCCGTCGAGCCGGGGCACTACCCTGGGCCCAGCACCAGCGGCCACGCCGTCGGGCGCGCTCGCGCGCGATCCCGGTACCCCAGGCGGTGCCGCGCCGCACTGGACCTTTCGAGGAAGGCGCCCGCATATGAATGACGCAGCCGCCGCGACCGGCGCACTGTCCCCACTCGACGCCGACGGCATCAGCGCCGTCGTCGAGCAGGGCCTGGCAGCCATCGCCGCCGCCGACTCCCTGCCGGCGCTCAAGGAGGCGCGACTGGCCTACACCGGTGACGCCTCCGCGCTTGTGGCCGCCAACCGCGGCATCGGCGCCCTGCCCAAGGAAGACAAGCCCACCGCCGGCAAGCTGCTCGGCGCCGCCCGGGGTCGGCTGAGCGCCGCCCTCGCCGCGCGGACCGCGGAGCTCGAGGCCGCCGCCGAGGCGGACATGCTCGCCACCGAGACCGTTGACGTCACCATCCCCACGGACCGCGGCCCGCTCGGCTCACGCCACCCGCTGGACGTCCTCATGGACGAGGTCTCCGACTTTTTCGCCGCCATGGGCTGGACCATCGCCGAGGGGCCGGAGGTCGAGCACGAGTGGTTTGACTTCGACGCCCTCAACTTCGACGCCGACCACCCCGCCCGCCAGATGCAGGACACCTTCTACATCGACGGCGCTTCCGTGGGCGCCGCCGCCGGCGAGCCCTCGAACCTCGTCATGCGCACCCACACCTCCCCGGTGCAGGCCCACGTCATGCTCACCTCCGAGCCCCCCATCTACGTCGCCTGCCCCGGCAAGGTCTTCCGCTCCGACGAGCTCGACGCCACCCACACCCCCGTCTTCCACCAGGTCGAGGGCCTGGCCGTGGACAAGGGCCTGACCATGGCCCACCTCAAGGGCACCCTCGACCACTTCGCCCGCGCCATGTTCGGCCCCGATGCCCGCACACGCCTGCGCCCCTCCTTCTTCCCCTTCACCGAGCCCAGCGCCGAGATGGACCTGTGGTTCCCGCAGAAGAAGGGCGGGCCCGGCTGGATCGAGTGGGGCGGCTGCGGCATGGTCAACCCCAATGTGCTCATCGCCTGCGGCATCGACCCCGAGGTCTACACCGGCTTCGCCTTCGGCATGGGCCTGGAGCGCACCCTCATGCTGCGCCACGGCATCGCCGACATGCATGACATCGTCGAGGGGGACATCCGCTTCTCCCAGCAGTTCGGAACCACCGGAAAGGGCCACTGACATGCCGTACGTCCCCCTGGAGTGGCTGCGCGAGCACGTCGACGTCCCCACCTCCACCACCGCCGAGGAGCTTGCCTCCGCCCTCGTGCGCGTCGGCCTGGAGGAGGAGCGGATCGTCCCTCCCGCCATCACCGGCCCCCTCGTCGTCGGCAAGGTCCTCACCCGCGAGGCCAAGGAGCAGTCCAACGGCAAGGTCATCAACTACTGCCGCGTGGACGTCGGCCCCGAGCACAATGACGCCCCCGGTACCGGCAAGGAGCCCTCGGAACTGCCCAGCCGCGGCATCGTCTGCGGCGCCCATAACTTCGAGGTCGGGGACAGTGTGGTCGTCTCCCTGCCCGGCGCCGTCCTGCCCGGTGACTTCGCCATCGCCGCTCGCAAGACCTATGGCCACGTCTCCGACGGCATGATCTGCTCCGCCCGGGAGCTGGGCATCGGGGAGGACCACGACGGCATCATCGTCCTGGACCAGTGGCTCGCCGCCCACGGGCATGACGGCGAGGAGCCTCCCGCTCCCGGCACCGATGCCCTGCCCCTGCTCGGTCTGGGGGAGGAGGTCCTGGAGATCAACATCACCCCGGACCGCGGCTACTGCTTCTCCATGCGCGGAGTCGCCCGCGAGTACTCCCACGCCACTGGTGCGCGCTTTCGTGACCCCGCCGACGGCGCCGACACGACCCTGTTCCCGCACGGCCTCGCCGAGGCGAGCGAGGACGGCTTCCCCGTCGTCGTCGCCGAGGACACCCACCCGATCCACGGCCGTGCGGGCTGCGACCGCTACGTGGCGCGCCTCGTCACCGGCATCGACCCCGCCGCGCCGTCCCCGAAGTGGATGGTCGACCGCCTCACCGCCGCCGGCATGCGCCCCATCAGTCTGGCCGTCGATGTGACCAACTACGTCATGCTCGACCTGGGCCAACCCCTCCACGCCTTCGACGCCGACAAGCTCGTCGCCCCGATCGTCGTGCGCCGTGCCAGGGCGGGGGAGTCCCTCACCTTCCTCGATGAGGTCACCCGCGCCCTCGACCCCGAGGACCTCGTCATCTCCGACTCCGACGGCGGGCAGGGCGCGCGCCCCCTCGTCCTGGCCGGGGTCTTCGGCGGCGCCGACACCGAGATCGACGCCTCCACACGCAACGTGCTCATCGAGGCCGCCCACTTCGACGCCGTGTCCATCGCCCGTTCCTCGCGGCGCCACAAGCTGCCCACCGAGTCCGCCAAACGCAACGAGCGCGGCGTGGACACCGCCCTGGCCGCCGTCGCCGCCCAGAGGGCCGTCGACCTGCTCGTCGAGTACGGCGGCGGCAGCGCCGAGCCCGTGGCCACCGATGTGGACCGCACCAGCGCTCCCGAGCCGATCGTCATCCGCGCCGACGCCGCGGAGCGGCTCACGGGCGTTGCCTACGGCACCGCGCGGGTCACCGAGCTGCTCGAGATGATCGGCTGCGCTGTCGCCCCCGCAGGCACCGATGGCGCCGGCCGCGAGCTCCTCGCCGTCACGCGCCCCACCTGGCGCCCCGACCTCGTGGGCGCCGCCCACTTCGCCGAGGAGGTGGCCCGTCTCGACGGCTATGACGCGATCCCCGCGATCGTGCCCACCGCTCCCGCCGGGCTGGGCCTGACTCCCCGGCAGAAGGCGCGGCGCGACGCCGTCGCCGCCCTCGCGCACGCCGGCCTCACCCAGGTCCTCTCCTACCCCTTCATCGGCGATGCCCACGACCGCCTCGGAATCCCGGCGGCCGATCCGCGCCGCCGAGCGGCCCGGCTGGTCAACCCCCTGGCCGAGGATGCCCCCGCGCTGCGCACCTCGATCCTCGACACCCTCGTGGATACCGCCCGGCGCAACATCTCCCGCGGCCTGCCCGATGTCGCCGTCTTCGAGATCGGGGCCGTCACCCGTCCCGCGGGGACCGCGCCCGCACCGATCATCGGCGTGGACCGGCGCCCCACCGACGATGAGCTCGCCGCCCTCGAGGCCGGCATCCCCGACCAGCCGCTCCACATCGGTGCCGTCCTGGCAGGGGACCGCCAGCGCGCCGGCGTGCTCGGCGCCGCCCGCCCCTGGGACTGGGCCGACGCCGTGGAGACCGTGCGCACCGTCGCCCGCGCCGTGGGCCTGGGGCTGGAGGCCGCCGCGCCCGCCGCTCCCATCGCCCCCTGGCACCCCGGGCGCATCGCCGAGCTCCGCCTGCCGCCGATCAGGGCCGGCAGGGAGGTCATCCCCGGTCAGGTCGTCGCGCACGCCGGCGAGCTGCACCCCCGGGTGGCGCGCGCCCTCGGCCTGCCCGAGCGCTCCTGTGCCGTGGAGATCGACCTCGACGCCCTCCTCGACGCCCTCCTCGACGCCGCCGAGGACCGAGGCGCCCTCCAGGTGAGCGCGATCTCGACCTTCCCTGCCGCCAAGGAGGACATCGCGCTGGTTGTCGACGAATCCGTCACCGCCTCCCAGGTGGAGGCGATCATCCGCGCCACCGCCAAGGACTTGGCTGAGGACGTGCGCCTCTTCGACGTCTTCCGCGGTGAGCAGCTGGGCGAGGAGCGCAAGTCGCTCGCCTTCTCCCTGCGCCTGCGAGCCGCCGACCGCACCTTGACGGCCGAGGACACCGCCAGCATCCGCAAGCGGATCATCAAGCGTGCCGCCAAGGCCCTGGGCGCCGAGCTGCGCGCCTGAGGCCCTGCGAATTCACGGCCTGGAGTCCCAGCGTGATCCCTCTCTTTCGTGCTTGACTTTCCGTCATGACCATCCTCCTGACTTCCTCGTCCCGCCACGGCACCACCGACTCGATCGCCGGCGTCATCGCCCAGCGTTTGCGCGAGGCGGGTCTCGACGTCGATGAGGCGCGTCCGGAGGAGGTGACCAGCGTCGAGGGGTATGACGCCTTCGTGCTGGGCAGCGCGATCTACATGACGCGCTGGACCGAGCAGGCCACCGACTTCACGCGCCGCTTCCGCGAGGAGCTGTCCGCCCATCCTGTGTGGGCTTTCTCCGTGGGCCTGTCCGGGGTGGACAAGGGCGAGGTGAGCGACCCGCTCCGCATCGGGCCGGTGCTCCTGTCCCTCAAGGCGCGCGAGCATGTGACCTTCTCCGGGCGCTTCGACCCGGCTCAGCTCAACCTCCGCGAACGTACCATCGCCAGGATGGGCGGCGCCTCCGAGGGCGACTTCCGCGACTGGGGCGCCGTGTGCGCCTTCGCCGACTCCATCGCCTCGACACTGCGCGGCCGGGCCTGAGGGAGTCCCGTTCCACGAGACCCCGGCCTCGCCATGTGCATTTCTATGCAATGGCGTGTATGGTTCACGTATGACGTGGACAGCAGCGGTCGTGGGCGCGACCGGATACGCCGGTGGCGAGGTCCTCAGGCTCCTCGCCGCGCACCCCGAGATCGAGATCGGCGCTGTGACCGCCAACTCCTCGGCTGGGGCGCATCTTGGGCAGATCCAGCCCCACCTGCCCGAGCTGGCGATAAGGGAGGTCGAGCCCACCGAGGCCGGGCGCCTGGCCGAGCATGACATTGTCATCCTCGCCCTCCCGCACGGGGCCTCCGGGCAGGTCACCGCCGCCATTGAGGATGCCGCCCGGGCCTCGGGTCGCTCCCCGATCCTCCTCGACTGCGGCGCCGACCACCGCCTCACCTCGGCTGCGGCCTGGGAGCACTACTACGGCGGTCCCTTCGCCGAGCCCTGGACCTACGGCATGCCCGAGCTCCTCCACGCCGGTGAGACCAGTCCCGCCGCCCAGCGCGCCGCGCTGAGCGCCGCCACGCGCATCGCCGTCCCCGGATGCAACGTCACTGCCGTCACCCTCGCCGCCCAGCCCGGTGCTGCGGCCGGCCTTATCGACACCTCCTCGCTCACCGCAGTCCTCGCGGTCGGCTACTCCGGGGCGGGAAAGTCCCTCAAGCCCCATCTCACCGCCGCCGAGGCCCTCGGCTCCGCCCAGGCCTACGCCGTGGGCGGCACCCACCGCCACATCCCGGAGATCGTCCAGAACCTCCAGGTAGCCGGCCTTCCCGCGGGAACCACGCGCCTATCCTTCACCCCGGTGCTCGTGCCCATGAGCCGGGGGATCCTCGCCACAGTCATCGCCCCTCTGACCGCGCTCGCCCTCGGCGCCGACGCCCCCCAGGCCCGCCTGCGCGAGACCTGGATCGACGCCTACGGTTTGGGCGGCGACGGCGAGGCCCTCATCCACATCCTGCCCGAGGGCGTGTGGCCCACCACCGGCTCCGTCCTTGGCTCCGGCCTCGCCTACGTGCAGGTCGCCGTCGACGTCGCGGCCGGGGTGGCAACGATGATGTGCGCCATCGATAACCTCGGCAAGGGGACCGCCTCGGCCGCCATCCAGTCCCTCAACCTCGCCCTGGGTCTGCCCGAGACCACGGGCGTCATCATGCGAGGAGTAGCGCCGTGAGCATCACCGCCGCCAAGGGATTCCGTGCCACGGGAGTCAAGGCCGGGCTCAAGGCCTCGGGGAATCCCGACCTCGCCCTCGTCGTCAATGACGGCCCGCTGGCGGTCGCCGCCGGGGTGTTCACCACCAATCGAGTGGTCGCCGCGCCCGTGTCCTGGTCCCGTCAGGCCCTGGCCGCCGGTCCCGCGGCGCGCGCCGTCATCCTCAACTCCGGGTCCGCCAACGCCTGCACCGGTGAGCGCGGGACCGCCGATGCCGCCGCCACCGCCGCCCATGTGGCGGGGCTCCTCGGCTGCGACCCCACGGACGTCCTCGTGTGCTCCACCGGAGTCATCGGCGAGCCCATCGACATGGGCTCCCTGCTCCCCGGCGCGGACACCGCGCTCGCCGCCCTGGCCGCCACGCCCGAGGCCGGCCACGAGGCCGCCGTCGCCATCATGACCACCGACACCGTCCCCAAGGAGGCCGCGGTCGCCCGCGACGGATGGACCATCGGCGGCATGATCAAGGGCGTGGGCATGCTCGCCCCCGGGCTGGCCACCATGCTCTGCGTGCTCACCACCGACGCCGTCGTCGAGCCCGGAACCGCCCAGGCTACCCTGGCCTCGGCCGCCGCGCGCACCGTCAACCGCATCAACTCCGACGGCTGCATGTCGACCAACGACACCGTCCTCCTCCTGGCCTCAGGGGCCTCCGGGATCACCCCGACGGACGCCGAGCTCGCCGACGCCGTCCACGAGGTCCTGGGCGCACTGGGCCGCAGGCTCGTCGCCGACGCCGAGGGCGCCACTCACGACATCGCCATCACCGTGCTGGGCGCGGCCAGCGAGGAGGCGGCCGAGGCCGCGGCTCGCACAGTCTCGGCCTCCAACCTGCTCAAATGCGCCGTCGCCGGCGAGGACCCCAACTGGGGACGTGTCCTGTCGCAGCTCGGGACCGTTCCCGAGCAGGTATGCCCCTTCAACCCCGACGAGGTGGATGTGACCATCAACGGCGTCACCGTCTTCCGCCATGGCGGCCCGGGCGAGTCCCGGGACTGCGTGGACATGCGCCCCCGGGAGACCCGGATCGATATCGACCTGGGGGCGGGATCGGCCCGGGCGACCGTCTGGACCAATGACCTCACCCACGGCTACGTCACCATCAACGCCGACTACACCACCTGAGCATCCGCGATGAGTATCGAGACATCCCAGATCAGCCCTCAGATCAAGGCCGAGGTCCTCCTCGAGGCCGTGCCATGGCTGCGCAGCTACAAGGGCGTCACCATGGTCATCAAGTACGGCGGCAACGCCATGATCGATGAGGATCTCAAGCGGGCCTTCGCCCAAGACATCCTCTTCCTTCACCAGGTCGGCGTGCGGCCCGTTGTCGTCCACGGCGGCGGTCCCCAGATCAACGAGATGCTGGGCCGCCTCGGCATCGAGTCGGAGTTCCGCGGCGGGTTGCGCGTGACCACTCCGGAGGTCATGGACGTGGTCCGCATGGTGCTCACCGGCTCGGTCCAGCGCGAGCTCGTCTCCCTGCTCAACCTCGACGGGTCCGCCGCCGTGGGTATCTCCGGGGAGGACGGAGGCCTCCTGCGTGCCAGCCAGCGCTCCGCCACCGTCGACGGAGCCAGCGTGGACGTTGGTCTCGTCGGCGACGTCGTCGAGGTCAGCCCCCAGCCGATCATCGACCTGCTCGACCAGGGCCGTATTCCCGTCATCTCGTCCGTGGCGCCGCTGGTGACCGACTCGGCGACCGTCCTCAATGTCAACGCGGATACCGCCGCCGCCGCCATCGCCATCGCGCTGAAGGCCCGCTCACTGGTCATGCTCACCGACGTCGAGGGCCTTTACGCCGCATGGCCGGACCGCTCATCGCTCGTCCCCTTCATCTCCGCCCGCGCCCTGGAGGAGATGCTCCCCAGCCTCGCCAGCGGCATGATCCCCAAGATGGAGGCCTGCCTGCGGGCCGTGCGCGGGGGAGTGGGACAGGCCCATGTCATCGACGGGCGCCAGGCGCACTCCATGCTCCTGGAGATCGTCACCGATGAGGGAGTGGGCACCGTCATTCACCCGGGGGACAGCCCCGTACCACCACTCGACGGAGGGAAGCGGCTATGACCGAGGCGACCACCACCGCGCCGGAGAGCGCCGGCAGCAATGCCGAGTGGCGCGACCGCTACGCCAGTGCCGTCATGAACACCTTCGGCACGCCCTCGCGCGTCCTCGTGCGGGGCAGCGGGATGAGGGTCTGGGACGCCGACGGCGCCGAGTACCTCGACCTGCTTGCCGGCATCGCCGTCAACTGCCTCGGTCACGCCCACCCGGCGGTCGTCGATGCCGTGAGCACCCAGTTGGCCACACTGGGGCACGTCTCCAACTTCTTCACCACCCCCGCCCAGGTCCGCCTGGCCGAGGAGCTCATCACCCTGTCCCTCCCGGGCGCCGAGCCCGGTGCCTCCCGGGTCTTCCTGGCCAACTCCGGCACCGAGGCCAACGAGGGGGCGCTCAAGATCGCCCGCCGCCACGGCTCCTCCTCCCGGCCCCGCGTCCTCGCCCTCGAGCAGGCCTTCCACGGGCGCACCATGGGCGCGCTCGCCATGACCCACAAGGCCGCCTACCGCGAGCCCTTCGAGCCCCTTCCCGGGGGCATCGAGTTCGTGCCCGTCGGGGACGTGAGCGCCCTGAGGGATGCCATGGGGCCCGATGTCGCCGCCCTCATCGTCGAGCCCATCCAGGGCGAGGCCGGCGTGCGCCCCCTGCCCGACGGCTACCTCGAGGCCGCCCGCGCCCTGACCCGCGACGCCGGTGCCCTGCTCATCATCGATGAGGTCCAGACCGGCATGGGCCGCGCGGGCGCCTGGATGGCTCACCACATCCTGGCCCCCGGCATCGTCCCCGACGTCGTCACCCTGGCCAAGGGCCTGGGCGGCGGGATGCCGATCGGCGCGGTGGTGGCCACCGGCCAGGCGGCCGAGCTCCTCGGTCCGGGCCAGCACGGCACCACCTTCGGCGGCAACCCGGTGTCGGCCAGCGCCGCCCTGGCCGTGATCGATACCCTGCGCTCCGAGGGCCTCCTGGCGCGTGCGGCCAGCCTTGGCGAGCGCTGGGCGGCGGAGCTCGCCAAGGTGCCCGGCGTCACCGCCGCGCGCGGACTGGGACTGCTCATCGGCGTCGCCCTCGACCCCGCGGTCGGGCCCGCCTCCGGAATCGCCGAGGACCTCGCTCGGGCCGGGTTCATCGTCAACGCCCCCCGGGACGACACCTTGCGCCTGGCGCCGCCCCTCATCCTGTCCGATGAGGACGCCGACGCCTTCACGACCGAGCTCTCGGCCCTCCTCGCCGCACGCCTGGCGAGCGCCTCCGAGGGAGCCGCGACGACTGCGGGGAGCCATGACTGAGCGCATGAGCGATCCGGGCGCATCCGCGACCAGGGCCGATCCCTCCGCCCAAGCCGTTCCAGCGGCGCCGGCCACGAAGGCCGCCAGACACGCCCTCATCCGTCAGATCCTGGGCCATTCCCGGATCCGATCCCAGGCCGAGCTGCGCGAGGCCCTCGCCGGGCGGAGCGTGAGCACCACCCAGGCCACCCTGTCCCGGGACCTCGTCGAGTTGCGCGCCACGAAGATCCGGACCTGCGACGGCGCGCTCGTCTACGCCGTCCCCGAGGCCGGGGCGCCCGGGCAAATGCGCGCGGCGCAGGCGGTGGCCGAGGGCGCGGATGAGAACGACCTGAGCCCCTACACGACGCCCCGGCTGGCCCGTTGGTGCGCCGACCTGCTGGTGACGGCCGAGTGGTCCGGCGGCCAGCTCGTGCTGCGCACCCCGGCCGCCTCGGCTCAGCTGCTGGCCAGCGCCGTCGACGACTCGATGCTTCCCGGGGTCCTGGGCTGCATCGCCGGAGACGACACCGTCCTGGTCATCACCCGCTCCGAGGAGATCGCGGCCCGCGTGGCCACGCATCTGCTCGCCCTGGCCGACCCAGCGGGAAGACGCTGACGGCCGATCCCCGCCCCGACCACCCAAAGGAGCGCCACGCCCTGCCCGGGCGCTCCCTCCAACCGACAGGCCGGCCCGCCGGCGCAACCCCTCCTATGGAGATCCCTCATGAACAAGAACACTGATCGCGTCGTCCTGGCCTACTCCGGCGGGCTGGACACCTCAGTCGCCATCGGCTGGATCGCAGAGCAGACCGGCCGAGAGGTGGTCACCGTCTCGGTCGACGTCGGGCAGGGCGGCGAGGACCTCGATGTCATCCGTCAGCGCGCGCTCGACTGCGGTGCTGTCGAGGCCTATATCGCCGACGCCCGCGACGAGTTCGCCACCGACTACTGCATGCCGGCGCTCAAGGCCAACGCGCTCTACGAGGGAGCCTACCCGCTCGTATCCGCCCTGTCCCGGCCGGTCATCGCCAAGCACCTCGTGCGCGCCGCCCGCGAGTTCGGTGCCTCGACGGTGGCGCACGGCTGCACCGGGAAGGGCAACGACCAGGTCCGCTTCGAGGTCGCCATCACCTCCATGGCACCGGATATGGACTGCCTGTCCCCGGTGCGCGACCTCGCCCTGACGCGCGATGTCGCCATCGAATACGCCGAGAAGCACAGCCTCCCCATCGAGACCACCAAGCACAACCCCTTCTCCATCGACCAGAACGCGTGGGGGCGCGCCGTCGAGACCGGCTTCCTGGAGGACCTGTGGAACGCCCCGACGAAGGACGTCTACACCTACACCGATGACCCCACCTACCCGCCGCTGCCCGACGAGGTCATCATCACCTTCAAGGAGGGCCTGCCCGTGGCGATCGACGGCGCGGCCGTCACCCCGCTCCAGGCCATCCAGGAGCTCAACCGCAGGGGAGGGGCCCAGGGGATCGGTCGCATCGACATGGTCGAGGACCGCCTCGTGGGCATCAAGTCCCGGGAGATCTATGAGGCGCCCGGCGCCGTCATCCTCATCGAGGCCCACCGGGCCCTGGAGGCCGTCACCCTCGAGCGCCTCCAGCGCCGCTACAAGCGCCAGATCGAGCAAACCTGGGGCGAGCTCGTCTACGAGGCGCAGTGGTACTCGCCGCTCAAGCGCTCCCTGGACGCCTTCATCGAGGACACCCAGCACTACGTCAGCGGGGATATCCGAATGGTCCTCCATGGCGGGCGCGCCACCGTCAACGGGCGCCGCAGCGAGAGCGGGCTCTACGACTTCAACCTGGCCACCTACGACTCGGGCGATACCTTCGACCAGTCCTCATCCCGGGGCTTCATCGAGATCTACGGCATGCAGCCCAAGCTCGCCGCCGCCAGGGCCGAGCGCCTCGGCGAGGGCGAGGGCTTCTGATCCCGGTGGGCGGCGCGCGGCCAGCGCCTTCGCGCGCCACTGGTCGCGCGCGGCCCATCGGGCCGCGCTGGGGCGCCATGTGGGACTAACATCTGAGGAGCTCCGTCGTCTGGCATCGCCCGCGGGAGCACCGACGGAGCAGGACCGACAGACACGGATGACAAAAATGCAGCGTGAGGAGATCGACGCCCCCGCGGGGCGCGCCCATGGGCGCTCAGTCATCCCCGGCCTCGCCGTGTGGGCCTTCTTCCTGACCTTCTCCGGGCAGGGCATCCGCAACGTCGTGGGCTGGACGCCCTTCGGCATCATTGCGGCGATCAGTGGGATCGCGCTGTACGCGGCCTTCCGCCTCGAGGGGCACCGGATCGTATGGCGCGCGTTGCCCCCCGCGACATGTGCCTACTGCCTATGGTGCGTGGCCAGCATCGCCTGGACCCAGTTCCCCAATGAGACCCTCCTCGCCTCCGCCCTCATGGTGGCGACCACTGCGGCCGGCATCCTCCTGGCCTGCGCGCTCTCGCTGCGCCAGCTCACGGTCGCCCTGGGGCGCTCCCTCGAGGCCACGATCGCACTGAGCCTGGCGCTCGAGACCTACGTGGCGCTCGTCCTCAAGCACCCTCTCATCCCCCTCTACATGCGGGGATGGGAGAGCGTGCCCATCTCCTATTTCTGGAGCGAGAACCGACTGCTCCAGGGAGGCCCGATCCAGGGGATCGTCGGCAACCGCAATCCGCTGGCCTTCATCGCCCTGCTCGCCCTCATCTGCGTGGTCGTGCGATGGAGGGATCAGCAGATCAGCCGCTCCCACCTCATCGTGTGGTCCTCGCTCTCGGTGCTCACGCTGGTCCTGACCCGCTCGGCCACGGTGACGGTCGCGGCGATGATCTGCGCGATCCTCGCCGTGGTGCTGTGGTGGCTGCGGCACGTGCCCCGGGAGCAGCGCTACCAGGCGATCCTGCGCACCGCCGCGGCCTGCCTGCTGATCGGCCTGATGGCGCTCCTCTTCCGCCACGACCTGGCCATGCTGCTCAACCGCAGCCCGGACATGTCGGGCCGGGCGATCATCTGGGAGCGCGTCATCGACCTGTGGAAGCAGCACTCCATCCTGGGATGGGGATGGGTCATGTACTGGCAGCCCTGGCTCCCGGTGTTCCAGACGCTCGTCGTCCGCCCCGACGGCACCCCGACCATGAGCGCGCACAACGCCTATCTCGAGGCGCTGTTCCAAACGGGTATCGTCGGATTCATCCTCATCGTGGCCGTCGTCCTGCTGCTCCTCGTGCGCACCGGACGGCTGGCCCTGCTCTACCTCGATTCCGCGCCCTCGGTGCTGCTGCCCCTCCTCGTCTCCGCCGCGCTGGCGATCCAGGCCCTGACTGAGTCCCGCCTGCTGTCCGAGGGCAACTGGATGGTCGCCTGCGCCATCGGCACCTGGTTGGGACTGCACCGCCTCACCGTCAAGGAGGCCGGACGGCCCAGCCGGACCAGGATCGGGGAGGACCCCCGCCGGTGAATGCGTCATGATGGGGCCATGACGTCTCCGCTCGACCGCATTCCCGACGCCGCAGATGCCGCCGCCTTCAGGAGCCCCCCGGAGGGCCGGGGCGCTATCAGCCTGTGGGGCGGGCGCTTCACCGGTGGCCCCGCCCAGGCGCTGGCGGCGCTGAGTGTATCCACCCACTTCGACTGGCGACTGGCCCGCTACGACATCGCCGGCTCGCGCGCGCACGCCCGCGCGCTGGCGGGCGCGGGCTTGCTCGACGACGACCAGCTCACCGGCATGCTCGATGCCCTCGACTGCCTGGAGGACGACGTCGTCAGCGGGGCCTTCACCCCGACGCCGGCGGACGAGGACGTCCACACGGCCCTCGAGCGCGGCCTTATGGAGCGCGCCGGTGAGGACCTCGGTGGGCGCCTGAGGGCGGGGCGCTCGCGCAACGACCAGATCGCCACGCTCATCCGCATGTACCTGCGCGACCAGGCCCGCCACGTCGCCGGACTCGTCCTCGATGTCGTCGACGCCCTCGTCGACCAGGCCGCCGCCGCCGGTGAGGCGATCATGCCGGGCCGCACCCACATGCAGCACGCCCAGCCCGTGCTCGTCGCCCACCACCTGCTGGCCCACGCCTGGCCGCTCATGCGCGACGTCGAGCGCCTGGAGGACTGGGACGCCCGTGCCGCGGTGAGCCCTTACGGCTCCGGCGCCCTGGCCGGCAACACGCTGGGGATGGACCCCGACGCCGTCGCCGCCGACCTCGGCTTCGACGCTTCGGTGGAGAACTCCATCGACGGCACTGCGGCCCGCGACGTCGTCGCGGAGATGAGCTTCATCCTGGCGATGACGGCGGTGGATATCTCGCGCCTGAGCGAGGAGATCATCATCTGGAACACCAAGGAGTTCGGATTCGTCACCCTCGACGACTCCTACTCCACGGGATCGTCGATCATGCCGCAGAAGAAGAACCCGGACGTGGCCGAGCTCGCCCGCGGCAAGGCGGGTCGCCTCATCGGCGACCTTGCCGGCCTGCTCGCCACCCTCAAGGCCCTGCCCCTGGCCTACGATCGCGACCTGCAGGAGGACAAGGAGCCGGTCTTCGACGCCCTCGACACCCTCGCGGTGCTCCTGCCGGCCGTGTCCGGGATGGTCGCCACCATGCGCCTGGACACCGCGCGCATGGCCGAGCTCGCCCCCCAGGGCTTCTCCCTGGCCACCGACGTCGCCGAGTGGCTGGTCAAGGAGGGTGTGCCCTTCCGTGAGGCTCACGAGATCTCGGGGGCCTGCGTGCGTGAGTGCGAGACGCGCGGCATGGAGCTGTGGGATCTGAGCGACGAGGACTTCGCGGCTATCGACGCGCGCCTGAATCCGGGCGTGCGCGAGATCCTGACCGCCGCCGGCTCGGTGGCGGCGCGCCGGGGCCACGGCGGGACCGCGCCCGTGCGCGTCGTCGAGCAGCTGGCACGCGCCATTGAGCGCTCGGCCGAGCTGCGGGTCTTCTCCTGGGAGGGCTCCCTGCTCGATGGGCCTGACGGCGCGGGGCCTGAGGACTGACATGCCCTCCGCACCGGACGGGCCCTCCGAGTCCGCGGCCCCCGAGGGCAGCGGACGGGGGATCGGCCTGGCCGAGGAGACGCGGCGCCTGCTGGCCCTTGACTGCCTGGAGGCGGCCCCGCAGCTCCTGGGGGCGGTCATCTCCGCCACCGACTCCGCGGGAACCGTCTCGGTGCGCCTGACTGAGGTCGAGGCCTACCGGGGTGAGCAGGATCCCGGCTCCCACGCCTACCGGGGGCCCACCGCCCGCAACGCCTCGATGTTTTGCGCGGGCGGTGTCATCTACGTCTACTTCACCTACGGCATGCACCACTGCGTCAACGTCGTCACCGGGCCCGAGGGCGTGTCCCGTGCCGTGCTGCTGCGTGGCGGTGAGGTGGTGGAGGGACTTGAGCTCGCCCGATCGCGCCGGCCGGCCGCCCGCAGCGGCCGGGACCTGGCCCGTGGGCCCGCGCGCCTGTGCCGGGCGCTGGGACTTTCGCTCGACGACGACGGCGTCGCGCTGGGTGCGCCGGGCTCTCGCGTGAGCCTGGCGCTGGCCGAGCCCGGCACTGCTCCGGCGCCGGACGCTGTCCGCACGGGGGCGCGCACGGGGGTGTCGGGCCCCGGCGGCGACGGCAGGCTCTACCCGTGGCGCTTCTGGATCGACGGCGAGCCCACCGTCTCGCCCTACAGGGCGGCCGCACCCAGGCGAGCCAGGCGAGGGGGAGCCTCGCCGGGAGGGCTGTGATGCCCGGGGACTACTGGAACCACAACACGGTCCTCCACAACGAGCTCGCCGCCGACGCCGCTGTCGGGGGCTGGAGGCCGGGCTGGAGCGCCTGGCGGGGCTCGTGGCGCCCGGCGGACGGCTCACGGTTGTCGGGCTCGCCGCGAGCGCGAGCGTCTGGGACTGGATCGTCTCGGGGCTGAGCCTCCTGTCGATCCCGATGGCGGGCCGACTCCACGGCGAGACGCGGGACATCGGCGTGCCCGTCGCGAGGCTCCGCGAGTCGCTGGCGGAGATCCGCCGGGCGGCGGCGCTGATCCTCCCGGGGGCACGGGTGCGGCGCCGCTTCTACGACCGCTACACCCTCACCTGGGACCGGCCCGGAGGGCGCTCGTGACCGTCTCCAGAGCCCGGCCAATGCCGGTCCGACGCGTGCTCGAGCGCCTGCGCTGGGAGAGTACGGGCCCAGGATCGGCCTGGTTCCGGAGCGCTGAGCCGGATGGGGGCCTGAGCGGCTCCGCCAACGTGGCAGACTAGCGCCGCCGAGGCGCGCGCCCGGCGCCGCCGCCCCCATCCGAGGCCGGCTCAGACCCATGGAAGGCAACAGGACCGTGACCGACATCCTGGACGAGTTGCAGTGGCGTGGGCTCATCGCCCAGCACACAGACATCGACGCGCTCCGCGCTGCGCTCACCGAGGGCCGGATCACCTTCTATTGCGGTTTCGATCCCACCGCGCCGTCGCTCCACCACGGGCACCTCGTGGCCGTCAAGGTCATGCGCCACCTCCAGATGGCCGGGCACCACCCCCTCGCGCTCGTCGGCGGTGCCACCGGACTGGTGGGAGATCCCCGCGACAAGGGCGAGCGCGCCCTCAACACCCCAGAGGTCGTGGCCGGGTGGGCGCGCTCCCTGCAATCCCAGCTCGAGAACCTCCTGGACTTCGAGGGTGCCAACCCCGCCCGTATCGTCAACAACCTCGACTGGACCGCCGAGCTGACCGCCATCGGCCTGCTGCGCGACCTCGGCAAGTACTTCCGCATGGGGACCATGCTCTCCAAAGACATCGTCGCGCGCCGCCTGGCCAGCGAGGAGGGCATCTCCTACACCGAGTTCAGCTACCAGATCCTCCAGGCCAACGACTACCTCGAGCTCTTCCGCCGCTACGGTTGCACCCTCGAGGTCGGCGGGAACGACCAGTGGGGCAACCTCGTGGGCGGCATGGACCTCATCCACAAGGTCGAGGGCGCATCCGTCCACGTCATGACCAACCCGCTCATCACCAAGTCCGACGGCACGAAGTTCGGCAAGACCGAGGGCGGCGCCATCTGGCTCAATCCCGAGATGCTCAGCCCCTACGCCTTCTACCAGTTCTGGCTCCACGTGGACGATGACGACGTCGTGCGCTTCCTCAAGGTCTTTACCTTCCTGGACCGCGCGGAGATCGAGTGCCTCGAAGCGACCGTCGCCGATAACCCCAAGGCGCGCGAGGCCCAGCGGGCGCTCGCCCGCGAGGTCACGCGCTGGGTCCATGGCGAGGAGGCGCTCGTGCGGGCCGAGGCGGCCACGGCGGCGCTCTGGGGCCGGGGCGATCTGGCCGGGATCGACGAGGCGACCATGGCGGCGGCCACGGCGGACCTGCCTGGCTCGGATCTGGTCGTGGGGGAGTCGACGATCGTTGATCTCCTCGTCGGCGCCGGGCTGGAGAAGGGGCGCGGCGCGGCACGCCGGACCATCGCCGCAGGCGGCGCCTACCTCAACAACGTCAAGGTCACCGACGAGGATCTCGTGGTGACCGAGGCCGATCTGCTCGCCGGGGGAGTGGTCCTCGTGCGCAAGGGGCGCAGGACGCTCTCAGTGGCGCGGAGCAAGTGACGAGGAGACTCGCGAGCGCCTATCTGAAGCCCTCTGATCTGCGAGAAGTCGGTGGCAGCGCCTATGTGATCACCGTCACCGACTTGTTATTTGACGACGCGGCGAGCGCTACGTAATCTACTCCTCGGCCAAACGCGGCGCCGAGATTTTCTCGAGGTCGAATGGCTGGAACTGAACAGGGGGTGCGAGATCGGGATCACCGGTCCTTGGTTTGATCTGAGGCGCTCCATTCTGTAATGTTTCCTTCGCGCCTTCTTGTGGTGGTGGCCCTTGTTGTGGGGGTTGTTGTTGTGGGGTGGGTGTGTTGTTTGAGAACTCGATAGTGTGTCATGCTTGTTTATGTCATTTTTTGGCCTGTCTGGGTGCTTGATTTTTTTTGGTTGGGTGTCTTGGGTGGGTTGTGCTGTGGTGGTTGGCTTGTGCTGTTGCCTGTTTTGGGTGGTGGTGTGGGTTGGTTGCTGTGGCTTTTTTTGTTTGGC
>NZ_MVIV01000013.1 GCF_002072175.1 Actinomyces gaoshouyii | reverse complement strand
GCGAGACCGGTCGAAAATAGGAGCGAGACCGGTCCGAGAACCGGTTTCGCTCCTATTTTCGACCGGTCTCGCTCACGGGGGGGGGGAGGGAGGAGGGTAATCGATGGACAGATGGGTCAGAAGCGGCGGCGGCGGCCGACGTTGACGATCGCCCCTTGCGGGAGGACGGTGTTCGGGTCGAGGGAGCGCGGCACGGCGGCCAGGAGCACTGAGAAGACCGGTGGACGGCGCGCGGTGAGCTCGATGCGGCCCCCGTCGGCCTCCACGAGGTCCTTGGCCAGCGCCAGCCCCACGCCGGTGGAGCCGTGCCCGGACACGGAGCGCTCGAAGATGTGCGGCGCGAGCTCGTCGTCGACCCCCTCGCCCTCGTCGGCGATGTCGATGAAAACGCCGTGCCCGCCGTTGGCGCTGCGCACGGAGACGGTCGTCGTCCCCGCCCCGTAGCGCAGGGAGTTCTCGATGACGGTGGCCAGGACCTGGGCGAGCGAGCCGGGGCTGGCGAGCACCGGCTGATCGACGTCGTCGGTCAGGACCAGCTCGCGCCCGGCCTCGGCGAAGGCCGGCCCCCATTCCTCGCACTGCTGCTCGAAGAGCTCCCCGAGGTGGAGGGCCTCCGTGGTTCCGCCACCGCTGCGGCGCGAGACCTTCAGGAGGTCGTCGACGACGCCTGTCAACCTCTCCACCTGCTCCAGGCAGGCGTGGGCGTCGGCGCGCACCTGCTCGTCGTCGGCGATGAGCTCGATCTCCTCCAAGCGCAGGCTGAGGGAGGTCAGTGGCGTGCGCAGCTGATGGGAGGCGTCGGAGGCGAACTGCCGCTCGGCCGCGAGCCTGCCGGCCACGCGCTCGGCGGAGCGCACGAGCTCGGCCTGGACGAGGTCGATCTCCTCGATCCCGGAGACCCGGATGCGGGGGCGCACCTGCCCGCTGCCCAACTGCTCGGCCTCGGCCGCCAGGTAGATGAGCGGGGCGGAGATGCGCCGCGAGACCTTCGAGGCGACGACGGACGCGGCGGCCAGGGCCACGATCGCCAGGGCGGTGCCCACCGTCACCACGGACAGGACCGTGCGCCAGCGCTCATGATCGTCCGACGCGGACCGCGCGGCGTAGAAGATCGTCGCCGCGCCCAGGGGCACCCCCAGGAGGATGACGGCGACGAGCACCGCCGCCATGGTCATCTGGAGGGTGCGGCGTCGCATCGGATCCCCTGGGCGGAAACGGCCTCAGGCCAGGCGGTAGCCCGCGCCCTCGGCGAGGAGGACGGCGGGGGCGTCGACGTCGTCGCCGAGCTTGCGGCGCAGCCAGGTGGCGTGCATGCCGAGCGTCGACTCCGAGCCGGTGGGGTCCTCGCCCCAGACCTCTCGCAGGATGTCGTCGCTGTCGACGACGGCGCCCGCGCCGCGCACGAGAACTCTCAGGAGCTCGAACTCGCGGACGGTCAGCTGCAGCTCACGACTGCCCACGAAGGCGCGGTGGGCGGCGACGTCCACGCGGATATCCCCGTGGGAGAGCTGGTCGACGGCGGCCTCGCCGGAGGCGCGGCGGACCTGGGCGCGCACGCGGGCGAGGAGCTCGGCGAGCCGGAAGGGCTTGGTGACGTAATCGTCCGCGCCGGCGTCGAGGCCGACGACGTGGTCGGTGTCCTCGCTGCGGGCGGTGAGCATGAGGATGGGGATGGTCAGGCCCTGCGCGCGCACGGTCCGCGCGACGTCGAGACCGTCCATGTCCGGCAGGCCGAGGTCGAGTACGAGGATGTCGGCCTCGCCGATCTCCTCCAGGGCGCCCTTGCCGGTGCCGTGGGCGCGGACCTCGTAGCCCTCGCGGCCGAAGGCGCGGGCGAGGGGCTCGGAGATGGCGGGGTCGTCCTCGACGAGAAGCACGATTGTCACGATCCAGATACTAGCCGAGTTGCCCGGGGGGTGGCAGTGGCTCCGTCGCCATCGTGAGCGGCGCGGGGATGCTCTCGCATGGTTTTCCGCGATATCGCGAGGAAATACCCACCCGAGCAGAACCTGGGGGCGGCCTGATCATCGCCGTCCCGGCCCGCCTAGTCCCGGACGGCCCGCGGCCCTCAGGCGCGCTCGAGCGACCAGGGGGTGACGTTGCCCATGCCCTTGGCAACGACGTCGTGGCACTGGCGCACTCGGTAGCGCAGGGCGACGGGGCTGGCCATGAGGGCGCGGGCAGTGGCCTGGTCCATGCGGATGCCCCCGGGTTCAGCGGTGTCGACCAGTCGGGAGGCGAGATTGACGGGCGGGCCGAAGACGTCGCCGGAGCGGGACACGACGCGGCCCTCGACGAGGCTGGCACGCACGAGGATCTCGTCGAGCTCCGACTGGAGCTCATCGACGAGGGAGGTGACGACATCGGCGGCGATGGTCAGGTCATCGGAGATGTACATGACGGCGTCCCCGATGGTCTTGACGACTCTCGCCCCCCGCGACGTGATGACGTCACGGGCCGTCGTCTCGAAGTCGTCGAGCATGGTGGACAGCTCCATGCGGCTCATCGTCTGGGCGCGCTGGGTGAAGGAGACGATGTCGACGAAGCCCAGGGATCTCACGAGCGGGTAGTAGTCGGGGCCCACGCGCTCGATGCCCCGCCGTGAGATCTCGGCGTCGGTGCGGTCCAGGAGCGAGGCCAGGTGGCGGCGCCACACGTAGATGAGCTGGTCGGTCAGGGGGGCAGTGATCTCGTTGATGTGGTCGAGGACGACGAGCCGGGCGGAGGTGTCGTCCAGGCCGAGGCGTTGGCCGACATCCGCCACGAGGGTCTCGAGCTGCCACAGGACGAGTCGGTCCATCGTGTACGACTGGGCTCGGAGCAGTTCGAGGATCGCCGAGGTCGATAGACCGCCGGGTCCGTCCGGACCGGGGCGGCGGTCCTCCTCGGAGTCGATGAGGTCGGCGATGGCCCGCAAGGCGTCGGCGTCCTGGCGGGTGAAGCGGACCTCGTCGTCATCCACGTCCGCGAAGCCCATGGCTCGCCAGAAGCTGCGTGCGAAGAGCGGGGAGACCTCGGCCGCGCCGGCGAGCCGGAGCAGCGTCAGGTCGGGCTCGCCCCCGAGCAGCAGGCGGGAATGGGCGACGGCCGTCGCGCGATCGGTGGTCGATCCGGCCGCGCCATCGGCAGGCCCCGCGCTCCGTTCATCCCCGTCCCCGGGTACGGGGACGGCCCCCTCCGGCTGATCGGGAAGGGACTCGCCGCCTGTTCGAGGACCGGGAGCGCGGTCCCCCGCCCCGAGCCCTTCTCCGTGCGCCGGCGGCGCCTCTGGCTGATCCATCAGGACAGGGTAGCGCAGATCACAGGATTTTGTCAGAAAGACATCAGATGTCCTGTCATCCTGAGGTGATCATGCGAGAAGGCGCGAGAACGTGCGGCCCGCGTTCAGATCACGTACGCCCGTCGGGCTCTGCGGCTCGAACGCTCGCATCCCCGGCCATGATGAGCCTCTCCGGGCCGCCGCCATCCGGCCGCAGTCGGAGCTCGGGCTCAAGGCCGACGGCCGTCCCGGAGACATCGCCGCCCGGGGTGCTCACGCGGACACGGGCCCCGAGGGTCGCGCAGGCCTCGCGCAGGTCCTGGCCGAGCGTACCGGTGGCGGTCAGCGCCCCATCAGGATCCCCGCCAGCAGCCTCCCACTCCCCCAGGAGCCGGAGCAGGCGCGGGGCGACGGCCTCCAGCACGGCCCCGGGGTCCGACCGGGGCCCGCCGGCGCCCAGGCTCCGCAGCGAGGCGGCCCAGGGCACGGGGAGCGCCTCCGGCGGTTGGCCGACGTTGACTCCGATGCCCAGGATGACGACGGGCGCCTCCTCACGACGGACGGGAGCCCCGGCCCCATCCCCGCCTCCGGGCGCGGGGATGAGCTCGGCGAGGATGCCCGCGATCTTGCGGGCGCGCCCCCAGCCGGGCACCTCGCCGTCAACGCCGACCTTCCCCTCGCCAGAGGGCTCGACGACGACATCGTTGGGCCATTTCGTGCGGGCGCGCCAGGGCAGGCCTTCCAGTGCGGGTGCGAGGGCGTCGCGCACGGCCAGGCCCGCCAGCAGAGGGAGCCAGCCGAGGCGATCGCCGGGTACGAGCGGCCGAAGGACGAAGGAGACGGTCAGGGCGACACCCGGCGGGGTCACCCAGTCGCGTCCGCTCCTGCCCCGCCCGGCGGTCTGGGCGAGGGCCCGCAGCGCGGATCCGTGGGGCCAGCGGTCAGCAGCAGCCGCATCGAGGCGCCCGGCGGGGGCGAGCTCCTGGCGCAGATCATCATTGGTCGAGCCTGTGGCGTCGACGGTCACCAGCCGGGTCGTGGTGCTCATAGGGCGAAGGGTACCCGCAGGCCCCGCAACCCGGGCCTGCCGGTCCCACCGCTGGTCGCTGGGTAGTCTGGGGCGGTGATCATTCTCGCCTCGAAGTCCACGGGCCGTCTGGCCACCCTCCGCGCCGCAGGTATCGAGCCCCGGGTCGAGGTCTCCTCGGTCGACGAGGGCTCGGTCCTCGCCGCTCTCGCCGAGCGGCACGCCGCCACTGGCGAGGAGGCCCCCTCCCCCGCTGAGCAGGTGCTCGCCTTAGCCCGGGCCAAGGCGCTCGACGTCGCCGATGCGCTGAGCGGCGATCCCGCCGACGGCGCAGGCGCAGGACCGGGACCGGCGGGATCCGGTGGGCGGGCCGGGGCGCCCATCGTCGTCGGATGCGACTCGATGCTGGAGATCGACGGCGCCGTCGTCGGCAAGCCCCGCATGCCCGAGGCGGCCCGCGAGCGCTGGCTGGCGATGCGGGGGCGCACGGGCGTACTGCGCACCGGGCACGCCCTGGTGCGCCTGACCGATGGGGCAAGAGCGGAGGGCGTCTCGTCGGCGATCGTCCACTTCGGCGAGCCCAGTGAGGCGGAGATCGACGCCTATATCGCCACCGGGGAGCCGCTGTGGTGCGCCGGGGCCTTCACGATCGACGGGCTGGGCGGCGCCTTCATCGAGGGGATCGAGGGCGACCCGCACGGCGTCGTCGGCATCTCGCTGCCCCTGCTGCGCGGGCTCCTGGCCGAGTTGGGAGTGACCTGGACGGATTTGTGGGGCTGAGCCGCCAGTCGGGGGCAGGGAGGCGGCCGACCTCAGCCGGAGGGGTTGAGTCGGGACATGATCTCGGCGAGCGCCTCCAGGTCCCCCCGCCCGAGGCGGTCGATGACGTGCCTGCGGACGCCGTCGAGGTGCAGGGGCGCCGCTGAGCGCAGAAAGGCGAGGCCGGGGTCGGTGAGCGCGCAATTGACGCCACGCTTGTCGGAGGGGCAGGAGCGCCGCTCCACGAACCCCTCCTTCTCCAGGCGGGTGACCGTGTGGGTGAGGCGGGAGCGGGAGTGCCCGATCATCTCGGCCAGGCTCGACATCCGCAGCTCCTTGCCGGCGGCCTCGTCGAGGCGCACGAGGATCTCGTACTCGTGCAGGGACAGGCCGACGCCCGTCTCGAGCTCGTGGTTGAGCACGCCGGTGACGGCGGTGGCGGTGTGGAGGAAGGCGCGCCAGGCGCGCATCTCGAGGGCATCGAGTCGGGGCGAACCCGCGGTTCCGCAGCCACCGGCCGCCCGTATGGGGGCCTCGTCCGCTGGGCCCTGCCCGCAGGAGGGGACTGTGGGAGCGGGGGTCCGACCGCAGGCGGGTCCATCCTGCTCCGCGAGTGCCTCTCCGTCCTTCCCGGGCATATCGTTCCTCTCCGCGCTGGTCCGAGACGTCGGACAGCGCCGCGCCGATGGTGATGCGGCCTCGCGATAATCGATCGACCTATGAGATGTCGTTAAGTATTGAACAATCGGGACGGGATTACCAGCGACCATGACAGGGCCCGCCTTTTCAACGGCGTCAGCCGAGACCCGTACTCCGGCGCCGCAGCACCCTTCTGGCACCCGCAGCCGACCAGCACGAGCCGTCATCGTCCACGATGAGGCCCGCCCCCGTGGGCCCGACGGCGAGCGCGGCCGGGAAGAGCAGATCGAGTCCCGCGGGTTCGGTGGGGGCAGGCGGAGCCACCCCGAGGCTCAGCGCGGCCAGCAGCAGGCCGTGGGCGACGACGTCAGCATCACCCGTCCCAAGGCCCGCCCGCCGGGCCGCGCCCGGGTGGAGGTGGATGGGGTTGTCATCGCCGGTCGCGCCCGCCCAGACGATCGCATCCTCTGCGCTGAGGTGGAGCCGGCGGCCGACGGCCGTGCCGCCTTCGCCGGCGGTGGCAGTGCCCGTGCTGCTCCGAGGAGCGCTGCGGGGGGCCGGGGAGAGGCGCCGGGCGAGGCCGTGATGGACCTGGAGGAGCGGGGCCCCGGCGAGCGGCGGGAGGCGCGCGGCGGCGTCGACAACCACTTCGGCGGTCACCTCGATGAGCTCCCAGCCCCCTCGGATGGTTCTTCGCGTGCGGGGCGGGGCAGGATGGGCGGCGCCTCCGGGTGCCGGAGTGATGCGGCAGCGCCGGTGGATGAGCCCCTCCCAGGGCACGATCATCCCGCGAATCAGGATCAGGGCGACCAGTGCCGGGGCGATGGCGCCGGCGCCTTGACGGGCGTCTGCCTCGGCGTCATCGACACCGGAGCGGGTCAGGATCCCCTCGATCACCTCCTGGGCATGGCGAAGCCCCACCAGCTCGGGGCTCGTGGGGCTCGACGCGCTCATGCCCGGATCGTATCCGGGCGCGGGGCTCAGCGGGTCTCGCGGTGCTCCGTGTGCTTGCCGCAGCGCGCGCAGAACTTGGAGATCGCGAGGCGATCGGGGGTGTTCCGGCGGTTCTTCTTGGTGATGTAGTTGCGCTCCTTGCACTCCGAGCAAGCCAGAGTGATCTTGGGACGCACGTCAGCGGTCTTGGAGGCCACGTGTCTCTCCTCTGATTGATCCTCGAGCAGCCCGGGGCGGCGATGTGCTCGAACCTTGCGTAGCGGGGGAGGGACTCGAACCCTCGACCTCACGATTATGAGTCGTGCGCTCTAACCAGCTGAGCTACCTCGCCATGTCATGCGGAGGGGGCCGAACCGGCCCCCAACGCATCAGAGCCTCGAACGAGGATTGAACTCGTGACCTCTTCCTTACCAAGGAAGTGCTCTACCACTGAGCTATCGAGGCAACGAGCGGAATCCTAAGCGGAACCGTCATGCCTGGGCAATCCGGCCCCGCGTGGGCTCGCTCACTGCGGACCGCCCCACCGGAGGGGCTCTGATCATCGGGACCGAGGACCCTCCGATCATGGTGGCGGGTGAGGGATTCGAACCCCCGTAGCTTGCGCGGCTGATTTACAGTCAGCTCCCATTGGCCGCTCGGGCAACCCGCCATGCCCCGCGTCACCGAGTCCAGCAGACCCACCGCGCGGTGCCGTGGAAGAATAACAAGCCGACGGCGGAGCGCGCCAATCCCGCCCCTAGGACCCTGCTCACACGACCCTCGAGCCCGAGCAGCGCCGGGGAGGGGCGGCGCGGAGGCGTCGGCCCCCGGCAGTGGGGGCGCCCGACACCCGTGAGCGCTCCGCCCGGATGCCCGTACGCGCCCATCAGTGGAAAGGGAAGGCCATGGCCGCAGACTCCTCCTTCGACATCGTCTCCAAGCTCGACCGCCAGGAGGTCGACAACGCCGTCAATCAGACCGCCAAGGAGATCGCCCAGCGCTACGACTTCCGCGGCGTCGACGCCTCCGTCACCCTGGCCGGCGACGTCATCGCCATGGAGGCCAACTCCGCCGAGCGCGTGCTGGCGATCCTCGACGTGCTGCAGTCCAAGCTGTTCCGGCGGGGCGTGTCCCTCAAGGCCCTCGACCTGGGCGACCGCGAGCCCAAGCCCTCGGGGAAGATCTACCGCTTGGCCTGCCCGCTCAAGGAGGGCATCAGCCAGGAGATCGCCAAGCGGATCACCAAGGCGATCCGGGATGAGGGACCCAAGGGCGTCAAGGCAACGATCCAGGGCGATGAGATCCGAGTGTCCTCCAAGTCCCGCGACGACCTCCAGTCGGTCATCGCTCTGCTCAAGGGCCTCGACGTCGACGCCGCCCTGCAGTTCGTCAACTACCGCTGAGACCGACGGGGCCGCAGCGGCGCCGCCCCGTCGCCCTCATGACACCATGACATCCCCTGAGCAGGCAAGAAATCCCGAGAGCGCCGGGCGAGCCGGTCAGTACCCGGCCATCTGCTCCAGGCGCCGGATGCGGTCGGCCATCGGGGGGTGCGTGGCGAAGAGGTTCTTCACGCGGCCGAAGGGGTTGGCGATCATCATCGAGCTCACCGGTTCCATACGCGGGTCTCGGGCCATGGGGGCAGCCGCGATGCCGCCGTCGAGCTTGCGCAGGGCGCTGGCCAGGGCGAGCGGATCATTGGTGAGGAGCGCTCCGTCATGGTCGGCGTCGTACTCACGGGTGCGCGAGATGGCGAACTGTGTGACGGTGGCGGCCAGTGGGGCGAGGAGCGCGAGCAGGAGGATGGCCAGGCCATTGCTCTCGCGGCGGTCGCGGCCGGCGCCGAACCACAGGGCCATGGAGCCCAGCGAGGAGATGATCCCGGCGATACCCGCGGCGATGGAGCCGGTGAGGATGTCGCGGTTGTAAACGTGGGAGAGCTCGTGGCCCAGCACGCCGCGCAGCTCGCGCTCGTCGAGGAGCTGGAGGATGCCGCGGGTGCAGCACACGGCGGCATTGGCGGGGTTGCGGCCGGTGGCGAAGGCATTGGGGCTCATCGTCGGCGCCATGTAGAGGCGCGGCATGGGCTGGCCCGAGGCCGCCGACAGCTCGGCGACCACCTTGTGCATGACGGGCTCCTGGGCAGCGGTGACCTCGATGGCGCCCATGGAGCGCACGGCGAGCTTATCCGAGTTCCAATAGGTGTACGCGGTCTGGGCCACCCCGATCAGCGGCATGATGAACAGGAAGATCGAGGAGCCGGTTCCCCGGGTGAGCAGGTAGCCGATGAGGATGAGCAGGCCCCACATGCCGCCCAGCAGGGCAGTGGTCTTCAGGCCGTTGTGGTGGTTGGTGCCTTGGTGGATCGCCGACATGGCGCCAGGGTAGCCGAGGAGTCTGTGCGCGCCCTGTGCGCCGTCAGCACCCGGGGTGAGCCTCCCCCGCTGCGCGCTTGGTCCGCAGAAACCGCCCTGCCCTGCTGTTGCGCCCTCATCCTCGCAGTTCGAGGGCGCAACAGCGGGCCGGGACGGCATGCGGAGAACGAGGGCGCAACGGCGGGAGGAGGGGGCGGCGAGGCAGCCCGGGCGGTCTCCAGAACCTCCCGACCTCCCCCTCCCCCACGCTCCTTCAGAGACGGTGGGCGACGCGCTCCGGGACACGGGAGGGGTCGGGGGCGCCGATGAGGTCGGCGGGGATCTCAGTGCCGCGCGAGACCGCGGTCATGGCCTCGCGGGACACCACCTTGACGCACTCACGGGGCCTGGACTCCCCGCTGCTGACCGTCACCTCGCCGTAGGCCTCGCCCAGACCGCGCTCGTAGGCGTCGAGGAGCTCCCAGCCGTCCCAGGTAGTGAAGGGAACGCCGCGCTTGTTGAGCAGGAGCATGACGGCGTCGTGCCCGACCTGATTCTCATCGGCGGTGGTGGCGCGGAGCAGTCCCGCCTGGGCATCGGCCACGAGGTTGGAGATGGTCTCCTGGGCGTCGGACTTGGTCGAGCCGATGAGCCCCACGGGGCCCCGGCGGATCCAGCCGGTGGCATAGATGCCGGTCAGCGGCTCGCCGCCCTCGCCCAGGACCCGCCCACCGGCATTGGGCAGGACGTGGCGCTCGGCATCGAAGGGCAGGCCCTCGATGGGGCTGCCGGCGTAGCCGATCGCCCGGTAGACGGCCTGGACGTCGAAGTCCCGGAACTCCCCCGTGCCCTCCACGCTCCCGTCGCCGGTCAGGCGCGTGCGCTCGACGCGCAGGCCTCTCACATGGCCGTCCTCGTCGGTGAGGACCTCGGTGGGGGCGGAGAACAGGTGGATGTGGATGCGGCGGGAGGCGGTGAGATCCTCCGGCTCGGCCATGGCGTAGCCCTCGAGGGCCTTGACCACCTGGCGCTGCTGGTTGGAGGCGGCGAGCGCCGCCTGCGAGCCCTCGTCGTACTCGAAGTCCTCCTCATCGACGAGGACGTCGACGTCCGGCTGCTTGCCGAGCTCGCGCAGCTCCAGCGGGGTGAACTTGACCTGGGCGGGGCCGCGGCGCCCGAAGACGTGCACGTCGGTGACCGGGGAGCGGCGCAGCTCGGCGGCGACGTTCTCGGGGACCTCGGTGACCATGAGGTCCTCGGCGTGCTTGGCCAGGACGCGGGCGATGTCGAGGCCCACGTTGCCCACGCCGATGACGGCGACCTCCTTGGCACTCAGGTCCCAGGTGCGCGGATGGTCTGGGTGGCCGTCGTACCAGGAGACGAAGTCGGCGCCGCCGTGGCACTCGGGGGCGTCGACCCCGGGGATGCGCAGGGGGGCGTCGGTGTCGGCGCCGGTGGAGAAGATGAGGGCGTCGTAGTGCTCGCGCAGCTCATCGACTGTGATATCGCGGCCGACCTCGACATTCCCGATGAGGCGGATGTCCCCGCGCTGGAGGATCTTGTACAGCGCGACGATGATCTGCTTGATGCGGGGGTGGTCGGGAGCGACGCCGTAGCGCACCAGGCCGTAGGGGGCGGGGAGCCGCTCGAAGAGGTCGATGTTCACATCGAGACCGGACTTGGACAGGATATCCGAGGCGTAGATGCCCGCGGGGCCTGCCCCGATGACGGCGACGGAGAGAGGGCGGGTGCTCACTGGGTCTGGCTCCTGGTGTGAGGGGTAGGCTGGGGCGATCCTGGCTCAGCGTGCCACGGAAGGCTGGGACGACGACAGGCACAGTCTAGATACTTCGGCCCCCCTCACCAGCAATGGCCCAGGTGGTGGACGCCTCTCAGGCGGCCGGGGCGCCGGTTCATCGACGCGCTCCCCGCCGTCGTCGGGGCGATGGGCTCTCGCGGGCGGGCGTCTGCGGGCGGGCGCCCTTCTACGCCGCGACGAGGTGGCGCTGAGCCCGGGAGGGGATCGGCGGCTCAGCGCGCGGGCTCCCGCTCGTCGTCAGACGACGCGGCCGGCCTCGAGGGTGAGGCAGCGGTCGGCGATCCGACGAGCCTGCTCGTCATGACTGACGAGGAGCACGAGCGCGCCCTCCCGGGCGGCCCGGGCCGCGGCGTCGTGGATGATACGGGTGGAGCGGGCATCTGCGGCCGCGGTCGGCTCGTCCATGAGCAGGATGTCGGGCTGACTGACGAGGGCCTGGGCGACGAGGACCCGCTGGCGCTGCCCGCCGGAGACCTCGGAGAGCTGGCGGTCAGCGAGGTCGGCGATGCCCAGGAGTCCCATCACCTCGCTCACGCGCCGCTTGTGGGCGCGGTTCAGGGGGCGCAGGAACCCGGCATCCCCCCAGCAACCCATGGCGACGGCGGCGCGGACCGTCAGCGGCATGCGCTCGGGGATCGGCGGGGCCTGGGGCACGAGGGCGAGCCGCGCGTCGGCGGGGCGACGCTCGATACGACCGCCCGCCAGGGGCAGGATCCCCGCGACGGCGGCCAGGAGGGTGGACTTGCCCGAGCCGTTGGGGCCGAAGAAGCAGACGACCTCGCCCGGGGCCAGGTCCAGGCTCACGCCGTTGATGGCCAGCACCTCGCCCCTGCGCACGACGACGCCGCGCAGGATGAGGCCGCGCGCGACCGCGTCGTCAGGGCGGGGCGCGGCGGTCGGGCCCCGCCCGGAGGGGGCGGGGGCGGGGGCGGCAAGGATGCCGGAGGAGGCCCGCTGGGGAGCATGGAGACGCATGCGACGAGCATAGCGTGACAACCGCGAACGATTATCGTTACTCTTCGTATGTGCACTACCTCCTCGACCCGCTCTCCCTGGGTTTCTTCACCAACGCCCTGACCGGAGGAGTCCTCGCGGCGCTCATCTGCTCGGTGGCGGGCACCTGGGTGGTCATCCGGGGCATGGGATTCCTCGGGGAGGCCATCGGCCACGGGATGCTGCCGGGGGTGGCGATCAGCGCCCTCATCGGACTGCCCACGCAGGCCGGCGCCGCGCTCAGCGCCACCGCCATGGGCGTGCTCGTCACCCTCCTGTCCCGGCGGGCCCGCCTCTCCCAGGACACCGCCATCGGCATCACCTTCGTCCTCATGCTGTCCGTGGGCGTCATCATCGTCTCCCGGTCCCGCTCCTTCGCCACTGATATCACCGCGATCCTCTTCGGCGACATCCTGGGGATCAGGAGCGATGAGATCACCGTGCTCATCGGCACGCTCATCGCTGTCCTCATCGTGGGCGCCGTCATGATCCGGCCCCTGACGGCGCTGTCCCTCGACCCGGGCATCGCGCTGACCCTGGGGATGCGCCCGGCGCTGGCCCAGGCCGGCCTGACCCTGCTCATCATCGCCGCCGTCGTCGCCTCCTACCGGGCGGTGGGCACCCTGCTCGTGGTGGCGCTCCTCGTCGCCCCGCCGGCCACAGCAGCGCTGTGGTCGAAGTCGATCCTCGCGATGACCGCCTGGGCCTCCATCATCTCGAGCTCCTGCGTCGTCGTGGGCCTCTACATCTCCCTGTACGCGGACACGGCCGGCGGCGCCACCATCACCGCCATGGCCGCGGGCGTCTTCCTCCTGGCCTCCGGGGTCGCCGCCCTGACCAGCGCCCGGCGGCGCTCAGGCCGCCCCCTCCCCTGCCCGGCAACCACGAAGGAGCACGTGTGAGACTCCCCCAGCGCATCCGCGCCAGCCGCACCTGCCGCCCCGACCGAGCCAAGCGGACTGGCCGAACCGGCACCGCCGTCGTCGGCGCCTCACTGGCCGCCGCCGCCGTCCTCGGCGCCTGTTCGGGGGGCTCGCCCTCCGATGCCACCGCGAGCGCCACTGCCTCCGCCGCCTCGACGGGGGCCGGCGCGGCCGCCCGGGAGAGCGGCCAGGGTGATGGACACGGCCACGTCGACGGCGCCACGGAGCTCTCCGAGGCGCCCCTGTCCCTGGTGACCGCCTCCTCCGACGGTCGGGTGAGCCTCCTCGACCTCACCGCCGACGGCGCCCCGGCTCCCATCACCTCGTTGCCCGGCCTGACCGCCACCGCGTCGGACTCCCGATTCGTGGCCCTCACCGGGCCCGATGGTGCGCTCAGCCTGGTGGACTCCGGGGTGTGGACCTGGGATCACGGCGACCACCAGCACTACTACCGCGCCGCCGCCCGGGACCTCGGCGCCTTGGGAATGAGCGGTTCGGCCAGCGTGGCCTCGACGAACGCCCGCACCGTCATCGCCTCGGGAACCACCGCCACGGTCCTGGACCGCCAGGCCCTGGGGCAGGGGAGCCAGAGCCCCCTGACCACGGCCAGCATCGACGCCGGCTCCTTCGCCGCCCCGTTGGGCGAGCGGACCGTCCTGGTCTCCGGGGGCCAGGCGAGCATCATCGACGATTCCGGCCAGGCCATCGGCCAGAGCGCCTCCTGCCCCTCGGCCTCCGGTGGCACCCTCACCCGCGCGGGCATCGTCCTGGGCTGCCGGGGCGGCGTCGTCGTCGCGCCGGAGCCCTCCTCCGCAGCGACCGCCGAGCCGCCCTCCCCGGAGTGGGTCCCCCTGCCGGGCGAGGCCGCCGGCGCGAGGATCGTCTCCCTGTCCAACCAGGCCCGGCGCTCCCAGGTGGCGGCCCTGGACGATGCCGGCGGCGCCTGGCTCCTCAGCGTCAGGGACAGGAGTTGGACGCGCGTGTCCTTCGGGGCGCCCGTCGTCGCCGTGTCCGCGATGGACGACACCCGCAAGCGCGTCGTGGGCGTCGACGCCGAGGGCCGGGTGCGCGTGTGGGCCGACGGCGCCGAGGCCACGGTCACCGAGCCCATCGCCGACCCCGCGCTCGCCGCCTCGGCCGGCGTGCGGACCACTCCCAAGCGCGCCTACGTCCCCGGCGCCGACGGCGCCTCCGTCCTGGAGATCGACGCCGCCGACTCCGCCCGCCTCGCCCGAACGCTCCCCGCGGTCGGCATGGTCTCCTTCGAGGTGGTCGGGGCATGAAGCGCCGGGACCTGCTCACCGTCCTCGCGCTGACGCCCCTGGGCGCCGTCGCCGCCTGCGACGGGGCCACGGGCGGCGGCGACAAGCCCTCGATCGTCGTCACCACGAACATCCTGGGCGACGTCGTCACCCAGGTGGTCGGCGATCAGGTGAGCGTCACGACCCTCATGGCGCCCAACGCGGACCCGCACTCCTTCGGCGTCTCGGCCAAGCAGACCCTCACCATGCGCGACGCCGCCCTCCTGGTCACCAATGGCCTGGGCCTGGAGGAGGGGCTGGCCAGCAACATCGAGAGCGCTAAGAGGGATGGCGTCACGCTGCTGAACGCCGGGGAGCAGTTCACTCCCATCGAGTACTCCTCCGATGACGCCTCCGGCCCCGACCCCCATTTCTGGACCGACCCCACGAGGATGATCGACGTCGTCAACGGCCTGGAGGGCGCGCTCGGGAAGGTGCCCGGGATCGACGCCTCCGCCCTGGCCGCCTCCGCTACGGCCTACCGCGACAAGCTCGCCGCGGCCGACGAGAGGATGTCGACCCGATTCAGCACCATCCCCGAGGACAAGCGCGCCCTGGTCACCAACCACCACGTGTTCGGCTACCTGGCGGCCCGCTACGGCTTCCGCCTCATCGGCGCCGTCATCCCCGGCGGCTCCACGCTCGCCGCCCCCAGCGCCTCGGACCTGGAGGAGCTCTCGACGGCGGTGCGCGAGGCCGGCGTGGGCGCGATCTTCGCCGACACCTCCCACTCCGACCAGCTCATCACCGCCCTCAAGGAGTCCACCGGGCAGGACATCCAGGTGGTCGCCCTGTACACCGAGTCCCTCTCCGCCCCCGACGGCGACGCCCCCACCTACCTGGACATGCTCTCCGTCAACACAGACCGCATCACTGCGGCCCTCACCGCGTAAGGGCCGCTCCCAGCCGATGACACGACCCCCAGAAAGGACACTTCATGCCTTCCTCCACCTCGTTGCGCCCGCGCCTGGTCGGCGCCTCGCGGCGCGCCGCCGTCGTCGCCGCCCTGAGCGCCACGGCCCTGGCCCTGGGCGCCTGCGGCTCGGCCTCGAACGACTCCTCGGCCACCACGGCCGCCTCCGCGAGCGCCTCCGGTAAGGCGCACGAGCACCAGCACGGCTCGGACCGCTTCGTCTTCGCCTACGACGGCGGGGTGAAGGTCGTGGACGGCTCCACCCTGGAGGAGGTTGCCGACTTCCCCATGGCCGGCTTCCTGCGCCTCAACCCCTTCGGCGACAACGAGCACGTCCTGATCACCACCGTGTCCGGCTTCCAGGTCCTGTCCACCGGGGCCGGCGGCGGCGAGGCGAAGCTCACCGACCTCGTCTTCCCGGCAAACAAGGGCGGGCACGTGACGCCTCATGGCGACTGGACCGGCCTGTTCGCCGACGGCAGCGGGGAGATCACCTTCGTCAAGACCGACGCTCTGGGGCACGACGCCGATGAGACCGTCACCGCCCTGCCGGAGACGGAGAAGATCGCCTCCGAGGAGGCCCACCACGGCGTGGCCGTCAAGCTCTCCGACGGCACCGTCATCCGCACCCTGGGCAATTCCGAGTCCCGCAGGGGGGCGCTCGCCCAGGACGCCTCCGGCACGGAGCTCGCCCGAAACGAGGAGTGCCCCGGGGTCCACGGCGAGGGCGTTATGAAGGATGAGGCCGCCATGCTCGGCTGCGAGAACGGCGTCCTGCTGTACAAGGGCGGCGCCTTCACCAAGATCGCCAGCCCCGACGCCGACTACGGGCGCGTGGGCAACTCCTACGTCACCGGCTCCTCCCCCATCGCGGTCACCGACTACAAGGACGACCGCGACGCCGAGGGCGTCAACCTGCACCGCGTCGGCCTGCTCGACTCCGCCGCCGGCTCCTTCACCGTCATCGACATGCCCGCCGGCGCCGAGTACACGTGGCGCGGCATCAAACGCGACGGTGAGGACAACGCCTGGGTGCTCGGCACCGACGGGGCCCTGCACAAGCTCGACGTCGCCTCGGGGTCATTCACCGACTCGGTCCCCGTGATCGCCGCCTGGGAGCCGCCGGCCAAGTGGCAGGACGCCCACCCGGCGCTCCAGATCTCCGGCTCGACCGCCTGGGTGACCGAGCCGGCCACCAACAGCGTCCACAAGGTGGACCTCACCAACGGGGAAAAAACCTCCAAGGCCTACTCGGCGACCCCCAACGAGGTCGCCTTCGCCAAGCACACGCACGCCGATGGCTCCGAGCACCACGACGAGGAGCACGAGCACACGGCTGAGGCCGCGCACTGAGCCCATTGAAGCGGCGGGCCCCACGGCGCAGAGCCGCGGGGCCCGCCTCGCGCGCGGCAGAGGGGGCGGCGGGCCCGCCGGTCCTCCGCGCGGAGGACCGGCCTCAGGCGGCGCGGTCGACGAGCTGGTGGGCGAAGTCCTCGAGCAGCCCCCGCACCACCCGGGCGCGCTCGCGGGCGTCGGCCAGGGCCGTCCTCAGATCGTCTCCGACCACGCCGCCTGAGGCCAGGCGCTCGCGGGTCGCGGTGAGGACGGCCTCCTCCAGGCCCTCCAGACCGGCGATGGCGTCGTCGGCCCAGGATGTCGCCATCCGCCGGGTGCGCTGAAGAACGGGGTGGGCGCGCAGGCGCGCGACGACCCCGGCGAGGACCGCGCGATCGCGCAGGTCCGCGGAGGACAGGTCGGAGAGGATCGACTGGCCCGCGGCGTCGAGCTCCCCCGCGGCCAGGGCGGTGCGAAGCAGGAGGACGGGCATGGTGTCCACGCCCTCGAGCAGGTCCGTTCCGGGGGTCTTACCGGTGGTCTCGGAGTCGGAGGCCAGGTCGATGACGTCGTCGGCGAGCTGGAAGGCGATGCCGATCCGCTCGCCGAATTCCTCGACGATGGCCTCGACCTCGGCGCCCGCGCCGGTGAGCATCGCGCCGTAGCGGGCGGAGACGGCGATGAGGGAGCCGGTCTTGTCCGCGAGCACCTGGATGTAGTGGTCCACCGGGTCGGTGCCCGCGGGGCGGCCGAGGGTCTCGTGGAGCTGGCCGGTGCACAGGCGCTCGAAGGTTCGCGCGTGGGCGAGGGTCGCCTCAGGGCCGAGAGCGGCGATGAGCTGGGAGGAGCGGGCCACGAGGATGTCGCCCGCGAGGATGGCCGCCGAGTTCCCCCAGACTGTCTGGGCGCTGGGGGCGCCGCGGCGCAGCGGGGCATCGTCCATGACGTCGTCGTGGTAGAGCGTGGCGATATGGGTGAGCTCCACGGCCACGCTCGCGTCCCTCACCGCCTCACCGGTGGCGCGCTCGGGGTCGCCGAGCTGGGCGGTCAGGAGCACGAGGGTGGGGCGCAGGCGCTTGCCACCGGCCCTGGCCAGGTGGGAGGTGGGAGGGTTGATGGTCTCGTCGGCGTTGCTGACGATCGCCATGAGCCGCTCCTCCACGGCGTCGAGGGCGGGGGCCATGCGGCCCTCGAGTTCCGGGGCGCTCAGTGGCAACGGTGTGGTCACGGGATGAGCATAGCCGCGTCGCCGAGCACCGTGAGCGCGGCCTGGGGCAGGACGCCCAGGGCGATCGTGGCCAGGACGGCGAAGGTGAGCGCGGCCGCGGCCGTGCCCTGGGAGTCGACGACGGTGACGCCCTCGCCCTCGGGGGCGCGGAAGTACATGAGCACGACGAGCCTGAGGTAGAAGAAGGCCGTGGCCGCCGAGCTCGCGACCGCGATGACGACGAGCCAGGTCGCCCCGCCGTCGATACCGGCGACGAAGAGCTGGAATTTCGCGATGAAACCACCGGTGAGCGGGATGCCCGCGAAGGACAGCAGGAAGAATGTCATGGCAGCGGCGAGCCAGGGGCTGCGGCGGGCAAGGCCCCGGTAGTCGTCCAGGCCGGTGGCCTCGGCGCCAGCTCCCCCGCCGTGGGACTCGCGCACGAGGGAGACGACGCCGAAGGCGCCGACCGTGGCGATGCCGTAGGCCAGGGAGTAGAAGAGGATCGCGGTGATCGCGCGCTGGTTGTAGGCGATGATGCCGATGAGCATGTAGCCGGCGTGGGCGATCGCGGAATAGGCGAGCATGCGCTTGACGTCGCGCTGGACGATGCCGACGACGGTGCCCACCACCATGGTGAGGATGGCGATGGTCCATAGGACGGGGGCGAGGTCCCAGCTCAGCCCCCCGCCGACCATGTAGAAGAACCGCACGAGGGCGAGGAAGGCAGTGGCCTTGACCCCGGCTGCCATGAAGCCGGTCACCGGGGTGGGGGCGCCCTGGTAGACGTCCGGGCTCCAAGCGTGGAAGGGCGCGGCGGCGATCTTGAACAGGAGGCCCACGAGCACGAGGGCGACGCCGGCGAGCACGAGCCAGTCGACACCCGCGATGGCGCCGTCCACGGCCGAGGCGACCCCCGGCTGAATCCGGTTCCCGTTCTGGAGGTCGTTGTAGAGCACGGAGCCGGAGGCGCCGTACAGGAGGGCGGAGCCCATGAGGAGGAAGGCCGATGCGAAGGCGCCCAGGACGAAGTACTTCATGGCGGCCTCCTGGCTGAGCAGGCGGCGGTGGCGGGCCATGGCGGCCATGACGTATAGCGGCAGTGAGACGAGCTCGAGCATGACGAACAGGGAGATGAGATCGCTGACCACCGGGAAGAGCATCATGCCGGCCAGCGAGAACAGCGTGAGGGGGAAGGCCTCGGTGGCGACCCAGCCGGCGTGGATGGACTCGCTCTCCTCGGCGCTGCCGGGGCGGTCGGCGGCCTGCGCGGCGAACGCGGAGTCGCCGATCTCGGTGCGGTCCGAGATCACGAGGATGGACAGCAGGCCGATGATGAGCAGGACGCCCTGGGCGGCGATGCCGAAGTTGTCCTCGTTGAAGCCGACAACGGGGTAACCGGGCGCCCTGCCGTCGACGACGACGCTCCAGCGCCACACGATGGCGACGATCGCGCCGAGGATGGCCAGCACGGCCAGCATCGTCTGGGCGAGGTGCCGGGCGCGGCGCGGCATGAAGGCCTCGATGAGCACGCCGAGGATAGCGGCTCCCAGGATGATGAGGACCGGGACGAGGCCGGCCCACTGGATGGACGGGGCGGTGAAGCTCACTTGCTGCTCCCTTCCGTGACGGGGGCCATGGCGGCGGGCTGAGAACCCGCCCCGGTCATGGTGGCGGCGGTCTGGGCCCCGACGCCGTCGAGGATGCCGGTCAGGACGGCGGGCGCCAGGCCGAGGACCAGCATGGCGACGAGGATGGGGGCGACGACGACGCGCTCACGGCCGTCGAGGTCCTGGCTGCCGACGCGCTCCGGGGCCGGTGCCCCGGTGAAGACCCTCTGGTAGGGCAGGAGCATGTAGACGGCGGCGATGATGACGCCCAGGAGTGCGAGAAGCCCGTAGACGGGCTCGGCCGAGAAGCTGCCGGTGAGGACCATCCACTCGGGGATGAAGCCGGACAGGCCCGGCAGGGCGATGGACGCCAGGCCGGAGAAGAGGAAGGTCCCGGCGACGAGCGGCATGACGCGAGCAATGCCGCCGAGCTCGCTGATGCGCACGGTCCCGGTGCGCCGGGCCATGAAACCGGTGATGAGGTAGAGGCCGGCGATCGACAGCCCGTGGGCGACCATGTAGACCATGGCGCCGACGGCGGCGATCTGGTTGCCGATGAAGATCCCCAGCACCATGAAGCCGAAGTGGCTGATGGAGGTGTAGGAGATGAGCCGGTAGAGGTGGTCCTGGCCGATGGCGGCGAGCCCGCCGTAGATGATGCCGACGATCGCCAGGGGCAGGACGACCGGCGCCGCCCAGCGGGAGGCCTCGGGGAAGAGCGGCAGGACGATGGCGATCATCCCGTAGGTGCCGATCTTGTCCAGGATGCCGATGAGCAGCACTGAGGTGCCCGGGGTGGCCTGCTCGGCGGTGTCGGGCAGCCAGGTGTGCAGAGGCACCATCGGGGCCTTGATGGCGAGGGCGATGAGGAAGGTGACGAAGATGCCCCGGGTCGCGTCCGTGGAGGAGGTGAGCCCCTGGGACAGGTTCTCGATGAGGTAGTTCCCCTCGCCGCCGGAGCCGTACACGGCCAGCGCGACGACGCCGATGAGCATGACGAGGCCGCCGGCCAGGGAGTAGAGGAGGAACTTGATGGCGGCGCGGTGCCGGTCTGGCCCCCCGTAGCGGCCGATGAGGAAGTAGACGGGGATGAGCATCGCCTCGAAGACGAGATAGAAGAGGAGGACGTCGCGCGCGCTGAAGATGACGATGATGAAGGCCTCGAGGGCCAGGATGAGCCCGGCGAAGCCGGCCTGGCGGTCCGCGGGGATCTCGCCCCAGGAGGCCAGGATCACGATGGGCACGAGGAAGACGGCCAGCAGGAGCATCGCCAGGCCGAGGCCGGTGACGCCCAGCGCCCAGGAGGCGCCCATGGCCGGGATCCACTGGCGGGTCTCGGCGAGCTGGTAGGCGGTCCCCGCGCGAGGGTCGAAGAGGATGGCGGCCCAGATGCCCAGGCCGAGCTCGACGAGCGCGATGACCAGGCCGAGGCCGCGCGCCTGGCCCCGCAGGGCGGGAATGGCCAGGAGCAGCGCCCCGATGAGGGGGACCAGCACCATGAGGGAGAGCACCGGGTAGGGGCCCGTGGCGACGGTGAGTGTCTGCATGTGGCGGTGTCCTCTCAGAACCTGGTGGCCAGGACGGCGATGAGGGCCAGGACGGTGCCGGCGGCCATGTAGCCGGCGTAGGAGCGCACGTACCCGGACTCGGTGCGGCCCACGAGCCGGCCGAGCGCCGCGGTGCCGCTGGCCAGGCCCTCGACGGCGCCGTCGACGACGTAGCGGTCCGAGGCGGTGGCGGCCAGGACGAGGCCCTGACCGGGCCGCATGGCGATGGCCTCGTTGATCGCGTCCTGGTGCATGTCCTTGCGCGCCGCCTCGACGAGCGCGTTGGAGGGCTGGACGACGGTGGCCACGGGGCGGGCAGCGTACATGAGCCATGCGGCGAGCGCGCCCACGATGACCAGGGCCAGCGTGGCGCCCATGATGACGGTCGCGGGCAGCACCGGCTCGCCATGCTCGGCATGGCCGGTGACCGGCTCGAGCCAGGTGACGAAGATGTCCCCGGTCGCCAGGGCGCCGCCCAGGCCCATGGAGAATACGGACAGGATGAGCAGCGGGAGGGTCATCATCCATCCCGACTCGTGCGGGTGGACGGGGCCCTCGATGTCCTTCTCGGTGGTCCAGCGGGCCTTGCCGTGGAAGATCATGAAGAAGAGGCGGGACATGTAGAAGGCCGTGATGCCGGCGCCCACGAGAGCGATGGAGCCCAGGATCCAGGGCTTGGCGCCCTCGCCGATGAAGGCGGCCTCGATGATCTTGTCCTTGGACCAGAAGCCGCTGAAGGGCGGGATGCCGAGGATCGCGAGCCAGCCGATGCCCATCGTGGCCCAGGTGATCGTCATGGCGGTGCGCAGCGCCCCGAAGCGGCGCATGTCGACCTGGTCGCCCATGGCGTGCATGACGGAGCCGGCCCCCAGGAATAGCTGGGCCTTGAAGAAGCCATGGGTGAGAAGGTGGAGGATCGCGAAGGCGTAGCCGATGGGGCCCAGGCCCGCGCCGAGCATCATGTAGCCGATCTGGCTCATGGTGGAGGCGGCGAGCACCTTCTTCATGTCGTCCTTGGCGCAGCCGATGATCGCGCCGAGAAGGAGGGTGATGGCGCCGACGATCGCGACGGCCGTCTGCGCGGCCGGCGCGCCCTGGAAGATGGCGCCCGAGCGCACCATGAGGTAGACGCCGGCGGTGACCATCGTGGCGGCGTGGATGAGCGCGGACACCGGCGTCGGGCCGGCCATGGCGTCGCCCAGCCAGGCCTGCAGCGGGAACTGGGCGGACTTGCCGCAGGCGGCCACGAGGAGGAACAAGCCCATGGCCGTCAGCCAGCCGGTGGTGAGCCCGCCGCTGGCGGCGGCCGGCAGGACGGCGTCGAAGGCCACGGAGTGGACCTGGGAGACCATCGTCATCATGGCCGCGAGGAGGCCCATGTCCCCCACGCGGTTCATGATGAAGGCCTTCTTGGCCGCGGTGGCATTCTCCATACTCTTGTCGCGCGCGGCGCGCGGGTCGTCGGCGTCGGCGGTGTTCCAGAAGCCGATGAGGAGGTAGGAGGCCAGGCCCACGCCCTCCCAGCCGACGAACAGGGTGATGTAGGAGTCGCCGAGCACGAGGGTGAGCATCGCGGCGATGAAGAGGTTGAGGTAGGCGAAGAAGCGGCGGCGATCGCGGTCGTGGCTCATGTAGGCCACCGAGTACAGGTGGATGAGGGAGCCGACGAAGGTGACCAGGCCGACGAAGGTGAGGGACAGCGGGTCGATGCGCAGGCCGACGTCGATGCGCAGGCTTCCGGCGCTGAACCAGTGCCAGAGCTTGGCGCTCATGATCCGCTGGCCCTCGGCCATGCCCGCAACCTGGGCGATGATCGTCAGTCCCAGGACGGCGGTGAAGACGGCGGCCGCCAGGCCCAGCCAGTGGCCCCAGGAGTTGGAGCGGCGGCCGGCGACCAGCAGGATCGCGGCACTGGCGGCGGGCACCGCGATGAGGAGCCAGGCCAGCGCGGCGGCGCCGGTGGCGGCGTGGGTGGCGTGCCCGGCGGAGACGGCGGGTGCCAGTGCGAGGGGAAGTGCGCCCATCATGCTCACGTCAGCCCCCTTCAGTTCTTGAGCAGGTTGATGTCGTCGACCGACACTCCCCTGCGGGTTCGGAAGATGGACACGACGATGCTCAGCCCCACGACGACCTCGGCGGCGGCCACGACGATGACGAAGAAGGCGAAGATCTGCCCCGTCAGGTTGCCGTGGACGCGTGAGAAGGTGACGAGCACGAGGTTGACGGCGTTGAGCATGAGCTCGACGCCCATGAGCTCGATGATCGCGTTGCGGCGCAGCAGCACGGTGAGCGCGCCGAGGGAGAACAGGATGATCGCCAGGATGATGTAGAGGCCGATGCTCACTTGTCCTCCTCCTTCGCCTCGGTCCGGCTGGGATCCGCGGCCGTGGCCTCGGGAGGGGCCGGGGCGGCCATGGGCTGGATGACCGCCGGGGCGGCGGCGCCGGGCATGGAGGCCATGCCGGATTGGGCGATGCGCGCCCCGGTGCGGGCGCTGATCCGGCCGGCCCGGGCGGCGGCCGCGGTCTCGGGCGAGACCTCGGCCAGCTCGTAGCCGAGCTCCCGGGCGCGCAGGACGCGGGGGATGGACTCCTCGACGGCGGTGCCATCGGCGTCCAGGGCGGGGGCGGCGGCGGAGTTGGTGGCGGCGTAGACGCCGGGCATGGGCCGCTGGCCGGGGTGAGTGCCCTTGATGGCGTAGTCGCGCAGCTTCTCCTGGGCGATCCTCGCCTGGGAGCGCTTGGGGCGGATGCGCTGGCGGTGCGTGAGGGTCAGCGCGCCCAGGGCCGCCACGATGAGGAGCATCGCGGTGAGCTCCATGGTGACCACGTGATGGCTGAACAGGGCGGTGGCGAGCTCGGCCGGATCGGCGGCGGAGCCGGAGTCGAGGCCGGCGGGGCGGGGCAGGGAGGTCTGCCAGACCGTCACGCCGAGGGCGCCGGCGAGAGCCGCCCCGATGAGGGCGATGAGCGGGACCTGGGACCTGGAGGAGGTGGCGCCCACGGGCTCCTCGCCGCCGACTCCGACGAGCATGATGACGAATAGGACGAGGGTCATGATGGCGCCGGTGTAGACCACCACCTGGGTGACGCCCAGGAAGGGGGCCTCGTTGGCGATGTAGAGGATCGCCAGGCCGATCATGATGACGATCATGTTGACCGCGGCCGCGACGGCGTGCTTGGCGGTGAGCAGGCCGACGCCGCAGGCGATGGTCACGAGGGCGACGACGCCGAAGAGGATCGTCTCGCCGAGGGTCACCGTCCCGGTGCCGCTGAGGGCCGCGGGCGCGGGCGCCAGCGGGAGGATGATGGGTGAGCTCATCGCACGGCCTCCTTCGGCCTGGCGGGGGCCGTCACGACCTTCGCGGTGGCGAGGGTCGGGTCCTCGGGTCGGTGGGCGCGCACCCAGTCGGCCTGCGCCTGGGTCGGCCCGGTGACGGCGCCGCGGTAGTAGTCGCCGTCCTCGGTGCCCTCGGCCATGGGGTGCGGGGCGTCCAGGGCGCCGTCCGGGACAGGGGCGAGGAGGTCGGTCTTCTCGTAGATGAGGCCGGTGCGGGTGGGGCCGACCAGCTCCTCGATCTCGTGGGTCATCGTCAGCGCCCGGGTGGGGCAGGCCTCGATGCACATGCCGCAGAAGATGCAGCGCAGGTAGTTGATCTGGTAGACGCGGCCGTAGCGCTCGCCGGGCGAGTACTGGGCGCCGGGGGTGTTGTCCGCGGCCTCGACGTAGATGGCGTCGGCAGGGCAGGCCCAGGCGCACAGCTCGCAGCCGATGCACTTCTCCAGGCCGTCGTCGTAGCGGTTGAGCTGGTGGCGGCCGTGGTAGCGCGGCATGAGGTTGGCCGGCTCGAAGGGGTACTGCTCGGTGACCGTGGGCCGGAACATCGAGGAGATGGTGACCCCGTACCCGGCCACGGGCGCGAAGGTCCGGGCCAAGGGGCCGGGGGCGTCGCGCAGCCACCGGTCGTGCTCGGAAGCGCGCGGGTTGGGAGTCTGGTCAGTCATCGGTCCCCTCCTGGGAGGTCGCGGCGGACTGGGTGCCGGCGGGGCCTGCCGCGGCGCCCGCTGGGGCGAGGGCGGCGGCCACTGCCGCGCGGCGGGCCCTGGGCGTGATCGGCAGGCTCTGGCCGGGCATCGGCGGGACGGGGTAGCCGCCCGCGTAGGCGTCGAATTCCTCGCCGGGAGCCACGAGCTCGCCGGTGCCCTGGCCCGCGCGGGAAGCGGAGCCGGTCTCCTCATCGCCGGCGGGCAGGATGAGCAGGATGAGCATGGCCAGCAGGAAGACGACGGCCAGGACCATGAGCAGGCCCCGGGTGGAGCCGCCGGAGAAGGCGCGGTAGCCCTGGACGACGGCCACCAGCGCGAACCAGCCCAGGGAGACCGGGATGAGGAACTTCCAGCCGAGCTTCATGAAGTGGTCGTAGCGGATGCGCACGAGGGTCCCGCGGGTCCAGATCATGAAGAACATGACGGTCCAGACCTTGGCGATGAACCAGAGCATCGGCCACCAGCCCTTGTCCGAGCCGGCCCACAGCCATCCGAAGCCGGAGTGCCAGCCGCCCAGGAACAGAGTGACGCACACGGCGGAGACGTTGAACATGTTGATGTACTCGCCCAGGAAATACCAGGCGAACTTCATGGAGGAGTACTCCACCATGTGGCCGGCGACGAGCTCGCCCTCGGCCTCGGGCAGGTCGAAGGGCAGGCGATTGACCTCACCGACCATGGAGACGACGTAGATGAGGAAGCTGGGGATCATGGCGATGCCCCACCACATCCTGTCCTGCGCGGCGACGATCCCGGAGGTGGACATCGTGGCCGAGGCGAGGAACACCGTCAGGATCGACAGGCTCATGCTCAATTCGTAGGAGATGACCTGAGCGGCGCTGCGCACGGCGCCCAGCAGCGGGTAGGTGGAGTGGGTCGACCAGCCGCCCAGGATGATGCCGTAGACGCCGAAGGAGGTGACGGCGAGGATGTAGAGGATCGCCACCGGGAAGTCGGCCATCTGCAGGGGCGTGCGGTGCCCGAGGATAGAGACCTCGGGCCCGAAGGGGATGACCGCGTACACCATGAAAGCCGTGAAGGCTGTGAGGATCGGCGCCGCCAGGTAGAGGAGCTTCTCAGCGCCGCCGAGCCAGAAGTCCTCCTTGAGGATCAGCTTGGTGGCGTCGGCGATGGCCTGGAAGAGGCCGAAAGGGCCGTTGACGTTGGGGCCGGGACGGGTCTGCATGCGGGCCAGCCCGCGGCGCTCCACCCATAGGACCATGATGACGGACAGGATGAGGAAGGCCAGGAGGAAGACGGCCTTGAGCAGCGTGAGCCACCAGGTCTCCCCGCTGAAGTCGGCCTTGACTCCCCCACTCGTGGCGACGGGCAGCGCCGCCGGGGCGAGGATGAGTGACGCGGTGCTCATCGGATCACCTCCGCAGTGGACGTGTTTGGCTGGGCGGCGCTGCCGGAGGGCCCGGTCGCACCGCTGATGGGGAGCGACACGCGCACGGGCGAGCCGTGGTGCGCGCCGAGGCTCTGCCGCACGGTCGAACCGGCGGAGCACTCGGGGAGCCAGACGACGCCGTCTCCGACTCCCCCGATGACCGCAGGCAGGCGGATGGCGCCCGTGTCGGTGGACACCTCGACCGTCTGGCCACCGACGACGCCCAGCCGAGCGGCGAGGTCGGCGCCGAGGCGGGCGACGGGCCGCAGGGCCGTGGCGGCGAGGAAGGCCTCGCCGTCCTGGAGGCGTCCAGCATCGAGCATCGGCTTGTGAGTGGCCAGCACTGCGGACAGGCCGGAGGGGGACGACGACGGCGTGAGGGGCCCGGCAGCCGGCTGCGCGGCGGGGGCCTCGCTGAAGGTGACGGCGGGGCGGGCCCCGGCCCACAGACCCAGGCCGGCGAGCTCGTCGTGGAGGGTCTCGAGGCTGTCCACGCCCAGGTCCGCACCCATCTCCGCAGCGAGCATGCCCAGGACCTGGCGGTCGGTGCGGGTGCGCGAGACGTGGGCCTGCCCGAAGGGGCGCACGCGCCCCTCCCAGTTGACGAAGGTGCCGTTCTTCTCCACGGGCGGCGCCACGGGGAGGACGACGTCTGCGTGCTCGGAGGCCTCGGAGCGGCGCACCTCCAGCTGCACGGTGAAGGCGGAGGCGGCCAGGGCGGCACGGGCCAGGCCCGGGTCGGGGAAGTCGCGCAGGTCGACGCCGCCGATGACGAGCCCGCCCAGCGCGCCGTCGGTCAGGGCGGTGAGGATGGCGGTGGTGTCGCGGCCGGGGGCCTCGGGAAGAGGCCGGGCGTTCTCACCGGTGGCGGGGATTCCCCAGGCGGCGGCGACCTGCTCGCGGGCGGTGGCGTCGGCGACGGGCCGCCCGCCGGGAAGGAGGAAGGGCAGGGCGCCGGCCTCGATGCCCCCGCGCTCGCCGGCGCGGCGCGGCACCCAGGCCAGGCGCGCCCCGGTGGCCGTGGCCAGGGTGTCGATGGTGGTGAGCAGGCCGGGGACGGCGGCTGCGCGCTCGCCGACGAGGATCGTGGCGCCGTCGGCCTTGAGGGCCTCGACGAGCGCCGGATGCGTCTGGGACAGGAGGGCGACGGCACGGGCCTCCTCGCCGGGGACGACGAGGATGGACTCGGCGCTCATCTTGGCCTGGCCGGGGGTGAGCACGCTGGTGAGGGAGGCGACCCTCACGCCGCCGGCGCGCACGCCCTTGCGCAGGCGCAGGAAGAGCGAACCGCACTCGTCCTCGGGCTCCAAGCCGACCAGGAGGACCTGGCCGGCGGTTTCGAGGCTGGTGTAGGTGACGGCGCTCAGGCCCGTGCCGGCCACGCGGGCGGCGAGGAAGGTGTCCTCCTCTGCGCTGTGGTCGCGCACGCGCTGGTCGATGTCATTGGTGCCCAGCACGGTCCGGGCGAAGCGGGACCAGGCACAGGCGTCCTCCAGCGTGAGGCGCGCGCCGGGCAGGAGCCCGACCCCGCCGTCGTCGGCGGCGCGGGCCAGTCCGCGGGCGGCCACGTCGAGGGCGTCGGACCAGGAGGTGGGGACCAGCTCGCCCGCCTCGTCGCGCACGAGCGGCGTGGTCAGGCGGTCGGGGGCGGTGGCCCAGGCGAAGGCGAAGCGGTCCTTGTCGGTGATCCACTCCTCGTTGACCTCGGGGTCATCGCCGGCCAGGCGGCGCAGGACGGTGCCGCGGCGCATGTCGACGCGGATGGCGGAGCCGGAGGCGTCGTGCTCGGTGACCGAGGGGGTGGAGACGAGGTCCACGGGGCGGGCGCGGAAGCGGTAGCGCGCGGAGGTGAGGGCGCCCACCGGGCAGATCTGGATGATGTTGCCCGAGAAGTAGGAGGCGAAGGGGCGCCCGGAGACGTCGAGGTCGCCGCGGCCGGGGTCGATCGGCCCGGGGGCCAGGCCGTCGGCGGCGCCGGGATCGCCGGAGGGGCCCACGAGGCCCTCGGCGGGGGTGAGGCCGTGCGCGCCGCGGATCGGCTGGGCCTCGGGGGCGGAGGGTGCGTCCGGATCGAGGAAGTCGAGGACGGTGGAGTCGAAGCGGCCGATCTGCTCGGAGTAGAGGCCCCCGCTGTGCCCATCGGCGGCGGGGTGGCCGCCGCCGCGCCCCTGGAGGGCGATGAAGGGGTCGCCGGCGATCTGGTCGGCGAAGCGCACGCAGCGCTGGCACAGGATGCAGCGATCGCGGTCGAGCAGGACGTTGCTGGTCAGGCGCAGGGGCTTGGGGAAGGTGCGCTTGACGTCGGTGAAGCGGGTAACGGACTGACCGCCGGTGCCCATGAGCTCCAGGGCCTGGTTCTGCAGGGGGCACTCCCCGGCCTTGTCGCAGATGGGGCAGTCCAGGGGGTGGTTGATGAGGAGGAACTCCATGGTGCCGGCCTGGGCCTTGGCCGCCACCGCGCTGGTGGCCTGGGTGGAGATCTCCATGCCCTCGGTGGCGGTCATGGCGCAGGAGGGCTGGGGCTTGGGCATGGGCCGCACGTTGCCCTCGCGGTCCGGCATGGCGACCTCGACGAGGCACTGGCGGCAGTTGGCCGAGGGCCCGAGCAGGGGGTGGTCGCAGAAGCGCGGGATGCGCACGCCGATCCGCTCCGCGGCGCGGATGAGCAGCGTTCCCTTGGCGACCTCGACGGGGACGCCGTCGATCGTGATGTTGACCATCTCAGTCATGACTCACCTGGCGCTTTCGAGGATGGAGGAGGCGCGGTAGGGGAAGAGCTCGCGGGCGGGCGTGGTGTAGCCGGCCTCGAACTCGCCGCGGAACCGCTTGATGCCGGACAGGACCGGGGTGGCCGCGGCGTCGCCGAGGGCGCAGAAGGAGCGCCCGGCGATATTGCCGGCGATGTCCTCGAGCTTCTCGACATCGCCGGGCAGGCCCTTGCCGGCCTCGAGGCGCAGCATGATCTGGCGCATCCAGTAGGTGCCCTCGCGGCAAGGGGTGCACTTGCCGCAGGACTCGTGCTGGTAGAACTCCGTCCACCGGGCGACGACGCGCACCACGGAGACGGTGTCGTCGAAGACCTGGAGGGCGCGGGTCCCGAGCATCGAGCCGGCACCGGCGACCGATTCGTAGTCGAGGGGGACATCGAGCTCGTCGGGGGTGAAGATCGGGGTGGAGGAGCCGCCGGGCACCCAGAACTTGAGGCTGTGGCCGGGGCGGATACCGCCGGCGAGCTCGATGAGCCGGCGCATGGTGATACCGAAGGGGGCCTCGAACTGGCCGGGGCTGGCCACATGCCCGGACAGGGAGAAGATGCCGTGTCCCTTGGAGCGCTCGGTGCCCATGGCGTTGTACCAGTCGGGGCCCTTGGCCAGGATCGCGGGCACGGAGGCGATGGTCTCCACGTTGTTGATGACCGTGGGCCGCCCGTACAGACCGGCGACGGCGGGGAAGGGCGGCTTGAGGCGGGGGTGGCCGCGGCGGCCCTCGAGGGAGTCGAGCAGCGCCGTCTCCTCTCCGCAGATGTAGGCGCCGGCGCCGGCGTGGGCGACGATCCGCAGCGGCTGGGCGCCGTCGAGCCCGAATCCGGTGGAGAGCAGGCCGGCATCGGTGGCCTCGCGCACGGCGGCCAGCAGTCGCCGGTAGACGTGGGCGACCTCGCCGCGCAGGTAGATGAAGGCGAGGTCACCGCCGATGGCGCGCGAGGTGATGGCGACCCCCTCGATGAGGGCCTGGGGGTTGGCCAGGATGGTGGGGATGTCCTTGCAGGTGCCGGGCTCGGACTCATCGGCGTTGACGACGAGGTAGCGGGGCTGGCCGTCCATGGGGGGCAGGAAGGACCACTTCAGGCCCGTGGGGAATCCGGCGCCGCCGCGGCCGCGCAGGTTGGATCCCTTGACCAGGCCGACGAGTTCCTCGGGGCTCATGGCCTTGGCGCGGGCCAGGCCCTCGTAGCCGCCCACGGAGCGGTAGTGCTCCAGGGTCCAGGAGCGGTCCTCGCCCCAGTGCTCGGTGAGGACGGGGGTGAGGGTGCCCGGTGCGGTGAAGGCGGGGCCGGCGGGCTGGGCGTCGGCGGTGGTGCTCACTTCGTGTCCTCCTTCGGGCTGGTCCAGCCATTGGCCGCGGCGATGCGCCGGCCGAGCAGGCTGGGCTCGCCGGCCGAGGGGCCCTCGTCGGCGTGACCGTCCTCGAATCCGGCCAGGACGCGCTCGTTGGCGCGGAAGGTCGGCAGGGTGTCCGGCCCGCGGGTGGGGCGCGCGCCCTCGCCGCTCTCCAGCGCGTCGATGAGGGCGACGGCGGAGGCGGGCGTCTGGTTGTCGAAGAACTCCCAGTTGACCATGACGATCGGGGCGTAGTCGCAGCCGGCGTTGCACTCGATGCGCTCCAGGCTGATGCGGCCGTCCTCGGAGGTCTCGTCGGAGCCGAGCCCGGTGCGCGCGGACACCGCCTCCCAGATCTCGTCCCCGCCCATGACGGCGCACAGGGCATTGGTGCACACGCCCACGTGGTACTCACCGGCGGGGTGGCGGCGGAACTGGCTGTAGAAGGTGGCCACGGCGCTCACCTCGGAGCGGGTGAGGCCGAGCTCCTCGGCGCACAGGGCGATGCCCGCGGGCGAGACGTAGCCGTCGACGCTCTGGATGAGGTGGAGCATGGGGATGAGCGCGCTGCGCTGGTGCTCGGCGGGGTAGCGGCCCTTGATGACCTCGATGTCGGCGAGCAGCCGGGCGGCGGTGGCCTCGTCCCAGGCGGCGGTGAGGGCTGCGGGGATGGCGGCCTGGTCGGCCGCGGGCGCCGTGGTGGTCGGGTTCGTGCTCATCAGCGGTCCACGCCTCCCAGGACGGGGTCGATCGAGGCCAGAGTGGGCACGAGGTCGGCGATCATGCCGCCCTCGGCCATGAGGGCCAGGGACTGCAGGTTGGAGTAGGAGGGGTCGCGGAAGTGGACCCGGTAGGGACGGGTGCCGCCGTCGGAGACGGCGTGGATGCCCAGGAAGCCCTTGGCGTGCTCCACCTGCTGGAAGACCTGGCCCGCGGGGACGCGGAAACCCTGGGTGACCAGTTTGAAGTGGTGGATGAGGGATTCCATGGAGCTGCCCATGATCTCGCGGACGTGCTCGAAGGACTGGCCCTGGCCGTCGGTGGCGATGGCCATGCGGGCGGGCCAGGCGATGGTGGGGTCGGCCACCATGGCGGTGTTCGAGGGGTGATTGCCGCGCGCGGCAATGGCGTCGAGGCGCTCCAGGCACTGCGAGACGATCTTGAGGGACTGGTAGCACTCGTCGACGCGCAGGCGCAGGCGGTTGTAGCAGTCGGAGCGCTCGTAGGTGGGGACCTCGAAGTCGTAGGTCTCGTAGCCGCAGTAGGGGTTGGTCCTGCGCAGGTCGAGGGGGTAGCCGGTGGCGCGCAGGCAGGGGCCGGTCAGCCCCATCGCCATCGCGCCGGCCAGGGAGATCTCGCCCACTCCGATGAACCGGGACTTCAGGATCGGGTTCTCCATGAGGAAGAGCTCGAGCTCGTGGATGTCCTTCTTCATATCCGGCATGACCGAGCGCACGAAGTCCGTCAGGCCCTCGGGCAGGTCCTGGGCAAGCCCGCCGGGGCGCACGTAGGCGTGGTTCATGCGCAGGCCGGAAACCATCTCGAAGACGCGAAGGATGTTCTCGCGGCAGCGGAAGGCGATGGTCATGAGCGTGGTGCCGCCCATCTCGTTGCCGCCGGTGCCCACGGCCACGACGTGCGAGGCGATGCGGTTGAGCTCCATGAGCAGGACCCGGGTAACGGTGGCCTTCTCGGGGATGTCGTCGGTGATGCCCAGAAGCCTCTCGACGGCGAGGGCGTAGCCGACCTCCTGGAAGAAGGGGGCGACGTAGTCCATGCGGGTCACGAAGGTCTCGCCCTGCACCCAGGTGCGGTACTCCATGTTCTTCTCAATGCCCGTGTGGAGGTAGCCGGTGCCCACGCGGACCTCGGTGACGGTCTCGCCATCGATCTCCAGGACGAGGCGGAGCACGCCGTGGGTGGAAGGGTGGACGGGCCCCATGTTGACCACGATCCGGTCGTGCTTGAGGCGGTCGGCCTCGTCACGGGCGGCGATCCGGGCGACGACGTCGTCCCAGTCGCCCCCGGACAGCGTGTACTGCGGGGCGCCGTCGGCGAGGTCGTCGGTGGCGGGACCGGCGGCGGCGAAGGCTGCGGTGGTGCTCATCAGCGGTACGACCTCCGGGTGTCGGCGGGCGGGGTGGTGGCGCCCTTGTACTCGACGGGGATGCCGCCGAGCGGGTAGTCCTTGCGCTGGGGGTGCCCGACCCAGTCGTCGGGCATGGCCGAGCGGGTCAGGTGCGGGTGCCCATCGAAGACGATGCCCATGAGGTCCCATGCCTCGCGCTCATGCCAGTCGTCACCGGGGTAGAGGGAGACGATGGAGGGCACATGGGGGTCGGACTCGGGGCAGGCGACTTCCAGGCGGATCATGCGCGCGCCGTGGGTCAGGCTCATGAACTGGAAGCAGGCGTGGAGCTCGCGCCCGGCCAGCTGGGGATAGTGGACGCCGCTCACGCCCAGGCACAGCTCGAAGCGCAGGTCCTGGTCGTCCCTCAGGGGGGCGACGACGTCGAGCAGGTGCTCACGGGCGATGAACAGGGTGAGCTCGCCGTGCTCGACGACGACCTTCTCAATGGCGGCGGCCGGGTCGACGCCTGAGGCGCGCAGGTCCTCGACGAGGGCGTCGACGGCGTCGTCGAACCAACCGCCGTAGGGGCGGGTGGCGGCGGGCGCCAGGGTGACGGCGGACCGGGTGAGGCCGTAACCGGTGGTGTCACCGGCATCGGCGGCGCCGAACTGCCCGCTGTGGTGGGAGATGACCTCGACTCGCAGCTCGGGGCGCACTGGGGTGCCGGCAATCTCGGGAACGGCCGGGCCCGCGGGGGCGGGGGCCTGGAGCTCCTCGGCGGGGGCGCCGTCCTTTGGCGCGGTGGTGTCACTCATGCGAGCTGGCCCTTCATCTCGGACACGGGGGTGGCGGCGAGGGCGGCGGCCTCGACGGCGCGCGCGATGTCCTCGCGGTGCTTGAGCATGGGCTTGACCTCGATCTGACGGGTGAGCTCGAGCATGGCGTTGATGAGCATCTCGGGGCGGGGCGGACAGCCGGGCAGGTAGATGTCGACCGGGACGACGTGGTCGCAGCCCTGGACAATGGCGTAGTTGTTGAAGATGCCGCCGGAGGAGGCGCAGGCGCCCATGGAGATGACCCACTTGGGCTCGGGCATCGAGTCGTAGACGTTGCGGATGATGGGGGCCATCTTGTGGGAGAGGCGGCCCGAGACGATCATGACGTCGGCGTGGCGGGGCGAGGCGCGGAAGACCTCCCAACCGAAGCGGGCCATGTCGAAGCGGGGTGTGCCGGTGGCCATCATCTCGATGGCGCAGCAGGCCAGGCCCATGGTGACGGGCCACAGGGAGCGGGCCTGCCCCAGGTCGGCGAGCTTCTCGACACTGGTGAGCAGGAAGCCGGGGCCCTCGACCGACTCGATGGCCCGGGCCGTCAGATCATCCCGCTTGGAGGGGATGGAGTTCATCTTGTCGCGGTAGGAGTCCATATTCATCGCTGCGCGCCTCTCTTCCGTCGTGTCCCGCTCAGTCCCAGTCCAGACCGCCGCGGCGCCACTCCAGGATGTAGGGCACCGTGATGAGGGCGATGAAGACGAGCGCGGCGGACAGCCCGAAGAACCCGAGCCGGGCGAAGGCGGTGGCCCATGGGTAGAGGAAGACGACCTCGACGTCGAAGATGATGAAGGTCATGCCCACGAGGTAGAAGGAGACGGGGAAGCGCCCGGTCTCGGTGTTGACGGGGGTGGGGTCGATCCCGCACTCGTAGTTGGCGACCTTGACCCTGTTGGTCCGGTTCGGGCTGATGATCGCCGACAGCGCCAGCCCACCCAGCGCGACGACGAGCGCCACCCCGGCCATGATGAGCAGTGAGACGTACGGATTCATGCTGCTGGCACCATCCTTGTCAGGAGCTGGATGAAATGGTCGACGGCGTCACCGCCGCGGCGCTCCCACCCATCGGACAGGAGCTTGGTGACGAGCCTCATGAGGCGCCTGCGGGGAAGCCCGTAGCGGGTGCAGATCCGCATGACCTCGGGGTGCTCGATGAGGGCGACGAAGAGGCGCCCGAGCGTGTAGTAGCCGCCCATCTCCGCGCTCAGGGCGGCCGGGTACTGGGCGAGCGCCTGCTCGCGGCCGGCCCGGGTGGAGCGCACGGCGGCCTGGGCGGCGGCCTGGGCGGCGAGGCGCCCGGACATGAGCGCCTGGGCGATTCCCTCGCCGTTGAAGGGGGAGACCATGCCGCCGGCGTCGCCGAGGAGCATGAGGCCATCGGCGTAGTGGGGCTTGCGGTTGAAGGCCATGGGCAGGGCGGCGGAGGCGAGGCGCCCGGTCTGGTTGTCCTGGGTGAAGCCCCACTGCGCCGGGCAGTTCGCGATCCAGCGGGCGAAGGCTCCGCGGTAGTCGATGCGGGTGGTGGCGGCCCGGGACGAGACCGAGCCGAGCCCGACGTTGACAATGCCGTCACCCACGGGCCAGATCCAGCCGTAGCCGGGCAGGAGGTCGGACTCGCCGGGCTTGCCGTCCCACAGCTCGAGCTGGGACTCCATCCACTCGTCATCACCGCGCGGAGAGCGGAAGTAGGCGCGCACGGCCACGCCCAGGGGCCTGCGCTCGTTCTTGGCGCGGCCCACGGCCGTGGCCAGGCGCGCGGAGACACCGCCGGCGTCGATGACGAGGGGGGCGCTCAGGCGCGAGGGGGCCTCGATTCCGGGCGCCTCGACGCGGGCGGTGGGCTTGGCGTCGACCCCGACGACGCGCCCGGAGGGGGTCAGGACCGGACCGGTGACGGTCACTCCGGTCAGGAGGCGGGCGCCGGCGCGCTGGGCGTGGGCGGCGAGGTCGGCATCGAGCTGGGCGCGGGGGCGGGCCATCCCGTAGGAGGGGAAGGAGGCCTGCTCGGGCCAGGGGAAGGTGAGGCGATGCCCGCCGCCGATGACGCGCAGGCCGACGTTGCGCTGCCAGCCGGTGGTGTCCACGGCCATGGAGGCGAGTTCGCGCACGGCGGAGGGGGTGAGGCCGTCGCCGCAGACCTTGTCCCGGCCGAGCTCGCCCTTCTCCACGAGCAGCACGTCCAGGCCGAGGGTGGCGAGGTGGTAAGCGGCCGATGAGCCGGCCGGGCCGGCGCCCACGACGACGGCGTCGGCGTTCAGATCACTCCCGCGCGAGGGCTGCCGCGCCGCCGGGGCGCTGCGGCTCGTGGGGGCGATCGTCATCGGCCAGTCTCCTTCGGGGATCTCGCGCCATGGCCCTGACGGGGAGTCCGCGGCACTGGCGGCGCGCGGGCAGAGGGTCATGTGACCCATCCGGCACGGCGGGCCTGGGAAGACTCTACCGAGATGACGGCGCGGTCTCGGCCCTCGACCATCCCAAGGATGCCACCTGCGGAATCGCAACGATTCGAGCACTTTCCTGTGACTGGCGACAAGTGATCAGACAAGCGAATTACGTCCGCCGCTCGTATCCAAATGCCGCTTTTCCTAGGACCAGGGTCCCCCATGGCGTCCCCGCTCGCGCCGGCCGGCGCGAGCGGGGACGCCGGCGACTTCCTGGAATGATGGGGCCATGAGCCGAGCCTCCCTCTCCAAGGACCCCCGCGAGGTCGCGGGCATGTTCGACGCGGTCGCGCACCGCTACGACCTCACCAATGACGTCATGAGCCTGTGGCAGGTGCGCATGTGGCGACGGGTCACCCGGGCCGCCGTCGCCGCCCGCCCCGGGACGCGGATCCTCGACCTCGCCGCCGGCACCGGCACCTCGGCCGCGGAGTACGCGGCCGAGGGGGCCGACGTCATCGCCTGTGACTTCTCCCCCGGGATGGTCGCCGAGGGGAGGCGCCGTCACCCAGGCATCGAATTCGTCGAGGGCGACGCGATGGACCTGCCCTTCGCCGACGGATCCTTCGACGTCGTCACGATCTCCTACGGGCTGCGCAACGTGCAGGACACCTCTACGGCCCTGCGCGAGATGGCGCGCGTGACCCGGCCGGGCGGGCGCCTGGTCATCGCCGAGTTCTCCTCGCCCGCCCGGCGGGCCTTCCGCACGGCCTACCGCTTCTACCTCGGCACGGCGCTGCCGGCCCTGGCCCGCCTCGTCTCGTCAAACACCGAGGCCTACGACTACCTGGGCGAGTCGATCCTCGCCTGGCCCGACCAGCGCGCCCTGGCGGCGCTCATGCAGGAGGCCGGGTGGCGCGGCGTGGGCTACAAGAATCTGTCGGGCGGGATTGTCGCCGTCCACCGGGCCACCAAGCCGCGGCCGTGAGCGGTGCCGCGCCCTCCCGGCGCCCCGGGGCGCCGCGGCCGCTGGTCCTCACCGCCGCCGAGGCGGCCGCGCGGCCCCCGCGCCTGTCGTTCCTGACCACCGCGCTGCCGCCCGGCGCCCTCAACGGCACGCCGCTGCTCGACCTGCTCACCGGGCGCGACGACGTCGTTTCCTGGGTTCACGAGGGACGGGGCCTCGTGGGACTCGGCCGGGCGCTGGTCCTGGGCGCGCGGGGGGCGGGACGCATCGAGGAGCTGCGCCGCGCCTGGCGGGCGACGGTCTACGCCTCCTGGTGGCGCGATCCATTGGTCCGTCCGGGCACAGGTCCGGTAGCGGCGGGGACGATCGCGTTCTCGGACCGCTCGGCGGCCGATTCCGTGCTGCTCGTGCCGGAGGTGATCGTGGGTGCCGATGAGAGCGGGGCCTGGATGACGACTGCGGTCGGCGCCCCGGGAGGCGGCGCGGACGGGGGCGGCGGAGAGCCCGCGGAGCACCCCGACCATGGCGCGCTCCTCGCGGACCTGCTGGAGGCGGCATCGGCGGCCCCCGCTGCGAGCAGTCGCGGGAGCGCCGTCGCCCAGGACTCCCTGGACGACGCGAGCTGGCGCGCGGCCGTGGCCGCCACCTGCGAGCGCATGCGCGCCGGCGAGGCCCAGAAGGTCGTCCTGGCCAGGGATGTGCTGGTCACTCCCGGTGAGCCCCTTCCCACGGGGACGATCCTGGGGAGGCTGGGGCGGACGTACCCGTCGTGCTGGACCTTCGCCGTCGATGGGATGGTCGGGGCCTCGCCGGAGATGCTGCTGCGCCTGGCCGGCCGGAGGCTGACGAGCCGGGTGCTGGCGGGCACGGCTCGGCGTCATCCGGGCGACACCCCGCGGCGCACCGCCGAGCTGGCCGCCTGGCTGGAGGGCTCGGCGAAGAACAACCGGGAGCACGCCCTGGCGCGGGCCTCGGCGATCGAGGCGCTCATGCCACTGTGCTCGGTGGTGGAGGCGCCCGAGCGCTTCCTCCTGGAGCTGCCCAATGTCCTGCACCTGGCCAGCGATATCACCGGGGTCGTCGCGGGCAACGCGGGAGCCCTGTCCCTCGTGGGGGCCCTGCACCCCACCGCCGCGGTCTGCGGGACGCCGCGCGAGGCGGCGGGCCGGATCATCGAGGAGGTCGAGGGCATGGACCGCGGGCGCTACGCGGGGCCGGTGGGCTGGGTGGACTGGCACGGCGAGGGCGAGTGGTGCATCGCGCTGCGCAGTGGCTCCATCGCCGCGCCCGGCGGACCGGTGAGGGTCTTCGGGGGCGGCGGGATCATGCCGGACTCCGATCCCGACGATGAGCTCGCCGAGACCCGCGCGAAGATGCGTCCCATGCTCGGCGCCCTCGGCGCGCTCCCTATACCCGAGACCGGTCGAGAATAGGAACGAGACCGGTCTCGGCGACGAGGGTCAGGAAGTCTTCTCGGCGAGAGTGACCTCGATCTGCTGTGACTTGCCGCTGCGGACGACCGTGAGCGTCACCTTGTCCCCCGCCGAGTACTGGCGCACGAAGCCGGTGAGCGCCGCGGCCCTGCTAGTGACCTTGTTGTTGATCCCCGTAATAACATCGCCCTGTTCAAGGCCGGCGTTGGCGGCGGGGGAACCCTGCTCGACGCTTCCGACTTTCGCGCCGGTGCGCAGGACGCCGCCGGCCTCGGCACTGCCGTCGCCGATGCTCACCCCCAGATAGGCGTGCGAGGCGCTCCCGCTGCTGATGAGCTGGTCGGCGACCTTCTGAGCGAGCTTGACCGGGATAGCGAAGCCGATGCCGATCGACCCGGCCTTCTCGCCCGCGGAGCCGGAACCCCCCGTCGAGGCGATCGAGCTGGTGATGCCGATGACCTTGCCGCTGCCGTCGAACAGCGGCCCGCCGGAATTGCCGGGGTTGATCGCGGCATCGATCTGGATGGCGTTGGTGTAGACCTGCGACGTGGGCTTCTGATCCATATCGAGCAGGCCGCCGAGGCCTCCCTGCTGCGGGGCCTGCTGGGGCTGGTCGAAGTTCCCGAAGGAGTCGCCGGTGTCCTCCTGGGTGGTGACCACAGGGCGGTCGAGCGCCGAGATGATACCGGTGGTCACCGTGGAGGACAGGCCCAGCGGATTGCCAATCGCCATAACGCCCTGGCCGGTCACGAGGGAGTCCGAGTCACCGATCTGCGCCACGGTGAGGTCGCTCGGCGCGTCCTTGATCTTGATGACGGCCAGATCGGTACTGGCGTCAGTGCCGGCGATGTCGGCACCGTAGATGCGCCCGTCGGCAAGGGTCACCATGATCTTCGAGGCGCCCGCGACCACATGCTGGTTCGTGAGGATGTGCCCCTGGGAGTCGTAGATGACACCGGAGCCGACGGCGCCGCTCTCCCCCACGGACACCGTGATGGAGACGACCGAGTTCGACACGGCGGCGGTGACGGCCTGCCAATCGGGGATCGTCCCCTGGGAGGTGACTGTCTGCGTGGTGGAGCCGGTCGCCACGGGGATGGGGCCGTTCGAGGAGAGGGCGCCGTCGGCGCCGTAGCGGACGGCGGCGAAGGTGCCGCCGGAGGCGAGCAGGGCCGCGGCGGCGGTCATGCCGACCATGGCCCCCCAACCGGGCCCGCGCCGCTCTTTCGTCGGGGTCGCCGGAGAGACGGGGAACGCGCCGTCAGCAGCGCCCGTGGCCATGGGCGCCCCGAAAGCATCGGCAGTGGCATCGGAGCCCGGGCGGGAGTCCTGCTCGAAGTTATAGCCGGCGGGGGCGGTTGGGCCCGCGGCCCCGCCCTGGACGTGGGACTGGCCGTTCGACTCGTCGTAAGTGCTCATGCTCTCCTCCTCGGGGCTCGTCCCCATTCATCTGTGCCGGCTGCCGGACAAGCCGACAGGGCCGTGCCGCTCCTCATTCCCGCTCCTTGCGGTCGGCCCGTGCGATGAGCTCCCCGAGCGGAACCCAGCGGCGGTCGCCTGGTAGGCCGTAGCATCATATGTCATCGCATCGAGGGGTCCGGCGATCGAGGCGTCGATCGGTGCAGCAGCGGCGTTCAACGGCCATCGGGCGCAGCAGCGCCCCTCAGCGCTCATCAACAGGAGGGCACGGGACCCTGACCACGCTCGATCCGCGCACGGGCTGAGCCATGACGCGCTCGAGCGAATCCCGGTCGGGGGCCTCGATCACATCCACGCCCAACCCTCGGGCGATATTGGCCACATCCGCGCGCTGCGGGGTGGAGAACAGGCGGCTGAATCGCTTCGGCCCCGGCACCCCCGCGTACTCCAGACCCTTGAAGATGGAGCCACCGGCGTCATCGAGGACGATGACCTGGAGGTCGGGCTCGCACTCGAGCTCGCCATGGCCGAGCGACATGGCGTCGTGGAGGAAGGCCAGGTCGCCCATGAGCGCGCGCACCGGCCTTCCCGAGGCGAGCGCGAGGCCGCCGGCGGTGGCGATCGTCCCGTCAATACCGGCCAGGCCCCGGTTGGCGACGGCGGTCGGCGCGGGCGCGCCCACGGGCGCGAGCCGGTCGAGGCGGCGGATCGTCATCGATGAGCCGACGACGAGCAGAGGGGCATCGGCACCCGCATGATCGAGGGTGCAGGACTCCCAGACGGTGAGGGCGGCTTCGTCCGCGGTGAGCATCGCCCCTCGGGGATCACCGGGGGCGGCGACGGCGCCCCCCCATGGTCCAGAGGGCGGGCTGAGGGCCGCGACGGCACTCGTCCAGTCAGCCGCCCAGGATGGCCCTGCCCGGTCGAGGAGGCCCGCGATCCGCGCCGCCTGATCCTCCAGGCCGTCGGGGGTGCCGGCGGGCTCAACGGCGATAACTCGCCGCGCGGTCCCGGCGACGTCGGTGATCCTGGCCCGATCCGCCAGGATGCTGATCCGCACATCGTCGCGGGCGAGGAGGGCGCTGACGGGGCGGCTGAGGCTGGGGTGACCGACGACGAGGAGGCTGCGCGCCCGCCGCGCCAGATCGCGCCCGCCGCGAGTGGCGAGCAGCTCCGCGTAGCGGGACTGGGCGGTGGCACCGTGGCGGGCGCCTGAAGTCGGTTCGGCGAGGAGCGGCCACCCGAGGCGCTCGGCCACTCGGACGGCGAGGGCGCCGAGAGCGGGGTCCGGGCAGTCGCCCGCGATGATGAGACCTGGGGCGCCTCCCCCCTCGTCCACGACGTTGGCTGGCGCGCCAGGAGCCTCCCAGACGAGCCGGGGCGCGGGGGCGGCGGGCTCCTTCGCGGGGCCTGCGTATGCGGCACGCGGGCGCGACTCCCCCAGGATGGTCCCGTCGCCCGGCGTGAGCGGCGGGCGGAATCGGGCGTTGATGTGGGCGGGGCCCGGGTCGCGGGTCAGCGTCCCGGCGGCGGCGAGAACGGCCCTGCGGACCTGCCCGGTGATGGCCGCCCGCCCGGCCTCCTCACCCAGTCCGGCCGGGCCGGGGGCCGTGAGATCGGCGGGGATATCGGCGGTCGCGCGCGGGGCGAGCGCGAAGATGCCCGCCTGCGCGGTGGTCTGGTTGGCGCCGGTGCCCACAAGTTCGTGTGGGCGGTCGGTGGAGATGACGACCAGCGGGATGCCGGCGGCATCGGCCTCCGCGAGTGCCGGGTGGAGGTTGGCCACTGCGGTGCCGGAGGTGGTCACGACGGCGGCGGGGGCGCGCCGGCCCTCCAGGAGGGCCGCGCGGCTCATGCCCAGGGCGGTGAAGCCGGCACTGCGCTCGTCCAGGACGACCCGCAGGCCCAGGAGCCCGGCGGCCTCCGCCTCGGCCAGGGCGTAGGCCATGGGGGCGGATCGCGATCCGGGACTGAGGACCGCCCAGCGGACACCCGTGGCCACCAGGGCCTCCACGATAGCGGCGGCAGCGGTGAGTGAGGGGGGCTGCATCGGTCCTCGGCTTCGTCGTGAGCGCCGTCGGCGCCGGTCAGATCGGGAGGCCCCCGACGGCGCTCGAGGCGTCGCGCGCCTCCCGCTCCCGCCGGGCGGCCAGGGCCCCGAGCATATGGGTGAAACGGGACTGCCACTGGGAGACGGTCTTCTCGCCGGCGAGCACGGCTCCGAGGATCGCGTTGGACAGGTGGGGCGCGCGCACCGCGAGGGATCCGCCCACGGGGACGGCGGAGGGCACGGCGACGTCGCGCGAGAGCAGGCGGATCGTGCCCAGCCCGCAGGCGCGCCCGAGCACGGGCAGCGCCGCGGCCAGCCGGGCGCCCTCGGATAGGCCGATGGTCGTGTCCAGGGAGGAGGAGACGACGGCGGGCAGCCCGAGCCGCTCGGCCATCGCGAGGGCGCGGGTGACCCCGCCCAGGGGGGCGACCTTGAGGATCGCCAGGTCGGCTGCCCGCAGGCGGGCAACGGCGAGGGGGTCCGGGGACAGGCGGATGGACTCGTCGGCGGCGATCGGCACGATGAGGCGCTTGCGCAGCGCGGCGAGGTCGTGGACGTCGGCGCAGGGCTGCTCCACGTACTCCAGGCCCCCCGCGGCGCGGTCGAGGATGGGGATGTGGCGAGCGGCGGCGTCGAGGTCCCAGCAGCCGTTGGCATCGATGCGGATGCGGCCCTCGGGACCGAGGGCGTCCCGAACGGCCTCGAGCCTCTTGATGTCCTTGCGCATGGAGTCGCGCCGCCCGGCCACCTTGACCTTGGCGGTGCGGCAGCCCGAGGCGGACACCATCTCACGGGCCCGCTTCTCCCCCACCTCGGGGACGGTCACGTTGACGGGGATGTGGGTGCGCACGACGGGGTGCTGGGGGGCGGGGGCCCCTCCGGGCCCGATACCGGTGGAGGTCTCGAGGGCCGCGGCGAGCCACGGCGCGGAGGCGTCGGCGTCGTAGTCCCAGAAGGGGGCAGCCTCGCCCCAGCCCGCGGGGCCGTGGAGGAGGACACCGTCACGACGCGTCAGACCGCGGAAGCGGTTGGTCAGGGCGATATCCCAGACGACGATCCTGTCGATGTCAGCCAGGAGGCCGGTGCGGTCCTTCTGCCGGAGAGCCCCCAGGTCGAGCTCTCCGCGGATCCGCGCATGGGAAATGGGAGTCACGCCCCCAGGATAGCCAGAGCTCAGCGTTCCCAAGCTCGCCCTCCTTGCGGGAACAGGGAGGCGCAGGTCATGGAGGGCACTGCGGTGTTGCGCACCGGACCGGCTCCAGCCGGGAGCCCCACCCCCGTGCGGAGCGCGGGAACCCATGGCCTCCTTACTGCCGCTGCTGGCCGATTCCCGCAGTCCGGGCCCGGTGCCGTTGTCACCGACTGGTGCGAGCAGGACGTACCAGTCGGTGCGAACGGCGCCGCTCAGCGCGGAAGGCGCACCGCCCCATCACACGGCATCGCGGGTGAGAGGGCAGGTCATGCAGTGTCCGCCGCCGCGGCCCCGGACGAGTTCGACACCGGGGGTCTCGATCACCTCGACGCCCGCGGCGCGCAGGGCCTCATTGGCCCGCCGGTTGTGGGCATAGCCGATGACGAGGTTCGGGGCGAGGGCGACGACGTTGCAGGAGTCGCGCGCCAGCTCGCGCAGCGCCTCCGCCTCGTCGGTCATATCAGGGCTGATGATGCGGAAGGAGTCGATGCCGGCCGCCCGGGCCAGGACCTGATCCATCTCGGATCCATCGTGAATGGTGACCCTGAGCGCGGGCGTCGAGGAGCCGTGGGCAGGGCCGGGCTCGATCTCCACGGTGGTGACGTCATCGAAGCCCGCGAAACGCAGGTAGGTGTCCGGGGCGACCATCGACATGAGAGTGTCCAGATGCATGACGGCGTCGAGCTCGGTGTAGAAGGCGCGGTCGGGCATGTGGACGCCGATGACACGATCCGCGATGCCGTCGGCGAAGAGCCTGGAGGCCAGGCGCTCGACGCCCGCGGCGGTGGATCGGTGGGAGAGCCCCACGACGAGCGTCCGATTGCCCATCACCTGGATGTCACCGCCCTCGACAGTGGCGCGCGTGGCATGGTGCGGGGCGCCCCAGAGGGCCGCCCGGCCGGCGATGACCGGGTGGTAGCGGTACACCGCCTCGTAGTTGGCGGTCTCACGACGACGGGGGGCCAGGGCCATCGGGTTGAGGTGGCAGGCGCCGTACATCCACGAGGAGGCGTCGCGTGTGAACAGGTGGTTGGGCAGGGGGGTGATGACGAACTGCCCCTCGAGGGTGGACAGGAAGGTGGTGGCGAACAGGGTCCGGGCATCGGAGGCGTCGAGGCGGTCGCGCAGCTCTGCGCGGGTGAGGCCCGCGAGGAGGATCTCGGCGAGCTCGGCGTCGGGCAGGCCGGAGAGGCAGGCGGTGAGCACCTCGGAGGTGGACAGACCGACCGCCTCGGGGCCGACGGCCTGCTCCAGGACGAGGGCCCGGGCCTCGGGCACGGCGAGGGACTCGGCGAGCAGGTCGCGGAAGTCGTGGACGATGACGCCGTGCTCCCGCAGGATCGCGGTGAGGGCGTCATGCTCGGCCTGGGCGAGCTCGATGTCGAGGGCGTCGTCGAACAGGAGACTGTTCGCGTTGATGGGCGTCAGGCGGGAGGCCTCTGCGCCAGGCCGGTGGACGATCACCTCGCGCAGCCGACCGACCTCGGAGTCGACCCGCCCCCCGCCCTGGTTGGCGGGGATGGTCTGGCGACGGTGGGCGGGACCCGCCGCGGACGCACTCGCGAGCGGGGTACCCGGGGTCGCGTGAGGCGCGGCACCGGCCTGGGACTCTTTCATGACCCCAGCGTAACGGTGCCCCGCTCGGCACTCGCCTACCCTGATGCCCATGACCGCCGTATCGCCCTCACCGGACCCGTCAGCCTCCTCGGCGCCGTCGGCCTCCGGCGCGCCCGCCCCCGTCCATCACACGCCCCGCCGCGTCTCGGAGATCTTCGATCCCCTGCGCTGGCGAGAGGTCGAGGGCTTCGGCGCGAGCGAACTCACCGACGTCACCTACCACCGCGGCTGCGAGCGGGACGCCGACGGCGCCTGGCTGCGGGATCTTCCCGTGGTGCGGGTGGCGATCGACCGCCCCGAGGTGCGCAACGCCTTCCGGCCCCGCACCGTCGACGAGCTCGCCGCAGCGCTCGACCACGCGCGCATGAGCGGCGATGTCGGCGCCGTCATCCTCACAGGCAACGGCCCCTCCCCGCGCGACGGCGGCTGGGCCTTCTCCTCGGGCGGGGATCAGCGCATCCGGGGCCGCGACGGCTACCTCTACGAGACCGATGACGGCACCGCCCACGCCAGTGGCGCCGCCGCGGCCTCCCAGGGCCCATCGCCGTCGGGGGCCTATTCCCATGAGGCCGATGTGGCGGCGGCTCGGGCCCACGCGGACACGGCCCGGGCGGGGCGCCTGCATATCCTCGAGGTCCAGAGGCTCATCCGCATGATGCCCAAGGTCGTCATCGCCGCGGTGAGCGGCTGGGCCGCCGGCGGCGGGCACTCGCTCAACGTCGTATGCGACCTGTCGCTGGCCTCCCTCGAGCACGCGCGCTTCAAGCAGACCGATGCGAACGTGGGCTCCTTCGACGCCGGCTACGGCTCGGCGCTGCTGGCCCGCCAGTGCGGGGACAAGCGCGCCCGGGAGATCTTCTTCCTCGCCCGCGCCTATGACGCCCGCGACGCCGAGCGCTGGGGCGTGGTCAATGAGGCAGTGCCCCATGCCGAGCTGGAGGAGCGGGCGCTGGAGTACGCGGCCATCGTGACCTCGAAGTCGCCCCAGGCGATCCGCATGCTCAAGTACGCCTTCAACATGGCTGACGACGGCCTGGCCGGCCAGCAGGTCTTCGCCGGGGAGGCCACCCGCTTGGCCTACATGACCGATGAGGCCGTCGAGGGGCGGGATGCCTTCCTGGCGCGCCGCGAGCCGGACTGGTCCCCCTTCCCGTACTACTTCTAGGTAGATTCCGATCACACATCAACCAAGGAGATCTCCCCATGTCATCACTGCTCACAAGGACCGATCCGGCCCGTCGCCGCATCGGCACGGCGAGCATCGTCGGCCTCATCGGCGGCTTCTTCTCCGCCATTGTGAAATTCGGCTGGGAGGTGCCCTTCCCTCCCCGTACCCCGGGAATTCGCTCGGAGACCAATCCCCCGCAGTCGATGCTGGAGTGGTTCGGCATGTCCCATGACACCTCGCACGCCACAGTGACCTTCAATAACAACCCGGCGCCGATCATGTCCTTCATCGTGCATTTCGGCTTCGCGATCGTGTTCGCGCTCATCTACTGCGTCATCGCCGAGTACTACCCCGGCATCAAGCTCTGGCAGGGCGCCGCCTTCGGCATCCTCGTGTACGTGGGCGCGCACGTCGTCGTCATGCCGCTGCTGGGCTGGGCGCCGAGCCCCTTCCCCTGGGTCGCCGGCGCGCAGACCTGGTCCGAGCACTTCTCGGAGTTCTTCGGGCACATCATCTGGCTGTGGAGCATCGAGGTGGTGCGCCGTGATATCCGCAACCGGATCACGCATGAGCCCGATGCCGAGGCGCCCCTGACCGAGGGCGCCCGTTGATACTCCCCCTCGCATGGGCGCGGCCCCGGTACCGGATCGGTACCGGGGCCGCGCCAGTGCTCGCGCCAGGCGCCTCTCAGGCGCGGCCGGTGGCGGACGACGACGGCGAGGAGGCCGGGCCGCTCGTCCCGGAGGACGCTCCTGCCCCATCGCCGCCCTGCCCGCCGACGGCGAGGACCACGAGCGGCGTCGCCGTCGGCTGGGAGGAGCCCCCAGCGGGCTCGGCCGTGATGAGAATGCGCTGCCCGGGCCTCGGCGTCATGGGGAGGAGGGTGAAGGTGGTGCCCTCATCGGGGGAGTAGGCGCCCAGCGAGGTGATGCCCGAGGAGGGGTCCTCCAGCCATATCTGCAAAGTGGTCCCGCCGGCGGGGGCGGGCATCGCCGCCGGGAGTGACAGGGCCGTCATGGACATGCCCTCGCTCCAGGTCAGCGTGGCCACATGCCCGTCGGGCATGGTGTCGGTGACGCGCCGGACGTCCTGGGCCTCGTTGAGGTGGGCGTAGTCGACCATCGGGGTCACGTGTTCCATGGCGGTGTCATGGCCGCCGTCGTAGCCCGACTCGTAGCCGCTGCCGTACCCAGCGCCAAAGCCCGCGGCTATGAGCACAAGGGCGGCTGCCGCCTGAGTCATGTAGCGCCAGGCGCGGCGGCGGCGCAGGGCGATGACGGGGGCGAGCGCCTCGACACCGTCGGCACCGGGACCGGGACCGGGGGAGGCGCCCGCACACCCCATTTCCGGGTGGGCACCGGGCGCCTGGGCGGACCCCTCCTGCTCGATGCCCTTGATCTGCTCCAGGAGCTCCGCGCGCATCCCGGCGGGCGGCTCGACGGGGGCCAGCGATGCGCCGAGGAGGGCGGCGGTCTCACCATCGAGGAGCGCGCGGAACTCCTCATCATCGGCATCAGGTCGTCCTACCGCGCTCATGTCCTCTCCTTCCCTGCTCATCGTGGTTCTCCTAGGTGTGTTCTCATCTTGGCCATCCCATCCCGGATGCGGCTCTTGACTGTGCCCAGCGGCACACCCATCCGCTTGGCGATCTCGGTGTGGGTGAGGCCCGTGAAGTAGGCCAGGGCGATCGTCGTGCGGTGGGGCTCCCCGACGGTGTCAAGGGCCTCGCGGACCCTTCCGGCCTCGATCCGCTCCTCGACCTCGGCGAGCGTGACATCGGCATCGGGCAGGTAGGCCTGCCAGGCATCCTCGCGATCCCTCGCGGCCTGGGCCGAGCGGACCCGGTCGATGGCCCGATGACGGGCCATGGTGACAAGCCAGGCCCTTGCCGTCCCCCTCGAGGGATCGAAGGAGGGCGCTCGGCGCCAGGCCTCGAGCATGACCTCCTGGAGGACCTCCTCGCTCTGCGCGCGGTCGATGACGATGCGCATGATGAGGGCGAGGAGGCGCCCCGCCCAGGCGTCGTACAACTCGGCGAAGGCCTGCTCTTCCCCCTGGGCAACACGTGCCAGGAGGGCGTCGACCTCGTCCCCGCGCTCAGTGTGCCGATGCTTTTCCACACTGCGCATCGTACGGGCCCGGCGGGGCGCCTCCTCATCGCTGCCCCTCCTCTCTCTCCTATTCGCAGCCGGGGACTGCACCCCTCACCCGAAGGTGAAGGAGTACAGGGAGACCCCCGGGTCAACCGTGAGCTCCAGCCGCCCCGATGAGGGCTCGGCCATGCTCACAAGCTCATTGGCGTTGGGCGTTCCGGAGATACGGATCGTCTTCTCCTCACCGCCGTCGTTCCTCCAGGTGATACTGCCCTCTCCGGAGGCCACGAGGTAGACGTGCGCGCCCTTCCAGGATAGGCGAAGGCCTCCTGGGGCGCCGTCGGGGGTGATCTTCTGGCCCTCGACCACCCAGGAGCCGTCCAGGGAGAAGGTGCCGTCCTTCTGCTCGGCCGGGAAGGCGAAGGACGCTGCGCCCGGCTTGAGGGCCCCTCCGGCGAAGTACCGGGCCCGGTCCGAGCCGAGGTAGGTCTCGGGGCTGCGCGCCGTGGAGACATCGGGGGTGTTGTCCGCCGCGGTGAAGATGGGCTCGGGGAGCTGGACGGAGGGGTTGGCCTGCCTGAGCAGCTCGCGGACGAGCCTTTCGGTGGTCTCCTCACCGCCCTCGCCGAACTTCACATGACGCAGCTGCCCGGTGGCGTCCACGAGATAGTGGGCCGGCCAGTAGTGGTTGTCGAACGCGGTCCAGGTGGCCAGGTCGGAGTCGACGGCGACAGGGTAGGTGATCCCGAGTTTCCGGGCTCCTTGACGAACGTTGTCGACCTCCTTCTCGAAGGCGTACTCCGGGGAGTGGATGCCCACGACCTGTAGGCCGAAGTCCTTGTAGGTCTCGTAGAGCCGCTCGATGCCGGGGATGGAGCGCTGGCAATTGATGCAGGAGTAGGCCCAGAAGTCGTAGAGGTGCACCTTGCCCTCGCGGTCGGCGGCGGTCAGGGCCTGCTCGCCGGGGGTGTTCAACCAGGCCCTGATGCCGGTGAGCTCCGGGACAGTGCCGCAGTTCGCCAGGTGATCGGCGCCGTCGACGCAGCCCCCTCGGCCCTGGGCGACCTGGCGGGTGGAGTTGAGGGCCTTATCCGTCTTGGCCTGGAAGGAGGCGGTGTAGTCCGGCAGGGAGCGCTGGACGACGGCGGGCAGGTCGGTCACCAGGGCGACGGCCAGGAAGATCATCATGGCACCCGCGGCGATGCGCACGCCTTTCTGGCGCGTGCGGAAGGCCTTGAGGCGCTCGGTGATGCCGCGGCCGGCCAGGGCGAAGAAGAGCAGGGGGAGGGCCGTGCCCAGGCCGAAGGAGACGGCGAGGGCGACCGTGTCGGCGCCGATCCTGCCGGTGGAGCCCGCCACGGAGACGGCGGCGAGCACGGGGCCGGCGCAGGGCACGTAGGCGGTTCCCAGGACGAGTCCGAGGAGGAATCCGTTCGTGGGGCGCTTGCCGCCCCCCAGGCTCTGGAAGTGCGCGAAGGGGCGCTCGATGATCTCCATGACCTTCGGGATGATCATGGCGACGCCGATGAGGGCGAGGAGCACTACACCGGCCCAGCGCAGCGTGTCCTGCGGGAGGCCCAGCAGGTTGAGCAGCGTGGAGCCGATGAGGGTGAAGGTGGTGAAGCTCAGAACGAGGCCGCCGACGACGAGGTAGGGGTGCAGGCGCGAGGGGGCCTTCCCACCCTCGTCCTTGGCGCCCTGAGCGCCGCCGGACAGGAGGATGACGGGCAGGACCGGCAGGATGCAGGGCGATATGCCCGTGATGAGGCCTCCGAAGAAGCCGATGAGGACAAGACTGATGAGCATCTGGGCTCCTACCATGTCGATGCGGTTGATTCATCCCCTGTTCGGGGCCGGGCGGTCGGCGGATCTGTGGAATGACGATGAAGTCGACATGACGAGCATCACATCTGCCGATCCGATCCGGCAGCGCCCCGACCCCGAACGAGGGATGACGGCTCGCCACGAGGCGAACCCAACCTTGAATCTTCGTAGAGGAGAACACTCATGCACATTCGCACCGCTCTCGCGGCCGGCCTCATCGCCGTTTCCGCCGTTGGCATCGCCGCCTGCGGCTCGTCCAGCGACTCGAAGAACACCAAGCCCGCCGCGACCGCCAGTGCCGACAAGATGAGTGACGGCAAGATGTCCGACGGCAAGATGTCCGACGGAAAAGACAAGATGAGTGACGGCAAGATGTCGGACGCGACGAAGTGACCCCCGCGATGAACGCGGAGTAGAGGCCCCCTCGGCGCTGCCCCTGAGTTGGGGAGAGGGCCGCGCCGAGGGCTCACTTACCTCACGGGCGGCCGACCGCATCACGATGCGGTCGGCCGCCTTCCTCCATGTGAAAAGGGATAAGGGCGCCGTCGTATACGGAGCCTCACGTCCCCACGATGAGGAAGGCCAGCCCGATGACAATGCCGTAGACGAGCTCGTACTGGCCCGCGGCGCGCAGGGCGCCGATGAGCTCACCCCCGGTGGCCCCGGCGCTCACAGCGGTCGTGGCGCGCCAGGAGAAGGGGAACACGACGACGAGGGGGCAGACGACATCGATGATGGCCATGGCGTCCCAGGCGCCGCCGACGGCGATATGCGCCCAGGCGAGCGATCCGCCGGCGATGAAGACCGGCATGAACACCATGACCATGTACGCGCTGCGGGCGCGGGAATCACCGAGGCGCACGGCCAGCGTCCTCTTCCCATGGGCGGGATCGGTGTTGATGTCGCGAAGGTTGTTGACCATGAGCAGGGAGCAGGCGATGAGACCGATTCCGCAGGCGGCGAGCCAGAGCCATCCGGGCACGGCCCCGCCCTGGACATAGGCGGTGCCGCAGGTGGCCACGATCCCGAAGAAGATGAAGACGAAGACCTCTCCCAGGCCGGCGTACCCGTAGGGGCGGGGGCCGCCGGTGTAGAACCAGGCGGCGGCCACGGCGGTGACGCCGATGCCGATGAGCCACCACTGCCCCGTCAGGACCACCAGGGCGAGTCCGAGAGCCGCGGCGATCCCGAAGCAGACGAAGGCGGCGAGCTTGACGGTGCGGGGCGGCACCCGCCCCGAGGCGGTCAGCCTCGGCGGCCCGGTGCGCTGATCATCCGTGCCGCGCACGCCGTCGGAGTAGTCATTGGCGAGGTTGCAGCCGATCTGGAGAGCGAGGGCGACGCCCGCTGCGAGCAGTGTGCGCAGCAGGGAGCCGGTGCCCAACGAGGTGGCGGCGCCGGCGCCCAGGAGAACGGGGGCAACGGCAGCTGGCAGGGTGCGCAGGCGCACGATCTCCGCCCAATTGGTGGCGCGGACGGGCGATGCCTGGTGGGCTGGTCTGCTCATGGGGTCCTCTCGGGGGGATGCGCCTAAGAGCCTATCGCGGGCGGCCGTCTACCCCCACGGCGGGCGGGCCGCGCGGGAGTGCCCGCCTCAGGGCCCCTGCGGATCGGGATCAGTCGCCTGGCCGGGAGGCCCCCGGCCGGCTGGGGCCGGCCAGGAGGGCGGCGACGGCGCGCCGGTCGGGCTTGCCGGGACCGCGCCGGGGCAGCTCGGGCACGACGACGACGCGCTTGGGGGCCCTGGCGCCCGGCAGGGCGGCGCGCGCGGCGGAGCGCAGGGCCTCGGCATCCAGCGCTCCGCCCCCTGTGGGCGCAGGCATGACGGCGGCCGCCACGGCGCTCCCCCACCGGGCATCGGGGATCCCGACGACGCAGGCCTCCCCGACCCCCGGCAGGCGCAGGAGAGCGGCCTCGACCTCGCGGGGGTCCACCTTGATGCCGCCACTGATGATGACGTCGTCGAGGCGCCCGAGGACTGAGAGGCGACCGTGCCCGTCGAGGCGCCCGCGATCGGAGGTGAGCAGGAGGGGCCGCCCGTCACGGGCGGTGAAGCGCGAAGAGGGCTCCTTGGCCCCGGACTCGATGGGAAGCTCGCGGTGGGCGTATCCGAGGGCGAGAACGGGGCCGGCCAGGGCGATGCGCCCCGCGCCGGTGGCGTCGGGGTCCTCGATGGTGGCGGTGACGCCGTCGAGGGGGGCGCCGTCGTAGACGCAGCCGCCACCGGTCTCGCTCATCCCGTAGGTGGTGACGACAGGAATGCCGGCGCCGCGGGCCCGGGCGAGCAGGGCGGCGCTGGCGGCGGCCCCGCCGAGGAGGACGGCACTGGCTCGGGCCAGGGCGCGGGAGCAGTCGGGATCCGCCAGGGCGCGCAGGAGCTGAGTGGGCACGAGGGAGAGGTAGACAGGGCCGCCGCTGGAGGCGAGGGCGCGGGCGAGTCCGTCAGTGAGCGCGCCGGTCGTGAACCCGCCGGTGGCGTTGACGACGATGGGCTCGGTCCCGGCCACGATCGAGCGCACGAGGACTTGGAGCCCGGCGACGTGGTGCGCGGGGAGGGCGAGGATCCAGGTGCCGGGCCCGGCCAGGCGCGCGTGGGTGGCACGGGCTGAGGCGGTCAGCGCGGTGGCGCTCATGGCGATGAGGGAGCCGGTGCCCGTGGTGGAGCCGGAGGTGCGCAGGAGGACATCGGCGCGGGAGGCGGGACCGGCCGGGTCGAGACGGCGTGCGAGATCGGCGCAGACGCGGGCCTCATCCTCATGCGGGGAGATGGGGACGAGTAATGGGCGGGCGGCGCCGGGCCCTGGAGCAGTCGCGCAGGAGGCGGGACGGGAGGTTTCCAGGGCGAGCAGAGGGACCAGGGCGGCCCGGAGCCCGGCGACGGCGTCCGGGTCGGTGCCGCCGCGCAGGAGGAGGGGGGCCGGGCGCGCGCTCACGGAGGCATCCTCGCACCGCTCGCCCCGCCGCGCCGCCCGGACTCGGCCTGCCCGCGGTCGACGACTCGGATATGGTGGAGGTGTGCGCGCCGTTCTCATCGTCCTCCTGTTCGCCCTGGCGATCTACGCGGTGCTGGACTGCGCCCGCACACCGGGCGAGGACATGCCCGCGCGGCTCCCGAAGCCCATGTGGCTCCTCATCATCTTGGCTCTCACCGGCGTGGGGCCGATCGCGTGGATCATCACCTCGCGGGTGAAGGCCGCTGAGGAGCGTGGGGGTGTCGTCGAGCCCAACCTATGGTCCTCGCGCGAGGGCGTGGAGTTCCGCCGTCCTGAGAGGCCACGGCCTCTGGGCCCGGATGACGATCCGGAGTTCCTGCGAAACCTGGAGCGGGACATCCGCCGGCGCCGCCGCGATGAGGGTGAGGGCGATGACGCCTCCCCCTCTTCCTCCAGCACCCCATAACCCCTCCCTATACCCGAGGTCGGTTGTTGTTGGGGGTGGGGTTGGTTGTTGTTGGGGTGGGTTAGTGGTTGTGGTGGTGTTGGGTGTCGTTGGTGAGGTAGGGGGTGAGGCGGTGGATGGTTAGGGGT
>NZ_MVIV01000012.1 GCF_002072175.1 Actinomyces gaoshouyii | reverse complement strand
TCGTGGGAGCGGGCGCGGTCGGCGCCGCCGACGGGACCGGGGCACTCGGCTCCGCGGTCGGCGCCGGGGCGGGCCTGGTGCCGGCGACGAAGGAGAACAGCCTCGTCTCGGCCTGTCTGCCGTCGGGAGAGGAGATCCGCAGGCGGAATCTCCCGTTGTCGACGAGATCCTTCGCGCTCAGATCAAAGAGGGTCTCGGCGTCGATCATGGTGGAGAACGCGCCGTTCTCCACCATGACCGGGATCGTGGCCTTGCGGTCGATCGCGCCACCCGCGCCGTACAGGTTCACTGTCATATTGACGGTCCCGTTGAGAGCATGCCCCTTGGCATCGGCCCAGTTCGAGCTCTTGAAGGAGAGCGCCGTCGTGCTGAGCGGGCCGTCATCGCCGACCTTGGCCTCAGGCTTCCCGGTGATCACCTTGGGCGAGGCGGTGGCCGACGCGCTCGGCGCGGCCGACGGGGAGGCGCTCGGCTCAGCGGACGCGGAGGGCGACGGCGAGGCGGTGGCGGACGCGCTCGGCGCGGCCGACGGGGAGGGCACCGCGCTGGGAGTCGCCGAAGGAGCCGGAGGAGCGGGCGTCGGAGACTCGCCCGGGGTCGGGCTCGGCGCCTCAGTCTGACGGGGGAGGATGTTGATCTGCGGAGCCCCCATGGGGCTCGGGGCCGGCTCGATATCGCCCGCGGGGGCATCGGCGAGCTTCTTGACGGCGCCCCGCTCGGGGCGATCGACGATCTCGTCGATAGGGCGGCCGACCCGGGGGGTGGAAGCCTCAGCGCCATCCGGGGCGGCGGCAGGGACCGCCTCGGAGGTCTGAGCGGCCTTTGGACTGAGCTCATCGGCTCCGGCGGTGGGGCTCACGACAATGGAACCGAGGCCAAGGCCCGCGGTGAGGACGATGCCCAGCGCCGCGGGTAGGACCATCGCGGCACGGGGGGGCTCGAGGCCCGGACGGCACAGGGATCGGGACATCTCGGCGGGTGCGCTTCCTGTCTCAGGCGGGCCCACCGTCTCCGACGGGCCCGGGAACGTCAAGGCCGCTCGGGGCTGCGGCCATGTGGATACAGCCATATACTACCGTCCGAGCCGTGTCAGTCGCGCGATCCTGCGGCGGATCGAGTCCCAAACGAAGGCCGATCGTCAGCGAATCGTCAGCGACCAGGCAATTCTCCCGCCGAGAGCTCCCCGCATACTCGCAGGTGGGGATCGGCGCAACTTGAACTCAAGGCCCACCCCTGAGACCTATATCACTTGTGACCTGTTGCGGCGAGTCCCGGTCCGCCTCCCACCCTCATCTACGCTGGGTTCAGGAGTGATCCGCGTCCTGAGAACCCCGTTCGGGACTCCCGCACTCTTCCCCAAGCTCTCCCCGGCATCCCCGGGCCCCTGCCGCCCCACGGCGGTCGACAGCGCATGGGAAGGGGTGCGGACGAGTGAGCCCGTGAGTCTGTGCGTCAAGCCCTCAGCGCATCCGCGCCTTCGCGCGGCGAGCGCCGGTGGGCGAGTGTGGTGGGCCAGGTGCGGCAAGAGAGGAGGCCGACCGGCGCTCCCCCACACTCCGCGAAGGCCTCATGGCCAGAACCTGGGAAGAACTCAATGACCACTCAGAACCCGTCCGCCTCCGACGAGCACGGGCCTCTCGGCCTCGATGCTCTCTTCAGCACCTCCGAGGAGGGGGTCGCCTCGCCCACCGCGGCGCGCACCGGTGCCATCGGCACGGCCATCTCAGCCGTGTCCGCCGACTCGTCCGCCTCAGCGCCCTCCTTCGACACCCCGGCCTCCTCCGACACCCCCGAGGATCCCGAGGACGTCGAGCACGAGGACGAGGAGGACGACGTCGATCGCGCCCTGCCCGAGTCCGACCCCGAGGACGACGCGCCCGACGAGGCCGAGAACGCTGACGACAGCGCCGACATCGATGAGGAGGATGTCGACGGCCACGCGCCCTTCGATCCCTCCGACGACGATGACGAGCCCGAGGACTCCGCCCGCGACGCTGGCGACGCACCGGCCGAGGTCACCTTCTCCGACCTCGGTCTGCCCGCCGACCTGCTCAAGGCCGTCACCGACATGGGCTATACGACCCCCACCCCCATTCAGCGCGAGGCCATCCCGGTCCTCCTGGACGGGCGCGACGTCGTCGGCGTGGCCCAGACCGGCACCGGCAAGACCGCCGCCTTCGGGCTCCCCCTCCTCGACGCCGTCGACGCCCGCGACGGGGAGGTCCAGGCCCTCGTGCTCGCCCCCACCCGCGAGCTCGCCCTCCAGTCCGCCGACGCGATCACGGAGATGGCGTCGCGCTCGCGCGGCCTCGACGTCGTCGCCGTCTACGGCGGCGCCCCCTACGGCCCCCAGATCGGCGCGCTCAAATCCGGCGCGCAGGTCGTCGTCGGCACGCCGGGCCGCATCATCGACCTCATCGACAAGGGCGCGCTCGTCCTGGATGCGGTGAAGTACTTCGTCCTCGACGAGGCCGACGAGATGCTGCGCATGGGCTTCGCCGAGGATGTGGAGACCATCGCCGCCTCCCTGCCCTCCGAGCGCCGTACCGCGCTGTTCTCCGCCACCATGCCGCCCGCCATCGAGCGGGTGGCCGCCGAGCACCTCGTCGACCCCGCGCGCATCGAGGTCTCCCGCCAGTCCTCCACCGTCGACACCGTTCACCAGACCTACGCGGTGGTCCCCTTCCGCCACAAGATCGGCGCGGTCTCCCGCGTCCTGGCGGTCACCGAGGCGGAGGCCGCCATCGTCTTCGTGCGCACCAAGTCCACCGCCGAGGATGTCGCCATCGAGCTGGCCGGGCGGGGCATCCAGGCCGCCGCGATCTCCGGCGACGTCCCCCAGCGCGAGCGCGAACGGCTCGTCGAGCGACTGCGCGCCGGCACCCTCGACGTCCTCGTCGCCACTGACGTCGCGGCCCGCGGGCTGGACGTGGACCGCATCGGGCTCGTCGTCAACTTCGATGTGCCCCGCGAGGCCGAGGCCTACGTCCACCGCATCGGGCGCACCGGCCGCGCCGGCCGCCACGGCGAGGCCGTCACCTTCCTCACCCCCAAGGAGAAGAGCAAGCTCCGCCAGATCGAGCGCCTGACCGGCACGCGCCTGGAGGAGATCACCCTGCCCTCCCCCGCCGACGTCTCCGCGCACCGCGCCCACAAGCTCCTGGCCAAGGCCGCCGCCCGCCACGAGCGCGGCCGCCTGGGCATGTACACCCCGCTCATCGCCGAGCTGGACATCGACGCCGAGGAGCTCGCTGCCACCCTGCTCGCCCTCGCGGTGGGCGACGAGGGACCGCAGCGCCGCCACGACGACGACCGCCCGCGCCGGGGCCGTGAGCGGCGCGAGGTGAGCGTCGACGACGAGGGCGCCTTCGTCTCGGCCAGCTTCGAGGGAGGCCGCGAGAGCCGCCGTCGCGAGCGTCCCGAGGGCAAACCGGGAGCCTCGCGCGGCGGGCGCCGCGAGCATGAGGGCCCCGGCACCGTTTACCGGATCGAGGTCGGCCATCGCGACCGGGTCATGCCCGGCGCGATCGTGGGCGCGCTGGCCAATGAGGGCGGGATCAGCGGCTCGGACATCGGCAAGATCGACATCCTGCAGTCCTTCTCCCTCGTCACCATTCACGCGCCGCTGAGCGAGGACCAACTCGAGGCCATGCGGCACGCGACCTTCTCCGGGCGCGAGCTGCGCATCCGCCCCGATGAGGGCCCGGGCCACGGCTGGTCCGGCCCCGATGACCGCGGCTTCCGCGGTGACCGTGGCTTCCGCGGTGACCGTGGCGATCGTGGCTTCCGCGGTGACCGTGGCGATCGCGGCTATCGCGACCGCGATGAGCGCGGGGACCGCGACGGCGGCTACCGCGGTCGCCCTGACCGCCGCGGTGGGTACCGGGACGATCGCGGCGGCCGTCGCTGGGAGGACCGCGGCGGTCGTGACTCGGGCTTCCGGGACGACCGCGGCTACCGCTCCGGGCGCGACGAGCGCGGGGGCAACCGCGGCGGCTACCGCGGAAACCGGGACAACCGCGGGTCCTGGGGCTCGCGGCGCGCTGACTCCTGAGTGCCCGCGCTCAGAGCGATGAGGCGCGATCGCCCCCGACCGGTGCTCCGGCCGGGGGCGATCCGCATCCCGGTTCCCCCGAGTTGAACAGTCCCGACGTGCGCGGGTCGTCCCTGGTCGGGAACAGTCAGCGCTCGTGCCGACTGAGGTCTGCGGCCATCGCGCCCAGTTCGTCCCAGTGCTCGCGCTCGGCGCGCAGGGGTTCGAGAAGCCGTGAGTCGACGACGGCGTCGGTCGCCCGCCGCAGGCACTTCCCGGCCCGTGCCGCACGTCGCTCGGCGCCCGCGCGCACGGCTGCCACGCCGATGGCCCCCAGCAGGGCGCCGCCGGCCAGGCCGCCTGCGAGCAGGACGACTGGCCAGGGCACGAGGCCCCAGCGGGGCGGCTCGACAGCGATGAGCAGCAGGTCCCGCATGCCCCGCAGCGCGACCAGCCAGACGCCTCCGGCGATCGCCGCGGTCAGGGCGAGCCATTGGAGAGCTGAGGCGACCGACCACCAGCGAGGAGCGCGCATCCCCAGATCGGCGCGGGCGATGACCGCGTCGAGCTCAGGGCCGATCGCCTCGGCGCGCTCATCCATGCGCTGGAGCATGGCGTCCCGGGCCGCCCCTGGCAGGTGGGCACTGGCGTCCGCGGCGAGGCGATGCGCCTCGGTGCGCAGGAGCCCCACGGCCACGGGGCTCGGCTCGGGCAGGGATGTGCGCGCGAGGGCATCGACAGGCCTCGGGCCCTCCCCCGCCCTGCTGAGGGTCGAAGGAGAGGGGTCCCGCAGGTGGAGTGCGGCGAGCGGATCGGCCCGGAGTCGGTGGATCCATCGCACCGGCGGCCACCCGACGCTCAGCGCGCCGCGATGGATCGTGGCCGCGCGAACGGCGCTGGCGACGACCTCGGCGCCGGCGGTGCGGGAGGCCGCCTCGGCGAGGCGCCGGCCGTCGATCGGCGCCCCGGTCCCGCCGCCCCCGACGCGCTCGCACAGCCGGGTCGCGGCCCGACGCGTATCGGCCCGCAGCCGGAGGGCTGAGGCGTTGCGCGCCCGGGCGATGCGCTCCAGGGCGCCTCTCAGGGAATCGATCCCCTCACCGGTGCGGGCGGAGGCCAGTATCGGGGCAGCACCGGCCAGGCCCTCACGGGCCAGAAGGCGGCGCAGGTCGGCGCTCACCTGCTCGCGTGAGGCGGCATCGAGCCGGTCGGCCTGGTTGAGGACCACGAGGGTGACTTCCGCGTGGGCGGCCATGGGCGCGATGAAGTCCTTGTGGAGGACAGCGTCGGCGTACTTCTCGGGATCGAGCACCCACACGAGGGCGTCGACCTGGGCGGCCATGCGCTCAGCGATGAACCTGTGCTCGGGCACGTCGGAGTCGATGTCGGGCAGGTCGAGGATGATCGCATCGGCGGGGACCGGCCCTGCCAGCGGCGCGACTACGCGCTCATCGACTCCGAGCCAGTCCAGGAGCGCGGACGCCTCGCCATCGGTGTGCCCGCCCGGCAGGAGGGCGAGGGGGCGGGTGGTGGTGGGCCTGGTGACGGCGGTCCGGGCGATGGGCGCCCCGGCGAGCGCGTTGAGGAGGGAGGACTTGCCCGAACCGGTCGCTCCGGCCAGGGCGATGACGGTGCGCCCCGGTGCCAGTGAGGCCCGCGCACCCGCGCGCGCAACGATCTCGCGAGCCTCGTCGAGCTCCTCTCCGAGGCCGAGGCCGTCACCGAGCTCGATGATCCTCCCGAGCGCCCCGAGTGCCTCCGCGAGGCTCCGGGCCGCGGGGTTGCCGCGCGTGGCGCGCCTGGCGGGCTCGGACACAGTCCCGCTCATGAGCGACCCTCCCCGATAACGCCGCTAGTGGCCTCGAGAGCGGAGGCGGCAGCGCGCGCGGCCCGCCTCAGCTCGGGGCCCGTGGGGGAGGGCCGGCGCAGGGCGGAGGCCAGGAACGATGCCTGCTCGCTGACGAGCGCGTGGACGCGGGCGTCGAGGTCGATCTGCGCGCGTTCGGCCATGGCGCGCATGGCCTGGTCGCCAAAGATCGCCTCGAGGAGCCGCTGGGCGACGAGGGCTGTGCCCCCGGCGATACCGATCTCTCCCCCGGTCAGGCCCCCGGTGTGGGCGAAGACGACGATCATGAGGGCCACGCCGACCCCGTTGACGCCGAGCGAGATGAGCCGGGCGGTGAGGCGCTTGTCGGCGCCCTCGGCCCGCACGAGGCCCAGGAGATCTCCCTGCCACTCGTGGACGAGGGCGGTGGCCCGCTCGGTGAGGACCTCCTGGCCGGGAAGGACCTCGCGAACGGTCTCCAGGGCGGCAGCCGCGGTGCCGGCGCGCTGCCAGGCCCGCTCGGTGGCGATCGAGGCGCGCTGAGCCTCGGCGACGATGAGGGTGGCCAGGGAGGACTCGATGGCGTTCTCGACGCGCTGGGCGGGGCCCGGCCGGCCGCGCAGGGCGGCGCTGAGGCGATCGCGGATGCGCCCGACCTGAGTCTCGAGTCCCTTGATCATCCCGGAGGCGCCGATGTACTCCTGCCAGCGGGCCAGGACCTCGCCGCGCAGCATGGATCCGTCGGCGCAGGCGGCGTTGATCCGCTGCGCAGCCTCGGCATGGGCGGAGAAGGCCGCCTCGGCGAGCTCGTGGTGCTCCTGGGCCTGGGCGTCGAGCTCGTCAGCCAGCAGCTCGATCTGCGCCAAGGCGCTGCCCAGGGCCCCGGTGAGCGTCCGCCGGGCGACGTCGCGGCGGGCCTCGGCGTCGGCGGCCAGGGTGGTGAGCCAGTCCTGCAGGGGGGCGATGAGCGGGACGGGCAGGAGGCCCTCGGCGTCCAGGGGAGTCTCGGGGATGGTGATGACGGGTGACGTGGCGAGCCCGGCGGAGGCGAGGCGGCGACGCAGGTCGGCCTCGACGTCGGCAGCGGCGCCGTCGGGAACGCGGTCGAGGACGACGGCAACGACGATGTCCCGCTCGGCGGCGGCCCGCAGGTGCCGCCAGGGCACGGCATCGGCGTAGCGGGCCGCCGTGGTGACGAACACCCACAGGTCGGCGGAGGCCAGGAGGGTGGCGGCGAGCTCGCGGTTCTCATCGACGACGGAGTCGACGTCGGGGGCGTCCAGGAGCGCGAGCCCCGAGGGCAGCTCGCTGCAGGAGCGGACCTCCAGCTCCCTCCAGGAGGCGGGGGACTCGCCGTCGGCGGTGGTGATCGGCGCGCTGGGCGGGGCGTCCTCGGGCACGCGCACGCGGGCCAGGGAGCCCAGGACCCGGTCGGAGACGAACCAGGGCTCGTCAGCGGGGGCGTGGAGGAGCAGGGGGCGCCGCGTGGTCGGGCGGATGGCCGAGGCCGCGGCGACGCGCCTGCGGATGAGGGAGGACACGAGGGTGGATTTCCCGGCACCCGTCGAGCCGCCGACCACGGCGAGCAGTGGGGCGTCGATGCTGGCGAGGCGGGGAAGGATGTAGTCGCCGAGCTGGTCGGCGACCAGGGCCGCGCGCGTGGCGGCCTCGGCGGCACCGGGCAGCGCGTAGGGCAGATCGACGGAGCCCAGTCGTGCTTCCAGCCCTTCCAGGGCGGTGGTGGTGGTCGGTGCGCCGATGCCGTTGGAGAGGCCCGGGACTCCAGGTGGCGTGCCAGGGGCGACCATGATGCCTCTCAGGCCCGGCCGCTGCGGGCCACGAGGCGCGGGGCGAGGTCAGCCTCGGGGCACTGCCAGGTGGCGGCGTCGGCGGGAATCTGGTCCCCGGAGCGGATGTCCTTGACGGAGTCGCCCTCCCCGGGGGCGCCGGGGAACCAGACGTAGGGGATGCCGCGCTTGTCCGCAAAGCGGATCTGCTTGCCGAACTTGGCGGCGTTGGGGGCGACGTCGGCGGGGATCCCGCGCCGGCGAAGGCGGTCGGCGACGGCGTCGGAGTCGGCGCGGTGGGCCTCGTCGGTGACGGCCACGAGCACGGCAGTGGGCACGGCGCGGGTGACTTTGATGAGGCCCGCGCCGATGACGCGGGCGAGAAGGCGGGACACGCCGATCGAGATGCCCACACCCGGGAAGGTGCGCTTGCCGTTGGAGGCCAGGGAGTCGTAGCGCCCGCCGGAGCACACCGAGCCGAGGTCCTCGTGGCCGGCCATGAACGACTCGTAGACGGTGCCTGTGTAGTAGTCGAGGCCGCGGGCGATCTTGAGATCGGCGATGATCGCGCCGGGGCGCCGCAGGTTGGCGGTGTCGAGGAGGCCGGCGAGCTCGGCCAGGCCCTCGAGGAGCATCTCGGAGGGGGCGGCCTCGCCCAGGGCCGTGCGCACAGCGGCGTCGATCGCCCTGGGGCTGGTCCCGGTGATGGTGGCGAGGTCAAGGGCGCGCTCCGCCTGATCGGCGCTCAGCCCGACCGCATCGATGAGCTCGGCCGCCACGGCGTCGCGGCCGATCTTGTCGAGCTTGTCGACGATGCGCAGGACCTCGATGAGCTCGTCGTCGCCCACTCCGATGGACTGGTAGAACCCCTGGGCGACCTTCCTGTTGGACACGTGGATGGTGATCGGCGGGATGGGCAGGGCGGCCAGGGCCTCGTGCATGATGAGCGGGACCTCGACGTCGTTGTGCAGCGGGAGGGCGCCGTCGCCGACGATGTCGATATCGGCCTGGATGAACTCCCGGAAGCGGCCGTCCTGGGGGCGCTCGCCGCGCCAGACCTTCTGGATCTGGTAGCGCTTGAAGGGGAAGGTGAGGGTGCCGGCATTGTCGAGGACGTAGCGGGCGAAGGGGACGGTGAGATCGAAGTGGAGGCCGAGGCGCTTGGCGGGGTCGGCCTCCTCGGAATCGGCGGTCTCGGCCTGGAGGCGGTTGAGGAGGTAGACCTCCTTGGAGGTCTCCCCCTTGCGGGCGAGCTCGGACAGGGGCTCGACGGCGCGGGTCTCGATGCCGCAGAAGCCGTGCAGTTCGAAGGTGGTGCGCAGGGCGTCCAGGAAGGACTGCTCGACGATGCGGCCCGCGGGCAGCCACTCGGGGAATCCGGACAGGGACGATTGCGCCTGACGCGCCTGGACGCTCGATGCCATGGCGGGCATTGTGTCATGGTGCGCTCGCCAGGTGGTGGGCGTATCAGGCGTTGCGATCCCCACCACGGATCTTGGCCTCGGCGAGGTAGGGGTTGCCGTGGTGCTCGTGCTCCATGGTGGTCACCGCCCCGTGGCCGGGCAGGAGAATGGTCTCCGGGGAGACGGCGCTTGCCAGGAGGCGGAGGGTCGCCCACATCTGGACCTGGTCGCCGCCGGGCAGGTCGGTGCGGCCCACGGAGCCCTTGAAGATGACGTCGCCCGCTAGCGCCATGAGGTAGTCGTGCTCCTCATCGGCGTGGCCGGGGTCGTCGTCGATGACCTCGGTGAGGAGGTAGTTGTCCGCCAGACGGGAGTTGAAGAAGAAGAGCGTGGAGCCCTCGGTGTGGCCGGGAGCGGGGATGGCCTGGAGGCCCAGGCCCGGGAGGATCTCGAAGGCGGCGCCGAATCCCTCGGCGGGGAAGGCGCGGACGTCGGCAGGCCGTCTCCAGGCGGTGCCGGCCATGTCGGCGAAGCCCATGCCGTTGGCGCTGATGGCGGTGGAGGCATCGGGGTCGTCGAGGCGGTGGAGATCGGGCTGGGGGACGTAGACGGGGACGGAGGCCTCGGGGGCGAGCGGGTCGGCGATGGCGAGCATGTCCTCCGCGCGGGCGGCCTCGATGAGAGCGGCGGTGTCCCAGACGTGGTCGGCGTGCCCGTGGGTGAGGAGGATCGCGCCGAGGGCGAGCCGGTTGGAGCGGAGCAGGGCCATCGCGCCCCGCACGGATCCCGCTCCCGGGTCGACGACGAGGGCCGGGCCGGCGGGGGCGGGGGCGAGCACGTAGCAGTTGGCGGCGAAGACGGGTGCGATCGTGCGCTCGAGGATCATGGGGCCAGCGTAGTCGCTCGCCCCGGGCCGCTCGCGTGATCACCTGCGCTCGCCGAGCGCGCGGAGGAGGTCCAAGCGCGGGTCACTCACGCCGTCGGCCAGGCGAGCTCCCAGCCGAGGGAGGCACTGATATCCGCCAGCGCCGTCATCATGACCGGCGCTGCCAGGAGGGCGCTGGCCCGGGGCTCCTCGGGCAGGGCGGAGGCGGCCCGCTCGAAGAGCACCACCATGGGGCGCCCCGTCATCGTGGATTCCGCCCAGAGCCCGTCCACCGGGCCCCGGCCGTCGGCGGGCTCGGCCCGCGCGATCTCCCGGGCCCAGGCTCGGCAGGTGTCCCGGGGAGCGGCCATGAGGGAATGACTGGCCCCGTTGCGCAGCAGCCAGGGCGAGTCCTCGGCGAGGAGCGCCAGGAGCCGCAGCGGGCGGACAGGGACGAAGGTGGTCGCGGCGATGGCCGCCCCCATGGGGTCGACCCGGCGCTGCGCCTGGAAGACCTCGGCGACGGCCGTGCGCAGGTCTGTGGCCGTGTAGAGCACGCCATGCCCGGGGTGATCGCCGACGGGCCCAGGATGCGGGTCCCAGCGCATGGTGGTCAGGGGGCCGTAGGAGCGGAAGTCGTTCCAGGCCGACGGGTACTCCCCCGCCGTGCGGTGGATGCGCCACAGCAGACCCTGATGGAGGTGGATGTCCTCCGGCCCGATCAAGAGCGGCAACGGCGGGCGACTGGGGTTTTTCGGAGCGTCGAGGGGCATGGTGGGAGTGCGGCGGCGCTCAGGCGGCGCGGGCGGCGGCGTCGAGAAGCTCGACGACGGGCTCGGCGTCGCCTCCGAGCAGGAGGTGGTCCACGGGACTGCGGCCGCCCAGCGATTCATCCGGCGAGGTCATGATGGTGGCGATGTCGATCCCCGCCAGGTCCCCCGGCAGCCTCGAGACGATCTCCCCCAGGTGGGGCAGTGCCCGCCCAGCGGCGAGCTGCCAGCGCCAGTAGCGCTTGCGCCCGCCCACCACCGTGGAGGCCAGCGGCGTGGATGCGGCGCGGTGGGACAGGCGGGAGGGGCTGATGCCCAGCTCCTGCGCGGCCTGCGCGGCCGAGAGCGTGAGCTCGAGGGTCCGATTGATGACCATTTCGGCATGGCCTGCGGCTAGCTTCGCGGCGTCCCGCCCCGACCAGGAGCGCAGACGCGCGGGCTCGTCCAGGCCTCCGCGCTCCACGAGGTCGGCGAGCATCGTCTCCCCCACGGCCATTCCCCGTGGCGCCTTGCGCAGCATGGCCCGGAGTTGGCGGGCGTGGGCCTCCTCGTCGTAGTCGAGGCCCTGCTCCGCGTAGACATCCGCGACGGTCAGCGTCATCTTCTCGCCCTCGCTTCCTCTCCGGCCCGCGCTTCTGCGGCCTCCCGCAGTCCTTACCTTGGACCCCTTCGCACTACGCAACTAATTCTACATAGTTGCGCATAGATGCGCCATAGCGGCTCCCGCGTGCGCTCGAGTCGACTCGGGGCCGATGGGCCCGACTCGCATGGGTCCTGAGCGGCGGTAGAAGCTCGATGACGGCCGGATCGGAGTCCGGTTCGAGGCGGCGGGCGAGGGTCTCGGCCTCACCCGAGTGGAACGGCGGTCATGGTCCGGCGGTCCTGGCGCCCCCATCCGTGATCAAGGGCGGTCGGCGCTCGGAGTTCAGTGATGTTGCCGGTAGGCTCGGTGTGCTGGCGCCTCCCGGGCCAGCGCACGACCACCCGGCCGGCGAGGCCGGGCGCGAACGGAACAGGGATCAGATTCCTCCCTCGCCCCGTCAACCACGAAGGAGCACAACGTGACTGAGCAGACGCAGCCCGCCGCCGAGCTGGAGCCCACCGCCACGTCCGAGTCGGAGCCCGCCTCCGCCACCACCGAGACCACCACCGCCCCCGCGGGCGCGCCGGAGCCGACGACCGCCGAGGCACCCATCGACCGGACAGCGGCCCGGGCCTCGGAGCCCGAGGGGACGGGGACCGAGGAAGCCGCCGAACCGGCTGCGCCCTCCGAGACCCCCAGCTCTTCGGAGGGGGCCGCCGTCGAGGACTCTGGCGAGGCCGCGAGCATCGAGCCGGCCGCCGGCGCCGACGCTGCGGATGCCGCAGCCCCCGCCTCGGCCGAGCAGCCTTCGCCCGCAGCGACGAACGAGGCGCCGATCGACCCCGAGGAGGCCATGGACGCCGCCAAGTGGGGCCGTGTCGACGGCGAGGGCAAGGTCTACGTCCAGGACAGCGGCGTCGAGCGCGAGGTCGGCCAGTTCCCGGATGCCCCGATCGCCGAGGCCATGGCCTTCTACGTGCGCCGCTACCTCGACCTCAAGGCGACGATCGACCTCTTCGCCACGCGCCTGCCGCAGCTCTCCATCCACGACATCGACACGACGATTGCCTCGATCGAGGCCTCGCTCGTCGAACCGGCCGCCGTCGGGGACCTCGATGGGCTGCGCGCCCGTTTCTCCGCCCTGCGCGGAGTCGCCGCGGAGCGCCGCGAGGCCGTTGCCGCCGAGCGCGCCGCCGCCAAGGAGCAGGCCCTCAAGGACCGCACCGCCATCGTCGAGCGCGCCGAGGAGATCAGTGAGCAGGACCCGGCGCGCACCCAGTGGAAGAACTCCGGCGCCGAGCTGCGCGCCCTGCTGGAGAAGTGGAAGGAGGCCCAGCGTCGCGGGCCGCGTCTGGACCGCCCCACCGAGGACGCCCTGTGGAAGCGCTTCAGCCACGCCCGCACCGCCTTCGACCGCCGCCGTCGCCAGTTCTTCTCCGAGCTCGACGCCAAGCAGTCGCAGGTCAAGGCCGCCAAGGAGGCCCTCATCAAGCGGGCCGAGGAGCTCTCGGGCTCCACGGACTGGGCCGGCACCTCCGCCAAGTACCGCGAGCTCATGGACGAGTGGAAGAAGGCCGGCCGCGCCTCGCGCAAGGAGGACGACGCCCTGTGGGCGCGCTTCCGCGCCGCCCAGCAGATCTTCTTCGACGCCCGCAAGGCGAAGGACGAGGCCGTGGACGCCGAGTTCGCGGAGAACCTCAAGACCAAGGAGGCCCTCGTGGCCAGGGCTGAGGCCCTGCTGCCGATCAAGGACATCAAGGCCGCCAAGAAGGCCCTGCGCCCCATCCAGGACGCCTGGGAGGAGGCGGGGCGCGTGCCGCGCTCGGCCGTGCGCCGGATCGAGGGACGCATGCGCGCCGTCGAGGACGCGATCCGCGAGGCGGAGAACGCCGAGTGGCGCCGGACCGACCCGGAGACCAAGGCCCGCGCCGAGGGCCTGGCCGGCCAGCTCCAGGACTCGATCGCCGAGCTCGAGAAGGACCTCGCCGCCGCCCAGGCCGCGGGGGACGCCAAGAAGGTCGCGGAGGCCGAGGCGGCGCTCACCGCCCGTCGCGCCTGGCTCGACCAGGTCCTGCGCTCGGCCCAGGCCTGATCCGGGCGCGCGACGCCTCAGGAACCGGCTGATGCCCGGCACCTCGATCGGTGCCGGGCATCTCCCGTCCCGCCCAGCCGCCGTCCGTGCGAGGCCCACCGCCCTGGTTATCCACAGATCCTCCGCACCCCCTTCCGCGGCGCTGCGCGGGGGCCCAGCATGGTCCTTATGGCCAGGCATCCCCACGTCCCCGCCCGCGCGGCTCTCGCATGGCTGCGCCCCCGTCCCATCGAGCCGGCGCTCGGCGCCCTCCCGCCACAGGACATGCGGGTGCTGCGCTGCCACGGGCTCGATGACGAGTTGCTCACCCCGCTCCTGGGCGGCCACTACCCCAGTGACCTGCTCACCTCTCCCCCGCTGCGCGCTCGGGCTCTGGGCCCCCATGTGCCGCGGGGCAACCTGGTCTGCGGCCCCAGCGCTCTCTGGGTCCACACGGGGCTCAGGCCGCCCGAGGTCCTGTCCGTGGCGAGCACGGAGAGGCCCGGCGCGTGGCGGGGCCTCGACTCCCACCGCATGTCGCTGCCCTCCGAGGACCGAGTGGTACTGGCCGGAGTGGAGTGCTCCACCCTGGAGCGCGCCGCCGTCGACGTGGCGAGGACCGCGCCGCCGACCCGGGCGGTCGAGGCGATCCTGGCAGCCTACGCCGCCGGGGCGACGCGGCGCGGGATGCTCCTGGCCCTGGGGCACTGCCGCGGCGGGGCGGCGCGCGGCCGCCCCCGCGCTCAGCGGCTCATCCTGAGCGTGGAGCGGGCGTTCCCCGAGCGCGCGGGGCCCCTGCACCGACGGACCGCGCCGCTTGCCGCGCATCGCGGTTCAGGAGCCGTGGTTCCGAGCGCCTGAAGTGGTGCGGCGGGCCTCGTAGACGCCATCGATCCTGCGCAGGGAGGCGAGGGTGTGGTCGAGGTGGCTCGCTGCGGCGAGCTCGACGACGAACCGCCCTGTGACCACGCGATCCCTGGAGGTGGTGATCGTCGCCGAAATCATGTTGACGTGGTTGTCGGCCAGGACCCGGGTGACGTCGGCCAGGAGGCCGCCGCGGTCGAGCGCCTCGACCTCCAACTGGACGAGGTAGACCGAGTGCGCGTGCTCGGCCCAGGTCACGGGGAGCATCCGCTCGGGCTCGCGCTGGAGCTGGGCGACGTTCTGACAGTCCGCCCGGTGCACGGAGAGCCCGGATCCCCTGGTGATGAATCCGACGATCGGGTCCCCCGGCATGGGCGTGCAGCAGCGGGCGAGCTTGACGTAGACGTCGTCGGCGTCCATGCCCTCGACGACGACTCCTGAGTCCCCACTGCGGCGGTGGCTGGAGGAGGCCGAGGCCCGGGTGGGAAGAACGCCCTCGGCGAGGGTCTCCTCGGCGCCCGCCTCGCCGCCCATGGCGGTCACAAGGGTGTCGACGACGTGCTGGGCGGAGATGTGCCCCTCGCCCACCGCGGCGTAGAGCCCGTCGATATCGACCTTGTCGAGGCTCTTGGCGACGTCCGTGAGGGAATCGTGACTCATGAGGCGCTGGATCGGGAGGTCCTTCTTGCGCATCGCCCGCGCGATCGCGGACTTGCCCTCTTCAATGGCCTCCTCGCGGCGCTCCTTGGAGAACCAGGCGCGGATCTTGTTGCGCGCCCGAGTGGAGCCCACAAAACTGAGCCAGTCCCGTGATGGGCCGGCATTAGCCGCCTTGGAGGTGAAAACCTCGACGGCATCGCCGTTCTCCAGGCGGGTGTCCAGGGGAACGAGGCGCCCGTTGACGCGGGCGCCGACAGTGCGGTGACCGACCTCCGTGTGGACGGCGTAGGCAAAATCGACGGCTGTGGAGCCGCTGGGCAGGGACAGGACGTCGCCCTTGGGGGTGAAGACGTAGACCTGTGAGCCGGCCATCTCGAAGCGCAGGGAGTCGAGGAACTCGGCGGGGTCCTGCGTCTCCTTCTGCCAGTCAACGAGTTGGCGCAGCCAGCCCATCTCGCCGGCGTCCTCGACGCCAGCGCCGCCCGGGGCCGGCGCGGAGGCGTTGGGGTCCTCCTTGTACTTCCAGTGGGCGGCAACGCCGTACTCCGCCATGCGGTGCATCTCCGCGGTGCGGATCTGGATCTCGACGGGCTTGCCCCCGGGCCCGAGCACCGTGGTGTGCAGTGACTGGTAGAGGTTGAACTTGGGGACGGCGATGTAGTCCTTGAAGCGCCCGCTCATCGGTGTCCAGCGGGAGTGGAGGGCGCCGAGGACGGCGTAGCAGTCCCGCACCGAGTCAACGATGACGCGCACGGCGACGAGGTCGTAGATGTCGTCGAAGTCCTTCCCCCGCACGATCATCTTCTGGTAGATCGAGTAGAAGTGCTTCGGCCGACCGGTGACGGTCCCCTTGATCTTGTTGACCCGCAGGTCCTCCTCGATCTGCAGACGGACCTGGCACAGGTACTCCTCGCGAGCCGGCGCCCTCTCGTGGACCATCCGCTCGATCTCGTCGTAGACGCCGGGGTAGAGGGCCTTGAAGGAGCGGTCCTCGAGCTCCCACTTGATGGTGTTCATCCCGAGCCGGTGGGCCAGGGGAGCATAGATCTCGAGCGTCTCCTTGGCCTTGCGGGCGGCGCTCTCGGCGGGAACGTACTTCCAGGTCCGGGCGTTGTGGAGACGGTCCCCCAGTTTGATGAGGAGCACGCGGATGTCATGGGACATCGCGATGATCATCTTGCGCACGGTCTCGGCCTGCGCGGCCTCCCCGTACTGGAGCTTGTCGAGCTTGGTGACGCCGTCGACGAGCAGGGCGATGTCACCGCCGAAGTCCGCACGCAGCTTGTCGAGGGTGTAGTCGGTGTCCTCCACCGTGTCGTGCAGGAGCGCCGCGGCCAGCGTCTGAGGCGTCATGCCGAGCTCGGCGAGGATGGTCGCCACCGCGACGGGATGAGTGATGTAGGGCTCCCCCGACTTGCGCGTCTGTCCCTCGTGGGCCTTCTCGGCGACCTCGTAGGCGCGCACGATGAGCCCGGTGTCCGCCTTGGGGTGGTTGGCCCGCAGGGCGCGCAGGAGTGGGTCGATCGCGGGGGGCGTCGAGTGCCCCCGGGAGCCGAACCAGGCGAGGCGGCTGCGGACGCGCGAGCCGGGCACGATCGCGTCGTGCCCCGTGTCCGCTGCGCCCTTGGTCTCGGTCATTCCAACATCATAGCCACGAGGAGACCCACGCATCGGACATCTGATGCCCCGAGGCCCGTCCGGGGCCCGAGGCGGGACCCACCTCGGGCAATCCCGCCTCCGGCAGTAGCGGGGCCGGGGGCGAGATCAGTGGAGGTCAGTACACGACGACGGCATCGACGCCCCGCCCGCCCAGATGGGCCCTGCCGCCCAACTCGGCGAGCTCCAAGAGCATGCAGATCGCCTCGACACTGCCCCCGGCGCGCTCCACGAGCTCGATGGAGGCCGCGGCCGTGCCGCCGGTGGCCAGGACGTCGTCGATGATGAGGACCCTGTCCCCCGCCCGCACGGTCTCGGGGCGCAGCTCCATGCGGGCCGTGCCGTACTCCAGGGCGTAGTCGACGCCGATGACGGGTCCGGGGAGCTTGCCGCCCTTGCGGACGGTGAGCATCCCGATGCCCAGCCTCACTGCCAGCGGCGCGGCGAGAATGAAGCCCCGGGACTCAAGGCCGGCGACGGCGTCGATCCGGCCCCGGTAGTGCTCGGCGAGGCCGTCAATGAGCTCGGAGAAGGCCGGGCCGTTGGCCAGCAGCGGCGTGATGTCCCGGAAGAGGACTCCGGGCTCGGGGAAGTCGGGGATCTCCCGGAGGTTGTCGGCCACGAGCCGGGTGAGCGCGGCGGGCAGGGGCGGGGGAACGCTCATGGGCGCTTCTTCCTCCTCTTGGGCTGGGCGGCGTGGCCGAGGTGGTGGCCGGGGGTCAGGGGCGAGGCCTTGGGAGCCGCCAGGATCGCCTCGACGGCATCCTCGTCGTCGCCGGCGGCGTCGATGCGGGCCCTGCGGGCCTGCTCGACGCGCTCGGCCTGCTCGCGCACTCCCTTCTCACGGCGACGCAGGTCGACCAGGAGCGGTGTGGCCAGGAAGATCGAGGAGAGTGTGCCGGCGATCATGCCGATGAAGAGGGTGAGGGCGATGTCGCGCAGCGTGCCGGCGCCCATGATGAAGGCGCCGACGAAGAGCAGCGAGGCCACGGGCAGCACGCCGACGATCGAGGTGTTGACGGAGCGGATGAAGGTCTGGTTGACCGCGAGGTTGGCCAGCTCGGCGTAGGTGGAGCGGGTCTGCGCGGTGAAGGAGGCGGTGTTCTCGCGGATCTTGTCGAAGACGACCACCGTGTCGTAGAGGGAGTACCCCAGGATCGTGAGCACGCCGATGATCGTAGCGGGGGTGACCTCGAATCCCGTCAGGGCGTAGATGCCGATGGTGATGATGATGTCGTGGGCCAGGGCGAGCAGGGCCGCGACCGCCATCTTCCACGTGCGGAAGTAGATCCAGATGAGGCCGCCGATGAGCAGGAAGAACAGCAGGAGGCCCCGGGCGGCCTTGTTCGTGACGTCGGAGGACCAGGTCGGGCCGATGGTCGTCGAGGAGACACTGCCCGCGTCGACCCCGTAGGCGCTGGCCAGGCCGCTGGACAGGGCGTCGAGGTCAGCCTTGTCCAGCGCGGTGGTCTGGACGCGCACCGAGGATGAGCCGAGTTTGGTGACCGTCGAGCCCGCGGAGCGGCCCTGGTCGGACAGGACTGTGTTGGCCGGGCCCTCGGCGGGCGCGGCCAGACCGGTGATGGTCACCTCCGAGCCGCCCTTGAAGTCGATGCCGGGGTTGAGGCCCACGGTTCCGAGCAGCGCCGCCGAGGCGATGACGATGATCGCGGCGACCGTGTACCAGATGCGCCGCTTGGCGATGAAGGGGATCGAGGTTTTGCCGGAGTAGAGCTCGTTTCCGAGGGTGGCAAGGTTCTTCACTTCGACTCACCGTCCTTCCCATCGTGGGCCTGGGAGTCGACGGCGTCGTCCCCCTGGATCGCGGTACCGTCGTCGGGCTCACCGCGTCGGGCGAGGGCCTTGCGCCGGGCCAGGGAGCCGACGGCGCCCTCGATGAGCGCGTCGCGGCCCTTGCCGTAGGCGGCGAGCGAGCGGGCGCCGAGGTGCTCGGGGTCGAGGCCGGAGAGCCGGTGCCCCTCGCCGAAGAAGCGGAAGCGCAGGATCCACACCATGAGCGGATGGGTGAAGGCGAAGATGACGGCGAGGTCGACGACGGTGGTCACGCCGAGGGTGAAGGCGAAGCCCTGCACGCCGCCGACCGCCAGGGCGTAGAGGACCACCGAGGCGACGAGGTTGACTGCGTCGGAGACGGCGATGGTCCGGCGCGCGTGCTTCCAGCCCTCATCGACGGCGGCGATGAGGGTGCGGCCGTTGCGGACCTCATCGCGGACCCGCTCGAAGTAGATGATGAAGGAGTCCATCGTGATGCCGATGGAGATGATGAGTCCGGCCACGCCGGCCAGCGACAGGCGGTAGCCGATGAACCAGCTCAGCAGCGCGATGACGAGGTAGGTGCCCGCTGCCGCGATGATGAGGGAGGCCACGGCGACGAGCGAGAGGCCCCGGTACTGCCAGGCGAGGTAGATGATGATGAGGAGGAATCCGATGAGCCCGGCGATGAGGCCGTTGCGCAGCTGCTCGGTTCCCAGAGTCGCCGAGATCTGCTGCTCTGACTGGACGGTGAAGTTGATGGGCAGGGCGCCGAAGGAGAGCTGGTTGGCCAGCGTGTTGGCCTGGGCGCGGGCCTTCCCGCCCTGGCCGATGTCGATGCGCACGCGCCCATCGGTGATCGGCGAGGTGACGGAGTCGCGGAAGCCCGAGGACATGATTGTCAGACCGTCCAGGACGATGGCGAACTGGGCCTTCTGCGAATCGGTGGTGCTGGTCGGCGCACTGTTGGCACCTGCGGAGGGCTTCGCAGCCCGGGCGGCATTGCGGTAGGCCAGGAGGCGCTCGGAGACCGCGGCGAACTTCTCCGTGCCCGTGGAGTTGAACTCGACGGACACGCCCCATTTGTTGGTGGTCCCCCCCTGCTCGGTGGTCTCGGTGCCGGAGACGGCGGTCTCGATGTCGGTGCCGGCGATGTCGGCGGGGCCGAGGATGTACGCGGTGCCGCTGCCCCGCTTGTCGCAGGAGATGACGGCCTTGGCGGGATCCTGCGCCTCGCCGGTGAGGTTCTCCGGGGCGGTGCAGTCACGCATGGTGGCGTCGTAGATCATCTTCTCGGTGATCCACGCATCCGAGGAGTTGTCATTGCTGGTGGCCGGCAGCGGATCCTCGCTGATGACACCGTCGCCGTTGACGTCGGCGGCCCGGGTGGCCACCTGCTCGGGCGTCGTCATCGGGATGGTGGGCGAAGCGGACGGGGCGGCGCTCGGAGCGGCCGCGTCTGTCGGCGCCGCCGAGGCGGCCTGATTCCGCTGGGCCGCCAGCTTGTTCTGCTGCTCGGCGATCTGCATGGCGTTGCCCTGGATGATGCGAATGACGGGTCGGAAGTAGAGGACCGCCGCCTTGCGCACGAGGTCGAGGGTCGCCTCGCTCGGAGTGCTGGGCAGCGCTACGACGATGTTCTGCCCGCCCTGGCGGGAGATCTGCGCCTCGGCCACGCCGGAGGCGTCGACGCGCTGGCGGATGACCTCGATCGCCTGGTTGACGTCCTCGTCGGAGATCTCCGAACCGTCGGTCGTCGTCGGGGTGAGGATGAGCTGGGTGCCGCCCTCGAGGTCGAGGGCGAGGCCCGGGGTCATGGCGGTGCGTTTGGTCGCTGAGCCGAAGGCGAGGGCGCCGAAGCCGACGGCGAGGATGATCAGCAGGAGGAGGATCCTGGTTCCGGGGCGCTTGGTCTTCTTGGTGGGCACGGGGTCCCTTTCATCAGGTCGCCGCCCTGGGGCAGCGGGATGCGTGGGGTGAGGGAGATCGCCCGGCGGGTCCTGGGGAGTGGGTGGGGGCCAGGCGGTGGCGGGCTCAGGACTCGGCGGTCCCGGGGGCGGGGGCGTCGACGGCGTCACCGGCATCGGCGGCGCCATCGGCGTCACTGCCCTCGTCCGTGGAGGCGAAGGGAGGCTCCTCGGCGCAGACGATGGACTTCTTGTTCCACAGGGATTCGTCGCCCAGCTGAGTGGCGAGCACGACAACGTCGCCGTCGACATCGACGACCTGGCCGTAGAAGCCGCCGGTGGTGCGCACCCAGGTGCCCGCCACGAGGGCCTCCTCGCGGCGCCGGTCCTGCTCGGCGAGCATCTTCTGCTGCTGGCGGCGGGCGAAGCCGCTGAACAGCCACATAATGATGAGGAACGCGGCGAGCATGATCATGATGGACATAGGGACTCCAGTTCCGAGAGTGATCCGCAGCTCCTGCGGCGACGACGCCCCGACGTGGGGCAAACCGCACCGAGTCTAGGTCACCGCCGGGGGCGACGGGGAGGCCGAAACCCGGACTGGGCTGTGACACGCGCCCTGTTGTGGCGGGGCAGCAGAGGCCGAGACGCGCGCGTGACCGCGCCGTGGCCCGACTGTGTCCTTCCGCCCGGGCCGACCGCCCGGCAGGGCACGGCCGGAGGCGGCACGACGCTCAGGCGAACAGGGTGCCCTCGGCGGGGGGCTCCAGGCCGAGATGCGCATAGGCGGCGGGGGTCGCGGCGCGGCCCCGAGGCGTGCGCACCACGAGGCCCTCGCGCACGAGGTAAGGCTCGGCCACGGTCTCCACCGTCTCCGGCTCCTCCCCCACGCTGACCGCGAGCGTCGTCAGGCCCACCGGGCCGCCGCCGAATCGGGAGCACAGGGCCTCCAGCACCTGCCGATCGAGGCGGTCCAGGCCCAGGGCGTCGACCTCGAAGACCTCCAGCGCGGCGCGGGCGGCCTGAAGATCGAGAAGCCCGGGGGTTCCGTGGACCTGAGCCCAGTCCTGGACGCGCCGCAGGAGCCGGTTGGCGATGCGCGGCGTGCCCCGCGACCGACTGGCGAGCTCGGAAGCGGCCTCGGGCTCCAGACCCACGCCGAGCAGGCCGGCGGAGCGGTTGAGGATGCGGGCGAGTTCCTCCGGGGCGTAGTAGTCGAGGTGGCCGGTGAATCCGAAGCGGTCGCGCAGGGGGGCGGGCAGGAGGCCCGCCCGGGTGGTGGCGCCGACGACGGTGAACGGCGGCAGGGCCAGGGGGATGGAGGTGGCGCCCGGGCCCTTGCCGACGACGACATCCACCCGGTAATCCTCCATCGCCAGGTAGAGCATCTCCTCGGCGGTGCGGGCCAGGCGGTGGATCTCGTCGATGAAGAGGACATCGCCCTCCTCCAGGGAGGACAGGATCGCCGCGAGGTCCCCCGCGTGCTGGATGGCGGGCCCGGAGGTGAGCCGCAGCGCCCCTCCGACCTCGGCGGCGATGATCATGGCGAGCGTGGTCTTGCCCAGGCCGGGCGGGCCGGAGAGCAGGACGTGGTCCGGAGCCGCGCCGCGGGCGAGGGCCGCGCGCAGGACCACGGAGAGCTGGTCGCGCACGACCTCCTGGCCGGTGAAGTCCTCCAGGCGCTTGGGGCGCAGGGCGGCTTCGGCGGCGCGCTCGGTCTCATCGGCCTCGCCGCCCATGAAGCGGCCCGGCATGTCCTCAGCCACGGCGGCCACCGCCCAACCACTTCAGGGCCGCGCGCAGGATTTCGGGGACGGCCGGGGTCTGGCCGGGGGCGGTCAGGCCGGGCTCGACGGCGAGGACGGCATCGCGGGCGCTCGCCTCGTTCCAGCCGAGCTGGATGAGCGCGGCGACGACGTCGGGGTGGGGCTCGCCGTCCTCGGCAGCGCCGTCGACGGCCCCGGGCGCGCCACGGCTCGCGGAAGGATCCTGGCCGAGCGGGGGGCCGAGCTTGTCGCCGACGTCGATGATGATCCTCTGCGCGCCCTTGGGCCCCAGGCCGGGGACGCGCTTGAGGGCGGCGACGTCCTCAGCGGCGATGGCGCGACGCAGGGCATCGGGCGTGTGGACGGCGAGCATCGCCAGGGCGAGCTTGGCGCCCACGCCCTTGGCCCCGAGCAGGACACGGAAGCAGTCGCGCTCATCGGCGTCGGCGAAGCCGTAGAGGGTCAGGGAGTCCTCGCGCACGATGAGCTCGGTGTGCAGGAGGGCCTCGGCGCCCACGCGCAGTGAGGACAGCGTGGTGGGGGTGGCGAGAACGGTCATGCCCACTCCCCCGATCTCGATCACCGCCGAGGTCAGCGTGACAGCGGTGACGGTGCCGCGCAGCGAGGAGATCATAGGCGGGAACTCCCTTCGAACAATTGTTCGGATAGTAGCAGGGGTGCGCGACGCGGGCCCCGCGCACTCATCCGGCGTGGCGCGGGTCGACGGCGCCGGTGCGACGGGCCGCCGCCTGGGCTGCCGCCCACCGGCGCTGGGCGGGGGTCCGGGCGCTGGCGCGCACGGCTCCTCCGGCGGAGACCATCTCGGTGGCGCCGTCCGCCCCGGTGCCCCCGCCGCGCCAACCATGGCAGATGGCCTGGGCGAGCGCGTCGGCGGCATCGGCGGGCCTGGGGGGCTCGGCCAGACCGAGGATGCGGGCGACCATGGCCTGAACCTGGGCCTTGCCGGCCACTCCCGATCCAGTGACGGCCGCCTTGGCCTCGCTCGGCGTGTGCTGGGCGACCTCGACTCCGGCGCGGGCGCCGGCGAGCATGACAATGCCCATGACCTGGGCGACGCCGATGACGGAGCGCAGGTTGTCCCGGGCGAAGACTCTCTCGACACTCAGCGCGCTGGGCCCCAGGCGGGCGATCCAGTCGTCGAGGGCGTCGGCGATGGCCAGGATCCGCAACTCGGGGCTCTGAGAGGGCGGGGTGCGCACGACGCCGACCTCGACGAGTCGGACGCGGCGTCTCGGATCGATGTCCACGCAGCCGAGCCCGCAGCGCGTGAGCCCGGGATCGATGCCCAGGACGCGCTGCTGGGCGACAACGGCGCGGCTGGAGGTGCGCGCTCTCGTGCCCCGGGCGGGGCCCGCCGTGGCGCTCAGTCCTCGGCCGCCTCGAGCTCGGCAGCGACCTCGGCGGAGATGTCCACGGAGGTGTAGACGTTCTGGACGTCGTCGAGGTCCTCCAGGGCGTCGACAAGGCGCAGGACCTTGCGGGCGCCGTCGGCGTCGACCTCGATCCTCGTGCCGGCAACGAACTGGGACTCCGCGGAGTCGTAGTCCATGCCGGCCTCGGTGACCGCGTTGCGCACGGCGATGAGGTTCTGCGGCTCGGAGACGACCTCGAAGGACTCAGCGCCCTCGACGACCTCCTCCGCCCCGGCGTCGAGCACGGCCATGAGGATCGTGTCCTCGTCGATGCCGTCGGCCTTGGCGATCTCAACGACGCCCTTGCGGGTGAAGTTGTAGGCCACCGAGCCGGGATCGGCCAGCGACCCGCCGGTGCGGGTGAAGGCGACACGCACGTCGGAGGCGGCGCGGTTGCGGTTGTCGGTGAGGCACTCGACGAGGAAGGCGACGCCGGCGGGTCCGTAGCCCTCGTACATGATGGTCTGCCAGTCGGCGCCGCCGGCCTCCTCGCCGCTGCCGCGCTTGACGGCTCGGGTGATGTTGTCGGCGGGGACGGAGTTCTTCTTGGCCTTCTGGATGGCATCGAAGAGGGTGGGGTTGCCGGCGGGGTCGCCTCCTCCGGTGCGGGCGGCGACCTCGATGTTCTTGATGAGGCGCGCGAACAGCTTGCCACGCTTGGCGTCGATGGCGGCCTTCTTGTGCTTGGTGGTGGCCCACTTGGAGTGACCCGACATGTGTTCTCCTCGGCAGTAGCGGACTGGCTCGGCGTGCAGGATCAATGTCTCTGACGTGCCGCGAGTGGGCGCGGCGAACCGCGCATATCCTAGCGCGCCGGGGCCCACCGCCCGCGCGCCTCAGGACCTCTCGTGGATGGCGCGGACGGCGCCGTCCCATCCGGCCATGAGCTCGCGGGCCAGGACGGGCAGGGCCTCGGGGTAGACGGTCATGCCCGCGGCGATGGCGTCGTCGAGCTCATCCAGGCCCCACCAGCGCAGCGAGTCCAGGACGTCGCGCTCCAGGTCCGTCCACCCGGCGCGATCGAGCTCGCCGCACTGGCCCTCGAGGGCGGCGGTGTCGGCCGGCTCCAGGCGGGCGAGGTACATCACCTCGTCCTGGCGGCAGGTGACGAGGTTGAAGACGAAGTCACTGGATCGCTCGACGACGGGTCCGATAAGCCGGTCGGCCGCCAGGGAGATGCCGGTCTCCTCCCGCAGCTCGCGCAGCGCCGCCTCGCGGAGCCCCTCGCCGTCAGCGATGCCGCCGCCGGGGGTGAAGGCCCACGCATGGGCGGCGTCGGCGAAGTCGTGGCCCAGGACGAGGAGGATCCCCGGCTCGGGGTCCTCTCGCAGGGCGATGACGCGGGCGGCGCGCCGCGACGGCAGTCCCTCGGGACCGAGGCGCCACTCCTCGGCGTCGAGCAATTCTCGCCAGTCGGCGGGCACGCGGGCGGGGTCGCGCCCATCGGGGGCGAGGCCCGGTGCGCTCCGGCACGGGGTCATACGAGCTCCTCCTCGGCGGCAATGTCAGCCATGTCAGCGCTTCCCCATGTAGGCGGCGCGCGAGCCCATGACGCGGGCGAGCAGAGTCTTCTCGGAGGCGGCGAAGTCGTTCACCGCGTGGCCCTCCATGGCGCCCTGGCGGAGATTGGCCAGTTGGACGGAGGCGGCCTGGAAGTCGCGCATGGCGCGCTTGGCCTCCGGGCCGCGCCTCCTGGCCCACCGGCGGGCGGCCCTGCGCCCGGCGGAGGTGGTGAGCATGATGATCTCGGCCTCGTGGTACCAGCCGGACTGCCCGTACTCGCGCAGCCTCGCGCGTATCCGTAGCCGCTCGCGCCAGCGCAGGGCCAGGACGAGGGCGATGGCGGCGACGAACAGGGGGACCTCGACGATGAAGTAGAGCATGAGGTTGCCCGACAGCGCGCCGTTCCAGAAGGCGTGGAGGCAGATCGCCCCGGCCAGGCCCATCGGGGTGGTCCACAGCCAGGCCAGGCGCGAGCGCATCCGGGCGGAGGCGCCGATCGCCACACCGGCGCAGGAGGTGAACATGATGTGCGCGAAGGGCGACATGATGCCGCGGAGCACGAAGGTGCGGGCAAGGTCGTCCTGGTTCTGCAGGAAGTAGAGGATGTTCTCGGAGAAGGCGAATCCGGCGGCCACCACGGCCGCGTAGACGATGCCGTCGACGGCCCCGTTGAAGGAGCGCCGCGAGAGCAGGAAGATGAAAAGCACGCCCAGTCCCTTGGTACTCTCCTCCACGAGGGGCGCGATAACGACGGCGCTGACGTACTGGAAGTCGTCGGTGACGCCGGCCAGGAGCACGGTGGCGCTCGTGTTGGCGATCAAGGAGACCGCCGTGGACACGCCCACTCCCCACAGGAATGCCAGCAGGAGCATTCCGAGCGGCTCGGGCTCCCAGCGATCGATCCACCACACGGTGGTCAGCACGATGGTCAGGGGGACGAGCGCCAGGAGGGTCATCTGGACGAGGCTGGAGCCGCTGGAGGCGCTGGAGGCCAGCACGTAGAACATGATTCCCGTGCCGATGACGCCGGCCGCCACAAGCAGTCCGACGATGACGCGGCGCCGGCGCGCGGGGCGCATGGCGACGGGATCATCCCAGTCGGGGGCGGAGGAGGCGAAGATGTCCTCGTGACGGGCGGGGCGGGGGGCCCAGGCCGAGCGCCGGTAGTCTGCGCGCGGCGCCCATCCCGAGCTTCCGGGTGCGGTCATGATGCCTCCTGATCAGAGGATGGCTCGGCGTCGTCATCGATGTCGAAAGCACTGGGCATCGGGGCGCGCCCGGCCAGGCGCAGCAGGCGCACAACGGGGGTGGATCGGAGCCTGCGGGCCTCGGCGACATGCGTGTTGTGGAAGCGGCGGGCGAGGACGACGCGCGCGCTGGCCCGCTCAAGGCGGCCGACGGCGTCCAGGCCCATCTCGGTGGCGCGCAGCTCGGCCCTGGCCTCGCCATCGACGGCGGTGCGGATGACCCGGGAGAGATCGGATTCGACTCCGGCCCGGGAGCGCCCCGCGCTGCTGCGGGAGCGCCCGGCGGGGGCCGCCCTCCTGCCCGCGGTGTCGAGGGGGTCGAGGCCGTCGGGGACGATCGGAGTCTCGCAGTCGAGGGCCTCGTGGGCGGCGCGCTGGAGGAGCATCGCCGAAGCGGCGTCGAGCAGCCCTGTCGAGGCGAGGTCGACCGCGGCCTGCGCCCGGTAGGCCAGGTGCTTCTCGAGGGTGGCGCGCGCGCCGAGGACCTGCCGGTGGAGGCGGTCGACCCTCACGGCGATCGCGTAGAGCCTCCAGCCGAGGACCAGCAGGAGGAGAAGAGCGACGATCATCGCCAGAAGGATCGAGTCGAGCCCATTCATAGGGGTCCTCTCTCAGTCGTCGAGGGCATCCCGCAGGCGCCCGAGTGCGGTGCGCTGTCCCGGGGCGACGGTGACGCGTGTGTGGGCGGTGGACAGCGCCATGTCGTAGACGTCGAGGACGGCGTCGGTCACCCGCGCCCAGTCGTAGCGGCCGACGACCTCGGTGGCGGCGCGGCGGCGGGCCTCCGCGGCCTCCGCCCGGGTGAGGGTCTCGATGATGGCCCGGGCGAGGTCGGCGCTGTCTCCGTTGGCGAACAGTGAGCCGAGCCGACCGCCCTGGAGGACGTCGGAGAAGGCTGTGAGATCGGAGGCGACGACCCGGGTACCGGCGGCCATGGCCTCGACGAGCACGATGCCGAAGGACTCCCCGCCGGTCTGCGGGGCGACGTAGCAGGTCGTCGAGGCGAGCATGGCGGCCTTGTCCTCGTCGCTCACCCCGCCGAGGAAGGTCACGGCGCCCCCGAACCGGGCGAGCTCGCGCCGATGGTCCTCGGCCTGACCGCGACCGGCGATGAGGAAGCGCGCGCCCGGGACGGCATCGAGGACGGTGGGGATGGCGCCGGCGAGCACGGCCAGCCCCTTGCGGGGCTCATCGAGCCTTCCGAGGAAGGAGATGGTCGGGGCCCCGGGAGCGCCGGCGAAGCGCAGGTCGTCCTTGGGCGCGCGGGCGAAGGGGGCGACGTTGACGCCGTTGGGGATGACGACGGCGTCCCCGCCGTGGTACTGGATGAGGGTGCGCCGGGCCTCCTCGGACACGGCGATGCGCGCGGTGATGCGCTCCATGAGGGGGATGGCCATCGGGGAGAGCAGGCCCCGGGCCAGCGAGCGGTCCATGGCCGCGTGGAAGGTGCCCACAACCGGGCACGTGGCCGACTGGAGGGCGAGCATCCCGATGCTCGGGGTGATCGGCTCGTGGATGTGGAGCAGGTCGTACTGGCCGTCGGCCAGCCAGCGCCGCACCCGGCGGGCCACGCGCGCCCCGAAGCTGAGGCGGGCCACGGATCCGTTGTAGGGGATGGCGACAGAATCCCCGGCGGAGGTCATCCAGTCGGGCAGTTCGACGTCCTCCGAGGCGGGCGCCAGCGCGCCGACGTCGTATCCGCGGCTGATGAGCTCGGTGGCCAGGTCCATGACATGGATCTGGACCCCTCCGTGGGCGTCCATGGAGTAGGGGCAGACGAGTCCGATCCTCATGCGGGTTCCTCCTGCTCCCGGGCGTGGCGCCTGGCCAGCCGCTCGTGGTCCAGATCGGCGTCGTAGACGGGTTGGAGCATATGCCAGTCCTCGGGATGGGCGGCGAGGGCGGGGGCCAGCGCCGCCACCCACGCCCTCGTCCAGGTGGTGATGAGCGCGCGGGCATCGCCGTCGCTCCGCAGTCCCTCCCGGCCCCGAGGGGCGGGCACCTTGACGAGGGTGAGGACGATCCCCCAGCGGGCCCCGGCGCGGCGACGGCGCTCGCCGCTGAGGCGCTCGTAGTGGATGGCGGTCGCGTACAGGGGTGCTCCGAGGCGGTGCGCCAGGGCTGCGGGCCCGGCGGCCACGCGGATCGTGTGATCGAGGAGGTCCGCCTCGATGCCCGCCGACGACAGGTCCCTGTCGGCCAAGAGAGCGATGAGGTGGCGTTGCTCTCCGGCAGCGGCGGCAAGCGGCTCGAAGACCCTCTCGCCGCGGCCCTGCCCGATGACGCGCATGCCGAGAGAGGAGCGGAAACTGACGAACTGGTCGAAGAGATCGGCGGGCTCCAGGCGCTCGGCGACGGTGAGCACGCTGGCGAGCTCGGACGAGGCCCAGGCTCCGGCCAGGTCCCAGTTGCCCATGTGGGCGAGGGCCAGGACGACGCTGCCGCGCTGGAGGTCCTCGCGCAGCGTGGGGGGAAGGTCGGCCCGGACACGGGCGCGGATGCGCTCCCGGCCGACGCCGGGCAGGGCGAAGGCCTCATAGAAGTAGCGCATGTAGGAGCGCATCCCGGCGCGGGACAGCGCGCGGATCTGGCGCCGCGGGGTGCCGGCGGGCATGATCCTGGCCAGGTTGCGCTCGAGCTGGCCCACCCCGCCTCGGGAGGGCAGCACGCGTTGGCGTACCCACAGCGCGTCGCCGGCAGCGTGGGCGAGGGCGTAGCCAAGGCCGGTGGGCAGGCGCCCGGCACCCCGCCAGGCGATGCGGTAGGCGTCCTCGGCGCGGGGCCGCCTCACTCGGCGGCTCCCGTCCTGCCGCCCGCGGGCACTCCGGCGAGCTGGGTCCGAACGGTGAGGACCCTCTGGATGACGGTGATGAGGGAGGCGGTGCCGACGATCCCGAGCCCCGCGGTGATGGCCCACTGGGGGGCGCCCAGGCCCACGGCGAGCACGGCCAGGCCGATGGCGACGAGGCGGTCAGTGCGCTCGGCGATGCCCACGGAGGCCTTCGCGCCCACGGACTCGGCCCGGGCGCGGGCGTAGGGAACAGCCGCGCCGAGCACGAGCGCCGCCAGCGCCAGGGAGATCGTCCACGTCCTCAAGGGCCCGGGGTCCAGGTGCGTGGCGGCCCACATGGCGAGCGAGCCGAAGACGGCGCCGTCGGCGAGGCGGTCCATGGTGGAGTCGAGGAAGGCCCCGAAGGCGGAGGAGGCACCCGTGGCGCGGGCGAGGATGCCATCGAAGGAGTCGGCCACGAGTAGGCAGGTCAGCAGGATGGGGCCGAGGATGAAGCGGCCCTGGGGGATGGTGAGGACGGCCGCGGTGATGGAGGCGATGGTCCCCGCCACGGTGAGCATGTTGGGGGTGATCCCGGCCCTGGCCAGGAGCAGGGCCGGCTTGGTGAACAGGGCCTTGGTCAGGCCTCTGCCGTGGTTTCCGAGCATGGGTTGCCTCGTGTCTCGTGTCAGTCGGGTATGGGATCGCCGGCGCCGCGCGCCGATCAGGGCTCGCGGGGCGTGGCGGGCGCCGAGTCCCAGGCACCGGCGATCATGTCGCGCTGGTCCCCCAGGAGCTGTGGGACGGGCTTGGTGCGCCCGATGATCGGCATGAAGTTCGCGTCGCCGATCCAGCGGGGCACGACGTGCTGGTGCAGGTGCGCGGCGATGCCCGCTCCCCCGGTCTCCCCGGCGTTCATGCCGAGGTTGAACCCGTGCGGGCGGCACACGGCGCGCAGGACCTCCATGGAGCGGGCGCAGAGGTGGATGATCTCCAGGCGCTCGGCGTCGGAGGCCTCGGTCAACTCCGAGATGTGCCGGTAGGGGCAGATGAGGAGGTGCCCCGTGTTGTAGGGGTAGAGGTTCATGATGACGTAGGCGCGCTCGCCGCGGTGGACAATGAGTGCGTCCTCGTCGTCCCGCCCGGGGGCGGCGCAGAAGGGGCACTGGCCGGGCGTGGAGTCCTTGGGCTTGTCAGCCCCGCCGATGTACACCATGCGGTGCGGCGTCCACAGCCGCTGGAAGGACTCCGGCGCTCCCTCGTGATAGGGCGGCGCCTCGACCGAGGCGCGCCCGACGGGCGCCATCGGGGCGACGTCGTCACTCATGGACGATGAGCCTCTCATCAGCGGGGTCATTGAGGCGCTCGGCGATGACGCGGCGGATATGGGCTACGGCCTCGTCCACGGGCACGCCGTTGACCTGGTCGCCGCCGCGGAAGCGGAAGGAGACGGCGCCCGCCTCGGCATCCTCGCCTCCCGCGATGAGCGTGAAGGGGATCTTGTCCTTGGCGGCGTTGCGGATCTTCTTGCCGAAGCGGTCGTTGGAATGATCGACCTCGACGCGCACTCCGGCGGCGCGCAGCGTCGCGGCCACGCCGTCGACATACTCATCGAAGGCCTCGGCCACGGGGATGAGGCGCGCCTGGACTGGGGACAGCCAGGCGGGGAAGGCGCCGGCGTAGTGCTCGGTGAGCACGCCGATGAAGCGCTCGACGCTGCCGAGCTTGGCCGAGTGCAGCATGATGGGGCGCTGGTGGGCGCCGTCGGCGGCGGTGTACTCCAGGTCGAAGCGCTCGGGCTGATTGAAATCGTACTGGACGGTGGACATCTGCCAGGTGCGGCCGATGGCGTCCTTGACCTGCACGGAGACCTTCGGGCCGTAGAAGGCGGCGCCGCCGGGGTCGGGGACGACCTCGAGCCCGGAGGCCTCGCAGGCCGCGGCCAGGGCCTCAGTCGCGGTGGCCCAGTCTTCATCGGAGCCGATGAACTTGTCCTTCTTGGCACCGTCCTCGTCGCGGGTGGACAGCTCGAGGTGGAAGTCGGTCAGGCCGAAGTCCTCGAGGATGGAGATGAAGAAGGCGATCTGCGCCTTGATCTCCTCGGCCGCCTGCTCGGCGGTGCAGTAGGTGTGGGAGTCGTCCTGAGTGAAACCGCGCATGCGGGTCAGACCGTGAACGACGCCGGACTTCTCATAGCGGTAGTCGTGCCCCATCTCGAAGAAGCGCAGCGGGAGCTCGCGGTAGGAGCGTCCGCGGGAGCGGAAGATGAGGTTGTGCATAGGGCAGTTCATGGCCTTGAGGTAGTACTCCTGGCCCGCCTTGGTGATGGTGCCCGCCTCATCGCGCTCCTCGTCGGCGAGCATGGGCGGGAACATGGTGCCCGCGTAGTAGGGCAGGTGGCCTGAGGTGTGGAAGAGCCCGCTCTTGGAGATCTCGGGGGTGCGGACGAAATCGAAGCCGTACTGGCGGTGGCGCTCGATGACATGGCTCTCGATCTCGTGGCGCAGCATCGCACCCTTGGGGTGGAAGACGACGAGGCCGGGGCCGATCTCCTCGGGGAAGGAGAAGAGGTCGAGCTCAGCGCCGAGCTTGCGGTGGTCGCGCCGCTCGGCCTCCTTGATGCGCTCCTGGTAGGCGGTCAGATCCTCCTTGGAGGCCCAGGCGGTGCCGTAGATGCGCTGGAGGGAATCACCGGACTGATCGCCCTTCCAGTAGGCGGAGGAGGACTTGGTCAGGGCGAAGCCGTTGCCGATCAGCTTGGTGGTGGGAAGATGAGGGCCTCGGCACAGGTCCGTCCAGGCGACGGTGCCGTCACGGCGGACGTTGTCGTACATGGTCAGGCCGCCCGCGCCGACCTCGACGGAGGCCGACTCCGCGCCGGCCCCCTTGGTGGTGATGAGCTCGAGCTTGTAGGGCTGGTCGGCGAGCTCGGCGCGGCCCTGGTCCTCGGAGATATCGCGGCGCACGAAGCGCTGCCCCTCCTTGACGATGCGCTTCATGCGCTTCTCGATCTCCTTGAGGAGCTCGGGAGTGACGGCGTCGATCCCCCCGAAGTCGTAGTAGAAGCCGTCGGTGATGAAGGGGCCGATGCCGAGGTTGACGTCGGGGAAGATCTCCTGGACGGCCTGGGCCATGACGTGGGTGGCGCTATGGCGCAGGATGGCCAGGCCGTCCTCGGAGTCCAGGGTGATGGGCTCGACGGCGGCGCCCGCGGGGATCTCGCGCCCGAGGTCCCAGGGCTCGCCATCCACGCGCATGGCGACGACGCCGCGGCGGACCTCCTCGGAGAAGAACTCGGTGCCCGTCGTTCCCGCCCCGATGACGCGGGTGGCGCCGTCGATGGTCACGTCGATGGTCTGCGGGATCTGGGAGGGCACTGCGGTCTCCTAGGGTCGGGTGAGAGCGGGGCGCGCCATCGGCGCACGCGGTGCAGTCTACTCAGAGTAACCAGTGCCGCTGAGCACCGCTGAGCACCGTTCAGCGCTGCTCAGTGCGGCCCGGTTGGCCCCGCCCTCAGCACCTCTCGGCGCCCCTCAATGCCGCCCGAGGCGATCGCGCAGGACCCTGTAGGCCCCCTTGCCGGTCTTGGCGGCGCGCAGCGCGGCGTGCATAGCCTGGTTGACGGGCACGTCCCAGGCGCCGTCCACCTCGGTGGGGTGCTTGGCGTAGCGCTTCTTGTACATGCCGACCTGGTAGAGCTCGGGCACGCGGGGCGAGTCGGCGCCCATGAGGTCCAGGCCGCGGTAGCCCTCCTCGGCCAGGGTCCGCGCGGCCCACCAGTCGAGGGCCTCGGCGCCGCGGAAGCCGCGGGACTCGGTGGAGGAAGCCCCGTAGTAGGCGGTCGCGTCCTTGCCGGAGGTGGTGATGAGGTCCCAGCAGTGCGGGACGCCGTCGCGGCGCAGCACGAAGAGGCGGGCGTGCTCGGGGCCGAGCGAGGTGAGCATGGACCAGTAGACATCGGCGGGGTGGGGGCGGAAGCCGTCACGGCGGGCGGTCTCGGCGAGGACCTCGTAGACGGCGGCGAACTCGCCGCGATCCAGGCCCGTCTCGTCGCTGATGGTGCAGCCGGCCTCCTCGGCCACGCGCTGAGCGCGCCTGACGGCGCGGCGCCCGTCCTTGGGCATAGCGGCGGCGATGGCGTCGGGCGTGCGCGGCGTGAGGTCGATGACGAAGGTGCGGTCGTAGGTGATGGTGTTGAGCAGCTCACGGAGGTCCGGGGCGTTGTAGCGGGCGTGCATGCGCAGGAAGGGGATCGCGCGGTCGCGGCGGCGGATCTCGGCGCGCAGCAGCTCGCGCAGATGGGCCTCGCGCTCGGGGGACTGCTCCTTGAGCCAGGTGGGGCCGTGCTTGGCCCACAGGAAGGGGCGGCCGCCGATGGTGTCGGTGTAGATGGCGATGGCGGCCACCGGCTTGGAGTCCTCACCGACATAGAGGTAGCGGCCCCACAGGTCGTGGCCCTGGGAGGCCTCATAGCGCTCCCAGGCATCGGTCTGCTCGATTCCCACCGGCGTGTTGCCGATGGCCAGGCGCATCTCGCGCCCATCGACCCTCCTGAGGGTCTCAGGGCGCCCGGTGGCGAAGTGATCGTTACTGGTCATCATCATGCTCCTCGCGCGGGGTTATCAGGGATCCGGGTGGGGTCCGCGGCGCTCGGCGACCGCTGGGCGGGATGCCGGGCAGCGCGCGTCAGTAGGACAGGTCGGTGGGCTTGGGGTAGTAGCGCTTGAACTTGCGGTAGTGGTTGAGGCGCTGGGCCTCGACGAGCGCAGCGCGCACCAGGGAGCGGTCCGCGGGGTCGCGCAGGGGGTCGGTGCCTGGGGCGAGCGAGCGGATGCGGGCGGCCAGGGCGTCGTCGCGGATGTAGCGCAGCAGGAGCCGCGTGGGCACCAGGGAGTAGAGGATCTCCGTGGTGACCTCCTTGCGGGGCAGGGGCTCGCCATCGATGAGGTCGGCGAGCATGGGGACCATGGGATTGGCGCCGGCGGCCGTCATGTAGAAGGAGTTGCGGCCGATGCGCGGGTTGATCTCGAAGAAGACGGGCTCGCCGGTGGCGGGGTCGATCTTGACATCGAAGTTGGCGAAGCCGCGGTACCCGGCCGCGGTGAGGATGCGCTCCGCGCCGGCCCACAGCTCGGGGAAGGCCTCGGTGATCATGGCGACGGGGTTGCCGATCATCGTGGGGGCGTGGTCCTCCAGGAGGACGCGGGCCGAGCCGATGAGCCTCACGGCGCCGTCGGAGCCGACGTAGGCCGTGATGGAGCGCATGGCGGTGTTGTCCCCCGCGATGAGCTCCTGGACGACGAAGGTGGAGCGGAATCCGGCCTCGCGCAGGCCGACCCACAGGGAGTCGAGCTCGGCGGCGCTGTCCACGAACCAGATCTTGCGCTTGCCGGGGAACTCGACGGCGTCGTAAGCGGCGCCCACGGCCGCCTTGGCCACGAGCGGGAAGGGGATGTCGATGGCGGGGGCGGCCCAATCGGGGTCGTCGGCGCCCGAGAAGTCGACGACGACCTGCCGGGGGCTGCGCACGCCGGCCCCGTCGCAGATACGGCCGAAAGCGCCCTTGTCGGAGACGCGGTCGATGACGTCCACGTCCGGGAAGGGCACGGCGTAGACCGGCTCGAGGTCGCTCCGCAGGGAGGCGAGGATGGTCGCCATGGCGTCGGTGTTGGCCATGACGACGGCGCTGCGGGGCTCGCGCCCGGCGGCCAGGCCGTTCAGGGCGTCGCGGATCTCGTCCCGGGCGGCGTGGGCAGGCAGGGGCTCGATGTCGATGTAGGTGGAGCGGCTGATGGCGTCGATGGGCGCGTTGGCCAGGACGGTGACCCGCTGGCCGGTGGCCTCGTGCAGTTGGCGGGCGATGGCATAGACGCCGATGTCGCCGCCGATGACGACGGGCAGGATCCGCTCGTGCCGTGCGGTCATCCGTGGTCCTCCTGGGGATCGTGTGGGCGGGGCCGTTGGAGCGGGCTCCGCCCCCGCGGTTCAGGGCCGGCGGGGCGGACGCCGCGTCGCCACTGGGGCCAGCCTAGCCGCACCCTAGCCGCATGAGCACGTGAGGGAGAGGAGGGAGACAACGCGCGGGTCGCCGAGCGGTGGCGAGCGCCGATTCCGGCGCCACCGCCACCGAAGACACTGGTCAGACCGACGCAGAAGGTCCGGGGCGCCGACAGCGGCCCGGACCTCGATGGGACAGTGGGCGATACTGGGTTCGAACCAGTGACCTCTTCCGTGTCAGGGAAGCGCGCTACCGCTGCGCCAATCGCCCGAGCGGATGACGGGACTCGAACCCGCGACCCTCACCTTGGCAAGGTGATGCTCTACCAACTGAGCCACATCCGCATTGCTCGCACCGTATCGCGGCGCGGCAGAAACGTAGCAGGGGGTGCGCGGCCTTGCCAAATCCGCCCCGCCCGCCGGCCCATGACCTCCGTCACGCCGTGTCATGCGCGCGGTCAAGCCACAAGGTCCCGCTCCCGGGCGCCCCGTCGTGGCAAGGTATCAGCCATGGACACCAGCACGGGCAACCCCCTACCGACTCGCGCACCACTGCCGACGGCGGCCGAGTCGTCATCCCCCGAGACCCCTGAGCCCGCGACGACCCCCGCTCCCGAGATCCCCACGGCTCCCCCCACCTCCCCCGCCGAGCCCGCGGAGTCCGCCGCTCCCCTTGAGGAGCCCGCCGCTCCCCTTGAGGAGCCCGCCGCTCCCCTTGAGGAGCCCGCCGACACGCCGGTCGTCTGGCCGGGAAGGCCCGCCCCCCTGGGCGCCACCTTCGACGGCTCGGGAACCAACTTCGCGCTGTTCTCCTCGGTCGCCTCCGGCGTCGACCTCTGCCTCTTCGACGATGACGGGACCGAGACCCGCGTGCCGCTGACAGAGGTGGACGCGGGCGTCTGGCACGGCTACCTCCCCTCGGTCCACCCCGGCCAGGTCTACGGCTACCGAGTCCACGGCCCCTACGACCCCGGGGCGGGCCATCGCTGCGACCCCTCCAAGCTGCTCCTCGACCCCTATGCCAAGGCGATCTCCGGCCAGGTCTCCCCATCCCCCAGCCTGTACTCCTACAGCTTCGACGACCCGGGCACCCGCAATGAGTCCGATTCCGCCGGCGCCACGATGCGCTCGATCGTCATCTCCCCCTTCTTCGACTGGGGCCACGACCGTCCGCCGGCCCACCCCTACCACGAGACGATCATCTACGAGGCCCACGTCAAGGGCATGACCAAACTGCATCCGGAGATCCCCGCCGAGCTGCGCGGCACCTACGCCGGCCTCGCGCAGCGCCCGGTCATCGACCATCTCAAGGCGCTGGGCGTCACGGCGATCGAGCTCATGCCCGTCCACCAGTTCGTCAACGACACGCATCTGCAGGAGAAGGGCCTGTCGAACTACTGGGGCTACAACACCATCGGCTTCTTCGCCCCGCACAACGCCTACGCAGCCTACGGCGAGGCCGGCCAGCAGGTCCAGGAGTTCAAATCCATGGTCAAGGCCTTCCACGAGGCCGATATCGAGGTGATCCTCGACGTCGTGTACAACCATACGGCCGAGGGCAACCACATGGGTCCCACCCTGTCCTTCAAGGGCATCGACAACGCCGCCTACTACCGGCTCGTGGACGGCGACCAGGAGCACTACTTCGACACCACGGGCACGGGCAACTCCCTGCTCATGCGCTCCCCGGCGGTCCTGCAGATGATCATGGACTCCCTGCGCTACTGGGTCACCGAGATGCACGTCGACGGCTTCCGCTTCGACCTGGCCTCCACCCTGGCCCGCCAGTTCCACGAGGTCGACAAGCTCAGCGCCTTCTTCGACATCATCCACCAGGACCCCGTGCTCTCCCAGGTCAAGCTCATCGCCGAGCCCTGGGACGTGGGCGATGGCGGCTACAACGTCGGCGGCTTCCCCGCCCTGTGGAGCGAGTGGAACGGCCGCTACCGGGACACCGTCCGGGACTTCTGGCGGGGCGAGCCCTCCACTCTGGGCAACTTCGCCTCCCGGATCACCGGTTCCTCGGACCTCTACCAGAACTCCGGGCGCACGCCGGTGGCCAGCGTCAACTTCGTCACCGCGCACGATGGCTTCACCCTGCGCGACCTGGTGTCTTACAACGAGAAGCACAATGAGGCCAACGGCGAGGGCGGCGCCGATGGTGACAACGCCAACCGCTCGTGGAACTGCGGCGCCGAGGGCCCCACGGACGATCCCGCCGTGCTGGAGCTGCGCAGCCGGCAGGCCCGCAACTTCCTGGCCACCATCCTCTTCAGCCAGGGCGTGCCCATGATCTGCCATGGCGACGAGATGGGCCGCACCCAGAACGGGAACAACAACGCCTACTGCCAGGACAACGAGTTGACCTGGGTCCACTGGGACCTCGACGGCGAGTCCAGGGAGCTGCTCGCCTTCACCTCCGACATGATCCGGCTGCGCAAGAAGCACCCCGTACTGCGACGCCGCCGCTTCTTCTCCGGGGCCGCGGGCCATGGCGGCGAGTCCGACATGGGCGAGATCGAGTGGCTCGGCCCCTCCGGCGTGCGCATGACCGACGAGGACTGGGCCACCTGGTACGCCCGGGCCATGGCCGTGTTCCTCAACGGCGACGCCATCGCCGAGCCCGATGATCGTGGCCAGCGCATTGTCGACGACTCCATCCTCATCCTCATCAACGCCGCCGGGGAGGACATCACCTTCACCATCCCCGATGCCGACCATGCGCCGGCCTGGCGGATCGCCCTCGACACGGCGCCCGCCACGGACGAGGTCCATATCGGGACGCTGCGCGCCGGCCAGCAGGTCGTCGTCGAGGCGCACTCGATTCTTTTCCTCGTCTCGGCCGAGGATACGGGCGACCGCAACCGGGCAGTCCTTCCCGCCAAGCCCTGAGGCGTTCCTGATACGGTCCGGGCAACCGCCCTGACCACCGCGCGACCCAGCCCTGCCCAGAAGGCCCGAGAGCATGACCGATCACCGTCCCTCGTTCTCCTCCCCGCAGCACGCCGGGCCGCGCCGCGCCCGCGAGGGCCACGCGCCAGCCGACACCCCCTCCGCACAGGCGGCCCCAGCCGCTTACGCGCCCTGGTCCGGGCACCTGCCAGACGAGGGTCGGCGTGTCCCCGTGAGCACCTACCGCCTCCAGTTGGGCGCCGACCTCGACTTCGACGCGGCCCGGGCCCTCCTGCCCTACTTGGCCCGCCTCGGGGTCACGGACCTCTACCTCTCCCCCATCCTCCAGGCGGCCCCCGGCTCCACCCACGGCTACGACGTCGTCGACCACACCCGCGTCTCCGAGCCCATGGGGGGGCGGGAGGGTCTGGAGCGCCTGGCCGGCGCCGCCCACGAGGCGGGCTTGGGCGTCGTCGTCGATATTGTCCCCAACCACATGGCCGTCCCCACCCCCGGCTGGTCCAACCTGCCCCTGTGGTCGGTGCTGCGCGACGGCCCCGAATCCCCCTACGCGCACTGGTTCGATGTGTCGGTCGATGAGCCGATCCTCATGCCGATCCTGGGGGCGCGCATCGGCCGCATTCTGGCCGACGACAAGCTGCGCCTGGAGCGGATCGTCGTTCCCACCGAGCCCGACAGGGGCGAGCAGTGGGTCCTGCGCTACTTCGACCATGTCTTCCCCGTCGCCGAGGGCACCGAATCCCTGCCCATGGCCGTGCTCGTCGAGCAGCAGTTCTACCGCCTGGCGTACTGGAAGGTCGGTGACGAGGAGACGAACTACCGCCGCTTCTTCGACGTCGGCACGCTCGCCGCCATCCGCGTGGAGGACCCCGCCGTCTTCGAGGGCTCCCACGCGCTCATCACCGAGCTCATCGAGAACGGCACGATCGACGCGCTGCGCGTGGACCACCCCGACGGCCTGGCCGACCCGGGCGGGTACTTGGAGCGCCTGAGCGGGGCCACCGGTCGGGCGTGGATCGCCGCGGAGAAGATCCTGGCGCCCGACGAGTCCCTTCCCCCCTCATGGCCCGTGGCCGGCACCACCGGCTACGACGCCGCCTGGCGCATCGACCAGCTGCAGGTCGACCCCGCGGGCTCGGCGCGCCTGGGCATGCTCATGCACGAGCTCGCCGGTGAGGGCCCGATCGACTACCCGCGCGTCGTCGAGACCGCCAAGCGGGAGGTCATCGGCGGTTCGCTGGCCGCGGAGGTCTATCGGCTCGCGGGCATCCTCGACCGCCTCACCTCCCTGGACGTGCGCCTGCGCGACCACACCTTGCGCGACCTGCACGCCTGCCTCGTCGAACTGCTCGTGGCCGCGGACCGCTACCGCGCCTACATCGTTCCCGGGCACCCGGCCGACCCCGAGCAGGCCGCCGTCCTGCGCGCCTCCGCCGAGCGCGCCCGTGAGCGCCTGGAGGAGGATCAGGCCGAGACCCTCGATCTCGTCGTCGCGCTCCTGCTCGGCGAGCCCGTGGGCAGCGAGGGCATGTCCGACTCCCCCCTGCGGGCCGAGGCCATCGTCCGCTTCCAGCAGGTCTGCGGGGCGGTGACCGCCAAGGGCGTCGAGGACACCGCCTTCTACCGCTGGATGCACCTGACCAGCCTGACCGAGGTCGGCGGGAACCCCTCCGGCTTCGCCCTGGACCCCGATGAGGCTCATGCCTGGGCCGAGCGAGTCCAAGCCACCTGGCCCGCCACCATGGTGACCTCCACCACCCACGACACCAAGCGCGGGGAGGACGTGCGCGCGCGCCTCGACGTCCTGGCCTCCTACGCCGACGAGTGGACCGACCTCATCCATCGGCTTCGCCTCCTGACCGCTGAGGCGCGGCCAATGGACCTGGACGGGCGCAGCGAGATCCTCCTGTGGCAGGCGCTGTGGGGCACCTGGGCTCCCGGCAGCGCCGACCCGATGACCCCCGAGCGGCTGACGGCCTACCTCATCAAGGCCTCCCGTGAGCAGAAGACCTGGACCACGTGGACCAGTCCGGACACCGCCCGCGAGGAGGCGCTGACCGGCTACGCCGCCCATCTGCTCACCGATCCCGCCGTCGCCGAGCAGATCGAGGCCTTCGCCTCGCTCACCGCCCGCGAGACCCGCGCGATCGTCCTGGCGAACAAGGCCCTCGCCCTGACCTGGCTCGGCGTGGCCGATGTCTATCAGGGCTCGGAGATCACCCGCACCAGTCTCGTCGACCCGGACAACCGCCGACCGGTGAACTACCACGGCGAGAGCGGCCTCGAGCGAATGCTCTCCCACCTGGACTCCGGCACCCCCGCGCGCGGACTGGACGAGGAGAAGCTCGCGCTGACCGCCGCGCTGCTGCGCCTGCGCCGGAACCGCCCCGAGACCTTCGTCGGATCGCGCTCTGGTTACCGGGCGATCCCCGTGACCACTTCGCACGCCTTCGCCTTCGCTCGCACGCTCGACGGCGAGGAGGACGTCATCGTCGTCGTGCGGCGACTGGGCAGGCGCCTGGCGACCCTTGGGGGCTGGCGCGAACACTCCATCGTCTTGCCCGAGGGGACCTGGCGCTCGGCGACCACCGATGCCGAGACCGGCGGGGGCACGCTCCCCTTGGCCGATCTCATGGGCGACGCGCCCGTCGTCGTCCTGGCGCGCCAGGCCTGCCCCATTGCCGCGGATCCGGCCCAGGGCACGCGGGCTCACGGGCAGGAGAAGGCCCGGTCATGATCCCGCCCGGGACCTCCGCTGCGGGCGCGCCCCGCCCCTGGACGAGCCCCGCCCTGCCCATCGGCGAGCGGGTCCCCGTGTGGGCGCCCAGCGCCGCCGGAGTGGAGCTCAGCCTGCCGGCCACCGGTGAGGCGCTGCCCATGGAGCGCGTCGGCGATGGCTGGTGGATGAGCCCCCGCGCACTCGCCCCCGGCACGGACTACGCCTTCCGGGTCGATGGCTCCCCCGACCGCCCCGATCCGCGCAGCGCCCGCCAGCCCTATGGCGTCCACGGCCCCTCCCGCTTCGTGGACCCCTCGGCCTGGGCCGGAGTGTGGACCGATGACGGATGGGCGGGCAGGGACGCGCTCGGTGCGGTCATCTACGAGCTGCACGTGGGGACCTTCAGCCCCGACGGAACGCTCGACGCGGCCGCGCAGCGCCTGGGGCACCTGGCCCGGCTCGGGGTGGACATGGTCGAGCTCATGCCGCTGGCGCCGTCGCCGGGCGCCTCGGGCTGGGGCTACGACGGCGTGAGCCTGTGGGCGGTCCACGAGCCCTACGGCGGGCCCGAGGCCCTGGCGCGCTTCGTCGATGCGGCGCACCGCGAGGGGATCGCCGTGTGCCTCGACGTCGTCTACAACCACCTTGGCCCTTCGGGGAACTACTTGGGCGCCTTCGGCCCCTACTTCACCGCCGCGCACCACACGCCCTGGGGCGAGGCCGTCAATTTCGACCAGGCCGGCAGTGAGCAGGTGCGCGCCTATGTCATCGATGCGGCTCTGCGCTGGCTGAGGGACTTCCACGTCGATGCCCTGCGCCTCGACGCGATCCACGCCATCGTCGACAACTCCCCCCGCCATGTGCTCGCCGAGCTGTCCGACGCCGTCGCGGCGCTGTCCGGCGAGCTCGGCCGACCGCTGGGCCTCATCGCCGAGTCCGATCTCAACGACGTCGGCGTCATCACTCCCGCCGATGAGGCGCCGCCCGCGCGCGTGCCCTCGCTGGGGATGACCGCTCAGTGGGCCGACGATGTCCACCATGCCCTGCACGCCCGCCTGACCGGCGAGGCGCAGGGCTACTACGCCGACTTCGCCGCCCCGGGAGCCTGGCTGAAGGCCTACTCCCGCGTCTTCCTCCACGATGGGTCGTGGTCGGGCTTCCGCGGGCGCCCGTGGGGCGCGCCCGTCCCGAAGGGCACGGACCCCCGGCGCTTCGTGATCTTCTCCTCCAACCACGACCAGGTGGGCAACAGGGCCGTCGGGGACCGGCCGGCCGCCTCGCTGGACGATGACGCGCTAGCGGGGCAGGCGGCACTCGTACTGCTCAGCCCCTACACGCCGATGCTGTTCATGGGCGAGGAGTGGGGCACGCGGCGCCCCTTCCAGTTCTTCACCGATCACGACGACCCCGCCCTGGCGGCGGGCGTGAGCCAAGGGCGCAAGCGGGAGTTCGCCGATTTCGGCTGGTCGGCCGAAGAGATCCCGGACCCGCAGGCACCATCGACGGTGGCCGCCTCGCGCCTGGACTGGCACGAGCCCGGCACGCTGGAGCACACGCGGATGCTGGACTGGTTCACCCGCCTGATCGCACTGCGCCGCGAGCTGGGATGGTCGCAGCGCCAGCAATGGCCCAGGGTCGAGGACGCCGACGACGTCATCACGGTGGCCTACAATGACGTGATCGTCGTGGTCAACCTGTCCGGCCAGGAGCGCCCGGCACCAGATCACGGTGAGGTCCTCGCCTCGTGGGAACCCGGGGAGGCGGGCGTCGGCTCATGCCGCCCCGGCGTCCTCGCGGCGGGCCAGACGCTCATCGCCCAACGCTGACCGCTCATACCTCAAGAAATCCTGGAACAGGACCGAGGGCCACGAGTGGAGGAATTCTCCTCAGAGCTCATATATAGGCCTGATGACAATGAGGATCCCCCGTCATCAGGCTCATGGAACCACCGCAGGAGTTCACACATCTCACTCCTTCTTCAACCATTGATGCCGATGAGCGCCACGATGCAGCCGCCACGCAAGAACATCCGTTCCGGGGTGGCAGAAACTCACGTGGAGGATGTGATGATAGCTTCCCGTGAAGCCAATGATGCCAGCGGTCACGGGCAGCATTCCAAAGACCGATCCTGAGTCAGGGCGAATCGAGCCAGGCCCATACATCGCTTCAAGACTCTTCTCCCGATGGCCTCATATGACCCGATGAATAATTCTTCCAAGCGGAACAGCCCAGCCCCTTTCTTGGCGCTATCCGACATCCGCAGCATATTTCATCGTGCGCGGCAGATAGGCCGCCCGCGCAGCCGCTCTCGAATGATCTCGACGGTGGCACCGGGGCCGCGATACCGTCGCCTGACATATCCCCCCGGCTGCGGTTCCTTGCGGCGTGGCAGCGCGGGCTCGGCCTGAGCGCCGGTACCCTGGGCCCGTGAACGACACGAACGGCCCTGCCTCGTCCCCGGAAGCGGCCGCCCAGATCCCTGAGCGATTCGAAGAGGTGCTCTTATCGATGAGGCAGGCGGATCGGCCCCGCGGCCTCATCCTTGAAGAGGTCCCCGCTCCCCATCGACTCGCCCCCTATGCCGCCGCCCTGTCCGCCGAGACGGAGGAGACCGACTCCGGCACGCCCGTGGCCTCGGGCCGCTTCATCGTCCTGCACGATCCTACCGGGCAGACCGCCTGGGATGGCGATCTGAGAGTCGTCGTCATGGTGCGGTCCCGGATCGACGACGAGGTGAGCTCCGACCCGCTCCTGGGCCATGCCGCCTGGACGTGGCTGTCCGAGGCGCTCGAGGAGGCCGGCGCGGGCCACCGCGCCCTCGTGGGCACCGTCACCAGGGTCGTCTCTGAGACCTTCGGCGGCCTGGAGCTCACCGACTCCTGCGCGCATGCGGAGATCCGCGCCTCCTGGTCGCCCTCGACCGCCGATCTCGCCCCGCACCTGGCCGCCTGGTACCAGGCACTCCACGCGGCGGCGGGTCATGAGCCCGAAATGGCCTTCCCCATGCTCGCTCTCGCGGGATGGGCCAGGTGAGGCGGGCCGTACCGGTCAGCCGATTCGGAACGACCGACGAGCCGGTGCCCGCCAACGAGGTCGTCCCCTACCGACGGCCGGCTGATGGGATCCCCCCTCTAACGGACTCCCCCGCGGCGCTGGCGCAGGCGGCCTCGGCGATCGAAGATGGCACCGGCCCCGTCGCCGTCGACGCCGAGCGGGCATCGGGCTTCCGTTACGGCCAGGACGCCTACCTCATCCAGCTCCGGCGCGCCGGTGCTGGGACCATCCTGATCGATCCGGTCTCGGCCGGGCCCCTCGATGCCCTCGCCGCAGCGCTGGACGGGCCCGAGTGGATCCTGCACGCGGCCGACCAGGACCTTCCCTGCCTGGCGGATGTCGGCCTGGCCCCGCGGGAGGTCTTCGACACCGAGCTCGCGGCCCGTCTGCTCGGCCGCGAGCATGTGGGCCTCGGCGCGGTCATCGAGGAGACGCTCGGCCTACGGCTGGCCAAGGACCACGCGGCCGCCGACTGGTCCACCCGCCCCCTGCCGGATTCCTGGCTCGTCTACGCCGCTCTCGACGTCGAGTTCCTCACCGAGCTGAGGGACGCCCTGACCTCGGAGCTCGCCGATGAGGGGAAGCTCGAGTGGGCGATGCAGGAGTTCGAGGCGGTGCGCACTCGGGGCCCGAGAGCCCCGAAGGTCGATCCCTGGCGCAAGACGCCACGCGCGGGCACTGCCGTGCGCTCCCAGCGCTCGCTAGCGGTGCTGCGGGAGGTGTGGACCGCCCGGGAGGATCTCGCCGTCGAGCTCGACCGGACGCCGTCGAGGGTCCTTCCCCACCGCGCCGTCGTGTCCGCGGCGATCGCCTGCCCGACCTCCCGCCGCAAGCTCTTCGCTCTCAAGGACTTCTCCTCGCGCCAAGCGCGCCAGCATTCCGAGGTGTGGTGGCGGGCGGTGGAGCGGGCCCTCAGCCTTCCCGACGACGAGCTTCCGCCGCTGCGCGCCCCACTCGCACCCGGCGCTCTTCCCCAGCCCCGATCCTGGGCGCGTCACCACCCCGAGGCCGCGCAGCTCCTCGACATCGTCCGCTCCTGCGTGCGTGCGCATGGCGAGAGGATCCGTGTGCCCCAAGAGCTGCTCCTCGCCCCCGAGTCTCAGCGCCGGCTCGCCTGGGACCTCGGTCATGAGATGGCCCGGGGCGGGCACCCCGCAATCGACCCGGATGCGGTCTCGGCCCGGCTGGAGGACCTCGATGCCAGGCCCTGGCAGATCGAGCAATGCGCCGATCCCCTGTCCCGAGCGCTGCGCCGGGCCGTCTAGCGCTCCGCTCGGCCCAGAGGCCCGGCCGCCCGCTTGGCGCCCAGGGCCATGGCGAGGGTCTTGTGCACGCTGGACTTGACCGGGACATCCCACGCGCCAGGCGCATCGACGGGGCCGCTCCGGGTGAATTTGCTCTTGAGCTCCCGCACGTCGGCGAGCATCGTCCGGTAGGTCCGCTCGGGTGCCGGCCTGAAGCCGTCGCGCTCACCGGTCTCAAGGAGTACTTCGTAGAGCTCGGTGAACACCTCTTGGGCGCGGGCCGTCTCATCGACGAAGCGCATCGCCTCGTTGCGCAGGGCCTTGCGCACATCCCTGCGGCCCCACGACTGGCGGCTCCCCTGTGCGAGGTCGAAGCGATCCCGGACGTCCCTGCTCAATGGGGGGCGTGCGCCCCGCCTCGTTCGCCGTATCGCAGAAGGCCTCCCAGCCGATCTGCTCCACTGAGTCCTAGCGGGCAGGCGGATTCACGGATGCGGAGAGCACGGTGAGGGCTCTTCTCACCCCGGCGGGGGATCAGGTTCTCTACGAGTCGGAGCAGCCGCCGATCCGCGCCCGGGCATGCCGTCCGGCGCTGAGGAGCGCCGAGCGGATCACCGGCTGCCGGAAGATACGGCAGGAGCATCACATGATGGCGTCCTGTGCCATACCTTGACCGATGCTGTGAGCTCCTCCGGCGCCGATGGGCGTGCGATCCTCAGTGCACCGTGAACCCGCGGGAGCGGAAGATCGCACGGGTCGATTCCACGAGCTCGGGCTCGGGGGGCCGCGCGTCGCGCAGCTTGTAGTCCAGCCCCAGGGCATCCCATTTATCGGTGCCCATCTGGTGGAATGGCAGCACCTCGACGCGGCTGACCACCGAGCCCCAGCGCTCGATGATCCGTGCGACATTCTCCACATTCTCAGGGCTGTCCGTGAGCCCCGGAACGAGGACGAACCTCGCCCAGATCTCAATGCCCTTGGCGGCCAGGCGATCGCCGAAGGCGATGGTAGGGGCAAGTTCCCGGCCGGTGACCCGCTTATAGGTCTCCTCGTCCCCGCTCTTGACATCCAGGAGCACGAGGTCGATGTTGTTGAGCATCTCGTCGGTGGCATTGCGCCCGAGGTAGCCGGAGGTGTCGATGCAGGTGTGGACCCCCATCGCCTTGGCGCCGGCCAGGAGCCGCGCCGCGAAGGCCGGCTGCATGAGCACCTCTCCGCCGGAGAGGGTGATGCCGCCGCCCGAGGCCCTGAAGACGTTCCTGTAGCGCTTCATGCGGCGTAGGAGCTCGTTGGCCTCGACCGGCTCGCCGTCCTTCATGAGGAAGGTGTCCGGGTTGTGGCAGTAGAGGCAGCGCAGCGGGCAGCCGTTGAGGAAGATGGTCATCCGCGTTCCGGGACCGTCCACCGCTGTGACGAGCTCCCAGGAGTGGATGGAACCCAGGATTCCCTCGCGCATGCGCACCAGTCGCTCTGAGCGCTGAATGTCGGTGAGCTCCTCGAGCCCGCCGATGCCCGCCCCGCGCAGACGGGCGGCCGGGGCCAGGAAGTCCTGGTCCCGGCCGCCCAGCGCCGCGGGGATCATGGTCTCAGTCATCTGAGCCCTGCCCCCTGCCGGATCAGGCGCCGGCGTGGAAGGTGCGGTTGAGGACGTCCAGCTGCTGCTCGCGCGTCAGCTTGACGAAGTTGACGGCGTAGCCGGAGACACGAACCGTGAGGTTCGGGTAGTTCTCCGGGTGCTCCATCGCGTCCTCAAGGGTGTTGCGGTCCAGGACGTTGATGTTGGCGTGGTAGAGGCCCTTGACGCCGCCGTTGCCCTGGCGCTGCGCCTTCATGGACTCGAGGCGCTCTTCGTAAGTGGGCATGTCTGCCCCTTTCTGTGTGGTGAGTTGTGTTCTGAGCCGTGATGGTCCTGGGGATCGCGCGGAGCGATCAGACCTCGGCGCAGTCGTCCGGGACGAAGCCGGCGTCGAGGATGCCCACGAGGTTGGCCACGCGCTCATCGAGCGTGCGGCCCAGGCCCTGCGGGGTGATGGTGTTGGTCAGTGAAATGCCGTCGAGGGCGTCGTTGTAGTCGAGCTTGCCGACGGAGAGCATAGAGGCGACCATGCCGTGCGTATCCATGCCGTTCTCCGGGTTCGCGCCCGGGGAGAAGGGTGTGCCCTTCTTGTGGCCGGACGGGAAGGAGCCGGTGGCCTTGCCGTAGACGACGTTCGAGGTGATCGTCAGCACGGACTGGGTCGGGATCGCGTCGCGGTACATGGGCTGCGCCTTGATCTTGGACATGATCGTGTGGACCACGGTGGCGGCGATGTCGTCGGCGCGGTCGTCGTCGTTGCCGTAGATCGGGAAGTCGCCCTCGGTGACGTAGTCGACAACGAGGCCGGTCTCATCGCGCACCGGGGTGACCTTGGCGTACTTGATGGCGCTCAGCGAGTCGGCGACGATCGACAGGCCCGCGATGCCGCAGCCCATGGTGCGCACGATGTCGGAGTCGTGCAGCGCCATCTCGATGGCCTCGTAGGCGTAGCGGTCGTGGCACATGTGGATGATGTTAAGGGCCTCCACGTAGGTGGCGACGACCCAGTCGAGCATCTTCTCGTACTTGTCCCAGACCTCGTCGAAGTCCAGGGGGCCGTCGCCCTCGATGCCGGGCAGGCCGGTGACGACCTGCTTGCCGGTCATCTCGTCGCGACCGCCGTTGATGGCGTACAGGAGCGCCTTGGCAGAGTTGACTCGGGCGCCGAAGAACTGCATCTGCTTGCCCACCCGCATCGGGGACACGCAGCAGGCGATGGCGGCGTCGTCGCCCCAGTGCTCACGGATCTGCTCATCGGCCTCGTACTGGATGGAGGAGGTCGTGATGGAGATGTAGGCGCAGAAGTCCTTGTAGCCCTTGGGGAGCTTCTCGTCCCAGAAGATGGTGATGTTGGGCTCCGGTGCAGGACCGAGGTTCACCAGGGTCTGGAGGAGGCGGAAGGAGGTCTTGGTGACCATGTGGCGGTTGTCGTCGGAGAAGCCGGCGTCGGACCAGGTCGCCCAGTAGGGGTCGCCGGAGAAGATCTGGTCATAGTCGGTGGTCCGCAGGAAGCGCGTGATGCGCAGCTTCATGACGATGTTGTCGATGAGCTCCTGGGCGCGGGTCTCATCGATGACGCCGGCCTTGAGGTCGCGCTCGAAGAAGCAGTCGAGGAAGGCGGACAGGCGGCCGATGCTCATGGCGGCGCCGTCCTGGGACTTCACCGAGGCGAGGTAGGCGAAGTAGGTCCACTGCACCGCCTCGTGGGCGTTCTTGGCGGGGCCGGAGATGTCGAAGCCGTAGTCGGCCGCCATCTTCTTGAGTTTCTTGAGGGCCTTGATCTGCTCGGAGTGCTCCTCGCGGTAGCGGGCCCAGTGCTCGGAGAAGGGCTGGTCCGCCACCTTGTCTTTGGCGATCTCCTTGAGCTCGATGAGGCGGTCGACGCCGTAGAGGGCCACGCGACGGTAGTCACCGATGATGCGCCCGCGGCCGTAGGCGTCGGGCAGGCCGGTGATGATGTGGCTGGAGCGCGCAGCGCGGATGCGCGGGGTGTAGATGTCGAAGACCGCATCGTTGTGGGTCTTGCGGTAGCGGGTGAAGATCTTGGCGACCTCCGGGTCGACCTCCTTGCCGGCCTCCTTGATGGCCTGGGCGACCATGCGCCAGCCGCCGTTGGGCATCATGGCGCGCTTGAGCGGGGAGTCGGTCTGGAGGCCGACGATGACATCGTCGTCCTCGCTGATGTAGCCGGGGGCGAAGGCGTCGATGTCCGAGGGGATGTGGGTGTCGACGTCGAGGATGCGGACCTTGCGCTCCTCCTTGAGGTACTTCTCCTCCAGGGTGTTCCACAGGCGGAGGGTCTTGTCCGTGGCACCGGCGAGGAATGAGGAGTCGCCGTCGTAGGGGGTGTAGTTGCGCTGGATGAAGTCGCGGACGTCGATGTCCTCGGTCCACGGGCCGGCGACGAATCCCTCCCATGCGTCGGTCGGGGCGCCCTCCGCCGTGGTGGATGAAGTGACCTCAGTTGTCATCCGTGTCCTCCTGTATGTGGGCGGCGGTCCCGCCCGGATGAGTCATCGCCCTTGTGAGGCGTGGCGGTACATCGTTGCGCCGTCCCTCCAAGCGTAGGCCCTTCGACCCCGGTGCGACCACGACGATCGGGGGCTCATCGGTGCGATGACTCACACAGCGTTCTAGACCACCGGATTTTAGGCCTTTAGTCCTGAAGTAGCATTATCCCGGCCCACACCGTCAGACATCGGATAGCCTGCGGTCTTCACCCGTCCCCACGGGGGAGGATAGCGCGGGCACATGAGTGCAATAGGACGCCCGTCCCATGTGCCGAGGTCTTCTGAGCAGGGCGACGACGCACCGAGCCCCTCGGAGCCCGGCCCCTCCCGGAGGGCCGGCGCGGCCAGGCGCGCAGACCCGACCCTGTCGGCTAGAGCCGCGCGCGGGCGGCGGCGGCGATGCCCTCAGCGGTCATGGAGAACTCCTCCAGGAGGGTGGCCCTGTCACAGGTCCGCACGAATCTCCTCGGCACCCCGATCCGCGTGGTCGGGGGCGGCAGCGGGGCGGCAGCGCGAGAGCCGTCCCCGCCCTCGGCTGCCAGCGCGTCGAGGGCCTCGTCCATCGCATCGCGCAACTGCGAGCCGACGCCGCCGTCGACCAGCCCGTCCTCGGCCACGACGACGCGGCCCGCCGCCAGGGCGAGGTCGGTCAGGGCGCGCGGGGTGGGGACCACCCACCGGGGCGAGACGACGATCACGTCACGGCCCTCGGCGGCCAGGGATCGGCCCGCGGCGAGCGCGGCAGGGGCCATGGAGCCGACGCCGACGAGGAGGATCGGGGCGCCGAGCGCCCGGCCCCCATCGTCACCGGCGCTCTGGTCGTTCTCGCCCGTGCGGTTCTCCAGAAGCAGATCGACCTGGCCGAAGACGCCGTCGTCCCCCCCGAGCGTGCGGATGGCGGGCAGAGGCTCGGGCAGCGCGCCCTTGGGGTAGCGCACGACCGTCGGGGCATCATCGACGCCCACGGCCTCGCGCACGCAGGCGCGCAGCGTGGCCTCGTCGCGGGGCGCGGCCAGGCGCAGGCCCGGCACGTGGCCCAGCAGCGCCATGTCCCACATGCCGTTGTGGCTGGCCCCATCGTTGCCCGTCAAGCCCGCGCGGTCGAGCATGATCGTCACCCCGGCCCGGTGCAGGGCAACATCCATGAGGATCTGGTCGAAAGCGCGGTTGAGGAAGGTCGCGTACAGCGCGACCACGGGGTGCAGCCCGGCGAAGGCCATCCCGGCACTGGCGGTGAGCGCGTGCTGCTCGGCGATGCCCACGTCCATGACCCGCTCCGGCATGGCGTCGGCCAGCGGCTGGAGGCCGACCGGCTGCTGCATGGCGGCGGTGACCCCCACGATCCGCTCGTCGCGGCGCGCCAGCGCGAGGATCTCCTCCGCGAAGACGGCGGTCCAGCCGAAGGCGGAGGGCACGACGGGCAGGCCGGTCTCGGGGTGGATGCGCCCCACCGCGTGGAAGCGGTCGGCGACATCCTCCTCGGCGGGGGTGTAGCCGCGGCCCTTCTCGGTGATGACGTGGACGATGACGGGCTCGGAGTACTCCCTGGCCCGTGTCAGCGCGAACTCCAGGGCGGTGATGTCGTGGCCGTCCACCGGGCCGGTGTACTTGATCCCGAGGTCCTCGAAGAACGCCGAGGGGACCAGGACGTCCTTGATGCCGGCCTTGAGGCCGTGGAGGGCGTCGAAGGCGGCGCGACCCGGCGCTCCCTGGGCCAGCAGGCCGCGCTTGATCCCCGAGAGCATGCGCTCGTAGCCTCGGTTGGTGCGCAGGGCGTCGAGGTGGTGGGCGAGCCCGCCGATGGTCGGGGCGTAGGAGCGGCCGTTGTCGTTGACGACGATAACGAGGTGCTTGTCCCCCGAGTCCGCGATGTTGTCGAGGGCCTCCCAGGCCATCCCCCCCGTCATCGCCCCGTCGCCGATGACGGCGACGACGTGCCGGTCCTCCCGGCCCCGCAGTCGGTTAGCCCGGGCGATGCCGTCCGCCCAGGACAGCGCCGTGGAGGCATGCGAGTTCTCCACGACGTCATGGGCAGACTCGCCGCGGTCCGGGTAGCCCGACAGCCCTCCCCGCGAGCGCAGCTCCGAGAAGTCCTGGCGGCCCGTGAGCAGCTTGTGGACGTAGGCCTGGTGGCCGGTGTCGAAGACGAGGGAGTCCGCTGGGGAGCGGAAGGTGCGGTGCAGGGCGATCGTCAGCTCGACGACGCCGAGGTTGGGGCCGAGGTGCCCGCCCGTACGCGAGACGCTGGCCACCAGGTAGGCGCGGATCTGGGCGGCGAGCTCGACGAGCTGGTCGGAGGTCAGCCTGCGCAGGTCCTCGGGCCCGTGGACGGAGGCGAGCAGCGGCTCCGGCGCGAGGGCCTTGCCGCCGCTGCCCGCCTCGCGCGCCTGATCGCGCGGGGACGATGGAGGTGTCATTGTCGCGGGCCTCCGGGAACTCGACGGCGGGTACGTGGTGATGGGCGCCATGTACGGCGGTGGGCGGGGCCCAGCGCGGCGGCGTGGCAAGCATAAGCGCCGTCGATGCGCCTGCGCGTCATCGCGCGCAGTGCTGACGAGCACGTAGTCTTGGTCCGGGACCGGGGCGGGCCCCCAGTGCCCCGCCCCCGCGGCGTTCCCGGAGCGCGCTGGCGCGCGCCCGCACGCCGACCATCGCCGTCCTCGAGGAGGAAGCATGACCACGATCGCGCCCTACGGCAGTTGGCCCTCGCCCATCTCGCCCGGAACGATCACCAGCCGAACGATCAACCTCTCGCAGGTGCGCGTCGACGGCCCCGACACCTACTGGGTGGAGTGGCGCGCCACCGACTCCGGCCGACAGGTGCTCCTGCGCCGCGACGGCGCGGGCCGCATCGGGGAGGTCCTTCCCCTGACCCCCGGCGACGAGCTGGTCGACGCGCGCACCCGGGTCCACGAGTACGGGGGGCGCGCCTACGCCGTCGACTCCGGGATCATCGTGGTCTCCCACGCCGGGGACGGGCGCCTCTACCGCTTCGACGTCGCGCACAGGATGCGCGGCCTGGTCCCCCTGACGATCTACGGCGATGTGCGCCACGGGGACCTGGAGATCGACACCGAGCGCGGGCTCGTCTACGCCGTGCGCGAGGACCACCGGGGCGAGGGCGAGGCCGTCAACACGCTGGTCGCCATCCCCCTGGACGGCTCGGCCGCGCGCGACGACGCCCCGGTGCGCACGATCGTGTCGGGCACCGATTTCGTCTCCTCCCCCACGCTCTCCCCCGACGGGCGCCTCCTGGCCTGGCTGGCCTGGGACCACCCGTGGATGCCGTGGGACAACGCATCCCTGCACGTGGGCGACCTGCTGCCCGACGGGACCATCGGCGAGCACGTCATCGTCAGCGGTGGCGACGGGCACGGCGCCGCCGAGCCGCGCTGGACGGAGGAGTGCGAGCTCATCCACGTCTCGGAGGCCTCGGGGTTCTGGAACCTCTACCGCACGGAGGGCTTCCCCCGGCGCGGCACCGCGGAGACCGGCTGGAGCGAGCGGCTGCGGACCCGGCCGCTGCACCCCACGGACGCGACCTTCACCCAGCCGGCCTGGCAGCTCGGGCCCCACTCCTTCGACATCCTCGACGGCGAGCGCCTCATCGCCTCGTGGACGAGGGACTCGGTGTGGCACCTGGGCACCATCAAGCTGGCCAACGGCGAGCTCGAGGAGTGGGCGACCGGCTGGCAGCCCCTGGGCAACGTGGCCGCCACCGACGGGCGGGTCGTCATGCTGGCAGGCAATGAGCGCGAGCTGCCGGGGATCGTCGAGATCTCCGGCGGCGAGGTGACCGTGCTGCGGGGCTCAGGCGATTTCGGGCCCGCCGATCGCGGCGTGTCCCTGCCCGAGACGATCTCGTGGCCCTCCTCCGACGGCGTGACCGCCCATGGCTTCTTCTACCCCCCGGCCTCGGTGGGGCACGCCGGTCCCGAGGGCGAGCTCCCCCCGCTCATCGTCCACGTGCACGGCGGCCCGTCCGCCATGTCCCGCTCGGTCTACGACCTCAAGGTGCAGTACTGGACCTCCCGGGGCTTCGCCTATCTGGAGGTCAACTACCGCGGGTCGACCGGCTACGGGCGCTCCTTCCGCCAAGGCCTCAACGGCGCCTGGGGCGTGGGCGAGGTGGAGGACGTCATCGCCGGCGCCCGCCACCTCATCGAGGCCGGCCGGGTCGATGGCTCCAGGGTCGCGGTGCGCGGCTCGTCGGCCGGCGGGTTCACCGTGCTCTCGGCGATCACGCGCTCCGACGTCTTCTCCGCGGCAACCTCCCTCTACGGCGTCGCTGACCTGCGGATGCTCATCCAGGAGACCCATAAGTTCGAGTCGCACTACGTCCAGGAGCTCATTGGCGCTAACTCCGTCGACGACCCCTTGCTGGCCGAGCGCTCCCCCATCAACCACGTGGAGACGATCCACGCCCCCCTCCTGCTGCTCCAGGGCTCGAACGACCCCATCGTCCCGGCCGATCAGGCCACCTCCATGTTCGAGGCGGCGCGCGCCAAGGGCCTGCCGGTCGCCCTCGAGGTCTTCCAGGGCGAGGGCCATGGCTTCCGCCTCGGCGCGAACATCCGCAAGGCCCTGACCGACGAGCTGTCCTTCTACAGCCAGGTGTGGGGCATCGCCCGGGACGACGAGGCCACGCCCATCGCGGTGGAGAACCTCGCGCCCCGCGGGGAGTGACGCCGCCCGCACACGGAGGGCGGTTCCGCGCCTCATGCGCTACCACCGCTCGGGGCTCTTCGCCCTGGCGGTCCTCTGCTCGCCGTCGGTCGCACTGGCGGCGGTCACCAGCAGGTGCCTGACCCGCACCACGATCTACACCGAGGAGCTGCGGCGAGGACCTCGCTGGGATCGCGCGCCCAGGCGTCGTGGGCGGACCGCCATCGGTGAGCCGTCAGGGATACCCGCGGCTACTTCCGCGCCTCACCGCCGGAGCGGTCCTTGCCGGACCTGTCGGAGCGGGCCGAGGCCAGATCGGTGATCATCTCGGCATGGACGACGATGCGGCGGGGGTCGCTCATCCACATCCAGATCGCCGCCGTAATCGGCAGGACGAGGGGGAGGTATCCGTGCCCGCGCCCCCCGTGGGCGAGGAAGGAGGCCTCGAGCTCGGGCGCGGTGCCGGTGATGGTCAGCAGTCCCAGCAGCATCGCGCCGGCGAGCAGTCCGCCCAGGCAGACCCACCCGATCATCCGCATGCGGCGGCCGTTGTGGGCCATGCACACTGCGAGCATGAGGTAGAGGGCTCCGGCGACGGCGTCGATCGCGTCCAGGACGGGCGCCTGAGCGGGATGCCGGATGAGGGAGACGACAGCGGGGCAGAGTACCACCAGGCCGAAGACCGCCGTGACACCCACGAGAATACGGCTCAGGCCTCGCGCGGGCCGACGACGGTCCTCCGTCGATCGGACCTCGGGGCGATCGTCCATGCTGCTCCTTCTGGCTCATCGGCGTCGGGCCCGCGGCGTGCTCGCGCGCCGCTCCGGGCGGCGCGGGCCCCGATCTCGTCCGACCGGCCCGACCCATTGCTGAATGCCGGAAGCGCGTCGCCGGGCAGCGTCCACGGAGCTGCCGCGGCACGGGACTCCTCCGGCATCATGACGGTACCACCGGGCATACCATCTCCCTCCATGAGCACTCTCGAGATCATCCAGGCCCCCGCGGCGCGGATCGACGCCGATGTCCTCGTCCTCGCCGCGGCTCCGCCCTCCGATGGAGGCGCTACCGGCATCCTGCGCACTGGTGCCTGCCTGGAGGGGATCGATGTCAGCGCCGTGGAGGCGGCGCTTCCCTCCCTCGGCTTCTCCGGCTCGCTCGACGCGGTGGTGAGGATCCCCTCCGCCATCGCCGCGCCCGCCGACCGGGCGATCAGCGCGCGGACGATCCTGGTGGTCGGCACTGGGCGGGGCCTCGCCCTGGCCGAGAGCGCCGATCACGACGCGGCGGCCCTGGGCCTCACGCGCGCCAGCGTGCTGTCGCGCGCAGCAGGACGCGCCGCCCGCGAGCTGGCGGGAGTGGAGCGCGCCGTCCTCGCGCTGCCAAGCACCGAGGCCGCCGATCTGACCGCCGTCGCCGAAGGCGCGATGACGGGCGCCTACGCCTGGAGGGGCCGGGTCCCCGCGCCCACCGAGCCCTTGGCGGCGATCACCATCTCCTCGCCGCTGGCGGGCGGGGCGCGGGCCGAGGAGGCCCGGACCAGGGCCGTGACGCTGGGTGAGGCCGTCGCCCTGACGCGCGACCTCGTCAACGAGCCCCCGAACCGCCTGGTCCCCGAGGCCCTGGCCGAGCGCGCCGCCTCGGCGGCGCGCTCGGCGGGAATCGGGGTGGACGCGCTCGATGAGCGGGAGCTGGCGGAGCAGGGCTTCGGCGGGATCCTCGCTGTCGGCCAGGGCGCGGCCAATCCTCCCCGCCTCGTGCGTCTCGAGTGGGCGCCCAGCGGCGCGCGCGCCCACGTGGCCCTGGTCGGCAAGGGCATCACTTTCGACTCCGGCGGCCTGTCACTCAAGCCCCCCGCCTCGATGCCGGAGATGAAGTCCGACATGGCCGGCGCGGCCACCGTCCTCGGCGCCGTGCTGGCCGCCGCTCGGCTCGAGCTGCCGGTGCGCGTCACCGCGTGGCTCGCCTTGGCGGAGAACATGCCCGGCCCCTGCGCGCAGCGCCCCAGCGACATCATCACCATGCGCGGCGGCACCACGGTGGAAGTGACCAACACCGACGCCGAGGGCCGGCTCGTCATGGCCGATGCCCTGGCCCGGGCGGTCGAGGACTCCCCGGACGCGGTACTCGACGTCGCCACGCTCACCGGCGCGCAGATCGTGGCCCTGGGCGATCATGTCTCCGGGGTCATGGGGACACCGACCGTCCGCGACGCCGTCGCCCGCGCTGCGGCCGGCGCCGGCGAGTCGTTCTGGCCCATGCCGCTGCCAGAGCAGCTGCGCCCGGGCCTCGACAGTCCGTACGCCGCGCTACGCAATGCCGTGGTTGGCAGCCGGGCCGGGGGCATGCTCACGGCCGGGCTCTTCCTGCGCGAGTTCGTCGGCTCCACTCCCTGGGCCCACCTGGACATCGCCGGCCCCGCCTTCAACGAGCGCGCCCCGTGGGGCGCCACTCCCACGGGTGGGACGGGCCACGGCGTGGCCACCCTCCTGGCCTACCTCCGAGCGGCCTCCAAGTGAGTGGACTCACAGGCGATATAGGACTCCCGTCCCCGATCGGCACGTCATTTCGATGCCCGCCTCCCCTGCACGGGTGACACAATGTCGTGCGGGACCAACCGCCCACCTGAGCGGTGGGCGACTCGGACAACTCACCATCGAGGAGAGATTCTGTGACAGACACCGTCTACGACATGGTCATCCTGGGCGCCGGTTCGGGCGGGTACGCGGCCGCGCTTCGCGGGGCCCAGCTCGGATTGAAGGTCGCGCTCATCGAGGCCGACAAGGTGGGCGGCACATGTCTCCACCGCGGCTGTGTGCCCACCAAGGCCATCCTCCACGCCGCCGAGACCGCTGACACAGTCAGGGAGGCCTCCGCCCTCGGCATCCGCGCCGCCCTGGAGGGCATCGACATGCCCGCCGTCAAGACCTACAAGGACGGCATCATCTCGCGCATGTACAAGGGCCTGCAGGGCCTCGTCGCCTCCAGGGGAATCGACCTCATCCAGGGCTGGGGCCGCCTCGTGGCCCCTGACGCCGTCGAGGTCGACGGCCGCCGCATCACCGGCAAGAACGTCATCCTCGCCTCCGGCTCCTACTCCAAGGACATCGGCCAGGAGATCTCCGGCCCGGTGATGACCAGCGAGCAGGCCCTCGAGCTCGACCACGTCCCCGCTTCGGCGGTCATCCTGGGCGGTGGCGTCATCGGCGTCGAGTTCGCCTCCGCATGGGCCTCGCTCGGCTGCCAGGTCACGATCATCGAGGGGCTGCCCCGCCTGGTCCCCAACGAGGACGAGGCGATCTCCAAGCAGTTGGAGCGCGCCTTCCGCAAGCGCAAGATCGCCTTCCGCACCTCGACGATGTTCGAGTCCGTCGAGCGCCATGAGGACTCCGTCACCGTGCGCGCCGCCGACGGCACCACCTACTACGCCGAGGTCCTGCTCATCGCCGTGGGCCGCGGCCCGGCCACCGCGAACCTCGGCTACGAGGAGGTCGGGGTGTCGATGGACCGCGGATTCGTGCTCGCCGACGAGTACGGCCGTACTAACGTCCCCGGTGTGTGGGCGGTGGGCGACATCGTCCCCGGCGTCCAACTCGCCCACCGCGGCTTCGCCCAGGGCATCGTCGTGGCCGAGAAGATTGCCGGCCTCGACCCCACCCCGGTCGACGACGTCCTCGTCCCCAAGGTGACCTTCTGCGAACCCGAGATCGCCTCCGTGGGCCTCACCGAGGCCGCGGCCAAGGAGCTCCACGGCGAGGAGGCGGTCACCACGGCCGAGTTCAACGTCGCCGGCAACGCCAAGAGCCAGATCCTGGGCACGCAGGGCTTCGTCAAGCTCGTGTCCCTCAAGGATGGCCCCATCCTCGGCTTCCACGCCATCGGCGCCCGCATGGGCGAGCAGGTCGGCGAGGGCCAGCTCATGGTCTCCTGGGAGGCCGACGCCGACGACGTCGCCTCGCTCGTCCACGCCCATCCCACCCAGAACGAGACCCTCGGCGAGGCCGCCATGGCCCTGGCCGGGAAGCCGCTGCACAACCACAGCTGATCCACCGAGGGCCCGCGCCCCACGTAGGTCCTGCCGAGAATCCCCAAGGAAAGAGTCCACTCATGTCTGAATCCGTCAAGATGCCCGCTCTGGGCGAGTCCGTCACCGAGGGCACAGTCTCCTCCTGGCTCAAGGCCGTGGGCGAGTCCGTCACCGCCGACGAGCCCCTGGTCGAGGTCGCCACCGA
>NZ_MVIV01000011.1 GCF_002072175.1 Actinomyces gaoshouyii | reverse complement strand
CGGGCCCACGGCCCCCGCCCCGAGCGCCGACCCGAAGCCGGCGCCCACCGCGGAGCCGAGTGCCCAGCCCGCTCCTCCGACCCCGGACGCTCCAGCGCCTCTTCCCGAGGCTCCGGCCCCCATTCCCGAGGGCCCTGCTCCGCAGGAACCGGCTCCGGAAGTCCTGGCCCCCGAGGGTCCGTACGCGGCCGCCAAGCCCACCGCCGGGGCGGAGGGCGCCCCAGGCGTCCTCCCGGAGGTGCCGGCGGCGGATCCGGCGGCCCCGCCCACCATCATCGCCACCCTGCCCGCAACTCCTGAGGGGGAGTCGGCTCCGGCGCAGCCCGAGGCCTCATCCGACGCGGACCCGAGCGCGAGCCCGTCCGCGGCGCCCACCGAGCCCAAGCCCTCGGACCCGCCTCGTAGCCCCGTGGCCGACGGGAGCCAGCTCACCGCTGACAACGCCGGCTCGCTGTCCGGCGGGCGCCAGGGCGACCGCGTCAGTCTCGTCCTGCCGAAGGACAAGGCGAAGGAGGGTGACTGGGTCGCGGTCTTCCTCTACCCGGGAGGCGAGAGCGCCGGCTGGGTCCAGGTTGACCGCTCCAACTCCGTCCAGGTCGACATCTCCAGTATCGATGCCGGATCCCACAAGCTGGCCATCGCGGGCCGCGACTCCCAGCTCCTGGGATGGGTTCAGCTGGAGATCGCCCGCACGGACACGGTCAACACCGACCTCATGGACAAGGCGAACAGCGCGCCGGTCAAGGAGGCCGTCCTCGGCGGCGACGACTGGATGCTCATCAGCGCCGCCGGGATCCTCACCGCGGGCGCGGCCGCATACATGTTCCTGGCCCGTCCGCGCGCGAGGCGCCCGGTCCAGTGAGCACCGGGCGAATGGGAAGGCTTCGCCGGGGGAGCGCCGTCGCACTGGCGGCGATGCTCTCCTTGGGCGCGGCAGCGGGCGTGGGCGCCACCGCCGCCCCGCCGGCGGCCGCCGAGGACTCCGTCAGTGGGGAATCAACCACGGGCACGGCGTCGACCGTCAGCCCCTCGACAATCGCCTCGGGCGGCTCGCTGAGCTACACCCTCTCCGGATTCCCGCCCGGGGCCACCGTGCAGGTCCTCATCGACGACGGCGCCGTCGGGCCCGAGCGGAGCCCTGCCGCGGTCACCGGCTCGCCGTCGGGAGGCTCGGTCGCCCAGTTCACCGTGCAGCCCGACGGCACGTACTCCGGCGCCTTCGAGCTCCCCGGCTACGTCCCGTCGGGCACCCACTGGCTGCGATTCCGTGTCACCGGCGGCCCGGACGTTCCGACCTCCACGGTCCGCACCGCCGACTACACCAACAAGAGCCCGTTCTTCACGGTCGGCGCCGTCACCGTCATCGGCGGCGAAGCGCCTACCGCGCCGGCGGCGACCGCCTCCCCGGGCGCGTCCGACGGCGCCTCAGCAACCAATGGCGCCACGGGTGCCCCGGAGACGACCGGGGCGGCCGTCGCAGAGGCCAGTAGTGATCCTGGTGACTCCGGCGACACCTCGCCGGTCGAGGTCAAGGACGATTCGTTCCCGGTGGTGGGCGCCTGCGTCCTGGGCCTGTCCGTCCTCCTGGTCATCCTCGCCGCCACCGTGGGGACCAACCGCTGGATCCTGGCCAGGCAGCGCCGTCGCAACGAGTCCACCGCCCCTGAGTACTGACGCCCCACCGGCTGGGTAGGCTTGCCCCCGGCGCCCGCTCGTCTCGCGGTGCGCCCCGACGGGCACCGGTCTCAGTGCTCCGAATGGGAAGGAACCCAGTTCCATGCTGCGAACCCACACCGCGGGCTCATTGCGCGCCTCCGACATCGGCGCCACCGTCACCCTCGCCGGATGGGTGGACCGCCGCCGGGACCACGGGGGCGTTGCCTTCATCGACCTGCGCGATGCCTCGGGCATCGCCCAGATCGTCATCCGCGAGGAGATCGCCCACGACCTGCGCGCCGAGTACGTCCTGGCCGTCACTGGCGAGGTGAGCGCTCGCCCCGAGGGCAATGCCAATCCCAACCTCCCCACCGGTGAGATCGAAGTCGTCGTCACCGATGTCGAGGTCCTCAACGCCGCCGCCCCCCTGCCCTTCCAGGTCTCCGACCATGCCGAGGATGCCGGGCAGGTCGGTGAGGAGGCGCGCCTCAAGCACCGTTACCTCGACCTGCGTCGCACGCCCATGCAGCGCGCCATCCGCCTGCGCGCCAAGGTCTCCGCCGCCGCGCGCCGCGTGCTGGACGCCCACGGCTTCGTCGAGATCGAGACTCCCACCCTGACCCGCTCCACGCCCGAGGGCGCCCGCGACTTCCTCGTTCCGGCCCGCCTGGCCCCCGGCTCCTGGTACGCCCTGCCGCAGTCCCCCCAGCTGTTCAAGCAGCTGCTCATGGTGGCCGGCATGGAGCGCTATTACCAGATCGCCCGCTGCTACCGCGACGAGGACTTCCGGGCGGACCGCCAGCCCGAGTTCACCCAGCTCGACGTCGAGATGAGCTTCGTGACCCAGGAGGACGTCATCGCGGTCGCCGAGGACATCCTGCGCGAGGTCTGGGCCCTGATCGGCCACGACCTGGCCACTCCCATCCCGCACATGACCTACGCCGACGCCATGGAGCGCTACGGCACCGATAAGCCCGACCTCCGCTTCGGCTGCGAGCTCGTCGACCTCACCGAGTACTTCAAGGACACCACCTTCCGCGTGTTCCAGAACCCCTACGTGGGAGCCGTCGTCATGCCCGGGGGCGCCTCCCAGTCGCGCCGCACCTTCGACGCATGGCAGGACTGGGCCAAGCAGCGCGGCGCCAAGGGCCTGGCCTACGTCACCGTGGGCGATGACGGCGAGCTCGGCGGGCCCGTCGCCAAGAACATCACCGACGCCGAGCGCGCCGGCCTCGCCCTGGCCGCCGGTGCGACCCCCGGTGACTGCATTTTCTTCGCCGCCGGTCCCGTCGACTCCTCGCGCGCGCTCCTGGGTGCCGCCCGCCTCGAGATCGGTAAGCGCTGCGGGCTCATCGATTCCGACGCCTGGTCCTTCGTGTGGGTCGTCGACGCCCCGCTGTTCAAGCCGAGCGCCGAGGCCCGCGCCGAGGGTGATATCGCGCTGGGCGCCTCGGCCTGGACCGCCGTCCACCACGCCTTCACCTCGCCCAAGCCCGAGTGCCTCGACACCTTCGACGCCGACCCGGGCAACGCCCTGGCCTACGCCTATGACATCGTGTGCAACGGCAACGAGATCGGTGGCGGGTCCATCCGTATCCATCGCCCCGACGTCCAGGAGCGGGTCTTCAAGGTCATGGGCATCGGGGAGGCGGAGGCCCACGAGAAGTTCGGCTTCCTGCTCGACGCGTTCAAGTTCGGCGCCCCGCCGCACGGCGGCATCGCCTTCGGCTGGGACCGCATCGTCTCCCTGCTCACCAAGGCCGAGTCCATCCGCGACGTCATCGCCTTCCCCAAGTCCGGGGGCGGCTACGACCCCCTGACCGAGGCCCCCGCACCGATCACCGCCGAGCAGCGCAAGGAGGCCGGTGTCGACGCCGTCCCCGGCGACAAGGACTGACCTGATGCGGATCCCCATGCGGAGAACTGCGGCGGGCGGCGCGAATCCGCGCCGCCCGCCGCAGTTTCGTATGCGATGAGCGAGGAGCCGTCCTCAGGCCGCGTGGGCGCAGGTGGGGCAGGAGCAGTTCGCGCACTCGCACGAGGAGCAGGCATCCGAGCAGTGCTCGCACTGGCAGGTGTTGTGGTTGCAGGTGGGGCAGGAGCAGTCCGCGCACTCGCACGAGGAGCAGGCATCCGAGCAGTGCTCGCACTGGCACGTGGAGCACTCGTCGTAGTGGCCGCCGTCCTCGCGGTGGGCGTGGCCGTCGTGGATGTAGTCGACGTGGTCACCGTGGATGACGGCGAGGTGGCCGCAGTCGGGACCGTGGGTGTGGTTGTGGGCCTCAGCGGGGCGGTGCTCAATGGTGGCAGTCATGGTCATGCTCCTTGGTGTGCTTGATGGCGTCGAGAACGATGTGGGCGACGTGCTCATCGATGATCGAGTAACTCTGCCGCCTGCCGTCGCGCCGCGCCTCGACGAGATGCGCCTCGCGAAGGACTCGCAGGTGGTGGGAGACGAGGGGCTGGGAGACACCGGTGAGCTCGACGAGCTCGGTGACATCCGCGTTGCCCCGGGTCAGGCGGTGAATGATCGTGGCTCGAACGGGATTCGCCAGAGCCTTGAACAGACGGATGACCGCTGAGTCCTCGTCGAGCACCACAACCTGCAGCATGCGAGGAACTTTATATCAATGAGCGCGCATATGCAATTCGATTCATGTGATGCGCCGTCGACTCCTCCCTCTCGGATCCGTCCCGGATCGGGTGGGGGAGGGGCACAATGGTCACCATGTCGCGCTACATCGAGTTGCACCCGGTCAACCCCCAGGCCCGTCTCATCACGAAGGTCGTCGAGTGGCTCCGCTCCGGCGCCCTCGTCGCCTATCCGACCGACTCCGGCTATGCCCTGGCCTGCGCGCCCGGCAACAAGGAGGGCTTGGATCGGATCCGCGCCATCCGCCAGCTCGACGACAAGCACAACTTCACCTTCGTGTGCGCTGATTTCGCCCAGGTCGGTCCGCTGGCGATCGTCGGCAACAACGCGTTCCGCCTCATCAAGCGACTCACCCCCGGCCCCTGGACCTTCATCCTCAAGGGCACCAAGGAGGTGCCCCGGATGACCCTCAATGCCAAGAAGCACACTCTTGGCGTGCGCATCCCCGAGCACCCCATAGCCCAGGCACTCGTTGCCGAGTTCGGTGCGCCGATCCTCTCCTCCTCCCTCATCCGCCCGGGCAGGACCGTTCCCGAGTCGCATGGCTGGGAGATCGAGGAGGGCCTCGGGCACCTCGTCGACGTCGTCATCGAGGGCGAGGTCGCCTCGGTCGAGCCGACGACGGTCGTGGACCTCACATCGGATGTCCCCGAGGTCGTGCGCCAGGGCTCAGGAGCCCCCGACCTCATCTGACGCGGGCGCCGAATCGCCCTCGGGGCCCGTGCCGGCGGAGGCCTGCCGGGACGGAACTCTCCCGGCGCCGTTCCGCCCCGAGACTCCCGCGCCGTCGTCGTCCTCCTCCGCTGCCCCGGTCTTATCGCCGGCACCGGGCTCCCGGGCATCCTCGGTCGCCTCGGCGTCCTCGGGCTTGCGGGCGTCAGCGGTCTCCTCCGGTGCCCCTGAGTCCCCGTCCGGGCTGATGCCCGCCCAGCGCCGCAGGAACGATGGCGCCCACCAGCCACGCGAGCCCAGCAGGCTCATCGCCGCGGGGAACAGGAGCAGACGCACGATCACCGCGTCGATGACGACCATGAGCGCCAGGATGAGGCTCACCTCCTTGACTGCGATGAGCCTGCCAGTGGTGAAGCCCATGAGGACCACCAGGAGGACCGCTCCCGCTACCGAGAGGATCCTTCCAGTGCCCTGGAGGCCGGCCGCGACGACGGCGTCGCCCCGCTCACCGCGCGCCCTGCGGTCCCTCATGCGAGCCAGGACGATGACCTCCCGGCTCATGGCGAGCCCGACCCCCAGGGCGAGAGCCGTGGACACGGCGTAGCCCTCCACGCCGCCGATCGGCGTCACGCCCAGGGCGCCCGCCAGGTAGCCGTCCTGGAACAGGAGGGTCGCCGCGCCCAGGGAGGCTGCCAGGGACAGGGATGTGGTCAGGAGCGCCAGCAGTGGGATGATGAGCGATCCCGTCATCATGAGCATGAGGACCATGGTCGCGCCCATGCCGATGACGATCATGGGCGGCAGCGCGCCCACGAGAGCGGAGCGGAAGTCCACCTGCGTCGCCGCCTTGCCGGTCACCCATGTGTCCGCCGGCGGGTTGAGCGCGCGAACGGCCGAGACGGCCCTCTCGGCGGACAACGACGATGCCGAGCCCTCTAGACTGAGGTAGGCCACCGTGTACTGGCCCGCCTTCGTCTGCGTCACGCTGGACACTCCGGGCGCATGGGCCACCTGGTCGTCGATGAACGACGTCGCGGAATCCCCAGCGGCCTGCATGATGAGCACGGCATCGGTGGCGGCGAGGCTGGGGTACTGCTCCTCCAGGACGCGCTGGTACACCCGCTGCTCGGCGTCCGGGGGGAGGAGGTCGCGATCGGAGACCAGCAGGTGCAGGTGCCCCAGCGGCCACGCCAGCAGTGCCAGGAGAGCCGCGCAGGCCGCCAGGACCGGCCAGGGGCGCGCCTGCGCCCCGCGCGCGAGCGCCGCGAAGGCGCCTTCCTCCCGAGAAGAGCCGTCGACCGGGTGGACGAGGGCGCGCAGCACCGGCACCCGGCCGAGCAATGAGGGCCTGACCATGAATCCGTGGAGCAGGACGAGCGTGGCCGGGACGAGCGTGATCGCCGACAGCGCGGCGAGCACCACGACGATCACCCCCGCGATCGCCGTCACCCGCAGGGAGGACGCGCCCACTGCCACCAGTGCTGCCAGCGGAAGCGCCACCGCGACGGTGGTCATGAGCACCGTGCGCCCAGCCGTGAGCATCGTGCGCTCCATGGCCTCGGCGATAAGTGGGTCGCGGCGCCCGGTGCGGCGCCGTCGGCCACGGGCGGCGAGGGGCGCCGACGCCCGCGGATCGGTGCGCCCGAGTCCGAGCTCCTCGCGGAAGCGGACGGTCATGAGCAGGGCGTCGTTAATCGACAGGCCCAGGCCGATCATCGCGACGACGGTGACCTCCAGCCCTCCCGGATCCACCATGAGGCTCGTGAGCCAGAGCACGCCCAGGCTCGAGACGATCGATGTGATCCCGCCGAGCAACGGCATCCCCGCCACGAGGAAGCCCCCGAAGACCAGAACCATGATGATGAGCGCCGCGGGCAGGGCGAGGGCCTCCCCGCGCGCGAGATCGGCCCCGGCCTGGTCATTGACCGCCGCCGACACGAGGGCATCCGTCGTGACGATGCCGCTGACCCCCGGCGCGATCTGGCGCAGGTCGTCGGGGACGCGGCGCAGGCGGTCCGTGACGCGCTGGACGTCGCGCTGGAGCTTGCGGGCGTAGGCGGTGTCATCGGGGGAGGCGATGTCACGGCCGTTGGGGTTGACGGTCACGAACATGAGGAAGCCGCTGCGGTCCTGGGCGATGAAGGCCTGGACTCCCTTGTTCCCCAGGGGGTCCGGCACGACGAACGGGTCGGCCACGTTCACCTCGCCGACGAGGTCGTTGAGGTCGGCGTGGACCGGGGCCAGCGCGGCCGTGACCGCGTCGATCTGGGTGTCGAGGTCGAGGCCCGTCACCTGCAGGGTGACCGCCACCCCGTCCCCCTGGAGCGCGGAGTAGATGGCCTGGCCCTGAGCGCTCTGGGAATCGTCGATGGAGGTCTTGGCGGGGCCGAGACGGTTGAAGAGCCCGTCGATGCCGGCACCGCCGAGCGCTGGAGTGAGCAGCACGAAGGCGATGACGGCCCAGGTTGCGACGATGAACCAGGCGTCCTTGACGATGCGGTGGGCGAGCCAGGAGAGCATGGCGGCATTGTTCCACTGATAGAACCGCCCCGCGGGCCCGGTGGCGGGGCCCGGATGAGGATAGGGTCACCCTGTGGACCTGTTCGACGCCGCCGGCACCGACGAGGCGGGCTTGCCTGCCGACTCGCACGCGCCGCTCGCCGTGCGCATGAGGCCGCGCGATCTCAGTGAGGTCCTGGGCCAGGGGCACCTGCTCGGCCCCGGCTCCCCGCTGCGCCGGCTCGTCGAGCCGACGGGTGGCGCGGGCGGAGCGGGCGTGTCGAGCGTCATCCTCTGGGGACCCCCGGGAACGGGCAAGACCACGCTCGCCTACCTCGTGGCGCGCGGCTCGGGCCGGCGCTTCGTCGAGCTCTCCGCGCTCACCGCCGGGGTCAAGGACGTGCGCGCCGTCGTCGCCGATGCCAGGAGGCGCCTGGCGGCCTCGGGGGAGGAGACGGTGCTCTTCATCGACGAGGTCCACCGCTTCTCCAAGTCCCAGCAGGACGCCCTGCTGCCCAGTGTGGAGAACCGATGGGTGACCCTTGTGGCGGCCACGACCGAGAACCCCTCCTTCTCCGTGGTCTCACCGCTGCTGTCCCGGTCGCTGCTGCTGACCCTCCACCCGCTCGGTCCCGATGACATCCGCGCCCTGGTGTCCCGAGCGGTCACCGATGAGCGGGGGCTCGCGGGGGCGGTGGCGCTCGACGACGATGCGCAGGAGCAGATCGTGCGCATGGCCGGATCGGATGCGCGCAAGTCGCTCACCGTGCTCGAGGCGGCCGCCGGCGCCATCCTCGCGGCCCGCCCGCAGGATGCCGGCGCTCCCGAGGATGGCGGGCCGCCGGTGGTGGGGCTGGCCGATGTCGAGCGCGCCGCCGATATCGCCGCCGTTCGCTACGACCGCGCCGGCGACCAGCACTACGACGTCACCAGCGCCTTCATCAAGTCCATGCGCGGATCGGATCCTGACGCCGCCCTGCACTACCTGGCCCGCATGATCGCCGCGGGGGAGGACCCGCGCTTCATCGCCCGGCGCATTGTCATCCACGCGGCAGAGGATGTCGGGCTGGCCGATCCCGGGGTCCTGGCCACCGCGGTGGCGGCGCAGCAGGCGGTCGCCATGATCGGGATGCCCGAGGCCCGCATCATCCTCGCCGAGGCGGCGCTCGCCGTGGCCACCGCGCCGAAGTCCAACGCGGTCATCGCCGCCATCGAGTCCGCCATCGAGGACGTGCGCGCGGGCAAGGGCGGCGCCGTGCCCGCCCACTTGCGCGACGCGCACTACGCTGGCGCCTCCGGGCTCGGGCACGGCGAGGGCTACCGCTATCCCCATGACTACCCGCACGGCGTCGTCGCCCAGGACTACCTGCCCGAGGACCTGGCGGGCGCCTCCTACTACCGGCCCACGGGCCACGGCTTCGAGGCCGAGGTCGCCCGGCGCCTGGAGTCGATCCGATCCCTCATGCGCGGGGGTCGGTGATGGGCGATCGTCCGGCCGTCGCCCGGCTGGCACTCGCCGTCTGCGTCGGCCTGGGCGCGGGGGTGCTCTCGGGGATGTTCGGCGTCGGGGGAGGCATCGTCCTCGTGCCCGCCCTCGTGGCGATCCTGGGCATGGACCAGCGCCGCGCGGCGGCGACCTCCCTCGTGGCGATCATCCCGGCGTCCCTGGCCGGAACGACGACGTACGCGCTGCGCGGTGATGTCTCCCTCGCCGCGGCCCTCATCATCGTTCTCGGCTCCCTCGTGGGCGCGCGGATGGGCACGCGCCTGCTCGCGGTCCTCCCGGCACGGGCGCTGCCGTGGATCTTCATCGCCTTCGCCGCCTCCGTGCTCGTCATGGGGCGGGCGCACGAGCCCGTGCGCGAGGCGGCGCTGAGCCTCGATGCCGCCCGTGATCCCGGCGCGGTGGCGGCGCTGGTGTGCATCGGCCTCATCGCGGGGCTTTTGGCCGGGCTCGTCGGCGTGGGCGGGGGAGTGGTCATCGTCCCCGGTCTCGAGATCCTCGCCGGGGCGGGCGACCTCCTGGCCCGGGGGACCTCGCTGGCGGCCATGGCGCCCACCGCCATCGCGGGGACGGTCTCGAACCTGTGCCGGGGTCTGCCCGACGCCCGCATCGGGATGGTGGTCGGACTCGCCTCGGTGATCGGCTCGCCGCTGGGCGCCGTCATCGCCCGGGCGCTCAGCCCGAGGGCCGCCTCATGGCTGTTCTCCGCGTTCATCGTCGTCGCGATCGCCTCCGTGCTGCGACGGGCGCGGCGCCCCGGGGGCGCGGCCGTGTCGGGGCCCGCGGATCCTCCGCCGCGGGAGAGCGGGCGTTGAGGATCTGCTCACACGCCGGCCTCCGGGGCGGTGAGCGCGGGGCGGTCTGCGCTAGAGTACCGGCGCCGCCCAGGCGCGAGTCCGTGGACCGCCCGGTCCTCAGAGCCGTGCCGGGCGCCTGGGGTCCTGGCCCGATCGCCCCGATCAGAGGCTGACCCCGCGCCGCGAGCAACCGCCCGCGGCGTGCGATCACTCCGACAGGAAGAACACAGGTATGAGCTCTTCGCGCTCCCGCCGCCAGGTGCGCCTCTCGCGCGCCCTCGGCATCCCGCTGACCCCCAAGGCCGTTCGCTACTTCGAGAAGCGCCCCTACGGCCCCGGCGAGCACGGCCGCGCCCGTCGCCGCACTGAGTCCGACTACGCCGTCCGCCTCAAGGAGAAGCAGCGCCTGCGCGCCCAGTACGGCATCCGCGAGGCCCAGCTCCAGCGCGTCTTCGAGGAGGCCCGCCGTGAGAAGGGTCTGACCGGTGAGTCGCTCGTCGAGCTGCTCGAGATGCGCCTGGACGCTCTCGTCCTGCGCGCCGGCATCGCCCGTACGATCGCTCAGGCCCGTCAGGCCGTCGTGCACCGCCACATCGTCGTCGACGGCAAGGTCGTCGACCGGCCCTCCTACCGCGTGCGCCCCGGCCAGACCATCCAGGTCCGAAGCCGCTCCCAGGTCATGGTGCCCTTCCAGGCCGCCGCCGCCGGCGTTCACCGTGACGTCCTCCCGGCGGTCCCGGAGTACCTCAAGGTGGACCTCGAGAAGCTCTCCGCCACCCTGGTGCGCCGCCCCAAGCGCGACGAGGTCCCGGTGACCTGCGACGTGCAGATGGTCGTCGAGTACTACTCCCGCTGAGCCGATCGGGCCCGCTGGCCCGCCCAGTGCGGGATGCCCCGTGCCGGACTGCCGGTGTGGGGCATCCCGCGTTCCGGGGGTAGGCTCGCCCCTGGGTAGAACCCGCTCCTCCGACCGCCCTCGGCCGCAGAGTCCGGGGCCCGGTCAGGCCGGAACCAACCACGTCCCCGCTCCACCCGGCCGCGGGGGCACCGATCACCCCCGAGCACGAGGACCCCCATGCGCACCTCCGAGATCCGCTCCCGCTGGCTCGACTTCTTCGCCTCCAAGGACCACGAGATCCGGTCGTCGGTGCCCCTCATCTCGCCAGATCCGTCCATCCTGTTCACCGTGGCGGGCATGGTCCCCTTCATCCCCTACATCCTGGGTACCGAGCCGGCGCCCTGGCCCAGGGCCGCCAGCGTGCAGAAGTGCATCCGCACCAACGACATCGATAATGTCGGCCGCACCACTCGCCACGGCACGTTCTTCCAGATGAACGGCAATTTCTCGTTCGGCGACTACTTCAAGGAGGGGGCGATCCAGTACGCCTGGGAGCTGTTGACCACGCCCACGAGCGCCGGAGGGTACGGTCTGGACGGCGATCGCCTGTGGATGACCATCTGGGAGAAGGACGAGGTCTCCTGGGATTACCTCACCAAGACCATCGGCGTGGCCCCCCTCCATGTACAGAAGCTCCCCTTCGCCGAGATCTCCTGGTCCACCGGCCAGCCGGGCCCCGCCGGCGCCTGCTGCGAGATCCACTACGACCGCGGCCCGGCCTACGGCCCTGACGGCGGCCCGGAGGCGGACACCGCCGGCGACCGCTTCCTGGAGATCTGGAACCTCGTCTTCGACGAGTTCGTCCGCGGGGAGGGCGAGGGCCACGATTTCGAGCTCGTCGGCAAGCTCGACTCCACCGCCATCGACACCGGCGCCGGCCTGGAGCGCATCGCCTTCCTCCTCCAGGACAAGCCCAACATGTACGAGATCGACGAGGTCTACCCCGTCATCGCCGCTGCTGAGGCGATGAGCGGGCGCGCTTACGGCCTGGGAGCCGCTGGCCCGGAGGCCGGGGCGGCCTACATGGACGACGTGCGCATGCGCGTCGTGGCCGACCACGTCCGCAGCGCCCTCATGCTCATCGGCGATGGCGTGCGCCCCGGCAACGACGGCCGTGGCTATGTCCTGCGCCGGCTCATCCGCCGCGCCGTGCGCTCCATGCGCCTGCTCGGCGTCGACGAGGCCTCCCTGCCCACCCTCCTGACGGCCTCCAAGGACGTCATGAAGCTGTCCTACCCCGAGCTCGAGGAGCGCTGGGGGACCATCTCGGAGGTCGCCTACGGCGAGGAGGAGGCCTTCCGCCGCACTCTCAGCGCCGGAACCACCATCCTGGACACCGCCGTCGGGCGGGCCCGCGAGCGGGCGTCCGCGGCCGGCGCGCGCCCCCTGGTCAGCGGGCAGGACGCCTTCGAGCTGCACGACACCTACGGCTTCCCCATCGACCTCACCCTGGAAATGGCCTCCGAGCAGGGCGTCGATGTCGACGAGGCCGCCTTCCGCTCACTCATGGACGAGCAGAAGGAGCGCGCCCGCGCCGACGCCCGCGCCAAGAAGACCGGGCACATCGACGTCCGTCTCTTCCAGGACATCGAGCGCTCCATGGGAGGGGGGTCGGAGTTTCTCGGCTACACCGAGGCCTCCGCAGAGGCCACTGTCGCCGGTCTCCTGCTCGACGGTCGGCCCGAGCCGGTGGCCACCGCCCCCGCGCAGGTCGAGGTCGTCCTGGACCGCACCCCCTTCTACGCCGAGATGGGCGGCCAGCTCGCCGACCACGGCGTCATTCGCCTGGCCGGCGGCGGCATCGTCGAGGTCGGCGACGTCCAGGCCCCCATCCGCGGTCTGTCCGTCCACCGGGGCACCCTCACCGAGGGCGCCATCGCCGTGGGAGAGAGGGCCTACGCCGAGATCGACACCGAGCGCCGCCTGGCCATCGCCCGGGCCCACACCTCCACCCACATGGTCTACGCCGGGCTGCGCCGCACCGTCGCCCCGGACTCCGAGCAGGCCGGGTCGGAGAACTCCCCCTCCCGGCTGCGCTTCGACTTCTCCCACAACACGGCGCTGACCACCGGGCAGGTCAACGACATCGAGGCCCTCGTCAACGAGAAGCTCGCCGAGGACCTCCAGGTCCGCACCGAGACCATGAGCCTCGAGGACGCCAGGGCCTCTGGCGCCATCGCCCTGTTCGGTGAGAAGTACGGCACCGAGGTCCGCGTCGTCACCATCGGCGACGACTTCGACCGGGAGCTGTGCGGTGGCACCCATGTGCCCTCCACCGGGCACATCGGGCGCATCGCCATCCTGGGCGAGTCCTCCATCGGCTCGGGCGTGCGGCGCATCGACGCCCTCGTGGGGGATGCCGCATACGGATTCCAGGCCAAAGAGCACGCCCTCGTCTCCCAGCTGTCCACCATGATCGGTGGGCGCCCCGAGGAGCTGCCCGAGCGCATCGAATCCCTCATGGGCCGCCTCAAGGACGCCGAGAAGCGCCTGGCCGCCGCCGAGCAGGCCGCGATGGCGTCCCGGGTCGTCGAGGTGGTCAACGGCGCGCGGCGCGTGGGCGCCTACCGCCTGGCCGTCGCCGACCTCGGCGCCGTGTCCAACGCGGACCTCCTGCGATCCCTCGTCCTCGATGCCCGCGAGCGCCTCGGCGAGGCGGAGCCGACGGTGATCGTGGCCGCCGGGGTGTCGGGTGAGCGCCCCGTCATCGTCGTGGCCACCAACGCCGCTGCCCGTGACATCGGCGCCAAGGCGGGCGAGCTCGTCAAGGCGGCCGCCAAGGCCCTCGGCGGCGGTGGCGGCGGCAAGCCGGACCTCGCCCAGGGCGGCGGGCAGAACGCCGGCGCCCTCCCCGAGGCGATGGCCGCCATCACCCAGGCCCTGGGCGCCTGAGCCCGGGGGGAGCCATGCGCAGCGGACTCCGCCTGGCGTTCGACGTCGGCAAGGCCAGGATCGGCGTCGCCAGGTGCGACGCCGAGGCGATCCTGGCCATTCCGGTGGCCACGCTTGAGCGGGATCGTTACGGAGGCGACATCGATGAGGCGGCCGAACTGGTCGCCGAGCACGGGGCCATTGAGGCTATTGTGGGGTTGCCCGTCTCCCTGGGGGGCAAGCGGACCCCGTCCACGCGTGATGCGAGGGACTGGGCACGCGCTCTCGCGCAGGCCATCTCCCCTGTGGTGGTCAGGCTCGTCGACGAGCGGCTCTCCACAGTGTCGGCGCATCAGGCGCTCCACGCCAGTGGGCGCCATGAGAAGGACTTCCGGGGCGTCGTCGACCAGGCGGCCGCCGTGGTCATCCTCAACCAGGCCCTGGAGGCCGAGCGTTCCACGGGCTCGCCGATCGGTGAGCCCGTCACCCCGACCAGGAGAGACACGCGATGAGCCAGGACGATCTCTTCGAGCAGATCGGCATCATCTCCGATGACCCGCTGACGGCCGAGCCGCCGTCCAGGCGCGGCAAGGCCCGTCGCGAGAAGGCGCGCAAGAAGCGCCGCTTCCGCCGCCACGTGCTCACCGTGCTCATCCTCAGCGTTGCCGTGGCCGGCGCTGGTGCGGGTGCCTACTGGGGCTACGGGGTGCTGCACGGCGTCCGCGAGCAGCAGTCCACAGTCGCCGATTACTCGGGTGAGGGCGAGGGCTCGGTGATCGTGGAGATCCCCCAGAGCGCCACCGGAGCGATCATCGCCGATCTGCTGTACAAGAACGACGTCGTTGCGTCCCCGAAGGCCTTCATCGACGCGTTCAATGCCAACTCGGAGTCCGCCAACATCCAGCCAGGCACCTACACGCTCAAGCAGAGGATGTCCGGCGCCTCCGCCGTCGCCGCCCTGCTCGATCCGGCCTCCCGAGCCGACCACTCCCTGACCATCCCCGAGGGATTCACCAAGGATCAGGTCAAGGAGAAGATCATGAGCGTCATGCAGGTCAGCGCGGAGGACGTCGACGCCGCCTACAAGGATCTCAAGGGCATCGGCCTGCCCGAGGCCGCGAAGGGGGACGTCGAGGGCTGGCTCGCCCCGGGAACGTACGGCCTCAAGGAGGGCGAGACCGTCACGCAGGTCGTCGCCAGAATGGTCAGCGCCACGATGGCGCGCCTCCAAAAGCTGGGCTTCGATCCCGCGGGATACGAGGACGCCCTCATCAAGGCCTCCATCGTCGAGAGGGAGGCCGGCAGCCAGCAGAACTTCGGGAAGGTCGCCCGCGTCGTCGAGAACCGCCTGACGAAGCAGGAGTCGGGGACCGGCGGCCGCCTCGAGATGGACTCCACCATCCTCTACGGGCTCGGGCGCACCGGCGGAGTGCCCTCCAAGGAAGAGGTCGACGACGCCTCCAACCCGTACAACACCTACCGGAATGCGGGCCTGCCCCCAACACCCATTGGCAGCCCCGGCGAGGCGGCCCTCAAGGCCGTCGCCAGCCCGGAGCCCGGCGACTGGCTCTACTTCGTCACCGTCGACCTCAACACGGGGAAGACGCTCTTCGCGAAGACGAAGGAAGAGCAGGATGAGAACACGAAGAAACTCACCGCCTTCTGCCAGGCCCACCCGGATGTGTGCAACGGCAGCTCCGCCACCGCCACCCCGACGCCGGCCGGCTGAGCCGGGGCCTCGGGCTGGGCACTGGGACAGCATCAGGAGGACCGCTGACCCGATGACACGTATCGACTCCCCTGCCGGCGCGCCGCCCGCGTCCGCTCACCGGGCGGCAGTCATCGGCGATCCCATCGCCCACTCGCTGTCCCCCGTGCTCCACCGCGCGGCCTATGAGGGCCTGGGCCTGGCCGACTGGTCCTATGAGGCGCTCCGGGTCGCGCCCGGTGAACTGGTCGGCCTCGTCGATGCCCTGCGCGCCACCGTGGGCGAGGAGCCCGCCTGGGCGGGGCTGTCGGTGACCATGCCGCACAAGCAGGCCATCATGCCGATGCTCGACGTCATCGACCCACTCGCCCAGGCCGTCGGGGCGGTCAATACCGTCGTCGCCCAGCGCTCCGGCGCGGGCCCAGCACTCCTGGCGGGCTTCAACACCGATGTCGCCGGCATCTCCGGCGCGCTGAGGGAGGCGCGCGACTTGCCCGGCGCCGCCGCGGCCGAAGGCTTGAAGCTCCCGGCGCCCACCGCTCTCGTCCTCGGCTCCGGGGCCACGGCCTGCTCCGCCCTCGCCGCGCTCCCCGAGCTCGGCGCCCACAGCATCACGGTGGCCGCCCGCCGCCACGCCGGCCCGGGCCGCGCGCTCGTCGCGGCCCACCGCATGGGCCTGGAGATCCGGACCCTCACCTGGCGGCCCGGCGAGCCCGCCTCCGACGCCATCGTCGCGGAGGCCGTGGCCAGGGCCGATCTCGTGGTCTCCACCCTGCCCCGGGGCGCGGCCGACACCCTCGCGGCACCGCTCGCCCGGGCGCACCGCGTCCGCGGCGGCGCCCGGCGCGAGGCCGTTCTCCTTGACGTCGTCTACGCGCCCTGGCCCACTGCCCTGGCCCGCGCTTGGAGCGGAGCCGGAGGCGCGATCGCGCCCGGCTGGCTCATGCTCCTGCACCAGGCAGTGGCTCAGGTCCGTCTCATGACCGGCCGCTCACCGGATACCAGCGCCATGCGCGGGGCCCTGCTGAGCGCGCTCGACACTCGGTGACAGCGCGCCGGCGCGCCGGCCCTGTGCGATGATCCACCCATGCTGCGATGGATGACTGCCGGCGAGTCCCACGGCGAGGCGCTGACCGCGCTCATGGAGGGCGCGCCCGCGGGCGTGGCCATCACGAGCGCACGGATCGGCTCCGCCCTGGCCCGGCGTCGGCTCGGTCACGGCCGCGGCGCCCGCCAGCGCTTCGAGCGCGATGAGCTGAGCATCATCGGGGGCATCCGCCACGGTCTGACCATCGGCAGCCCCATCGCCCTGCGGATCGGCAACTCCGAATGGCCCAAGTGGCGCACTGTCATGAGCGCTGACCCCGTCCCCGCCGAGGACCTGCTCATCGACGCCGGTACCGGCGATGAGCGCGAGATCGCCCGCAACCGGCCTCTGACGCGCCCGCGCCCCGGGCACGCCGACCTCCCTGGCGCCCTCAAGTACGACCTCCCCGACGCCCGGCCCGTCCTAGAGCGAGCCTCAGCGCGGGAGACCGCCGCGCGGGTGGCGCTGGGCGCCGTCGCCGAGGCCATCCTCGAGCAGATCGCCGGCATCAGGCTCGTCAGCCACGTGGTGCGCATCGGGGAGGTCCGCCTGCCGGCCGGCGCGCCCACCCCCACGCCCGAGGACGTCGAGCGTCTCGATGCCGACCCTGTGCGCTGCGTCGACCCGGCCACGAGCGCGGCCATGGTCGAGTGCATCGACGCCGCGCGCAAGGACGGCGACACCCTCGGGGGAGTGGTCGAGGTCATCGCCACCGGCGTCCCCATCGGCCTGGGCACGCATACCGTCGCCGCCTCGCGCCTCGACGCCCGGCTCGCCGGTGAGCTCATGAGCATCCAGGCCGTCAAGGGCGTGGAGATCGGGGATGGTTTCGAGACCGCCGGACTGCCCGGCAGCCAGGCTCACGATGAGATCCTCGCCCTCGCCGACGGCGCCGTCACCCGCGCATCCAACCGGGCTGGCGGTATCGAGGGAGGCATGAGCAACGGCTCCCCGATCCGCGTGCGAGCCGCCTACAAGCCGATCTCCACCGTTCCCCGCGCCCTGCGCAGCGTGGACCTGGCCACTGGGGAGCCCGCCACTGGCCTCCACCAGCGATCAGACACCACGGCGGTGGTGCCCGGGGCCGTTATCGCCCAGGCGGCCACCGCCCTCGTCCTCGCCCAGGCCCTCCTGGACAAGACGGGCGGTGACTCGGTCACTGAGTGCGCCGGGAACCTGCGCGCCTACACCGAGCGCATCGCCGAGAGGACCCACTGGACCGCCTGAGCCCTGACCGATCCACTGCGGGCGCCGGGAGGCGCCACCGGATACCACCGACGAGGAGACGCCCATGAAGCACTACCGCACGGACCCCGCCACCACGGCAATCATCAGCCGGGAGCGCCTGCCGCTGGTGCTGGTCGGCCTGCCGGGCGCGGGTAAGACGACGGTCGCCCGCCTCCTCGCCGCCGCCCTGGGCATCCAGGTCACCGATACTGACGCCGAGATCCGGCGCCGGGCGCGCATGACGATCCCGGAGATTTTCTCCGCCGAGGGGGAGGAGGGCTTCCGCGACCGCGAGACCCGCGCGCTGCGGGACGTCCTGGAATCCCTCGGCGCGGCCCACGGGATCATCGCTCTGGGCGGCGGCGGCATCCTGCGCCCGGAGAACCGCGAGATGCTGCGGCATCACACCGTCGTCTACCTCTCCGCCCGCCCCGCCACCGCCGCCCAGCACGTCGGCAGCGGGGAGGGCCGCCCCCTCATCAGCCCTGGATCGGACTCCGACGCGGCCCTCACCGCGGTGCAGGCCTCCCAGGGAGCGCTGACTGGCGTGCTGGCGCGCATGGAGGCGCTCGACGCCGAACGCCGGCCCCTCTACGAGGAGATCGCCACCGCCACCGTGCCCACCGATGGGCTCACTCCGGCCCAGGTGGCCGCCCTCGTGCTCGTCTCCCTCGGGGCGACGCCGGCCGCCACCGCCCGGGGACTCGCCCATGCGGGCATCCGCTCGGACGCGCCCGCCTGCCGGCCGCCGTCGCCCGAGGCGCCCGCCGGCCCCGCGCCCCGGCGGACCGCCCGCCCCCGCGTGACCGAGGACCCTGAGGGCGCCACCACCGTTCACGTCCCCGGAGCACCGGGATACGACGTCGTCATCGGGCGCGGGCTCGCCCCTCAGGTGACGAGGGCGGTCCTCGCCTCGCCGGGCCAGGGCGCGGGCGGCGTCGGGATCATCCACTCCGGCGTCCTCGCCCAGGCCGCCGGGGGACTCGCCGGGGACCTCCATGCGGCCGGCCTGCGGACGGCCCTCATCGAGGTCCCCGATGGGGAGGCCTCCAAGCGCGCCGACGTGCTGTCCTCCATCTGGGAGCGCCTCGGGCGGGCGGGGGTTGGCCGCGACGGCTGCCTTATCGGCGTCGGCGGGGGAGCGACCACAGACCTCGCCGGCTTCGCCGCGGCCACCTGGCTGCGGGGCATCCCCGTCGTCCAGGTGCCCACCACCCTCCTGGCCATGGTCGATGCCGCGGTTGGCGGGAAGACGGGCATCGATACCGCCGCCGGCAAGAACCTCGTGGGGGCCTTCCACACGCCCAGCGCCGTCGTCGCCGACCTCGGCACCCTGGCCGGCCTTCCGCTCGACGAGCTGCGCGCCGGGCTCGGTGAGGTCATCAAGTGCGGGCTCATCCACGACGAGGAGATCCTGCGGCTCGTCGGGGCCGACCCGGCCGCCTGCTTGCGCTCGGACGCGCCCGTCCTGGCCGAGCTCGTGCGCCGGGCGGTCCTCGTCAAGGCCGCCGTCGTGGCCGAGGACCTCACCGAGTCCGGGCTGCGCGAGATCCTCAACTACGGGCACACCTACGGCCACGCCATCGAGCGGATCACCGACTACGCGTGGCGTCACGGCGAGGCCGTGGGAGTCGGATGCGTCTTCGCCGCCGAGATCGCCCACCGGAGGGGACTCCTGAGCGGCAAGGGCCTTGCTCGTCATCGCGAGGCCCTGGCGGCGGTCGGCCTGCCGGTGTCCTTCCCCGACGGCGCTGAGCGCTGGGACGACCTGCGCGCGGCGATGCGCTCGGACAAGAAGAACCGCGCCGGACGGCTGCGCATGGTGCTCATCGAGGACCGCTTCGGACGGGCCCGGCCCGTCCGGGGCGTCGAGCCTACCCCGGGCGAGCTCGAGGCGGCCCACCGCGCCGTCACCGCGAGCCCGGAGGGAGGCGCATGAGCACCGCTCCGGCGATCGTCCTCATCGGTCCGCCCGGCGCCGGCTGTACCACCGTCGCCCGCGCCCTGGCCGACTTGCGGGGCGCGCCCTGCCTGGACCTCGGCGCCCGGACTGCCGCCCGGCTCGGCACCGAGGAGGAGCTCGCGCTCGTGGCCATCCCGGAGGCCGAGTACCGGCGCGTTGAGGAGGCGGTTGCCCTCGGGCTCATCGAGGCCGCCCGCGTCTCCGGCGGCATCCTCGCCTTGGGATCGGGCTGCCTGGGATCGGAGCGCGTCAGGGCCGCCCTGGCCGCCCTGCCCGGGCAGGGCGGCGCCGTCGTCGGCCTGATCGCCTCCGTGCGGAGCCTGGCCACCCGCAACGGCCTCGACGCTCCGCGCTCGGTGGCCCTGGGCACCATCCACCACGAGTTCACCCGGATGCTGCGCGAGCGCGAGGCCCTGTGCCGGCGGGCCGCCGGCGTCGTCGTCGACACCTCGGATCGAGAACCGGCGGACTGCGCGGACCGGATCGTGACGCTCCTCGACACCCCTGCGCCCCGTCCCTAGCCTGAGCCGCATGTACGTCGCCCAGCACTTCGAGCTGCCCGAGGACTACACCCGTCGACTCCTCACCGAGCCGCGCCGGGGCAACCTCGTCACCGTCCACGACCACGGCCCTGAGGCCAGTCTCGTCCCCTTCTACTACGACGACGCCGCGGGCGCCCTCGTCACCCACCTGGTGAGGAACAACCCCCAGGCCGCCGAGCCGCTCGCGCATCCCACCGGGCTCGTCATCCTCGACGAGGCCGACGCCTACGTCTCCCCGGGCATGTACGTCACCAACGGCATCATGCCGAATGTCCCCACCTGGGACTACATCACGCTCCACGTCAGCGGGCGGGTCCGCATCGACCCCGGGTCGGACGCGGCCCTGGAGGCCGCCGTGCGGCTCACCGAGGCCATGGGCGATGGCGGTGCCCTGGACGCCGTCGGCCAGGACAAGCTCCAGCGGATGTCGCGGGCGATCGTCGCCGTGAGCGTCGAGGCGACGACGGTGCGTGGCAAGGCGAAGATGAGCCAGAACCGCCACCCCGATGATGTGCGCGGCCTCATCGCCGCCATGGAGGCCCAAGGGGAGGTGCGCCTGGCCCGGTACTTGCGAGAGGTCTCCCTTCCCTACGCCGAGGAGCGCTTCGCGACGATCACCCGCCTGCGCGGCGCGCGCCGGGCTGTCGCAGGCCCTGGCCCGGCACGGTAGACTCGCCGCGTCCTAGACGCGCCGGACCCCGCGGACAGCCCAGGGAGCCCGGTCCCCGACTTGAAGTAGAGGAAACCACTCGTGGCAACGACGAACGACCTGAAGAACGGCCTGGTGCTCAACCTGGAGGGCCAGCTGTGGCAGGTGGTGGAGTTCCAGCACGTCAAGCCCGGCAAGGGCCCGGCCTTCGTGCGCACCAAGCTCAAGAACGTCCTTTCCGGCAAGACCGTGGACAAGACCTTCAACGCCGGCCTCAAGATCGAGACCGCCACCGTCGACCGCCGTGACATGCAGTACCTGTACAAGGACGGTGACGACTACGTCTTCATGGACGTCAAGTCCTACGAGCAGACCAACGTGCCTTCCGACGTCGTCGGCGATGCCGCCACTTTCCTCCTGGAGAACCAGGAGGTCATCGTCGCCTTCCACGAGTCCTCCGTGCTCTTCGTCGAGATGCCCCCCTCCGTGGTGCTCACCATCGCCCACACCGAACCTGGTCTCCAGGGCGACCGCTCCAATGCCGGCACCAAGCCCGCGACCGTGGAGACCGGCGCCGAGATCCAGGTCCCGCTGTTCGTCAACACCGGTGACAGGGTGAAGGTGGACACGCGCTCGGGCTCCTACATCTCCCGCGTCAACGACTGAGGCCCGCCGTGCCAGCCGTGCCCGCTGACGACGCCGCTCGGGCGGCCGACCCGCGCGGGGGGATCCCCGCGCCCAGCGTCGAGTCCCCGTCGGCACCGCGCTCCTCGAGGGCCGCCTCGAAGCACGCCGTCACCGCCCGCACGAAGGCGCGGCGGCGGGCCATCGAGATCCTGTTCGAGGCGGACCAGAAGGGCCTCCTGCGCCCCTCGCGCGAGGGGGACCCCTCGGGGGCTCCCGAGCGTCTGCGCGACCTGGCCGTCGAGCGCGCCGTTCACTCCGCCAACCACACCGAGGCGCCCGCTTACACCCGCGAGATCCTCGCCGGCCTGGCCGATCACCTGGCCGAGGTGGATGACGCCATCGAGGCTTACGCCCAGGGGTGGACGCTCGCCCGCATGCCCGCCGTCGATCGCGCCATCGCCCGCGTGGCCGTGTGGGAGATCGTCCACAACGATGACGTCGACGCCCCGGTCGCCGTCGACGAGGCCATGACACTGGCCCGGATCCTGTCCACCGACGACTCACCGCGCTACCTCGGCGGCCTTCTCGGCCGTGTCGTCGACCTCGCCGACACGCTGCGCTGATCCCTCGGGCAGTAGTCACCGCCCGCGCCCGCGTCGACGCCGCTGGGCTATGCTGGCCGCATGAGCACCCGCATCGCCATCACCGGTGCGACCGGCCACATCGGCGGCATGGCAGCCGGTATCCTCCACTCCGAGGGCGTGGCCGCCCGCCTTCTCGTGAGAGATCCCTCCCGCGCCCCGTCGTGGGCCGACGACGTCGCGGTGGCGCCCTACGGCGACCAGGAGGCCTGTCGGACCGCCCTGGAGGGGGTCGATGCTCTCCTCATGGTCTCGGCGCACGAGGCAGAGGACCGGCTCGAACAGCACCTGTCCCTCATCGGGGCTGCGCGCGAGGCCGGCGTGGGGCACGTCGTCTACACCTCGTTCCTCTCGGCCGCGCCCGACGCCGTCTTCACCTACGCGCGCACCCACTGGGCCACTGAGCGGGCCCTGGCGGCCTCCGGCATGGGATGGACCTTCCTTCAAGACTCCTTCTACACCGACGATCTCCCCGAGTTCGCCGTGAACGGCGTCATCGCGGGACCGGCGGGGGACGGGCGCGTGGGCGCCGTCGCCAGGGCGGACGTCGGCCGCTGCGCCGCCGAGGTCCTCCTCGACCTCGCGGGCGCCGGGCGGCGCCCGGCATCGGCGCACGACGGCGCCGCCTACCGGCTCACCGGCCCGGCCTCCCTCAGCCTGGCCGAGATCGCCCAGGCCCTCACCGAGCACGGCAGCCCCACCATCTACCGCGCCGAGACGATCGAAGAGGCGTACGCCAGCCGTGAGGCTTACGGGGCGCCGGACTGGGAGCTGGATGGCTGGGTGAGCACCTACACCTCGATCGCCTCCGGGGCCCTCGATGTCGTCACCGATGATGTGCGTGCCCTCACCGGCCGGGAGCCGATATCCTTCGCCGACCTGCTCGCCACGCGGGGCTGAGCCGCCCCTCCGCCCCATCCCGGGAGAGGCGAGACCCGCCTGCCACCGCGCGTCACGTGGCTGGTCTCACATGCCCATGATGCGGTCGCGCCCGGCCGGGCGACCCGCCACGCGCTAGCCTCGGGGCGCCAGACATCCTTTAAGTCCGTCCGGAGAGGCGGGGAAGGGGGCCTTCATGGCCATGAATCTGTCAGGCGCCACTGCCGGCGCACCCACGAGCGGGAAGAAGATCCTCGGCGATGCCGAGATCGCGCGAGCCCTCCTGCGCATCGCGCATGAGGTGATCGAGCGCAACCGCGGACTGGAGGACGTGGTCCTCCTGGGCATCCCCAGCGGGGGAGCGCCCCTCGCGCACCGGCTGGCCGAGGCCCTCGCCGTCGCCGCGGCCACCAACACCGCGATCGATCCCGCCGCCAATGGGGACCCCATGATCGAGGTCGGCACCCTCGACATCACGATGTACCGCGACGACCTGGGCCGCCACCCCATCCGCGTACCGCGGCCCACAACCATCCCCGCCGGGGGCATCGACGGGCGCACCGTCATCCTCGTCGATGACGTCCTCTACTCGGGCCGCACCATCCGCGCCGCCCTGGACGCCGTCGGCGCCGTCGGCCGCCCGTCCTCCGTGCAGCTGGCCGTCCTCGTGGACCGGGGTCACCGCGAGCTGCCCATCCGCGCCGACTACGTCGGTAAGAACCTGCCCACATCCCGGTCCGAGAAGGTCGTCGTCGCCCTCACCGAGCTGGGCGCCACCGCGGACGCCGTTACGATCGAGACCATCCCGGCCGGCGAGGAGGCCACCCGATGAAGCACCTGCTGAGCGCCAAGGACCTGGACCACGACGCGATCGTCATGGTCCTCGACACCGCCGAGGCGATGGCCGCCACTCAGAAGCACTCCATCAAGAAGCTGCCCACTCTGCGCGGCAAGACCGTCGTCAACCTCTTCTTCGAGGACTCCACTCGCACGCGGCTCTCCTTCGAGGCGGCCGCCAAGCGGCTGAGCGCCGACGTCATCAACTTCTCCGCCAAGGGCTCCTCCCTGTCCAAGGGAGAGTCCCTCAAGGACACCGCCCAGACGATCATGGCCATGGGCGCCGACGCCGTCGTGGTGCGCCACAGCGCCTCGGGCGCCGCCCACCTCCTGGCCCATGCCGGCTGGATCAACGTCCCCGTGCTCAACGCGGGCGACGGCACCCACCAGCACCCCACCCAGGCACTCCTGGACGCCATGACCCTGCGCCGCTGGTACGCCCCAGGCGGGCCGGCCGGCGGGGCCGGGCGCGCCGCGGACGGATCGCCCGCCCCCCGGGGCCGCGACCTGGACGGGGCCCGGGTCATCATCGTCGGGGACGTCCTCCACTCGCGCGTGGCCCGCTCCAACGTGGACATGCTCACTCACCTGGGAGCCTCCGTCACCCTCGTCGCCCCGCCGACCCTCCTGCCCGTGGGCATGGAGGACTGGCCCTGCGAGGTCTCCTACGACTTCGACGGCGCCATCGCCTCCGTCGAGCCCGACGCCGTCATGATGCTGCGCGTTCAGCGCGAGCGCATGAGCGCCGCGGGCGGCGGCTTCTTCCCCAGCCCCGCCGAGTACTCGCGCGCCTACGGCCTGGATGCCCTGCGCCGGGCCGCCATGCCCGAGCACGCCATCGTCATGCACCCCGGGCCCATGAACCGCGGCCTGGAGATCACCGCCGAGGCCGCGGATGACCCGCGCTCGCGCATTATCGAGCAGGTCGGCAACGGGGTCTCCGTGCGCATGGCCGCCCTCTACCTCCTCCTCGCCGACGAAGGGAACCAGCTGTGACCGCCCACCTCATCACCGGTGCCCGCCCCTACGGCGAGGACACCGCCGACATCCTCATCATCGATGGCGCCATCGCCGCGATCGGCCCCGACGCCGCCGCCCAGGCGCCCGCCGGCGCCACCCGCCACGACGCCACGGGCCTCGTCGCCCTGCCGGGCCTGGTCGACATCCACACCCACCTGCGCGAACCCGGCGGCGAGGACGCCGAGACCGTCTTCACCGGCACCAGGGCCGCCGCTGTCGGCGGGTACACGGCCGTGTTCGCCATGGCCAACACCAATCCCGTTCAGGACAACGCCGGTGTCGTCGAGCAGGTCCTGCGGCTCGGCCGTGAGGCCGGGTGGGTCGATGTCCATCCCGTGGGCGCCGTCTCGGCGGGCCTGGAGGGCGAGCACCTGTCCGAGATGGGTGCGATGGCGGCCTCCGAGGCCCAGGTGCGCGTCTTCTCCGACGACGGCAAGTGCGTCGCCGACCCCGTGCTCATGCGCCGCGCCCTGGAGTACGTCAAGGCCTTCGACGGCGTCATCGCCCAGCACTCCCAGGACCCCCGTCTCACCGAGGGCTCCCAGATGCACGAGGGGGCCCTGTCCGCCGAGCTCGGCCTGCGCGGCTGGCCCGCCGTCGCCGAGGAATCGATCATCGCCCGCGATGCGCTCCTGGCCGAGCATGTGGGCTCGCGCCTGCACGTATGCCACCTGTCCACCGCCGGCAGCGTCGACATCATCCGCTGGGCCAAGGCCCGGGGCATCAACGTCACCGCCGAGGTCACCCCGCACCACCTCCTGCTCACCGATGAGAAGGCGCGCACCTACTCGCCGCTGTACAAGGTCAACCCCCCGCTGCGCACGGCCGAGGATGTCGAGGCCCTCCGCGAGGCCCTCGCCGACGGCACCATCGATGTCGTCGGCACCGACCACGCCCCCCACCCTGTGGAGGACAAGGACTGCGAGTGGGCCGCCGGCGCGTTCGGCATGACGGGCCTGGAGACGGCCCTGCCGATCATCATCGCCACGATGGTCGAGCCCGGCCGCATGACCTGGCGCGACGTCGCCCGCGTCCTGTCCACCGCGCCCGCCCTCATCGGGCGCGCCGAGAACCAGGGCCAGGGGCTCGCCGCCGGGGCGCCCGCGAACCTCTGCCTCGTCGACCCGTCGGTCAGGAGGGTCGTCGACCCGGCCGCCCAGTGGACCCGCTCGGCCAACAGCCCCTACGCGGGCATGGAGCTGCCCGGCCAGGTGATCGCCACCTTCCTCCACGGCCGCCCCACGGTCCTGGACGGCAGGCCCGTCGAGGCCGCCTGATCCAGCGCCCCTCCGGCGGGCGGCGCCCCGGCGCGCCGCCCGCCAGTCCGGCGCGCCCCTGCTCGTCCCTCCCCGCACCCCGGACGCTCCCTGGTCCCAGGGCCCCTCCCACCCGCTCCACCACTCACCCCTCAGGAGCCGCATATGGCAACCAATGGAAGCGCCGGGGCCGCCACGGCCCCCGGCTCGACGGGCACCGCCGCCAGGCCCCCCGCGATCCTCGTCCTGGAGGACGGCTACGTCCTGCGCGGGCGCGCTTACGGCGCTCAGGGCCGCGCGCTCGGCGAGATCGTCTTCAACACCGGCATGACCGGCTACCAGGAGACCCTCACCGACCCGTCCTACCACCGCCAGATCATCACGATGACCGCGCCGCACATCGGCAACACTGGCATCAACGACGAGGACTGCGAGTCCTCGCGCATCTGGGCGGCCGGCTTCATCGTCCGCGACCCGGCCAGGCGGGCCTCGAACTGGCGCTCGCGCGGCGAGCTGGAGGATGCGCTCATCGACTCCGGCGTCGTCGGCCTGTCCCACGTGGACACCCGGGCGCTCACCCGCCACCTGCGCGAGCGCGGCGCCATGCGCGCCGGCATCTTCTCCGGCGACGCCCTGCCCATCGGCGCCGCCCATGAGGGGCCGGGCTCGGCCGCCGCCATCGACATCTGCCTGGACATCGTCCGCAGGACCCCCACCATGGCCGGCCGGGCCCTCGCCGGAGAGGTCACCACGTCGGCGGGCTACGTCGTCGAGCCCAGCGGCGCCTTCGCCGGGCGCGAGCCCGTCGCGGTCGTGGCCGCCATCGACCTGGGGATCAAGAGCCGCACTCCCGCCCAGCTCGCCGAGCGCGGCGCGCGCGTCCACGTCCTGCCGCAGTCCACCACCCTGGCCGAGGTCCTCGCCCTGGACCCTGACGGCGTCTTCTTCTCCAACGGCCCCGGCGACCCCGCCACCGCCACCGCCGAGGTCGAGCTCCTGCGCGGCGTCCTGGACGCCGGCATCCCCTTCTTCGGGATCTGCCTGGGCAACCAGCTGCTCGGCCGGGCCCTGGGCTACGGCACCTACAAGCTCGACTACGGGCACCGCGGCATCAACCAGCCCGTCCTCGACCGCGCCACCGGGAGAGTGGAGATCACCTCCCACAACCACGGGTTCGCCGTCGACGCCCCCACGGGCGCCCCCACCACGGCGCCCTTCGACTCCGGGCGCTACGGGCGCGTCGAGGTCAGCCACGTGGGGCTCAACGACGGAGTCGTCGAGGGCCTGCGCGCCCTCGACATCCCCGCCTTCTCCGTCCAGTACCACCCCGAGGCCGCCGCCGGCCCCCACGACGGCGAGCACCTCTTCGACCGGTTCATCGGCCTCATGCGCTCCCGCCGCGGCGCCCCGAGCATCCCAGACGCAGGCGCCGCGGCCCCCGCCCATCCCGACAGCCCCGTCAAGCCCATCAAGGAGGCCTGAGATGCCATTGCGCGACGACATCCGCTCCGTGCTCGTCATCGGCTCCGGCCCCATCGTCATCGGCCAGGCCTGCGAGTTCGACTACTCGGGCACCCAGGCCTGCCGAGTCCTGCGCGCCGAGGGGATCAGGGTCATCCTGGTCAACTCCAACCCGGCCACCATCATGACCGACCCGGGGATGGCCGACGCCACCTACATCGAGCCCATCACCACTGAGGCCCTGACCACTATCATCGCCCGGGAGCGGCCCGACGCACTGCTTCCCACGCTTGGCGGGCAGACCGCCCTCAACGCCGCCATGGCGCTCGTCGAGGCCGGTGTGCTGGAGCGCTACGGCGTCGAGCTCATCGGCGCCAGCGCCGAGGCCATCAACGCCGGCGAGGACCGCGACGCCTTCAAGAGCGTCGTCGAGCGTTGCGGCGCCGAGGTCGCCCGCAGCGTCATCGCCCACACGCTCGACGAGTGCCACGCCGGGGTCGAGGCCCTGGGCGGCTACCCCGTCGTCGTGCGTCCCTCCTTCACCATGGGCGGGCTCGGCTCGGGCGTGGCCCGCAGCGCCGAGGACCTCGAGCGCATCGCCGGCGCGGGGCTGGCCGCCTCGCGCACCACCGAGGTGCTCCTGGAGGAATCGATCCTGGGCTGGAAGGAGTACGAGCTCGAGCTCATGCGCGACACCGCGGACAACGTCGTTGTCGTGTGCTCCATCGAGAACGTCGACCCGGTGGGCGTCCACACCGGCGACTCGATCACCGTCGCCCCCGCCCTGACCCTGACCGACCGCGAGCTCCAGCGCCTGCGGGACATCGGCATGGCCGTCATCCGGGAGGTCGGCGTGGACACCGGCGGCTGCAACATCCAGTTCGCCGTCGACCCGGCCACCGGCCGCGTCATCGTCATCGAGATGAACCCCAGGGTCTCGCGATCCTCCGCCCTGGCCTCCAAGGCGACTGGCTTCCCGATCGCCAAGATCGCCGCGCGCCTGGCCGTGGGCTACACACTCGACGAGATCCCCAACGACATCACCGGCTCCACGCCCGCCTCCTTCGAGCCGGCCATCGACTACATCGTCGTCAAGGTGCCGCGCTTCGCCTTCGAGAAGTTCCGGGGCGCCGACCCGACCCTGACGACCACCATGAAGTCCGTCGGCGAGGCCATGGCCATCGGGCGCTGCTTCACCGAGGCCCTGCTCAAGGCCATGCGATCGATCGACAAGCGCGGATCGGTCTTCCACTGGGAGGGCCCCGCCCCCGACGCCGAGGCCACGGCCGCGCTCCTGGAGTCGATCCGCACCCCCACCGAGGGCCGACTCATCGAGGTCCAGCAGGCCATCCGCGGCGGCGCCACCATCGAGGCGCTCCACGAGGCCACCGGCATCGATCCCTGGTTCCTCGACCAGCTCATGCTGCTGGAGGAGATCGCCGCAGCGGTGCGCCAGGCGCCCGCCCTGACCCCCGGGCTCCTGGGCGAGGCCAAGCGCCACGGCCTGTCCGATCAGCAGATCGCCGTCCTGCGGGGCATCGGCGAGGGGACGGTGCGCGAGATCCGCCACGCCTACGGGCTGCGGCCCGTCTACAAGACCGTGGACACCTGCGCCGCCGAGTTCGCCGCTCGCACCCCCTACCTGTACTCCAGTTACGACCTGTCCACGGAGGTGGCTTCCCGCGAGCGCGAGGCCGTCATCATCCTGGGCTCGGGGCCCAATCGCATCGGTCAGGGCATCGAGTTCGACTACTCGTGCGTTCACGCCACTATGGCGCTGGCCGAGCGCTACGAGACCATCATGGTCAACTGCAATCCCGAGACGGTCTCCACTGACTATGACATCTCAGACCGTCTCTACTTCGAGCCCCTCACCTTCGAGGATGTCATGGAGGTCTATGAGGCCGAGCTCGCCGCTGGCCCCGTCGCCGGTGTCATCGTCCAGCTCGGCGGGCAGACGCCCCTGGCGCTGGCCGCCCGCCTCAAGGCCGCGGGCGTCCCGATCCTGGGAACCAGCCCCGAGGCGATCGACGCCGCGGAGGACCGTCAGGTCTTCGGAGGAGTCCTCGAGCGCGCCGGCCTGGTCTCCCCGGCCCACGGCACCGCTCGCTCGGGTGAGCGGGCCCTCGCCGTGGCCGAGGAGATCGGCTACCCAGTGCTCGTGCGCCCCAGCTACGTGCTCGGCGGGCGCGGCATGGAGATCATCTACGAGCGCGCCGGCCTGGTCGACTACCTCGCCCGTGCGGAGCAGGACGCCGGGGGAGCGGAGGCGGTTTACGCCGCCGGCCCACTGCTCGTGGACCGCTTCCTCGACGATGCCATCGAGATCGATGTCGACGCCCTCTACGACGGCGAGGAGCTGTTTCTGGGCGGCGTCATGGAGCACATCGAGGAGGCCGGCATCCACTCCGGGGACTCCTCCTGCGTGCTGCCCCCGATGACCCTGTCCGATGCCGAGATCGCCCGTATCCGGGCCGCCACCGAGGCCATCGCCGCCGGTGTGGGAGTGCGCGGCCTCATCAACATCCAGTTCGCCCTCATGAGCGGCACGCTCTACGTCATCGAGGCCAACCCGCGGGCCTCGCGCACCGTGCCCTTCGTCTCCAAGGCCACCGGCGTCGCCCTGGCCAAGGCGGCCGCCCGGCTCATGGCGGGGGAGTCGATCGCCCAGCTGCGCGATCGCGGGGCGCTGCCCGCCGAGGACGCCTCCACGCCCGGCATCCCCAGCGTCATCGCCGTCAAGGAGGCCGTGCTGCCCTTCAAGCGCTTCCGTACGCGCTCCGGGCGAGTCGTCGACCCGATCCTCGGCCCCGAGATGCGCTCCACCGGTGAGGTCATGGGCTGCGACGCGGATTTCCCCAAGGCCTTCGCCAAGTCCCAGACCGCAGCTTACGGCGGCCTGCCCACCGAGGGCGCGCTGTTCGTCTCCGTGGCCGACCGCGACAAGAGGGCCATAATCCTGCCCGTGGCCAGGCTTGCCGAGCTCGGCTTCCAGGTCTACGCGACGAGCGGCACCGCCCAGGTGCTGCGGCGCAACGGGATCAACGCGACCCCCGTGCGCAAGCTCAGCGAGGGTGTCGGCGAGCACGGGGAGGACACGATCGTCGGCCTCATCGAGTCAGGCGCCATCGACATGGTCGTCAACGTCCCGAAGGGCCAGGGCGCCCGCGCCGACGGCTACGCGATCCGTGAGGCCACCACCAGCGCGGACAAGCCGATCATCACCACCGTCCATCAGCTGCAGGCCGCCGTCCAGGCGCTCGAGGCCCAGCTGCGGGGGGCCTTCTGGGTGCGCAGCCTCCAGGAGATGCGCGCCCCGGCCCCGAGTCCCGCCGGCGCCCCCGCCACCGCGCATCACGACGACTGAGGAGACACGATGAGCCGCGAGCCCAGCACTGGCACCATTGCCAGCGGCGCCCCCGCCCGGCCTGCGGGGTCTCGGGGGGAGGCCGAGGAGACCGGCTTTCCCGGCACCCTCCCCTTCGGCGCCCGGCTGGGAGCAGCCATGGACGACCACGGTCCGCTATGCGTGGGCATCGACCCGCACGCCGCGCTCCTCGCGGCCTGGGGCCTGACCGACGACGCCGCGGGTCTGCGCGAGTTCAGCCTGCGCGTCGTCGAGGCCATCGGCGCCCGGGTGGCCGCCGTCAAGCCGCAGTCCGCCTTCTTCGAGAGGCACGGCAGCGCCGGCATCGCTGTCCTGGAGGAGACCCTGGCGGCGCTGAGGGAAGTGGGAGCCCTGTCGATCCTCGACGTCAAGCGCGGGGACATCGGCTCGACCATGGGCGGCTACGCCCAGGCCTACCTCGTCGACGCCGCACCCCTGGCCGCCGATGCGATCACTGTGTCCCCCTACCTCGGATACGGCTCCCTGACCCCCGCCCTCGAGGCGGCCAGCGCCAGCGGGCGCGGCCTGTTCGTACTGGGACTGACCTCCAACCCGGAGGGCGCCACCGTGCAGCACGCCACGGCCTCCTCGGGCCGGGCCGTCGCCGCGATGATCGCCGACGGCGCCGCCGCCTCCAACGCGGCGGCGCGCGCCGCGGGCACCCTGGGGAGCATCGGCCTCGTCGTCGGCGCCACCATCGGCGATGCGGCGCGCGACCTGGGGATCGACCTCGCGGCGACCAACGCGCCGCTGCTCGCCCCGGGGGTCGGCGCGCAGGGGGCTGGGGAGGCGGAGCTCGCGAGAGTCTTCGGGGCGGCGCGCGCCCAGGTGCTCGCCTCGACATCGAGAGGCGTGCTCGGCGCCGGTCCGGATCCGGAGGCGCTCCGCGGGGCGGCCGGACGCGCGGCGTTGGAGGCTGGAAGGGCTCTGAGGAGGTAAAACGACACGCCATTGACGTGTGTCGCTCATCACTTGCGTGAGGGCGTTGTGCGGCTGTAATGCCCCTGACCTGCGTAGGTAGCCGGAGCGTTACGGTGTCCGGAACGATACCTCGTAACGTCTTCGCAAAACTGCCCGTAAAGGGCGGTTTCGGGTCATAACCTTTCATCACCGCACAAAGTGACCGATATGAAGGAGATTACAGGTCATGGCGCTTCCCACCCTCACCCCCGAGCAGCGGGCCGAGGCCCTCGCTAAGGCAGCCGTCGCGCGCACCCGCCGCGCGGAGGTGAAGATCGCACTCAAGCGTGGTGCGATGAGCCTGTCAGAGCTCTTCGAGCTCGCTGCGACCGACGAGGCGATCGGCAAGATGAAGGTCCTCGACCTTCTCCAGTCGCTCCCTCGTGTCGGTTCGACGACGGCTCGCGCCCTCATCGAGGAGATCGGGATCTCCGAGTCCCGTCGTGTCCGCGGCCTGGGAGCGCAGCAGCGCGCTGCCCTCCTGCGCCGCTTCCACTGAGCTTCCCCGGGTTCCCGCCCTGACGAACTCAGCACCCTGAGACTCCCCGCGTCGCCACTGGCGACGCGGGGAGCCCTCTTCTTCGCGCTGGTCTCCCAGCGGCATTGTGGTCGTGCCCCGGGGTTGCGGACGTGCTCGGGGGGGGTACCGACGCGGCCCCGGTGCGCGGCGGCAACTGCGGTGCGCGGTGACAACCGGGAAAGGATGGGCCCGGCCGAGGAGAGCCACCACCAACGGAGAACGTCCTACCGGTCTCCCGAGCCCCCGCAGGGTGTTCCGGAGACGGCACCGGATGGCCCATGATTGGGGCCATGATGCCCGCGATCCCCGCGCCCTCCCCAGTGACGCCGCCGGCCCGGCTCGCCGTGATCGCCGGGCCGACCGCCGTCGGCAAGGGGACGATCGTCACCGAGCTGCGCAGCCGCCACCCCGAGCTCTTCGTCTCCGTGTCCTGCACCACCCGCGCGCCGCGCCCGGGTGAGGAGGATGGCGTCCACTACCGCTTCGTGGACGACGCCGACTTCGACGCGATGGTCGAGCGGGGAGACATGCTGGAATGGGCGCTCGTCCACGGGGCCCACCGCTACGGCACCCCCCGGGAGCCGGTTGCCGAGGCCCTCGCTCAAGGGCGCCCCGCCCTCCTCGAGATCGACCTCGCCGGGGCCCGGCAGGTGCGCGAGTCCATGCCTGACGCCCTCTTCGTCTTCATCGCCCCACCCAGCTGGGAGGCTCTCGTCGAGAGGCTCGTGGGCCGGGGCACGGAGGGCGCCGCCGAGCGGGAGCGCCGCCTGGCCACCGCCCGCACCGAGATCGCGGCGGCGGAGGAGTTCGATGTCGTCGTGGTGAACGACACGGTGGGGCGTGCCGCCGCCGAGCTCGAGCGTCGCCTCGGATTGGTCCCCGCCGCTCCTTAGGATCAGGTCATGCCTCTCCCCGGGACTCCTGCTCAGACCTCGGCGGCTACCAGCAGGCCTCACTGGCGCTCGGCGTTCCCATCGTCATGGGCTGAGACGGGCACCACGGCGCTCCGGGGCCGAGCGGGTGGTGATTCCCCGCTCCCTGAGGGGCTAGGATGTCCTGGCTCGGCCCATTGGCCAGCACCGGCCAGCACCACGGACATATCCGGGCCCTCACTCCCCGCTCGTCGGAGCGGGGACCCGCCGGGCCCGCTGGTACCCAATCGATCCGAAAGAGGAGCTCATGCTCGGAACCTCCCCCCAGCCCGAGGGCATCACGAATCCGCCGATCGACGATCTCCTGGAGAAGGTCGATTCGAAGTATGGGCTCGTGGTGGAGGCCGCCAAGCGCGCCCGTCAGATCAACACCTACACCCAGCAGTTGGAGTCCAACCAGTTCGAGTACTTCGGCCCGCTCGTCGAGGTGGCCCCGGAGGAGAAGCCCCTGGGTATCGCTCTGCGCGAGATCGCCGAGGATAAGCTCCAGGTGATCAGCGGCGAGGAGGCCCGCGCCCGTCGCGCCGAGGCCGATGCCGCCCGTCGCGCTGCCGAGGATGACATGTTCTCCGATATCTCGCTGGACACCGCTGTCACTTTCGACGAGACCGAGACGACCGGACCCGGCGTCGACAGCATCGAGTTCTGACGCGACCCGCCCATGCCGCAGCGCAGCGAGGGCGCCCGTCGCGCCGCGACCCCAACGGGGCCGTGGCGCGTCGTCGTCGGCGTCGCCGGCTCCATCGCCGCCTACAAGGCGCCCACCGTCATCCGTCTCCTGCGCGCCCAGGGCCATGAGACGCGCGCCGTGGCGACCCAGGCCGCCCTGCGCTTCATCGGCGCCCCCGCCCTGGCGGCCGTCAGCGGCCGACCGGTGGACACCGGCGTCTTCGACGACCCGGCGGCCGTCGAGCACGTGGGGCTGGGGGAGTGGGCCGAGCTCGTCCTCGTCGCTCCCGCCTCGGCCGACCTGCTCGCCCGCATTGCGGCCGGCCGCGCGGACGATCTGCTCACCGCCACGATCCTGACCACCACGGCGCCCGTCGTCCTCGCGCCGGCCATGCACACGCAGATGTGGGCCAACGCCGCGACGGTCGAGAACGTCGCCACCCTGCGCCGCCGCGGACTGACCATCATCGAGCCCGATGTCGGGCCCCTTACAAGCGGGGACTCCGGCGCGGGGCGCCTGCCCGCCCCGGAGCGGATCGTCGCCGAGGCGCTGGCCGTGCCGGCCGGGGCGACTGCCGCCGTGCGCCGCACCGGTGCTGGCGGCCCGGGGACGGCCTGCCCGGAGCAGTTGTCCGGCCGGCGCCTCGTCGTCTCCGCGGGCGGCACCCATGAGCCCATCGACCCCGTGCGCTTCATCGGCAACCGGTCCTCCGGCCGCCAGGGCGTGGCCATCGCGAGCGCCGCCGCCGCGCGGGGCGCCGACGTCGTCCTCATCGCCGCCAACATCTCGCCCGAGGTCCTTGCCCCGCTGGGAGAGTCGACGGCAGCGCCGGGCGCCGGAACCGCCCGGATCGTCGAGGCCCCCACAGCCCTGGACATGGAGGCCGCCGTTCGCTCCGAGGCCTCCAGCGCCGACGCCGTCGTCATGGCGGCCGCAGTCGCTGACTTCCGGCCATCCCATCCCGGGATCTCCAAGATCAAGAAGCACCGTCTGGCCGACGGCGCCGGCCCGGCCACGGGCGGCGCGGACGAGGCCGTCGGGCCCGCGGGGGGACCGGCGCCCATCGAGCTGGTGGCCAATCCCGACATCCTCGCCGGGCTCGTCGCCGATCCTCCCCAGCCGGGGCAGCTCATCGTCGGCTTCGCCGCGGAGACCGGGGATGAGGAGGGCGACGCCCTCGCGCATGGCGCGGCCAAGGCCCGCCGCAAGGGCGCGCACCTGCTCGCCGTCAACGCCGTCGGCGACGGCAGGGGATTCGGGGACGTGCCCAACGCTGTCGTCGTCCTGGATCCCCAGGGTGCTGAGGTGGCACGGGGCGAGGGCACAAAGGCGGAGGTCGCCGAACTGCTTCTGGACCTCATCGCCGAACGGCTCCCCCGCTGAGCAGCGTCCCCGCCGCGGACCCCGGGGATCGGCACGGGGTGTGAGGGGGAACGGGCGGTCATTCCTGTCGGGGGCCGTGGTTAAGATGCGGCCGTGACTTCCCAAGCGCGCCTCTTCACCTCCGAGTCGGTCACCGAGGGCCACCCGGACAAGGTCTGCGACCGCATCTCGGACTCCATCCTCGATGCCATCCTCGCCCAGGATCCCGATGCGCATGTGGCCGTCGAGACCATGGTGACCACGGGACTGGTGCATGTGGCGGGGGAGGTCACCACCTCGGCCTACGTGGAGATCCCGCAGATCGTGCGCGATGAGATCGTGCGCATCGGCTACGACTCCTCGGACGTCTGCTTCGATGGCCGCTCCTGCGGCGTGTCCATCTCCATCGGCCAGCAGTCGCCGGATATCAACGCCGGCGTCGTCAAGGCCCTCGAGGCGCGCGATGACTCCTCCGACCTCGACCCCCTCGATTTCCAGGGCGCGGGGGACCAAGGCCTCATGTTCGGCTACGCCTGCACGGACACCGCCGCCCTCATGCCTCTGCCCATCCACCTCGCTCACCGCCTCGCCGAGCGCCTGGCGGTCGTGCGCAAGCAGGGGATCGTGCCCGGCCTGCGCCCCGATGGCAAGACCCAGGTGACCATCGGCTACGACGGCGATCGCGCCGTGGGCATCGAGAGCATCGTCATCTCCACCCAGCACGATGAGGACCGCAGCCGCGCCTGGCTCACCGACGCCCTGGCGGCCGAGGTCATCGATCCCGTCATCGCGGCGGAGCAGGCGGCGGGGATGGATGTGGCAGTCGGCGGCATCGAATTGCTCATCAACCCTTCCGGCCAATTCGTCATCGGCGGGCCCACCGGGGACGCGGGCCTGACCGGCCGCAAGATCATCGTCGATACCTACGGAGGCATGGCGCGCCATGGGGGCGGCGCCTTCTCCGGCAAGGATCCCTCCAAGGTGGACCGCTCCGCCGCCTATGCCATGCGCTGGGTGGCCAAGAACGTCGTCGCCGCGGGGCTGGCCACCCGCTGCGAGATCCAGGTGGCCTACGCCATCGGCGCCGCCCGCCCCGTGGGCCTCTACGTGGAGACCTTCGGCACCCACACCGTCCCCGTCGATCGCATCCAGGCCGCTATTGACGAGGTCTTCGACCTCCGTCCCGCCGCCATCATCCGCGACCTCGACCTCCTGCGCCCCATCTACGCGGGCACGAGCGCCTACGGCCACTTCGGCCGCCCGGGCTTCAGCTGGGAGAGTACGGATCGCGTCGAGGCGCTGCGCGCCGCGCTCTGAGCCCGGGGGACGCGCGATGGGCGAGCCGATGACGGGCAGATGACAGACACTGCCCAGCAGGGCGAGCTCATCGCCGCCCCCGCACGCCCCGAGCGCACGATCACCCCGCCGGACGGCGTCATCGACCCGGTGGCCAGGGTGCTCCTCGACACCCCCGTGGCCCACCTCGACCGGCTCTTCGACTACCGCGTCCCCGCTGCGATCGACGCCGATGCCCGAGTGGGCACGCGCGTTGCCGTGCGCTTCGGCGGTCAGGAAGCGCACGGGTGGATCTGGGAGCGCGGCTCGACCACCACCCACCCGGGCGCGCTCACACCCGTGCGCAGGGTCGTCTCCGACCTGCCCGTTCTCACGCCGGCCACCATGCGCCTGGCCGAGTCCGTGGCCGAGCGCAGCGCGGGGGCCCGCCCCGATGTGCTGCGCGTGGCCATTCCGCCGCGCCATGCCCGCGCCGAGGCCTCCGCGCGGGAGGGTCCAGCACCCGTCCTGCCCCAGTGGCTCGCCCCCGAGGGCGGCGGCTGGGCGGTGTACGAGGGCGGCGAGAAGATGCTGCGCTCGCTCGCCGACGGCGGCGCTCCCCGGAGCGTGGTCACCGTGCTGCCCGGGAGGCAGGGCATCACCGCGTCCTGGCCCGAGCTCCTGGCTGACGCCGCCCGGGCGGCGCTCAGCGCTGGCAGGGGCGTGCTCGTGCTTGTCGCCACCGCCGAGATGGCCGAGGATCTCGCGAGCGCTCTCACGGCGCTCCTGCCGGGCGAGCCCGTGGTCACCCTCGCGGCGGACCACGGTCCCGCGCGGCGCTATCGGGCTTTCGCCCGCCTGCTCCTGGGGCGAGCCCGCGTCGTTGTGGGCACGCGCGGCGCCGCTTTCGCTCCTGTGGCGGACCTCGGCCTGGCCGTCATCTGGGATGACGGCGATGACCGCCTCGACGAGCGCCACGCCCCCTACGCGCATGCCCGCACCGTGCTCGCCCTGCGCTCCAGCCTGGAGCACTGCGGCCTGCTCATCGCCTCCCACGCGCGCAGCGTCGAGGCCCAGGCCTATGTGGAGCGCGGGTGGGCCGCGAGCCTCGCCGCTCCCAGGAGCGTCGTGCGCGCCGCGGCCCCGCGCGTGGAGGTCCCGGGCGTGGAGCTGGAGGCCGAGGGGGCCTCCGGGGCCGCCCGCTTCCCCTCCTTCGCCCACCGGGCGGTGCGCGCGGCCGTCGAGGCCGGGCCCGTCCTCATCCAGGTGCCGCGCGGGGGCTACGCCCCGCTCGTGGCCTGTGATCGCTGCCGGGCACCGGCGCGCTGCACCACCTGCGGCGGGCCCATGACCATGGAGCGCGGGGGGGCGATGTCCTGCCGGTGGTGCGGGAGATCCCCCCACGGATGGCGCTGCGAGAACTGCGGGTCCGACCGCCTGCGGATGCGCTCCGTCGGCTCGGCGCGCACGGGGGAGGAGCTGGGCCGGGCATTCCCCGGAGTCGGCGTCGTCATCTCCGGGGCGAGGGAGGACCACGGAGTCATCGCCGAGGTCGATGACTCCCCTCGGCTCGTCGTTGCCACCCCGGGGGCCGAGCCCATCGCCCAGGGGGGCTACCGGGCGGTCATCCTCATGGACGCCGGGGCCCTGTCCTCACGGGTGGACATGGGCGCCACCGTGGAGGCGGTACGCCGTTGGACGAACGCGGCCGCGCTGGTGGCTCCCGGCGCGCGGGTCATCGTGCTGGGGGGCCCGGAGCCCGTGGCCGCGCAGCACTTCCTGCGCTGGGACCACGAGGGCTTCGCCCGCAGGGAGCTGGCCGAGCGCGAGGAGCTGCACCTGCCGCCGGCATGGCGGACCGCCCGCCTCGACGGGCCTCGCCGTGCCGTCGAGGATCTGCTCATGGCGGGGCAGGCCGAGGGCTACGAGGCGCTGGGGCCCGTGGAGGCGCCGCGCGCGGGAGCCGGGCGGGCCAAGGACTCTGCGCAGGCCTCCCAGGCGACGCACCGAGGAGTGCTGCGCGTGCCGGTGCCCCGGGGGCGCGAGCTCGCCGGCTGGTTGCGTCATCGTCTGCGGGACCGTTCCGCCCACCGCGAGGACCCCATCCGGGTCGAGCTCGACCCGACCCACCTCTGGTGACGATTCAATGACACTGGCGGATCAGCCGGATTCCGGTGGTACTTTCTCCAATTGATGGGTATCACTCTCTCCCCAGAGTGATGTCCCTGTCCCGAGCGGCGCTCGTGCCGCGAGATTCCCCTCATCCCCGCAGGAGCCAACCGTGCTGCCCTCTCGCCGTTCCCTCGCTATTGCTGCCTGCGCAGCGCTCATCCTTCCCCTGCTCGCCGGATGCGATACCGACGCCGCTTCGTCGACGAAGCCAACCCCAAAAGCTGTTGTGACCTCTGATGCCAGCGCTGTGGAGGCCGAGGCGAGTCGCGCCGCCGCGGAGGCGGAGGCATCCCGCCAGGCAGAGGCGACCAAGCAGGCTGAGGCGGAGGCATCCCGCCAGGCGGAAGCGACCAAGCAGGCCGAGGCGAAGGCCTCCCGGGACGCCGCCGCTGAGGCGGAGGCGAGTCGCGCCGCTGCGGAGGCATCCCGCCAGGCAGAAGCCTTTCAGCAGGTGGAGCAGGACTCGTTCTCCAGCCGAGGCGACCAGCAGATCGCCTCGTTCGCCGGCCGTGGCGGCTCCTCGTCCTCCGACCAGGGCGGCTCCGCCTACTACTCCAACTGCAAGGAGGCCAGGGCGGCTGGCGCTGCGCCGCTCTACCGGGGAGAGCCCGGGTACCGCCCCGGGCTCGATCGGGACGGCGACGGCATAGCCTGCGAGAAGTGACGAGCGCGCCTCACATTCTCTCGTGAACTGTCCAGCCTCACTGTTGCGCCCTCGGCCCGCAGATACCGTCTCACCCCGCTCTTGCGCCCTCATCCTGCGAGAATGAGACGGTATCTGCGGGCCGAGGCCGCAGGACGGGGCCGAGGGGGCAGGACGCACCGGGCGGTGCCCGCTACAGTCTTGGTGTGAGCACTGCGAGCAACTGTGAGCACGTCAGCACCGGTAGTGCCTCTCTAGCGCACCCCGTTGGCCTTACGCGCGCTGATCCCACGCAGTCGCGGCACCCGTCGGCCCGGCAGTCCGCCGGGCGGGCCCGTGCGAGGATCGCCGGCACCGCGGACGGGGTGGACGCGATCATCCTCGACCTGGGCAATGTGCTCTACGCCTGGGAGGCCGTGGCCGCCGTTGCCGGGCGCGTGAGCCTGCCCGCCTGGGAGGAGTTCTGCGCGGGTGCCGACTTCACCGCCCTCAACCGCCGCTCCGACCTCGGGGAGGACTTCGACGCCATCGTCGCCGACCTCGCCGCCGCCCACCCCGGGAGGCCCGACTGGGTGGACATCCTGCGCACTTATCGGGCTTGCTTCCGCGATTCCCTCACCGGACCCGTGCCGGGGATGGAGGGCCTCGTCGACGAGCTCCTCGCCGCAGGTCTGCCGCTCCACTGCCTGACCAATTACGACGGCCCCACCTTCGACGACACCCGCGATCTCGTTCCGCAGCTCGACCGCTTCGCCGGGATCGTCGTCTCCGGCAAGGAGCATCTCATCAAGCCCGATCCCGCCATCTTCCGCGTCGCCCTGGAGCGCTTCGGCCTCGAGCCCTCCCGCACTCTCTTCATCGACGATTCCCCGGCGAATACCGCCAGTGCCTCCGGCATGGGCATCCTCACCCACACCTTCACTGGCGCAGGTGCCCTGCGCGCCGAGCTCGTCGAGCGCGGCATCCTGCCGGCCCGCGCGACCCGCCCCTAGACTGGAGCCCATGCGCATACTCTTCGCCGGGACACCCGAGCCGGCGCTCCCCGTGCTGCGGGCACTCATGGACTCTCCCGAGCACGAGATCGTTGGAGTCCTCACCCGGGCGGACGCCCGCTCCGGCCGCGGCCGGGCCCTGCGCCCCTCGCCCGTGGCGGCCGTTGCCCGCGGGGCCGGCATCGACACGCGCACCCCGACCACCCTCAAGGATCCCGGGACCCAGGACTGGGTGCGCTCCCTGGGCGCCGACGCGGCCGTCGTCGTCGCCTACGGCCGCATCGTCCCAACCGCCCTCCTGGATGTTCCCGCCCATGGCTGGCTCAATCTCCACTTCTCCCTCCTGCCCGCCTGGCGCGGTGCCGCCCCCGTCCAGCACGCGATCATCCACGGCGACGACGTCACCGGTGCCTGTGTCTTCCGCCTCGAGGAGGGCCTGGACACCGGGCCCGTCCACGCGCGCCTGGTCGAGCCCATCGGCCCCGCCGACACCGCCGGGGATCTCCTGGCCCGCCTCGCTCAGGCCGGAGCACCCCTCGTCCTCGACGTCCTCTGCCGTCTCGCCGCCGGCACCGCGAGGCCCACCCCCCAGCCCGATGAGGGCGTGAGCCTGGCCCCGATGCTCACCCCCGACGACGGGCGCATCGACTGGGCGCGCCCGGCCGCTGAGATCGACCGCCGGATCCGCGGTGTCACCCCCGCGCCCGGCGCGCACAGCACCTACCGCGGCGCCCGTCTCCGCCTCGGGCCCGCCACTCCCGTTCCCGGGGGCGCCTATGCGGGCGACGACGCCGATACCGGAGCCCTCGCGCCCGGCGAGCTGAGCGTCTCCAAGCGGGAGGTCCTCGTGGGTACGGGCTGTGGAGCGCTGCGCTTGGGCCAAGTGGCGCCAGCCGGAAAGAACTGGATGGACGCGGCGGCCTGGGCCCGCGGCGCGAGGCCCGCTCCCGGCGCCCGCCTCGGCGAGCAGGCCGCCGCGACAGTGATGACGGGAGGCGAGCGCTGATGGCCGGGCGCGCAGGCGGCAGCGGCCAGGATGGCCGGGCAGGCGGCCGTCGCGGCCAGCAGCGGGGCCATGCCGCCTCCCAGCGCCGGGGGCAGGGGCGCGAGCGCGGCCATGGCAATGAGGGCGGCCGCCATCACCCGGCCCGCCCGGGCGCCCAGCGGGGGCGCGGCCCGCGGGACGTCGGTGCCTCCCCGCGCTCGCTCCCCGATCCCGACGCCGCGCGCCTGGCGGCCCTCGAGGCCCTGACGAGGGTCCGCGAGGACGGCGCCTACGCCAACCTCGTGCTCCCGCCGATCCTCTCCGCCGCGCGCCTCGACCGCCGGGATGCCGGTTTCGCCACCGCCCTGACCTATGGGGCCCTGCGCCTGGCGGGCCGCTATGACGCGATCCTCGCCCTCTGCGTCGATCGCCCCCTGGAGCGGCTCGACGGCGTCGTCCTCGACGCGCTGCGCCTGGGCGCCCACCAGCTCCTCGGCATGCGCGTGCCCGCCCACGCCGCCGTGTCGGCCACGGTGGAGCTGGCAGCTCATGCCGCGGGGCGCGGCGCTTCCAGCTTCGTCAACGCCGTCCTGCGGAAGGTCTCCGCCAAGGACCTCGACGCCTGGCTGGCCGAGTTGCGAGGCGCCGCCCCGGACGAGTTGGCCGCCGTGGCGGCCATCGAGTCCCACCCCGTGTGGATCGCCAAGGCCCTGCGCCAGGCCCTCGTGGTGGGCGGGCGCGATCCCAATGAGCTCGAGGATCTCCTCAGGGCGGACAATGCCGATCCCGAGGTGGTTCTCTGCGCCCGTCCCGGCCTTGTCGAGACCGAGCGCCTGGCCGCCGAGGCCCGTCGCGCCGTCGGCGATGAGCCTCGGCCGGGGGACATCAGCCCCTGCGCCGTGGTTCTGACCGGGGGCGACCCCGGCCGTGTCCCCGCGGTGCGCGACAGCCGCGCGGGCGTGGAGGACGAGGGCTCCCAACTCGTCGCCCTCATGGCCAGCGAGCCGGCGATCGCCGGGCGCGACGAGCGCTGGCTCGACATGTGCGCCGGCCCCGGCGGCAAGGCGGCGCTCCTGGGCGCCCGGGCCGCGCAGCGGGGCGCTCGCCTCGTCGCCAACGAGGTCACGCCCCACCGCGCCAGGCTCGTCGAGGCCGCCGTGCGAGCCATCCCCGACGGCGTCGTCGAGATCCGCTGCGGGGACGGGCGCCAGTTCGGGCGGGACGAGCCCGGGCGCTACGACCGCGTCCTCGTCGACGTGCCCTGCACGGGCCTGGGCTCCCTGCGACGCCGCCCCGAGGCCCGCTGGCGCCGCGATCCCAAGGATGTCACCGAGCTCGCCGCCCTCCAGCGCGAGCTGCTCCTGTCCGCCTTGGCCACTGTGCGGCGCGGGGGATTGGTCGCCTACGTCACCTGCTCGCCCCACGCCCTGGAGACCGGCCTCGTCGTCAAGGACGCCCTGAGCCGCGCCATGCGCGGGGGCATGAGCATCGAGACGCTCCACGCCGGCGACGCCGCCACCCGTATCGCGCCGCGACCGCCCGCCGGATCGGACCGCGCCCAGCTCCAGCTCTGGCCCCACCTGGACGGCACCGACGCCATGTTCTGCGCCCTCCTGCGCCGCGACCGCTGATAGCGGGCCGACCGTGCACCACCAGCCTTGATATTTCACGGAGGAGAATCCGCCATGACCGCCGCGCCCGCGATCCACCCCTCGATCCTCAACGCCGACGTCTCGCGCCTGGCCGATGAGATTGCCCGCATCTGCGGGCCCGGGGGCGCCGACGGCGTCCATGTCGATGTCATGGACAATCACTTCGTGCCCAACCTGTCCTGGGGGCTGCCGGTGGTCGAGGCCGTCGTGGGCTGCACGGGCCTGCCGATCGACGCCCATCTCATGATCGAGGACGCCGACCGCTGGGCCCCCGCCTACGCGGAGGCAGGCTGCACCACCGTCACCGCCCATGCCGAGGCCACGACGGCGCCGGTCCGCCTGGCTGCGGAATTGCACCGCCTTGGGGCCCGCGCCGGCATCGCCCTGCGCCCGGCCACCCCGTTGGCGGCGGTGGCCGACGTGCTCGGCGACTTCGAGATGCTCCTCATCATGACCGTCGAGCCCGGTTTTGGCGGTCAGTCCTTCATCGAGTCGATGCTTCCCAAGATCCAGGGCGCCCGGCGCCTGGTGGGCCAGCGCGGCCTGGAGCTGAGCATTCAGATCGACGGCGGGGTCTCCGCCGCCACGATCGAGCGCGCCGCCGAGGCGGGCGCCGATGTCTTCGTCGCCGGGTCAGCCGTCTACGGCGCCGACGACGCGCTGGCCGCCATCGGCGAGCTGCGCGCGCTGGCCGCCGCCCACATGTGCTGAGGCGCGTCGGCCCGAGGCGCTGCCATCAGACGACGCTTAGGGGGCAGTGCTGCGTATCCCCTTGCTCACGCGCCCGGATCGCAGTCCTTCAACCGACCTCTCCGGTCAGTACGCCTAGACTGTCCGCGAAGCAGGGGGGCTAGGTGGCGGCGTTCTTGATGCGGATGGCCTTGCGGATCGCGATGGAGCCGCGCAGCAGCTGGCCAGCCTTCGCGGTGCTCTTGCCGCGCAGCTGGTCCCTGGTCCTGAGCGGCGCGAGTATAGGCATGGTCGTGGGCCCGACAGCCCTTCCAGGGCGCTTGGCCACCGCCCTCAGGCGCCTCCTGGCGTTGCCCCGGTTCCAGCCGGTCACCGCGCACGCCTCGTCCAGCATCCTGCCCTTGCCCCCTGGACGTCTTGGCGCAGGCCCCCGCGCACCTCCTCGTGATCTCCGCCCTGGCCCGTATCGACGACCTATTCCCCATGCCCACAACGATCCGCGACTCTCGTGGGCAGTGCCGGATGAGGCCCGATCCTCTTTGGCGGGCATCCCTCATGAGTCTCGTTGACCCCTTGACTTCAAAGTGGGATGGAATAAAATAAAATAACACTATCATCGGCGCCCGTAGCACGAGTGTACCCATCGACTCATGGCGATGACGCATCGATCAAGGACTTCTGGCAATGGAATTCAACGGCGCGTTCGGCGGTCTCCGACGAGTTGATCAACACAGTGAAGGCCTGAAAGCGCTGTGGCTGCTGCAAGTAATCGGTTTTGTCGCCGCAGGGGTAATGGTTCTTCGTTTCATGATCCCTGAGTTGATTAGCCCCCATGCAGAACGCTTTGCATCAAGTCAGTATATGGGCGTCGTGTTGTTTTCGGCCATTTTGGCGGGCGCGTATATGATCATATTTCTGCTCCCCGGCGACGTGATGAGGCGACGTATAAGGGGTGTTCGCATTGCTGCGGTTGTACAAGCGCTTTGGTTTGGGGGGAGTGATCGTCACGCACAACGGAGTCTCGTCAAGTTTTGTGTACCAGGCTCTTGCGGTGGTGGCTGTCACGGCCAGCCTGCTCACGCTACGGTCCACCTCAATGATTGGACGAGGTGAGGAAGAAAGATGAATATCGTCCTGGTCGTCACCGGCGCCATCGGCGCGTCGTTAATCCCGTCGTGGGTTCTCAGAATGAGGAGAGAGTTCAAGTCTGAACTCCGCTGTATAACGACGCGCTCCGCAGAGAAATATGCCTCCGCCGACTTCTGACCTGGGGCTTGAGGCGACCGGCCACAAGATCGTCGACTCCGGCAGTGCGGGAACGCCGTGGATCCAGTGCCGCCCCGTTCTGGCCGACCTGCACGAGTGCCTGTTCTGCTCCTCCTGGGGGGGGCGATGGGGAGGCGGGCCGATCATGTACCACCAGGCCTAATATCCCACTGAGGAGAACCCGCCATGACCGCAGCGCCCGCGATCACCCATCCATCCTCAACTCCGGCATCTCGCGCGGGCCGACGCGGAGCGCGGCGGTGGGGCGCTTGTCAGTCTGTGATGCCGAGCCGTCTCGTGAGCTTCCTGCGCCTTCGGTGGAGGCGCCACCAGCTCGCGGTTTGCTCGGCCTGGATTGTTCCCACCTCATCGAGCGAGGGCAGCCCGAGGCTCTCCAGCTCCGCGGCGATCGCCTCGGTGTCCCCAGGCCCATGGCTCTCGATGATCTCGTGGGCGCGCCTGATCGAGGGATCGGACAGCGGGTGCGCCGCGATCAGCTCATCGACCGAGGCCAACTCGCTTCGAAGGCTCTGCGCGGACTTGCGCCGGAACATGGTCCTCACTTTCCGAAGATGCATGCCACTGCGCCGCGACCGAACGCGGCCAGGATGGACCAGTGCGATCGGGTCGGCCACGACAGGGTATCGCGAGCCGCTCTCGTAGGGAATTCCTCACAGGGGACCGCCCGAGGCGGCGGCCCGACACGCCGCGAGGGGCACCTCGCCCGGCCCGTGAGAGGCGCGCCTCAAGATGACTTTTCCCCGTCCTGGCGCGGAATGTCTCGGGATGATCACGCTGCTTCAAGGTGCCTGAGCGCGTTTGTGAGGATTCCACAATCGGTTCTCGGCGGGCCTGGGACGTAGCGTGGGGCATGGCCGCAGGGGCTGTCTGTTCCGACAGGCCTCCCGCGCGGTCCGCACCCGGCACCCGTCGGGATGCGACGTCGACACCGCCGGCAGCCCGGCCCGAGCCCGCCCCCTCCCGCGCCCACCGCGGGGAGGAGCGGCGGCGATCGGCCCGACCGGGCGACGGCCCCAAGGAGCCATCGGTGACACACGGTCAGTACCCCTCCCGCGTCCTCATCGCCAATCGCGGCGAGATCGCTCTGAGAGTCATCCGCACCGTCAGGGACCTGGGAGGGACCTCGATCCTGCCGTACACGCCCGAGGACCTCATGAGCCCGGCCGCCGAGCTCGCCGATGAGGCCCACGCCCTTCCCGGGGGCTCCGCCTATACCGACGCCGACGCCATCCTCGCCCTGGCCCGCGCCACCGGCGCCGATGCCATCCACCCCGGCTACGGCTTCCTGTCCGAGAACGCCGACTTCGCCCGCGCCGTCGCCGGCGCCGGCATCACCTGGGTCGGCCCCAGCCCCGAGGCCATGGACGCCCTGGGGGACAAGATGAGCGCCCGCGCCACCGCCGAGCGCGCCGGCGTCGCCCCCGTGCCCGGGATCACCGAGCCGGTCACCTCCGCCTCCACCGTCATCGGCTTCGCCGCCGAGCACGGCTACCCGGTCGCCCTCAAGCGCACCGACGGCGGGGGCGGCCGCGGCATCACGGTCCTGTCCAACGACGACGAGGCCCGCTCCACCCCCGCGTTCGAGTCGGCCAGTGCCGGGGGCGGCACCCTCATCCTCGAGCGCTTCGTCACCGCGGCCCGCCACATCGAGACCCAGTGCGCGAGAGACTCCCACGGCGCCTTCGCCGTCGTCTCGACCCGCGACTGCACCCTCCAGCGCCGCAACCAGAAGCTCCTCGAGGAGGCGCCCGCCCCCTTCCTGCCAGAGGGCATCCATGAGACCCTCGTCGACTCCTCCCGGCGCCTCCTGGAGACCGTCGGGTACGTGGGCGTGGCCACCTGCGAATTCCTCCTGACTCCCGACGGCGACCTGTGGTTCCTCGAGGTCAACCCCCGCCTGCAGGTCGAGCACTGCGTGAGCGAGGAGGTCACCGGCGTCGACCTCGTCGCCCTTCAGCTGCGCGTTGCCGCCGGGGGACGCCTCGGCGAGGTCCCGCCGGTGCGCGGGCACTCCATCGAGCTGCGCATCACCTGCGAGGACCCCGCCGCCGGGCTCGCCCCCTCCACCGGCACGATCACCCGCCTGCGCTGGCCCGCTGGCCCCGGCATCCGCATCGAGTCCGGGGTGGTCGAGGGCGACGTCGTCACCCCCATGTTCGACCCCATGCTCGCCAAGATCGTCGTCACCGGCGCCACCCGGGATCAGGCCCTCGCCCGCGCGCGGCGGGCCCTGGCCGAGACGGTCGTCGAGGGCGTCACCGTGTGCGCCGCCCTGCACGAGGCCGTCCTGGGCATGCCCGCCTTCACCCAGCCGGATGCCTCCGGCCTGCTCGGAGTCACCACCCGATGGATCGAGAACGACGTCCTGCCGGGACTCGCCACCGGCGCCCCGGGGGACGGCACCGCGACCGCGGGCCCCGTCGCCGCGGGCGGCCAGGCCTCCGCCCCGGCCGCGGCCTCCACCCGCACCCGCTCCACCTACGTCATCGAGGTCAACGGCCAGCGGGTCTCCCTGACCATCCCCGACGGCATCCTCGGCGGGCACGGCCACCGCGGGGGCATGGCAGGCTCCGACGGTGGCTCGCGCCCCGCCCACCGGGGCCAGCCCCTGCGCGGCCGCGGCGCGCGCGCCGCCCGCGCCGGGGCGGAGAGCGCCGAGAGCGCCGAGGGCGTCATCGCCGCGCCCATGCAGGCGATCATCACCCGCATCTGCGTCGAGCCCGGCGCGCGGGTGGCCGAGGGCGACCTCCTCATCGTCCTGGAGTCCATGAAGATGGAGAACTACGTCCACGCCCCCTACGACGGCGTCGTCGAGCAGATCGCCGTGAGCGCCGGGACGACTGTGAGCGCCGGGGACGTCCTCATCCGCTTCGCCGACGAGACCACCACCGGCCAGAAGGAGGCCTGAGCCATGACAGACACCGCCATCCCGGCGCCGGCCACGGGTGCCGCCCCCGCGGCCGGCGGGGGCTCGACGATGGCCGATTCAGCGGCCACCCAGGCCTTCCGCGAGCGCATCGCCCGCATCGACGCGCAGGCCGAGGAGACCGCCGCGGCCCGCCAGCACGCCAAGGGCAAGCAGACCGCCCGCGAGCGCATCGACGCTCTCCTGGACGAGGGAACCTTCCTCGAGATCGGCCGCTACACAGGCTCCGGCGCCGGTGCCAAGGCCCGCCCCTCCGGCGTCGTCACCGGCTTCGGGCAGGTCGACGGCCGCCAGGTCGCCGTCTACTCCCAGGACTTCTCCGTCTCCGGTGGCGCCCTGGGCTCGGTGGAGGGGGACAAGATCGTCGGCCTGCTCGACGACGCCCTGCGCCTGCGCATCCCCGTGGTCGGGCTCATCGACTCCGGCGGCGCCAAGATCCAGGAGGGCGTGGGCGCCCTGCGCCAGTACGGGCGCATCTTCAACCGCACCTGCGCCGCCTCCGGCCTCGTGCCCCAGATCAGCGTCATCCTCGGCCCCTGCGCCGGCGGGGCCGTCTACAGCCCGGCCCTGACCGACTTCGTCATCGCCACGCGCGAGGCCTCCCACATGTTCGTCACCGGCCCCGACGTCGTGCGCGCCGTCACCGGTGAGTCGATCAGCGCCGAGGACCTGGGCGGGGCCCGCGTCCACGGCAGCGTCTCCGGGGTCGTCCACTACGTCGCCGAGGACGAGGCGGATGCCCTCGACCAGGTGCGCACCCTGCTCGCCTACCTGCCCTCCTCGGCCGAGCTCGAGGCCCCGTTGTACGAGTACACCCCCGCCGACCGCGAGGAGGACGCCGCCTCGGCCGCGCGGGTCGGCACCCTCGTTCCCGCCTCCACTCGCCAGGCCTACGACGTTGTCGATGTGGTCTCGGCGATCGTCGACCACGGCGAGCTCGTCCAGGTCCAGGAGGAGTACGCGCCCAACGTCGTCGTCGGCTTCGCCTGCTTCGAGGGCCACCCCGTGGGCATCGTCGCCAACCAGCCCCTCGTCGACGCCGGTACGCTGGACACCGCCGCCTCCGAGAAGCTCGCCCGCTTCGTGCGCTTCTGCGATGCCTTCGGCCTGCCCGTCGTCACCCTCGTGGACGTCCCCGGTTACCGGCCCGGCGCCGAGCAGGAGCACGCCGGCATCATCCGCCGCGGGGCGAAGGTCATCAACGCCTACGCCACCGCGACCGTCCCCCTGGTGACCGTCATCCTGCGCAAGGCCTACGGCGGGGCCTACATCGTCATGGGCTCCAAGGCCATCGGCGCCGACCTCAACTTCTGCTGGCCCGGCGCTGAGATTGCCGTCCTGGGCGCCGCCGGGGCCGTGGGCATCATCCACCGCCGCGAGCTCGCCGCCGTGCGCGCCGAGTCCGGCGACGAGGCCGCCGCTGCCGAGCAGGAGCGCCTGACCGCCGCCTACACCGACGCCGTCATCAACCCGGACAAGGCCGTGGCCATCGGGGAGATCGATGCCGTCATCGCCCCGGAGGAGACCCGGGGCGTCATCGCCGAGTCCCTGGCGGCCCTGCGCGCGAAGCGCGGGGCCCGCGCCGGGAGCCGCAAGAAGCACGACAACGTCCCCCTATGACGCTCCCGAACCAGGGCGCGGCGCCAGCCAGCGGCTCCGGCCGCCCCGCGCGGCCGCTCGCGCAGCGCGCCGCTCAGACCAGCACGACCACCCATTGCCGCCACTACGAGGAAGATATGAGCCACTCCACCACCCCGATCGCCCGCACCACCGCCGCCCGCCTGAGCGCCGGCGAACCCTACGTCCTGGCCTTCGGCGGCCAGGCCACCCCCTGGCGCGCCGTCCTGAACGAGCTCGCCGGGCTGGACCGCGAGCTCTCGGCCCGCCTGGCCTCCATCGACGCCGCTGTCGCCCAGCGCCTCGCGCCGGTGGCCACCGAGCTGCTCACCATCTCCCCGCGCGGGGCCCGCCTCCTCGACGACGTCGCCGCGCCCGTCACCCCCGCCCCCTCCGGCAGGGGCGCCGCCGCCGCGGACACCGCGGACGTCTCCGTCCCCGGCATCCTCCTGGCTCAGCACGCCGCCCTGGACACCATGCGCTCGTGCGGGCTCGACGCCCTCGGCGAGACCGCCGCGCGCCCCGCAGGCGTCATCGGGCACTCCCAGGGAGTCCTCGGCGTCGCCCTGCTTGACGCCCTTCAGGGCCCCGCTGACCAGCGCGAGGAGCGCGCCGTTGAGATCCATGCCATCGCCCGGCTCATCGGCGCCGCCGCCGCCCGCACCACCCGCCGCCTCGACCTGGGGACTGTGGGCGAGTCCACCCCCATGCTCTCCGTGCGCGGCGTGACCCGCAAGGTCCTCGACGCCGTGCTCGCGCGCGTCCCCGCCGCCGCGGGCATTTCGGTCGGCGTCATCAACGGCCGCCAGGCCCATATCCTCTCCGGGCGCCCCGCCGACCTCGAGCAGGTCGTCACGGCCCTCGAAGCGGCCGCCGCCCGCAGCGCCAAGGCCCGCAAGGAGCGCCGCCTCGGCGGCGCCGTCCTCGCCCCCGTCACCGAGTTCCTGGCCACCTCCGTGCCCTTCCACACCCCGCTGCTGGCCCCCGCCGTCGAGGATGTCGTCCAGTGGGCGGGCCGCTGCGGCCTCGACCGGACCGCGGCCCGCCGGCTCGCCGGGGCCGTCCTCATCGACGTCGTCGATTGGCCCGCCATCGTCACCGGCGCCCTGGAGGCCGCCAGCACCGGGGGCGCCCCGGCGCGCACCGTCGTGGACCTCGGCCCCGGCACCGTGCTCTCCCGCCTCACCGAGGCCGTCCTCGCCGGCACCGGCTCCACCATCGTGGCCGCGGGCACCGCCTCCGCCCTCGATGAGCTCGACCGCGAGGGCGCCGAACCCACCCGCACCGTCGACCGCTCCCGCTTCTCCCCGCGCCTGACCCGCCTGCCCGATGGGCGCCTGACCGTCGACACCGCCTTCACCCGCCTGACCGGCCGCAGCGCCGTCATGCTCGCCGGCATGACCCCCACCACCGTCGACCCGGCCATCGTCGCAGCCGCCGCCAACGCCGGCTACTGGGCCGAGCTCGCCGGCGGCGGGCAGACCACTGGCCCGGTCCTGACCGAGAACATCGCCGAGCTCACCAGGCTCCTCGACCCCGGCCGAACCGCCGCGTTCAACGCCATGTTCATGGACCGCTACCTGTGGAACCTCCATCTGGGCGCCCAGAGGCTCCTGTCCAAGGCCCGCCTCGGCGGCGCCCCCGTCGACGGCATCACGATCTCGGCGGGCATTCCCGAGCTGGAGGAGGCCACGGCCCTGCTCAAGCGCTTCCATGCCGAGGGCTTCCCCTACATCGCCTTCAAGCCCGGCACCGTCGACCAGATCCGCCAGGTTCTGGCCATCGCCCGCGCCAACGAGGACACCCCCGTCATCATGCAGATCGAGGACGGCCACGCCGGCGGCCACCACTCGTGGGAGGACCTGGACACCATGCTCCTGGCCACCTACGACGCCATCCGCGCTGTCGACAACGTCGTCCTGTGCGTCGGCGGGGGCATCGGAACCCCCGAGCGCGCCGCCGACTACCTCACCGGCCGCTGGGCCCTGGCCTACGGCACCGCCGCGGCCCCCGTCGACGGCGTCATGGTCGGTACCGCCGCCATGACCTGCCTGGAGGCCAGGACCAACGACGACGTCAAGCAGTTGCTCGTCGACACCCCCGGCATCGACCCGGCGAACGAGGGCGGATGGGTCGCCTCCGGCGCTTCCATCGGCGGCATGACCTCGGGCCTGTCCCACCTGCGCGCCGACCTCTACGAGATCGACAACTCCTCGGCCCGCGCCTCCCGGCTCATCCAGGAGCTCGCCGGCGACGAGGCGGCCATGGCCGAGCGCCGTGAGGAGATGATCGAGGCCCTCTCGCGCACCGCCAAGCCCTACTTCGGCGACGTCGAGACCATGACCTACCTGGAGTGGGCCACCCGCTACGCCGAGCTGTGCGTCGCGCCTCATGATGGGCGCGCCGCCGTCGAGGCCGATTGGGCCGACGAGGGCTGGTACGACCGCTTCCTCGACCTCCTGCACCGCGTCGAGGCCCGCCTGTCGCCCGCGGACCGCGGCTCCATCGCCACGCTCTTCGCCGACTACGAGGACGTCATCGACTCCGATGCGGCCCTGTCCGCTCTCCGCCGCGCCTACCCGAGCGCCGCGACCACCCGTGTCGAGCCCATCGACGCCGCCTGGTTCGTCGACCTGTGCCGCAAGCACCCCAAGCCGGTGCCCTTCGTGCCCGTCGTCGACGCCGACATCCTGCGCTGGTGGGGCACTGACTCCCTGTGGCAGTCCCAGGACCCGCGATACACCGCCGACCAGGTCCGCATCATCCCAGGCCCCGTGGCGGTGGCCGGCATCACCACCATCAACGAGCCGGTCGGCGAGCTGCTCGGCCGCTTCGAGACCGCCGCCGTCGAGGCCCTGATGGCCGCCGGCGCCCAGCCGGGCGATGCGGCGGGCCGCATCGGCGTCGCTTGGGGGCCCGATTCCGTCCCCGTGGCCGACGCCCTCGCCCTCGTGCGCACCTCCCCGCACGTGCTGTGGAATGGGCACCTGTCCATCAACCCCGCCCGGGTCCTGCCCGACGAGGCATACGTCGTCACCGCCCGCCCCGATGTCGCGGCCGATGCCTACGACCTCGACATCCGCCTCGACACGCACTGGGACTCCACCCCTGGCGGGGACGCCATCCATGCCGTGCGCCGCCTCGTCATCCCCCTGCGCCTGGCCCGCGCCGCCGATGGCGCCGTCCCCCTGGTGGATCCCGGCCGCATCAGCGAGACCATGAACGACCTCCTGCGGGTCACCGCCGGCGTGGGCGCCACCTCCATCACCGGCGACTTCGTCGAGCGGCTCCCCCAGGTGCGCCCCGCCGCCGACGGCGCGACCGACGCCCTGGGCCGCCCGGTCTCCCAGCCCTTCGGCACCGTCCACGCCCAGTTCACGCTGGCAGACACCCTCGGCCACGACCACGCCGCCGTGACCGCCGACGCGCTGCCCACGGACCTGTCCGCCGCGCCGCTGGTGCCCGATGCCCTTCTCGGCCCGGCCTGGCCCGTGGTCTACGCGGCCCTGGGCAGCGTCGTCGAGGACGGCATGCCGCTCATCGAGGGACTTCTCGGCGCCGTCCACCTCGATCACACGATCGACCTGCGCCGCCCCCTCGACGAGCTCGAGGCCTGGGCGGGCGCCGGCGCCCACGTGCAGGTCGACGGCTGGGTCGCCGCCCTGGAGGAGTCAAGCGCCGGCCGCGTCGTCGACGTGCGCCTGCAGATGACCGATTGCTCCGGCGGCGATCACGACGGCGAGCTCATCGCCCTGCTGCGCGAGCGCTTCGCCATCCGCGGCCGCGCCTCCGGGACCGCCGTCCCCTCGGCCCCCGAACCCGCCGGCGGGACCGGCCGCGAGACCGCGCCGGCCGCCCGTCGTCTCCTGCGCCGCGCCACCGTCACCGCGCCCGCCGATATGACGGCCTTCGCGCGTGTCACCGGTGACTTCAACCCCATCCACACCAGCTACCACGCCGCGAAGGTCGCCGGCATGGACGCCCCGCTCGTGCACGGCATGTGGTTGTCCGCCACCGCCCAGCAGGTCGCCGCCGCGGCCGCGGCCGACGGCACCCACCACGAGCTCGCCGGTTGGACCTACGTCATGACCGGCCCCGTCGAGCTGAACGACGCCGTCGAGATCAGTGTCGAGCGCACCGGACTCGTGCGCGGCGGCGGCTACATCCTGGAGGCCGTGTGCCGCGTCAACGGCGAGGTCGTCTCGCGCGGCACCGCCGTCACCCTGCCCGAGCCCACCGCCTACATCTACCCCGGCCAGGGCATCCAGAGCGCCGGCATGGGACTGGACGAGCGCGCCTCGTCCAAGGCCGCCCGCGAGGTCTGGGAGCGGGCCGACGCCCACACCCGCGCCGAGCTCGGCTTCTCCGTCATCGCCCTTGTGCGCGACAACCCCACCGAGATGACCGCCCGGGGCGTCACCTACCGCCACCCCGAGGGCCTGCTCAACCTCACCCAGTTCACGCAGGTCGCCCTCGCCACCGTCGCCATGGCCTCCACGGCGCGCCTGGCCGAGGCCGGGGCGCTCGTCGAGGGCGCCGCCTTCGCCGGGCACTCCCTGGGCGAGTACACGGCCCTGTCCTCCTACGGGCGGGTCATGCCGGTGGAGACCACCATCTCCATCGTCTTCCAGCGCGGCTCCACGATGCACTCCCTCGTCCCGCGCGACGAGACCGGAGCCTCCGACTACCGGATGGGGGCCCTGCGCCCCAACCAGGCCGGCATCCGCGCCGAGGACGTCGAGTCCTACGTCGCCTCCATCTCCGAGGCGACCGGTGAGTTCCTGCAGATCGTCAACTACAACCTGGCCGGTGTCCAGTACGCCATCGCCGGGACCATCAAGGGCCTGGACGCACTGGCCGCAGACGCGCGCGCCAAGGCCAAGGCCCGCGGCGGCAAGAACCCCTTCATGCTCGTGCCCGGCATCGACGTGCCCTTCCACTCCGAGGTCCTGCGCCCCGGCGTGGCCGAGTTCCGCGCCCGCCTCGAGCAGCTCGTCCCGGCCGACCTCGACGTCGACCGCCTCGAGAACCGCTACGTGCCCAACCTCGTGGCGCGCCCCTTCGCGCTGACCCGCGAGTTCGCCGCCTCGATCCTCGAGGTCGTGCCCTCCGAGCAGGTCCGTGCCGCCCTGGATGACTGGGACAGCTGGTCGGCGCGCCGCACCGAGCTCGCCCGCCTCCTGCTCATCGAGCTCCTGGCCTGGCAGTTCGCCTCCCCGGTGCGCTGGATCGAGACGCAGGACGTGCTGTTGCGCTCGCCCGCCGAGGGCGGGCTCGGCATCGAGCACGTCGTCGAGGTGGGCCTGGCGGCCTCCCCGACCCTGGCGAACCTGGCCAGCAACACCCTCAAGCTCCCGGCCCACGCCGGGCGCCACGTGACCGTCCACAACGCCCGCCGCGACGAGGCCCGCGTGCTCGCCACCGACACCGACCCCGCCGTTGAGCTCACCGAGCCGGTCAAGGAGGCCCCCGCCCCGGCTCCCGAGACGGCGCCGGCCGAGGGCGCTCCGGCCCTGGTCGAGGAGGCCCCCGCCCCGGCCGCCGAGTCCGCCGCCGCGGCGCCCGCCGCCACTGGCCCCGTGGACGATCTGCCCTTCGGCGCCACCGACGCTCTGACGGTCCTCCTGGCGCATGCCTCGCGGATCCGCCCCGAGCAGATCGGCGCCACGGACACCACCGAGACCCTCACCAATGGCGTCTCCTCCCGTCGCAACCAGCTCCTCATGGACCTGGGAACGGAGCTCCAGCTCGCCAGTATCGACGGCGCCGCCGACGCCGACATGACGGCTCTGGCCGCCACGGTCGCCAAGGGCGCCCCCGGCTACAAGGCCTTCGGGCCGGTCCTGTCCGACGCGATCCGCACGGGCCTGGGCCGCATCCTCGGTCCCTCGGGCGTGCGCGCCACGCGCGTGGGCGAGCGGGTCAAGGGCACTTGGGGCCTGGGCGACGGATGGGTCTCCCACGTCACCGCAGAGCTCATGCTGGGCACCCGCGAGGGCGCCTCCATGCGCGGCGACGACCTGGCCAGCCTCGGCTCCTCCGCGCCGCTGACCAGCGCCGGCGCCGTCGACGCCCTCATCGACTCCGCCGTCCTGGCGGTCGCCGGCGCCCACGGGGTGAGCGTCGCCAAGCCCTCCACCGCCGGTGGCGCCGGGGGAGCGGTGGTCGACTCCGCCGCCCTGGACGCCTTCGCCGCCACCGTCACCGGCTCCTCCGGCGTGCTGGCCGCCACCGCCCGCACCATCCTCGACGCCCTGGGGCTGTCCGAGAGGGTGACGATCCCCGCGGACGCCGACGACGAGGCCGCCGCCACCCGCGCCGCCCTCGCGGCGATCGATGCCGAGCTCGGCCCCGGCTGGGTCAAGTCCGTCACCCCGGCCTTCGAACCCGCCCGCGCCGTCCTCATCGACGACCGCTGGGCGAGCGCCCGGGAGGACCTGGCCCGCCTGGGCAACGGCGAGCTCGACCTCGCCGAGGCCCACCGCCTCCTGCGCCCCGAGGCCTTCACGGGCCTGGGCCGGGCCGTCGCCGATCAGGCCGACTGGTGGGCGCGGACCCTGCGCGCCGGCGAGCGCGCCGACCGCGAGGAGCGCGCTGCCCTGGCCGCCTCCCTGGCGTCCGCCGCCCGCACCACCGCCACTCGGGGTGACGCGGCCATCCGCTGGGCCGAGGACGTCGCCGTGGTCACCGGCGTGGCCCCAGGCTCCATCGCCGCCGCCGTCACCGGTGAGCTCCTGGCGGGCGGTGCGACGGTCGTGGCCACCTCCTCACGGCTGAGCCACGAGCGCCTGGCCTTCGCCACGCGCCTGTACCGCGAGCACGCCTCCGCCGGCGCCCGACTGTGGATCGTGCCCGCCAACCTCGCCTCCTACCGCGACGTCGACGCCCTGGCCGACTGGATCGGCAACGAGCAGGCCGTCACCGCAGGGGGCACGACCACCGTCGTCAAGGAGGCCCTCGTCCCGACCCTCCTGTTCCCCTTCGCGGCCCCCCGGGTCATGGGGACCCTCGCCGACGCAGGTCCCGCCGCCGAGTCCCAGACCCGTCTCCTGCTGTGGAGCGTCGAGCGGAGCATCGCCGCGCTGAGCGCCATCGGCACCGACACGCATGTGGATCACCGCCTGCACGTCGTCCTGCCCGGCTCCCCGAACCGCGGCATCTTCGGCGGCGACGGCGCCTACGGCGAGGTCAAGGCCGCGCTCGACGCCATCGTCAACCGCTGGTCCTCCGAGTCGGCCTGGTCCGGGCGGGTCACCCTGGCCCACCCGCGCATCGGCTGGGTCCGCGGGACCGGCCTCATGGGCGGCAACGACCCGCTGGTCGCCGCCGTTGAGGCCGCCGGGGTGCGCACCTGGTCGACCGAGGAGATGGCCGCCGAGCTCATGGGCCTGTGCGATCGCGCCACCCGTGCCCGCGCCGCCGAGCGCCCCGTCGAGGCCGACCTGACCGGGGGACTGGGCGATGGCATCGACCTCGTCGCCCTGCGCGAGTCCGCGGCCTCCCTGGCGTCCGCCAAGGCCGCCCCCGCCGAGCAGCGCGCCGAGATCCGCGCCCTGCCCTCGCCGGTGGTGCCCACCCAGCCCACCGCCCCCCAGTGGGGCGACGTGGAGACCGATCTGGACGACATGGTCGTCATCGTCTCCACCGGTGAGATCTCCACCTGGGGCTCGGGGCGCACCCGCCGCGAGGCGGAGCTGGGCATGAGCGGTGGGGAGGACGTTGAGCTCACCGCCGCGGGCGTCCTCGAGCTCGCCTGGGGCATGGGCCTGCTCACCTGGTACGACTCGCCGAAGGCCGGCTGGTACGACACTGACGGCGAGCGCGTCCCCGAGGAGGACATCTGGACCCGCTACCGCGACGAGGTCGTGGCCCGCTGCGGCATCCGCGAGTTCGTCGACGACGGCGTCATCGCCACCATCGCCGACGAGGAGGTCGCCGTCTACCTCGACCACGACATCACGCTGAGCGTGCCCGACGAGGCCGCGGCCCGCGCCATCGAGGCCTCCGACCCCGAGCACACCCTCGTGGCCCCCGACGCCGGGACCGGCGAGTGGACAGTCACCCGCCTGGCCGGGTCGCTGGCCCGCGTCCCGCGCCGCGCGGCCCTGTCGCGCACCGTGGGCGGCCAGTTCCCGGTGGACTTCAACCCCGAGCGCTGGGGCATCCCGGCGGCCATGGTCCAGGGCATGGACACCATCGCCTCCTGGAACCTGGTGACCGCTGTCGAGGCCTTCCTCGCCGCCGGCTTCACCCCGGCCGAGCTGCTCACCGCCGTCCATCCCTCCGACGTGGCCTCCACGCAGGGCACGGGCTTCGGAGGCATGGAGTCCATGCGCAAGATGTTCGTCGGCCGCCTGCTGGGCGAGGAGCGCCCCAGCGACATCCTCCAGGAGGCCCTGCCCAACGTCGTCGCCGCGCATGTCATGCAGTCCTACATCGGCGGCTACGGTTCCATGGTCCAGCCGGTGAGCGCCTGCGCCACCGCGGCCGTGTCCATCGAGGAGGGCTGGGACAAGATCGCCCTGGGCAAGGCCGATGTCGTCATCGCCGGCGCCATCGACGACATCTCGATCGAGTCGGTCGTCGGCTTCGGCAACATGAGCGCCACCGCCGAGGCGGCCGCCATGCGCGCCAAGGGCATCTCCGACCGTCACTTCTCGCGGGCCAACGACCGCCGCCGCGGCGGCTTCGTCGAGGCCGAGGGCGGCGGGACGGTCATCCTGGCCCGCGCCTCCGTGGCAGCGCGCCTGGGCCTGCCCGTGGCCGGCGTGGTCGGCTTCGTCTCCTCCTACGCCGACGGCGCCCACACCTCCATCCCGGCCCCGGGCCTGGGGGCGCTGGGAGCCGGCCGCGGCGGTACCGATTCGCGCCTGGCGCGCGCGCTGCGCTCGCTCGGCGTGGAGGCCGACGACATCGCCCTGGTCTCCAAGCACGACACCTCCACGGGCGCCAACGATCCCAACGAGTCCGAGCTCCACACCCGCCTGGCGCGGGCACTGGGCCGCTCCGAGGGCAACCCGCTCGTGGCGGTCTCCCAGAAGACCATCACCGGCCACGCCAAGGGCGGCGCCGCGGTCTTCCAGGTTGCGGGCCTGACCGAGATCCTGGCCACCGGCATCGCGCCCGGCAACGCCTCCCTCGACGTCGTGGACGCCCCGCTGGCCAAGGACGCCTTCTGGGTGTGGCCGCGCACCCCGATGCGGCTCGCCGGCCGCGGAGGGGAGTCGGGCCGCGTGCCCGGCGCCGGTCCCGTGCGCGCGGGCCTGCTGACCTCCCTCGGCTTCGGGCACGTCTCGGGCCTCATCGCCCTGGTTCACCCCGGCGCCTTCGAGGCGGCCCTGCGCAAGGCCGGCGGCCAGGAGGCCGTTGACACCTGGCTCGCCTCGGCCAATGCCCGCCTCGCCGCGGGCACGCGCCGCCGCCGCGCCGGCATGATCGGCCGCGTCGAGCTCTTCGAGCAGATCCAGGGACGCCGCCTCGGCGAGGCCGGTAAGAACCGCGACCCGCATGAGGTCGAGGCCGCCATGCTCCTCGACCCCGAGGCCCGACTGGGCGCCGACGGCGTCTACCACGCGGGGGAGTGACCCCGCTCGGCGCGGGCCCGGCGATCCCCCGGGGGATCGCCGGGCCCGCG
>NZ_MVIV01000010.1 GCF_002072175.1 Actinomyces gaoshouyii | reverse complement strand
GCCCTCATCCACGCGGCTCACAGGACACACCACCACTGCCCGCGCAGGCCCGCACCGCACACGCGAGCCCAGATCGCCCCCCACACCCAGCCACCACACCACAGCAACCCACATGGACGGGCTTGACATCACCTGTGGCGGGGGTAACAATGATCCTACCTAAATCGAATTAGGCAGGAGGTCAATGATGACTCAGCTCTCCCGACGCGGACTGCTGACAGGCGCCGTGGGGGTGGGCTCAGCGGCCCTCCTCGGCAGTCAGTGGTCACGTCTGATCGGGGCGGACATCCCGGGCCGCTACGACAACTCGCTGTCGATCGCGATCCTGGGGACCAACCAGGATGCGGCCGCGCGCAAGTCGCTCGTCGACGCCTTCACCGCCCAACATCCCGATATCCCAGTCCGGCTCCAGGCGGTTCAGGGCGCCGACTGGGCGGACTTCTTCGCCAAGATCCTCACCATGGTGGCAGCCGGCACGCCGCCCGATGTGTGCGTCGTGGCGACCGAGGGCGCCCAGCTCTTCGCCGAGAGGCTCGCCGAGCCCCTCGACGCCTACATCACCCGCGACGCCGCCGAGGTCAAGAACTACTTCGACGACGTTCACCCGAGTCTCGTCGAGGCGTTCATGTACAAGGGCTCCCTCTACCAGATGCCCATCGACTTCAACGCCGCCAACATGTACCTCAACACCGCGGCGATGGAGCGCGCGGGGGTGGCTTACCCCGCCACCAACTGGACGCAAGATGACTTCCTGGCGATGGCGCGCCAGATGAGGAGCTCCGCAGACACCGGATTCATCCCGTTCTACTGGACCAACCGGCTATGGGGAGGAGTGGTGCCGTGGCTCTACGCCAACGACACCAGCTTCCTGACGGAGAAGAAGGCAGACGGCGGCCAGTGGCTCTGGCAACAGTTCTACCCGGGCCAGGAGGACACCTATTCCGGTGGCTATCTCTGGGAGGCCTCGAACGCCTCCGACCCCCGTGTGCTCGAGTCCTTCGAGTTCCTGCGCGAGGTCGTGGAGGAGGGCCTGGGCACCAGCCCTGCCCAGGGCGGCGGCAACGAGCTCGTCGGGCAGTTCTCGGGCGGCTCCATCGGAATGACACCGGCGGGCGGCTACTGGGTCCAGGGCCTGACGGAGGCCGGGCTCGCACCGGAGGACTACGACGTCGCCTATTTCCCTCGGGGGCGCTCGCAGCGCCACCAGTTCGGCGCCGCCGGCTACGCCATACTCAAGACCTCCAGGCGCAAGGACGAGGCCTGGGAATGGGTGAAATTCTGCACCTCCCCGGAGGGCATGAGCCTGGCCTTCACCAAGCCCGACACCACGCCCACCCGGCGGTCCATGTGCAACGAGGCCCTCTACGCGGGGAAGGGGCCCGCCCACTGGAAGGTCTTCTACGACACCCTTGATGAGCATCCCTGCGCTCCCATTCCCGCGCCACCGCAGCAGGCCGCTGTTGAGACAGCGCTCATCAAGAACGTCCTGGGCGCGGTGACCGGCTCGGCCGGCGCCCTCCCCGGTGCCCTGGAGCGACTCGACGCCGATCTCACCCGAGCCCTGGAGGCATGACATGCAACGGAAAGTCCTCATTTGGTTGTTCCTCGCACCCACGGTGGTCGGGCTGGGCGTCTTCAGCTTCCTGCCGATCCTCGCCTCGATCGGTCTCGCCTTCTTCTCGTGGGACATCATCACGCCCCCGAGGTTCGTCGGCCTGGACAACTTCACCAGCATCGCCGCCGACCCGACGATCCGAGTCTCCTTCCTCAACACCATCGGCTTCGTCCTCGTCGCCGTGACCCTGCAACTCGCGGTCGCCCTGGCGCTGGCGGTCCTTGTCAATACGAGGATGCCCAGCATGGCAAGGTCGTTCTTCCGCTCGGTGCTCTTCTTCCCCCTCATCCTGTCCGCGGCCTCGGTCTCCATCATCATGACCTACTTGTTCAATGAGAACTTCGGCCTGGTCAACCACCTGCTCTCCATGCTCGGTGTCGGCAACGTCCCCTGGCTGACCTCCACAGGAGGGGCGATGGCGGTGGTCGTCCTGGTCTACGTGTGGCAGAACTTCGGGTTCTCGTTCCTGTTGTTCCTCGGCGGGCTCTCCTCCATCCCCAAGGATGTCTACGAGGCCGCCCAAGTCGATGGCGCCACGGGCTGGAAGCAGTTCTGGAGGATCACCTTCCCACTGGTCAGCCCCACAACCCTGGTTGCTTCCGTCATGGCGATCATCTCCGCCCTGCAGATTTTCGACCAGCCCTACGTTCTCACGCGAGGAGGTCCGGGGGACTCCACCCGCACCGCGGTCATGGTGATCTACGAGTCGGCGTTCAAACAGCTCCAGTTCGGCAGGGCCTCCGCGATCGGGATGATCCTGACCATCGTCATCATGCTGGTGACGGCGCTGCAGTTCCGCCTGTCCCGACGTTTCGTGTTCTACGGCTGAGGAGTCTGACCCATGAAGAAACTCGCCATCTACGCAGTCCTCGGCCTTGCAAGCCTGGTCACTCTCGCCCCAGTGATCTGGACGATCCTGGCCTCGATGCGGCCACCCGCCGAGTCGCTATCCGCCGACGGCTCCATCATCCCCAGCGCCTTCGACCTATCCTCCTACTCGGCGGTGTTCAAGAAGGTCGACATGTGGCTGCTCATCCTCAACTCAGTGCTCGTCACCGGCGCGATCGCCATCGGGCAGATGCTCTCGGCCGCGATGGCCGGGTACGTCTTCGCCCGGTTCGAGTTCCGGGGCAAGAAGATGCTGTTCGCCTTCATTCTCGCTACGATGATGGTACCGATGCAGGTCACTATCGTCCCGGTGTTCATGCTCATCCGAGGCATGCACCTGGCCGACACCCTCGTCGCCCTCATCCTCCCGGCCATACCCACGGCCTTCGGGACCTTCCTCATGCGCCAGTACTTCCTCGGACTTCCCGCGGAGCTGGGGGAGGCTGCCGAGCTCGACGGCGCGGGGGCGTGGCGCACCTTCCGCTCCATCTACGCCCCCCTGGCGATGCCGGGAATGGCGATCGTGGGGATCCTGGCCTTCAACTTCCACTGGAATGAGTTCTTCCGCCCCCTGATCCTCGAGATCAGCGAGAAGAACTTCACCCTTCCCCTGGGACTGGTGTCCCTCCAGGGCAATATGGGCACGGGGTCCGTGGCCACGGTCCTGGCGGGCGTCGTGATCTCGATGATCCCCGCGTTCCTCGTCTTCGCCTTCGGTCAGCGCACGCTGCGCGAGGGGCTGACGGCGGGATCGCACCGATAAGGAGGACCGGAACAATGGGCGCGCCCACCACGAGCTACCACCTGCGCCCCGCGAGGGGATGGCTCAACGACCCCAACGGCATCACCTGCGTCGACGGCGTCTGGCACGTGTTCTACCAGCACAATCCACACGCCCCCGTCCACGGCCATATCTCCTGGGGCCACGCCACCAGCAGGGATCTTGCCCACTGGAAGGACGAGCCCATCGCCTTCTCGCCGACGCCCGGCGGGCCCGACTCCTTCGGCTGCTGGTCGGGGGTGTTCGTGCCCGGGCACGACCGGCCCGCCGTCGCGTACTCCGGAGTCGTGGACGCCTCGGCCGGCTCGACGATCTGCCTGCGCTGGGGCAGCCCCGACCTGCGCGATTGGGGGCCGCCGGTCGTCGTGGGGCGCACCCCGAGTTCCGACGGCATCGTCATCATGCGCGACCCGTATGTGCTCGAGCACCAGGGCCGCCGGCTGGCGGTGCTCGGGGCGGGCCTGGCCGATGGCAGCCCCGCCATCGCTCTGTTCGACCGCGAGTGCGAGACCGACTGGCGCTATATCGGGCTGCTCGTCGACGACGATCCCCTGATCAGGCGGATCGGGAGCGCCGACATCTGGGAGTGCCCCCAGCTGTTCCCGCTCGGCGGGCGGTGGGTCCTGATCGTCTCCCTCCACCACCAGGGACGGCTCTGCGAGGTCGTCGCCGCCATTGGCGACCTCGCAGAGCAGGACGGGCGGCTCCGCTTCATCACCGAGAGAGCTCACATCCTCGACGACGGCGCCGACCTCTACGCTCCGCAGGTCGCGCTCGCGGATGCCGATCCTCTTCTCCTCGGCTGGGTGCGCCAGCCGGACCAGGACCCAGCGGTGCGCGACCACTCGGGTTGCCTCAGTCTTCCCCGGCGCCTGTCGTTGGTCGGCGGTGAGGTGCGCTCCAGGATCGATCTGGGCGCGGCCACCGCCCTCATCGGTGATGCGGGCGCGCTACCGGCCGGGCGGACTGTGCTCGCCGATCGGCGCTGGGTGATCGACGTCCTCGGGGACGGCGCGCGGCTCAGCCACCCCGTCCGGGGGGAGGTCGACCTGTCCCCAGGGGACCAGATCTGGGTCGACGGCGCCGTGCTCGAGCTCTACCGCTATTCGGGGATCCCTGCGACATGGCGCCATGACGAGCCATGGGAACTGCGCTGCGCCACCGATAGGACGGCCAGGGCCGCGGCCATCATCCCGCGAGTCCCCTGAGGGCCGCGCGCAGGAGCCGCTGGCTCGACGGCGATCGTCACGGCCGGGGCGGCGCCGTCGAGCCGCGGACCACGACAGGGCACTCCAGGATGCGATGGGAGGGGTCGGGCGTCTCCCCCCGGACAGCCTCCAGGGCCATCGCGACCGCGGTGGAGCCCATGAGGGCGTGGGGGAGAGCGACAGTGGTCAGCGGCGGGACGAGACTCTCCGCCAGTGCCTCCTGATCGTCGAAGCCGATGATCGACAGATCGTCGGGAACCGAGATCCCGAGGCGCGCGGCCGCCAGCAGCGCCCCGGCCGCGACCCGGTCGCAGGCGGCGAAGAGCGCCGTCGGCCGCTCCGGCTCCGGCGGGCCGAGCGCCTCCATCGCGGCGGTGTAGCCATCGTCGATCATCCACCCCCGGCCAACGAGCCGGGCATCGATCCCCCTCCGCCCGGCGGCGGCCCGGAATGCCCGCCAGCGGATCGGGCCCGAGACGTTCCCGACGTCGACCGGTCGCGCGCCGGGGGAGTAGTGCCCTCCCAGCATCGCTACGCGCCGATGGCCCAGGCCCGCCAGATGCTCGAGGGCGGCGGCGGCCCCACCGGCGTCGTCGGGGCTCACCGAGGGCCTGCTGGGGCGATGCGTGACGCAGTTGGCGAGCACGAGAGGGACGCGGGATGCCGGGGGCTCGTCGAGCTCGGTGAATCCCATCGTCGCGTAGATGATGGCGTCGACCTGACGGCTCTCCAGGGCCTCGATCGCCTCCGCGGCCCGATCCATGCGGCCACCGAGGTCCATCATGAGCAGGGCGTCGCCGGCGGAGTTGGCCTCCTCAGTCGCCGCGGCGAGGAGCCTGCCCCCGAAGGGCGAGGATGCGAAGGCATCGGTGACCAGCCCGATCGAGTTGGTCGAGTTCCTCCGCAGGCTCTGCGCGACATGGTTGGGGCGGTAGCCGAGCTCCTGCGCCGCCCGCAGGATGCGCTCACGCGTCGCGGGCGAGATATTGCCCTCGTCGCGGCCATTGAGCACGAAGGACACGGCGGTCGTCGACACTCCCGCGGCGGTGGCCACATCCGCGGCGCGAACACGCGACTGCTGTTCGTTGCCTGTCATGCCGCATATGGCACCAGGGCCCCCTCGCGCTGTCAATCCGCCGGGTGCCCCGCGCCCCGGCGCCTCATGGGGAGACGTGCTCAGCGCCACGCGACGCATTGGTCCTTCGGGCCCTACCCGGGCCAGCGGTGTCAGGGCAGCATAACGGCGTGAATGAGACGCCTCCTCCCACCGATCCTCATGGCCCCCAATCCGGCCTCGACGCCGATAGGCTGATGCAGCAGTCCGAGGTGGTCCTCCACCTCGGCAAGCTCATGCTCGCCGCCGGTGCCGGCTCCTACCGGGTGAAGTCGGCGATGGCCAGGGCCGCCTCCGCCGTCGGCATCGACCGCCACCAGGCGACCGTCACCATGACGGAGCTCGTCACCTCCTCCTACGAGGGGGAGCGCTTCCGCACGGAGGCCGCCGAGGTGCGCCGCGTCGGCGTCAATGTCGATCGGCTCGAAGCGCTGCGCCGCATCGTCCACGATCTGCGTGCGCACGAGCGCGTCGAGATCCTGGAGGCCAAGCTCACCGAGGTCGAGTCGATGCGCGGGCTCTACGGCCCCATCACCAATGCCCTGGCCTCCGGCGTCGCCTGCGCAGGGTTCTGCTTCCTCAACAAGGGAGGATGGGCCGAGTGCCTCGCGGTGCTCGTCGCCGCGGCGCTCGGGCAGGCGGTGCGCCGGGCCATGCTCGTGCGCCATATGCAGCACTTCTACGCATGGCTCGTCAGCGGCGTCATCGCATCCACCCTCTACATGGCGGTCATCGCCGGGCTCAGCACCGCCGGGCTCATCTCGCCGGGGCACCAGGGCGGGATCATCTCCGCAATCCTCTTCCTCATCCCCGGCTTCCCCATGGTCACCGCCATGCTCGACCTGTTCCGCCAGGACTTCTCCTCCGCGGTGTCCCGCATGTCCTACGTCATCATGGTCATGATGGCGGCCGGCGTCGCCGTCTGGACCGTCACCTCCATCGCCGACTGGGACGTCACCGGCACAGCGGCCCCCACCCCCGAAGGACCGCTCCTCTACGGCCTCCGGCTCCTGTGCTCCTTTGTCGCCGCCTACGGCTTCGCCGTCCTGTTCAACGCGCGGGCGCGCGCCTGCCTCATCTCCGCGATCATCGGAGCCGTGGCGAACACGGGCAGGCTCGTCCTCATCGACGTTCACCACGTTCCGTGGCAGATGGCCGTGGGGCTGGCCGCCGTCGTCATCGGCCTGCTCGCCCAGGCCTTCGTCTCGCGGGCCTCCCTGTCCCGCGTGGCGCTGTCCGTGCCGGCGGTCGTCATCATGATCCCCGGTGTCCCCTTCTACCGCGCGATCTCCGCGCTCAACGACCACACGGTCGACACGCGGGTGGCCGTCGGCCAGGCGGCCGCCAGCATCGCGGAGGTCCTCTTCGTCATCACCGCCATCGGCGTGGGCCTCGCGCTGGCCCGCATCATGACGGACCGCAACTGGCGCCACGACATGCCCACCTCCGGCATGATCGAGTTGCCGGAGCCCGAGGGCGACTGAGAGCGGCCCGCGCCAGTAAGAAGCACCGGCGAGGAGGGCCCGGGCTCACCATGAGTGAGCCCGGGCCCTCCTCGCGCCCGCGGGCCGCGCCTCACAGGCCGCCGAGGATCTGAGCGATGAGGATCTTCACGATCATGGCCACGGGGTAGACCATCGCGTAGCCCAGTGCCACCCGGGGGTCGGCCCCGGTGCGCTCGTTGGCGAAGGCCAGCACCGCCGGCTGGGTCTGCGCCCCTCCGATGAGCCCGGACAGGCGCGTCCCGCCCATCTTCACGATCCAGCGCATCGAGGCGTACAGGCCCATGCCGACGATCGTCGTGATGACGAAGCCGGTGAGCAGGATCTTCCACCAGTCGCCGCCGGTGAAGGCGTCGGCAATCTGGCCGCCCGCTTTCGTTCCCGCCTGGGCGAGGAAGACCAAGAGCCCGAACTCGGCGAGCACGGCCGTGGCGGTGAAGGGGATCGCGGTCACGAAGCCCTTGATGCGCCCGATCCGGCCGAACACGAGTCCGACGAGGAGCGTGCCGGCCGCCGAGCCGATGGAGAACGTGGCGCCGGAGGGGGTGAGGATCTTCCACTCGCCGATGACGATGCCCAGGGCCATTCCCAGGCCGAGCGCGATGGGGTTGAGCGAGGACAGGCCCCGCGCCGAGTCCCCGAAGAACTTCGATACCTCGGCCATCCGCCCGGTCGGGGCGACGACGCGCACGCGGTCCCCCTGCTGGAGGACCAGGTCCGGGGTGCCGACCATGTCGACGTCGCCGCGCCGCACGCGCGAGATCGTCGCGCCGAAGCGGTGGTCGATATCGAGGTCGGCCAGGGTGCGGCCGGCGAGCTTCGGGTCCGAGACGGTGATGCGCCGGAAATCGAGGTACTTGCGATCCTCGATGAGGGAGTGCGACGAGCCGTGCCCCAACTCCTTGATGACCTGGTTGACGGCGTCCTGGGTGCCGACGACGGTCACCAGGTCGTCCTCGAACACGCGGTCCTCGCCCGAGGGGCGAGTGATCGGCCCGGTCTCGCCGCGCCGCAGGCGCGAGAACTTGAGCTCCCCGGAGATCCTGGCCGCGATATCGGCGATCATCGGGCCGTCGGAGCGCTCCACGCGGATCGTGCGGTTGGCCAGGGGCGAGGGCTTGTCACGGTCCGAGCTGCGGTAGCGCAGGGCCAGGAGGCTGAAGAACAGCATCCCGATGACGCCGTACAGGTAGGCGACGGCGTAGCCGACCGTGGCGATGGCCGCGCCGTCGGGATTGCCCGAGAGAGTGGCGGCGTTGCCCGCGGCGGCCAGCGCCGGCGTGTTGGTGAGCGCCCCGGCGAAGGTGCCGGCGATCTGGGCCGAATCCATGCCCAGGATGTGGCCCAGGCCCAGGCCGGCGCCCGCAGCCACGAGGAAGAAGAACAGCATGAGCGCCAGGGGCCCCGCCGCGGTGCGCAGCACGTGGAAGAAGTTGGGGCCCGATTGGATGCCGATGGCGAAGGTGAAGATCGCCAGGCCGAGCGTCCCCAGCGGGGCCGGGATCGTGATCTCGACCTGCTGGGAGATCCCCCAGGCCGCCAGGGCGATGCCCGCGAAGAGGACGGCGGCCGCGCCCAGGCTGACCCCCCGCACCTTGATATGGCCGACGAGCATGCCCAGCCCGATGAGCAGGAACAGCACGAGAACCGGGTTGTCGTGCAGATGGGTGAGTAGTCCGTGGGTCACGATGGTCGTAGCCTTCCGGTCCTGCCCGGCCTCGGCGCGCAGGGTCGTCATTGAGAAGCGGTCATGTCCGGGGCGATGTCCCCTTGCCCGCCGGTGGCGCCCGGCGGATGCCCTGACATTCTTTCATCAACGGGCCCATGTCTGATGACGGACCAAAGGCGCAGTGAGCCCGGGAAGGGGAGTGAGACAGGACGCATGGCCATCTCCCGCAATCCGTGATTCCATGATATGGGACGATCGGTCTCTGATATGACTCGCTTCGTGGACTGCCCTACGGTGGTCCCAGCCGGCGCCGTGCCGGGCGGACCGACCGATAGGAGGGTGATGATGGCGCGCCAGGACACTCCGACTGCCGCTGTCCCCGAGGTGATGACGGGCGCCGAGGCCCTTGTCCGCTCTCTGGAGGAGCTCGGCGTCACCGACATCTTCGGCATGCCGGGCGGCGCGATCCTCCCCTTCTACGACCCGCTGCTCGCCAGCCCCACGATCCGCCACATCCTCGTGCGCCATGAGCAGGGTGCCGGGCACGCCGCGGAGGGCTATGCGCTGGCCACCGGCAAGCCGGGCGTGTGCGTGGCGACCTCCGGCCCCGGGGCGACCAACCTCATCACCGCCATCGGCGATGCGCATATGGACTCCGTGCCCATGGTCGCCATCACGGGACAGGTGGTCGCGGGCTCCATCGGGACCGACGCCTTCCAGGAGGCCGATGTGATCGGCTCGACGATGCCCTTCGTCAAGCACTCCTTCCTGGTGTCCGACTCCGCGGAGATCCCCGAGCGCATCGCCGAGGCCTTCCACCTCGCCTCCACGGGCCGCCCGGGCCCCGTCGTCGTCGACGTCACCAAGGATGCCCAGATGGGAACCGCCGAGTTCCACTGGCCGCCCCAGTTGCGCCTGCCCGGGTACAGCCGGCCCGGGCGCCCCAACCAGCGGCGCATCGAGCAGGCCGCCGAGCTCCTCGCCCACGCCCAGCGCCCCGTCCTCTACCTCGGCGGGGGCCTGGCCCGGGCGGGCATCACCACCGCGGCGCTCACCGAGCTCATCGACACCCTCGGAGCGCCCTTCGTCACCACGCTCACCGCGCTGGACATCATGCCGACCGACCACCCCCTCCACCTGGGGATGCCGGGCATGCACGGCACCGTGCCCGCCGTCGGGGCGCTCCAGAGGGCGGATGCCGTCGTCAGCCTCGGCGCGCGCTTCGACGACCGCGTCACCGGCAAGCCCGACACCTTCGCCCGGCGCGCTGCCGTGATCCACGTCGACATCGATCCCGCTGAGATCTCCAAGATCCGCACTGCGGACGTGCCGATCGTCGGCGACCTCGTCGACGTCGTACCCGCGCTCACCGCGGCGATCGCCGCGCAGGGCGAGGAGCGCGTGAGCCTGGAGCCGTGGGTGGCCGAGGTCGGCGACGTCCGCCGCCGCTACCCCATCGCCTGGACCGACACCGACGACGGCGTCCTCCAGCCCCAGGAGGTCATCACCCACCTGGCCGCCGGCGCCCCCGAGGACACGATCTGGGCCACCGGCGTCGGGCAGCACCAGATGTGGGCCGCCCACTTCCTGAGCTTCAACCAGCCCCGCTCCTGGCTCACCTCGGCGGGGGCCGGCACCATGGGGTACGGCGTGCCCGCCGCCATGGGCGCCAAGGTCGGCCGACCCGACCGGCCCGTGTGGCTCATCGACGGCGACGGCTGCTTCCAGATGACCAACCAGGAGCTCGCCACCTGCACCCTCAACGCGATCCCGATCAAGGTCGCCATCATCAACAACTCCTCGCTCGGGATGGTGCGCCAGTGGCAGACCCTCTTCTACGGGCAGCGCTACTCCAACACGGACCTGCACACCGGCGCCGGAACCCGGCGCATCCCCGACTTCGTGGCCCTGGCGCAGGCCTACGGCGCCGTGGGCCTGCGCTGCGAGCGCCTGGAGGACCTCGACGAGGTCATCGAGAAGGCCAACGCCATCAACGACCGCCCCGTCGTCGTCGACTTCATCTGCTCGGCGGACGCCCAGGTCTGGCCGATGGTCGCCGCGGGCGTGTCCAATGACGAGATCCAGCACGCCCGGGGCATGAGCCCGGCGTGGGAGGAGGAGTGAGCCCTATGAGCGCAGCCAGTACTGCGGGCGCGCCGAGCGCCGCGAGCACGATGCACACGCTGTCCGTGCTGGTCGAGGACACCCCGGGCGTCCTGACCCGCGTGTCCGCACTGTTCACCCGTCGTGGCTTCAACATCCACTCCCTGGCCGTGGGCCCCACCGACACTGACGGCGTCTCGCGCATCACCGTGATCGCCAATGCCGAGGGCCGCGCCATGGAGCAGGTGACCAAGCAGCTCAACAAGCTCGTCAACGTCCTCAAGATCGTCGAGCTCGATCCCGCCACCTCGGTGGAGCGCGAGCTCTACCTCATCAAGGTGCACGCCGACGATGCCAACCGCACCGCCGTCCTGCAGATCGTCGACCTGTTCCGCGCGCATGTCGTCGATGTCTCCCCGAGCTCGGTGGTCATCGAGACCGTCGGCTCGGAGTCGAAGGTCCGGGCGCTGCTGACCTCCCTGGAGCCCTACGGGGTCAAGGAGATCGTGCAGTCCGGGACGGTCGCGATCACACGCGGTCCAAGATCCATCACCGATCAACTCAAGGAGAAGTGACCCACCATGGCAGCAGAGAAGTTCTACGACGACGACGCGGACCTGTCCGTCATCGCCTCCAAGAAGGTGGCCGTCATCGGCTACGGCTCCCAGGGCCACGCCCACGCGCTCAGTCTGCGCGACTCCGGGGTCGAGGTCGTCGTCGGCCTGCGCGAGGGCTCGAAGTCCGTCGCCAAGGCCGAGGAGGCGGGGCTCACCGTCAAGCCGATCGCCGAGGCCGTCGCCTGGGCGGACGTCGTCGTGGTCCTCGCCCCCGACCAGGTCCAGGCCACCCTGTACTCCCAGGAGATCGAGCCGAGCATCAAGCCCGGCTCCGCCCTCCTGTTCTCCCACGGCTTCAACATCCACTACGGCTACATCAAGCCCGGCGCGGATATCGACGTCATCATGGTCGCCCCCAAGGGCCCCGGCCACACGGTGCGCCGCGAGTTCGAGGCCGGCCGCGGCGTGCCCGTGCTCGTGTGCGTCGAGCAGGACGCCACCGGCACCGCCTGGCCGCTCGTGCTGTCCTACGCCAAGGCCATCGGCGGCACCCGCGCCGGCGCCATCAAGACCACCTTCCGCGAGGAGACCGAGACCGACCTCTTCGGCGAGCAGACCGTCCTGTGCGGAGGCGTCTCCAAGCTCATCGAGTACGGCTTCGAGACGCTCGTCGAGGCCGGCTATCAGCCCGAGATGGCCTACTTCGAGGTCTGCCACGAGATGAAGCTCATCGTGGACCTCATCAACGAGGGCGGCATCTCCAAGCAGCGCTGGTCCTGCTCCGATACCGCCGAGTACGGCGACTACGTCTCCGGCCCGCGCGTCATCACCCCGGACGTCAAGGAGCACATGAAGGAGGTCCTGGGTGATATCCAGAACGGTTCCTTCGCCAAGCGCTTCATGGATGACCAGGCCGCCGGCGCCCCGGAGTTCAAGAGGCTGCGGGCCGAGGGCGAGGCCCACCCGATCGAGGCCACCGGCCGCGAGGTGCGCTCCATGTTCGCCTGGCGCGCCGAGGTCGACTCCGACTACACCGAGGGCTCCGTCGCCCGCTGACCGCGTGCTGAGCGCCCGTCGCAGCACGACGCGTCCCCGGGCGGCCCTTGGCCGCCCGGGGACGCGTCGTGGTGGGAGGGGCGGGCGTCAGCCCCGCCTGCCCTGAGCGACGAGTTCGGAGGTGTTCTGCGCGGCGCGAATGAGTGCGACGGAGGCCTCAAGGCCCAGACGGGCGAGGATGACGTAGAGGAACGCCGGGATCCAGCCGAGCAAGAGGACGACGACTCCGGTGGAGGCGTCGTCGGAGAACGCGCTGAAGACCATCACGAGCCAGACGACGACGCACGCCGCCATGACGGCGACGTAGATGACCTTGGCGAAGGTCAGGGTGATGTAGTTGGAGAACGATAGGTCGAACAGGGCCTTGAAGAATCCGGTGGACTGGCTCTGATCCCGGGCGTATCCGGGTGCCTGCTGCGCGTAGGCCGGGGGCGCGTAGCCCGGAGCGGCGGGGACGGGCGGGACCTGCTGGGCGTACGGCTGGCCGTAGGGCTGGGCGGCAGCGCCTGCGGCGGGGGCGGACGGGTACGCGTCGTAGGCGCTAGGCGCGCTGGGGTTGCTCGGCTCGGGAACGGGAGGGTTCTGCATCGGTAGCTCCTGGTAGGGGAGGCGGCTGTCTTGCCGCGCCGGCCTCATGATAGGTAGCCTCGTGCAGTTGCGGGGGACGCTTCGCGAAGTCGTGATCTCATGTCGCTGCGATGGCGCTCCGCCGGAATGCGGACGGTGCGTCTCGCATCGTGACCAGGAGTCGTAGCCTGTGGCCATGACTGAGGCTCGCACCACCATCAAGCTCGCAGTGATCCCCGGCGACGGCATCGGCAAGGAGGTCGTCCCCGAGGGCCTCAAGGTCCTCGACGCCGCCCTGGCCGGCACCGGCACGACCATCGAGCGCACCGATTTCGACCTCGGCGCCGAGCGCTGGCACGCCACGGGCGACACCCTCACCGACGAGGACCTCGCCGCCATCAAGGAGCACGACGCCATCCTCCTGGGCGCAGTCGGCGACCCCTCCGTGCCCTCCGGCGTCCTGGAGCGCGGCCTCCTCCTGCGCCTTCGCTTCGAGCTCGACCACTACGTCAACCTGCGCCCGGCCAAGCACTACCCGGGCGTGCTCACGCCGCTGACCGAGCCCGGGGACATCGACTTCGTCGTCGTGCGCGAGGGCACAGAGGGCCTCTACTGCGGCAACGGCGGCGCTGTGCGCGTGGGAACCCCCCACGAGATCGCCACCGAGGTCAGCGTCAACACCGCCTTCGGCGTCGAGCGCCTCGTGCGCTACGCCTTCGAGCGGGCCAACGCCCGCCGCCGGCGCCTCACCCTCGTCCACAAGCACAACGTCCTCGTCCACGCGGGCCACCTGTGGCGGCGCGTCGTCGAGTCCGTCGCAGCTGACTACCCCGAGGTGAGCGTCGACTACTGCCACGTCGACGCCGCCACCATCTACATGGTCACCGACCCCGCCCGCTTCGACGTCATCGTCACCGACAACCTCTTCGGCGACATCCTCACCGACGAGGCCGGCGCCATCACCGGCGGCATCGGCCTGGCCGCCTCCGGCAGCATCAACCCCGACCGCGTCTTCCCCTCCATGTTCGAGCCCGTCCACGGCTCGGCCCCCGATATTGCGGGCCGGGGAATCGCCGACCCCACGGCCACGATCCTGGCCGCCGCCCTCCTGCTGGAGCACATCGGCGAGCCCGATGCCGCCGCGCGGGTGAGCGCCGCCGTCGACGCCGACATGGGCACCCGGGCGCGCGCCAACGAGGAGGGCGGTCCGCTGACCCGTTCGACCAGCGAGATCGGGGACGCGATCGCCGCAGCACTGCGGGCCTGAGCCGCCGGAGCCCGCCTCCGGGACGCGGCGTCGCCGCGGCGGCGATATCGGGGGCCACCGCGGTGGAGACGGCGCAAGACGGCCAAGACGGCATGCGAGACCCCCTGTCCGGTCAATGAGAACGGACGTAGGGTGTGCCCATGCCTGAGACCACCGCTGCGATGCCGCGCTCCCCGATCGACTCCCTCACGTCCCCGTTGGCCCGCGCCGCGGAGGTCCCCGTCCCCACTGCAGACGAGCTCGCCGACCGCTTCGCGCTCGCCCCCAACCCCGCGCCCGCCAGCGAGGCGGAGCGGACCGAGCGCCTCGCCAACCCCGGGTTCGGATCCAGCTTCACCGACCATATGGCCCACGCCCGCTGGATCGCCGGGCGGGGTTGGACCGATCATGGCATCGTCCCCTTCGCGGATATCAGCCTGTCCCCAGCGGCGGCCGTCCTCCACTACAGCCAGGAGGTTTTCGAGGGCATCAAGGCCTACCGCCACGCCGACGGCTCCGTGTGGACCTTCCGGCCCCGGTACAACGCCGCCCGCATGGCCGCCTCCGCCCGCCGCCTGGCCATGCCCGAGCTTCCCGAGGAGGACTTCATCGCCTCCCTGGTCGGCCTCGTGCGCGCCGACGCCGCCTGGGTCCCCTCCGGCGAGGGCGAGTCCCTCTACCTGCGGCCCTTCGCCTTCGCCTCTGAGGCCTTCCTTGGGGTCCACTCCGCCGGCATCATCGACTACTACGTCATCGCCTCGCCGTCGGGCGCCTACTTCACGGGCGGACTGACACCCATCAGCATCTGGGTCTCCAGCGACTACCACCGCGCCGGTCGGGGCGGCACGGGCGCGGCCAAGACCGGCGGCAACTACGCCGGCTCCCTCCTTCCCCAGCAGATCGCGGTCGAGCACGGCTGCGACCAGGTCTGCTTCCTCGACGACATCACCCAGACGAATATCGAGGAGCTCGGCGGCATGAACCTCATGGTCGTCGACGCCGATGGCACCGTGCGCACGCCCCGCCTGACCGGCACGATCCTCGAGGGCTCCACCCGCTCGGCGATCCTGCGCCTCCTGGCGGATTCCGGACGGCGGGTCGTCGAGGAGACGATCAGCCTGCAGGGCATGCTTGACGGCATCCGCTCCGGGGCCATCAGCGAGGTCTTCGCCTGCGGGACCGCGGCCGTCGTCGTCCCGCTGGGCCGTCTCAAGGGGGAGGGCTTCGAGGTCGAGCTCGGCGGGCACGAGGTGACCAGTGAGATCCACTCCCGGCTGACTGCCATCCAGAACGGCACCGAGCCCGACCCCTACGGATGGATGTACCGGCTCGCCTGAGCCGCGGCTCCATCCCCCGACCCTCCCCACCCCTGATCGTGCCCGGCCCACGGCTGCCCCAGCGCCTCCGACGGCGGTGGGGCAGGCCCGCGCTCAGCTTCGTCCTGGCCTCCCCCGGGGGCCCGGAGGCGGCCCAGGCGGCGATCCGCTCCTGCCTCAACCAGTCCCTGCGCCAGGTCGAGGTCATCGTCGCCGCGGGCGGGGCGGCCGGGGGCAGCACCCTGAGCGGGCCCGCGCGCGAGGCCGTCGAGGCACTCGCCACCCGGGACTGCCGCGTCCGCGTCATCGAGGGCGGCGCCGGGGCGGCCCTGGGTGCCGTCCGCTCCCGATGGGTGCTCCTCATGGGCGGCGAGGATCGGATCGAGCACGATGGGCCCGCCGCCCTCATCGACTCCCTCAAACGATCGGGCTCCGACCTCGCCGTCGGGGCGAGCCGCGTGCTCGACGGCGACTGGCGCGCCGAGCCCCTGGGCCCCGCGGGCCGCGGACTGCGCCTCGAAGAGGCCCCGGGCATCCTGGAGGCCCCGGCGCCCGGCCGTCTCGTGGCCCGCACGAGCGCCTGGCGCCGCCTGGCCCGCGGCGGCGCGCTCGGTGACCCGCAGGACCGCGCCGATGCCGCCCTCGGCCTGCTGCTGGCCGCGCGGCGGATCGACGTCGTCAGCGCCCTCGTCCGCTCCTGCACGGCGGTGGAGCCGCTCAGTCGGGAGCGCCGGCTGGAGCGCCTGGCCCGCACGGCGGATCACCTGCCGACGCTGCTCAGCGGCGCCGCCGCGCCCGTGCGCGAGCGCGTCCTGGGGAGCATCCTGAGAGGCGGGCTCCTGCCCCTCGCCCTATCCGCCGCGACGGCAGGGGACGAGGGGGCCAGGCGCCTGCGCGCCCTGGCCGTCCGGCTCGTCCCCAGTGCGGCCGACCCTGCCTGGGCGATGCTGCCGCTCCTCGACCGGGTGCTGCTCTGGGTCCTGGCCCATGGTCCCCTCGATGAGCTCTGGGAGGCCCTGGCCTCGCGCGCCGAGGACACCACCAGCCTCCCCCTCGTCCCCGACGCCCGTGCCCGGGCCGGCCTGGCGGCCGCCGCCCCCGTCCTGGGCCGCCTGAGGGCCCTGCCCGCGGAGCTGCTCGCCATCCGGCCCATCGACCTGCGCGTGGAGGCTCGTGCCACGAGTCTCGCGTGGCGCGACGCGGGCACCCTCGTCATCGAGGGCTGGGCGCGCGTGCCCGGCCTCGATCCCGCGCTCGCCGGGAGGCCCCGGGTCGCACTCGTCGGCGAGCCGGCCCGCGAGGGAAGCGCCACTCCGGCCCAGGATGGGGCGAGCGCGCCGAGCGCCGTCGAGATCGAGCCGCGCAGCGCCCCCGAGGCCGATGAGGCCGCCCAGGACCCTTGGCGCGGCTACGAGGCCGCGGGCTTCCGCGCCATCGTGACCCTGGGCGGGCCGCCCGGAGCTGGCGCTCTGCTGCGCGTGGCGCTGAGCGCGGGGAACCAGGAGCTCTCGGACCACCTGGCGGCCCCGATCTGGATGAGCGGGGCCGCCAGCTCGGGCGGGAGCGCCGTCTGGCGCGGTGCGGACGGTCGATTGAGGGTAGGCGCGGCACTGGCCGCCCCCGGCGGGGAGTCTTCGGCTCCGGGAGAGGCGCCCGGGACCGCCCGGATCGCACGGGCTTGGACCGAGGGGGAGAGCCTCTGGCTGGAGGGGCCCGGCGGCGACTGGGTGGAGGAGACCCCGGCGCGCCTCGTCCTCACCTCTTCCCGGGGGGCCGCGGAAGCCGCCATGGGGCCCTCCACCTCCCTGTGGCGCGCCTCGATCCCGCTCGACGACCCCGCCATCGCGCGAGGGACCTACCGGCTCCGATGGGCGCTGCCCGGCGGGACGACCGCGGACTGCGCCCCCGCGGCCGGGCTCGCCCCGGTGGTCGACTTGGCCGGCCGCGCTCGCAGCGCGCGGCTCGCCATCGAGACCGGGCGCGTGTCCTTGAGCCTGCTGCCGCCCCTGGCCCCCGGACAGCGAACGCGGCGCGGCAGGCGCCTGCTCATCGACGAGGACGCCGGGCCGCTCGTCGGCGGCGTGCTCCTGGAGTCCTTCCAGGGCCGCAGCGGCGAGGACAGCCCCGGCGCCATCGCCGTGGACCTGGCGCGCCGGGGCTTGGGCGCCCCGCTCTGGTTCTCCGTCGTCGACGGGACGGTGGCCGCGCCGCCCGGCACGATCCCGGTGATCCGCGGCGGCGAGGAGTGGTTCCGCGCCCTGCGCACGGCACGGGTGATCATCACCAACGACTGCCTGCCGATCTGGTGGGCCAAGCGCCCCGGTCAGCGGGTCCTGCAGACCTGGCACGGCACGCCGATCAAGCGCCTCGGCCACGACGCCGCCCCCGGGGCGACCAGCCTCACCTACCTGCGCATGATCACCGCCCAGGCCCCCCAGTGGGACCTGCTGCTCGCGCAGTCGCCCGTCGCCGAGGAGCGCCTGCGCTCGGCACTCGGCTGCACGGGCCCCACCTGGGTGGGGGAGTACCCCCGCAACGCGCCCCTGACCGCCGATGAGCGCTCCCGGGTCGAGATCCGGCGCCGAACACGCGCCGAGCTGGGTGTCGCCGACGACACCCCGGTGGTCCTGCTGGCCCCGACCTGGCGCGAGGATCTGCGCGAGGGGGAGGCCCCGATCACCCGCATCGTCGACGCCGCGGGCATCGCCCGCGAGACCGGCGCCGTCGTCCTGGTGCGCGGACACCACATGAACCGCCTCGCGCTCGCCACCCCGGACGGGCGCCCCGGTGCCCGTCCGCGCGTCATCGACGTCAGCGGGCATCCCCGCGCGGAGGCCCTCATGCTCGCCGCGGACGTCCTCGTCACTGACTACTCGAGCATCATCATGGACTTCGCGCTCACGGGCCGCCCCGCGATCGTGCACGTGCCCGACCTGGAGGACTACCGGCGCCGTCAGGGCCTGTACGGCCACTGGCCCGACGACGCCCCCTGGCCCGTCAGCCACGACGACGCCGAGCTCATCGCCGAGCTGCGCCGGGCCCTGGCCGCTCCTCCTGGCCCGGGCGGCGGGTCGGCCACCGCCGCCCCGGAGGACTCAGGCCCCGATCCCGTCGAGCGGACTTTGGCGCATCTGCGCGCCTGGGTGGCGCAGTCCCTGGGGCATCTGCCCTGATGACACTCCTGCCGGTCTCGCGGGCTGGTGGAAACGCCACTGGTGTGATGCCATAGCCCCATGAACGAGACCCTTGATCTCGTCCCTGCCGCCGATGACAACGCGAGAAATCCGGATGTGCCGAGCGACACCGACGATTCAAGCGCCGAGGCGCTCCTGTCAGGCGATCCGATGAGCCTCGCCGAGCCGGGCCCCAACAACGCCCCGGAGTCGGGCGATCCCGCTGATCCCGAGGAGGACGCCGGTCTCGGCGAGCGGGCTCCCGCCGACGACGTGACTGACGCCTCAGCCGCGCTCGCCATGGCTGCCGCGGCTGACGCCACCCCCGGCGCATCGACGCCCGCAGCTGCCGATGAGGCGCCAGCGGCGCCCCCCGCGCGCCGCTGGCGGATCGCGCTCGTCTCCGTCCTGGTCCTCCTGCTCGTCCTGGTCACGGGCGTCGGCGCCTTCGGATGGTGGCTGCGTCATCGCGTGGACTCGGCCATCGAGAGGATCCCGGACCCCTTTGTCGGCCTCACCGAGCGCCCCTCCGCGGCGGATGTTCAGGGCGATGCCCCGGTCAACATCCTCGTCATGGGGGCGGACTCCCGGATCAGCGCAGGCGACCCTTCCCAGTGGGAGCAGGGCGGCCAGCGCACGGACGCCATGATGATCATCCACGTCAACGGCGACCGCCGGGGCGTCTCGGTCGTCTCCATCCCGAGGGACTCCTGGGTCCCCATCCCCGGGCACGGTACCGGGAAGATCAACTCCGCCTTCTCCTACGGCGGGCCGGGCCTGGCGATTCAGACCGTTGAGAGCCTCACCGGCGTGCGCATCGACCACTTCGCGGTGGCCGACTTCGAGTCCTTCGCCACCCTCACCGACGAGATCGGCGGGGTGACGCTCCGCCTGGAGAAGCCGACCACGCTGGCGGGCACCGAGTTCGCCGCGGGCTCCCAGCGCCTCAACGGTGCGCAGGCCCTGGCCTTCACCAGGGAGCGCTACAGCCTCTCCCGCGGCGACTTCTCCAGGATCCAGCGCCAGCAGGCCTGGATGCGCGCCATCGTCTCCCAGGTCCTCAACGGGGGCCTCATGTCCGATCCCGCGGGGCTCTACAGTGTCCTCTCCGCGGCGGCCGGCACCATGTCGGTGGATGAGGGCTTCTCCATCGATGAGATGCAGTCCCTCGCCCTGAGCCTGCGAGGCCTGGGGCCGAGCGGCATCGCCTATGTGACCGCCCCCTTCCAGGGGACGAGCACGAGTGAGGACGGCCAGTCGATCGTCCTGCTGGACCAGGCCGCCGACGCCCCGCTCTTCGAGGCGGTCGCCAACGACACCGTCTCCCAGTACCTCGCCGAGCACGCCGACGCCGTCCCGCAGCTGCCAGCGGCTGTCGAGTGAGGCGGAGGTCGTGCGGCCCCGCTCGCCGGCCGCGAGCAGCATCACCGGAAATAGGCGGCATCAGCGGCCCCCTGGGTCTTCAGATGGAGTGAGACAGTGACGACGACGCGGACCCTCGCCCCGGCCGACCCATCGGACGGGACCCCCATCAGCACCGTGGCGGTGGTCGGCCTGGGATACATCGGCCTGCCCACCGCCGCGGCCCTGAGCAGCGCCGGCCTGAGGGTCATCGGCGTGGACACCTCCGCGTCGAGGGTCGAGGCCGTGGGCAGGGGCGAACCCCCCTTCGTCGAGGAGGGCCTCAAGCAAGCCGTCGCCGAGCAGATCATGAGGGGCAGGCTCACCGCGCAGCGGACCATGCCCCGGGCCGACGCCTACATCGTCGCCGTCCCCACCCCCCTGGCCGCCAGCCACCGGGCGGACCTGGGCAGTGTCGACGCCGCGGGAGCGGCCATCGCGCCGGTCCTGGTCGGGGGCGAGCTCGTCATCCTGGAGTCGACGTCGCCGCCGGGCACCACGGCTCGCCTGGCCCGCGCCATCCAAGTGGCGCGCCCTGACCTGTCGGTCCCTGTCTCCGAACAGGACGACGCGGGCGGCGCGATCAGCAGTGCCACCGCCTGCGCCGCTCCCGCGCGGCGCGTCGGCGCGGCCGTCGACGTCGTCCACTGCCCCGAGCGGGTGCTGCCGGGGCGGGCGATGGCCGAGATCGTCGAGAACGACAGGATCATCGGCGGGCTCACCGCCCGAGGGGCGCGGCGGGCCCGCGACCTCTACGCCGCCTTCTCCACCGGCGAGCTCCTGCTCACCGACGCGCGCACGGCGGAGCTGGCCAAACTGGCGGAGAACGCCTACCGGGACGTCAACATCGCATTCGCCAACGAGCTCGCCGCGATCTGCGCCGACCAGGGCGTGGACCCCTGGGAGCTCATCGAGCTGGCCAACCGGCACCCGAGGGTATCGATCCTCAAGCCCGGCCCCGGTGTGGGCGGGCACTGCATCGCGGTGGACCCCTGGTTCATCGTCGAGGCCGCCCCCGAGCGGGCGCGGCTCATCCGCGCCGCCCGCGAGGTCAACGACGCCACGCCCGGACGCGTCGTCGAGCAGGTGCTGAGCGCCGTGAGGGGGCAGGCGACCCCCACCATCGCGGCGCTGGGGCTCGCGTTCAAGGCCGACGTCGACGATCTGCGCGGATCTCCCGCCCTGGCGATCGTTGAAGCGCTGGCACGGGCGCTCCCGCGCGCGCGGATCATCGTCGCCGAGCCGCATATCGACGCCCTGCCGGAGTCCCTATCCGGCTGGCCCGGAGTGAGCCTGGCGCCCGTCGAGGACGCGGTGGCCCGGGCGAGCACAGTGGTCCTCCTCGTGGACCACCGGGAGATGCGCGGCCTCGACCATGCGTCGCTCGCCGGCAGGGCGGTCATCGACACCCGGGGCCTCTGGCGGAAGCGGCAATCCTGAAAGTTCACTGAGAATTGGCAGGTCAAGTGCTGTTCCTGTGAGGTTGTCCATGGAATTGCGACCATTGAACGGGTGACAGGATCGGATTGATCGACCATACTCGATGTCGAATCGTGATCTTCGGTTCTGAAGGTGCTCTGGCCTCTCTGAGGAGTTCTTCGATGCGTCGCGTCATCACATATGGGACATTCGATCTCCTGCACTACGGTCATATCGAGCTGCTCCGACGCGCGAGGGCCCTCGGCGACTATCTCGTGGTCGCCCTGTCGTCTGATGAATTCAATGCCGGGAAGGGCAAGAAGGCCTACTTCTCCTATGAGGAGCGCCGGGCGATGCTCGAGGCCATCCGCTATGTCGACCTGGTGGTACCCGAGAACAACTGGGAGCAGAAGGTCGATGACCTAGTCAAGTACGAGATCGACACCTTCGTCATGGGTGACGACTGGACGGGTCGGTTCGATGAGCAGCTCGGCGGTCTGTGCGAGATCGTGTACCTGCCCCGGACGCCTGAGATATCGACGACACAGATCAAGGGTGATATGGCCCAGTCCTGATCCCCTGCTGACATCCCGCGAGAACGAGCACGAAGGAGGCCCGATGGCCGCGGACAGCCCCGAATCCTCCGCGACAACCGCGTTGAAGCCGATCTGGCGCGCCGTGGTGCCGAAGTCCGTGCGGCGGGCGCTCTACCACCGGCGCCATCAGACCGCCGAGCAGCACCAGCAGCCGTCCCACCTGCCGCCCGTGCTCGCGGCCGCCGCCTCCACCGAGCCGGTCCAGCACTCCATGACCACCGGCCCCAAGCTCTCCGTCATCATCCCGGTGTACAAGGTCGAGGACTACCTCGATGCCGCCGTCGAGTCCGTGGTCAAGCAGACCTACAAGGATATGGAGATCATTCTCGTCGACGACGGCTCGCCGGACCGTTGCGGCCAGATGTGCGACGCCTGGGCAGCCCGCGACTCCCGCATCCGCGTGCTCCACAAGCCCAACGGCGGGCTCTCGGACGCGCGCAACGCGGGAATGGCCGTCGCCACCGGGGACTTCATCGGCTTCGTCGACTCCGATGATCTCCTGGACCCGCGCGCCTATGAGCGCCTCATGGGCGCCCTGGAGCACAGCGGATCGGATATCGCCACGGGCAACGTGCTCCGATTCCAGGGCGAGAGGAAATGGCAGGGCTGGAACCAGGGGTACTCCCACGACCAGTCCCTCTACCCCGAGCTTGCACCCGGGTCGAGGGTGGTCACCGGTGTCCAGATCCAGGATCATCCCGAGCTCATGTTCGACACGACATCCTGGAACAAGGTCTACCGGCGGTCGCTGCTGGCGGCCAATGGCATCGACTTCCCCGTCGGCAAGCTCTACGAGGACATGTTCCCCGTGGCCCGCGCCTACGCTGCGGCCTCGGCGATCGACGTCGTCTTCGACTCGGTCTACCTCTACCGCGAGCGCGAGGACCGCTCCTCCATCACCCAGAAGCGCGGGGAGTTGAAGAACCTCGTCGACAAGATGGAGATGGTGGACCGCACCTGGGAACTCGTGGCCCACCAGGACAACCCCGAGGTCCTGCGCGACACCCTCCTGTTCAAGCTCCTCGAGGGGGACCTGCCCGTCTACGCCCCCTACCTCGGGCGCGACCCCCAGTTTGACCAGGCCTACATCTCCACCCTCACCCGCTACTGGCCGTACGTGACCCCCGATCTCATGGGCCGCATCCCGCTGGGGCGCCGGGCCCTCGTGGCCTGGCAGGCCCGAGGCGAGATCGCGATGGCCGACCGCGCCGAGGCGTGGATCAACAGGCACTTCTTCGACATCCCCATCGTCGAGGACGAGCGGGGCATCCGGGCCGATCTCAGCGTCAACACCGAGATGCTCGCCCCCCTCATCGAGGGCGGCTACGACTCGATGACCCGCTACGCCAAGCCCCGCTGCACCGTCACCGAGGCGCAGATCCGTGACGGGCTGCTCACCGTCGAGGGCTACGCCTTCCTCGACATCCTGCCCACCGGAGCCGAGCAGGTCATCTCCTTCGAGTTGCGCTCCACCGACGGGCTGACCGTGCCCATCGAGCACCGCCGCGTGCGCAACGAGTGGGCCAACGGCTCCTGGCCCGCCGGCATCGGGGACCGCGAGGACTGCGGCTTCATCATCTCCGAGCCCCTGGCCACCCGCCTGCCGGCACTCCCCGAGGAGCCCGGTATCTCGCGCACATGGAGCATGTGGTACTCGGTGGCCTCTCGCACCCACGCCTCCGACTTCGAGGAACTGCGCCCCGTGTGGCGCGGCGGCGCGATCCGCCTGGGCGACACCGCCATCTCCGACGACGGCTGGAGCGCCTCCATCGACTGGTCCTCCTGGACCAGGCCCCTGACCTTGGACCAGCGCCGATTCTCCTTCATGGCCACCGGCGTCGTCGAGCGCGACGCCAGCCTCGCCACCATCATCCGCTCCGTCGACGGCTCTGCGATCCGCGAGGCCCGCTACATCCGCGATCACGACTCCACCATCCTGCCCGCGGTCCTCAAGGCCGCCGCCGACGGCGCCGTCGAGGCCTCGATATCCATGTCGAGGGTCCCGGGCCGTGACGTCCCCAAGGGGGCCCGCAATGGCTGGCACCTGGAGGTCAAGAGCGCCCGCGGAGACTGGGAGCGAGTCGTGCCCGCCCAGGGCCTCGTGCGCGAGAGCCCCGACCGGACCTGGTCGGTTCGCGGCGACTCCGATGGCTCCCTGTGCCTCGTCGACGGCGCCTCCTCCCTCATCGTCGACGAGATCACCTACGAGGACCACGCCTGGCGCCTGACCGGGTGCTGCCCCGCGGAGGTCGACCCCGCGTCCACGGTCTCCATGTGGAGCGATCAGGGGGCCTTCGAGCACTGCGCCTTCGAGATCCCCTCGCCCGGGCGCTTCGCTGTGACCATCCGCCCCTGGAAGAAGGGCTGGTACGCCGACCGCGAGATCGCCTGGAGGACGGGGGAGTACCACTTCTGGCTGCGCGTGGACGGGCGGGACTCCAAGTACCGCATCCGCGCCAACTCCTCGCTGCTCCAGACCACCCTCCAGATGAACATCTGGGATGGCGCGCTGCACTCGCGCTTCCACGTCTCCGCCGACTCCCTGGACATGACCATGCGGGTCGACGAGGGACTGCTCCACACCGAGCGCGGCCGCCACAACCGATTCCGGCTCCTGGGCCAGTGGAAGACCGCCACGGGCATCGAGCCCATGGACGCCGCTGTATTCGCCTCTTTCATGGAGGGCCACGCCGCCGACTCGCCCCTGGCCCTCTTCGAGGAGCTCAAGAGGCAGGACACCGACCTGGACCTCTACTGGGCCGTCAATGACGGCTCGGTCGTCGTGCCCGACGGCGCCACCCCGCTGCTCAAGGGCTCCACGAAGTGGTTCGAGGTGCTCGCCCGGGCCCGCTACGTCGTCAACAACGTCGGCGGCATCGAGGGATACGGGAACCGCCCCTTCCAGCGCTACCTGCAGACCTGGCACGGCACGCCGCTCAAGCACATCGGGCGCTCCCATATCGAGGAGACGCCCTGGACCTACGCCGTCGGCGCCCTGCGGGGCCGCGAGGAGAGCTCGGAGTGGGACGGCCTCGTCTCGCCCAACCCCTTCTTCTCCTCCATCGCCGCCCGCGAGTTCTTCTACGACGGCCCGATCCTGGAGATCGGCTACCCCCGCAACGACCGCCTCGTGCGGGCCGACGAGGCCGAGCGCGCCCATGTGCGCTCCCGCCTCGGTCTGCGCGCCGACGCCCGGGTGTTGCTGTACGCCCCGACCTTCCGCGAGACCGGCGCCGGCGGTCAGGTCTCGGCCATGCGAGAGCTGCTCGACCTGGACCGCCTGGCCGACGAGCTCGGCGAGGAGTGGACCATCATCCTGCGCGGGCACAACTACAACCGCCGGGCCTCGGCCAAGGACGCCAGCCGGGCCCGGATCCTCGACCTGACCGAGCACCACGACATCAACGACCTGCTCATCATCTCCGACGCACTGGTCACGGACTACTCCTCGGTCATGTTCGACTACCTGTGCACCGGTAAGCCCGTGTTCAACTACGTCCCCGACCTGGAGGACTACACAGCCTCGCGCGGCATGTACATGACAGTGGGGGAGTGCGCGGTGGGACCCCTCCTGTACGAGCAGGACGCCCTCCTCGCCGAGCTCCAGGGCATCGACGCCTACAACGAGCGCTACGGCGACCGCTACCGCCAGCGGGCCGAGTTCTTCGTCCCCTGGGACGACGGGCACGCCTCCGAGCGGGCGCTCGGCGCCCTCATGACCTGACCGACCGACAAGCAGCGACATCCCAGCCGAGTCCAGCACGAGGAGGAACAGTGGGAGTCTTCGACGACGTGGGGACCGTCCGCCAGGAGGCGGGCAGCAGGACAGTGACCGTGGACCTGCCCTCGCTCATGACCTCGCCGCAGGCGACTCTCAGGCCCGCGACCATGGCGCCGCCGGACCGCCTGAGGGTCACCGACGAGCGCTTGAGCACAGGCACCACTCTCATCGCCCTGGCCCGCCAGGACCCGGGCGTCAGGGCCGCGCTCAAGGAGATCACCGCCGAGGGCTATCTCGTGGCGGGCGCCGGCGACGGCGAGGGCATCCTCGTGCGCCGCGGCTGCGTCGGCTCCTTCTGGGACGAAGTGCGCACCGGTGAATGCTCGCTGACCCGCTCCGGCGTTGCCTACTCCTACCACGAGCCCGAGCAGGGACTGCCCGCCCGCTACCTCGTCGTCGTCTTCTCCGGCATGCACTCGGACTGGAACCACCCCGGGCTGGACCGCTACATCTTCCCCCAGTTCCGGCACATCGGGTCCCTCACGCCCCCCGGCACCGCCGTGCTGAGACTGGGAGACCTGGGCGGCGTCTCCGGCTCCTTCTTCATGGACACCGCGGATGCGCCGTCGAACTGCGACGACATCTCCGAGCTCATCGTGGCCGCCATCCAAAGGCTCGGCCTGCCGCCTCAGCGCGTCTGCCTCATCGGACCCTCCAAGGGCGCCACCGGCGCCGCCATCCACGGGCTGCGCCTCCACCTGCCCTTCATCGCCGTCGACCCGATCGTCGACGACACCTTCTATCGGGAGGAGCGCGACGATCAGCACTTCACCGGGGCCCCCATCTTCCCCAGGCGCGTCGAGGAGGTCCTCGCCGAGCTCATCGACGAGCCCGGCTCCGCCTGCCCGCCGCCCAGCGTCGTCCTGACCGCCCGGGGCTCCGAGATCTCCTCCGACGCCCTCGCCTTCGCCCGGGACCTGAGGCGCCCCTGCGCCGTCTACGAATCCGACGACCCCAGGGTCGGCGCCCACCCCCACGTGGCGCGCGCGGTCCTCGGGCCCGCCATCGCCGCGCTCAACGCCATCCTGCTGGGGATCCCGGTGGGGAGCACGATCGCGGCGCCACCCACCAGCGCCCGCAAGAGTTGAGAGGTACCGAGATGGATTACCTAGACGGTGTCGAGCTCCTGCCCCGCCGCCCCCACAAGGGCGTGTGGGACGTCCCCCTCGACGACTTCGCCTCCGACCCGGCCGGCTTCCAGGTCGCCCTGGCCGAGCAGGACCCCGACTTCATCCGGGTCGCCGACGCCGTGATCACCGGCCCCGGGGGCCCCATCGGGGCGGGCCGCTCCGACGCCCGCCTTCACGCCCTTCACAAGCTCCTGGCCGGCAAGGGCTACCTCATCTGGGAGGGCGGCGACGGCGTCGCCAAGTACATCGTCCGCGGCCGGATCCGCAGCTTCTGGGAGCCCATCACCTCCGGCAGGATCTCCATGACGAAGGACGGCGTCCTCTACCAGATGATCCTGCCCGAGGGCGGCAACGCCCTGCGGCGCCTCGTCGTGGTCTTCTCGGCGATCCACACGAACGACAACGAGGCCTCCCTGTGGAGGTACTTTCCCCACCACTACCAGCACCTGCGCGGATTGACCCCCGGGGATACCGCCATCCTGCGCATCGGCGACCTGGGAGGCGTCGTCGGCTCCTTCTACGGAGACACCCTCGACGCCCCCGGCAACGCCACCGCCATCAGCGCGCTCATCGCTCGGGTGATCCGCTCCTTCGAGATCCCGCCGGCGCAGGTCTGCCTCCTGGGATCCTCCAAGGGCGCCACCGGAGCGGTGCGCCACGGGGTGGCCCTCGGCCTGCCCTTCGTGGCCGCCGACCCCGTGCTCGGGGACCAGTACTACGAGCGCTCCCGCGACGACGCCCACTTCACGGGCCCGGAGGTCTTCACCTCCACCAAGGAAGCGGTCTTCACCCAGCTCCTGGCCTCCGAGCGCCCCACCGGCGCCAGGGGCGTGTTCCTCACCTCCCCGCAGTCGCCGCAGCACGACATGGTCGCCCAGTACGCCCAGCGCCTGAGGCGCCCCACCCTCCTCTTCGACTCCTCGGACTACAGGATCACCGACCGCCCATGGGAGCCCGGAGCCGTCCTCGGCCCGACCATCATGGCCGTCAACGCCCTCATCCTGGGCTGGTCCCTGCCTGAGGGCACCATCGAGCTGTGAGCATGCGGCGCGCGCTGTGGCACCTGCGCCACGGCGGCCCGGCCGGCCTGAGGGAGCACCGCCGCCGCCGGCGCGCCGCTCGGCCCACCACGAGCCGGCGGCGCGCGCGTCCCGCCGTCCCGCGGGGAGTGGAGGGCATCCCCGATTGGGATCTCCCCGAGGCCACGGCGCCCCGGCACGACGTGACCGTCGGGGTCATCGCCGACGAGTTCACCTCCCTCGCCCTGCGCTACGAGTGGCGCGCCGTGGTCCTGGACCCGGTGCGCTGGCGAGCCCAGCTCGCCGAGCAGCCCCTCGACCTCATCTTCGTGGAGTCCGCCTGGCATGGGAACGACGACGCCTGGATCTACCAGATCCTCGGCGACTCAGCCCCCTCCGAGGGGCTGCGGGAGCTCATCGCCGAGGCTCGGGCCGCCGGGATCCCCACGGTCTTCTGGAACAAGGAGGACCCCGCCCACTACGACGACGCCATCGCCACTGCCGCCCTCTTCGACCGCGTCTACACCACGGACTCCACCCTCGTGCCGCGCTACCGGGACGAGCTCGGGCACGACCGCGTCGGCGTCCTGCCCTTCGCTGCTCAGCTCTCCATCCACAACCCCATCCGCCTGGTCGGCCCGGACGGGCGACCCGTGGAGCGCCACGGCATCGCCTTCGCCGGCATGTACTTCGCCCACAAGTACCCCGAGCGCCGCGAGCAGATGGACACCCTGCTCGGCGCCGCCGCCGATGCCGGGCGCTGCACGGGCCACGGCCTCGTCATCTACTCGCGCTACCTGGGGGATGACGACCGCTACCAGTTCCCCGCGCCCCACGACGCCGCCGTGCGCGGCAGCCTCGACTACGTCCAGATGCTGTCCGCCTACCGCGCCCACCGGGTCTTCCTCAACGTCAACTCCGTGGTGACCAGCCCCTCGATGATGGCGCGGCGCATCTTCGAGATCACCGCCTGCGGCACGCCCGTCGTCACTATGCCCAGTCCCGCCACCGGCGCCTTCCTGCCCGCCGGGAGCCTCGCCGTCGTCGGCGACCGCGCCGGTGCCGAGCGCGCCATGCGGGCGCTCTGCGCCAATCCCGAGCTCGGCGATCGCATGACGCACCTCGCCCAGCGCGAGATCTGGGCGCATCACACCTACACCCACCGGGTGGACGCGGTCCTGGCCGACTTGGGGATGCCCGAGCGGCGCCACCGGCCGCCCTCCGTCGCCCCCCTCATCTCCACCAACCGGCCCCATCGCCTGGTGGGCGTCCTGGAGAGCCTCGCCGCCCAGGAGGAGGTGGAGATCCGCCCGATCATCCTCACCCACGGCTTCGAGGCCGACCCCGCCGCCCGCGCCCGCGCCCGCGAGCTCGGCCTGGAGCCCACGTGGATGAGCGCGCCGACCAGTACCAGTCTCGGCTCCAACTACACGGCCATGCTCCAACGGGTCGAGGCCGATCTCATCGCCAAGATGGACGACGACGACCTCTATGGGCCCCACTACCTGTCCGAGGCTCTCACGGCCATCGACTACTCGGGCGCCGGCATCGTCGGCAAGCACGCCCACTACGTGCACCTGGCGGGTAGCGATCTCACCGTTCTGCGCTTCCCCGAATGGGAGCACAGGTACACCTCCTTCGTCTCCGGCCCGACGATCGTGGCCAGGGCCGACCTCGCGCGGGCCGTCGGCTTCCCCGATACCGGCCAGGGTGAGGACACCGCACTGCTGCGCGGCGCCATCGACGCCGGCGTGAGCATCTACTCCACCTCCCGGTTCGGCTTCGTCCAGCGCCGGGGCGCCGCCGCCGATCACACGTGGGCCATCGATGACGCCGAGATCCTGGCGACCTCACGCATCAGCCACGTCGGCGCTCCGGGGGCCACCGCGATGCCCTGAGCCGTCCCATGCGGGTCCCGCCGGGATACTCCGCCGGTTTCAGCCGCGCGCCGCGAAGGCCTCGACGCCGTCGGCCACCCAGTCGTAGAAGGCGCCGATGTAGTGGAAGGGGGCCGATCCCCAGCGGTGGGCGTCATCGGCCACGACGAGCTCGTCGGGCACCTGGAGCACATGAGTTCCCAGAGCGCGCGCCCTCTCGTAGTAATCGATCATCGCCCAGTTGGCCCCCAGGGCGCTTATGCCCCAGCTGCGCACGGTGGAGCGCCCCTGCGCCGTGCGGGCGGCCCAGGGCGCCTGGAGGAGGATCGTTCGTTCCAGCAGCCCGACGCGCTCGAGCATCGCCTTCAGACGCGGCAGGGCGGCGGCGAAGAGCCCCTGGTGCTCGTCGGTGCCCAGCTCGATGACGCGCCCGCTCAACGGTCCGTAGAAGTCCCGGCCCAGGCGCAGGCTCGCCGTCAGGCCCTCCGTGGAGCGGGTGAGCCAGTGCCCGGGGGAGGTCTCGATGACGCCGAGGCGCTCGTCGGTGAGGTCCCACAGCAGCGCGTCCGTAGTCGCGGCCAGGCCCGCCAGCTGGGCCTCGGCGTCGCCGGCGGCGTCGGAGGCGAAGCAGCGCCGCGCGAAATCGCTCTCCAGGGCGCCGGCGTCGATGGCGCGCACGTCCACGGCATTGCCGGTGGAGATGATGGACTGCCTGGCGACGTAGCGCGTCACCTGCCAGCCTCGCTCCTGCAGTGCCGTGGCGGAGTCCCTGCCCACGCAGGATCCGAGGATCGCCAGGGATCGAGCGGGGGCGGGGGCGGTCACTGGGAGGCGTCCTTACGGTGACGGGGCGCGTAGCCGCCGGTGCGGCGCGCGGCGCGCGGGGATGCTGATGCGGGGGAGAGGGAGGCGGGTCCGGGGGCCGCCGCCCCGCTCATCCTACCGGCACTGCCCGGGGCTGTCGGCACGGGACCCGCAGAGGCCCGCGTCGGGGCGGCCGCTTGGGTCGGGGCCGCGGGGCGGGGCGCCCACTTGCGCCGACAGCGCTGAAGGATCTCCTGAGCGGTGGCGCGCTCCCCCTTGGCCACGTTCCAGGACCACCAGCGGTAGTCGTGGGCGATCTCCGGGCCGGGGCCGTCGCCGATGAGCTCGCCGTCCATGAGCCAGATGGCGCGTGTGCACATCTCCTCGATGGTCTGGGCGGCATGGCTGACGATGAAGACCGTGCCGGCATTCGCGCGCAGCTCGGCCATCCGGCTCTCACTGCGCTCCTTGAACGCGGCGTCCCCGGTGGACAGGGCCTCGTCGATGAGCAGGATGTCCGGGCTGGCCGACACCGCGATCGCGAAGCGCAGGCGCGAGGCCATTCCCGAGGAGTAGGTGCTCATGGGCCGGTAGATCGCCTCGCCGATGCCCGCCATGCCCACGATCCCCGGCAGGGCGGCGCGGGCCTGCTCCGGCGTCATCCCCATGGCCAGGCAGCCGAGGATGACATTGCGCTCCCCGGGGAGGTCCGGCACGAGGGCCGCATTGACACCCAGGAGCACGGGCGTGGAGCGCGCCAGGACCCTCCCCGAGCGCGGCGTTTCCAGGCCCGCCACGATGCGCAGCAGGGTGGACTTCCCCGAGCCGTTGCGCCCCAGGATCCCCAGCGACTCACCGGCCCGCGCCACGAAGGACACCCCCTTGAGGGCGTCGACGCTGACGCGCGGGCGCTGCCCGAAGGCCCTCATCGCGACCTGCCGGGCGGGGCTGAGGGCGCGCATGGCCGAGGCGTCGGCCGAGGGCGCCCGGTAGCGCACATGGAGGTCGTCGACGACGACGGTCACGGGCGCCGCCGCGCGCCGGCCGGACGACGGGGCCCCGTGGACGGAGGAGGTCTCAGCGCTCGACGCCATAGGACTCCTCCCTCGCCCAGAAGAAGATGTACCCGACGCCCACGATGATGAGCGCCCACAGGCACATGACCGCCCAGTCGCGCCCCGGCGGCACGCGCTGGTAGAGGATGACATCGCGGTACATGGTCAGCAGCTTGCTGCCGGGGTTCCAATCGACGACGAACCTGGCGGCGGGCCGGTGCATCATCTTGTCGAAGGAGAAGAACACCCCGGAGCCGAAGTACCAGAACTGGGCCACGAAAGGCCACACATTACGCATGTCCGGCAGCTGCGCCGTGAGCCTGGAGGTGAAGAGGACCAGGCCCAGGGCGAAGAGGTTCTGCAGAGCGAAGATCGGCACGATGAGGGCCCAGTGCCATGAGGGCCAGGCGTGCGGCGGCAGGATCATGACGATGAGCAGCAGAGCGGCCAATGGCGGCAGGGCATCCAGGGCGCCCCGGATCGCGAAGGAGATCGGCAGGGCCGCCCTGGGGAAGGAGAAGGAGCGGATGAGGTTCCTGCCCGCGAACATCACCTGGCCCCCGCCGGTGATCGCCCGCTGCAGCGTGGGGAACATCGTGACGCCCACCAGCAGGTAGCCCACGAAGTTGTCGATGCCGCGGTTGGTCTCCAGCAGCAGCCCGAAGACCACGAAGAAGACGAGGGCGTCGAGCATCGGCTTGACGATGAGCCAGATATTGCCGAGGAGTGTTCCCCGCTGGGTCCCCAGGGCGCGGGCGCGGGCATCGGCCCAGATGAAATGGCGGCGCCGCCAGGTCTGGCGCATGTACACCACCAGGGGCGGGCGCTTGCCGACGGGCCTCAGCCCTGTCATATCCGACCTGCCGGGACAGGGCGCCGGAGGACTGATACTCATCGCACCTCCTCATGAATCGTGCGGACTGCCATCCCATTCTCCTCCCAGGTGGGCAGTCCGATCCCAGCCGACGGCGTGATGTGGGCCGCTCGAATCGGTGCGGCATCGGTGCCGGCCTGGGCGAGTCGGCGGATCTGCTCCGCCAGGGCGCCGGCGTCGCCCGCGGGGAAGAGGAGCCCGCCGCCCCGGGTGACTTCCACGAGCGCGGGCAGGTCCGAGGCGATCACCGGGCGCCCGAGCGCCTGCGCCGTCAGCGGCTTCAGCGGCGTGACCATCCGGCACACCGGCGTGTCCCGCCGGGGCGCGCAGAAGGCGTCGAGCGCCTGGTACCAGCCCAGGGCCTCATCCGCCGGGACTCGGCCGGGCAGGACGCAGACCCCCGACCCCGGGGCCATCAGGCCCAGGTCCTCGGCCAGCGCGACCAGCCCCGGCCGGCTCACGCCGTCGCCCACGATCGCGCAGCGAGCGTCCACACCCTGGCCGCGCGCCAGGGCCACGGCCCGCAGGAGCACGTCGAACCCCTCGTAGTCCACCAAGGACGAGACGCTTCCCACCCAGAAGCCCCCGGTCGGCAGGCCCAGGCGGGCGCGCGCCTCGGCGGGAGAGCGGGGCTTGACGGCCAGGACCTCCCCGTCCACCGCGTTGGGCACGACCGTGATCCGCTCGGCGGGCACGCCCCGGGCCACGAGGTCATCGCGCTGGAGCGCCGACAGGACGATGACGGCGTCCGCCTGCCGGGCCACCTCGGTTTCCTTGGCCCTCAGCAGGGCGAAGCGCTGGGAGGCCAGGGCCTCGGCCTGCTGCTCGGGAGGCCGGGAGGCCACCCACGTGTACTCCAGCATCCCGCGCATCTCGTAGATCCACGGCAAGTCATGCCCGCGTGCCACGGCGGAGACGACGAGGGCGTTGACGTAGTTCGTCGTCGTGTGCAGCACTTCGGGGCGGAAGGCGGCCACCTGCCGGGCCAGGAGCCGGGCCGTCTGCGCCAGGCGGGCCGCGGGCGTGGGCGCGAGCCGGGAGGGCAGGAGCCGGTGGTACTCCACGCCGTCGACGATGTCGCGCGGGGCCGCCCTCACGCGCCCCACGGTCACGGGGTATCCGATCCGGGTGACGGCCCGCAGCTCCTCGCCCGCCCGCTGCTGGGCGAGGAGCAGGTGGTGCGAGCGCATGGCGTAGCCGGACTGGGTGTGCGGCAGGGAGTTGGTCAGCAGGTGCAGCACCCGGGGGACCTCTGACCGCAGTGGCCCTTGCCAACCGCGCGAGGGGACGGCGGGCAGCGCGAAGCCCGGGGACATCGTCGCCAGCTCGGCGGACAGGCGCGCCCGGGCGGTTCGGATCGAGCGATGGCGCCCTCCGGGGAGCCCGCCCCGGGAGGAGGGGGAGTGGGCCAGGGCGGTGTCGAGGGCCCCGATCGCCTCATCCAGGTGCCCCCGTGACCACAGGTCCCGGGCCCTCATCCTCGGCGGGGCGGCCGGGGCCCCGCCGGGCAGGAGATCGGCCAGGCCCACGGCCAGGGCGATCTCAGCCGCCAGGCGCCGGCCCAGGGCGCTGCCGGGATGAGCCTGGGAGAGGGCCCGCGCCGCCAGGGCCGGACGATCGGCGAGCAGGGCGGCGAGGGCGGGGCGGAGCGAATCACCGGTGGCGCCCGCGCCCACTGCCGCGGACAGGACCGCGCGCCCCCCGTGGGGCAGGCGGCGAGCGCTCTGCAGCGCCAGCAGCAAGGGGTCCTCCGTCATGTGCCGTGCGACGGTGTCGGCCAGGAGGCCGACGGCGCGCAGCCCGGTGAGCGCCGTGGGAGGCGCTGCTCTTGGTGCCGGGGAGTGGGCAGAGGAGGCCACCCGGGGACCCAGGGGCTCAGCCATGAGCGACCTCGTCGAGCAGCGCCTCGTAGCGGTTGACCTGGTCATGCCGATTCGCGTGGCGGGAGAGCCATTGCCGCCCGGCGCTCGCGGTCAGGCCGGAGCGGTCCGCCGCCAGGGCCGCCCAGGCGGCGGCCAGGGCCCGGGGATCCTGCGGGGGGACCACGAGCCCGGCCCTTGCGGATCGGATGATGCCGGCCGCCTCGCCGTCGACCGCGCCGCTGATATGGCGACCGGTAGCCAGGGCCTCGTAGAGCTTAGAGGGCACCGTCATGGACATGGCCGGCCAGTCCTGGAGGCTGACGAGGATCGTGTCGGCCCAGGCGTAGTGCGCGCCCACCGCCGTGGGCGCGACCGGCGGCAGCATCTCCACGGGCGCCCCCAACCTCTCGGCGGTGGCGCGGATGTGGGCAGCCTGCGCGCCGTCGCCCACGATCCGCAGACGCAGGCGGACTCCCCGGCGCTCGGCGAGGGCCGCGGCCTCCACCGCGGCCGCCAGTCCCTGGCTGCGCCCGACGGTTCCCAGGTACACGACGCGGAGCTCTGGGCGCCCATCATCACCGTCTCGGCGCACAGGGGGAGCGGGCAGGCCCCAATCCGATGGGACGGCGCTGTTGCGGATGACCTTCACCCTCCTCATGCCGCGCTCCCGCAGCGCCTGGGCGAAGGAGTCCGTAGTGACCGCGACGGCGTCGGCGCGCCGCTCCAGGAGGGTGACGAGCGGGGGGAGAAGGGCGACGGCGCCGCGGCGTGACAGACGCGGGGCCGCGGCACCGATGCCGCGAGGCAGCCCTGGCGCCGCCCGCCGCAACAGTCCCGCCGGGGGCTCGGCCCAGTGGCGGCTCGAGTCGAGGATGTCCGGCCAGGCGTCGCGCAGCTCGGCGACGACGGGGCGCCGCAGCGCGCCCCCGACCGCCAGCGCCACGGGCAGGGTCGGCAGGCCGGGGACCGAGCCGATGACGACATCGGGGCGGTGGCCTCCCCCGAAGCGCGCCAGGGCCAGGCGCGCCCCGTCCGCCGCTGCGAGCATCTGATCCGCGCCGCGCCCGCTGATCCCCGCCCCATAGGGCCTGAAAGTCGTGCGGTGGATCATTGCCCCAGTCTCATCGCGGGCGATGGCGCCCGAGGCGAGCCGGGGCGAGGAGTCGAGTAGAACGCCGGCCGGGTAGTGCGGGGCGGGAGTGAGCACGGCGAGCTCATGACCTCGCTCCACCAGGCCGCGGGCGAGCCACCGCCAGCGGTTCTGGGGCGCGCCGATCTCCGGCGCCCAGTAGTGGGTGAGCAGGAGGATCCTCACCCCCGCTCACCATCCTCAGGGGCGGCGCCCTTGGACCTGGAGCCGTCCGCGCTGCCGTGCTCACGGCGCTCGCGGCGCGCCGCGCTCACGAGCGAGGGCAGGCTCATGTAGCAGGCCAGGACCACCAGCATCCCGATGATCCCCGGTGCCCGCGCGACGTGTCCGCCGGGCCCCTCCCAGGAGGCCAGCGCCACTACCGAGCAGGCCGCGGCGCAGGCCCCTACGAGCAGCGCCACCGCCCAGTGCGGCCACCCGGCGGCGACGAGCCGCTGGTAGACGTGCTCGCGGTGCGGCTCGTACCAGCGCTGCCCGGAGCGGGCGCGGCGCCACAGGGTGAGACCCGTGTCGGTGGCTAGCACGAGCAGCGGGGCCACCGCGACGAGCAGCGGCACCCCGGAGGCCAGGCAGAGGGCCGCGCCGAAGGACCACGCCGCCCCGAGCGCGTAGGAGCCGGCATCACCGAGGAAGACCCGGGCGCGGGGCGCGTTGAAGGGCAGGAACCCGGCGGCTGCTCCGCCGAGCCCGGCCATGACGAGGGCCAGCCCGGGGATCCGCGCCGACGACGCCACATGCGTGTAGTACGCCGCAGCGACGAGGGCGTGTCCGGCCGCCAGCCCATTCGCCCCATCCATGAAGTTCGTGGCGTTGATCATCGCGACGGCGCCCGCCCCCAGTGGGATCACGAGCCACAGCGGCGCCCCGGTGATCGAGGTCGTGAGCAGGGCCAGCCCTGCGCCCAGGCCCGCCTGGGCGAGGAGGCGCGCGCCGATCGGCAGCGTGTACAGGTCGTCGCCGAGCCCCAGGATCGTCAGGGCGAGGATCGTGCTCAACCCCACGCTCACCACCTCGATGAGCCTGTCGGATCGGGGGATCGCGCCCTCGGCCACCGCGCCGGCCAGTCCCGTCCCGGCGGCCAGGACCGCGGCCAGGATCAGGGCGCCTCCGCCGCCGCGGGGGACCGGCCTCGCGTGCAGGGAACGGTCCACGGGGACATCGATGACGCCGGCCCGCCGCAGCACCGGGATGGTGACGGCGGTCAGGACGACCCCCGCCACCAGGCCGGTGAGTGCGCCCATGGCCAGGCCCCAAGTCTCCCAGGAGGCCTCGGGCGACTGCGGCATCGGGAGGGCCGGCGGGGTCACGTGGTGGCCCCGGTTCGCTCGACGGCGCCCCTGCCGGTCGGTGCGCCGCCCCGGTCATGCGCGGCGCCCTCCTTCGGTGGCCTCACGGATGCATCCTCGGGGATGGGGGCCTGGCTCATGCCCGTCATCCATCGGCGCACGAGCTCGCCCTGACGGCCCCACTCGGAGTGCAGTCGGAGATCATCGATCTCCCGGAGGGTCCCCAGCCCGAGCGCCGCGACATCCACATGCGAGATGAGCGGGTGCCAAGGGCGGCGGTCTGTCTCCCCGGCGCCGAACAGCGACTCCGTCATCTTCTCCCCGGGCCGGACCCTCGTGTAGGCCACGTGCGGCTCGTCATAGCCCATGAGAGTGGCGAAGCGCCGGGCCAGCGACTCGATGTTGTGCGGCTCTCCCATGTCCAGGACGAGCACCTCCCCGCTGCGCCCCAGCGCCCCGGCCTGGAGGACCAGCTGGCAGGCCTCATTGATGGACATGAAGAAGCGCTCCATGTGGGGATCTGTGACGGTCAGGGGCAATCCGCGCTCCAACTGGGAGGCGAAGGTGTGGAGCACCGAGCCGCGCGAGCCCAGGACATTGCCGAAGCGCACGGAGATGAAGCGCCGCTCGGCGGGCAGGCTCATCCCCACGGCGGCGGTGAGCCGTTCGGCGATGCGCTTGGAATGGCCGAGCACGCTGGTGGGATCGGCGGCCTTGTCGGTGGAGATATTGATGAACAGGCGCACGTCATGGCCGGTGGCGGCCGTGAGGAGGTCGCTGGTGGCGGCCACGTTGGTCAGGAACGCCTCCTCCGGGAATCGCTCGGTGAGGGTGAGATGCTTGAGCGCCGCGGCGTGGAAGACGATCGTCGGGTGGGCCTCATCGAACAATCCGCTGATGAAACCGGGGGTGCGCAGGTCTCCGAGGATGAGATCGGGGGAGTCGAGCATCGCCTTGCCGTCGAGGGACAGCTGGACGGCGTGCAGGGCGGACTCGTCCCTGTCCACGAGGATGAGCCGCTCGGGCCGGTACTTGGCGATCTCGTGGCACAGCTGCGCCCCGATGGAGCCGCCCGCGCCGGTGACGAGGACCCGCTCGCCGGTGAGGTAGGAGGCGATGGCGTCGACGTCGGTGTCGATCGCCCGGCGCCCCAGCAGGTCTGAGAGCTCCAAGGGGCGGAAGATGCCCGTGCCGCGCTGCGCGATGGCGCTCGCCGGGGCCGGCGCGAGGGAGGGCGCCAGCCCCATGAGCTCCTCGGCGCTGGGCATGACGCGGATCTCAAGGCCGAGTTCTCGGGCCCGGGTCACGACGCCGTCGACCTCCTCCGGCCTGGCTGAGGGCACCGCCAGCAGGACGAGGTCGGCATTGGTCTCCCGGGACACCTGCGCCAGGGCGCGCCAGGGGCCGAGCACCCGCACCCCGGAGAGCCGCAGGTGCCGCTTGGCGGGGTCGTCATCGAGCAGGGCGACGGGCGTGTAGGGGGAGGAGGGATCATTCTGCATGAGGCTGATCGCCATGGCGCCGCCGTGCCCGGCGCCCATGATGATCGTGCGCCGCGCGCGTCTGCCGACCGGCCGCTGGCGCGCCTCGACCACCCGCAGGTAGAGCCACCGGCAGGCCAGGTGGAGGGTGAGGGCGCAGCCACCGGAGAGGATGGAGTCGCGCAGCGGCAGGAGGAGCCCCGTGGAGAGCCCGGAGAACGCGGAGAGGACGACGGCGATGACGACGTCGGTCAGCAGGACGGAGGGGATCTCGTCGATGGTCGCGAAGCGCGCCCGCCCCCGCAGGAAGGCGAGGTAGCCGACGATCTGGAGGACGACCGCCAGCAGCGCCGTCAGCGTGACCCCTATGCCCTCGGGGCGGGTGTCGATCCCCGCGGTCAGGCTGAGGACGGCCACGATCATCACGGCCAGCGCCCACATCGCCGAGTCGAGAGCGGCGGTGGCGCCGTGGGGAAGGTGCAGGCGGGAGCCGCCGATCTCCCGCTCGCGCCACTGGGGCGCCGCCCCGCCCCGCGCGGGCGGTGAGCCCGCCGACGGCGACGAGGGCCTCACGGGCGGCGGGGCCGTCCTCGCCCCGGGCGAGGTCGGGGCGGCGCCATGCTCAGCCACGGGAGAATCCTTCGTCGAGGGGAGGCAATGGTGCCCGCGGAGCCAGCGCGGATGCAACAGGTCAACGGTCATATCAGCACTGAAGCGCCTCAGGCGGCGTTGCCCCAGTATCCCCTATAAGCGCTGCACGCGCAGCGGAATCGGTGGAGGTCATAGCCTCCTCCCTGCGCGGGAGGCGGGGCCGCGGCGTCCGGTGGGCGGCCAATGGGCGGTCCATCGGGAATGCGGCGGCGGTTTTCATGACAGGATGACGGCTGGAATGCCGCACGTGCCGCGACTGCTCGTCTTCCCGGCGGCCGGTCCGCTGGCCGACGATCGATGAAGGAGGCGCCATGAGAACCGATGGAGCGACTCTGTCCGCCGGTGGCGACGCCGTCGCCATCTATGACACGACGCTTCGCGACGGCGCCCAGCAGCAGGGCGTCTCCTTCACCGTGGAGGACAAGCTCGCGATCATCGCCCTCCTCGATGAGCTCGGCGCGGCCTATATCGAGGCGGGCTGGCCCGGAGCCATCCCCAAGGACACCGAGCTCTTCGCGCGGGCCCGGGAGCTGGACCTGGCCACCGCGCGGCTCGTGGCCTTCGGCTCCACCTGCCGCCCGGGCGCCCATGCCGCCGAGGATCCTGGCCTGCGCGCACTGCTGGACAGCGGGGCCGACGTGATCACCCTCGTGGCGAAGTCCGACCCGAGGCACGTCGAGCGGGCTCTGCGCACGACGCTGGAGGAGAACCTGCGCATGGTCGCCGACTCGACCGCCCTGCTGGTGGGCGCGGATCGGGAGGCGATGGTCGATCTGGAGCACTTCTTCGACGGCCTGGGACGACAGGCCGACGGCGCTTACGGGATCGAGGTGGCCCTGACAGCGGCCCGTGCCGGCGCCGGCGCCGTCATCGCCTGCGACACCAATGGTGGGGCGCTTCCAGGCGTCATCGCGGGCTCCGTCGCCCGCCTGCGCCGCGCCCTGGACGCTGCTGGGCACCCCGACTGCGTCGTCGGGATCCACACCCATGACGACTCGGGCCTGGCCGTGGCCGGTGCGATGGCGGCGGTGGAGGCCGGAGCCCGCCAGGTGCAGGGGTGCGTCAACGGCATGGGGGAGCGCACCGGGAACGCCGAGCTTCTGACCATCATCGCGAACCTGGAGCTCAAGACCCGCTTCACCGCCCTTCCGGGAGATGAGGCCGAGCGGGCGCGGCGCTTGGCCGAGCTCTCGCGCATCTCGCGCTCCGTGGGTGAGATCGCCAACCGCGCCCCCTCCACCCGCCAGGCCTACGTGGGGGCCAAGGCCTTCGCCCACAAGGCGGGCCTGCACGCCTCGGCGATCCGGGTGGATCCCGATTTCTACCAGCACGTCGACCCCGCCCGTGTGGGCAACACGATGAGCATGCTCGTCTCGGAGATGGCGGGGCGCGCCTCGATCGAGCTCAAAGCCCGCGAGCTGGGCATCGACACCTCGGGGGAGGGCGACGTCCTGGGCAGGGTCGCCGAGGCCGTCAAGGCCCGTGAGGCCGCCGGCTACGCCTACGACGCCGCGGACGGCTCCTTCGAGCTACTGCTGCGCCACGCGCTGGGGGAACTGCCCGACTACTTCCGCGTGGAGTCCTGGCAGGCCTCGGTGCGCGCCGCCCCAGCGGGGGCGGATCGCTTCCTGCCGGTGGACGGCTCCACCCTCACCCAGGCGGAGGCCACAGTGCGCCTGCACGCGGGCGGGAGGCGCTTCGCGGTTCTGGGGGAGGGCAATGGCCCGGTCAACGCCCTCGACGCCGCCTTGTGCGACGCGCTGGCGGAGGTCTACCCGGAGATCCGTGCCTTCGAGTTGACCGACTACAAGGTGCGGATCCTCGACGCCGAGCGGGGCACGCGCTCGATCATCCGCGTGCTCATCGATCTCACCGATGGCGAGCGCACCTGGTCCACGGTGGGCGTGGGCACGGATATCGTCGAGGCCACCTGGGAGGCCCTCACCGACGGGCACGTCGTAGGGCTGCTGCGCGCGGGCGTGGCACCGCGCTAGAGCAGCGGGCCGGCGGGGAGGACCGCTCAGACGCGCCGGTTGTGGCCCGGGCCGAAGTAGACGTCGTCGAGTGTGGCCGTCAGCAGGGAGCGTTCGCGTAGGATCTCGATGATCTGACCGTACAGGCGGGTGACGGTGGGGAAGTTCGCGTGCCCGATGACGATGCGCTGGGCCCCAAGCCACTTCCGGGCCTCACCCAGCAGGACGTCCTCGGTCAGCAGCCCCGAGTCGCCGAAGGACCCGTACCACATCGTCGATGTCGAGTATCCCAGCCGGGCGCACACGGCGTCGGTCGTGGCGTTGCGGTAGCCGTAGGGCGGACGCACGAAAGGCGCGCCCGTCACCCCGTAGGTGTTCTTGAGGAAGGTCTCGCACCCGGAGACTTCCTCGAGGATGCCTGCCTCGCTCAGGCTCGTCAGGCCCGCGTGCGTGACGGTGTGGTTGCCCAGCTGCACCTGGCCGGACTCCACCAGGGGTCTCATCTTGTCTTTGCAGTCCGTCCAGCCGGGGTAGCAGGAGGTGACGAAGAAGGTGAGCCTGACTCCGGAGTCCTTGGCGAAGTCGAGGTAGGCGTCGATGACCGAGGCGTCGGCGCCGTCGTCGATCGTCAGGGCCACGGTGTTGCCCACCGACTCCGGCAGGCCCGTGATGACCGAGTCCGGGGCCGAGGGGGCCGGGAGCTCGGGAGGGCCGTCCTGAAGCCACAGCCCACTGCGCGACGGCGTCGGACTGGGCTCCGGGGTGGGGGAGGGGGACGGCGTCGTCGGGGGCGCCGCTGAGGTCTCCACCGGCTTGAGGGAGGTGGCCGGGGCGCTGGCGTCGTTGCCCGTCGTGCAGGCGCCGGTGGCCGAGGCGGTGGCGGCGGCCAGGAGGAGCATGAAGTCGCGTCGGTGCACAGTGATGTCCTTTCGGGGCGATAGAACCCGGCCACCGGGTCCGGGGCCCGCCCCCACTCGGATCGGCGTGACAGCCGGTCATCCGAGCAGCACGGGAAACACCCTCGGCGCGGCCTGCTCTGGCCGACACGATCGCGCAGGCTCTTGCCTGGGGTGGCTGACGGGGCTTGAACCCGCGACCTCCTGGACCACAACCAAGCGCTCTGCCAACTGAGCTACAGCCACCATGCGCAGTTCCCACGATGGGCGGGACCGCAACGAATCGGTACTGTATCGGCTCGCTCGGAGCTCCGGCAAACCAGTAACCGTGGATTGTGTCACGCCAGCTCTGGGACCGCTGTCCGGCTGCTCGCCGACTTGCGGTCCGCCGGGCTCAGGCCCGGTGGGCTGTCATTGTCGGGTTGGCGAGGATCTGGGCGGCGACGGCCCGGCAATCATCCGAGGACGGCCCCTCGCCGTCGGGGAACAGCACCGCTCGGTAGTAGCGCAGCTCGTCGATGGACTCCAGGATATCGGCGAGCGCGCGATGCCCGCCCTGCTTCTGGGGGGCCTGGAAGAAGGTCCTGGGGAACCAGCGCTTGGCCAGCTCCTTGATGGAGGAGACGTCAACCACCCGGTAGTGCAGGTAGTCGATGAGCTCGGGCATATCGCGTGCGAGGAAGGCCTTGTCCGTGCCCACCGAATTGCCCGCGAGCTGTGCCGTGCGGGCCGTGGGCACGAGGGAGCGGACATGGTCGAGCGCCACGCGCTGCGCCTCGGCCAGGCTCAGCCCGCCGTCGAGCTCGTCGAGCAGACCGGAGGAGGAGTGCATGGAGCGCACATAGTCGCCCATCCGCTCCAGAGCAGCGGTCGGGGGCTTGATGAGTACGTCGATGCCCTCGCCCAGCGGGACCAGCTCGTAATCCGTCACGATGACGGCGACCTCGATGAGCGCGTCGGCGCCCAGGTCGAGGCCGGTCATCTCGCAGTCGATCCACACCAGGGGATCCGAGGTCGTTATCTGTCGGCTCACGGGCCAGCAGTCTAGCCCGGCCCGTCATCCTCGGGGGCAATCACCTCTAAGGGATCCCCATCGCCCTGCTGCCTGACGTCGATCCGGTCCCAGTGCCAGCCCTCGCCCCGCGGATCGCCGGGGGCTCGCCGCTCCCCGCTCCTCAGGAGCGCGGGCCTCGGGACCGCGCTCATCTGCGACTCGCTCGCCATGATCACCGGAACCGGCGCCGCGGGCACCCCATCGGGGCATCATCGGCCGGCTGGGCGACGGTGCCGGGAGATCGGGCCCGGGGGATGGTGTGGCGTAGGCTGGAACCGGCGTCGGGGCGACCCGGCGCGCGCCTCCATAGCTCAATGGATAGAGCATCGGCCTTCTAATCCGCAGGTTCCCGGTTCGAGTCCGGGTGGGGGCACCGTTGGAATGACGACGTTCTCCGAATCCCAGGGGCCGGCGGCATCGCCGCGCCGGATTGGTCGAGCGCGATCAGCCCTGTTGCCCATATTGTTGGATCATGCCCCCTACCGCCCCATCGGCATCCCCAGCACCCCATGGGGATGGCCTGCCCTCCTCGGCGCTCAGTCGCGCCCAACTCATCGAGGTGCTCAACAGCACTGTTGGCGACCTCGAGCGGCTCGATCTGGCATTGGGCGCTTCCGAGACGGAGGCCGCTCGCCGTCTGCGCCACAGCCTCATCTGCCAGATCCGTGACCACGTCCTGCCCCGCATCGCCGACGCCGAGGTCCCGGCCATCGTCGTCGTCGGCGGTTCCACTGGCGCCGGCAAGTCCACCCTCGTCAACTCCGTGCTCGGGGCGGAGGTCTCCGTCGCTGGGGTCCTGCGCCCGACGACGCGCACCCCCGTCCTCGTGGTCAACCCCGAGGACCGCGAGCCGCTCAGCGACCACTCCCTCGCCAGCGTGTGCACGATCCGGGAGTCCGAGGCGGTGCCCGCCGGTCTGGCCCTCGTGGACGCCTCGGACCTGGACTCGGTCCACGAGTCCAACAGGGTCCTGGCCGCGCGCCTCCTGGAATCGGCCGACCTATGGCTCTTCGTCACCACCGCCGCTCGCTACGGGGACCAGACGCCGTGGACCACGCTGGAGGCCGCCGCTGAGCGGAAGATGCCCATCGCGATCGTCCTCAACCGCGTGCGCGCCGACGTCCTGCCGGAGGTGCGCAGGGACCTCATGACCCGCCTGGACCGGATCGGACTGGCCGAGGCCCCCTTCTTCGTCATCCCCGACGCCGGCCCGCACGAGGGCCTCCTGCCCGAAGAGGCCGTCGGTGAGATCCGCGACTGGCTGCGGCTGCTGGCCGGGCGCCATCGCGCCGCCGGCCTGGTGCGTCGCGGTGGCCGCGGTCTGTGGTCCGCCCTCAAGAGCGATCTGGCCGCACTGGCCGACGCCGTCGATATCCAGGACGACGCCGCCAAGCGCCTGGAGGAGGCCACCGCCGCGCTGCTCGTCGACCCCGGCGCCGAGATCCGCTCGGACCTGGAGCGCGGGGAGATCGGTGAGGGCGCGCCCGCCACCCGGTGGGTCACCCTGGCGTCCTCCGGCGCCCCGCTCGCCCCCCTGGCCACGGGATCGCGCCTGCCCTGGGGCCTGTTCGGGCGCGCCGCCAAGGTCCGGGCGGAGGCTCTCGCCAAACTCGCCTCCGACTCCCAGTCGGCCCTCGCTTCGCGTCTCGAGGCCGCCCTCGTCGCCCTGGCCGACGACGTCCAGCGGATCTGGACCGAGGCCGGGGCGGAGGAGTCCGCCGGGCGCCTCCTGCCGGCTGTCCCCGACTCCGAGGCGATCATCGCCGAATGGGCCGACGCTGTCCGCGCCAACCCGGGGGCCTCCGCTCGCGGCCTGCGCGGGACGGCGATCGGCGATCTGATCATCGCTGCCGCCGCTGGCGTCGAGGGCTCGCGAACCGCCACTGACAGGCTCCGCCTGGCCGAAGCCGTGGACTGCGCGCGCTCCTCCCTGACCGCCACGTTCGACGCCGCCCTGGCGCGCGTAGCTCCCCCCGGGACGGCCCTCGGGCTCGCCCCCGACCCCGCGCTCGCCGCGGCGCTGCGCCTGCGCTCGGGCGAGCTCACTCCCTTCACCCGCCCTGGAGCGACCGCATGACCACCTCTCCCAAGCCTGATCAGTCCCGCACTGCCTCGACCGCCCAGGAGGACTCCCCGATGGTGCTCGACGCCGCCCACCTCGATGCCCGGCTCCATCGCCTGCGCGCGGCCATCGACTCCTGCCCGACGGAGGTGCCCGCCTCCCTCGCCCTGCCCGCGCGAACCAGCCTCGAGGAGGTCGGCGAGCGGCTCGTCCTGGGCGTGGACCACACCGTTGTCGCCCTCCTGGGAGGCACCGGATCGGGGAAGTCCTCCCTCTTCAACGCGCTGTCCGGGCTGCAGTTCGCCGATGTGGGCGCCCGGCGCCCCACCACCTCGGAGTCGGCGGCCTGCACCTGGGGCGATGATGCCATCGCCCTGCTGGACTTCCTGGGCGTCAACGACGAGCGTCGCATCCGCCGCGAGTCCCTCCTCGACGCCGACGACGAGGACGAGCTCGCCGGTCTCGTCCTGCTCGACGTCCCCGACTACGACTCGGTGACCACCGAGCACGCCCTCCAGGTGGACCGGCTCGTGCCCTTGGCCGACGTGCTCGTGTGGGTGGTCGATCCCCAGAAGTACGCCGACGCCGCTCTTCATGAGGGCTATCTGCGGGGTCTGGGCGCCCGCCAGGAGGACATGCTGCTGCTCGTCAATCAGGTTGACACCCTGCCCCCCGGCGGGCAGGAGCGCCTCCTGAGGGACATCCGGTCCCTCTTGGACTCCGACGGGCTCCACGAGGTCCGGGTTATCCCCGTCTCGGCGGTCCGCGGCGACAACCTCACCCAGGTCCGCGACATCCTCATCGAAAGGGTCCGCCGCGAGTCCAACGCCGCGCGCACCGCCTCCGCCGAGCTCGATGCCATCTGCCTGCGCCTTCGCCCGTCCGCCGCGGCCCACCCCGTGGTCACTTCGCCCGAGCACGAGGCCGCCGCCGTCGATGCCCTCGTCCACGCCTCGGGCGCGCGCGCTGTGGAGGCCTCCATCCGCGAGGGACTGGCGCGGCCGCTGCCGCGAGCCCTGGCCCGCCCGGAGGCCCCTTCTCGTCCGGCCGTGACCGCCATCCGCACCACGTGGATGCGCCGCACCACCGAGGGCCTGCCCGCCGCCTGGCTGCGCAGCGTCGACGCCGAGGTCATGAGCCCGGAGACCCTGGCCGCCCAGACCGCTGAGGCGGTCGGTTCCATCCGCCTGCCCGGGCACCGCTCGCCGGTCATCGAGCTCGGCTGGTGGGGAGGCCTCATCGCCACGCTGCTGGGGCTCGCCTGGGGCGGCCTCATGATCGCTCAGGGCGGCAATTTCCTCATCCCCGTCGCCCTGCTCGTCCTGGGCGCGCTGCTGTTCCTCTGGTCGGGGGCCCGCCGCATTGCGCGCGCCGATCAGGAGGCCAACGACTACGCGGACCGGGTGCGAGAGAGGCTCGCCGTTGTCGCCGCCCGGGGGCTGACCACGCCCGCGCAGGGTGTGCTCGCCCGGCATCGGGAACTGCGCGAGGCCCTGCGCGTCTGAGCGCCCGTGCCCCAGGCACCCGGTGGGGAACCACAGGCGCCGCGGCGTCGCCCGAGCGGGTCCGCCTGGGGACCCGTCGGCCCACGGCCAACCCGCCTCGTGCACTGTGGGAGGCAACCGGCACCCGGCCGGATCCTCACCCACAGGAGTCATCATGACGCACCAGCTCGACCTCACCATCCAGGGCACCCTGGGCACCAACCCCGTCCTCACGTTCTCCGGCAACGATGAGCGGCGCCTGGCTTACTGCCGCTTCCGAGTCGCCACCACCACCCGCCATCGCACGCGCTCAGGCCAATGGGTCGACGACGCCACCATGTGGTTCACCGCCAAGTGCTGGGGGAGCCTGGCGCTCAACGCCGCCGAGGCCCTGCGCAAGGGGGACCCCGTCCTCCTCGCCGGACGCATGACTCAGGAGGCGTGGGACTCGGGCAAGGGCGTCATCATCACCAACGTGCTCAGTCTCACCGCCGTCGGCCATGACCTCAACCGCGGCTACACCCGCTTCGCCCGCGTCCGCCGTGATGAGAATGGCAATGAGCTCCCCGACGGCGCCACGACCCCCGCGAGCCCGTCGAGCGCGACGACGCCGGGCGCCGCCAGTGCCGGATCGGCGGACGCCGCCCCGGGTCCCGCGGCGCCCGCGCCATTGCCGGCGGACCACTGGGAGGCGCCGGCCGAGCAGGCCGGGCAGTCGGCGGAGCCGCCCTACGTCGTCGTCGACGAGTCAGTCCAGGAGGAGGGGTAGGGGTCCTCGAGGCCAGTGCCCTCGCCGGGGCGGCTCAAGCCTGGGCGAGGAGATGGTCGAGGTCCGCCGGGTGCGCCACCCGCAGCACCTCGATGAGGGCGCGCGTCATCACCTCGGCGGCCCGGGTGGCGTCGTCGAAGGCCTGGCGCATGACCTCCCCGTCGGATTCCCATCCCAGAGCGTTCAGCCCCTGGCGCATCGCGTCGTCGAGGAGGAACCTTCCCGCCTCATCGACGATCGGCAGGTCCACCTCAACGCCGCCACCGCGCCCGAGGACGATCATCCCGGGCGGCTCCGGGGATACCTCGGGCCGGCCGCGAGAGGAGAGGAGCACGCGCAGCCCCCGGTGCCGGCCGAGGGCATCCTGAGCGGCCGCCGGCGCAGGAGCGGTGAGCAGGATCATCAGCCCCGCCCGGGCGTCGAGACCACTGGCGGAGAGCCCGTCCTGGGCTGCGCCCCCGCTCAGCGCCGTCAGGAAGGGGGCCAGGGACGGTGTGAAGCGCGCCCATGAGCCGTGGTCCACCATCGAGGCGAAGGAATCGCTCGCGGCGCGAAGCGCCTCCTGCTCGTTCATGGGACCAGGCTATCGGGCGAGGGGGCGGCGGGCATCCGGCCGCGAGGACGGTGGGGCGGCGCCGGGGAGGGCAGGCACCCGCGCATCACAGGGTTGTCGCCTTGCTCTCGCCTGGGCGTGTCACGGGCTGGATTCGCCTTCATCGTGCGTACCGTGGCTCCGACCGGCGCGCGTTGGCGCCTGTGCCTGCCAGGAGCGATCCACCGATGATCCGATTCGACCATGTCTCCAAGGTCTACAAACGAGGGGCCCGTCCCGCGCTCGACGATGTCGATATCGAGATCGAGCGCGGCGAGTTCGTGTTCCTCGTGGGCGCCTCCGGCTCCGGGAAGTCGACCTTCCTGCGCCTGACCCTGCGCGAGGAGCGCCCCACCTCAGGGGCGGTGCACGCGCTGGGACGGGACCTCTCCCAGATCTCCACCTGGAAGGTCCCCCAGCTGCGCCGCGAGATGGGCTTCGTCTTCCAGGACTTCCGCCTGCTGGAGACCAAGCCGGTCGCCGAGAACGTCGCCCTGGCAGCCCAGGTCATCGGCAAGCCGAGCCACTACATCCGCACCGCCGTGCCCGAGGCGCTCAAGCTCGTCGGCCTGTCCGGCAAGGAGAAGCGCCTCCCTCACGAGCTCTCCGGCGGCGAGCAGCAGCGCGTCGCCATCGCCCGGGCCATGGTCAATCGTCCCAAGCTGCTCCTGGCCGATGAGCCCACCGGCAACCTCGACCCCTCGACCTCCGTGGGCATCATGCGCCTCCTGGACCGGATCAACCGGCAGGGGACCACGGTGGTCATGGCCACCCACGATGATGAGATCGTCGATCAGATGCGCAAGCGGGTGATCGAGCTCAAGAGCGGCAAGGTCGTGCGCGACCAGGACCGCGGCGTCTACGGCTCGGACCGCTGAGGAGAACCGCTGATGAGATTCCGCCTGATCACCGCTGAGACCCTCAAGGGGCTGTCCCGGAACGTCGCCATGACGATCTCGGTCATCCTCGTCTCCTTCGTCTCCCTGCTGTTCGTCGGCTCCGCCGCTCTCCTGCAGTCCCAGATCTCGACCATGAAGGGGGAGTGGTACGACAAGGTTCAGGTCAGCGTCTACATGTGCCCGCCCTCCTCGGCCCGCCCCGAGTGCGTTGCCGGCGAGGCCACGCAGGCGCAGATCAACGCCGTCGAGCAGCTCTTGGGCTCCGAGGCGCTGTCCTCCTACGTCAAGGAGTACACGATCGAGACGAAGGCCGAGGCCTACGCCAGGTTCATGAAGGCCTATGGAAACACCCCCATCGGGCGCACCGCCACGGAGGAGATGATGCCGATCTCCTTCCGCGTCAAGCTCAACGACCCCCAGAAGTACCAGGTGGTCTCCGAGCAGTTCGCCGGGCGCGATGGCGTCGAGCGCGTCGTCGACCAGCGCTCCACCCTGGATCCGCTCTTCCTGGTCATGAATCGCGCCACCTGGATCGCCGGGGGCCTGGCGGCGATCATGGCCCTGGCGGCGGTCCTCCTCATCTCGACGACGATCCGCCTGTCCGCGATGAGCCGCTCCAAGGAGACGAGCATCATGCGGCTCGTGGGCGCCTCCAACCTCTTCATACAGCTGCCCTTCATCCTGGAGGGCGTCATCGCGGCGCTCATCGGGGCGCTGATGTCCATCGGCGCCCTGTGGCTGGGCGTGTACTACATCATCGAGCACTGGCTGAGCCGCTCGGTGACCTTCACCAGCGCCTTCATCCGCACCAGTGATGTTCTCTACATCGCCCCCTGGCTCATCCTGGCCGCCGTCGCGCTGGCCGCGATCTCCTCCGCCGCCTCCCTGTCGAAGTACACGAGGGTGTGAGCTGAACCGTGTCCCGCCGGAGCCTCCCCATCCTCCTCGCCGCCGCCCTGTGCCTGACTCCCCTGTCCTCCGCCCTGGCGGATGACCGATCCGACGCCGTCGATGAGCGCAACGAGGCACAGCGCAAGCAGGCCGAGCTCGCCTCCTCCCTGGAGGGGGTCTCCGCCGACCTGGGGCAGGCCTACATCGACTTGCAGAACGTCCAGACCAGCCTGACGACCGCTGAGACCGAGCTGAAGACCGCGGAGACGACCCTGAAGGAGAAGGAGCGAGAGCGGAAGACCGCCGCCGATCGCCTCACGATCGCCGAGGACTCCCTGGCGCAGATCACTGCGGAGGCCTCCGCCTCGCAGTCCGCCGCCGATGAGACCTCCGGCGCCGTGGCCCAGCTCGTCGTGTCCGCCCACCAGGGCGATACCTCGGTGACCTCCCTGACCTATGTCCTGGAGTCGGGCTCCGCCGAGGAGCTCAGCTCCCGTGCCGAGACGATGCAGATCGCCTCCGGCGTCCAGGAGTCGGTGCTGTCCGCCGCCGAGGCCAAGCGGGCCCAGGACGCCAACCGCAAGGCACGCCAGGACGCCGCCACCAGGCGGGTCGCCGTCCTCAAGGCGGATGCCGACGCCGCCGCCACCGCCGCTCAGACCGCGCGCGATGACGCCAAGACCAAACGGGATACCGTCTCTACCCTGGCAGCCCAGAAGGCCAAGGCCGCCTCCGACCTCGAGGCCCGCAAGACCGACCTCGAGGCCCAGCAGGCCCAGGCCGCCAAGGACGCCGATGCCGCGGCGGCCAAGATCGCGGAGATCGACGCCAAGAACCGGGCCGCCTACGCCGCTGGGCAGACGGGAGTCTCCTCGGACTCCATCGCCGCGGACTCCCTGGGAGCGGGATACATCGGCCACCCGATCTCCGGGCCGCTCACCGTCACCTCACCCTTCGGGTTCCGCATCCACCCCGTCACCGGGGTCGGCGTGGGACACCAGGGAACGGACTTCGCCGCCGCCGAGGGCACTCCGCAGTACGCCTCCGTGTCGGGAACGGCCACCTACTGGGATTCCCCGTCCTGCGGAATCGGCATCGACATCAACGCCGGCTACATCGACGGGAACTCCTATGTCATCACCCTGTGCCACCTCTCCGGGCGGGCGATTGCGGACGGCCAGTACGTCAACCGCGGTGATGTCGTCGGCTACACCGGCTCCACGGGCTACGCGACGGGCCCGCACGTTCACTTCCAGGTCGCGCGGGACGGCGCGTACATCGATCCCATGACACTTCCCGGCTTCTGAAGCCCGGGGCGGAGCGCCCAGCGCGCGAAGGGGCCCATGCGGCGCGTAGACTCTCCAGTCCGCGCGCCGCGCCCGCCTTCGGTATCCGCCAGGGCCCGGCGGCGCGGCGATCGCATCGTGAACCGGAGGGAGACGACCATGGCCTCATCGGGCAGGGCAGGGCAGGGCAAGCCCAAGAAGCCGACACCGGGCGAGCGCGCCAAGGCCGCCTCGGACGCCCACAAGACGATCGCCCGCAACAAGAAGGCCAGTCACGACTACTTCATCGAGGACCGCTACGAGGCGGGGCTGGCGCTGACCGGCACGGAGGTCAAGGCCCTGCGCATGGGGCGGGCCTCGCTGACCGAGGCCTGGATCGAGATCGACCGCAACGGCGAGGCCTGGTTGCAGGGCGCTCATATCCCCGAATACCTTCAGGGCACGTGGAACAACCACGCCCCGCGCCGCAAGCGCAAGCTCCTCCTGCATCGCGCCGAGCTCGCCAAGCTCGCCATGCGCGTGGCCGCGAAGGGCTTCACCATCGTCCCGCTGGAGCTGTACTTCATCGGTGGCCGGGCGAAGCTCGAGATCGCCCTGGCCAGGGGCAAGCAGGACTGGGACAAGCGGCAGGCGCTGCGCGAGGCGCAGGACAACCGCGAGGCCCAGCGCGCCATGGCGGCCGCCAACCGGCGCCGGGGTTGAGCGCTGGAACTTCGGGCAATCCGGCGCGGCCTATCTGGACCGCTTCGTGAATCGCCTGCTATGATCGGCAGCCGGTGCGGGCGCGCCCAGTGGGCTCGCTGGCGCCACAACTCCATAGGGGATGATCGGTTTCGACGACGGTCATGGGTTCAGGAGAAGCGGGTCGAGGATGCGCAGTCATCTCGTCAACGCTCTGCGCGAACCTATAGGTGCCGATAACACTCGCACCGACTTCGCCCTCGCCGCCTGAGCGAGCCTCGAAGTCCGTCAGCCCGGGGTTCGCTTCCGCCCCGGTTCCTGGCGTCATCCAGGGAGCCACTGCTGAGGAACCGTGTCGGTAGGTTCCTCGGGACTCCTCATCGACTGAGCCCGTCGGCGTCCTTGCTCGCGTGAGACGCCGGGGCCGAGAAAATCACTAGCGAGCTGCGCCCGGAGAAGTCCTGTTGCATGCCCGTCGGACCGGGGTTCGATTCCCCGCATCTCCACCAACTAGATGCTGGTTTGGATACAATCCAAACCAGCATCTTTTTCATGCCTGTGGGTGGGTTTCCCTTGTAAATACTCGGGTTTGTGGGGGAGTGGGGTGGTGTCTGAGAGCTTCGTGGCGGTGCCCTGGTGGTGACCTGGCGGGGTATTTTGCCGCCGTGGCGGGGGTTCGGGGGCGTGTCGCGGTGCGTTCGTAGGGTGGGCCAAAAGGTTTAGGCCTGCGTCAAAAGGTGGAAGGAAAACTAATTTGATAAGTAGTGAGTGGACGAATGGAGTGAATAAAGCGTGAGGCATTTGTTAGAAGTGAATGATACTAGAATCATATGGAGGTGGCGTCTAACAGTGCTTGACAACGCAGAGGTTGTAAGGCACAATATTCTGTGAGAGAGAGGTTGAATTATGTTGCAGCGTAGACAATCTTCCAGGGTAGGCGACACTATGGGGGCAAAGTCCCTTCTGCCGGCTGTGCTCGTTGCCTCGGTCTTACTAGGCTTTATTTTTATGCTAGTCGGCCTCCCTCCCTTCGGTGGGATTTGTTTCGTTGTCGCATTAGTCGTCGCGTTGACGATACTGTTTGAGGCGATGATCGAGAAGCGCGCTGAATGACCAATGTCTAGAATGTCGACAAGTCACTAAGATCTTTGAAAGTTTTGTTTTAGGGCCGGTCGATGCTGAATTTCCAAAGTGAGGCCTATCTCGACGCGCCACAAGCGGGGGAAGCGACCGTACAGGTCATGGACAACCTCTCCGGAGCTATCAAGGCAGCCAATGGCTCGGGATCTAACGACTCCGTTCAGATCGCCGAAAGGGTCGTGAACCTCGTGGAGAGCCGCACCGTTGCCCTTGCGCAAGCTAATGAAACCACCTGGGAGCCCGAATGAGGAGCCGACGTGGTGCCGCTCGTGCGTCTTGAGTACTCGCTCAGTGTGCAGCGGCGCATCCTTGGAACAGCAGCCTGAAACACAACCGTGGGGGCGGCCCCAGGTGAGCGCCTGGGGCCCCACGTTCCTTCCGATGTCCGTCACTACGAGCCGTATTCCTCGCCGATCCGCCGCGCCTCCACTATGTGAGGGAGGCGAATACCGCGACCCCGCCGAGTGCGCTCAACGCGACCTACAGATGAGACTGCTCATCGGCTTCGCCCGTGACCTTCTTGACCGCCTGAGCGGCTTCTAAGGACAGCGCCATTGTGTCCCGCTCCGGCCGGCGGGGAGGAACCGGTCCTGTCGGCGTCGCCTCGCCGACAGGACCGGGCGGCGGTGCCCGGGGACGGGCTCAGGCGCTCAGGGCCGAGGCGAGTGGGGCGTAGTGCCTGCGGGTGGCCTTGCGGTAGGCGTCGGCATCGCCCTTCCTCGCCGCCTCGAGCATCTCCCGGTGCGCCTTGGCCGTGATGATGATGTCTTCCGCGGCGGGGGCGTCCATGAGGGGCACGGTCAGCGTGTGGACCGCCCAGAAGGCGTCGATGAGGTGGGACCACAGGTGGTTGGACAGGGGCTCCAGGAGGCGCGCGTGGAAGGCCCGGTCCTGCTCGGAGAAGGTCTTGCCCTCAGCGGCGAGTTCCTCCATGTCGTCGATGTAGCCGTCGAGGACGGGGTCGGGACGGTCCTTCCAGGTCTTGACGACCTGATCGGCCAGAGCGATGTCCAGGGTTGTGCGCACCTCGACGACGTCGCGCAGACTCGCGTAGTCGTCGCCCGGGGCGAGCAGGCCGCGGAAGACGAGCGACTCGACCATCGGGCGCATGGAGACCTGGCCGACGAACATGCCGTGGCCGTGACGGACCTCCACGATGTCCAGTGCGACGAGCGTGCGCACCGCCTCGCGCACGGAGGAGCGCGACACGCCGAGGCCAGCGCACAGCTTCGACTCGGTGGGCAGCGGGTCGCCCGGTTGGAGGTGCTGGGAGAGTATGTAGTCCTTGATCGCGCTCATCGCGGTGGACGCCTGGGTCATCGGTGCCGGGGACAATGCGACGTAGGTGTTGCGCTGGGCGTCTCCGGGGGCCATGTGTGGCGCACCTCACTTTCTCGCTCTTCGGCTCGATTGGCTGGGTCTCTGTCGGCCAAGGTCCCGTAGAGATTCTGACACGGTTTCGTCAACGGCTGGCTGGAAGCGGGCTGAACCTGCTAGACTCATTCTACGTACGTCAGACATAAGACGTCAGACTTCAGGAGTCCATCCAATGGCGATTTCAGTTCCCCGCGCTTCCCGGCGCGACTTCATCAAGATCAGCTCCACCATGGGCCTGGCCGCCGGCATTGCCGCGACCCTCGCTGCCTGCGGTGGTGGGACCGCCAAGAAGTCCAGCACTGGCGCTGGATCCTCGGCCGCCCCCGATGTCGAGGTGACCAACAAGGATGGCGTCATCGCCGCCGGCATCTCCTACGAGCTCGGCACCAACGGCTATGACCCGATGACGACGACGTCGGCCCTGACCGTCGCCGCCAACTGGCACACCATGGAGGGCCTGACCGAGATCCACCCCGTCACCCGCGAGTGCTACCCGGCTCTCGGCGCCGCGCTGCCCACCAAGGTCAGCGACACGAGTTACGAGGTCGCCCTGCGCGACGGCGCGGTCTTCTCCGACGGCACCGCCGTCACTGTCGAGGACGTCGTCTTCTCCTTCGAGCGGGTCCTCAACCCGGACAACGAGTCCCTGTACGCCTCCTTCCTCCCCTTCCTGGACAAGGTGGAGAAGAAGGACGATAAGACCGTCACCCTCACGCTCAAGTACCCCTTCTCGCTGGTCGCGGAGCGCGTCGCCGTGGTCAAGATCGTCCCGAAGGCCGCCGTCGAGGCCGACGCGAAGGCCTTCGATCAGATGCCCGTGGGCACCGGCCCCTACGTCATGAAGGACAACGGCGCCGCCACTAAGACCGTCGTCTTCGAGCGCAATGACAAGTACAACGGCTCCAAGCCCGCCCTGGCCAAGTCCATGACCTGGCAGATCCTGCCCGATGACACCACTCGCACCAACGCGATGAGCAACGGCACGGTCCAGGCGATCGACGCCGTCCCGGCCGCTCAGCTCACCGCCATGTCCGCCCCCATCAAGGTCAGTGCCGAGCAGGGCTTCGGCCTCCTGTTCGCGATGTTCAACTGCGGCTCCGAGCCCATGAAGGACGTCAAGAACCGTCAGGCGATCCTCTACGCCCTCGATTACGAATCCATCTGCAAGAACGGCATGGCGGGCCTGGCCACCCCGGCCACCTGCTTCGTCCAGAAGGGGCACCCCGCATACCGCGCCGCCAAGGTGGACTACTCCACCGGCGGCGTCGAGAAGGCCAAGGCCCTCCTTGCCGAGACCGGGCTGAAGAGCGTGCGCCTGCTGTGCTCCGACCACGGCTGGTTCTCCTCGGTCCGCCCGATCATCAAGGAGAACCTCGAGGCCGCGGGCCTGACGGTCACCTACGAGGAGAAGAAGTCCGCCGACGTCTACAACACCATCGATGGCGTTCCCGAGGCCTACGACATCGTCGTGGCCCCCGGCGACCCCTCGGTGTTCGGCAACGACGCGGACCTGCTCCTGCGCTGGTGGTACGCCGGCGACACATGGATCGACAAGCGCCTGCACTGGAAGGGGCAGGAGTCGCAGACCAAGATCCAGGAGATGCTGGACTCCGCCGTGCAGAAGACCGGTGACGAGCAGGTGGCGGCCTGGCAGGAGATCTTCGACGCCATCTCCGAGGTCGTGCCGCTCTACCCGATCTTCCACCGCAAGACTCCCACGGCCTGGAACGGCGACACCCTGGTCAACTTCAAGCCGATCACCCTCACCGGTCTGTCCTTCGCTGGGGTCGGTTCGAACAACAGCTGAGTCCCGTGGGCTCATCCGTCTGAGGTGCGCGCGGCGCTCCCTCGCTCGTCGGGGGAGCGCCGCGCCATGATTGGCGGGGGCGCCAATTTGCCATTAGTCATCAGACATCAGACAATATATCTGAGGTCGCCCGACCGCCCCCTCGCGCCCCATTGGCGCCGGGGCGGGCCGGCAGGCCAACCACCGCCCACCCGGGCGGGACACCGAAGCAAAGGAGCATTCCAGTGTCCAACCTCATCCGCCTGATCGGACGGCGCCTCCTGGCGCTGCCCGTCATGGTGCTGGGTGTGACGCTGCTCGTCTTCGTCGTCATGTCGTTCTCCTCGGCAGACCCCGCGCGCCTGGCGCTGGGCGAGGCGGCATCGTCGGAGGCCCTCGAGCAGTACCGGATCGACCACCACCTCAACGACCCCCTCCTGACCAGGTTCTGGGACTATCTCGTCGGCCTCGTCCACGGTGACCTCGGGCAGAGCTTCACTGGCGTCGACATCAGCCGGCTCATCTCGGACGCCTTCCCCATCACCCTCCAGCTCACCCTCATCGGCCTGGCCGTGGCGATCGTCATCGCCGCAATCCTCGGCGTCGTCGCGGCCCTGTACCGGGACCGCTGGCCCGACCAGATCATCCGCGTCGTCTCCATCGCCTGCCTGGCCACCCCCTCCTTCTGGCTGGCACTGCTCCTCATCCAGTGGCTCACCGATGTGCCCGGGGGAGCCGGGATCTTCCCGGCCCTCATCACCGACTGGATCCATTTCTCCGACGACCCCGGCGAGTACGTCCGCCAGGTCTTCCTGCCGGCCCTGGCCATCGCCGTGCCCAACATCGGCTCGCTCACCCGGGTCGTGCGCACCGCCATGGTCGAGGAGCTCGACCGCGACTACGTGCGCACCGCCATCGGCGCCGGCATCCCCAAGCGCGTCGTCGTGGCGCGCAACGTCCTGCGCAACGCGCTCATCACCCCGCTGACGGTCCTGGGCCTGCGCGTGGGCTACTCGATGGGCGGCGCCGTCGTCATCGAGATCATCTTCAACATCAAGGGCATGGGCCAGCTCATCCTCGATGGCATCACCCGCAACGAGGTCAACATCGTTCAGGGCGTCTCGATCACCGTCGCGCTGGCGTTCATCGTCATCAACATCATCGTCGACATGCTCTACGTCCTCGTCAACCCGCGAATCAGGAGCGTCTGATGCTGCACCGCCGCACACTTGACAAGGCCGCCAAGCCCGGCCTGCGCTTCCAGGGCTGGAAGGCCCTGCCGCTCGGCTCCAAGATCGCCGTCGTCGTCCTTTTCGCGATCGTGCTCATGGGGATCCTCGCCCCGGTCATCGCCACCTACAACCCCTCCACCACGGGGCTCGCCGAGGGAACCACCTATCAGGAGGGCATCGGCGAGATCACCACGGTGACCGTGGCCCCCAATGGGGAGCAGTTCTTCGGCACCGACAAGACCGGGCGGGACGTCTTCTCCCGCGTCGTCTACGGCTCGCGCGTCTCCATCGTCGTCGGCCTGTCCGCCACGGCCCTCGCCCTAGCCGTCGCCGTGGTTCTCGGGGCGATCGCCGCCACCGCGCGCAAGTGGCTCTCCGAGGTCCTCATGCGCGTCCTCGACATCGTCATGTCCTTCCCGGGCATCGCCCTGGCGGCCGTGCTCGTCTCGGCCCTGTCGCAGAGCCTGCCGATGCTCCCGGTGATCATCGTGTCGATCGCCATCCTCTACATCCCGCAGCTCACCCGCGTCGTTCGCGCCAACATCCTGTCCCAGTTCGGGGAGGACTACGTGGCGGCCTCCAAGGTCATGGGGGCCGCCGTGCCCTGGATCCTGGTCAAGCACGTCGCCCGCAACTGCATCGCCCCGATCATGGTCTTCGCCACCGTGCTCGTGGCCGACGCGATCGTCTTCGAGGCCTCGCTGTCCTTCATCGGCGCGGGCATCAAGTCGGTTAACACCCCCACCTGGGGCAATATGCTCTCCGAGGGCAAGGAGCTCCTCCTGCAGGGGGCCTGGTGGCCGACCTTCTTCCCCGGCCTCATGATTCTCATCACCACCCTGTGCCTCAATGTCCTGTCGGAGGGTCTCACCGACGCCATGGCCTCGCCGCGCATCCGCCGCAAGGTCGACGTCCAGGCCGACGAGGAGGCGCTGGAGGCCGTCGAGACCGCCAAGGCCTGGGACGAGGCCGGCGCTGCCGTGGAGGCCCACGCCTCGGTCTCCTCCGATGCGGCCGAGGGCGGGGAGATCAGCAGTCTGACCGGGCTGGTCGAGCCCGCCGCCGAGGAGGTGCCGCTGGCCGAGCGCCTCCGGCAGCTGGCCGTGGCCGAGCGCGAGCGCGGCGACCGCCTCGTCTACACCGACACCGGCGCCGCCCCCGTCCTGGAGGTCAAGAGCCTGTCCATCGCCTTCCCCGCCCAGCACGGCGAGGTCAATATCGTCGACGACGTCTCCTTCTCGGTGCGCCCCGGCGAGACGATGGGCCTGGTCGGCGAGTCCGGCTGCGGCAAGTCCATCTCCTCGATGGCCGTCATGGGGCTCCTGCCGCCCACCGCCCGCATCACCGGCGAGATCCTGTTCAAGGGCCAGAACATCCTCGAGATGACGCCCGAGCAGCACAACGCCCTGCGCGGCCACGAGATGAGCATGATCTACCAGGACGCGCTGTCGTCCCTCAACCCCTCCATGCTCATCAGCGCCCAGATGAAGCAGCTCACCTCCCGCGGGGGCAAGCGCACGGCCGCTGAGCTCCTCGAGCTCGTGGGCCTCGACCCGGAGCGCACCCTCAAGAGCTACCCGCACGAGCTCTCCGGCGGCCAGCGCCAGCGCGTCCTCATCGCCATGGCGCTGACCCGCGACCCCAGCCTCGTGCTGGCCGATGAGCCCACCACCGCCCTGGACGTCACCGTCCAGAAGCAGGTCGTCGACCTCCTCAACGACCTGCGGGAGAAGCTCGGCTTCGCGATGGTGTTCGTCTCCCATGATCTGGCGCTCGTCGCCAAGCTCGCCCACCGGATCACCGTCATGTATGCCGGTCAGGTGGTCGAGCAGGCCGAGACCGCCGAGCTCCTCGTCAACCCGACCCACGAGTACACCCGGGGCCTGCTCGGCGCCGTGCTCTCCATCGAGGCGGGCTCCAACCGTCTCCACCAGGTCCGCGGCACCGTGCCCAGCCCCTCGGAGTTCGTCTCCGGAGACCGCTTCGCGCCGCGCTCCTCCCACCCCACCGTGGGCCTCGAGACCCGCCCCACCCTCAAGCCGGTCGATGGCAACCCGGACCACGTCTTCGCCATCACGCCCGAGCTTGAGGCGATCCTCGCGAAGGAGGCCCACTGATGGCCGCACGCACATCCCCCCGCGGCACCGCCGACGGCGCCCCCGGCGCCTGGACCGAGGCTGATCCCGTCATCGAGCTGAGGAACGCGCACGTCATCCACACCTCTCGCACTGGCAGCCTGTTCAAGCCCGACACCGTTCACGCCGTCAACGACGTCTCCCTGACGGTGCGCCGCGGCGAGACCCTCGGGCTCGTGGGCGAGTCCGGCTGCGGCAAGTCGACGACGGCGCGAGTCATGGTCGGCCTGCAGCCCCTGACGAAGGGCGAGGTCTACTTCAAGGGCAAGCGGATCGGCCACTCGGCCGCGGACCGCAAGGCCCTGGGCCGCTCGGTATCCGTGGTCTTCCAGGACCCCGCCACCGCGCTCAACCCGCGCATGATCGTGCACGACACGCTCATCGACCCGCTCAACGTCCACGGCATCGGCAGCCCCAAGGAGCGCGAGGCCCGCGTGCGCGACCTCCTGCACCTCGTGGGCCTTCCGCCCAGCGCCCTGGACGTTCTGCCCCGCCAGATCTCCGGCGGTCAGCGCCAGCGCGTGGCCATCGCCCGCGCGCTGGCCCTCGACCCCGACATCATCGTGGCCGACGAGCCCACCTCTGCACTCGATGTCTCCGTGCGGGCCCAGGTGCTCAACCTTCTCCAGGATCTCAAGGCCACCCTCGGCCTGGGCCTGGTGTTCATCAGCCACGACATCAACACCGTCCGCTATGTCTCGGACAAGATTGCCGTCATGTACTACGGCCGGATCCTCGAGATGGGCACGACGGCGGAGATCTTCAACAACCCTCAGGAGAACTACACCAGGACGCTGCTGTCCGCCGTGCCGTCGCTCCTCGAGGGCTGAGCGCCGCTGTCGTCGGCGCCCTGCCCTCTCCCTGCCCCCATCCCAGCAATCAGGAAGAACACCTTCATGGACACCCGCTTCACCGGCGTCATCCCACCGGTCATCACCCCGTTCACCGCCAGCGGTGACGTCGACTACGAGGACCTCGACAAGATCATCGATCACCTCATCGACGGCGGTATGCACGGTCTGTTCGTCCTCGGCTCCTCCGGCGAGGTCGCCTACCTCACCGACGCCGAGCGCGACGAGATCGTCAAGAGAACCGTCGCCCGCGCAGCCGGCCGCGTACCGGTCCTGGCCGGCGCCATCGACACCACCGCCAAGCGCGTCATCGAGCACGCGAAGCGAGCCGAGGCCCTGGGGGCCGACGGCATCGTGGCCACTTGCCCCTTCTATGCCATCAACGATGAGGAGGAGTTCGCCGCCCACTTCCGGGCGATCGCCGCTGCCGTCTCGATTCCCGTCTTCGCCTACGACGTCCCCGTGCGCCTGGGCGGCAAGAAGCTGTCCCGCGATCTCCTCGTGCGCCTGGGAACCGAGGACGTCATCGCCGGAGTCAAGGACTCCTCCGGCGACGACGTGGGCTTCCGCCGCCTCGTGGCCGCCAATGAGAAGGCCGGCCATCCCCTGGCCCTCCTATCCGGCCACGAGCTCATGGTCGACGGCATGCTCCTGCTGGGCGCCGACGGCTTCGTCCCCGGCTACGGCAACGTCGAACCGCGCCCCTACCGCGAGATGTGGGACGCCTCCCGCGAGGGCGACTGGACCCGCGTGCGCGACATCCAGGACAGGATCGCCGCCCATTTCGAGACCGTCTTCGCCGTCAAGGGCCGCTCCGGCGACGCCACCGGCATCGGCGCCTTCAAGACCGCCATGGTCGAACTCGGCATCATCAAGGCCAACCACATGGCCTTCCCGATCAAGCCCCTCGAGGGCGCCAACAAGGACGCTGTCGTGGCCATCATGAAGGAGGAGGGCCTCATCTGAGGCCAGCGCTGCTCGGGGCCGGGCCCTCGCCCGGCCCCGAGCCACCTCTTCGCTCCCGTATTCCCTCCCCAGGCCGACCCGGGGCGGCAACGAAAGGACTCCCATGGCCTCCACCGACGCCAGCGGCGCCGCACCCGCATCCGACGCGCCCCGCGCTACCGGCGGGGCGGGCGTCCATCGCCCCACTGGCGTCGTCGGCCTCGACCTGGGCGGCACCAAGATGGCGGCCGCGCTCGTGGGAGCCGACGGCGCCCTGCTCGGCCCCATCGCCTCCGTCCCCACTCCCGCTCATGACGGCCCGGCCGCCATGCTCGACGCCATCGCCTCCCTCGTCGTCAAGGTCGCGCGCACGGGCATCCCCGGTGAGACCGCTGACGGGCCCCCGACCATCAGTGCGGTGGGCATCGGCACCGCCGGCGTCGTCGACGTCGAGCGCGGCGAAATCGTCTCGGCCACCGATGCCATCACCGACTGGGCCGGCACTCGCGTCGCGGAGGGCGTTCAGGCCCGCCTGGAGGCCGAGGGCCTGGGCCGCCCGCCCATCCACGTCGAGAACGACGTCGACGCCTACGCGGCGGGGGAGGCTTGGCTCGGCGCCGGGCGCGCCACCCACTGCGCCCTCATGGTCGCCGTGGGCACCGGGGTCGGCGGCTCCGTGCTGCTCGACGGCGTCCCCTTGCGGGGCGCCCACCACGTGGCCGGGGAGATCGGCCACATGCCCTCGGGGCTCGCCGCAGGCGAGACCTGCACCTGCGGGCGCCCCGGCCACCTCGAGCCGATCGCCGCCGGCCCCCACATCCTCCGCCGCTACCTCGCCGCCGGAGGGGACCCTGCCGCGGCCAACGCCCACGATGTCGAGAAGCGCGCCCAGGCTGGCGACGAGCTCGCCGCCCGCGTCTACCGCGAGGCCGCCCTCGCCCTCGCCCAGGCCATCGCCGGCGTCGCCACCGTCCTCGACCCCGAGCGCGTCATCATCTCCGGAGGCCTGGCCAGGGCCGGCGAACTGTGGTGGGCCCCGCTGCGCGAGGCCTTCGCCTCCGAGGTCATCGAGCCGCTGGCCGGCATCGAGATCGTCCCCGCCGAGCTCGGCACCACCGCCCCCATCATCGGCGCCGCCCGGGGCGCCCTCGCCCTCATCGGGTGAGGCGGAGCCCCGTTGCCGATCTTCGCCCGACCACTGCCTGCCGCCCATCGCGGGCTCAGCAGCCATATCGCATTCCACCTCCCGCCCCACGAAAGAAGGCCTCGTCATGACCACAGCGAATGAGACCGGCACCAGCCAGGCCGTCCTCGACCGCCTCAAGGGGGGCCTCATCGCCTCCGCCCAGGCCTACCCCGGTGAGCCCATGCGAGACCCGCGCACCATGGACGAGGTCGCCCAGGCCTGCGTGGCCGGCGGCGCCGTCGGCATCCGCGCCCAGGGCCTGGCAGACCTCGCCCTCATCACCCAGCACGTCGACGTGCCGGTCATCGGCTTGTGGAAGGACGGTCACGACGGCGTCTTCATCACCCCCACCCTCACGCACGCCATCGCCGTGGCCGCCACCGGCAGCCAGATCGTGGCCCTGGACGGCACGCGCCGCCCCCGCCCCGATGGGCTCACCCTGGCCCAGACCGTCGAGGGACTGCGCGCCGCCCGTCCGGGCACCCTCATCATGGCCGACTGCGGCAGCGCCGACGATGCCCGCGCCGCGCAGGACGCCGGCGTCGATGTCCTGGGCACCACCCTGGCCGGCTACACCGGCGAGCGTCCCAAAACCGATGGCCCCGACCTCGGGCTCGTCGACGAGATCGTCGGCTTCGCCTCCCTGCCGCTCGTCGTCGAGGGACGGATCCACACCCCGGCCCAGGCCGCCGCGGCGATGGAGCGCGGCGCCTTCGCCGTCGTCGTCGGCACCGCGATCACCCATCCCACGACGATCACATCCTGGTTCGCCAGCGCCGTCGGCGGGGCCGACAGGGGGCACGGCGGTGCCGCCTGAGCGCATCTAGTGGATTCCCAGGTGGGAGGCCATACCGGGATGCCTGTGACTCGTGGGGCTTTCGGGGTGAATGAGGTGCTGATCTGGTGTGTCACACGCCGAAAATCGGCTCAGCAACTGACAAAACGCCTCAGTTGCGCATAGCGTTGCGGCCAGTGGCACTACCCAACCGAGGTGCCGCTCCACGACAGAGAGGCAAGACATGTCCGTCAACCGCACCGAGCTCATCGCAGCCATCGCCGCCAAGACCGATCTGAAGAAGACCGATGCCGATGCCTTCCTCGCCGCCTTCCAGGAGGTTCTCGTTGAGAGTGTCTCGAAGGGCGAGGCTGTCAAGATCACGGGCCTGATGGGTGTGGAGCGCGTCAAGCGCGCCGCCCGCACTGGCCGCAACCCCCGCACCGGCGAGGAGATCCAGATCCCCGCGGGCTACGGCGTGAAGCTGACAGTGGGCTCGGCCCTCAAGAAGGCTGTCGCCGACAACTGAGCTGAGCCCGACTGAGGGTGCGGGGGCGCGAATCCCGTCCCTAGGCCGCCCAGGCGCCCTGGGGTGCGCCACCGAGTTGGTGGCGCACCCCTTCTTGTCGCTCCGGAGGGGGGTGTTGTGGCAGCGACCGCTCAACGCGACGTTTGATGATCGGATATTTTACAATTCGATCAGGAGCGCGCAGGCGCCCGTCCCGCATGAGACCCCACTGATCGAGGAGAGCAACCATGGAGCTCGTCATCCTGAACACGCCCGAGGCCATCGCCGAGCGCGCTGCCGACGCCATCGAGGAACTGCTGACCACCAAGCCGGACGCCGTCCTGGGCACCGCCACCGGCTCCAGCCCGCTGCCCCTCTACGATGAGCTCGTCCGCCGCTGCGCCGCGGGGCGGCTGTCCTTCGCGGAAGTCACCGGCTTCATGCTCGATGAGTACGTGGGCCTGCCCGAGGGCCACCCCGAGCGCTACGCCACCTTCATGGAGCGTCACCTGCGTTCCCGCGTCGACATGCGCCCCGGCGCCCTCCACGGCCCGGATGCCCTGGCCGACGACCTCCAGGCCGCCTGCGCCGATTACGAGCGCCAGATGGCGCGAGCCGGCTACTGCGACCTGCAGATCCTGGGCATCGGCTCCGACGGGCACATCGCCTTCAACGAGCCCGGTGGGCCGCTGGACTCGCCCACGCACGTCGATGTCCTGACCGAGCAGACCCGCCGTGACAACGCCCGCTTCTTCGACGGCGATATCGACGCCGTCCCCACGCACTGCATCACCCAGGGCCTGGGGACCATCATGAAGGCCAGGAAGCTCGTCCTCATCGCCACCGGGGCGGGCAAGGCCGAGGCCATTCGCCGGCTCGTCGAGGGCGAGGTCAGTGTCGATTGGCCCTGCACCGTCATGCAGAACCACCCCGACGCTCTCGTCCTGGTCGACCCCGCCGCCGCCTCCCTCCTCACCGCTGCCCGCCCCTGACCGGTCTCGATGAAAGAGGGGGGAAGGGAGTGGGGGCGGGCGAGCAATCGCACAGGCCACCGGCCCGGAGCGCACCCGGGGGTGGGCCTAGACTGGCCGCATGATCCTTCCCCGCATGAGCTCCGATCCCGCCGATCCCGGTAGCCCCGCGGACCCGGGCGCCGAGCCCGGGCGCTCCGTCGGCACGGCCGTCCTGGAGCGCGAGGAGCTGCAGTCCACGGACGACGGCGACGCCGACCGCTTCGCCCATTACGTGCGCAAGGACAAGATCGCCGCCGCTGCCGCCACCGGCCGCCCCGTCGTCGCCCTGTGCGGCAAGGTGTGGACCCCCGGCCGCGACCCGTCGAAGTACCCTGTGTGCCCCACCTGCAAGGAAATCATGGAGTCCATGCGCTCCGACGGCGGGGGCGCAGGAGGCCCGCGCCGCCCGCGCTTCCCCTTCGGGCGGGGTGGTCAGTGAGCCCCGCGCGCGGGAGCCAGGCCCAGCACAACCCGACCCAGCCCTCGATCTTCGCCGCGGAGCACCTCTCCCCGGCCTACCCGCAGCGCGCCGCCTGGGGCACGACGCGCTCCCTGCGCGCCTGGCAGGCCGCCGCCCTCGAGAAGTACATGAACGCCATGCCGCAGGACTTCCTGGCCGTGGCCACACCGGGAGCCGGCAAGACCACCTTCGCCCTGCGGATCGCCGTCGAGCTCCTGCGACTCGGCGAGGCCCACAAGATGACGATCGTGTGCCCCACCGAGCACCTGAAGTTCCAGTGGGCGGAGGCCGCCGCGAAGGTCGGCATCCACATCGACCCCTCCTACTCCAACGGGCAGGGGGCGCTCGGATCGCGGTTCGACGGCGTCGCCCTCACATACGCGCAGGTCGCCGCCAACCCCGCGCTGCACCGCGCCCGCACCGACTCCATCCGCACCCTCGTCATCCTCGACGAGATCCACCATGGCGGCGACGCCCTGAGCTGGGGCGACGCCATCCGCGAGGCCTTCAGCCCCGCCCGGCGCCGCCTGGCACTGACCGGGACGCCCTTCCGCTCCGATGATTCCCCCATCCCCTTCGTCACCTACGCCGAGGAGGCCGGGGGCATCAAGCGGTCCAAGGCCGACTACTCCTACGGCTACTCCGATGCCCTGCGCGACGGCGTCGTCCGCCCGGTCATGTTCATGTCCTACTCGGGCGAGATGCGCTGGCGCACGCGCACCGGGGATGAGGTCGCCGCGCGCCTGGGTGAGCCTCTGACCAAGGACCTCGAGGCCCAGGCCTGGCGCACCGCCCTGGATCCCAAGGGGGAGTGGATCCCCGCAGTGCTGGCCGCCGCGGATCAGCGCTTGAGCGAGGTGCGCCGCCAGGTGCCCGACGCCGGCGGCCTGGTCATCGCCACCGACCAGCAGCGCGCCCGCGCCTACGCCCGCCAGCTGGCCGCGATCACTGGGGAGGCGCCCACCGTGGTCCTGTCCGATGATTCGGGTGCCTCCAGTCGTATCGAGGCCTTCGCCGAGTCCACCGACCGCTGGATGGTGGCCGTGCGCATGGTCTCCGAGGGCGTGGACGTCCCGCGCCTGGCCGTTGGCGTCTACGCGACCTCCACCTCCACGCCGCTGTTCTTCGCCCAGGCCGTCGGGCGCTTCGTTCGCTCGCGGGCGCGCGGCGAGACGGCGAGTGTGTTTCTTCCCTCGGTGACCCCGCTGCTGGGCCTGGCCAATGAGATGGAGGTCGCCCGCGACCATGTTCTCGGCAAGCCGCGCTCCAACGAGGACGAGGTCTTCGGCTCCCCGGAGGACCGCCTCATCGCCGAGGCCAACAAGGAGGAGAGGGCCGCGGACGACCTTTTCGGCGCCTTCGAGGCCATGAACTCCACCGCTGAGTTCGATCGTGTCCTCTTCGACGGCGGCGAGTTCGGCACCGGTGCCATGGTCGGCTCCGTGGAGGAGCAGGACTACCTGGGCCTGCCCGGGTTGCTCGAGCCCGAGCAGGTCACCGCCCTGCTACGGGCCCGCCAGGACAAGCAGATCAAGTCTCAGAAATGCCAGGCCGCCGCTGCCGCTCAGCGCCGCGCCAACTCGGGAGTCGATGACGCCCGTAAGCGCGCCGCCGCCCGCAAGGAGCTCAGCTCACTCGTGTCCGCCTGGGCCCGACGCTCCGGTCAGCCCCACGGGGCCGTCCACAACGAGTTGCGCCGCGTGTGCGGGGGGCCGGAGGTCGCGCAGGCCACCACTGAGCAGATCGAGAAGCGCGTGGGCACCCTGCGCCGCTGGTTCGTCGGCAAGCGCTGAGCAAGGCCCGGGGCGCTGGGCTGACGGGGAGGGGCGACGCCGGCGGACAGCGCGGGCGGCTCGGAGCCTCAGCGACGGGTGGCGGTGCGGCCGTCGAGGTCGAGATAGCGGGTTGGGATCGCGGCATCGCCGTCGCTGAGCCGCCACGCCTCGTAGGGCAGTTCCGCGCGCGAGACCTGGTGGCGCTCCGCGGCGGCGGCCAGCGCGCCCTCCCCCCGGTGCTCCTCCACGATCTCCCCGTCGACGACGAGCGGCACCTGCAGGGGGCGCGCCCCCGCCTCGGCCAGTGCCGCCAGGCCCTCGGCCTCGGTGCGCGCTGAGACGAGCAGCTCCTCGGTGGCGGTGCCCGCGCCGTCGATGACACGGCCCGCCCACTTGCGGCCGCCCACTGTCGACTTCCCGCCCGAGGAGAACTTCGCGACCTCCGCCATCTCGCCGTCGGCCCCCCGGCGCTCCACGAGCTTGTAGACCAGGGCCGCCGTCGGGCGTCCCGAGCCCGTCACGAGCTTCGTGCCGACCCCGTAGGAGTCCACGGGCGCGGCGCCGAGCGCGGCGATCGCGTGCTCATCGAGGTCGTTCGTCACCGTGATCCTGGTGGTGGTCGCGCCCAGGGCGTCCAGCTGCGCGCGCACTTTGAAGGCCTCGGCCACGAGGTCGCCCGAGTCCAGGCGCACCGCGCCGAGCTCCCCGCCAGCGGCCCGGGCGGCCTTGACCGCCCTCTCCACGCCCATGGCGATGTCGTAGGTGTCCACGAGGATCGTTGTGCCTGTGCCCAGCGAGGCGATCTGTGCGGCGAAGGCCTCCTCCTCGCTGTCGTGCAGGAGGGTGAAGGAGTGCGCGGAGGTCCCCACCGTGGGGATCCCGTAGCGCATGCCCGCCTCCAGGTTGGAGGTCGCTGTGAACCCGCCGACGATGGCCGCCCTCGCCGCCGCGATGGCCGCCTCCTCATGCGCACGGCGCGCCCCGAAGTCAGCGCAGGGGCGCCCGTGCGCGGCGATCGTCATGCGCGAGGCCGCGGAGGCCACCGCGCAGTCGTAGTTGTAGATCGACAGGGCGAGAGTCTCGATGATGCAGGCCTCCGCGAACGTGCCCTCCACGGTGAGCAGGGGGGAGCCCGCCACGTAGCACTCGCCCTCCGCGTAGCCTCGGATCGTGCCTCGGAAGCGGTAATCGCGCAGGAAGTCCAGCGTAGCGTCGTCGACGACCCCTGCGCGGTGCAGGAAGTCGATCTGCTCGGAGGTGAAGGCGAAGGACTCGACGGCGTCCAGGAGGCGCCCCGTTCCCGCCACCACGCCGAAGCGCCGGGAGGCGGGCAGCTTGCGACCGAATAGCTCGAAGACGCTCTCGCGCTCCGCCGTGCCCGCCCGCAGCGCCGACTGGAGCATGGTGAGCTCGTACATGTCGGTCATGAGGGAGGTCGACAGCGCAGTGGGCGGCGAGGCGGGTAGATCGCCGGGCGTGATCGTCATGACAACAACCTAGCCCGAACCGAATGCGCGCCGCATACCCGCCGCCTCCGGCTACGCGGCCAGCATGAGCCCCGCTGTGCCGGTCGCGGAACCGATCATCCAAGTGGATGAGCGCACCAGCGCCCACCGCCTGTGGGCCACCGTCGTCCACGACGACCCCATCAACACCATGGACTACGTCACCTGGGTCTTCGCCAGCTACTTCGGCTACCCACGGTCCAAGGCCGCCCATTTGATGATGCAGGTCCACATGACCGGCCGGGCCACCGTCTCCCGCGGCGAGCGCGTCCGCATGGAGGCCGATGTCGTCGCCATGCACTCCTACGGGCTGCGCGCCACCATCGAGCCCCTGGTCGACCTGTCCGAGGGCGGGGGAGAGGACCGATGAAGGCCTTCGCCGCCGTCGATGGCGGATGGGAGAGCCAGTTGGAGGCCTGGGAGCGCGAGGCCCTGGCAGGCCTTCTCCTGCAGGTCACCACCGTCCTGCGCGCCGACGACGACCACCCTGCCGAGACCTCCGCGGACCGGGCGCTCCGGGCGGAGGCCGCCCTCGCCCGCGAAGCCCTCCTGCCCGACGCCTCGGAGGACCCGGAGATCGCCGTCGCCATCTCCGCTCGCAGTCGAGACGACTTGCGCGGTCTCAAGGACTCCCGGTCCCGCGACGCGGTCGCCGAGCTCCTGGCCCCCTCCGGGACCGGTGGCGCTGTCCGGGTGCCGGCGGGCGCCGAGGGTGCGTGGCTGGGGGCGCTCAATGACGCCCGCCTCCTGCTCGCCCGGCGCCTGGGGATCGACAGCCCCGAGGCCGCGGAGGCGATTCACTCCCTCGCCGACTCGATGCCGAGCGGGAGCGCGGATCCGCAGGTCAGAGAGCGTCATGCGGCGGCGATCCTCTACACCATGCTCACCTGGTGGCAGGAATCACTGGTCTCGGGGCTCCTGGGGGACTGAGCGCCGCATAGTCTCGGGTCCATGAATGACGCCGCCATCGGAATGTTCGACTCCGGGGTTGGCGGGCTCACAGTGGCGCGCGCCGTCCTGGACCAGCTCCCGGGGGAGAGGATCCTCTACATCGGCGATACCGCGAACACCCCCTATGGGCCGCGTCCCATCGACGAGGTGCGCGCCCTCGCCCTGGGGGTGATGGACGAGCTCGTTGATTCCGGCGTCAAGCTCCTCGTCATCGCCTGCAACACGGCGTCGGCGGCCGTGCTCCACGATGCCCGTGCCCGATACACGCTGGGCAAGGGCGTGCCCGTCATCGAAGTGATCCACCCGGCTGCTCGCGCGGCCGCCCGCGTCACCCGCAACGGCCGTATCGGCCTCATCGCCACCCAGGGCACCGTGAACTCGAGCGCCTACTCCGACGCCCTCGGCGCCGTTCCAGGGGTCGAGCTCATCAGCCAGGCATGCCCTCGCTTCGTCGACCTCGCCGAGAGAGGCGTGACCACGGGCCCCGAGGCGCTCGGGGTTGCCGAGCAGTACCTGGCGCCGGTGCGCGACGCCGGGGTGGACACCCTCATCCTCGGTTGCACGCATTACCCGCTGCTCGTGGGCCCCATCTCCTACGTCATGGGGGAGGACGTGCGGCTCGTGGCCTCCTCCGACGAGACGGCCAAGGATGTCTACCGGGCCCTGGCCGCGGGCGACCTGCTCCGTGACCCGGGCGCCCCCGCCCCCCGCCACGACTTCCGCTCCACGGGGGACCCGGAGGCCTTCGCCGTGCTCGCACGCCGATTCCTCGGCCCCGAAGTCGGGGAGGTCACCCGCGCCGCCCGCCCGGCGTCGTCGGAGCGGGACGCGCGGGCTGAGGGGGCCGAGCATGCTGGTCGGCCCGTGGGCGCCCGCCGGACGGTGCCCGTTGCCGCCGTCTCTGACGAGGAGAGCGCATGAGGCTCACGATCATCGGCTGCTCCGGCTCCATGTCGGGACCAGGCTCCTCCGCCTCCTCCTACCTGGTGCAGGCCAGCGGCGGTGACCCCTTGGGCCCCGTGGGGGCCGAACACACCTGGTCCGTCATCCTGGACCTCGGCCCGGGCTCGATGGGACGCCTCCTCAACCATGTGGACCCCGCCGACCTCGACGCCATCTGCATCTCCCATTGCCATGCCGACCACATGGCCGACCTCGTCGGTATGCACGTCTACCGCCGCTGGAACCCCACCGGCCCCCTCGGGCCTGTGCTCACCCTCGGGCCCTCCAACCTGCTGGAGCGCCTTCGCGGCGTCGACGGCACGGAGAAGACCGACGAGGACTACCGCACCGAGTTCGACATTCGCACCGTCACCCCGGGTCGCCCCGTTCGCGTGGGCCCCATGACGATCACGCCGTACACCTCGCTGCACCCGGTGGAGGCTTACGGCTACCGGATCGAGGGTCCCAGCGAGGACGGATCGCGCATCGTCACCATGGCCTTCACTGGGGACACCGACTCCTGCGAGGGCATGACGGCCATGGCCGACGGCGTCGACCTGCTCCTGTCCGAGGCCGCCTTCGTGGAGGGCGGGGAGACCGTGCGCGGCATGCACCTGACCGGCCTGCGCGCCGGCGAGCTCGCCGCGGAGGGGCACGTGGGGCGCCTGATCCTCACCCACATCCAGCCCTGGACGGATCCCGCCATCCCGCTGGCTGAGGCCCGCCGCGCCTATTCGGGCCCGGTGGACGCCGCCATGAGCTCGATGGTGTGGGAGCTATGAGCGAGCGAGGGGCTGCTGCCGCGGGTCCGGTCGAGGGCGCCCCCTCCTCATCAGCTGCCGGGGTGGGTGGCCGAATCGATTGGTCGCCGGCTGTTCCCGACGGCGTCGACTGCCCCTGGACCCGTGGCCGGCTCACGCGCTGGTGGCTCGTCCTGCCCGCAGACGCCGTCGGCGCCGTGATGGTGGCGGTGCTGGGAGCCGCCGGGGCGCATGAACTCGACGCGATCCCGATGGCGCTGGCGCAGGGAGCCATTGCCGTGGTGATCGCCTGGGTATGCGCATGGGCGCTGTTGCGCGGGCGCGAGCACCACCTCGAGAGGCCCTGGCCGGAGGGCGGTGCCATCGTCGCTGTGGCGTGGGGTGCGTGGACGGTCATGCGCATCCTGGCCGTCGGTGGCGCGGGACTGGCGTCATGGGCAGTCATGACGGGAGTGCTGCTCGTAGCGGTGCTCGGTGGCTGGCGCTGGCTCTACGGCTTCGCCAAGGCGCATGAGTCGCTCATCCCCAAGCCCATTCAGCGCCGCCTCGACGCGCAGGATCAGTCCTCCAGCGCCTGATCCTCCCATTCGCATATCTTATGAGCGAGACCGGTTGAAAATAGGAGCGAGACCGGTCCGCGGACCGGTCTC
>NZ_MVIV01000001.1:266861-403840 GCF_002072175.1 Actinomyces gaoshouyii | reverse complement strand
TAGCCCAGGCCCCAGTTGATCTGGGTGGCGGGGTTGGTCTGCCAGTCCGAGCCGGCCGAGGCCATCTTGCTGCCGGGCAGGGCCTGCGGGATGCCGTAGGCGCCCGAGGTGTGGGAGGCCCGGTAGTTCCAGCCGGACTCGCGATCCCACAGGCTCACCAGGCAGGAGAACTCGCTGCTATCCCAGCCCCAGGCACTCATCTGGCCGCTCGCGTAGGCCTTCGCCTCAGCGGCGGAGGTGCCCGAGGAGCCGGCAGCGCCCGCCACCGGCTCGGTGGCGATCATCCGCCCCGACGACGTGTCAAGGTGATACCAGGTGGAGCCGTCCACGATCCAGCCGGTGAGCATCTGCCCCGAGCCATTGAAGTAGTACCAGGAACCCAGGTGATTCGCCCAGCCGACGGCCATGCGCCCACTGTTTCCCAGGAAGTACCAGGCGCCTCCCTCGAAGAGCCACCCCATCGCGGCCTGGCCATTGCCGGCCAAGTAGTACCAGGAGCCGCCGATGAGATTCCAACCCACCGCCATGGCTCCCTCGTCGCCCAGGAAGTACCAGGCGCCGTCGATCCAGTTCCAGTCGGTGACCATCCGGCCCTCGGCGTCGAAGTAGTACCAGTCTCCGCCGACGACGGCCCATCCGGTCACGAGCGCGCCGTCGTCATCGAGGTAGAACCAGGAGCCTCCTGTGTGCAGCCACCCAGTGATGGCCCGGCCGTCGGCTGGGTTGATGTAGGACCAGGACCCGGCCCGGGACATCACCCAGCCGATGCTCCCGGCGGCGTTATCCCCATTGGCGGACCCGTCGGCGGGGGCGGTATGGGCGGTGGGGGCCACGGCGAGCGCGGCGTCGGGCGGCGAGGCGAGAGCCGCCGGCGCGATCAGCGCAAGTCCCGCGAGAAGAGTCGCGGAGCCGAGCGCGCAGATCGGTCGGTGCGGGTTCATGAGTACCTCGTGAATGGTTGTGACCGGGCAGCGGCGCTGCGGGGCCTGTGCGGTGGAGTGGGCCTGATCAGGGGCGAGCCGATCCGTCCCCGCTCTTCTTGCGGCGTTCGGCCAGCGCATGGACGATCATGGGCACCACGGAGACGAAGACGATGACGAGGATCATCACGTCGATGTTCTTCTGGATCCACTCGATGGAGCCCAGGAAGTAGCCGAGCCACGTGATCCCGAAGGCCCAGAAGGTGGCGCCGATGACGTTGAAGATGACGAAGTGCCGGTAGTGCATCCGCCCGACACCGGCCATCACCGGGGTGAAGGTGCGCACGATCGGCACGAACTGCGCCAGGGTGACGGCCTTGCCCCCATGGCGCTCGAAGAAGTCGCTCGTGCGCTCCACGTACTCCTGCTTGAAGAGGCGGGAGTTCGGGCGGTTGAAGATCTTCGGGCCGGCCTTGCGCCCGATGAGGTAACCGGTCTGATTGCCGATAATGGCCGCCAACCACATCAGCGGGGCGGACACCCAGATATGCACGCCCACATCGCCGGTGGCCACGAAGAGCCCGAGGGTGAACAGGAGGGAGTCGCCGGGCAGGAAGAAGCCCACGAGCAGGCCCGTCTCGGCGAAGATCACGAGCATGACGCCGACGATCGCCCAAGGACCGAACCAGGAGACGATCTGGGTGATCATCTCCCCGGCGTCGAGCCATTTGGGACCGAGGGCGGGCATCGGGGCCGCAGGGACGACGGCGTTGAGCGCGGCGAGAGCCGTGAGGGAAGCAGTCACCCGGCAAGGCTAGGGAGAGGGGCGGAGTGCTGGCCGTGAGCCTTCCCTCATCCCCGATGTGGTATCCGGCACGATCACGCTCGAAGCGTCCTGCGGCATCGTGGACCGCACGGCTCCTCGGGTCACTTCGCCGAGTTGGAGGGGACCGCGCGCTCGGAGGCGCCGTCGTGCGCTCCACTGGTGTTGGTGAAGACGATGTAGTGGTAGAAGAGGAAGCGGAAGGCGGTGCCCAGTCCGAATCCGACGACGTAGGCGGCGATATTGTCCGCGAGCGGCCCGGTCAGTCCCAGGACATGATGAGTGAACAGCAGGCAGAACTGGGTGATGACCAGGCCGCCGATATTCGCCAGGGCGAAGAGGAGCCCCTCGTGCCAGGCGTTCTCCCTCGTGCGGCCCCGGTAGGTCCAGTAGCGGTTCGCCACCCAGGAGAAGATCGTGGCGACCGTTGCGCTCAAGACGTTCGCGGAGTTCGGGTGGCCCGACAGGAAGCCGGTGGGACCGTGCTGGACGAGGTTGAACAGGCCGGAGTCGATGACGTAGGCGAGCGCGCCGACGACCCCGAACTGAAGGAACTCATGAACCCAGGCGCGGATCCGGCTGGAGAGGCTCATCGGCTCGGCCGTGGCGGTCAAGGTCGCGCTGTCGTTCACGGGGGAGATGCTAAGCCACTGATCAGGGCACCCAGGTGATCGCGGATGATAGATCCCACACCCAGCTGATCCAGAAGGCCTGGGCCATCACCCCCGCCACCGCCAGCGCCCACCGGCCCCGGCGCCCCGCGCTCGCGGCGGCTGCCCAGGCCAGCGGGGCCAGGGGGAGCAGGATGCGCAGCAGCGACGTCGTCGGGTCGAAGAACGCCAGGAGGTAGAGCGCGTAGGCAACGCACCAGAACCAGGCGGCGGGACCGAGCGAGCGCGACGCCCGCGAGCCCAGCCCCAGGGCCGCCAGGGCGAGGGCGCAGGCGACCAGCAGCCAGCCCAGGTGCTCCCCGACCCACCACTGCCCGCGATCCAGCCACGGCAGGAAGGGCATCAGCTCGCCCCCGCGCCATGAGGTCTCCGTGGCGGTGTAGGCGTCCATGCGCCCGGTCGCCAGCCACGCCGCCACCGGCCATGCGAGCGCGCTTACGAGCGCCACCGCGGCCAGTGCCCCCAACCCCGCGGGTCCGCGGCCGCCCAGCTGGGCCCAGCTCGGCCCCAGGCCCCGCGCCCAGGCGCGGGCTCGGCCGCCGTCGTGATCATCGCCAGGCCCCTCGTGCCCTCGCGCTGCCGCCAGCTCCCACAACCACCACAGGCCCAGGGCGAGCGCCAGGGGAAGGCCGATCGGCCGGGCCATGGAGCCCACCATGATGAGCAGCGCGGAGACGGCGAAGCGCCGGCGCTCGGCCGCCATGAGCGCGCTCGCGACCAGCAGCAGCCCCAGGGATTCGGCGTAGGGGACCTGGAGGACGGCGGCGCACATGGAGGTCCACGTCAGCGCCACCCCCCACAGCGAGGGGACCCCGCCGACCCGCGGCGCCAGCCAGCGGTCCATGACGACGGCGCCCACCCCCGAGGCGGTGATCGCCACTAGGGCCGCCGCCGGATAGAAGGGCAGGCCCAGCCAGGTCAAGGGGGTGGCCAGCAGGGGGAGCAGCGGCATGAACGCCCAGGAGTTCTGGGCGACGGCGCCACCACCGCCCTCCGGCAGGATCGCCGGGTAGCCCTCGCGGAAGATGCGCTCGTACCAGCCCGCGTCCCAGAAGGACATGTGCTCGCTCCATGATGGGGCGGGCCCCGCCCACGGCGTCGCCGGCGTGTCCTGCGCCCCGAGCCTGAGCATGAGGAGGGTGAGGAGGCTCGCCGCGCCCCAGACCGCCAGGACCTGAAGAGCGCGGGGCGGGCGCGGGGCCCGGGCGTCGCCGGGGGCGTGAGCGGGCGGGCCGGCGGGGCCAGCCAAGGGCACGGGCCCTCCCTGGTCGGAGCCGGCCTGCTCGGACCGGGGGATCGGCCTCCCCGGCGATTGGATATCAGACACGGGGCCAGGGTACGGGCGGATCGAGCGGGACTCGACACCCTGCCGTAGCCTGTGCCCGTGAGCGCACCCACCGTCGCCGTCATCGGGGGCGGGCAACTGGCCCGCATGATGCAGGAGGAGGCCAGCGCCCTCGGCATCCATCTACGGGCCCTGGTCGAGGCCCCGGACGGATCGACGGCGCTGGTCACTGTCGATTCGCCTGTTGGCGCCGCCGACGACGCCGGGGCCGTGGCCGCGCTCGCGGCGGGCGCCGGGGCCCTTACCTTCGAGCACGAGCACCAGGATGACGCGCTCCTGCGCGCGCTGGCCGCCGAGGGCGTCAGGGTGCGGCCCTCGCCCGATGCCCTGCTGCTCGCCCGCGACAAGATCGCCATGCGCCGCGCCATGGACACCGCCGGCCTGCCCCAGCCCGCCTGGACCGCGGCCAGTGGGAACGCCGCCTCCATCCGCGCGACCATCCGAGGCTTCGCCGCCGAGCACGGCTGGCCCGTCATCCTCAAGACGCCTCGGGGCGGCTACGACGGGCATGGCGTCCTCCTCGTGCGCCAGGAGCGCGATCTCGAGGCCGGCCGCGCCGGCCAGTGGATCGACGCCGTCGCCGCCGGTGGCGCGACCGGCGGTGGTGGCAGCCTCGGCGGCGGGGCCGTGACCAGCCTCCTCGTCGAACAGGCCATCCCCTTCACACGCGAGCTCGCCGCCCTCCAGGCTCGCTCTCCCAGTGGGCAGGTCGCCTCATGGCCCATCGTGGAGACGATCCAGGCCGACGGCATGTGCTCCGAGGCGCTGGCGCCCGCCCCCGGGCTGGACCCGGCCGCCGCCGACGAGGCCGTGCGCATCGGGCGCGAGATCGCCGAGCGCTTCGACGTCACCGGGGTGCTCGCCGTCGAGCTCTTCGCCGTCGAGGCCTTCGGGGAGCCGACCCGCCTGTTTGTCAACGAACTCGCCATGCGTCCCCACAACTCGGGGCACTGGACGCAGGAAGGCGCTGTGACCAGCCAATTCGCCCAGCACCTGCGGGCCGTCCTCGACCTGCCGCTGGGCTCGACCGAGCCGACCGCGGGCGCCTGCGTCATGGTCAACCTCATCGGGGGGCGGCACGAGCCGGGCGAGGACGCGCTGGCCCGGGCGATGGCCGCCGATCCCGAGGCCCGCATCCACCTCTACGGCAAGTCCTGGCGCACTGGTCGCAAGCTCGGGCATGTCAACCTCACCGGGCCGGCCGATGACGTGGAGGGACTGCGCGAGCGGGCCCGCACCGTCGTCGCCATCCTGCGCGGGGACGCCTGAACCGCGCCTCCACTGCTGCCCTCGATCCGGTCCGTCTCATTCCTCCCAGCGAAAGGCCCACCATGGTTGCCACGCCCGACATCACCTCCCAGCCGCTCGTCGGCCTCGTCATGGGCTCCGACTCCGACTGGCCCACCATGAGCGCGGCCGCCGACGCCCTCGATGAGTTCGCCATCCCCTACGAGGCCGATGTCGTCTCCGCCCACCGCATGCCCACCGAGATGATCGATTACGGGCAGGGCGCCGCCGCGCGGGGCCTGCGCGTCATCATCGCGGGTGCCGGCGGCGCCGCCCACCTGCCCGGCATGCTCGCCGCCGTCACGGAGCTGCCCGTCATCGGGGTGCCGGTGCCGCTCAAGCATCTCGACGGCATGGACTCGCTGCTGTCCATCGTCCAGATGCCCGCGGGCGTGCCCGTCGCCACGGTGTCCATCGGCGGGGCTCGCAACGCCGGGCTGCTCGCGGCGCGGATCCTCGGTGCGGGGCAGGGCGAGGAGGCTGGGCGCATCCGTGCCGCCATGCGTGCCTTCCAGGCCGAGCTCGGCCGAGTCGCCCACGCCAAGGGCGCGGCCCTGCGTGAGCGCCGCGCTCAGGAATGTGCGTCGACGATGACGTCCGCCCAGAACGGGTCCTTGTCCCAGCCCTCCGTCATCCCCAGTGCCGTCAGAGGGACGAAGGCGGAGTGATGGAGCAGGGCATGCAGCCGCTTTGCCCACGTTGAGTGCGGGCTGATGGTGTACAGGATCGTCTGGAGTGACACGAGAACGGGATACAGACGTTTGCGCTCGAGTGTGTTCGCGTGCTCGGGTGCCTGTCTCTGGGTGCGCTGCTTGTGCCGGCGCGTCTCCCGCGAGATGGTGGAGAGGCTGTCACTGAAGCGGATCTCGCCGTCGAAGTTTCGCGGATCGAGGTACCAGAAGGCGCCTCCCGGTGCCTTGAGGGACATGGTGTTCGAGATCGAGGCTCGCACCGCGACCTCGACACGTTGCAGGGCGTCCATGACGAACAGTCGCAAGGACCGGTCCCGGTCGAGCAACTGGTTCTCGTTGAGCGGGGGCTTCTCGTAGGCCTGTGACGGTCGCTCGGTCACGGCACCACCATAAGAGAAGACCCCCGATTTGGGCGTAGCATGCGCCAGAGGCCTGGGGGGTATGGTGTAGGGACACCATACACGCGGCTGGCGGCTGCTGACACGTCTAGACTGGGCGCATGAGCATTCTTGTCGCAGGTGGCGCCGGCTATATCGGCGCCCACGTTGTCCGTCTGCTGATCGAGCGCGGGGACGAGGTGATCGTCGTCGATGACCTGTCCTATGGATCCCCCAGCCGGGTTGAGGGCGCGGCCCTCGTCGAGCTCGACGTCGCCGCTGGTGACGCTCCTGAGCGGCTCACCGATGTCATGAGGGAGCGCGGCGTCACCGCCGTCATCCACTTCGCCGCCCGCAAGCAGGTCGGCGAGTCCGTCGCCCGTCCCGCCTGGTACTACCAGCAGAACGTCGGCGGCCTGGCCAACATGATGCTCGCCATGGAGGCCACGGGCGTCGACCAGATGATCTTCTCCTCCTCCGCCGCCGTCTACGGCATGCCGCCCATCGAGGTGGTCCCCGAGGACATCGACTGCCACCCCATCAACCCCTACGGGGAGACCAAGCTCATCGGCGAGTGGATGATGGCCGATGCCGAGACCGCCTGGGGTCTGCGCTGGGCCGGGCTGCGCTACTTCAACGTCGCCGGCGCCGGCTGGGACGATCTGGGCGACATGGCCACCCTCAACCTCATCCCCATGGTCATGGACCGCCTCGCCAAGGGCGAGACCCCCAAGATCTTCGGCACCGACTACCCCACCCCGGATGGAACCTGCATCCGCGACTACATCCACGTGCGCGACCTCGCCACCGCCCACATCGCCGCTCTCGACTACCTCGCCAGCGGCAAGGAGATGTCCGAGCACATCTTCAACGTCGGCACCGGCGTGGGGGCGTCCGTGCGCGACGTCGTCGCCAAGGTCATCGCGGCCACCGGCCTGGACCTCGTGCCCGAGGAGCTCGACCGCCGCGCGGGCGACCCCCCGCAGCTCATTGGTGACGCCTCGCGCATCACCCGGGTCCTGGGCTGGCGGGCCGAGTACGACCTCGACGACATCGTCGCCTCGGCCTTCAGCGCCTGGCAAGCAGATCCGAACCGGCCGCACTTCGCCTGACCGGCCGCGCGCGGGGCGCTGCGGAGCGCGCCGGTTGACGACGACGGGGGCGCGGGTGCTCAGGTGAACCCACCCGAGCGCCCGCGGCCCCTGCGCTCGGAACCGGTTTCGATCGTGATATCGACCGGTCTCGATGCTGTTTTCGACCGGTTTCGGTGGGGAGGGGGTTAGGAGGTGGGGATCTCGACCTTGTTGAAGTCGGAGGACGTCAGCCGGCCCTCGCGCAGCTTGGAGAAGAAGTCCGGTGCGGTCCTGTCCTCGAGCAGCACGGCCGCCCCGATCCCGCCGGGCTCGTAGTCGAGGGAATCGATCGGCGGGGCGCCGGTGAGGCCCTCGGATGAGGCTGCGCGGAAGCCGAGCACCATCTGCCCGATATCCGTCGGGCCGGTGCCGTCGTCGGCGGTGAGCACCTTCGTGCCCGCGTCGACCAGCTTGTCCTGGCGCGGCCAGCTGATGAGCGTCTTGGCGGACACGGCCCTGTCGACGACGGCGCTGATCACCGCGCGCTGGCGCAGGCCCCGGCCGATGTCCCCCGTGGGATCCGACTTGCGCATGCGCGAATAGGCCAGGGCCTTCTCGCCGTCGACGTGCTGGCAGGTGCCCTTCGAGGTGTCCCACACCAGCCCGGAGTCGGGGTCGTCCACGTCGTAGTCGAGGCAGACGTCGATGCCGTCGACGGCGTCGACCGTCTCCTTGACGCCGGCCATCCCGACCTCCATGTAGTGGTCGATCGTCAGGCCGCTGAGATTTTCCACGGTGAGGACCAGGAGCTCGGGACCGCCGTAGGAGTAGGCGGCGTTGATCTTGTCCCCGCCATAGCCGGGGATCTCCACATACGTGTCGCGCGGCAGGGTGGTCAGCGAGGACTGGCCGTTGTTCTTGTGCAGCAGCATGATCGAGTCCGCGCGGGAACCCTCCGTGCCATCCTCCGCAATACCGCCATCACCGCGGGCGTCCGAGCCCACGATGAGCCAGGTCTGCCCGGCGGTGTCTTTCGCGCCGGACAGGGCGTTCACCCGGCCGAGCTTGTCATCGACCTCGTGGGCCAGCCAGGCCACTCGGCCTACGATGACCCCGAGCACGAGGACGACCGCCAGAGTGGCCCAGCCGAGGACCCGGCGCCGGCGCCGGGCGGCGCGGCGTCCCGGCCCGAGTGGCTCGGGGCCCGAGGGGGATCCGGGCCGCATCGGGCCGCTCGGGCCCGCGGGGACCGCGCCCGGCGCGGGCCGGTCCTGCCAGCCTCCCGCGGAGGGGCCGTAGGACGCGGGGAGGGCATCCGGGTAGCCGGGCGCTCCAGCGCCATGGTCCTCATAGTCCTGCCCGGCGGGCGGGTAGCCCGAGGGGAGGGTCTGCGTGATGTCGGGGGTGGGGGGCTGCGGCGCGGTCCCGAGCGCGCGAGCCGATGATCCGGGCCTGACATGGCTGCCGCCCGCGCCGCGGGAGGACGGCGCGGGCCGCCGGCGGGGGATCGCCGTCGGCGTTGGGGGCTGCGGGCCCGCCTGCGCCTGGTTCCCGCCGAGCACGCTGCGGCGCGCCGGAGCCTCCGGTGTGGGCCGGGGGTCCGGCTGCTGGCCCTGCCTCACCGCGCGTGGCGGCCTCGGGGGCCTGGGGGCCCGTCCTCCAGAGCCCGGGGCGACGCTGGGAGGAAGACCGTCATTCGACGTCATAGGGCGTGCGCCTCACTTGCACTGGGCGGCGGGGTCGGTGGAGGGAGCCGCGGGCGCCGGCGCCTGGGGGGCAGGGGCCCCACTGGGCTTATCGGCGACGATGGGGGCATCGGTCTGCTCGGCCGCATCGGTCGAGGAGGAGCCCGCAGCGGCGTCGGAGGAATTGGGCGCCGGGGACGCGGTGGAGCCATCCGCCTTGCCGCTCACCGAACCGGTGGGCACGGGGGTGTCCTCCCTGAGGGCCTTCCAGATCGGCTTGGCGTCATCGGTGGCCACCACGCGGTTGGCGTCCCATCTGGCGGGCTCGTTGGGCACGGTGAGGAAGGTGATGCGGTCCATGCCGATGGACTGGATCGAGCTGGCCAGGCCCTGGAGGTTGGTGAGATTGCCGATCTTCTCGGAGGTGGTCAGCGACCCCAGCGCCGTGCGGGCGAAGGAGTAGAGCTGATTGGCGTCCGAGAGGATGTTCTTGCTCTGGGCGGTGCGGATCATGGCGGCCATGAGGTTCTGCTGGTGCGCGATGCGGCCGATGTCCGAGCCGTTGCCGTAGCCGTGGCGGGCGCGCGCGTACTTCAGGCCGTCGGTGCCGTTGAGGTGCTGGCAGCCCACGGGCAGGTAGAGCTGGGTGTAGTCCGGGTCGTCGATCTCCTCGGAGACGTAGAGGTTGACGCCGCCCAGGGCATCGATCATCGTCTTCAGGCCATGGAAGTCGACGATCATGAACTCGTCGATGTTGACGCCGGTCGTCTTCTCGACGGTGTTGATCGCGCAGGCGGCGCCGATGCCCAGGGCCTTCGAGTCGGTGCCGGTGCCGGCGCCGGTGGCGAAGGCGCTGTTGAACATCGTCTCCGGCTGGGGGGCCGACTCGGTGCCGTTGTAGGTCTTGCACGAGGGGATGTCCACGAGGAGGTCACGGGGGATGGAGACTACCTCCACCCGGGAGCGGTCTGCCGACACGTGCATGATCATCGCCGTGTCCGAGCGGGCGACGGAGGTGTCCTCGCTGCCGTCGGAGCCGTCGACGTTGTTCGCCCCGCTGCGGGTGTCCGTGCCCAGGACGAGGATGTTGAGGGCGTGGCCGTCGTAGGAGTCGCCGATGGCGTCCGTGCGGGTGGCGGAGCCGTCCAGATAGTCGGAGATGTCGAAGCGCTTGACCTGGCTCTGCAGGTCCGTGTAGACGAATCCGGCCGCGGAGGTGACGAACAGGACGAGTGACAGGAACACCAAGCCGACCCGGCGGGCGGTTCGCCTCTCCAGGTCCTTGATCGAATGCCGTGCGTGTGGCTTCTCGGTGTTGGGCACGCGTCGAGTCTAGAGAATCAGTGAGGCGAGACCCAGCATCGTGACGGCGTCGATACATGATCTTCCTCAGATCTGGATGACTGGCGTCACAGCGCCTCGGCAAGACCCCGTCTCGTCTAGGCTCTTCCCGTGACCGATCTCGTCCCCACGCCCTCCGATCGGCCGGATCCGGCCGATCAGCACCGCCGGTCCGGTGTGTCGCCCGGTGCCGCGCCCGATCCGGGGGCCGACCGGCGGGGTGCCCGCGGCGGGCGCGTGCGCGTGGTGACCGTCGCCTACAACCCCGGGGACGAGCTCGAGCGCTTCCTCTCCTCCCTCAAGGCCGCCACCTCCCGCGAGGTCACCGTCGTCATCGCCGACAACGGCGAGGAGCACGGCGTCGTCGAGGCCCTCGCCGCCGCGCACGGCGCCCGCGTCGTCGGCGACGGCGTCAACCGCGGCTACGGCGGGGGCGCGAACCTCGCCGCCCAGGGGCTGGATGAGGACTGGATCGTTGTGGCCAACCCCGACCTCGTGTGGCGCCCCGGCAGCCTCGATGTCCTCATCGACGCCGCGATCGCCCACCCCGAGGCGGGCGCGCTCGGCCCCAGGCTCCTCAATGCCGACGGGACCGTCTACCCCTCCGGGCGCGCCCTGCCCTCGCTGGCGGCGGGCACCGGGCACGCCCTGCTGGGGAGGGTCTGGCCCTCCAACCCCTTCTCCGCCCGCTACCACGGCGGCAATGAGGATGTCACCCACGCCGTGGGCTGGCTCTCGGGCGCCTGCCTCCTGCTGCCCGCCGACGTGTGGCGCGAGCTCGGGGGCTTCGACGACGGCTACTTCATGTTCTTCGAGGACGTCGATCTCGGGGCGAGGATCGGGGCCTCCGGGCGCGTCAACCTCCAGGTGCCCGAGGCGGTTGTCATCCACGAGCAGGGTGTGAGCTGGAAGGCGCGCCCCGAGCGGATGATCCGCGCCCACCACGCCTCGGCGCGCCGCTACATGCGGGCCTCCCACCCCGCGCCCTGGCGGGCGCCGCTGCGCTGGGCGCTGTCCGCCGGCCTGCGCGCGCGAGAGGAGATCGCCGTGCGCGCCGCCCGGCGCGGCTGAGCCCGGGACTGCTCCCGGGTCTCCCGGGCGCCTCGCCCGGGCCCGCGCCCGACCGTCCGTGGACGGTCGGCGCCCGCCCTCAGGGGCGCTCCCGGCGGGCCTCGGCAGGGGGTTCCGGCGCGGCGTCGATCGCGACCCGGCGCGCCAGCCGGGTGATCTGCCGCTCCAGGGAGGCCTTGCGGCGGAAGGAGGAGTGGACGTTGAGGAGGAAGGCGACGACGAGGGCGTAGAGGAGGAGGTCGGCGCCGCGGCCCACCCCGACGGCGTTGGCCGCCTGGGTGGTCAGTCGGGGCAGGCTGATCGCGATCACCGCGAAGAGCACGAAGGTCAGTGTCAGGAGGCGCCGACTGGCCTCGTGCCGCGCGCCGGTCGGGCTGCGCAGCATGGTCCAGCCGATCGCGACGACGGCGATGACGAGGATGGCCTGGATGATGATCTGGTGACTCAACTGACTGCTCCTATGGACTGGCGGCGGGTGCGGTGCGCCGATGCTCGCTCAGCTGAAGAGCAGGTCGACGAGGATGTTGATGGAGTTCCACAGGGACTGGCCCTTGGCCTTGGAGTAGTCGGTGTAGGTGATCGTCACCGGGTGCTCGCGCCAGGGCAGGCCGGTGCCGGCGAGTTGGCGGATGATCTCCGAGGCGTGGGCCATGCGGTCCTGCTGCAGGTTGATCTTCTCGGCGGCGTCGCGCCGCAGCACCCGCAGCCCGTTGTGCGCGTCCGTCATCCGCATCCCCGAGGACCGGGAGGAGGCCTTCGCCGCCAGCCCGAGGATGAGGCGCTTGGCCGGTCCCACGGGGGAGGGGCCCTCGAGGAAGCGGGAGCCGAGGACGAAGCCGAGCCCCTCCTCGCGCGCGGCGGACACCATGGCCCTCGCGTCATCGGGGGAGTGCTGGCCGTCGGCGTCGAAGGTGACGACGTAGTCCGCGTTCGTCCTCTCCAGGACGTACTCGATGCCGGTCTGGAGCGCGGCGCCCTGGCCGCGGTTGATCGGGTGGCGCACGACGATCGCCCCGGCGCGCTCGGCCCGCCGCGCGGAGTCGTCCCCCGATCCGTCGTCGACGGCGACGACGTGCGGGAAGACGGCGCGAGCCGCCTCGATGACGCTGCCAATGACCTGGGCCTCATTGTACAGCGGGATGACGAGCCAGGCATCGGTCACCGGGGAGGAGTCCTGCCTGGAGGATGCGGGGGTGCTCACCACGGCATTGTCGCACGTGCGGGCCGATCGGCCCCGGGGCGGGCCTCCTGCGCGCGGATCATCGCAGGATGCGGGGTCGGGGGCGGTAGTATGGCTCAATGGTCGCGGCGCGACCTGGTCCGGCGCCGCGATCCCCCGTGGCCCCTGATCCCCCGCACGAACGACGGAGCCTGGCCGGGATCCCCGCCGGGCAGCAAGGAGCCGCAATGGCAGTCCGGATCGCCGAGTCAGCCGACGTCTCGGACGAGGCCGTGATCGGCGAGGGGAGCAGTGTCTGGCACCTCGCCCAGATCCGGGAGCGCGCCGTCCTCGGCGCCGGCTGCGTCATCGGGCGCGGCGCCTACATCGGCGAGGGCGTGCGCATGGGGGCCAATTGCAAGGTCCAGAACTACGCGCTCGTCTATGAGCCCGCCAGCCTCGCCGACGGCGTCTTCATCGGACCCGCCGTCACCCTGACCAATGACCACTTCCCCCGCGCCGTCAATCCCGATGGCAGTCTCAAGTCCGCCTCCGACTGGGATCCCGTCGGGGTGACCATCGAGGAGGGCGCCTCCATCGGCGCGCGCGCCGTCTGCGTGGCGCCGGTGACGATCGGCGCGTGGGCCACGGTCGCGGCGGGCGCCGTCGTCACCAAGGACGTCTCCCCGCACGCGCTCGTCGCGGGGGTGCCCGCGCGCCGCATCGGCTGGGTCGGGCGCGCCGGTGAGCCCCTTGAGCCCATCGCGCCGACCGGGCCCGGCGCGCCACGGTGGCGCTGCCCCGCCACCGGCACCGTCTACGAAGAGTCCGACACCACGATCCGAGAGGTCTGCCACTGATGGAACGCAGCTTCATCCCCGCCGCCAAGCCGATCATCGGGCCCGAGGAGCGGGAGGCGGCCGGCGCTGTCATCGACTCCGGGATGGTCGTCCAGGGCCCGCAGGTGGCCGCCTTCGAGGAGGAGTTCTCCTCCACGATGGTCGCCGGAGCCCACTGCGTGGCCGTCAACTCCGGCACCTCCGCCCAGCACGTGGCCACGCTCGCGGCCGGCCTGCCCGAGGGCGCCGAGGTCATCGTCCCCTCCTTCACCTTCGCCGCCACCGCGAACTCCGTGGCCGCTGCCGGTGCCACCCCCGTGTTCGCGGACATCGACCCGGTCACCTTCACCCTGGACCCCGCCGGCGTCGAGGCCGCCATCACCGAGCGCACCGCGGCCATCGAGGTCGTCCACCTCTACGGCCTGCCCGCCGACATGCCCGCCATCCTGGGAATCGCCGAGCGACACGGCCTGGCCGTCTACGAGGACTGCGCCCAGGCGCACGGGGCCGCCATCGACGGCGCGCCCGTGGGCGCCTTCGGCGCCTGGGGCTCCTTCTCCTTCTACCCCACGAAGAACATGACCACACTGGAGGGGGGCCTCATCTCCACCCGCGACGCCGACCTGGCGCGCGCCTGCCGCCTCATCCGCAACCAGGGCATGGAGAAGCAGTACGCCAACGAGGTCATCGGCCTCAACAACCGCATGACCGATGTCAGCGCCGCCGTCGGGCGCGTCCAGCTGCGCAAGGTGGGCGGCTGGACCGAGCGGCGCCGCGCCAACGCCGCCACGCTCGACGCCGGGCTGGCCGGCGTGAGCGGCGTCGTCACCCCGCATGTGCCCGACGGCTACCGCCACGTCTACCACCAGTACACGATCCGCTTCGAGGGCATCGAGGGTGCCGCGCGCGACGAGATCGCCCGCGTCCTGCGCGAGGAGTGGCGGATCGGGACCGGCGTCTACTACCCGATCCCCAACCACCGACTGCCCTCCCTGGAGCGCTTCGCCCCCGGCCTGGAGCTGCCCGGCACGGAGAGGGCCGCCCGCGAGTGCCTCTCCCTGCCCGTCCACCCATCGCTCGCCCCCGAGGACCTCGACCGGATCATCGAGGCCATCGGCGCCGTGGCGAAGGCGGGTGCCTGAGATGGGCGCGCTGCGCATCGGCCTCATCGGCCTGGGCTCCATGGGCCGCCACCACGCCCGCGTCATCCGCGCCACGCCCGGCATGGAGCTCGTGGCCGTGGCCGACCCGGGCGGCGACCGCTTCGGCGTGGCCGACGGCCTGCCGGTCCTGCCCGATGTCCGCGCCCTCATCGACGCAGGCCTCGATGCCGCCATGGTCGCCGTGCCCACCGTCCACCACGAGGAGGTGGCTCTCGCCCTGGCCGAGGCCGGCGTGGCCGCGATGGTGGAGAAGCCCATCGCCCATAGCGTCGAGGCGGGTCGCCGGGTCGCCGAGGCCTTCTCCTCGCGCGGGCTCGTGGGCGCCGTCGGCTATGTGGAGCGCTGCAACCCGGCGCTGCGGGCACTGCGCGCCCGTCTCGATGCCGGGGACCTGGGGGAGGTCTACCAGGTCCTCACCCGCCGCCAGGGGCCCTTCCCCGCGCGCATCAGCGACGTCGGCGTCGTCAAGGACCTGGCCACTCACGACATCGACCTGACCGCCTGGGTGGCCGACTCCCGCTACACCTCCATCAGCGCCCACGTGGCCCACCGCTCCGGGCGGGACAACGAGGACATGGTCGTGGGAGTCGGGCGGCTCGCCAATGGCGTCATCGTCAGTCACGTCGTCAACTGGCTCACCCCCTTCAAGGAGAGGGTCACGATCGTCACCGGGGAGAAGGGCGCCTACGTGGCCGACACCCTCACCGGGGATCTCACCTTCTATGCCAACGGCACCGTGACCTCCGCCTGGGACCAGGTGGCCGCCTTCCGCGGGGTCAGCGAGGGGGATGTCGTTCGCTACGCCATCGAGAAGCGCGAGCCCCTGGCCCTGGAGCAGGAGCGCTTCCGCGACGCCGTGGTGGCCGGCGCGGGCGCCCCCGGTAACGAGATCGTGACCATGGACGAGGGAGTGGCCACCCTCGAGGTCGTCGAGGCCGTGCTCGCCTCCGCCGCCGAGAACCGGACGGTCGACTTGTGACCGCGAGGCGGCTGCGCGAGGGCCTCGCGCTCGGCCTCGCCGGCGCCCTCGCCCTGGCGGTCTGGGACCGCTCCCGTCCCGCCCGGGGCGTTATCATCGCGACTCGCCTGTACGCCCCCGAGGCTGCTGCCGCCGCCCAGCGCCTGCGCGGCCTGGCCCTGGCCCTGGCCGAGCGCGGTGAGCGCGTCACGGTGCTCACCTCCACCCCGCCGGGAATGACACCCCCGGGGGATCCCGGCATCGAGGTGAGATCCGTCCCCGCGCTCCGGGACGAGTCCGGATACGTGCGCGGCTACGCCCATTACATGAGCGTGGACGCGCCCATGGCCGCTCGGCTCCTGGCCCAGCGCCGTCCCCGGGTCGTCATCGCGGAGCCGCCACCGACCACGGGCGCGGTCGTCAGAGCCATCTGCGCCCTGCGCGGCGTCCCCTACGCCTACTACGCGGCGGACGTGTGGTCCGACGCCTCGGAGTCCATCGGCGCGCCCGCCTGGGTGGTCGAGGCCCTGCGCCTCGTCGAGCGCCTCGCCCTGGCCGGCGCGCGGAGCGTCATCGCGGTGAGCGACGGCGTGGCGGAGCGCGTGCGCGAGCTGGGGGCGCGGCGCGTGGCCCTCGTTCTCAATGGCATTGACACCGAGGTCTTCACCGCCGAGGGGCCTCGTCATCCGGATGCGCCCACGGCCCCGTACTTCGTCTACGCGGGAACCGCCTCGGAGTGGCAGGGCGCCGGAGTGTTCATCGACGCCCTGCGCCTGGTCCATCGCACCCACCCCGAGGCGCGACTGGTCTTCCTCGGCCAGGGGAGCGACTGGGAGAGTCTCATCGCCCGAGCCCAGGGCGACGAGCGGATCGCGTTCAGCGGGCTCGTGCCCCCCGATCAGGCCGCTGCCTGGCTGCGGGGCGCCGCGGCGGCGGTCGTGTCCATCCGGCCCGGCCTGGGCTACGACTTCGCCTACCCCACGAAGATCCTCGCGGCCCTGGCCTGCGGGGCCCCCGTCGTCTACGCGGGTCCCGGCCCGGCGCGCGAGGACCTCGGCGCCCATGGCCTCGGCCACGCCTGCGACCACGAGGTCGGCGCCGTCGCCGAGGCGATGCGCCGGGCCCTCGCGGATGCCGAGGCCCCCGGGCGGGAGAGCGAGGCCGCCAGGCGCCGGGCATGGGTGGTCGGCAACCGCTCGATGCGCGCGGCGATGGGCCGTGCCGCGGATGAGATCCTTGAGATCTCCCCTCACGCCCTGCGCAACCGGTGGAGGCAAAGCCGCATCGACCCAAGCCAGGCCCCGAACACCCCCAGGTGACCGGCCACCCACCCGGGTAGTCTCAGGCGCCATGGGATACTTCCCACCGTGAAGGTTCTCCACGTCAACGAGGTCGCCCGCATCGGCTCCGCGCTCGTGCGCCAGGCCCGGAGCGAGGGCCTGGACTGGGAACTGTACGACACCGCCCGGGCGGATCCCGCCTGGCACCCGGCCACCCGCGCCGCCCGCCGCGCCCTGCGGGGCGGGCTCTGGGCCGCCGGCCTGGCCCGCCGGGCCCGGCGCGCCGACCTGCTCGACGTCCATGGCGGCACCGTGCCCGCGCACACCCGCTGGACCCGACGCCCCTACGTCCTGCACCTGCACGGCACGGATATCCGCGTCCGGCGCTACGAGCAGGCCTCTGCCGCACTGGTCGAGCGCTCCGTGAGGGAGGCCCTCGACGTCTACTACACCACCCCTGATCTGGCCGAGCACACCCTCGACCTGAGCCCCGGCGCCACCCTCCAACCGGTTGTCGTCGACCCCGCCGAGCTGCCCAGCGCCCCCTCCGACGCCGGCCCCGACGGATCGCGTCCCTTCACCGTGGTCTTCCCCTCCCGATGGGACGCCGCCAAGGGAGGGGAAGCGCAGGAGAGAGCCGTCGCCGCCCTGCGCCGGGCCTACGGGGATCGGATAGCCCTGGAGGGCCTGGACTGGGGGCGCAGCGCCCACCGGATCTCCCGGGAGCACGGCGTCACCCTGCGCCCGCCGATGCCCCATGCGGACTACATCCGCTGGTTGGCGGGGGCCTCGGCCGCCGTCGGGCAGATGACGGGCTGCATGGGTGTCTCAGAGATCGAGGCCATCGGGGCCGGTGTCACCACCATCATGGCCCTCGACGAGCGTTGGTACGACGGCTCCCACGAGACCACCCGGGACGTGCCGGTCCTCGGCGGCCCCGTGGCGCGGGCCGACTTCGTGGACGCGATCGTCGACGGCGTCGGCCGGGCCCTGGACGGCGAGAGGATCATCGGCGGGCGCGTCTGGGTCGACGCCAACCACTCGCCCCGGCGCGCCGTGGCCCGCCTCGCCGAGCGCCTCGGCCGCCTCGGGGTCGACTCCGCCTGAGCCCGCCGCGTCGGCCGGGCCCTGTGGACCCACCGGGCGGGCGGGAGCCCGGCGGAGGGCACCGGGGGAGCGTCCTTGGGATCAATCCGCGGGAACGAGGCCCGGGCCCCAGCGCCCGTCGAGGAACAGGCGGGTCCACAGCCCGAGGGTGGAGGCTCCCAGGACCATGCGCGACACCTGCTCAAGGCGGGGGATCGGCTCGCTGAACGCCTCGAAGGCCATGGGATGGTCGAGCATGGTCCGCACCGAGCGGTAGCGCGAGAGCGCCCGATCCCCCCGGGTGGCCCGCAGGCCCGCCAGGATCGCGCGCTTGGGGAGCGCCGGCAGTCGTGCGGGCGCAGGGGCGAAGAGGGCGGTCTCCCGCCCCGTGGCCTCGGCGTAGACCCTCGTCGTGAACCCGGCGTACCACTGGCGGGTGGCGGTGAGCCCCTCCGAACCGCGCAGCCAGACATCCCAGAGCTCGCGGTCGAGCATGGGCAGCGCCCAGTCGTAGCCGAATGCCTCGTAGCCCTTCATCGAGTTGTTGATGTACTTGGCCTGCCGCTCGCGCAGGTTGAACCACTCGATGAGCCGCTGGGCGTCCCGGGGAGCGAGTTCGGCGCCCACCCCCAGCTCGCGGGCGGCGCCGAGCACGGCGGCGCGCAATTCCTCCAGGCGGCGGTGGACGCGCGGGCGGCCCTGGAGGATGGCGTGGTGCGAGGCGATCACCGAGAGCACCCGCGCCCGCGTGGGGGAGGCGCTGAGCAGGCTCTCGTCATGCATGTTCCCGACGATGGTGTGACCCGGGAGGAAGACGGCGTCGCCGTCCACGAGCCCCTCGCGGCGCATCCGCTCCAGCGCGTACCAGTCCTGGGGATGGGGCAGGGACGTCGCCCCCCAGGTGCTCGCCCGGAACCGCGCCCCGTCCCGGCCCGCCCACGCGCCGGCGATCTCGGCGGGGTCGAGCCCAACGCTGAACCAGGGCAGCCCCAGGGCCCCGGCGACCTGCCGGGATATGGCCGTCTCCCGGGCATCCGCCTTGCCGTAGGTGAAGGTGGCGATCCTGCCGGCCCCCAGGCGCGTGAGCCAGGCCGCCAGCAGGCGCGAGTCCAGCCCCCCGGACAGCGGCACTACGAGCTGGCGCTCCCCGACGGCGTCGAGGAGCCTCGACACGGCGGCGTCCATGGCCCCGGTGAAGGCCTCGGCGTACTCCTCGCCGTCCGAGATCGGCGACGGGGCGAAGCGGTACTCCTCCCACGTGCGGGACTTCCAGGCGCCATCGGCGCGCAGGAGGGTGGTGGAGGCCGCCGGCGTGGCATGGACGCCGCTGATGAGGGTGCTCGTCCCAGGGGTGAATCCCAGGTGGAGGAAGGCCTCTGCGGCGCCCCGATCGCGGTGCCAGGTCCCCGCGGGCAGGCGCTCGTGCAGGAAGCGCGGGTCATCGCTGACGATCCAGCGCCCATCCAGGCGGGTGAAGAGCAGGTGGTGGGAACGGGGGCGATCCGTGGTCAGGCGCAGGTCCTCGCCGTCGCGCTCGATGAGGGTCCACTGCCCGGCGCGGGAGGCCGGGGCGGTGGCGGGCAGGTCCGACGGGATCGGCCCCTGCCCCCGAAGCGGGCGCCACAGGTGGGTGCCGCCCTGGGATGCCCAGCCGGGGGACGCGAGGAGGATCTCGGGCGCCGTGCTGCCTGCGCCGGTGCTGTCAGTGCCGCTCACGCGCACATTATCCGCGCGCCCCGGCGGGGCCGCCATCAGGCCGTTCCAATCGGCGATTCATCGCAAGACGCGCCGTGATTCAATACTCATCATGAGAGCGGCGGTGGCGAGGCGATGGGAGGCCCTGGTCGCGCGCAGCCCGGTCCTCGGCGCGATCCTCACCCTCATGACGGGCACCGCCGCCGCCCAGGGCATCACCCTCATCCTCCAGATATTCATCGCGCGCGTCTACTCCGACGTCGACAAGGGCCTGCTGGGCATGTACGGGTCGGTCACGGGTTTCGTCATCACCTTCGCCGCGCTGCGATTCGACCTCGCCATCGTCCTGCCCGCCTCCGAGCGCGCCGCACGGGTCCTCACCGGGCTCGCCACCCGGTGCATCGTCCTGACCTCCCTGCTGACCTCCTTGACCTGCATCGCCCTGGCGAGAGTCCTGCGCGATCATTACCACCACTCCGGGCCCCTCATGTGGTGGCTCATGGGATCGGGCGTCACCGTGTTCCTCGTCGCCCAGGTCACCAACCTCCAGTACTGGCTCACCCGCCAGGGGCGGTTCGGCGCCATCGCCCGCAACCGAGTGCTCCAGTCCACGGCCGTGGCCGGGTTGCAACTCGTGTTCGGCCTCGCCCTGCACGGAGGCATCTCCGCCCTCCTGCTGGGCACGATCGTCGGCCAACTCCTCACCTATGTCGGCCTGCGGCGGCGCGCGCCCGAGTTGCGCGAGCCCATCGGCGCGGGCGCGCCGAGCCTGGGCGAGATGGCCTCGCGCTACCGGCGCATGCCGCTGCTCAATGGTCCCAACGCCGTGGTGGACTCCCTGCGCAACAACGGCATCAACCTGCTCATCGGAGCGGTCTCCGTGGCGGCATTGGGCCAGTTCCAGCTCGCCTGGAACATCCTCCAGGTCCCCGTGGCGCTGATCGCGGGTTCGGTTTCCCAGGTTTTCCTCAAGAAGCTCTCCGATGTCGAGCCCGGCGAGATGTCTCCGCTCATCCGCTACGTGCTGTTAAGAGCGCTGCTGGCGGCGGCCGTCCCCTTCGCCTTCCTGTACATCCTCGCGCCCTGGCTCTTCCCGCTGGTCTTCGGCCCCACCTGGGTGGACGCAGGCCATTGCGCGCGGGCGCTGACGCCGTGGCTCCTCATGACCGTTCTGACCTCGCCGGTCTCCAACATCTTCGTCGTCACGCAGACCCAGTCCCGGCTGCTCGCCTTCGCCATCGTCTACTGCGTTGCGCCCCTGGCCTGGCTATGGCTGAGCCCGTGGCCGTTCATGACGACATTGACCATCCTCGGGGCGCTCATGGCCCTCCTCCTGGTGGGCATGATCACCATGGCGCTGGCCGTCGCGCGCCGCTTCGACCGCGGCCTGACTCCCGTGGCCATCGAGCGAGGATCCACCCCCGAATAGCGGTCCCGCCGGTATCGGCGAACATTGAGAGCCGTCGCATGCGAGAATGCACCGACGGCCCTGCCGTCCTGTTCCCTCCCAAGGAGTCGCGTTGTGAGCCAATCCCAGGTTCCTCTCGTCGTCCTCACCGATCAGTACCCATTCGATACCGGTGAGGAATTCTTCGAGCAGGAGATCCGCTATCTCGCCGGGCAATTCGAGCGGATATGGATCGTCCCCATGCGCGCCACGATCGGCGCGGTCAAAACCCGCCGCCTGCCCCCGGGCGCGACCGCCATCCTCCTTCCCCTGCCATCCTCGGGCGCCTGGAAGCGCCGCGCCCCCCGCCACGCCGCCCGCCTGGCCCTCGGCCCGGGCAGGGTGGAATGGGGCGGCTCCCGGCGCAGCGCCACCCGCGCCATCCGCGAGCTCCACTTCGCCGTCGACGTCCTGGACCGCTTCGACGCCCTGGTGCGCACGCGCGCCTACCGCGAGGAGCTGGCCGGCCGCCCATTCATCGCCTACGGCTACTGGCTCCACCACGCCGGAGGCGTCGCGCAGATGCTGCGGGCCCGCCACGACGCCCCGGTCGCAGCGGTCAGCCGCGCCCACGCCTACGACGTCGACGAGGCCGACGCCCCCCAGCGGCACGTGCCCGGGCGACGTCGGCTCGTGGGCGGGCTCGATGAGATCTACCCGATCTCGCGCTACGCCGAGTCCTTCCTCGCGCCCTACGCGCGAGGGGACGCCGCCCGCATCGAGATCCACCACCTCGGGGTGCCGCCCATCGAGGGCAATGGCGGGCGGCAGGACCCGCTCCACATCGTCAGCCTGTCCCATCTGGCCCCCTACAAGCGCGTCGACCGCCTCGCCGACGCCGTCGGCGCCATCGCCCGCTCCGGTCGCCCCGTGCGCTGGACGCACCTGGGGGAGAGCGATGCTGCCCGCCGCGACGCCCTGCGGGCATACGCCGCCGAGCGCGCCCCCGGGGCCCGCATCGACCTGCCCGGCTACGTCCCCAACGAACGGGCCCGCGAGATGCTCGCCGGTGAGGGCTACACGGTTCTCGTCAACACATCCAGCGGGGAGGGGGTGCCGGTCTCGATCATGGAGGCGATGGCCGCCGGGCTGCCCGTCGTGGCCACGGATGTGGGCGGCACGGCGGAGATCGTGCGCGACGGCGTCAATGGGCGCCTCGTGAGCGCCGGCGCCACGGGGGAGGAGATCGCCTCGGCGATCCTCGGCGTCGCCGATGCCGACGCCGCTGAGTACACCGCTCTGGTCGCCGGTGCCCGGCGGACGTGGCAGGAGGGCTTCAACGCGCCCGTCCAGTACGCCAGCATGGCTGAGCGCCTGCGCTCCCTGGCGGACGGGCTCCAGGGAGGCGGGGCATGAGCGAGCGCCCGCGGATGATCTTCCACGCCCCCTACCCGATGGAGCCCAACCCGATCGCCGCCTCCCGGCTGCGCCCGCTGCGGATGCGCCGGGCCTTCGAGGAGATCGGCTACGAGGTCATCGACGTCTCCGGGACGGTGACCCAGCGCCGTGCCGCGCTGCGCTCCCTGCGGCGCTCCCTGGCCGGGGGTGAGCGCCCCGACTTCCTCTACAGCGAGAACTCCACTCAGCCGAATCTGCTGGCCACGAGCATCCGCACGGGTGTGGCGCCCCTGCTCGACTACTCGATCATGCGGCTCGCCCGTCGGCACCGCATCCCCGTGGGCGTCTTCTACAGGGACGCCTACTGGCGAGTGCCGGCCCTGAGGGGGCGCGGGGCCTACCGGCGCTGCTCCGACGCCCTCCAGCGCGTCGACCTGGCCGGCTACAGGCGCAACGGGGTCCACTTCTTCCTCCCCTCCGAGCCCATGTCCGCCCTGGTGGGCCTCGGCGCCAACGACTCCTTCTCCGCCCTGCCCCCGGCCGGGGACCCCGGACGCCTCCTACCCCTGCCGCCGGTCGGTGAGGAGCTGCGGCTCATCTACGTCGGCGGGCTCGGGGGGCACTACGACCTCGACTCCTTCCTCACCGCCCTGAGCGCGACGCCGTCGGTCCGACTCGACCTCGTCACCCGGCCCCAGCAGTGGGAGCGGGCCCTGGCGGGCGACGCGCGCCTGCGCTCCCCGGCCATCACCGCCCATCACCTCTCGGCGGGTGAGCTCGCGCCGCTCTACGCCTCCGCCCGCGCCGCCGTCCTGCTCGTCACCCCCGCCGAGTACTGGGATATCGCGGTGCCGGTCAAGCTCTTCGAGTACCTCTCCTACGGGCGCCCGGTCATGGTCACCCGGGGCACCGAGGCCGGGCGCATCATCGGGGCCAACGGCGCCGGATGGGTGGTCGACGACGACCCGCGCGCCATCGGGGACCTCCTCGCCCGCCTGCGCGACCATCCCGAGGAGATCGCCGAGCGGGCCGAGGCCGCCAGGCGCGCGGCCTCCCAGAACACCTGGGCCGAGCGCGCCCGCGCCGTCGCCGAGGCCCTCACCGGGGAGAGCCGATGAGCGCGATCCTCGCATGGCTGCCGTACACCGGGAGGGCGGCGCTGCTGCTCCTCATCCTCTTCGCCCCGGGCATGGCGATCCTGCGCGGCGCCGGCTACCGGCGCCTGTTCGCTCTGGGCGCCGCGCCGCCGCTCAGCCTCAGCGTCGTGACGCTCACCGGCATCGTCTGCAGGCACTTCTCCATCCGCTACCACGGCTGGGCCCTGGGGATCGGCGCGCTCGCCATCGTGGGCCTGGTCGTGCTGCTGACCCGCAAGGCCCTGGGCCCGCTGCCCTCCCGATCGCCCTATGGGCTGGCCCCGCCCCGCCTGTCGTCCGGCCGCGCGGTCCTGGCGGCCGCCCTGGGCGCGGCCCTCATCATCGCCGCGCCCATCGCCCTGCAGTGGGACCCCGCCCTGCCCGTTCAGCAGATCGACTCCGTCTTCCACTACAACCTGGCCTGGACCATCGAGCAGACGGGCAACGCCTCGCTCCTGGCCGGCGCCTCCTGGTCCTTCAGCCTGCGGGCGATCCCCGCCTACTACCCGCTCGTCTGGCACGCCGTCGTCGCCGGGGTCGGGCGCGGGGACATCGTGGGCACCACCAACACGCTCGTCGTCCTCGTGCCCCTCGTCTGGACGCTGGGCATCGCCGTCCTGGCCCGCGAGGCCTTCCCCGCCTCGCGGTGGGCACCGGTGATGGCGCCGCTGGTGGCGACCCTTCTTCCCGCTTACCCCGTCTACATGATCGCGTTCCGGCAGCTGTGGCCCAACGCCCTGGGCTACGCCGTGCTCCCGGCGATCCTCGCGATGCTGCTCCGGGTGGTCCGGCTCCTCGAGCACCAGGAGGAGGTGGGACGGCGCCGCGTGGTCATCACTCTGGCGATCTTCGCCGTCGCGCTCCTGGGCGCCATCGCCGCCTACCCCTCGACGCTGTTCGCCTTCTGCCTGACCGGCCTGCCCCTGCTGGGCCGCGTCCTCATCGCTCTCGGCCGGGGGATCCGACGCCGGATCGGCCCGCGCGCGATGAGGTACCTGGTGGGAGGCGCCATCATCGGGGCCCTGGCCGCGGCGGCGGCGCTCGTCCTCGATCCGGCGGTGCTTGGGCGCCTGGGCCGCTCCTCCTACGCGGGCTTCTCCGGGCTCCTGCTCAGGATCGCCGCGATGATCACCCTGTGGCCCATGGGTGGTGGGAGGACCCCCTTCCTCCTCACCCTCGCCATCCAGTCGCTCCTCATCCTCCTCGGGCTCGTCGTGACAGCGCGCCGACGGGACTGGCGATGGATCGTCCTGGCCTGGGCGGCCCCGATGCTCGTCCTGGCGGCCGCCTACTTCCCCCTGCGGCCCCTCACCGCCCTCACCGGTCTGTGGTACAACGACCCGTACAGGATCATCCCCCTCGTGATCCCCGCGATCGCGCTGCTCGGCGCGGCGGCCCTCGACGCGCTGATGGACAGGCTCGCCGCCGCTCGCCATCGCGTCAGCGGAAGGCGGATGGCGAGTGCTGTCATCTGCGCGCTCGTCATCGGTGGACTCGGCGCCATGCCCGCGCGCCTGCTCGCCAGCCGCTCGGCGTACAGCGCCGCCGCGCCGACCCTCGTCGAGGTCCTGAGCGCCGACGAGGCGGAGATGATCCGCTCCCTGCCCGGGAGCCTCGATCCTGATCTCATGGTGCTCGGCGATCCGGCGGCGGGCGCCGCGTATGTCCAGGCCCTGGGCGGGCAGCGCTCCGTATTCCCCCATATGACCTTCCGGGGCCTGGACACCGATGCGCTCTACCTCGCGAAGCACTTCGCGCGGATCCGCACGGACCCCCGCGTCTGCGAGATCGTGCGCCACTATGGGATCGGCTACTACTACGCCGACGCCCCCGGCCGTGTCCTCGGCATCGACCCGGTCGAGCGGGCCCCCGGCCTCTACGGCGTCGATGTTTCCCAGGGCTTCGAGGAGGTCGCCAGCGGCGGCGGGGCGACCATCTACCGGATCACCGCATGCGGTCCGGTGAGCACGGACCGCTACCCGTGGACCCTGGACTCGGCCGAGGAGCCACTCCTGGACGTCAATCCTCCCCCCACATTCGAGGCCGAGGAGCCCTGAGTCGGGACCCGGGGGACGGCGCCCGAGTCGAGGCGCGATGCGCGGAGCCCCGCTGTGCGGCTCAGGCCCGGGAGGCGAGCTCCGCGGCCACGCGCTCCGCGGCCCGCCCATCCCCGTAAGGGTGCGCCTCCTGGGGCGCGGGCTCGTCGGGCGCGGGGCGGCATGCCGCGCGCACGAGGTCCGGTCCGGGCTCGACCAGGGCGTTCCAACCCAGCTCCACCGTCTCCACCCACTCGGTGACCGGGCGGACCGTTGTGCAGGGCACCCGCAGGAGGAACGCCTCCTTCTGCAGGCCGCCGGAGTCGGTGATGACGCCACGGGCGGCCAGCGCCGAGGCGATGAGCTCGGGGTAGGGCAGGGGCGAATGGACTCTCAGGCTCCCGCGATCCGCCAGCGCGATCCCGTGCTCGGAGCACTTGGCCACGAGCCTCGGGTGGGCCAGCAGGACCACGGGATGGCCCAGGCCCGCGAGCGAGTCGAGGATGGCGCCGAGCCGCCCGGCGTCGTCGGTGTTCTCCGCGCGGTGAATGGTCGCCAGGGAGTACGAGCCCGGTTCCAGGCCCATTCCGGCCACGATGGGCGAGGGCGATCCCGCGACCCTGTCGCGCACATCCAGGAGCACGTCGGTCATGACATCACCGACCACCACGGTCCTGGCCGCCAGTCCCTCGTCGGCCAGGTGCCGTGCTCCCACGGCCGTCGGGGTCAGCAGGAGGTCCGCGGCGTGATCGGTGAGGACGCGGTTGATCTCCTCGGGCATGCGGCGGTCGAAGGAGCGCAGGCCCGCCTCCAGGTGCGCGACCGGTACGTGGAGCTTGACGGCGGACAGGGCGCCGGCCAGCGTGGAGTTCGTATCCCCGTAGACCAGCACCCACTGCGGCGCGCGCTCGGTGATGACCTCGTCCATCGCCGCGAGCATCGCCCCGGTCTGCGCCCCATGCGTTCCCGAGCCGATGCCCAGATGCTCATCGGGGGCCGAGATCCCCAGGTCGGAGAAGAAGATGTCGGAGAGGAGCGGGTCGTAGTGCTGGCCGGTGTGGACGATGACGTGATCGATGCCCGCGGCGCTGAAGGCCCGGTCGATCGGGGCGAGCTTGACGAACTGGGGCCGCGCCCCGACCACCGACATGACCCTGAGCGGGGGCCGCGATGGAGCCGAGCCCCCGGGAGCGGGGGAGGGCCGGGAGGGGCGGGGGGTGTCCGGTCGGCTCATCGCTGGGAGTCCTCCTCGGGGCCCGGCGCCTCGGGGCCCGGCGCTGCTGCTGGTGATCCTGTCAGTTCCGAGACGATCGTGCGGATCGTCCCCTTGTCGCGCTCGAAGCTGAGCGCGTGCGCCGCCGCGTGCGAGGCGCGCTTGTAGTCGGCCACGTCCTGAACCGTGAGGGCCATCAGCGTGGCCGTGATATCGGCGGTCTCATTGCTCCGGGAGTGGACGCCAAGTCCGTGCTCGTCCACGAGCCGCACCATCTCCGCGGTCGGGCCCACCGCGATCGCCAGCCTCGCTTGGACGTAATCGAAGATCTTGTTGGGCAGGGTCAGGCGCGCGTTCGTGTTGAAGGGCGGGATCCAGAAGACACCGACGTCGTAGGCGTTGAGCACGCGCGGCAGATCGCCCGGGGCCACCGGGGCGGGGAAGGAGATCCGCTCGCAGTCGGCGGCGCGGTCCTTGAGCCGGTCGAGGTAGGCGCCCCGGTCACCGCCGGGCACGAGGAACAGGTCGAGGGTGAAGCGGTCATCGCAGGCCTTGACGGCGTCGATCATCGCCTCGATGGCGCGCCCGGGCACGGCCCCGCCGGAGTGGACGAGGCGGATGCGGCCGGGGGCCGGCTCGCTGGGGCTCAGGTCCGCGAAGGCCGCGGCGTTGCGCACCAGGCGCGGCGCGACGCCGTAGCGCCGCTCGTACAGGCCGGCGATCTCGTCGCCCACGGTGGTCACCGCCGCGCAGCGCGGGAGGTAGGCGCGGCAGATGTGGTCCATGAGAGGCGCGACCAGGAGTCGCCAGCTCGTCACATGCGTGCGCTCCTCCGGGGCCCACTCGTGCATGTCGGCCCACACCGGCGCCCCATCGGCGATGGCGAAGGCCGTGGGGATCGAGCGGGCGTCATTGGCCACCACCATGTCGAAGCGCCCGAGCCCGGCCTCGCGCACCAGACGCAAGGCGGCCCTCGCGGCCGGCGCCGCCGTCTCACTCGCCCGCAGGCGGCGCAGCGCCAGGCGCGACACGCCCATGGGCGTCTGGGGGAGGGAGGGGGCGGAGTCGGGGACGCGCAGGTGCCTGGCCACCTGGGGCGGCGCGGGGCCGTACCCCACGGAGGTCACCTCGCCGACCTCGCAGAGCGCCTGGATCTCCCGGAGCACGCGGGCGTCGCAATGGATCGGGGAGAACGACAGGACGAGGATGCGCGGGGGGCGCGATGGGCGCTGGGGCACCCCATCATCCTACGTGAGAGCGGATCGCCGTGCTCAGGAGTGGTTCGGCCCGTCGCCCGACGTCGCGGAACCGCCTGCCGGCAGCGGCGCGGGGAGGCCTTACCATACGGTGATAGCCGCCGCCCGGCACGGAAGGATCATCATGCGCATCGCCGTCGTAGCCCTGGGGAAGATCGGGTTGCCCCTGGCCGCCCAGTACGCCGAGAAGGGCCACGAGGTCATCGGCGTCGACGTCAATCCCGCCACCGTCGAGGCCGTCAACGCCGGGCGCGAGCCCTTCCCCGGCGAGGCCCACCTGGCGGCCAAGCTCGCCGCCCTGAGCCCCGCCACCGGCAATGGCACCCTGAGGGCCACCACCGATTACGCCGAGGCCATCCCCGGCGCCGAGGCGGTCGTGCTGGTCGTGCCGCTCTTCGTCGACGACGCCACCTGGGAGCCCGATTTCGCGCTCATGGACGCGGCCACCGCCTCGCTCGCCGAGCACCTGCGCCCCGGCACCCTCATCTCCTACGAGACCACCCTGCCCGTGGGCACCCTGCGCGGGCGCTGGAAGCCCATGATCGAGAGGATCTCCGGCCTGGTCGAGGGCGACGGCGAGCACGGCTTCCACCTCGTCTTCAGCCCCGAGCGGGTCCTCACCGGCCGGGTCTTCGCCGACCTGCGCCGCTACCCCAAGCTCGTGGGCGGGCTCACCGAGGCCGGCACCCGCGCCGGCATCGCCTTCTACGAGCAGGTCCTCGACTTCGACGCGCGCGCCGACCTGCCGCGCCCCAACGGCGTGTGGGACATGGGCAGCGCCGAGGCCGCCGAGATGGCCAAGCTCGCCGAGACCACTTACCGGGACGTCAACATCGGCCTGGCCAACCAGTTCGCCGTCTACGCCGACAAATGCGGCTTCGACGTCCAGCGCGTCATCGAGGCCTGCAACTCCCAGCCCTACTCCCACATCCACCGCCCCGGCATCGCGGTGGGCGGACACTGCATCCCCGTCTACCCGCGGCTCTACCTGTCCACCGACCCCGACGCCTCCGTCGTGCGCACCGCGCGGGCCTTCAACGCCACCATGCCCGAGTACGTGGTCACCCGCGCCGAGGAGGTTCTCGGGGACCTGGCGGGCCTGCGCGTCGTGGTGCTCGGAGCCTCCTACCGGGGCGGCGTCAAGGAGACCGCCTTCTCCGGGGCCTTCCCCACCGTGGAGGCACTGCGGGCTCGCGGCGCCGTCGTGAGCGTCCACGACCCCATGTACTCCGACGACGAGCTCGCCGCCTTCGGCTGGGTCCCCTACCACCTCGGCGAGGAGGTCGACGCCGCCATCGTCCAGGCCGACCACGCCGAGTACGCCGGGCTCACCCCCGCCGACTTGCCCGGCATCCGCCTCCTGCTCGACGGGCGGAGCGCCACCGACGCCGAGAGGTGGACGGGCACGCCCCGTCTGACCATCGGCGGGGGCCAGCGCCTGGACTGAGGCCGGTGCCGCTCATGCGGGCCCGGGCCCGGGCCGGGGATCAGGGTTGGCCGGGGCGCCAGATCGTCTCGACCTGGTGCCTCCAGGAGGCGCGGATCATGCCATTGTGACCATCCCCGCGATGCTCCTCACCGCGCGTGGGATCAGGGGCCTGCTCGTCGTCGATGGGCCGCGCTCCGCTGTCGGCCGTCTATGATCGACAGGGTTGAGTCCCCGGAATGCGGTGAGGGAGGCCCAGTGGACTGGAGTGCCTTGGTCCTTCTCGCGGTCGCGCTCACCGCGCTGATCGTCGCGCCTGGCGCCATCCTCCTGCGCTCCCTGGGGCTGGCCCCGCTGGCCGCGCTCGCCTCCGGCCCCGCCGTTACCGTGCTCATCGTCACCCTCATCGGCCTCGTGCTGCCATGGGGCGCCGGAACGCAGATCGTGCTCGGCGCGCTCATCCTCGCCGGCCCGGCACTCTCCCGGGGCGCGCGCCGCCGGTTCGCCGCCCGTGCTGCCGCCGTGGGCCGGGTCGGGGCAGCCTCCCAGGAGGAGGCCCCGGACGCGGGGGAGGCGGCGGACGAGGCCGAGCCCGGGGAGTCGGAGAGCGCTGACGGGGACAGGGCCGCCCAGGAGCCGGATGGGCCCCGGGCGAAGGACGCCGTCGAGAGGATCGCCCGGGGCGCGCGCCGCCGAGGCGGGATCCCGCGCCTCCTCATCACCGCGATCCTGGCCGCCCTGCCGGCCGCCATCACGCACATCCTCGCCCTGACGAGTCAGATGGGGGCCGTGGACGCCGTCCACCAGAATCGGGACTCCGTCCTGCACATGAACCTCATCGAGGAGATCCACCGCACCGGCAACGCCTCGATCATCAGCGCGTCGCGGGCCATCAACGGGGCGATCTACCCCGACGGCTACCACGCCATCGCTGCGGTCCTGCGCCCCCTGGCCGACCCCGCGCTCATCCTCAGCGCCTCCCTCATCTCCCTGGGCGCCATGCTGCTGCCCCTCATGGTGGTGCTCCTGGCCCGATCCGCCGGACTGCGCTGGTGGGCGGCATCGCTCGCCGCCCTCCTGGCCTCCACCACGATGTGGATGCCGGGCTACATGGTCTTCTACAACGCCCAACTGGCAGCGGCGATGTCGGTGGAGCTGCTCATCGGGACGGTGACCGCGCTCGCCGTCCTGCGCCCCCGGGGCATCGGTCAGCAGCTCCTGCGCGCCGCGCTCGGCCTGGCCTGCCTGGGCGGCATCTCCGCCGCCCACCCCGGCGGCGGCCAGGTGTTCGTCATCGTGCTGTGCGTGCTCGGCGCCGTCGGGCTCGCGCGCGCCGCGATCCGAGGGGAGTCGGGAACCGCCCACGCGCTGCGGGCGCGCCTCCTGCGCGCGGCGGCCTGCCTGGCCTGCCTGGCCCCCATCGCGATCATGATGCGCCTGCCCGTGCTCCAGTCCATGGCGGCCTACCCCGAGGAGAGCAGGACCCTGGGGCGCACCGCCTCGATGAGCCTGCTCCTCGAGCCCATCGAGGGCCAGCCGGCCACCGGATGGTTCGAGCTCGTCGGCGCCCTTGCACTGGTCGGGGCCATACTCATGGCCGTGCGCGGCCGCTGGGCGATGCTGACGGTCTGGGGAACACTCGTGGTCCTCGCCCTGACCACCTCCTCCACGGACCCCGCCATCGGCGCGCTCACCGGGGCCTGGTGGCGGGACCTGCTGAGGGTTCTCACCCTCATCGTGCTCATCGACGGCGTACTCGCCGCCGCCTGCGTCCAGGAGCTCGGCATCATCCTCGATAGGATCCGGGGGATCCGACCGCGGCCCACGCGCTCCTGGCGCGGACGGGTTCTCCGCGCCCCGCGCGCGACCACCATCCTCACCCTGTGCGCGGCGATCTGCCTCGCCATTCCCGCCATCAGGGCGGGCACCGGATCGTCCGAGTATTGGAGCTACTACTCCTTCCAGAAGTTCATGCACTACGTGTGGCTCGATCCCGAGGAGGCCCGGGCCATGCGCGGCAGCGATCACGATGCCTTCAACGGAGCCGTGGTCTACGGCTCCCCGGAGTCGGGAGCCTCCTACACGGCGGCGCTCACCGACGGCACCTCCTACTACCGGCACTACGGCGCCCCCATCAACTGGCAGCAGCAGTACCTGGCGCAGAACTTCTCGAAGATCCGCGCCGATGCCCGGGTCTGCGGCATCATCAGGGCCCGGGGCGGAATCCCCCTGTACTACGAGCAGCCGGGTCTGCCCCCGGAGACCTACGCCCTCTACCCCGGCTTCCAGCACGTCGATACCTCGAAGGGCTTCGTGAGGGTCGCCGACGTCGATGGTGCGACACTGTGGCGCATCACCGCCTGCGACGAGGAGGGACGGACCCCATGAGCGGCTCCCGGCGCGCCCATCGCGCGGCTCGGATCGGGCCCACCGCGATCCGCGTGGTCGTCCTGCCGCTGGTGGGAATCGCGCTGCTCGCCCTGATGCCCCTCCTGGGCGGCGGTGCCGGAGCCTCGTGGGCGGCCGCCCCGCCGATCGCGGTGGCGGCCCTCGGTGGGCTCATCATCCCGGGCTGGTCGATCTCCCAGGCCTGGGGACTGCGCGGTGTGACAGCACTGGGCGCCGCGCCCGCGATCACCGCGGGGATCCTCGCCGTGGGCAGCACGCTGGCCCAACCCCTCGGGATCCCCTGGGATCGCGCCCACCTGCTCATCGGCCCCGTCGGCTGGCTATGGGCCGCGTGCGCGGCGGCGGGCCTGCTCGCGCGACGCGCGCCCCTGGCGCCCGGTACCGCCGGTCCGCCGTTCGGCCCGGCCTCTCTCGATGCTCAGGGCCGGGCCGCGCTGTGCGCGGGGCTGGGGCTGGCCGCGCTCATGACCGCTGTGCCAGTGATCCGCTCAACCGGGGCCCTCGACTCCCCGATGCAGGCCTCGGACTCCATCTACCACCTGTCCGCCACCGCCTTCGTGCGCCTGACGGGCGACGCGAGCCCGTTCGGAGGGACCTGGCCGCTTTACGACGGCCAGCGCATCTACTACCCCATGCTGTGGCACGCCATTGCCGCTCTCCTGCCCGGCGGGGTCATCGAGGGCTCCAACACGCTCGTCGTAGTGCTCTCATCAGCCATCTGGCCACTGAGCATGGCGGCCCTCCTACGCGAGACCCTCGGGCGCACGGGCCCCGAGGAGGATCGGGGTGCGGGCGCGCTCCTGGGGCTGGGGACCGCTTTGTCCGGCTCCGTGGTCTCCGTCCTCCTCCTGCTGACCAGTGTGTGGCCCTACGCGCTGTCCCTGTGCCTCCTGCCCGGATGCCTGGCCCTGGTGACGCGCGCCTGCGGATCCGGCGCCGTGGGCGGCCGACGGCGCGCGCGGGCCCTCGTGCTGGCGGGCCTGGGCGCTGTCGGCGTCGTCGGTGCGCACGGCGCCGGCGCCTTCAACCTCGCCGTGCTCGCCGGGCCCCTGGCGGTCGGCGGCCTCTGGGGCCCGGTGACCGCGGCCTGGCGCCGCGGCGGGCGGGGCCGAAGCACTCTGATCGGCGCCGTTGCCGCCAGTGGGGTCCTGGTGGTCGGGGCCGGTTGGAGGGTGCGGAGCTCGCTGACGGATGTCTTCTCCTACCAGCGACCCCCCAGCAACCTCGCGGAGACCGTCTACGCGCTGGCCGCCGATCACCCCCTGCTCGCCCGCTTCTCCCCATACATCCCGGGCAACGCCCTGGTGCTCGCCCTGGCGCTCATCGCCGTGGTCGGGGCATGGCGGGGCGTCCGGGGCAGCGAGGCCCGGCAGGCGCGCCTATGGTCCATCGGCACCGGGGCGGCGGCGCTCATCCTGCTCCTCGCCGCAGGGCCCCAGTGGCCCCTGCGCGTACTGGCCGGGCCGTGGTACACCCAACGGGCCCGCATCATCGTCCTCGTGACGATCGGGCTTCTCGTGCTCGCCACGCTCGGCGCCCGCGGCCTCGTCCGCGCCTGGCGCCCGCTCACCGGATGGCGTGGGCGGTTGGCATCGGTCCCGCAGCGCATGGCGCTGGCCGTGCTCGCGATCTCCCTCGTCCTCGCGCCCGCCTGGAGGTGGGGCCTGAAAGCGGAGATCATGGAGGCTGTCCACGATCCGGAGCGCATCTCCTACGGCACGATGCTCTCCGATGCGGAGCTGGCGATGATCCGCCGCGCTCCCCAGGAGCTCGGCGCGGATGCGCTCGTCATAGGCAACCCGTCCAACGGGAGCGCCTACTTGTGGAGCGTGGCCGGTGTGCGCACGGTCTACCCCACGCGGCTCCTGCCGATCAGCCCGGAGCTGGAGTGGCTGGGGGAGCACCTCGACCAGCTCGGCTCCGACCCCGAGGTGTGCCGGATCCTCAATGAGCGCGGGGTGACGCACTACTACTCCGACGACGCCCATCCCGATGGCGCCACCGGGGGCGGCCGCCAACCACTGTGGGGCTGGCGGATGGACCAGGTGCCCCACGAGTACCTGGAGGAGGTCGACTCCGCGCCGTCGGGCGCCGGGTCCACGGCGACGCTCTGGCGCATCACCGCCTGCGGTTGACGCCCGTCACCGGTCTCATTGGCCCTGCTGGCGCCGAGCGGCGTCCTCGGCCCCGGCCTCCGCCTTGAGCGGTGAACAGGGGTGTGCGAAAATCGCACATATGGAGATGGTCACGGACTTCACTCAGCTCGGGGAGCAGATCCGGAGGATCCGCCGGGGCCGAGGGCTCGATCAGGGACAGCTCGCCGACCGGTGCCGTCTGGAGCGCACGGCCCTGTCCCGTGCGGAGTCCGGTGAGCGCAAGGTCTCGGCGCTCGAGCTGATGAGGATCGCCAAGGCGCTCGATGTGGACCTCATCGACCTCGTCGCGCGTCCCACTCCGGACGTCCGGGCAGCGCGCCGGCCGGTCGAAGAGGCCGTCCTGCCCGACGAGCGCGAGGAGGTCCAGGCGGAGATCGACCTCGACCGCGCGTGGAGGGACCTGTGCCAGCTGCGGGAGGCGGGGCTCATCGAGCCGGTGGCGCTGGATTTCGGCGGCTCCGGTCTCAGTTCCCGCGAGGAGGCCCAGGACCTGGCGCGTCGCGCGCGCGAGTACCTTGGGGTGGGGAGCGAGCCCCTGGGCGACATGACCGATGTCGCCTCCCGGCTGGGTCTGTGGGCCCGGACGACGCCGGCGCACATCGACGGCAGGTCGTTGACCCCGGAGCCGGGTCTCGGTGTCGCGCTCGTCGGGGCCGACGTCGAGCCCGGTCGTCGGCGGGCGACACTGGCCCATGAGATCGGCCATCACCTCGCAGGTGATACCTACGAGGCCTCGGGCCATTACGCGGCGCCGCGCGAGGCGGAGGAGCTGGTCGACGCCTTCGCCGCCGAGCTCCTCCTTCCCGAGGCCGCGGTGCGCCGCGCCTGGGACGAGAGCCCGTCGCGCGAGACGCTGGTGCGCCTGGCGGGCGACTACCGGGTCTCGTGGTCCCTGCTCATGAGGGTCGCTGAGGGGGCGGGCCTCGATCTGGCGTCGATCGACGCGACGACGACCCCCGTCGACGCGGACTTCTACCGTGTTCTCGGGGCTCGGCCCCGGGAGGACGTCGTACCGCCGGGCTTGGCGCCGGCGTGGATCCGGGCCTGCGCCCGGGCCCTTGACCGTCAGCTTGTCACGCCCCGACGCGCGGCGGAGATGACGCTCGGTGTTCTGTCATCGTGAGCACTGAGATGAGCAGTTCGCCGAGTACGGAGATCTTCGTCTGGGACACGACAGGGCCGCTGCCCTGGCGAAGATGATGGGCGTGTCGCCATCATCGACGACCGCCAGGCACGCGCCGTCATCGAGCGATTGCGAGTGCGGCCGGGGCGGCGCTCAGGGCGCCTGCGGCTGATCAGGAGGAGTTGGCCCGGGACTGACGTGGGTTGGTGGCACCGGACGGGCCCGACTGGGCGTCTGACGCTGTGAGGGTGGGCTCCCCGAGAAGGGGAGCCCACCCTCACAGCGTGGAGGCGGTTGCACGTCCTACGGGTTGGGTCTCACTGGCCCTGGGCGGCGTACTTGGCCTCGACCTCCGCCTTGAGCGGGCGCCACCAGGCCTCGTTGTCGCGGTACCAGTCGATGGTGGCCTGCAGGCCGGAGCGGAAGTCCGTGAACCTCGGGCTCCAGCCGAGCTCCTCGACGAGCCGGGAGTTGTCGATGGCGTAGCGCATGTCGTGGCCGGGGCGGTCGTTGACGTGGACGTAGTCGTCCGTGTCGTAGCCCATGAGCTCGAGGATGAGCTCGACGACCTCCTTGTTGTTCTTCTCGCCGTCGGCACCGATGAGGTAGGTCTCGCCGATGCGGCCCTTCTCGATGATGTCCCACACGGCGTCGTTGTGGTCCAGGACGTGGATCCAGTCGCGCACGTTCTCGCCGGCGCCGTACAAGCGCGGCTTGACGCCGTCGATGAGGTTGGTGATCTGGCGGGGGATGAACTTCTCGATGTGCTGGTACGGCCCGTAGTTGTTCGAGCAGTTGGAGATCGTGGCCTCGATGCCGAAGGAGCGCACCCAGGCGCGCACGAGAAGATCCGAGCCCGCCTTCGACGACGAGTACGGCGAGGAGGGGTTGTAGGGCGTCTCCGGGGTGAACTTGGCGGGGTCGTCGAGCTCCAGGTCCCCGTAGACCTCGTCGGTGGAGACGTGGTGGAAGCGCGTCCCGTGGCGGCGAACGGCCTCCAGGAGGGTGAAGGTGCCCACCAGGTTGGTGCGGATGAAGGGGGAGGGGTCGTTGAGGGAGTTGTCGTTGTGCGACTCCGCGGCGAAGTGGACGACGACGTCAGCGTCCGCCACCAGCGGGTCCACCGTGTCCATGTCGGCGATATCGCCGACGACGAGCTCGACGCGGTCCGCCACATCCGCCAGGGAGCCCTTGTTGCCCGCGTAAGTGAGCTTGTCGAGAACGACGACGCGCGCGTCGGGGTAGCGGGAGAGGGTCTGGTGGACGAAATTGGCGCCGATGAAGCCGGCGCCACCGGTGATGAGGACGTTCATGAGGGACTCCGTGGTCGACACTGCTCGGCCAGTAGGCATGGGATAGTGCGATGCCGTGAAAACGCCGAATTCTTTCGCCCGCCATCATGCCACAGGCCCCGGGCGCGGCGCTTGGCGGGGTGGGGCCCGCAGCCCCGTGGGGCGAGCGGCGCGGGCCGTCGGAGCCGCGGAGGCGTCGCGGAGCATTGCATTTCGATGAGCGTCGCCAGGCTCACAGTGAAGAGGGGCGCTGGGGGCGGGTAGGGTGTCAAGCCGATCCCAATAGTCTCATTCGCCCCAATCGTCACATCGGCGCTGTTGTGCCGGTGGCGCGACACGAGAGGACCCCATGCTCAGCCGCCGCTCCTTCGCGATGATGTCCACCCTGCCCCTGATCGCCCTCGGCCTTGCCAGTGAGTCCGCGGCGTCCACTGCGCCCGCGGCGGCCCCGACCCGCACCCTCTCCCTTCCCTCCGACGGCGCCCCCGCGAAGGTGCTGGAGCTGACCTCGGGGGACGGTGCTCTCACCTCCCTCGCCCGGGCGGGCCTCAAGGCCTCGCCCGCCGCCCCCGGCCCGGCTGGCAGCGCGCCCGCCGCCTCTGGCACCGGTGTCGGAGCGGCCCACTTCCCCCTGGCAACGGCGGATCCCTCCTCCGACATCGACCCCGAGCGCGACGCCGCCCTCCTGACCGAGCCGCTCGCCGTCGACGGCTTCGTGGTGGCCGGCTTCACCTGGAACGGCGGGGGCCTGCCCGACGGCGCGAGCGCCTACCTGCGCGTGCGCGAGGGCGGCGAGTGGTCCACCTGGCACCTCCTCGAGGTCGAGAGCGCCGGGGGGCGCGACTCGGGCCCCGCCCGATCCACCGGCACCGAGCCCTTCGTCACCGGTGGCGCCGACGCCGTCCAGGCCGCTCTCGTCATCGACGACACCCGATCCATCCCCGCGGGCCTGCGCCTCCATCTCATCCCCGACGCCCCCAGCGGCTCGGAGGAGACCATCGAGACCTCCGAGCTCGAGTCCGTCACCGCGCCCGCCACGCCCGTCGACCGTGCCGCCACTGCCCGCCGGGCCGCTGGGACCATCGAGGCCCCCGCTCCCGCGCTCGCGGGCGCCGGCGCCGCCGGGGCGGGGGCAGCGCTCCTGGGCATCGCCGGAGCGGTCGCCGTCGCCGGCCTGCCCTTCGCCGTCACCCCGCGCTCGGCCTGGGGCGCCTCCTCCAGCTCCGATTGGGACGTCGAGTACGCGAGCGCGAAGCACGTCGTCGTCCACCACACCGCGGGGACGAACAACTACACCGCCGCCCAGTCCATGGGCATCATCCAGGGCATCTACCACTACCACTCGGTCACTCTGGACTGGGGGGACATCGGCTACAACTTCCTCGTCGACAAGTACGGCACCGTCTACGAGGGCCGCCTGGGCACCCTCGACTCCGCGCCCGGGACCATGGCGGTGGGCGGCCACGCCTACGGCGCCAACACCGGGACGATGGGCATCTCCATGATGGGCGACTACTCGGCCGTGGCCCCCACGCAGGCCCAGCTCGACCGCGTCGGCAGGCTCGCCGGCTGGTTCCTCGCCCGTGGCGGGGTGACGGATGCGGACGGTTGGGCGGACTTCACCATCCACTCCTCCGAGAAGTACGCCGCCGGGCAGGTCGTCTCCCTGCCCCGCATCCTCGCCCACCGCGATGTCGGCAACACCGCGTGCCCGGGCGATGTCGGCTACTCCCGCATGGACCGGATCCGCTCCATCGCCGCCACCCAGATGGGCGGCGCCCCCGCACCCAGGCCCGGGTGGGTTCGGTCCGGGAGCGCCTGGTACTACTACACCGACGACCTGGAGCTCGTCACCGGTTGGCTCGAGCAGGGCTCCACCTGGTACTACCTCTCGCCCGGCTCTGGCCGCATGGCCACTGGCTGGCAGAAGGTCGGCCCCGACTGGTACTACCTCGATCCCTCCAGCGGAGCCATGGCCACCGGCTGGAAGAAGGACGGCAGCCGCTGGTACTACCTGCATTCCAGTGGGGCCATGGCCACTGGCTGGCAGAAGGTCGGCCCCGACTGGTACTACCTCGATCCCTCCAACGGGGCCATGGCCACCGGCTGGCGGTTCATCAACGGGGGCTGGTACTACCTGGCGGAGGACTGGGGAGGCATGGCCACCGGCTGGCACCGCATCGGCGGCAGCTGGTACTACCTGCGCCCCGATGCCGGGTTCATGGTCACCGGTGCGCAGCGGATCGACGGCAGGACCTACCGCTTCGCGCCCTCCGGCGCCTGGATCGCCTGACCGAGCCGGCCGTAGCCGGACGCACAGGCCGGGTTGCCCGCGCGGCACCGAGCCTGGTCTAGACTGAGCCTTCGAGTCGCCATCTCCCAGGGCGGCGGATTCGCACCCGGACCCGGATGAGTGAGGCCATGGCGGAGCATATCGACGTGAGGGCACCCCTGACCCTCGGCCAGCAGGCGAGCCTCATCAACGCCTTCGGCCAGAGGGATCTCAAGGCCAAGTTCAACGGCACCCTGCTGGGCTGGCTCTGGTCCCTCGTCGTGCCCCTGGTCACCCTGGGCATCTACGCCGTCATCTTCGGCGGCCTGTTCAAGATGCGCCCCCCGGCACTGGACAATCGTACGGGCGGTATCGGCGAGTTCGCCCTGTGGCTCTTCGCCGGCCTGACTATCTGGGGCTACTTCCAGAACTCGATCAATGCGGGCATCAACGGGCTCCTGTCCTCCGGAGGGCTGCTCCAGAAGGTCTACTTCCCGGCCTACGCACCCGTGCTCGGCGCGGGCCTGGCCGTCGGCATCCAGAGCGCCATCGAGGCGGGGCTGCTCATGGTGGTCCTGGCCCTCCTGGGCTTCCTGGACTGGTCATGGCTGCTGGTACCCGTGCTCCTCGCGCTCATCGTCGTCTTCGTCCAGGCGATCGCGGTCATCCTGGCTATCGGCAATGTCTATATGCGCGACCTCGCCCAGCTCGTCGGAGTCATCCTCCAGCTCATGTTCTACGCCACGCCCATCATTTATGTGGTGACCATCGTGCCGGAGAGCAAATGGGGAATCCCCTTGCAGTTCGTCGTCAAGCACATGCCGGTCGCCGAGTACATCGAGCTCTTCCGATCCCTGGTCTACATGGGGCAGGTCGGTTCCCTGACGCATTGGGCCGCCTGCCTGGCCTGGGCGGGACTCGCCTACCTCGGGGCGCGCATCGTGGCCCGCAAGTGGGGCGCCGACCTGGGGGAGATGATCTGAGATGAGCGCTGACATGATCGAGACAGCCTCCGCGCCCACCACCCCCGGGGGCTCCGGGCCGGAGGAATACGCCATCGTCGTCGACCGCGTCTCGAAGAGCTTCGAGATGCAGGCCGATCGCCGCTCCACCTTCAAGGAGCGCTTCGTGCGCGGGCGCGCCACCTCCGAGCAGCGCGTTTTCCACGCCCTCGACGACGTCTCCTTCAGGATTCGCAAGGGAACCACTTTCGGGCTCGTCGGCCACAACGGCTCGGGCAAGTCCACGATGCTCAAGCTCTTGGCAGGCGTCTACCGCCCCACGAGTGGCACCGTCACCGTCTCGGACAGCGTCGACGCCCTCCTCGAGCTCGGAGCCGGCTTCCACGGCGAGCTCACGGGGCGCGAGAACATCTTCCTCAACGGCGCTATCCTGGGGCGCAGCCGCAAGCAGATCGAGTCCACCATCGACTGGATCATCGACTTCGCCGACATCGGCGCCTTCATCGATCAGCCCGTCAAGGTCTACTCCTCGGGAATGACCGTGCGCCTGGGCTTCGCCGTCGCCGTGGCGATCCGCCCCAAGATCCTCATCGTCGACGAGATCATCGCCGTGGGCGACGAGGAGTTCCAGCGCAAGTGCTTCGAGTACATGCGCGACCTGCGCGACCACGGCACCACGATCGCCCTGGTCACCCACTCGCTGTCCCTGGCCAAGGAGATGTGCGACGAGGTCGTTTGGCTCGACCACGGCCGCGTCAAGATGATCGGTCCCGCCGACGAGGGCGTCTCGGCCTACATCGCCGCCGTCAACGCCAAGGAGGCGGAGAAGCGCGCCGCCGAGCAGACCGAGGCCGAGCGGGAGGCGGACAAGGATTTCCGGCTCAACCAGGGCTCGGGGGAGTGCCGCATGACCGGCGTCGAGATCTTCGACGGCGAGGGCAACAAGGTCCCCTTCCTCACCACCGGGAGGCCCGCCACCCTGCGCATCCACGTCCACGCCCGCAAGGACCTGCGCGACGTCGAGCTCGGCCTGGCCTTCATCACCGACGGCGGGGTCATGATCTCCGGTCCCAACTCCCGTCATGCCGGGTACCTCTACAACCTGAGAGCGGGCGAGGACGGCTTCGTCGACTATGCGATGGACCCCGTCGTCCTCCATCCCGGCCGCCTGTGGCTGACCACCTGCTTCCTGCGCGACGGCGCCACCTACGACTACTCCGACCGCCAGACCGAGCTCCTCATCCACGAGGGCAGAGTCATTGACGAGCCGGGTCTGATCACCATGCCCGAGGGCCGCTGGAGCCCCGCCCTGAGCGTCGAGGCCGCAGGGGCGCCCCAGGCCGAACAGTCCGAGTCCTTGAACGAGGGGGACCGATGACCATCAGTCAGGATGACGAGATCCGCCGCCTGCGAGCCGCCCTGCGCCACGCGCACGCCGAGGCCGGGGAACTCCATGCCGAAATCCAGCGCCTGGAGAAGGAGCAGCGCATCATGCAGCGCAAGCTCGACGGCGCCTGGGAGCAGCTCAGCGACATCCGCCACTCCACCTCCTGGCACCTCACCGCCCCGGTCAGGCTCGTCAAGTCGGCTATCCGCATGAGGCTTCCCCGGTGAGCCCCCTTCCGGGGCGCCTCCTGCGCGCCCAGCACGGCCAGGCCTCCCATGAGGGGCCGCGCGTCGTCGACGTCACGCGGGGCCGGATCCACGTCGAGCGCGGCGAGCGGAGCACCGTCGACGCCGCCGAGCGGGTCGCCATCGTCGCCCAGTACTCCGCGACCCCGGTTCAGCCGCTCTCCCTGAGCCGCTACCTGGCTGCCCTGGACGCCTCCGGCTACGTCACCGTCGTGGTGTCCACATGCGAGCGCCGCGAGCCCCTCGAGTTCCCGCACGGCATCCCCGAGCGGACCGTCGTCATCCGCCGCCCCAACCTCGGCTACGACTTCGGCTCCTGGACCACCGGGCTGGGCTGGATCCCGGGTGTGCGGTCCAAGCCCGTCGTCCTGCTGACCAACGACTCCATGCTCGGGCCCTTCGCCCCCATCGACACTCTCCTGGAGTGGGCGGCCGAGCCCCCGGGCCCCGACATCCGCTGCCTGACGACCTCCTACCAGTTCGGACGGCATATGCAGAGCTACTTCCTGTCCTTCAGAGGAGGGATCCTCGCCGAGCGGGCCTGGGTGCGCTTCTTCGACGGCATCCGCGTCCAGCCGACCAAGGAGGACGTCGTCATGGCCTACGAGCTGGGCCTGTCCAGGCTCGCCTTCTCCGAGGCCTACTCCATCGACGAATGGGTGACCGGGACCGATATCGGGGCCGGGTATGAGAACCCCACGATCCGCGCCTGGCAGGGGATCATCGCCTCGGGCGCCCCCTTCCTCAAGCGCACGATCCTGACCCATCCGGATCTGGCCGCTGAGGCGGCCGCCAGCGCCGAGCACCTGCAGCGCCTGTACAACATCGACATCCACCAGTGGTGAGCAAGAGGCACGAGACATGACCCGCATCTCCAAGCACGGCGCCGCCCGCCGCGCCACCTACTTCGCGGCCCGCGGACGCAACGCCGCCGCCAACCTCATCGCCACGGGCTCAGTGCGCGGCTACCGCCCCAAGCACCCCGCGGACTTCGCCGCTTTCGTCGACCGCCTCGGCGGGCGCCAGGACTCCGGATTCCCGGACAAGTGGCGCGTGGATCCCGCCTTCCGCGTCGAATCGCCGGCCCGCATCGCCGTCGTCATCCACTGCTTCTACCCCGAGCTCATGGACGAGCTCTTCACGCACCTGCGCCTCATGCCGGTCGACTTCGACCTGTTCGTCACCAACGCTTCCGGCAGGGGGATCCGGGTCCCGGACGATCTGGAGCACCTGGGGACCAGCGTCGTCGTCGAGGTGGACAACCACGGCCGTGACATCCTGCCGACCGTCAACCTGGTCAACTCTGGGATCCTCGACCCCTACGACCTCATCCTCAAGATGCACACCAAGCGCAGCCCGTGGCGCGAGGAGCACGCCGAGCTCGCCGGCAGCGGCGAGACCTGGAAGCAGCAGTTCCTGGATGACCTCGCGGGCTCGCAGGAGACGATCGAGGGCATCCTCGCCGCCTTCGCCGCCGATCCCGCCCTGGGCGTGCTCACCGCCACCGACTCCATCGTCGGCAAGCAGTTCTGGGGCGGGGACCAGCGCATCGTCGAGCAGCTCCTGCGCCGCCTCGAGCTGAGGATCGATCCCGACGAGCTCGAGTTCGCCTCCGGCTCCATGTACTGGTGCCGCGGCCTGGTGCTCCAGGGCCTGCGTGCCCTCAACCTCCAGGCCGCCGACTTCGACCACGAGGCCGGCCAGGTGGACGGCACCACCGCGCACGCCGTCGAGAGGATCATCGGCATCGTCACCAAGGAGGCCGGGCTGCGCACCGTGGAGCCCGACGCGATCCGGGAGCTCCTCGCCGCCCCGGGCACCGACCGGCAGGGCTGGCGCCGCTTCGATCGCGATGCCGAGCGAGTCCCGGCCGCCACCGTCATCCCCTTCTACCTGCCCCAGTTCCACGACTCCCCGCAGAACAACGTGTGGTGGGGCAAGGGCTTCACCGAGTGGTCCAACGTCGTGGGCGCCGTGCCCGCATGGCGAGGCCACTACCAGCCCAAGCAGCCCACGGAGCTGGGCTACTACGACCTGGAGATGGACTCCGTGCGCGCCGCCCAGGCCGAGCTGGCCGGCACCCACGGCCTGGCCGGCTTCATGTACTACTACTACTGGTTCTCCGGCGAGCGGATCCTCAACCGCCCCATCGAGAAGCTCCGGGCGTCGGACCTCGACTTCCCGTACTGCATCATGTGGGCCAACGAGAACTGGACGCGCCGCTGGGATGGGCGCAGCCAGGACGTCCTCATCGGCCAGGACTACGACAAGGTCCCCGCCGAGGACTTCATCGACGACGTCATGGAGTTCCTCCTGGACCCCCGCTACATGCGCGTGAACGGCAAGGCGCTCATCGCCGTCTACCGACCCGCCCAGATGGAGAACTTCCCGCAGGTTGTAGCCGCCTGGCGCGAGCGCGCCCGAGCCGCGGGCGTCGGCGAGCTCCACGTCATCGCCGTGTCCGTGGCCAAGGAGTTCGACGGCGTCGGCGAGGACTATCGCGCCAATGGGCTCGATGGCACCCTGGAGTTCGCCCCCCACAACCTGCCGTGGATCGCGGGCCCGGCCCTCGACGTCGGCCTGGACAAGCGGTGGCGAGGCAACTTCATGAGCTATCAGGCCACTCTCAAGGCCTCCTTGCGCAACGCGGTGCGCCTGACCGAGCACGAGTACCCCGGCGCCATGGTCACCTTCGACAACACCGCCCGCCGCCAGTGGAAGGCGGATGCCTGGTACGGCTCGAACCCCTACAGCTTCCACCGCTGGGTGGCGGGCCTCATCCGGGCCGTTGCCGGGCGCGAGGAGGCCGACCGCCTCGTGTTCATCAACGCTTGGAACGAGTGGGCCGAGTCGGCTGTCCTGGAGCCCACCACGCGCTACGGGCGCACCTACCTCCTCGCCCTGCGCCAGGCCATCTGGAGTTGAGGGGCTCCCCGCCGGCGCACCGGGCCGGTCTCGGTGCTCATATCGACCGGTTTCGATGCTGTTTTCGACCGGTCTCGGCGTTTACTTGTAGTGGTAGCGGGCCTGGACGACGACGATGTCATCCCCGTCGACGATGTAGACCAGCCGGTGCTCGCCGGTGATGCGTCGCGACCAGGCCCCGGCCAGCGCGTGACGCAACGGCTCCGGCTTGCCTATCCCTTCGAAGGGATGCCGGGCCGCATCGTCGAGGAGCTTGTTGATGCGCGGGATCATGCGTCGATCGGTGTCCGCCCAGGACGTGTAGTCCTCCCAGCCCTTGGGCGTGAACGAGATCCTCACCGCAGCAGCTCGTGCTCGGCGCTCTCCCCCCGACGGGCCTGCGCCAGGCTGGCGAGTAGATGCGCCGCGTTGGCGGGCGAGCGCATCAGATGCGCCGTCTCCTCCAGGGCATCGAACTCATCGCGGGAGATGAGTACCGCGTCTCCGCGCCGGGAGGTGATCTCCACATGGGAGGCATCCTCGTTGACCCGCTCGATGAGGCCGAACAGATTCGCGCGTGCCTGGCTCGCCGTCATGACGGACATGGTGAGACCTCTCTAGATGTACGGCATCAAGTACAAGTTTGCTCGGGCGCTCGCGGGGGAGTCAAGCGCCGATTCCCGCAACCGTTGGTGCCAGAATGTCGGCGGGTTGTCACCGGGCCGGTCTCGGTGCTCATATCGACCGGTTTCGATGCTGTTTTCGACCGGTCTCGTGGGGATCAGCGGTCGGGGTAGCGGGAGGCGTAGGGGCCCAGTCGGGCGCGCAGGCCATCGGCCAGGCCCCGGCGCAGCATCCGGTGGCGCTCGGCGCGCCGATCCGGCAGAGCGGCGTTGAACACCGCGTACTTCGCCGCCCAGTAGGAGTAGCGGACGCGCCAGCGCGCCGGCAGCGGCGAGCCGCGGCCCACCAGCGCGAGCGTGTTGCGCAGGATGTAGTAGTTGCGGATCGGGGCGTGCACGTGGATCGGCTGGTCCCGCCCCGGCAGGCGCACCACCTCATCGCCCAGCGAGTGGGTGAGCCGGGCCGCCGGCACCGCGACCAGCCGCCATCCCGAGCGCCGGGCGCGCACTCCCCACTCCAGGTCCACATGATCGATGAACAGGTCCTCGCGCATCGGCCCGATCTCCTCCAGCGCGCTGACGCGCACCAGGCAGCCCGAGGCGATGAGGAAGGCGACCTCCAGCCTCGGCCTGGCCAACTCGGCCTTGGTGGCGCGCTTGGGGCTCCATCCCCGGTCCACGTAGACGAGCTCGTCGGCGCCCTCGCGCTCCTCGGCCGGCAGCGGCCCGACGGCGGCGATCCGCGTGTCCTCCTCGATCGCCTCGAGGAGCTGGGCCACCATGGTGGGCGAGGGGATCGAGTCCTGGTCCGACAGCAGCACGTACCGTGCCCCCTTGGCCCGAGCGGCCGCGATGCCCCGGTTCTGCGCGGCGGCGATCCCGAGATTCTCACCCAGCTCGATGAGCTCGGCGCCATGAGCGGCGCAGGCCTCGCGCGCCCGCTCGAGCCCGGGAGCGGCTGATCCGTTATCAACCACGACAACGGCGTCGCACTGGGGGATGAGCGCCCCCAGGAGGCCTCCCAGGGGCCCGGGCTCGTAGGTGACGATGACGGCGACGACTGTGGCGCTGCTCATGGGGCTGATCCCGGGTTGTTCATGGGCTCTCCCAAGACGGCCCGCGTGGCGCGGGGGTGGACCTGGCGGTGCCACTCTAATGCGCTGCTGCCGCGCCCGGCGCCCAGGCTGGTAGCGGCGATCATGGTGCCCGCCACCCCGCGCGGAGGATAGACTCAGCCCAATCCCAATCAGTGCCCGGTACGCGCTGGGCGCAACGAGGAACGAGGACTACCAGCCCATGACCACCACTGCGAAGCCCCTCGGTGTTGCGACCACCCCCATCCCCGGCTTCCTTCGGATCGATCTGACCGTGCACGGGGACAACCGGGGCTGGTTCAAGGAGAACTGGCAGCGCGAGAAGATGGTGGCGCTGGGCCTGCCCGACTTCGGCCCGGTGCAGAACAACATCTCCTTCAACGACGAGGCCGGGGTGACCCGCGGCATCCACGCCGAGCCCTGGGACAAGTACGTCTCGGTGGCCACCGGGCGCGTCTTCGGCGCCTGGGTGGACCTGCGCGAGGGCCCCAGCTTCGGGACCGTCTACACCTGCGAGATCGACCCCTCCGTCGCCGTCTTCGTGCCCCGCGGGGTGGGCAACGCCTATCAGACCCTCGAGCCGAACACGGCCTACACCTACCTCGTCAACGATCACTGGTCGCCCGACGCCCAGTACACCTTCTTGAACCTCGCCGACGAGACCGTCGCCGTGCCCTGGCCCATCCCCCTCGACGACGCCATCCTGTCGGACAAGGACAGGGCCCACCCGCGCCTGGCCGACGTCACCCCCTTCCCCGCCGTCGGCCGGACCGCCGTCCCGGGGCGCCGGGTGCTCGTCACCGGCGCCAACGGCCAGCTCGGCCGTGAGCTCATGAGCCGGCTCGCCGACGCCGGCTACGCGGCCACCGGCGTGGACCTGCCCGAGTTCGACATCTCCGACGCCGCCGCCATGGACGTGCTCGACTGGTCCGCCTACGACATCATCATCAACGCCGCCGCCTGGACGAACGTCGACGGCGCCGAGACCCCCGAGGGCCGGCCCGCAGCCTGGCGCGCCAATGCCACCGGCCCGGCCAACCTCGCCCGCGCCGCCACCAAGCACGGGCTCGTCCTCGTCCACATTTCGAGCGAATACACCTTCGACGGCGCGACCGAGCCCCACACCGAGGATGAGCCTCCCAGCCCCCTGGGCGTGTACGGGCAGTCCAAGGCCGGTGGGGACGCCGCCGTCCTCGCCGCCCCGAGCCACTACCTCGTGCGCACCAGTTGGGTGGTGGGCGACGGGAAGAACTTCGTGCGCACCATGGCCTCGCTGGCCGAGCGCGGCATCGCCCCCAAGGTGGTCGACGATCAGACCGGCCGCCTCACCTTCACCACGGACCTGGCCGCGGGCATCATCCACCTGCTGTCCTCCTCCGCCGCCTACGGCACCTACAACCTCTCCGGCGAGGGCCCCGTGGTCTCCTGGGCGGATGTGGCCAAGCGCGTCTACGAGCGCCTCGGCCATGACCCCGCCGAGGTCACTCCCATCACCACCGAGGAGTACTTCGCGGGCCAGGACGTCGCCCCCCGGCCCCTGAAGTCCGCCCTGGACCTCACCCGGATCAAGGCCACCGGCTTCACCCCCGGCGACTCGATGGAGCGCCTCGACGCCTACATCGCGGGCCTATGAGGCACGGCACTGTGAGGGACCGCGAGGACTCCCCTCCCTCAGCCGCTGCGGCCGCCCGGCCCAACGAGACCCTCGACCCTCCCGACTCCCCCGAACGGGGCGACTCCCCGGCGGCCACGCCCCCCTCCCGCCGCACCGCCTGGCTGGACCGGCCCTCCACCCGCTGGATCCTCGGCGCTCTCTTGGCGCTCACGGTGCTCGGAACCGGCCTCGGCTGGGCATTGGTCTCGCCGGTCGGCGGCTCCCCGGACGACGACTACCACCTGGGCTCCATCTGGTGCCCCCCGCCCGTGGAATCCTCGGGCTGTGGGACCAAGGTCATCAACAATGAGGTCCAGGTCTACGTGCCCGAGACCGTCTCGCAGCGGACCTCCTGCTTCTCCTACCCGGACAGCGATGGGACCTTGCTGTGCAAGGGGGCCCTGTCCGACGACGAGTACACGTACTCGCGCCGCTACGACGCGGGCAACTACCCGGGCGGCTACTACTGGTTCCACCACCTGTTCGTCAGCGACGACGTCACCGGCTCCGTGCTCATCATGCGCGGGGTCAACATCCTCATCGCGATGGTTCTGCTCGGCTCCATCGGATGGCTCCTGCCATCGCGCTACAGGGAGAGCCTCGCCCTGACCATCCTCGTGGCATGGATGCCCATGGGGCTCTACTTCGTAGCCTCGAACAACCCCACATCCTGGGCCCTATCGGGAACGTTGGCGTATGCCGCCGCCCTCTTCGGCGCGCTGCGCACGGAGGGGAGGCGCCGCTGGGCGCTCCTGGGGCTCGCGGCGATCGGAGCGCTCGTCTCGTGCTCCGCGCGCGGGGACTCGGCCTTCTTCATGCTCGTCATCTCGCTCGCCGTGCTCGTCGGCGCGCCATGGACGAGGAGGATCCTCCCGGAGGCCTGCCTCGCCCTGACCGCCAGCGCCGTCGGTGTGTGGATCATGCAGTCCACGGGCCAGGCCAGCGCGCTCAGCTCCGTCTCCCCCTCGGAGGAGGCCATCCCCTTGGTGATGCGCCTGAGCTCCTTGGTCACCTCCCTCCCCGAGTACTTCGCGGGGTTCTACGGACAGCGCTGGGGGGCGGGCTGGTTCGACATCCCCTTCGATGGCGCCCCGTCCACCATCGCCATCGGCCTGGTCGTTGCCTGCCTGCTCATCGGCGCCCGGAGGGTGGGGCGGCGCAAGGCGCTGAGCGCCCTCATCGTCTTCGGCGCCATCGCCGGGGTCCCCTTGGTCGTCTCCCTGCAGGCCGGCTTCTCGCGGGTCTACCAGTACCAGCCCCGCTACATGCTGCCGCTCCTGGCGATCCTGCTCTTCCTCTGGCTCGCGATGTCCGTCAAGGGCGGGCATGTGGTCGGCGCGCAGGTCTGGATGATCGGGATCGGCTCGGTGATCGTCAACGCCTACGCGCTGCGGAGGGTCATGGAGCGCTACACCCATGGGCGCCTCGATCTCGACCACCCCGTCTACAGCCTCGATCTCTCCCTGCGCTGGTGGTGGTCGGATTTCCCCCTCACCCCGGAATACACCTGGCGCGTGCTCGTCCTCGTCTACGCCGTGGCCATCGCCTCGATGGCGCTCCTGGTATGGCGCCGCCCCGCGCGACCCATCGCGGAGCCGGCCGCCCCTACCGCCACCGCCCAGGCCGAGCCGGAGTGCCGGGAGGCGGCCGAGGCCTTCGTGACCCGGAGGTCGCCGGGGCGGCACGCGCGCGTCCAGGCCGACCAGCGCGAGACCACTGCCCCGCCAGGCCCCGCCACGCCCGGTGCCGCCGTCGCCACTGGCGCCCAGGGCACCAGGCCCCCCATCGATCCCCTGCGCCGCCCATCGGCAGACCCATCCGCGGAGGGTTCCGATGAGCGTTGAGCGCCGCCACGACCTCCTCGTCATCATCCCCGCCTGGAACGAGGAGATCGCCCTGCCGGGAGTGATCGCCGAGGTCCAGTCGAGGCTCGGGGGCATTGCCGATATCGTCGTCGTCTCGGACGGCTCGACGGACCGCACGGCCGCGCTCGCCCGCGGCGCCGGGGTGACCGTTCTCGAGTTGCCCATCAACCTGGGGGTTGGCGGCGCCATGCGGGCCGGCTTCGTCTACGCCGTGCGCTACGGCTACTCCCACGCGGTTCAGCTCGACGCCGATGGCCAGCACGATCCCTCGGAGATCCCCGTGATGCTCGAGTGCGCCCGCACCACGGGGGCGGACCTCGTCATCGGCGCCCGTTTCGCGGGCAAGGGCGATTACTCGGTGCGCGGCCCCCGTCATTGGGCGATGAAGGTGCTCTCCGCGATCCTCTCGCGCGTCAGCGGGACTCGTCTGACGGACAGCACCAGCGGCTTCAAGCTCTACAACAGCCGGGCCCTGGCGGTCTTCTCCCGCGACTACCCCGCCGAGTACCTGGGGGACACCATCGAGGCGCTCGTCGTCGCCAAGCGGTCCGGGCTGCTGGTCCGCCAGGTCGCCGTGCGGATGCGCCCCCGCGCGGGCGGCGAGCCCTCCCACAACCCGCTCAAGGCCGCGCGCTTCCTCCTGCGAGCCTTCCTCGCTCTGGGGATCGCGCTGAGCCGCCCCAACCGGGCCGCCCCCGACGCCGGCCCCTCGTCGGCCCACCAGGAGGGGCAGCGATGAGCTCCACCTATATCCTCGGCGTCATCTTCGCGATGATCGTGCTGGTCTCCATCTTCCTGCGCATGCGCAACTCCGGGATGAAGGAGGCCTACGCGACGTGGTGGATCATCATCGCCATCGGCTGCTTCGTCTTCGCACTCATCCCCGGCGGCCTGCGCGCGGTATCCAGCCGACTGGGCGTCGAGGTGCCGCTCAACCTGGGCTTCTTCGTCGCGGGGATCATCCTCCTGCTGCTCTCCCTGCGCTTCAGCGTGGACCTGTCCCACAACGCCGAGGATCGGCGGCGCCTCGCTGAGGAGATCGCCATCCTGCGCGCCGAGGTCGATCGGCTCACCGCCCGGATCGACGAGGTGGGGATCGATGCGCGGGACCCGGGCGCCGCGGCTCCCACGGGCTCCGCGGGCACGGCGTCCATGGACCTCGCGGACGGCGAGGGGCCGGGCCCTCAGGCGCGGTGATCGCGCAGGACCTCGGCGAGGATGCCCGCGTACTGACGTGAGCGCACGGGCCAGGTCCACTGCTCGATGAGGCCGCTGGGAGCCGGGGCCGGTGGGGCGGCGAGCATCGTCGCCAGGGCGTCGGTGAGGCTCTCGGCGCTGCGCTCCCCCGTGACCACGACGGGCGCCCCCTCGTCGGCCAGGATCCGGGCGCCGGGGACCTCGTAGGTCACCACGCGGCCGCTCCCGGCGATCGCCTCCAACAGCGTGGTCTGGAAGCCCTCAGAGAGCACAGTCGGGTTGACGAGGGTGGACCCGGCCAGCGCCCGGCCCACCTGACTGGGCGGCACGCGGCCCGGGATCGACACGGCGTCATCGATGCCCAGCTCGCGGGCCATCGCCCGGGCCGCCTCCAGCTCGGCGCCCGCGCCCAGCAACTCGCCGTCGACGTCGATGCCGCGCCCGCGCAGAGCGGCGACGGAGGACAGGAAGGCCTCCCAGCCCTTGCCGGCCACGACCCTCCCGACGAACACGAGGTGGCCCGGCCTGTCCTCGGGCGCTCGATGGGGCTCGGGCGCGGGGATGGCGTTGTGGAAGACCTCGGCGTCGACGCCGCCCAAGCGCTTGACGAAGGCGGCGGACTGCGCGGAGATCGCCAGCACTCGATCGGCGCGGCGCAGCACGTAGCGGCCCATCGCCAGGTCGACCGCCCGCGAGCCCGCGAGGATGATGGGGGAGGGGGTGGCCACGAATCCCGAGCCGTGCTCGGTGTGGATCACCGGGATCCCGGCCATGCGCGCCGCTCGCAATCCGACGAGGCTCATGGGGAAGAAGCGCGTGTGCGTGCTCACGATGTCGATCCGGTTCTCGCGCAGGAATCGGGCGACGCGCCTCGTCGTGCCCACGCGCGGGAAGCTGATGACCTCCGCGATCGGGAGATAACCGCGCCCCGTGAGGACCCGCACGCCGTCGTCATCGCGGAGCCCGGGGGCGTCCGAGAGGGTGAGCACCCACACCTCGTGCCCCAGATCGCGCAGTCCCCGGGCCAGGGAGGAGACGTGGTTCTCGAGGCCGCCCAGGCGGGGCGGGTAGGTATTGATGACCAGGGCGACTCTCATACGGGCTTCCATCGGTGGGACACGGGCGGCGAGGGCACTCCTTAGGAGGAATGCTCTCACACGCGGGGCCATCGATGGCGCAGCTCCGGGCAGGGAGCGCCCGGGCGGCCCCGGGGCCGGGCAGGGAGCGGTAGCATCGACGGCGCGCCCATCTGTGCGACCGGGCGCCCGCCCCGCTCGATCCGGCGCCCGCGATGAGAAAGGCCAGCGATGGAATCGCTCTCACAAGAGGAGATCAAGAAGATCGAGCTCGACATCCTGCGCGAGCTGGATCGCGTATGCGCGGAGCACGGCCTCACCTACTTCCTGGCCTACGGCACTCTCATCGGCGCGCTGCGCCACGAGGGCTTCATCCCCTGGGACGACGACGTCGACGTCGTCATGCCCCGTGACGACTACGAGGCCCTCTTCCGCCTGTGCCGCGCGGGAGCCCTCGCGGACCGCTACAAACTGGTCTCCTACCGCGACCGCACCTCGATCTACCCCTACTTCAAGCTCGTGGACACCCGCACGCGCGCCGAGGAGACCTTCATCGACGAGGAGCGGGCCCTGGGCCTGTGGAGCGACATCTTCCCCCTGGAGCGCGTGAGGCTGTCCGACCCGCGCATGCGCCGGGTGCGCGCCAAGGCCGCCCGACTCGTCCGGTGGCGCTCGCTGGCCGCCACCGATCCCCGATACGCCACCTCCGGCGCCGCCAAGCTCGTCAAGCGCGTCATCCACCCGGCCACCCGCCGCCTCGACCCCTACCGGATCGCCGCCAGGGCCGATGCCCTGGCCCGGGGGGCTAATATCAAGGACGCCTCCTCCCAGGACGACGACATCCGCTACGTCCTACTCGTGGACGACCACATGGATAAGAACACCCTGGAGCCCCGCTCACTCTTCCCCGCGGCCCGCGCGGTCTTCGAGGGAGGGACATACCCCGTGCCCGCCAAGGCGGCCCAGGTGCTCACCGACTACTACGGCGACTGGGAGCGCATCCCGCCGGCCGAGGAGCGCCCGCCCGCGCATCTGCGCGCCGTCACCTGGGCAGGAGACAGGTCATGATGCCCGGGAGCCCTGAGATCGCCGAGACCCACGCGGGCCCCGCGCCCAGGACCGTCTGCGTCTTCACCCCCACCTACGAGCGCGCCTACATCCTGCCCGTCCTCTACGACAGCCTCGTGGCGCAGACCTCCCACGACTTCGTATGGATGATCGTCGACGACGGATCCACCGACGGCACCGAGGAGCTCGTCGCCTCCTGGATCGAGCGCGGCGAGATCGAGATCGACTACGTCAAGACCGCCAACGGCGGCAAGCCCCGGGCCATCAATCTCGGCGTGGAGCGGGCCACCAGCCCGCTGTTCTTCGTCGTCGACTCCGACGACTGGCTGCTCCCCGGCGCCATCGAGCACGTGCTGGCCACCTGGGCCACCATCAAGGGCCAGGACCGCTACGCCGGGATCGTCGCCCTGCGCGGCACGGATGAGCGCACCCCCATGGACACGTGGATGCCCGAGGGCGCGCGCGACGTGAAGTACTGGGACCTCTTCGAGACGATGGGATTCAGGGGGGACACCTCCCTCATCCACCGTACCGAGGTCCTGCGGGACTACCCCTACGACGTCGCCCCCGGGGAGATCTTCATCGCCGAGACCTCGGTCTACTACCGGCTCGACGAGCGCTACGTCATGCTGGCCGATAACACGATTCTCACGATCTGCCACTACCTGCCCGATGGGCTCACCCGCAATTTCGCGGCCAACGCCAAGCGGAACCCCATCGGCTACTGGAAGCACAAGCGCTACTGCGCCGAGCGCTCCACCACGCTCAAGGGCGTCGTCCGCGAGACGCTCCTGTACCTTGTGGGCTGCCGCCTGGCCGGGCAGTCCGGCGCCCTGCGCATGGCGCCCAACAAGCCAGCGGCCCTGGCCTGCTACCTGCCCGCGCTGGTGGCCAGGTACACGCTGTTCAAGTAGGAGAACGATGGCACAGCCCGAGGCCCTGTCCCTCCGGACGAACATGTTGTGGAGTTCGGTCGGCTCGATCACCCGACTCGTCTGCAACTACCTCGTGGGGGTCGCCGTCGTGCGCCTCTCGCACGGGTTCGACACCGCGGGCGGGCTCGCGCTCGTCATGGCGATCGCGAACCTCATCAACCCCTTCGCCGACTACCGCCTGCGCACGATCCAGGTCACCGATACCAAGGGTGAGCGGAGCGCCGGGGAGTACGTGGGCCTGCGAGTGCTGACCACCGCCCTGGCCTTCCTCATCGGCATCATCTACTCCCTGGCCACGGCCTCATTCGACGCCCTGCCGCTCATCGCCATGTACCTGGTCTACTCCCTGGCGACGAACTTCATCGAGGTCCTCCACGCCATCGACCAGCGGCACCGCCGGATGGACTACATCGGCAAGTCCTACATCCTCCAGGGCGTGACCACCCTGGCGGGCTTCTGCGTCGTCCTGTGGCTGGCGAACTCCCTCATGGCGGCCGTCGTCGCCATGGCGGTGGCGACCATCCTCGTGGGCGTCGTCTACGACGTACCGCGCTCGGCCCAATTCGAGCGCCTGCGCCCCGTCATCGACCTCCGCCCCGCCATGTCCCTGCTGGTCACCCTCTTCCCCCTCGTCATCGCCCAGGTCTGCAGCTCCTCCGTCCTGACGCTGCCCCGCCAGTACCTGGAGTCCTCCGTCGGGAGCGAGGCGCTGGGGATCTACAACTCCGTGGCCTCGCCCGTCGTCATCGTGCAGATGGGCGCCGTCTACGTCTACAGCCCCCTCATGGGGGAGTTCGCGGACCGCTTCCACTCCGATAAGCGCTCGGCCCTGGCCCTCCTGTGGCGGACCATCGGCGGGATCCTCGTGGTCATCGCCGTCGCGGCGGCCCTGCTGCTGCTCCTGGGCGATCCGGTGCTGCGGCTCATCTTCGGCGATAAGATCATCGGGCACACGGACCTGCTGCTGCCCGCGATCGTGTGCACGGTCATGACGGCCTTCGCCTGGTTCATGAACGACCTGCTCATCGCCGTGCGCGATCTCAAGGCGGGCTTCCTGGGCAACGCCCTCGCGGCGCTGACCTCCCTGGTCTCGATGAAGGTCCTCGTCGACGCCTTCGGGATGAACGGTGTCAGCTGGGTCGGCGTGCTGTCCTACTCGCTCGCCGTCGCGCTGCTGTCCCTGTTCCTGGTCCGCGACTACCGCCGGCTCGGCTCGGAGCGGGGCGGGCCGCCGGCTCAGTCCTCGGCGTCGTCGGCGAAGTCGTGATCCCCGAAGTCCACCAGTGAGGGTTTGTGGTTGACCCGCTCGGAGACCGGCGGGATCGCCATGTAGTCGCCATAGCCCCGGGTGAGCACCGCGTCGTAGGCGCGGGGCATCCGGATCGTCATGCCCTCGAAGGGCAGGGCGAGGGTGGGGAGCAGCTCATCGCGGCGGATGGACCAGCGCCTGGGGTCCTGGGTGGAGAAATCGCCCAGCCACACCGAGTCCTCGCCCTCGTGGGAGCGCGCGGCGCGATCCCAGCGCTCGTACAGGGCGCGCGGTGAGACCCGGGCGGCCCGCAGCCCCCAGTGGACGGCGCGCAGGACGAGCCCGGCCGCCTGCCTCGCGGGCGCGGGCAGCGGGACCTCGGCGGTGGGCGTCCCACGCAGGTACATGAGCCGCCCCCACACCCAGGTCCGCCGCGCCATCCGCTTGAAAGCGCGCTCGTCGTCGGGAAGGACATCGAGGGGGAAGATATCGACGCCGATGGGAACCCGGTAGGCGCGGTCGCGCGCGATCTCGGGGATGAAGGCGGTCCCGGCCAGGCCCAGCACGCCGAAGGTCTTGGGGTAGTCCGGGGAGTTGCGGGAACTGAGCAGCACGAAGCCGGGGCCGATGACGCGATCGGCCTCGGCCAGGAGGCGCTCGTAGTCCGGGCGCGGCATGACGACGTCGACGTCGTCGTCCCAGGGGATGAAGCCCTGGTGGCGAGCGGCGCCGATCGCGGTGCCCCCGTAGGCGGCGTACTCCAGGCCCAGTTCGTTGCAGACGCGGTCGAGCTCGGCCAGGGCGCGGGCGGTGGCCCTCTGGACGCGCTTGAGGAGGGCGGGGTCGTCGTAGCCGGTGGTGCTCATGAGTACATCCTCTCCCGGCGGGGAGCCGACCGGGAAGCCGCGGGGCGACGTGTCGGGGCCGGCCGTGCCGAGCGGCTCACGCCGGGCGCGGCCGGCCCCGCCCTCAGGCCTCCTCCGCGAGCACGGGGGCGCGGCGCGTGAGCCGCAGGTCGGACCAGTCGGCGGTGGCGGCCAGGACCGTGCCCGCGAGGATGACGACGCAGCACACCACCTGAAGAGCCGTGGGGATGGTCCCCTGCAGGACGAGGGCGAGGATGACCGCCCACGCGGAGTAGGAGATGTTGAGGGCCATGCCCCGGGAGGCGCCGATCGAGCCCAGGGCCTTGTAGTAGAAGAGGTACGAGGCGGTCCCGGCGATGGCCGCCAGGGCGATGACGCCGGTGGCCGGCGTGAGGGAGGCGCCGGCGGAGAAGCCGAGGGCCCCCGCGAGCGGGGCCACCACGAGGAGGTAGGCCACGCCCGAGGTCGTCTGGCGGATCTGCAGGGCGGTCTCGTTGTCCACGGAGTCGTCGCGCATCCCCCAGGTGAGGATGACGGCCTCGGAACCCCAGCCGAGGACGCAGGCCAGGGCCGCGATGATACCCAGGATCGCGTTGCCGCCACCGGACTCGGCGGAGGAGGACCAGCCGATCGCGATGATGGCGCCCAGGGCGACGAGGAGGGCCAGGATCTGGCGCGGACTCATGCGCTCGCCGAGGATGAGGAAGGCGAGGAGCGTGCCCAGGGCCGGGTAGAAGGTGGAGATGATCGCAGTATAGGAGGGGCCGATGTTGTTGATGGCGATGAGGTAGCCGCTCATTCCCACCGGCCCGCCGAGGATCGCGGCCAGCACCACGACCCTGCCCGAACGGGTGCGCAGGGCGGCGAGCGTGTGCCGCAGGCGCCCGCGCGCGCCCATGTAGGCCACGAGGAGCAGCGCGGAGATGACGTCGTGGATGAGGGCGCTGGCGATGGGCGCCTGCGAGGCCCCGAGGAACGGGGCGAGGGCGACGGCCATGGCCAGGATCACGGTGTCGAGACCCCAGGTGGCCCCGCTGATGACTCCGTAGCGCATCAGGCTCCCCTCCTCGCGCTCAGGGCCGCTGGGGCGTCCGTGAGGTCCGTGCCGGAGACGTAGGAGGCCAGGAGGGCGTCGACGTAGTCGACGGCGTGGCGGTAGTAGATGAGGAACCACTCGCCGACGTCGTCGCCCTCGGCCTCCTTGACCAGGGACCACACGTACCAGCACCAGCCGGCGAAGGTGACGTAGGACCAGAAGTGGCGCCGCTCGGCGGGGGTGGGGGGGCGGCCGAAGTAGTAGCCCAGGGCGTCCTCGGCGCGCTCGGCGCCCAGCTGCGCGCAGACCACCATCGTGCCGAAGTCGGCCGCGACATCGGACATGCCGGCGTACTCCCAGTCGATGAGGGAGAGCTCGCCGGAGGCGTCCACGAGGAAGTTCAGCGGGAAGAAGTCGTTGTGGCTGGGGGCCAGATCGAAGCCGTCGGCGTCGGCGAACTCCTTGAGGCGCAGCACCTTGGCGCGCAGCTCGTCGTAGCCGGGGATATCGATGGGGCCGCGGGAGGCCAGGATCGACTCGTAGCGCAGCCCCTCGGTCACGAAGTCGAAGTTGCGCGCGAGCTCGCGGCCCGACTCGTGCAGGGCGCGGCCCATGCGCATGGCCCGCTCCAGCTCATCGGGATTGGACACGTCCAGGTTGCGGCAGTCGGGGACGTAGCGCGAGATCTTCCAGCCCTGCTCGGGATCCCCGGCCAGGAAGGTGGAGTCCAGGCCCAGCTCCCCGGCGAGCCGAAGGGCCTCGATCTCCGCGCGGCGGTCGATGAGCTGGTTGGTGCCGGCGCCGGGGTGGCGGTAGACGTACTCGTCCTCGCCCACGGAGAAGTGGCAGGACAGATTCGTGATGCCCTGCTTGAGGGGGTAGAAGGCGCCGATCCGGCCGCGCTCGCAGCCCAGGGCGGCCGAGATGTTCTCGAAGACCTCCGAGTCGATGTTCTCCATGAAGGCGGGGTCGAAGGAGCGCAGCTCGTCGATGGAGTCGAACTCGTGGATGACGCCGTCGGGGTACTTCCGGATCACCATGTCGAGGCTCTTGATGTGATCGAGGTAGATGGACTCCCACAGCTTGGGGGCGGTCTCGGGCAGGTCGTAGACGGACTCCAGGATCGTCCGGAAGGTGGCGGAGAAGGCGCGGTCGAAGTAGGCGTGGCCGAGCATCGTCCAGGCGTCCGCCCCGCCGACGGTCGCCCCGGTGATCCGCCCGCCCGCGCCGGTGGTCAGGCACCACTCCCGGGTGGGGCCGGCGATGTACGTGGCCGAGTAGTAGGCCTGGTAGACGTGGGACTCGAAGGGGTTGATCGTGAAGTAGTCGTCCGAGGAGCAGATGTAGGTATTTGCCAAGTCGTCCTTGACCAGCCACAGGGAGGCGTTGTTGTTGCGGGTCGCGTACTCCTTGTTGACCACGATCCGCGCCCCGTAGCGCTCGGCCAGGGAGAAGAAGTACTCCTTCTTGTAGCCGACGACGATTGTGATGTCGGTGATCCCGGCCTCGTGTAGCTGGCGGATCTGGCGCTCGACGAGGACCTCCCCGCGCACCTTGAGGGTGCCCTTGGGGCGCTCGTAGGAGATCGGGGCGAAGCGACTGGACAGGCCCGCTGCCAGGATGATCGCGTTGTCCACCCGGTAGGGCTCCAGTGCGGCCCGGCCGGAGGCGGTCAGCTCGCGCCCGGCGATGTAGCCGGCGGCCTCGCATTCGCGCACCGCGGCGTTGACGCTGCCCAGGGACATGCCCGTCGACTCCTGGATCTGCCGCTGGGTCAGGGCCGCGTCGGCGCGCAGGAGTGCGATCAGGGCGTCGAACTGGGGCTGGGTGAGGGTGCCGGGCATGAAGCGGCCTCCTGTTCGGATCTGAATGGGGACCTCGCATGTTCGAGAATAGTCCCATATATTCAGAAGATGAACAGGAGGGCCGTGTTGCCTTCATCTCGTCGGCGCCGGGGCCCGGCGGGCGCGGACGGCACTCAGCGGCGCTCGCGGGCCAGGAGGTTGAGGAGGTACTGGCCGTAGCCCGACTTGACCAGGGGCTCGGCGCGCCGGCGCAGGCCGTCGTCGTCGATGAAGCCCATGCGCCACGCGATCTCCTCCGGGCAGCCGATGTTGAGGCCCTGGCGGTGCTGGATGGTGCGGATGAAGGAGGTGGCGTCCGCCAATGAGTCGAAGGTGCCGGTGTCCAGCCAGGCGGTGCCGCGGGGCAGGACTTCCACGGTGAGGCGCCCGGCCTCCAGGTAGGTGCGGTTGACATCGGTGATCTCGTACTCGCCGCGGGCCGAGGGGGCCAGGTCGCGGGCGATGGCGACGACGTCGTTGTCGTAGAAGTACAGGCCGGGCACCGCGTAGTCGGACTTGGGATGGGCGGGCTTCTCCTCGATGGAGACGGCCCTGAAGTCCGCGTCGAACTCCACGACGCCGTAGGCGGTGGGATCGGCCACCTGGTAGGCGTAGACGACTCCGCCGTCGGGGCTCGTGTGGCGGCGCAGCTGGGTGCCCATGCCGGGGCCGTAGAAGATGTTGTCGCCCAGGATCAGGGCTGCGCTCTCGCCCCCGATGAAGTCGGCGCCGAGCACGAAGGCCTGCGCCAGCCCGTTGGGCACTTCCTGGACCGCGTAGGACAGGTTGACTCCCAGCTGCGAGCCGTCGCCCAGCAGGCGGTGGAAGCTGGGGGCGTCGTGCGGGGTGGTGATGACCAGGACGTCCTGGATGCCGGCCAGCATGAGCGTGGACAGCGGGTAGTAGATCATCGGCTTGTCATAGACCGGCACCAGCTGCTTGGAGGTGCCAAGGGTGATCGGGTTGAGTCGTGTGCCGGAGCCGCCGGCCAGGATGATGCCTCGCATAGTCCCCAAGTGTGTACCATCCGGCCCGCTTGCGCGTGGAAGCGCCGGTGCTGCCGCTACGGTGTGCCCATGGAGAGACTCCACGGCTTCCGGCAGAGGTACGGCTGGGGGCACGCCTCCGCCATCCCCGAGCTCCTGGGGGAGGCGCCCGACGGCGAGCCCTGGGCCGAGCAGTGGCTCGGGGCCCATCCCCTCGGGCCCGCCACCATGGGGGAGGGGGCGGACACTCTCGCCCAGCGGATCGCCGCCGAGCCCGCCCGCCTCCTGGGCGAGGACGTCATGCTCTGCTTCGGTCCCCGGCTGCCCTTCCTGCTCAAGATCATCGCCCCCGCGCGCCCCCTGTCCCTCCAGGTCCACCCCTCCATCGGGCAGGCCATCGAGGGCTACGAGGCCGAGGAGCGGGCCGGCATCGACCTGGCCAACCCCGTGCGCAACTACAAGGATCGCAACCACAAGCCCGAGATGGTCCTGGCCCTGACCGATTTCGAGGCGGTCGCGGGCTTCCGCGCCCCCCGCCGTGCGGCGGAGGTGCTCTCGGGGCTCTCCTCCCCCCTGGCCCGCCGCATGCGCCGGACCTTGCGTCTGGCGCCCGGCCGCTTCGGCATCCGCCAGGCATTCACCGACATCGTCTCCGTGGACAGCCGTCCCAGCGGCGAGGAGATCGATGAGCTCGTCGTCGAGCTCGCGGCCCGCCTGGCCGCAGGGGCCTCGCCGTCGCGGCGCGCGGACGCCAACGCGATGGAGATGGCCCGCGCCTTCCCCGGCGACCCCGGGATCGCCGCCGCCCTCCTGCTCAACCCGGTGACCCTGCGCGCGGGAGAGGCCCTCTTCGTCCCCGCGGGCTCCGTCCACGCATACATCGGCGGGCTCGGCGTGGAGATCATGGCCTCCTCCGACAACGTCCTGCGGGCCGGGCTGACCCCCAAGCACATCGACATCCCGGAGATGCTCGCCTGCGTCGACTACGTGGCCGCGCCGCCGGTGCGCCCCGCCCCTGAGTACCTCTCGCGGGCGACCCGCGCCTACTACGCGCCGGTGGACGATTTCGAGCTGCTCGTCACCGACGTGGCGGCGGCCGATGGCGCCGTGGGAGTCCCCGGGCGCGGTCCGCGCATCCTGCTCGGCATCGACGGCCGAGTGGAGGTCTCGACGACGGCGGGGCGCGAGCGGCTCCAGCGGGGGCAGGCGCTGTTCGTCGGGGCGGACGAGCGGGCCCTCACCGTCGAGGGCGATGGGAGCGTCGTCCAGGCGGATGTGCCCTGACCCTCAGGCGGCCCCCTCCTGACGGGCGGCCGCGGTGGCGAGCGCGTCGTCGGCGTCCGGAGCGAGGAGCACTGCGGCGCGCCCATCCCTCCAGGCGGCGAGGATGGTGCGCATCGCGGCCGGCATCGTCTCGCGGCGGATGAGGACCGCGCCGGGCGCCCCGGGCGGAGCGCCCGGCGAGCCCGTGGTGGGAGGCAGCGAGTCGACCAGCGCCCCCCGGTCGAGGCTCCGCTCCGCGCCGGGCTCGCCGGGTGTCCCGGTGGCCTCGATGAGTGCCGGGGCGCCGGGAGCCGCCGGGAGGGCCGGGAAGGAGTCCGGATGAGCCATGAGATCGGCGACGCCGTCGCTCACCAGGGGCGGCAGCCCGTCCGGCCAGCGCAGGGCGAGCGAGGCTCGGGCCACGAGCGCCTGGACGTCGGCGTCCCGGTGCAGCCGATCGGGGGAGAAGGCGACGCTGACGGCGGGCGCGGCGGCGGTGCTGGTCTCCAGGGCGCCCGCCTCCAGGACGCCGCCCCCCACCTGCCAGGTTCCCAGCCACCAGGTCACCGTCCTCCAGTGGGGCTCCAGTGCGCAGTGGACGAGGGGCGCGGGACCCGCCTCGGCGTCGAGGAAGGCGGCGGTCTTCGACGACCACATCGCCAGCACGCGCCCCGTCAGCTCGATGCGCTCCTCGGGAGCGTACCAGATCAGCCAGGGGCGATCGCCGTCGGCGGAGGTCGGGAGGAGTGGGGCGAGGGGGTCGTTCATAGCCGGATTCAATCAGATCGAGGCACTTCTGAGGGTCGCCAGCGAGGTTCGGGTGACGAGATTTCCGCAGAACAGCGGGTGATCTGCGGGCTTGAGTGGTGTGTCTCAACTCGGTCTCAGCAGATCATGTGGCCTTTCCCGGCTTGATACCTGGTCTTACAGGCGTGTAGTTTGGTTTCATTGCTTGATCCTCTTCGAAGGGAAGTTATCGTGTGGAACATCCTCGGCGACGGGCCTCTGGCACTGCCCGATGATGCTGACGACGCTGCGATCATCCTTCTCTTCGGGGGTGGGGACGAGTCCGGTCCGCTGCCGTGGCAGGAGCGCGCGCTGTGCGCCCAGACCGATCCCGAGGCCTTCTTCCCGGAGAAGGGCGGCTCCACCCGCGAGGCCAAGCGCGTGTGCGCCAGTTGCGAGGTCCGCGAGGAGTGCCTTGAGTATGCCCTCGCCAATGATGAGCGCTTCGGCATCTGGGGCGGCCTGTCGGAGCGGGAGCGCCGCAAGCTCAAGCGCCGGGCCGTATGACCTCGCCGGGCCCCGAAGCCCGCTCGAGCGCCGAGGGCATTCCCGGCGCCGGGGTCGGCCGCGCTCAGGATGAGACCCTCGCCGTCGTCGTGACCGCGGGGGTCACTGCCTTCCTGTCCCGGACGCTGGTCGCGCTCGCGGCGCAGACCGTCCTCCCGGCCGCCGTCCTCATCGTCGACGTCGCCTCGCGCGCCAACGGCCTGGGCGACGGCACCCCCGTCGAGGAGGTCGTGGAGGCCTCCGGCCTCGACCTCGTCACCGCCGTGCGCATCCTGCGCGCCCCCGCCGCGCCCACCCTCGGCGGCGCCGTCGCCCGGGGGCTCGCCCTCGCCCAGGAGCGGGCCTCGGCCCGGCCCCGCCCGCAGATCGGTGACGAGGACGAGGGCCGCCCGCTCCTCAGCCTCGACCTCGACCCCTCCGACGCCCAGTGGCTCTGGCTTCTCCACGACGACTCCGCCCCGGAGCCCGACTGCCTCGCCGAGCTCCTCCAGGCCGTCACCACCGCTCGCTCGATCGCGTTGGCCGGCCCCAAGCAGGTGGACTGGGACAACCCCGATCTGCTCCTCGAGGTCGGGCTGCGGGCCACGGGCTCGGCGCGCCGCGCGAACGACATCGTCCCCGGTGAGATCGATCAGGGGCAGCACGATGACCGCAGCGATGTGCTCGCCGTGGGCACCGCGGGCGCGCTCATCTCCCATCGGGCCTGGGAGGAGATCGGCGGCGCCTCGCCCGACATGCCCCTGCTCGCCGAGGGCCTGGAGCTCTCCCACGCCCTGCGGCTGGCCGGGCACAGGGTCGTCGTCGTCCCGAGCGCCGTCATCCGCCACCGACGCGCCACCTACCTAGGCCTGCGCGGCGCCAAGGAGGGCGGCGCTCCCACCAACGCTGATGAGGCCGCCGGTGCGGACTCCCCGGGAGAGCGCGCCGGGTCCCCCGATGCCGGGCAGACCCCCGAGGCCGCCGCTTCAGTGGATCCACCGGATCTCGACCGCTCCTTCCGGGCCCGCCGCACCGCCCAGCTGGCCGCCTGGGCCACGATCTCCACCCGGCCCCTGCTCCCGCTGCTCGCCTGGATGATCCTCCTCGCCCTCGGGCGGGGGGCCTGGCGCCTGCTCACCAAGGACCCGGCCCTGGCGGGCGACGAGCTGGCGGCCGCCCTCACCGTCGCCTCCCGGCCCGCCCGCATCCGGCGCGGCCGGCGGCGCCTGGCCTCCTTCACCGCCGTCCCGCGCAGCGTGCTCGCCGAGCTCTACCTCGACCCCGCCGAGATCCGCGCGGCCAGGAGGGATCGGGGTCGCCAGGAGCGCCAGCGCCTCGCCCGCGCCGCCGCGCCCAGTGAGCTCGAGCTGGGCGAGCTCGCGATCCTGGCCTTCCGCCGCCGGCGGACCCTGGGGGTCGTCCTGGTCCTGGCCGCCATCTGCGGCCTGACCGCCCTGAGCGATGTGCTCACCGCCCGCTCGGTCATGGGCGGGGCGCTCGCCTCGCTCGGCGAGGACTGGCGAGCCCTGTGGGAGGCGGCCTGGAGCACCTGGGCGGGCTCGGCCGACGGCTACCCCACCGCGATGACGCCCTTCCTCGCGGTCCTCGCCCTGCCGATGGCCCTGGCCGGCGCGGTGGGGATCAGCGGGGACGCGCTCGTCCACTTGCTCCTGCTCGTCTCGCTGCCCCTGGCCGCCGCCGGCGCCTGGTTCGCCGCGGGCACGGTCACCCGCCGCATCGCCCTGCGCGCCTGGGCAGCCCTGACCTGGACGGCCGCGCCCAGCCTGCTGCTCGCCGTCGGGCAGGGGCGCCTGGCCTCGCTCATCGTCCATCTCATCCTGCCCTGGGCGCTGGTGGCGCTGGCCCGCGCCGTCGGCGCCGACCGCCGCGATCGCGTGCTCTCGGGTCTCGCGGGCGCCCACCGTATCTCCGACGACGAGCTCGCCCACGCCGAGAGCATCAGCAGCGCCCGCATCGAGGATCTCGGGGAACTCGGGGAGTCGGGCGAGCAGCACGGGCCCGGGGCCTCCGAGGCCCCCGGTCCGCCAGCGGACGATGCGGAGGCGGCGGCGGAGGACGGTGCAGAGGACGGCGTCGAGGCCCCGCCGAGGCATCCCCTGTCCGAACGGCTGGCCGCCAGGATCCAGCAGGCGGCCACCGAGGCCCGGGCCACCGCCGCCGTCGAGCACTACGGCCCCGGCTCCCCGACGGCCGCCGCCGTCGCCGGGCTGCTCCTGGCCGCCATCACCGCGGCAGTGCCCGCCACGGCCGCCGTCATCGTCCCCGCGCTGTTCCTGCTCATCGCCGTCAAGGCGCTCCAGGGAGCGCTCGGCCCCATCCGTGCCTCCGGCGGGGCACGGCGCCTCCTGCTCGCCCTCGTCCCGGCCGCCATCACCCCGGCGCCCGTGTGGTGGCGCGCCTGGCAGCTGCGCGAGGCCGGCGACGGGGCCGCGGCCCTCCGCCTCCTCGTCACCGACCCCGGCGCGCCCGTGGTCACCCCGGCGCCCGGCCGCACGGACCTGCTCCTCGGCTCACCCATCGATCTGGCCTCGCTCATCCCCGGCGCGCACGCGCTCCTGGCCGTCCGCCTTCTGCTGGCGCTCGCCCCACTCCTCGCCCTCACCGGCCTGCTGGCCTCCGGGCGCCGGGGCGGCAGAGCACGCGCGGGCGCCCTCGCGGCGATCGGCGCCCTCGCCCTCGCCGTCGTCACCACCGGGACCATCATCGGCACCGATCTCGCGCCCAGCGGCGTCCGCATGACCGTGGCCGGCTGGCCCGGCGCCGCGCAGAGCCTCGCCCTGGCAGGGATGCTCGCCGCGGCCCTGGCCGGGGCCGACGCCGCTCGCGCCGCCCTGGTCCAGCGCTCCCACGGCTGGTTCCAGATCGCCGCCCCGCTGGCCTGCGCGCTCGTCCTCACCCCGCCCCTGGTGCTCGGCGCCGGATGGGCCCTCGCCGTCGCGAACGGCGACCGTGTCCCCGGTCAGGCGCGGGCCGCCAACCCGGGCGCCCCCCTCATGGCCCTGCGGCCGGCAGCGCAGCGGGTCCCGCTCATCGCGCGCGAGCTCCAGCGCGCCCCCGAGGCCAGTCGCGTCCTCGTCCTCGGCTCGTCAGGGACCGGGGACGGCTCCGCCCTGACCGCCTCCATCTGGCGCGGCGCCGGTCTCCTGCTCACCGATGCGCTGCCCGAGCCCACCGGCGCGCGTCTCGACAGCCGCGCCGCCCAGTCCGCCTCAGCGGGTCCGGCCGCGGACGGGTCCGCGGGCCTCGCCGACACCGCCGACTCCTCACTGGCGGCGGCCATCGCCCATGCCGTCGCGGGCCAGGGCGAGACCGCCGCCGACGAGCTCTCGGCGCACGGCATCGGCGTCGTCCTGCTGACTACCAGGCAGGGCGACGAGACCACGGCCACTGCCCGCGCCGGACTGGCCTCCACCCCCGGCTTGGAGGAGCTCGCGCGCACGGACGCGGGCGTCTCCTGGCGCGTCAGCCCCGGTAATGCCGCGCAATCGGCGCGCGCCGTCCTCCTCGAGACCGCCGACGGCGATGGTCCGAGCGCCTCCACCGTCCCGTTCACCGGCCAGGGCACCACCACGACCATCCCCGACTCCGTCTCCGGGGGCGAGCGCGTGCTCGTGCTCGCCGAGCGCGCCGACCCGGGCTGGAGCGCCGCCCTCAACGGAGAGCCCCTCCAGGCCACCACCCGGACCGATGGCCGGGGCCAGTGGCAGCAGGCCTTCCTCGTCCCCGCCGGCGGCGGTGAGCTCACCCTCACCCATTCCTCTCTCGACGAGCGGATCCTCGCCGTCGCCATCATGACGGTCTGGGCGATCACCGCCCTGGCCGCGCTCCCGCTGCGTCGCAGGAGGTCCGCATGAGCCCCCGCATCAGCCTCGGGTCCAGCCCCGCTCGGCGCGCCGCCGGATGGGGTGCCGGGGCCCTCCTCCTCACCGGCGCGGTCGCCCTGGCGGCCTGGGCCGGCCCCGCTCCCGCGGCACCCATCCGGGAGGTCGGGGCCGTCGATGTCGATACGCCCCCCGGGACCGCGGCCTACGGCTGCCCCGCCGCCCCCGGCAACACCCTCGGCGGTGTCGACGTGCGGCAGGCCGTCACGACCACCACGATCCTCCCCATCGGATCGCCCGCCTCACTGAGCTACGCGGGCAGGGCCGTGAGTGCCGCGACCTCCACGCCGACGACGCTGACCGGTTCCCAGGGCTCCGGCGGCGGAGTCCTCACCGCCGCGCCCGCCGGCGCCGCCGGCGCCGTCACCTCGGCCACCGATGCGGGGGACCTGCGCGGGCTGGCCGCCGCGCCCTGCGCGCCCGCCCGCCCCGTCGCCTGGATCGTCGGGGGCTCGACCGCCCTCGGCTCCTCCGCCGAGCTGCGCCTGACCAACCCCGGCGTCACCACCGTGACCGCCCGCGTGCGCCTCTACGGATCGGCCGGGGCGATCTCCCTCCCCTCCAATGGCGAGGTCGTCGTCGCGGCGGGGAAGACCTCGTCCCTCCTCCTGGAGTCCGCCGGCGCCGCCGACCCCAGGATCGCCCTGTCCGTCGAATCCGACGGCGGGAGCATCGTCCCCACCCTCGTCGCCGAGGGCCTTGACGGCGAGACCCCCGCCGGGGTGGAGATGCTCACCCCGGGCGCCGCGCCCGCCACCGAGCAGACCATCCCCGCGGTGGTCATGGCGAAGGCCGCCGAGCAGGGCTCCGAGGCCGTGAACGGGGCGGAGTCCTCCGACGAGCCCGTCCTGCGCGTGGTCAATCCCGGGGACACGACGGCCACCGTCGCGGTCGCGCTCTCCGGCAGCGCCGGCCCCTCCCCACTGCCCGGCGCGCAGGCCGTCACCATCGATCCCGGCTCTGTCTTCGACATCACGCTGACCGGTGTCGACCCCGGTACCTACGGCATCCGGGTCACCTCCGACGCTCCGGTCAGCGCCGCCGCCAGGATGGTCCGCGTCGGCGGCGAGCTGCCCGCGGGCTCCGGCGCTCTCGTTCACGATGTCGCCTGGAGCCAGGCGGCCCCACCCGGTGCTCTCGCCTCCGCGACGGCCCTCATGCCCCGCGACGGCATCTCGCCGGGCCTCGTCATCTCCTCGACGGCGAGCGAGGCCAGGACCGTGGACCTGGCCAGTCCCGATGGGGGATGGTCGACCACCGTCGACATCCCGGCGGGGTCGAGCGTGACGGCCCAGGTGCCGGCGGGTGTGAGCGCCGTGCGGCTGAGTGCTGCGCAGCCCGACGGCCTGAGCGCCGCCGTGCTGCTCACCCGCAAGGCCTTGGGGGACGCGGCCGGCCCGCTCATCGCCGTCCTGCCGGTCATCGCCGACTCCGCCTCGCAGCCCTCCACGCGGATCAGCCTCGGCTGACCAGGTCCGGGCGCGGGCAGCGATGCCGAGGACCGCGGACCGGGCAGGGCGTCAGAAGAAGTTCGGGTCGATCTCCTCCGGGCGGCGGCCCATCATCGTTGAGACCTGTTCGACGACGACGTGGCGCACGAGCGCGCGCAGCTCGGTGATGTCCCGGGTCCGGGAGACCACGGGCCTGCGGTAGACCACCACCCGCCCGGGCAGCCCCGCGCGGGGCTCCGGAGCGAAACCGCGCCCCAGGACGATCCCCGGCTCCCAGGGCGCGGGGTCGGAGGGGGGAACCTCCTCGACGGCGAACTGCACATCCGCGACGAAGGGGTGCCTCCGGGCCAGATCGTCGGCGACCTCGATGACGAGGGTGTCGAAGAGCTCGGCACGGGTCCGCCAGGCCGGCAGCACCGGGGGCATGAGCGGGCCGCGCAGGCCGTGCCCGTGACGGTCCCGGTGGCGCCTGGCCGATCTCGGGGCCGGGGCCGGGAGGGCTCGGGGCTGGAAAGGGCGGGAGCGTCTCACGCGGCCACCATACGTGCCGGGCCGAGGGGCGGCCGTGCGCGCCCCGCCGTCGCCCGGAGTGATTCGCTTGGCCGGGCGCGATAACCTGCGCTGGTGAGGAATGTGAGGAGCTGCCGGCGGCCCGGCTGCGAGAACCCTGCTGTCGCGACGCTCACCAGCGTCTACGCGGATTCCACGATCGTCATCGGACCGCTGTCAACGGAGCGCCGGCCTGAGGCCTACGACCTGTGCGCCAAGCACGTCGAGTCCTTCACCGCCCCCAGGGGGTGGCAGATCATCCGTTTGGCCACCGAGTTCGCTCCCGCGCCGCCGTCGGAGGACGACCTGCTCGCCCTGGCCGATGCCGTTCGCGAGGCCTCGCGCGCTCCCAGGCCCCCGGCCCGGCCCGCCGAGCGCGTGGGCCGCCCCGGCGGCATCATGCCGGCCCCGCTCACCCACGATCCCAACGTCCTGCCCGACCACCTCACGGGTCTCGGGGACGGGGAGATCGCCCGCCGCGGACATCTCCGGGTCCTGCGCGGCGAGAAGGAGGACTGACCCTCTCTTCCTGCGAGACCGGTCGATATCAGGATTGAAACCGGTTACCGAACCGGTTTCAATCCTGATATCGACCGGTCTCGCTCATAAGAAGGGGTGATGGGTGATTGGGGTGGGATGCCCTCCTACTCGCCGACGCCGTGGGGCAGGAGGGCCATCCGGGTGCGAGTCGACTCGGCTGCGCGCCGGTCCTTCCATGCCAGGGCGAGCTCGCGATCCCGCCGCTCCGCCAGCACGGCCGCGAGGAATCTCTCCGGGTGCGTGCCCTCCGGCGGCGGGGGTGAGACGCTGGGGGAGATACTCGCGGCGAGCTCGGCGCCGATCCGTTCCCGCGAACGGGGCTCGATCGTCGAGGCTCGCTGCAGGAAGGTCCGCGCGACCAGCGCCAGGTCCCCCGGCAGGGCGCGCAGATCCGCCTGCTCCGCCCAGGACGCGAGCTCGGGCGGCATGAGGATCGGCGGTGCCGCGGCCGTCTCCACCTGATCACGGACCACGTAGGTCCCCGCGAGCAGATCCCCCAGCCGCTTGCCGCGCCTGGTCACCGCGCACGAGGCGATCGCCAGTGTCGCCAAGGCAGCGTAGATCTCGATGATGCCCACGAGCGCGCGGACCAGGCAGTGGCGCAGCCTCACGGCACCGCCATCGTCCCGCACCACTCGCAACCCCAGGACCCACCGGCCGATGGAGGAGCCTCGCGAGACGGTTTCGATCGTCAGCGGCAGGACGACGAGCCAGGTCAGGAGGATCAGTGAGACTGCGATGACTATCAGTGGATCCGGGGCCGCCGCGCTCATGGGCCGCAGTGACACGAGCGTGATGAGGGACAGGACAAGCCCAACCATCACCAGGCCGTAGTCGATGAGGCCGCTGAGCATGCGCACTGCGACCGAGGCCGGGGCGGCGTCGAGGAGCACCGCCTCGCCCGTGACGATCCGGACCTCCTCCATCATCCGCTCGGATGAGGCCATCGTTTCATCCTCCATGCCATGCTCCTAACTGTGGATATCGATGCCTTCACTGCCGCGCACCGCGATGAGTGGGAGCGGCTGGACGCACTGGCCGCGAAGCGCCGCCTGAGCGGCGCCCAGGCCGATGAGCTCGTCATCCTGTACAGGATCGCCGCGCAGCACCTGTCCCGGTTGAGAACGACCGCGCCCGACCCCCAGCTCATCGCCGAGATGTCGGCGCGGGTGGCCCGAGCGAGGGGGAGGATCACCGGCCCCCGGGAGATCCGGGTCAGGGATATCACCCGATTCCTCACGCAGACGATCCCCCTCGCCCTCTACCGGGCGCGCTGGTGGGCCATCGGCGTGGGTACCGCGTTCACGGCGATCGCCGTCGTCGTCGGCGTGTGGACCCTGCGCAGCCCGGAGGCCATGGGCGCCCTCGGGACGCCCGGCGCGCTGGACAGGTACGCCGACCAGAGCTTCGAGGACTACTACTCCACCTACGACTCCCACGAGTTCTCCGCCCTGGTGTGGACCAACAATGCCCGGATCGCGGCGATCTGCATCGGTGCGGGCATCACCGGCGTCGTGCCCGCCTTCCTCGTGCTCATCAATGCCATGGCCCTCGGCCGGAGCGGCGCCGTCATGGCCGACCATGATCGCTTCCTCCACTTCCTCGCGCTCATCATCCCGCACGGACTGCTGGAGCTGACCTGCGTGTTCTTCGCGGGCGGTGTGGGCCTCAGGCTCTTCTGGGCCCTTCTCGCCCCCGGACCGCGCTCTCGTGGACGGGCGCTCGCCGAGGACGGCCGGCTGCTCATCACCGCTGCGGTGGGGCTGACGGGAGCGCTCGCCATCGCCGGGCTCCTGGAGGGCTTCGTCACCGCGGCGCGGATCCCGTGGCTGCTCAAGGCGGCACTGGGGCTGCTCGCCCTGGCGGTCCTGTGGGCGGCCGTGCTCGTCCTGGGGCGCCGCGCCGAGCGCGCCCTCGCCGGTGGCGACGACGTCGTGCGCGTCGATGAGATGGGCTACGCCGCGTCCGAGGCGGGCTGAGCGGCAGGCGCCGCCCCCGGACACGATGCCCGCAGGGCGCCGAGCCCGCCCCCGCCCCGGGCGCCCAGCCAGTGCCGGGAGCGGGCTCGGCGCTCCCATACTCCTTGCCGCCGTCATAACCGTCCAGAGGCCTTGAGCGCGAGGTAGGCGTCGGCCAGGGCCGGTGCCAGCCCTGCAGGATCGGCCTGGACGACCTCGGCCCCCGAGCGGGCCAGGTGAGCGCGCACCGCGTGCTGCTCGACGAGATCGCTCTCGGCGGCGGCGGCCGTGTAGACGGAGACGGGGTCGCCCCTCTCCGCCCGCAGCTCGGCGAGCCCGGGGTCGAGAGCCGAGGCGATGATGAGCAAGTGATCCTTGGCCAGCGCGGAGGTCGCGTGCAGCATATCCGCATCGGTGGCGGAGCCATCGATCCCGGTCAGGATGACGACGAGCGACCTCTGGGGGAGCAGCCGGCGCACTGCCGAGGTCATCAGCGACCAGTCCGTCTCCACCAGGCAGGCCTCGAGAGGGGCGAAGGCGTCGGCGAGCGAGCTCATGAGGGAGGCGCCGGACGCGCCCCGCACCTGGGCGCGCACGGCGCTGTCGACGGCGAGGGCGTCCACGCGGTCGCCGGCCCGCGAGGCCAGGGCGGCCAGGAGCAGAGCGGCCTCCATCTGGGCATCGAGCCGGGGCGCGTCCCCCAGCCTCGCCGCCGCCCGGCGCCCGGTGTCCAGGACGATGAGGACGCGGCGGTCCCGCTCGGGGCGCCAGGTCCGCACCACGACCTCCCCTCGGCGCGCTGTCGAGCGCCAGTCGATGGAGCGCACGTCATCGCCGACGACGTACTGGCGCAGTGAGTCGAACTCCGTCCCTGCGCCGCGCACCATCACGGCGCTGCGCCCATCCAGCTCGCGCAGGCGGGAAAGCTTGCTGGGCAGGTGGCGACGGGAGGCGAAGGGCGGCAGCACCCTCAGGCGCGCGGGGGCGACCAGGGAGGCCTGGCGCCCGGCGAGCCCCAGTGGGCCGAGCAGCCGCACGGTGACGAGATCGGCCCGTCGATCCCCGCGCCGCGTGGGCGTGAGTGCGGTGCGGGTCCGGCGCCGCTGCCCGGCCGGGATCGTCATTCGACTGCGCTCACCGGCCGCCCCGGCCGACGGCGCCCAGGCGTCGCGGACCTCGGCCACCGCGGTCCGCGAGCCGGTGTTCGTCACAGTCAGGGTGGCGGTGGCGGTCTCGCCGAGCATGATGGCGCCGTCCAGGCTCCGCCGGACGCGCAGATCTCGCGGCGACGCGGCCAGCAGCGCATCGGCTCCCACCGCGATCACGGTGGCGGCCAGGACGACCGCGATGGTCGCGGGCCGGGGCCAGATCAGGCCGGGGAGCGCGCCGAGGGCGAGGACGACGGCCGTGCGCCGCGCTAGGAACATGGCGGCTCTCCCCTCAGCGGCGCCGTGGAGGGCGGGAATCGATGAAAGGCCCGGGGCTCGCGCATGGGGCTCAGCGGGGGACGGGGACGGAGCGCAGGACGCCGGTGACGATCGCCTCCGCCGTCACGCCCTCGAGCTCGGCCTCTGCGCGCAGCCCGATGCGGTGGCGCAGGACGGGCAGCGCCAGCGCCTTGACGTCGTCGGGGGTGACGAAGGCGCGCCCGGAGAGCCAGGCCCAGGCGCGCGCGGCCGCGAGCAGAGCGGTCGAGCCGCGGGGGGAGACTCCCAGGGACACCGAGGGCGCCTCGCGCGTGGCGCGCACGAGATCGACGATGTAGCCCAGGACCTCCCGGGAGGCGCCGACGTCGCGCACCTGCTCGCGGGCCGCGAGGAGATCGGCGGGGTCGGCGACCGCCGTCAGGCCCGCGCTCGCCAGGTCACGAGGGTTGAAGCCACCGGCATGGCGGCTCAGGACCTCCACCTCCTGACCGCGCTCGGGCAGGGGCAGGACGAGCTTGAGGAGGAATCGGTCCAGCTGGGCCTCCGGCAGCGGGTACGTCCCCTCGTACTCGACGGGGTTCTGGGTGGCGATCACCATGAAGGGCGAGGGCAGGGGGCGGGGATCGCCGTCGACGCTCACCTGGCGCTCCTCCATGGCCTCCAGGAGGGCCGCCTGCGTCTTGGGGGGAGTGCGGTTGATCTCGTCAGCCAGCAGCAGGTTGGTGAAGACCGGCCCCGCGCGGAAGGAGAACTCGGCGCTGCGGGCGTCGTAGATGAGGGAGCCGGTGACATCTCCGGGCATGAGGTCCGGCGTGAACTGCACGCGCTTGGTTCCGATCGCGAGGGCCCGGGCCAGGGAGCGCACGAGCAGTGTCTTGGCCACGCCGGGCACGCCCTCGAGCAGGACGTGCCCGTCGGCCAGGAGGGCGATGACCAGCCCGGTGATGGCGGCATCCTGGCCGACCACCGCCTTGCCGATCTCCGATCGCAGGGCGACGAGGCGGGAGCGGGGATCGGGGCCGGCGCTCTCCGCCCTCCGAGCGCTTCCGGGGGCACCGGAAGCGCTCGGGCTTCCAGGCGGGGCCGGCGCCGCGGGGGAGCGATCGGCCTGATCGGGTCGGCCGGTGTCAGTGGTGCTCATGATGAGTGGACCTCGCTCTCGAGTCGGTCGAGCTGGGCGGCCAGGTCCGAGAGGGACCGGTCGTCGGGGGGCGTGGGGCCGTAGAGGATGCGGTCGACGTCGGCCGGCCGCAGGCGCCCGTCACGGCACAGGGCGTCGATGAGCTCGCCTCGCCCGGCGCCCGTGGGCAGCCCGAGGCGCTTGCCGAGGCGCAGGGCCGTCCCCGCGCGCAGGGCGGTGGCGGCACGGCCGCGGTCCCGGGCTCGCCGGTAGAGGCGGCCCCTGCCGATCGTGGTCTCCGTGGAGCGCACGACGGCGGGCAGATCCTCGACGACGACGCGTCCGAACCGGCGGCCCTGGACGATGGCCAGGGCGAGCGCCGCGATGGTCAACTGCACCAGGACGACCGGCAGGAAGCGGGGCATCGATGGTTCGTCCCAGATGCTCCGGCTCCGCGCCTGAGCGGCGTCGTACCACACGACGCGCTTGGAGACGCCGATCGCGCGGATCGCCAGCGCCGCGTTCCCCTGATTGGTCAGCTGGGAGTTCATCGCGGTGTCGGGCCAGGCCAGGACGCGCAGAGTCCCGCCCGAGGGGAGCGGCGCCGTGGCGTAGCCGTACATGCCGTCGGCGACGGGGAAGCAGCCCGTGGCCCCCTCCGCGCCGCCCAGTCCCACCGAACCGCGCCCGGCCGGGATGGTCCCCGCGGCCTGGGCGTCGACGTCGCCGCACTGGGCGCTGACAGTGGCGCCGGGGGCGGCGCTGACGCCGCTGGGCGTGAGCTCGGTGAGCCCCCCGAGGTTGTTGTCGAGGGCGCCGAGGACGACGACGTCGCCGCCGGCCGAGGCGAGCCGCTCCCGTTCCTCGTCGCTGAGGCGCCCGGCGTTGATGAGGACGACGGTCGCGCCCTCGGCTGAGGCCTCGCGCGCGGCGCGCGCGGTCGAGACGGCATCGACCTCGACGCCCCACTCGCCCACGAGGGCCGTGAGGGCCTTTGCCCCATTCGAGTGCGGGTTGTCGATGGCCAGCGGCTCGGTCGACTCAGGGGGCTTGAGGGCCTGGGCGAGGATGACCAGGACGAGCAGGGCGAGCAGCGCGAGGAGCCCTGGCCTCCAGGAGCGCAGGCGCTGATGGATGGTCGCGCCGATGACCTGGCCCCCACCCGCGCCCGCCGGCCCTGGCTCCGGGGGCACTGGGACGAGGGGCGCGGTCCCGGGGCGCGCCCCAATGGGGGTCACCGGCGTGCCCCGCTCGCGGTCGGAGCGCCAGCGGGGCGTCCGGCGCGGGCCCTGGCGCCCGGCTGCGCGCGGCCCGCCTGGGCCTCGACGTCGCCAGCCAGGGCCCGCATCCAGGCGTCCTCATCCGGGCTGGCCACCACGTCCCCGTAGCGAACGGCGTCGAAGAGGCGGGCGCCGGTGTGGAGGTCGGCGGACAGCTCGGGCAGCGCGCTCGCGGCGAGCGCGGCCGCCTCGTGGGAGGTCAACCCCGGGTAGTCCTCGAGGATGGAGAGCTCATCGAGGAAGCGGATGATCGCCCGGAAGCGGTCGACGACCGCGGTGGCGAAGTCGCCCCGATTAGCGGCGAGGTCCGCGGTGCTGGTCAGGGCGGCCGCGTCGCGGTCGTCCTCGAACAGCGGGCCGCGGACGTCGCCGCTGAGCCTGGCGATCGTGACCCGCCTCGCCATCGCGCCGATGATGACGATGAGGGCCGTCAGCGCGAGGACCACGATCGTCACGGAGGCCCACGGCGGGATGCCGGGGATGACCGAGCCGAGATCGATATGGTGCTGGAGCCATTGCCAGATCGCCGTCAGCGGGTCGGTCCTCTCGGCGTAGGCGGGCTTCGCCAGCTCGCGCCGGGCCGCCTCGCCGGCCTGCGAGGCATCCGGCGTCGCCGGCGGGCCCCCCGCGCGGGCGAGCCCTCCCGGCGCGCCCCAGTCCTGGAAGGCCGCCGTCTCCAATGCGATCATGCGTGATCCCGCCACCGCTCCGCCATGGTTCAGGCCTGGGCCGCGCGGCGCAGCTCGACGTCGAGGCCCTCGCCCCGCATGCGCAGGTCGATGTAGATCAAGGCGGACACCGCGGCGCTGAACGGCAGGATGATCGCCTGGACGAGATTGGCCAAGAAGACCTGCAGGGCCGCCATGAGGGGGAGAGTGCTGCTCCCGACGAGCACGTTGGCGGAGGCCAGTAGGGAGATCGGGAGCGTCGCCAGGCTCGAGGCGATCTGGGTGATGAGCATGGCCAGCAGGAAGGTGCCGAGTACCCGCCAGAAGGAGCCCCGGCTCAGGCGCCAGGAGCGCTTGAGCGACTCGATGATCCCGATATCCTCCAGGATGAGCGCGCTGGGGGCGCAGGTGAAACGGACCAGGAACACTCCGGACAGCGCGATGGCCAGGATCGCGACCGCGAAGGCGGTCAGGATGACGAGCAGGGCCAGGACCGGTGGGAGGGATGAGCTCGCATCCCTGATGATGCCGTAGACCGCCAGGAGGGCCAGTCCCCCGAGGACCGCGACGGTGGCGAAGGAGATGAGGCTGATGAGCGCCGCCTGCCCGATGAGGGCCCACATCCGACCCCTGACCCGGCCCCATACCTCGCTCGCGCTCACGACCCTGCCCAGGACGGAGCGGGAGACGGTCATGATGAGCAGTCCGGACAGCACGGTCGTCGCCAGGAAAGTCAGGACCAGCGAGCCCAGCTGGGACGCCAGGCCGAGCAGGAGGGCGGGCAGCTGCGCCACAGCCTCCTCGGGGGTGAGCGCTTCCCTCGTTCCCGGGTCCGGGATGATGGTCAGCAGGGAGTTCCCCAGGGAGTAGCTGCCGACGGCGTTGATCGCGCCGACGACCGCCATGGTCAGCAGTGCCGGGATGAACATCGCCCTGGGATTGGCGCGCATCGACTCGAAGGCGCCGGAGATGATGTCCCCGATGCCCAGTGGCCGCAGGGGGATGACGCCCGGCTTGGGGGCCACGAAGAAGCCCTGCGCGCCCCAGTGGGGATCGCCGACCATGCCCTCGGCCGACGGCGCCTGACCGGCGGGCGGGGTCCCGTAGGCGCCATAGGCGGGCCGCGCGGGAGTGCCGCTCGCGCCCGGCGAGTCCGGTGCCGGCCGCTCGCCGCCGGTACCGATGCCCTTAGGGTCCTCGGTATCGGGCTGAGAGGGGGGCAGCCAGTGACTGCTGTCATTGCTCATGCCCCCATGCTGTCACGCGCGGCGCAGCGCTCTCCTCCATCCAGAGGAGGAATCAGGGGGTCTCGGCCCATGGGCGACCCAGAGGAGACCGTGCCCTCAGCGGGCCCGGGAGGCGCCCCGCATATCACAAGGAGGAATCAGTCGGGGTGTCAGCGTGTTCCCAGGTGGGATGGTCGTGCCAAGATACGCCCCATGAGCACCAATATCCTCGTCGTGGATGACGACACCGCCCTGGCCGAGATGATCGGGATCATGCTCGAGGCTGAGGAGTGCACGCCGTCGTTCTGCACGGACGGCTCGCGGGCGCTCGAGGCCTTCCGCGAGAACACGCCAGACCTGGTGCTTCTCGACCTCATGCTCCCCGGCCTCGACGGCGTCGAGGTCTGCCGCCTCATCCGCGCCGAGTCCGACGTCCCCATCATCATGCTGACAGCCCGCACCGACACGATGGATGTCGTGGCCGGGCTGGAGGCCGGCGCCGATGACTACGTCACCAAGCCCTTCCGCTCCAAGGAGCTCCTCGCCCGCATCCGCACCCGCCTGCGCCGGGGCGTCGACCCCGTGGCCGAGCACGTGCGCGCCGGCGACCTCGATATCGACGTCGCCGGGCACGAGGTCCGCCGTGGCGATCAGCGCATCGCCCTCACCCCCCTCGAGTTCGACCTGCTCCTGGCCCTCGCCCGCACCCCCTGGAAGGTCTTCACCCGCGAGGAGCTCCTGGAGAAGGTCTGGGGCTACCGGCACACCGCGGACACCCGGCTCGTCAATGTCCACGTCCAGCGCCTGCGCGCCAAGATCGAACAGGATCCCGAGCACCCGACCATCGTTCTGACAGTCCGCGGCGTCGGGTACCGCGCCGGCGACGCCCGCTGACCCGTGCGCTCCCGGCGCGCCCGATGGCGCCCGATCCTCCTCTTCCGGCACAGCCTGGTCGCCAGGATGACCCTGGGCGCGGTCATCATCGGGGCCCTGGCCACCGCCATCCTGTTGAGCATCGTCAACGTCACCATCCACCAGAACGTTTTCAACGACCGGCGCGACGCGATCCTGGCCAACGCTCATCAGCGCATCGTCGCCGCCCAGGCCGCCCTGGCGACGACGGTGGCCTCCACCTCCGAGGAGGTCTCCGCGGCGATTCAAGCCGAGTTGTCGGGGATCAGCGACTCCGCGTCGGGCGCCGGGGCGATCGGAGCCGTCGTCCAGGGCAGCGGGGAGTCGTCATCGGTGGCCATCAACACTCTGGCCACCGATGACCGCCTGACCGATCTCATCACGGATCGCATGGAGCGCGAGGTCCGCAATGGCCGGATCGGCCGGCAGTACTGGCAGTCCGTGAGCGTTCCCGGGGAGCGCGCCGGAACCGTGTCCGGGATGGTGGTCGGATCGCGCGTCTCCATGCCGCTGGCCGGGGACTACGAGCTCTACATCGTCTACTCCCTGGAGTCCCAGCAGCAGGTGGTGGACACGGTCAAGCGCTCCGTGGTCCTCACAGGCGTCGGCTTCCTCCTCATCATCATCCTGGCGGTGGCGGTCTTCACCTGGCGCGTCCTCATCCCCGTGCGGCGGACCTCCCTGGCCGCCAAGCGCCTGGCGGAGGGGCGCCTCGATAAGCCCCTGGCCGTCAACGGGGAGGACGAGCTCGCGGCTCTGGCCACGTCCTTCAACACGATGGCGGAGTCCATCCAGTCCCAGATCGACCGGCTCAACGCCATGTCCGTCTCCCAGCAGCTGTTCGTCTCCGACGTCTCCCATGAGCTGCGCACCCCGCTGACCACGATCAAGATGGCGGCAGAGCACATCTTCGAGCTGCGCGAGGAGATCGAGGACCCCCTCGTGCGCCGCGCCGCGGTGCTGCTGCACGGCCAGGTCGACCGCTTCCAGACGATGCTCACCGACCTGCTCGAGATCTCCAGGATCGACTCCGGGCGGGTCACGCTGCGCTCGGATGAGGTGGACTTGCGCGACCTGCTGTCCGGCGTCCTGGAGGACAATGAGGTGCACATCCAGTCCTCGGGCTGCGAGATCCGCCTCCAGGCCCCCGATGAGCCCGCCACGGCGGAGGTCGACTCCGTGCGCGTCCAGCGGATCCTGCGCAACCTCATCCTCAACGCGATCGAGCACGCCGAGTCCAACCCGATCGATATCACCATGGCGGTCAACGACGACGCCGTCGCCGTGCGCGTGCGCGACCACGGCGTAGGCATGAGCCCTGACGTGGTCGGGCGCGTCTTCGACCGCTTCTACCGCGCTGATCCCTCCCGCAAGCGCACCCTGGGGGGCACGGGGCTCGGCCTGTCGATCTCCGCCGAGGATGCCCATCTCCACGGGGGCTCCCTCCAGGCCTGGGGGTGGCCCGCCGACGGCGCCTCCTTCCTCCTCACCCTCCCGCGCGAGCTCGGCGAGGGCGGGACCCCCGGCCATTACTCCGAGCCCGGCCCCCTGCCCTGCATCCCCGACGACGCCCCCGCCGTCGCGCGTGTCAAGCCCCGCCGAGCCCCCGAGGCCGTCACCGGGACCGTCCTCGGACCCGGGCCCGTCTCGCGCCGCTCGGCGCGCCCCCACGGGGATGGGGAGGTGCCCCTGGCCGTCGCCGACGCCCCCGTCGCCCCGGGGCACGTCACCGTCATCGCCCCCGGCCAGGCGCCCACGGCCCGAACCCCGGAGGTGTCCGGCGGGAGGCCGTCGTGAGCGCGCCGCGCGGCACTCACGACTCGCCCCCTCCCACGCGCCTCCCGAGCCGGCGCGCGGCCATCGCGATGCTCGCCGTCGGGGGAGCGGGCTCCCTCGCGGCATGCTCCAGCCTCCCCATGGAAGGGGACGTCTTCCAGTCCAACGCCGTCGACGAGGGCAGTGACGTCCTCGTCCAGACGGCTCCCGGCCCCGTCGACGGCGCGGACCCCGTGGCGATCGTCGAGGGATTCCTGCGGGCCTGCACCGCCGGGCTCTCCGACGGCTTCGCCACCGCGCGCGAGTTCCTCGTCGATAGCGCGGCCGACTCCTGGCAGCCCATGACCCCCCTTCTGCTCGCCTCCGGCACCGAGCCACTGACCGTGCGCCGCGCGGATGACGGCGGGGTCTCCATTTCCGGGAGGCTGGAGGGCAGCCTCGACTCCACCGGCGTGCTGAGTGCTCAGGGTCTCGACTACTCCGAGACGCTCACGCTCGTCACCGCGGCGCGGAGGCAGTGGCGGATCGCCTCGCCACCGCCGGGCGCCGTCGTGCCGGGCTCCGTGCTGCGCACCGCCTTCACCCAGCAGAGCATCAGGTTCCTCAACGCCGCGCACGACCGCCCCATCCCCGACCCCCGCTGGCTGTCGCGCAAGCGCTTGGAGGAGGCCGCCCTCGAGGCACTCCTCATGGGGCCCGCCGCCTGGTTGAAGGACGTGGCGACCACCGCGATCCCCAGCGGGACGAGACTCCAGGACGTCAAGGTCGTGGACCGAGCGGCCACCGTGCGCCTGCACGCGGATGCCTCCTCCTGGGACTCCGAGGTCCAGGCGCTCGTCGTCGCTCAGATCACCGCCACTATGAAGGAGGTGAGCGGGATCGACACCGTCATCGTCATGGCCGGGGATCAGCGGCTCGCCGCGCAGGTCACCCCTCTCGACGCCGCCGCGGAACCGGGCGCGGTCGTGGGGATGAGCGGCGGCGCGGTGGTGCGCGGCACGAGCACGACCCGCGCCGTGCTCATGCAGCCCTCGACGCTGGGCACCACGGGCGCCCGACACCCCTCCCTGGGAGTCGATGGGGGCGTGTGCGTCGTCTCGGGTCCCAGCATCCTGAGGGTCGGGCCCGGTGGGACCCAGGCCGCCTCGATCCTGTCCGTCGGCGACTCGCCCGCGGACGCCGCCGACCTCCTCCCTCCCCGCCAGGACAGGCACCGCTGGATATGGACGGCCAGCCAGGGCAGGCTCATCGTCGTCGACGCGCGGGGCGTGCGGGCGGAGGTGGTCGCCGCCTGGCTCGATGGCCGCGGCGTGATCAGCATGGATATCTCGGCGGAGTCGGATCGGATCGCCGTGCGCCATCGCGATGCCGCCGATCCCTCCAACCAGTCCGGCGAGCGAGTGGATGTCGCGGCGATCATCCGCGACGGGGAGGGGCGTCCCACGCGCCTGGGCGATCCGTACCCTGTGGCCGGCCTGACGGGGCAGGGCGCCCATGAGCTCGCCTGGTACTCGGGCACCGAGCTCATCACCATCGAACCGTCCCAGGACGGCCAGGGCACTGCGAGCCTCGTGATCGCCTCCTTGGGAGGTTTGGAGGCCTCGCGGTCCCCGGGCCCGCCCACCGCCTCCGGAATCGCCGCCAACCGCCTCGATCAGACCATGCTGCTCTCGGACTCCGACGGCCAGTTGTGGGGCAGGGCCTCGGGGACATGGCGCGTCATCTCGACCACCGTCACGGACGCCGGCTACCCCATCGTGTGACGGTGCCCTGACCGGGAATGCCCCGGGCCCGCCCTCCCGAGGGGAGGACGGGCCCGGGCCCGGCGCTCCTAGAGCACCTGGGCGTCGAGGCGGATGACGCCGTAGGTCCAGCCGTGGCGGTGGTAGACCGCGCAGGGCTGCCTGGTGGACTTCTCGATGAACACGTAGAACGGGTGGCCGACGAGCTCCATGTGGTCCAGGGCCTCCTCGACGGTCATCGGCGTGGCGTCGTGGAGCTTCTGGCGCACGACGACGGGTGAGTCGCCCAGCTGGGACTCGACGGCGACCCCCTTCTCCGTGGGCACTCTCGGGGCCTCGTCGACCTTCTCGGCCTCATCGGCGACCTCGGCCGTCTCCTCCGCCACGGGGAGGTCCTTGGGGGCCGGAACCGTGTCGGTGCGGTGGTGGTCCTTCTTGCGGTCGCGGGCGCGGCGCAGTCTCTCGGTCAGCTTCCCCATGGCGATGTCGAAGGCGGCGAATCGATCGGAGGAGCTGGCCTCGGCGCGGATGACCGGGCCCTTGGAGATGACGGTGATCTCCACGCGCTCGGCGGTGTCCGCCTGGCGCGGGTTGCGCTCGTGGGTGACCTCGACCTCGACGCGCTGGACGCGGGGATCGAACTGCTCGACCTTGGTGGCCTTCTCCTCGATGTAGTCGCGCAGGCGGGAACTGATCTCAGCGTTGCGGCCGACGACGGTGATGTCCATGGTGGAACCTTTCTGGAACCTGGGCGGCCCGGGAACCGGGACCCGATGCGATGGGCACCCGCCGCGCCTCGCGGCGGGCTCTGGAGCGGTGGTCTCACCTCCTGCGCGTCGCGGGGAGTGCCCCGCGACGTCCTCGCCGGCGGAGCGGATCCGCCGGCGGACCCTTGCACCCCATGTGCCTTGTGACACATAACTTACACCATGAGGGTGCGCGCCTGAGGCAGTCCATGCCCGCGATCGCCCCGGGCGGACGGAGCGGATCAGAACCTCTTCGCGGCTGCGCGCCTCCTCCGCTCGCCTCCGCCCGGCAGCCCCGCGGGGGCGGGGCCGGGAAGCCGCGCGGCAGTGCGGGCCGGGGGCGGCGTCGCCGCCAGGACGAGGGCCCCGAGCGGCCGGGCGCCAGCGCCTCTCAGCGCTGCGGCGCAGGAGCGCAGCGTGGAGCCCGTGGTCACGACGTCGTCGACGATGAGCGCGTCCCAGCCGCCGGCATCCGCCAGGACCCGGGGAGGGGGTTGGCGGTTGCGGCGGCGCTGCGCGGCTGACAGACCGGCCTGGTGCGCGCCGCGGAAGGCGCGGCCGTTCTCCCGCCGCAGGATGTCCGCGCTGACGATGAGAGGGCCGGGGCCGCCCGCCCCGCCAGGAGGGGGCGCCGGCGCCCGCGCGATAGCGTCGGCCAGGGATGCCGCCACGAGCCTGCCGCGTGCCCGGCGCGCGATCCCGGAGGGGGCGGGGACCACGATGAGTCGCGGAGGATCGAGCGCCCCGGCGTCGCGCCGGTCACCCGGCCAGCCGGAGAGCGCGGCCCACCGCTCGCCCGCGCGGGCCCCGACGGCGGCCATCACCGGTGCGAGGTCCTCCCGGGCCCCGTTCTTCCAATTCAGGATGAGGGCGCGGCCGGGGCCGGCGTAGGCCAGGACGGCGTGGACGCGCAGTTCCGCCGCCGCGCTCGTGACCTCGGCCAGGGGCGCGTCCAGGAGCGCGGCGCAGCCGGGGCACAGCGCCGTCTCCCAGCGGCCGCAACCCGCGCAGGCCTCGGGCAGCGCGAGGCCCAGGGCCGTGGGGAGGGCGGCGAGCCATGCCCACGGCCCTGGGCGCGGTGGTGATGCCGGTGATGCCGGTCGTGCCAGTGGTGTCATGGCGCCAGTCTCGACGTGCGGGCGCGCCGCGGATGGGGCGCTCCCACGAGACGCGCCGGGAGGGCGGCGCTGTGCGCTCTGTGGTTCCCCGCGGGCCGCCGGCGGCAGGGCCCGTGGGGCCGCCGGGCCGACCGCGCCGGGTCTCGGTTTGGAGAGGAGTCCCCGATCACCTTGGGGAGCGGGGCGGGGGTCCACTAGCATGTGCAAGGCCCGCGCCCCCGGCCCATCTGGACTCATCCAGCGCCTCGGGGCTGGGCGGCCCATCCACGTCCAAGGGAGTAAGCAGCGTGTCGATCGTCGACCGGATCCTTCGCATCGGCGAGGGACGCACCCTCAAGAGGCTCGACGCCCTCGCGACCCAGGTGGAGGCCCTCGCCGACGCCTACAGCGAGTTCACCGATGAGGAGCTTCGCGAAGCCACTGACGAGCTCAAGAAGCGCTACGACGAGGGCGAGACTCTCGACGAGCTCCTGCCCGAGGCCTTTGCCACCGTCGCCGAGGCCGCTGACCGAGTGCTGGGCATGCGCCCCTACCACGTCCAGCTCATGGGCGGCGTGGCCCTGCACCTGGGCAACATCGCCGAGATGAAGACCGGTGAGGGCAAAACCCTCGTCGCCACCCTGCCCTCCTACCTGCGCGCGCTGACCGGCAAGGGCGTCCACGTCGTCACCGTCAACGACTACCTCGCCGAGTACCAGTCCGACCTCATGGGCCGCATCCACCGCTTCCTCGGGCTGACCACCGGATGCATCCTGACCGGTCAGACCCCCGCCGAGCGCCGAAAGCAGTACGCCTGCGACATCACCTACGGCACCAACAACGAGTTCGGATTCGACTACCTGCGCGACAACATGGCCCAGCGCCCCGAGGACCTCGTCCAGCGCGGGCACGCCTTCGTCATCGTCGATGAGGTCGACTCCATCCTCATCGACGAGGCCCGCACGCCGCTCATCATCTCCGGGCCGGCCACCGGGGACGTCAACAAGTGGTACAAGGAGTTCGCCACCATCGCCGAGCGCCTGAACGCGGGGAAGGACTACGAGGTCGACGAGAAGAAGCGCACCGTGGGCGTCCTGGCCCGCGGCATCGAGCGCGTCGAGGACTACCTGGGCATCGACAACCTCTACGAGTCCGAGAACACCCCCCTCATCGGCTTCCTCAACAACTCCATCCGCGCCAAGGAGCTCTTCCATCGGGACAAGGACTACATCGTGCGCGACGGCGAGGTCCTCATCGTCGACGAGCACACCGGTCGCGTCCTGCCCGGGCGCCGCTACAACGAGGGCATGCACCAGGCCATCGAGGCCAAGGAGCGCGTGGAGATCAAGGCCGAGAACCAGACCCTGGCCACCATTACCCTGCAGAACTACTTCCGCCTCTACCCCGAGGGCTCGCGCTGCGGCATGACCGGCACCGCGGAGACCGAGGCCGCCGAGTTCGCCGGCACCTACAAGATCGGCGTCGTCCCGATCCCCACGAACAAGCCGATGATCCGCGTCGACCAGCCGGATCTCGTCTACACCAACGTCAAGGCCAAGCTCATCGCCGTCGTCGACGACATCGAGGAGCGCCACGAGGCGGGCCAGCCCGTCCTCGTGGGCACCACGAGCGTGGAGAAGTCCGAGCAGCTCTCCACCATGCTCACCGAGCGCGGCATCTCCCACGAGGTCCTCAACGCCAAGCAGCACGCCCGCGAGGCCGCCGTCGTGGCGCTCGCCGGGCGCAAGGGCGCCGTCACCGTGGCCACCAACATGGCCGGTCGCGGTACCGACATCATGCTGGGCGGCAACGCCGAGCACATCGCCGTGGCCGCCCTCAAGGAGGCCGGCCTCGACCCGGAGGAGGACTCCGAGGAGTACGAGAGGGCCTGGCCCGCCGCCCTGGCGGCCGCCAAGGAGGCCTGCTCGGCGGAGCATGACGAGGTCGTCGAGCTCGGCGGCCTCTACGTCCTGGGCACTGAGCGCCACGAGTCCCGCCGCATCGACAACCAGCTGCGGGGCCGATCCGGCCGCCAGGGAGATCCCGGCGAGTCCCGCTTCTACCTGTCCATGGAGGACGACCTCATGCGCATGTTCGCCTCCGGCGCGGCCCAGCGCATCATGGCCTCGGGCGCCTACCCCGACGACGTCCCCCTGGAGTCCAAGATGGTCTCGCGCGCCATCGCCTCGGCGCAGCGCCAGGTGGAGTCCCGCAACTACGAGATCCGCAAGAACGTCCTCAAGTACGACGACGTCATGACTGAGCAGCGCGAGAAGGTCTACGACGAGCGCCGCCGCGTGCTCGACGGCGAGGACCTCGAGCCGCAGATGGCCAACTTCCGCTCCCAGGCGGTGGAGACCATCGTGGGCGCCCACACCGCCGAGGGGCGCCCCGACGAGTGGGACCTGGACGCCCTGTGGAACGACCTGGGTCACCTCTACCCGGTGGGCCTGACCGCCGAGGAGCTCGAGGAGGCCGTGGGCGGCATCGACCGCCTCACCCCCGAGCGCCTGGCCACCGAGCTCACCGAGGACGCCGCCGTCGCCTACGAGGACGCCGAGGCCCAGATGGAGGGCAACGCCCTGGCCCGCGCCCAGCTCGGCAACGAGCCCATGCGCGCCCTGGAGCGCCGGGTCCTGCTCGCCGTCGTCGACAAGCGCTGGCGCGAGCACCTCTACGAGATGGACTACCTCAAGGAGGGCATCGGCCTGCGCGCCATGGCCCAGAGGGACCCGCTCGTCGAGTACGCCAATGAGGGCGCCCACATGTTCAAGGCGATGATGGAGGGCATCCGGGAGGAGACCGTCGAGCAGGTCTTCGCCAACGCCGCCCGCTTCAAGGCTGCCGCCGAGCGCGCCGAGGCCGATGGCACCGCCGATGCCGCCCGCATGGTGGCCGCCGCTGACGCCACCGCCGCCGCGGGCCGCCCGCGCGGCACCGTGATGGGGGACATGGGGCAGGAGGCCATGAATCAGCGGGTCTCCTACTCCGGACCCGCTGAGGACGGCGGGGCCGCCCCCGCCATGGGCGGCGGGAGCCCCGTGGCCGAGGCCGTCCCCTCCGCGAGCGACGATGATGCCCCCCAGGGGGCCAACCGCGCCGAGCGCCGCGCAGCCAAGAAGAAGCGCAAGCGCCACTGACGCGTGCCACTGCCCCGGCGGCGAGCTCCGTGGCAGTGCGATAGCAGGGTTGAGGCCCGTGCCCCCGACTTCTTGGGGGCGCGGGACTCAGATCACCTCCAGGCTCGCCAGCACCCACTTCTCCCGGCGCGGGACGAGGCGGGCGGCCGCCGCCCGGACCCGGTCCCCGCAGTCGAGGAGCACTGCGGCCTCGCAGTCCCCGTTGGCGGTGGGCTGAGTGTGGACGGAGCGGACGATGGGCCCGCGCCTGCGGGCCGCGCCCGAACGGCGCTGGGCGAGCCCCGCGCGCCGCATGAGGGCGTCCATGAGATCCGGCTCTGTCCAGCGATCGAGCTGGTTCGGCGCCCGCAGGCCGAGGAGCACTTCGACGGCCGCGGTGATGAGGACACGGGCCGCGCGGGCGGCATCGGCGCTCGCGTCCGTGCGATCCCCACTCGCCGACCGGGAGGGCGCTGAGGCGCTGCTCGATGAGTGGGTCGGCGAGGGGAGAGACGGCCTCTCCGCACCGTTGACGATGCGGCGCGCCGCCCTCGCGGGAGCGAGCATGGAGGTCAGGGCCTGGGTCTGGCGCAAATCGAGGGACGGGGCGGGGGCTTCGAGGAGGGCGCTCATGACGGGCTCCGTTTCATCGTCGGTGATGGATGGATACGCGTGTCAGGGCTTCGCGGGGGAGCGGGGAGGGCAAGTGGGGGAGCGGGCGGCGTGATCAGTCCCGCTCCGGGGGAGCGAGGTCCTCGGGCACGGTGAGCCTCTGGCCGGGGCGGATGAGGCCGGGCTCGGAGCCGATGGTCCCCTCATTGGCCCGGTAGAGGCGGGGCCAGGCTCGGGCGATATCCGCCGCGGATGCCCGGGGGCCGAGCCTCGCGGCGCTGATCGACCACAGGCTCTGGCCGGGCTCGACGACGAGCGCGGCCTCCTCCCCGGTTCCGGGCGAAGGGGCGCTGCCCGCGTCCCGCGTGGAACCGGCGGCGTCCTGCCGGGGCCGTGGACTCCCGGCCCCCTGCCCGCCGCCCCCGCTGGGTGGCTCCGGGTCGCCGGTGGCGGCGCCCCCTCCGGGTGGCTCCGGGGCGAGCGGCGCCGACGACGACTCGGGCGTCGAGCCCGCTCCCGGATCGGGCGCGGCCGATGGCGCCGAGGGGTCCGTTGCGGGCGAGTCCGAGGACGCCGGGGTCGCCGTGGGCCCGGTCTGGCTGCTCGTGGGCCGCCAGCCCAGATACGGCGCATCCGGGCCGGGCGGTTGTGCTGCCGCCGCCGGCGCGGCCGCGCCGGCCAGCAGCGCGCCGACAGCGATCCTGCGGACCAGCGGCGCGCCCCAGCGCTCCACGGCAGTGCGGGCGAGTCCGCCCCTGGGAGTCCGGGTCGCGGCGATCGCGACCGCCGCGGAGATCAGATGCCAGGAGGCTCCGAGCGATCCGAGGCCGCCCAGAGCCGCCACCAGGGCGGCGCTGAGCTCGGCGCGGCCCCACCGGGAGGGATCGGCGCGCACCAGGACGCCCACGGCGTCCGCGCTGGCCAGGGCGAGAGCGAGGGTGACAGCGGCGCTCACGGCGGCCATGAGAAGGAGGCGGTGTGCGACAGTCATGCCCTCATCCCTTCATGATCGTGTTTGATGATGTTTAAGGATGCATGATTGTTTGATATGCGTCAAGGGGGTGATGTGGGGTCTCGTCGATCCGATCTGCTGTCTCGCCGGTCTTGTCCCGCCGCTTGAGCCGTGGTGGGCTACGCCCATGGACGCAGGCGCGGGCTGGAGCCGGATGCTGGACGACCTGGAGAATCGCTTCGACGCCGAGCGGCGGGCGCAGGTCGCCGCTCAGAGCGTCGAGAGCGCCGCCGCCGACGCCGCGCTCATCCGCCTCGTCGATCGGCTCCGAGGCCGCGTCGGCCAGCAGGTCCGGCTGCGCACCCGTGGCGGCAACGACGTCGACGGCGTTCTGACCCAGATGGGGGATGGGATCGTGCTCATCGATGAGCCCGATGGCCTCCAGGCCGTTGCTCCGCTCCCCTCGATCGCGGTGGTGGTCGGGCTCGTGGCGGCGGCCCCGCAACCGCGGCGCCCCTCGCGCGCGACCCTGGCCACCGTGCTCCGGGAGCTGGGGCGCAGGGGCTCGCGGACCCGCCTGCTCATGCCCGCGGGCGACGTCGTGGGGCGGATCGTGCGCGTGGGTGCCGACCATGTCGATCTCCTGGAGGCCGCTGCGGAGCGGCCGACCAGGATCAGCATCGCCTTCGACGCCATCGACCTGGTCCGGAGCAGGTAGGGGCGCTCAGGACCCGCTCGTCACCCGGCCGGAGGCGATCATCTCCCTGGTCGCGTCGAGCTGGCGGTCGATGTATTCGTCCAGCGCCGCCTCCTCGATCCGCCACAGGTGCCGGGCGCCCACCTGGATGGCGGGCAGATCGCCGGACTGGATGAGTGCGCGCACGCCCTGCGCCGAGAGCTGGAGCTGGTCGGCCACATCGGCGATGGTCAAGAAGCGTCTGGGCATGGCACGATGGTCTCACCGCGCACCCTGGGCGCGCTACCCCTCGGGCATCCCTGTGGATAACGAAAAGTCATCAACGATCGTCAGGATCGGCTGCGAATCATCAAGGAGGATCTCGTGCCAGCCGCCCAGCGCTCCCAGGCCCCGCTTCCCGCGCACCTCTCCCCCTCATCCCCGGCCCCCGCCAGGTGGCGGCGCCCGGGCTGGCGGGACCCGCGCCTGGCGGGCGGACTCGCCCTCATCGGCGGCGCCGTCGCCCTGGGCGCATGGGCGGTCGACTCCGCCGCGGGCACCCAGGAGGTCTACATCCTCACCCGCGACGTCGCCCCCGGCACGGACCTCACCGCCGACGGCGTGCTCGCCCTCGTCGACTCCCGCCCCGGCTCGGGCGCCTACATCCCGGCGGGGAGCCTGCCCGGCGACGCGATCGCGACCCGTTCCCTGGGCAAGGGCGAATTGCTGCCCACGGCCGCCGTCGCCCCCGCCTCGGCCGCCTCCCAGCGCTCCATCGTCATCGAGGCATCCCTCGGACTGCCCAAGGGCACAGGCGCCGGCGACGGCGTTGACCTGTGGCAGCTGCCAGACGGCCAGGCCCCGCGATCCGCCGGAGCGGCAGCCCCCGTGGCGAGTGCGGTGACGGCCCAGCCCTCGGTCGGCACCGGGCCGGCGGGTGACTCCTCCCAGGAGTCTCAGGAGGGCGCCGGTCGGGCGCGGGTCGTGGCCCAGGGCCTCGTCATCCGCGCCGTCAACCAGGAGCGCACCAGTCTCGTGTCCACCGGGACCACAACGGTGGAGGTGCTCGTGCCCGAGGGATCCGTGGCCGACGTCCTCACCGCCGTCGGATCGGGGCGGCCGCTCGTGCTCGTGCCCACCGGGCAGGGCTCCTGACATGGCGGCGCCAGCGAGCGGGGTCCTCCTGGGTCTGGCCGGCTCGGACGCGGAGACGCTGCGGGCCATCGACGACCAGGGATCAGGGCTGCGGGTGGTGCGCCGGTGCGCGGACCTCACCGACCTCGTGGGCGCGGCCATGGCCGGGCTCGCCTCGCTCGTCGTCCTCGAGACGGCCTTCGACGACGTCGATCGCGCCATCATCGACCGGATCACCCGCTGCGGTGCCGTCGGCGTGCTCCTCGTTCCCGATGGTGAGGAGGCCCAGTGGTCCATGCCCGGCTGGATCGTTCTGAGCGCCGCAGCCCGGCCCGCTGAGGTGCGCGGCGCCCTCCAGGCGCTGGCCCGCCGGGCGGTGCCCCCGCCTCCCGCCGGGGGCTGGGGCACCGCTGCCATGACGACCGGCTCGGCTCCGCAGGGGGCCCGGGCGACCATCGGCAGTGCGCCTGTCCCGGGCGAGCCGATGGCGCGGTCCGAAGAGGCGGTGGAGGCGGCACCGCCTCCACCAGGGGCGCCGGCAGCTGGTCGGCGGGGGAGGATCGTGGCGGTGTGGGGGCCCCACGGTGCCCCCGGCCGCAGCACGATCGCTGCCAGCCTCGCCCACGGTCTGGCCCCCTCCGGCGGTGCGCTGCTGGTCGACGCCGATATCGAGGCCCCGAGCCTCGTGGAGCTCCTCGGTGTTCCTGAGGACTCCTCCTCACTGGCCACGGCCGCGCGCCTGGCAGCCCATGGGCGCCTGGACGATGCGGAGCTCGCCCGGCTCGTCGTGCCGATCGGCGCGGGTGTCGGGCTCCTGTCCGGGCTCGGCAGGCCGGGGCGCTGGCGAGAGCTGCCGCCGGTGGCGATGGAGGCCGTCTGGGGGCGGGCGCGCCGCGCGGCCGCCTGGACGGTGGTGGACCTGGCGGGCGGCCCGATCGACGACGCCGTCGACGAGTACTCCCTCGAGCCCGGCCGTGGGGCCATGGCCTCCGAACTGCTGCGCCAGGCCGACGAGGTCCTGCTCGTGGGCGCGGGGGATCCGATCGGGGTGCGCCGCCTCCTCCAGCTGCTCACCGACTGCGAGGAGGCCCCGGGGGCAGGGCGAGCGCCGCGCGTCGTCGTCAACCGGGTGCGGGCCTCCGCGGCCGGGCCCTCACCGGCACGGGCGGTGCGGGAGTCCCTGGGCAGGTTCGGCGGCGTCGCCGATCCGATCCTGCTGCCCGAGGATCCCCAGGCGGCCGACCGCTGCGTCCTGGAGGCCCGCGCCGTTCTCGACCTGTGCCCCGGATCGGCGCTGGGGCGGGCCCTGGCCGGGCTGGTGGACGCCCTCGATCCATCCGCCGGCTGCTCGCGGCCCGCCCGCTCCCGCTCTCGGCGCGGGAACACGCGAGCCGCCGGGGACGGCCGCCACGGCCGCCGACGGGCACACTAGGCCCATGCGCATCTACCTGCCCGCCACGGCCGCCGACCTCGCCGCTGATCCCATCACCGCCCGCCGGGCCCATGCCGCGACGGATTCCCTGGCCGCCGCCCTGCCCGATGAGGACGAGGAGGGCCTGGAGGTCTCGGCGAGCCTGTGCGCCGCCGACGCCTCCGTCCTGCTGCTCTCCGAGCCGGGCGCGAGCGGCCTGGCGGACCGCCGCGTGGTCATCGCCGCGGACGTGGACGCCTCGGTGGTGCGCGAGCTCGAGGTCGGTGACGAGGTCCTGCCCGGCACGGTCGAGCTGCTCGCACCGGTGGCGTGGGACGACGTCGCTGCGCTGCTCGTGGACGAGCCGGAGGCACGGGCCGACGTCGCCGCCGCCCGCACGGGTGACGAGGAGGCCTTCGAGCGGGCGGCGCAGGCGGACCTGCTGTGGTTCGACGTCTCGGAGAGGCGGGCGCTGGCCGCCGAGCTCGGCTGAGCGCCCTCAGGCGCGCCGCCCGGCCCGTGGCCGGCGGTGCGCGGGCCCGCACTCATCGGGCGCGCAGGGTGAGCGTGGAGCCGACGCCAGCACGGCGCACCTCCACCCGGTCGGGGACCTGGCGCCGGAGCTCCTCAACGTGCGAGACGATGCCGACGGTGCGCCCGCCGGCCTGGAGCCGGGAGAGCTCACCCATGACGTTGTCGAGCGCCTGCGGGTCGAGCGTGCCGAAGCCCTCGTCGATGAACAACGTCTCCAGGGTGGTGCCGCCGGCCTCGGCGGTGACGACGTCGGCCAGTGCCAGGGCGAGGGAGAGGGAGACGTAGAAGGTCTCACCACCGGACAGGGTCCGGGGGTCGCGCGGGTCGTCCCCGGCGTCGTGGTCGATAACGGCCAGGCCCAGGCCGCGGTCCTTGCGCCGCGCGGAGCCTGCCTCCTCGGTGGTGCTGGCCAGGCTGAAGCGTCCGTCGGACATCTCCTCCAGGCGCTGGTTGGCGAAGGTGAGGACCTCGGCGAACCGTTCGACGAGGACCCAGGTCGCCAGCGGCGTCGCCCGGTCGTTCGTCCCGCCGGCGAGCTCGGCGACGCGCAGCAGGGCCTGCTGGTCCGCGCTCGTGCGGCTGAGGGTCCGGGCGGCCTCGCGCACGGCCCGGGCGGCCTCATCGAGGGCCGCGTGGGCGGCACGTGCCTGCTCGACGGCGCGCACCGCCTGCGTGTGGGCGGCGTCCGCGTCGGCGTGGGCGGCGGTTGCGGCCTCGACGTCGGTCTGCTCCTGACCTGTGAGGGAGGCGACCGCCTCCTCGGCGAGTCCCTGCCTCACGCGCTCGCGGTCGGCGGCGACGGCGGTGACACGCGCACGCAGCGCGTCGAGTTCGGCTGGGGCCAGGGAGGCCTGGTGGACCGCCTCGAGCGAACCGAAGCCGGCGTCGGCCAGGGCGGTGCGCAGGTCGGCGTGTGCCTGCACGGTCGCGTGTACGGCATCGACGGCACCGTGCACGGCGCGGGCGGCCGAAGCGAGAGCGTCAGCGCGAGCCGTCATCGCGCTCGCGCGGGCGCTGACGGAGGCTTCAGCTCCGCGCGCCTGCGTCAGGCGCTCGGCCTCGGCGTCCAGCTGGCGCTCGGTGTCCGCCAGGTGCTGCGCCTGGGTGGTGGCGGCGGCCTGGCGCGCGGCCAGGGCCTCCGTGAGCGCGGAGGTCTGCTGGGCGAAGCCCTCGAGCTCGGCGGAGAGGGCCTCGACGCCTGCGGCCAGCGCCTGGTGCTGCGAGAGCGCGGCCTCGGTGGTCGTGAGGGCGTCGGCTGCGGCGCGCACATCGAGCCCGCCGGCCTGCTCCTCGGCGTCGGCGCGCTGCCGCTTGAGGGAGTCGAGGTCCCCGGCCCGCTCGGCCAGTAGCGCGGCGGCCTGCTTCTCGGCAGCGTCGGCGGACTCGACGTCGGCGCGGGTGACGGTGCCATCCTCGACCGGGGCGGGACGGGGGTGCTCGGTCGAGCCGCACACGGGGCAGGGCTCACCGGTGCGCAAGTCGGCGGAGAGACTGCCGGCAGTCAGGGCGATCCAGGCACGACGTCGGGTGTGGAGCGTGTCCGCCGCCTGCTCGGCCGCGCGCCGTGCGGCGTCGGTCGCCTCCTGGGCGGCGAGAACCTGCTCGGTGAGCCGGGCGACGCGCAGGGCGGCCTCATGCCGGGCGCGGGCGGCGTCGCGTGAGGCCACAAGCGTCGGGACGAGCGACTCGGCGGCGCGGGCGGCGGCGAGCGACGCCTGAAGCTGAGCGTGGTGGGCGGGTCGCTCAGCCAGGGCGTCGCGCTCCTGCGTGATCGCAACGATCTCGGCGGCGTGATCCGTGCGCGTTCGGGCGAGGGCGTCACGACGGGAGGGCAGGGAGGCTTCGGACTCGACGAGGGCCTGCAGGGCTCCGGCGTCGAGCCTCTCGCGGTCGGCTGCCGCCTCCAGGTCCTTGGCGCTGGCCCTGGACGCGGTGGTGAGGGCGTCGAGGTCTGCGGGTGCGAGGTCCCCGACGTCGTGGCCGTCCGCAGCGGTGGAGGCCGTGGGGTCGGCGGACTGCACAAGCACAGGCCTTAGCGCCTCCAGGGCGCGTGCGCCGCGCACAGCGGTGAGGGGCAGCGGTGTGCCCGGGGGCCCAGGCGCACCGGACGCCCCTGATTCCGCTGGATCCGCGGGGGTGGACGTGTGGTCCGACGCCGCCTGGGCGCATGCGCTCAGTGCCGGCTCCAGCGCATCGAGCGCCCCAAGGGCGGTGCGGGCGTGGCGCTGCGCCACAGCAGCGGGGGAGGAGACGCGTGCGGCCCTCTCAGCCAGGGTGAGGCGCTCGGCGTCGGCGTCATCAGCCTCGGCCGAGAGCGCCAGGCGGTCCTGCTCGGCCAGGAGCCTCGTGCGCCGGTCGATGAGGGCGGCGAGGTCCCGAGTGTCCCGGAGGCTGCGGGCGGCGGTGTCGCGCTGCTCGGCGGCGCGTGCCAGGGCGTCCTCGCGGGCCCGCACGTGGCCGTGGGAGCGAGCCAGCGCACTGTCGATGGTGCGGGTGAGGGCCTCGTCGTCGACAACAGGCTGGATGAGGGCGGCCTCCAGCTGCTCCGCCGTGCCCGACGCGGCCTCGGCGTCGGCCCCGGACAGCGCGTGCGGGCGTACGCAACCGGCGTCCCCGGGGCTGCCACCCGGCGCTGCGCCACCCGCCCCCAGCCCCTGGCCCAGAAGGGTGATGAGGCGCGTGAGCGCCCCGGTCAGTGCCGTGCGGGCCTCCTCGGTGCGGCGGCGGGCGTCACGCGAGCGGTTAGCGAGCTCGTCCTGGATCCGGTCGTAGAGACCCGTGCCGAACACGTCACGCAGCAGCACATGACGCTCCTGGGAGGAGGCGCGCAGGAAGCGGGCGAACTTGCCCTGGGGCAGGACGACGGTCTGGGTGAGCTGCTCGCGGGTGAGCCCGACGACCCGTGTGATTTCCGGGCCGACCTCGCGCGGGCCGACGACGGGCTCCTCGCCCGGCTCCTCGACGGCCTGCTCGTCCAGGGAGGTCAGCCGCCACAGGTGGGCGCTCGCCTTCTGCGTCGTCCTGCCGGCCCCACGCTTCTTGGGCCGCTCGTACTCGGGCGTGCGCCGCACCTTGAACACTCCGGCACCGGTGGAGAACACCATCTCGACGACGGTCGGCTGCTCGGGGGACGCGTAGCGCGAGCGGATGCGGTCCTTAGAGGAGTCCGAGGCGTCGGCGACCTCGCCGTACAGGGCGAAGACGATCGCGTCGATGATCGTCGTCTTGCCCGAGCCGGTCGGGCCGGTGAGGAGGAAGCGGCCCGAGTCGGCGAAGCGGTCGAAGTCGATCGTCTCGGTGCCCGCGTAGGGACCGACGGCCGTCATCGTCAGGCGGTGAATACGCATCACAGGCTCCTCTCGGCGGCGCGGACGGCCTCGTAGGCCTCGCTGAGGACGGCGGACTCGGCCGGGCTGGGCTCCCTGCCCCCGACCTCGGCGAGGAACTGCTCGCTGACCTTCACGGGGTCGGCCTGACGTGTGATAACGACCCGTTCATGCGGACGGGCGGTGGGGGCGATCCGGCTGAAGGAGAGCATGTGGGTGAAGCGCTGCTTGAGACGGGCGAGAGCGCCGTGGGGCAGTTCCCCGGTGAGCTCGACGCGCAGCCAGGCGTCGGTGAGCTCGTCGTAGCGCGGTGAGAGCAGCTCGGCCATCGTGGCGCGCACGGTCTCGATCCGGTGGGGCGCGGGGGCAGGGACGAGCTCGGTGCTGCTGACGCCGCAGGCGCCGACGTCGATGAGCACCGAGGACTTGGCGCAGGGCGCCTCGGAGAAGGAGAAGGGCAGCGGTGAGCCGCAGTAGCGCAGCACCGGCAGGACGGTGTCGACGGGCCGGGCCTGCGCGTGCAGGGCCTCGGGCAGGTGGACGGCCTGGGGGCGGTGGAGGTGGCCCAGGGCGACGTAGTCGAGGCCGCCCGCCTGCGCTGCCAGGGGCGAGCCGCCAAGCGTGACAAAGACCTGGGAGGGGACGAGGTCCACGCCTCCGACCCTGATGTCCCGCTCGGACTGTGTCGTCGCCGGGGCGTCCTTAGCGGGGGACAGCGAGCCGTCCTCGCTCGTGCGCGCGGGCGCGACGAAGGCGTGCGCCATGACGAGGGCGGGCGTGCGCACCGGCGAGGCGGCCCTGCGTGCCGCAAGGTCCGCGGCGACGAGCCGCAGGGCGCCGCTGACGACGGCCTCGTGGGAGCGCGCCAGTCTGGGCGGCTGCGGCTCGCCGTCACCCGCAGCCGGGCCGTCGTCCTCACTGCGCTCACCGAGCTGCTCGGCGAGCAGACGCGGCAGGGTGGCCCGGGCGGCGTCCGGGTCGAGGTAGGGCAGGGCATAGACGAGCGCGCCCGGGCCGCCGTCGGCGTCGGGTAGCACGACGGCGTGGTGGACGGCGTCGGTGCGCGCCCGGATGACGAGGCCCTCGCCCATGAGCTCCGCGGCGAAGCCCAGGCGGCGGGCGGAGTCGTGGTTGCCGGGGGTCAGGACGACGCGGGTGCGCTCACTCAGGCGCCGCAGCGTCTCGTCGAGCAGGCGCACCGAGTCCGTGGGCGGCACCGCCCGGTCGTAGACGTCCCCGGCCACGAGGACGGCGTCGACGCGCTCGGTGCGCACGAGCCCGACGAGGTGGTCGGCGAAGGCCGCGTGGGCGTCGTCGAGCGCGCGTCCGTGGAAGGTCCGCCCCAGGTGCCAGTCGGAGGTGTGCAGGATCCGCATGGGCACACTGTCTCACGGGGCGCTGACGCGAATGAGAGGCGTTAAGGGGCCGGATACCCCTTGGCGCCGTCGCCGGAGCGATCAGGCCGCGACGGCGCCCGTGGCCGCGAGGGCCGCGATGACGCCGCCGAGCGCCACGCGGTAGACGAGGAAGCCCGTGAACTTGTTGGAGGAGACGAACTTGAGCAGCCAGGCGATGGTTGCGTAGGCCACGATGCCGGAGACGACCGTGGCGATGATCGTCGCGCTCCAGCCGATGCTCGGGTCCGAGATGTGGTCGAAGGCCGTCACGGCCTCGAGCGCGCCGGCCGCGAGCAGGGCGGGGATGCCCAGGAAGAAGGACAGGCGCGTGGCCGTCACCCGGTCGAAGCGCAGGAAGAGTCCCGCGGAGATGGTCGCACCCGAGCGGGAGATGCCGGGGAAGACCGGGGCGAGCGCCTGGAAGACTCCGATGATGAGGGCGTCCTTGATGGACACATCCCGCATGCCCTTATCAAGGTCCGTGCGGGTGTCGGCCATCCACATGACCGCCGACCAGATGACGAGGGCGGCCGCGATGATCCACAGGGATCGCGCCGTGACCTCGATGAAGTCCTTGAAGAGCAGCCCGATGACCGCCACCGGGATGGAGCCGAGGATGACGCCCCAGCCCAGCGTGCAGTCGGGGTCGCGGCGGGCCTCCTCGTTCACCAATCCCCTGCACCAGGCGGTCACGATCCGCACGATGTCGCGCCAGAAGTAGACGACGGCGGCCAGGATCGCGCCGACCTGGATGACCGCGGTGAAGGCCGTCATGCCCACCGAGTCGATGTCGTAGCCCAGTAGCTTCTCGACGATGTTGAGGTGCCCGGTCGAGGACACCGGAAGGAACTCGGTGATGCCCTCGACGATGCCGAGCAGGACGGCGTGCAGCCAGTTCATGGGACTCCGATCAAGGAACGATGACGGGGCCGGTGCCTCCGTGATGCTTCGGGAAGGCTACCGGCGTCGAGCCCTCGGCGCCATCCGCACTGACTGGTGCGGTTCCCGCCCACTGGTGCGGGCAGGGCGCACCTCTCGGTGGAAACGGCACCGATCGGTGCGGATATCAGTCGGTCTCGGAGCCGAGGTGCTTCATGATCGCCTTGTGAAGGCGCCCGTTGGAGGCGACAGCGCTGCCTCCCCAGGGCCCCGCTTCACCGTCGAGCGAGGTAAAGGCGCCGCCCGCCTCGGTGACGATGGGCACGAGGGCCGCCATGTCGTAGAGCTCCAGCTCCGGTTCGGCCGCCAGATCCACGGCCCCCTCGGCCAAGAGCATGTAGGACCAGAAATCGCCGTAGGCGCGCGTGCGCCAGCAGGACTGCATGAGCGAGAGCATCCCGCGCAGGCGATGGCGCTCGGCCCATCCGGACAGGGAGGAGTAGGACAGCGAGGCGTCCCCGAGCGAGCCGACGCTGGAGACTCCCAGGCGCTTGGCGGAGGATAGGGACCGCCCGGTCCAGGTGCCGCCGCCGGTCACCGCCCACCAGCGCTTGCCCAGTGCCGGCGCGCTCACCAGCCCGACGACGACCTGCCCGTCCTCGACGAGCCCGATGAGCGTGGCCCACACCGGCACGCCCCGCACGAAGTTCTTCGTGCCGTCGATCGGATCGATGACCCACTGCCGGGGGGCGTGGCCGGTGGGCGGCAGCTCCTCGCCGAGGACCGAGTCGCGTCCGCGGGCGCGCGCGAGGTAGTCGCGCACCAGCTTCTCGGCGGTGCGATCGACCTCGGTGACGGGGGTCAGGTCGGGCTTGGTCTCGACGTTGAAGTCCTGGGCCTCGAAACGGGGCAGCGTGAGGGCGTCCGCCTGATCCGCGATGGTGTGGGCCAGGTGCAGGTCGTCGCGCCAGCGGCGCTCGGGCGAGATGGGGGCGCTCATGGCACCACGGTAGCGCCCGTGGGACGCTCGGGTGGGAAGACCGGCCCTGCTGAGGCGCCACTGCGTCGGCCCAGCGCGGCTCCGCCCGCGCCCCCATACCGCTGCTGCCTCTCCGCCGATGGGCCCAACGGGCTGCGCGGCGCCGTCGGAGAGCGCCGGGAGGCGATGAGCCGTGGCGGCGAGTCGGGGTGGGCCTGCTCACCTTGTATCACGCCGGGCTCTCATGCGGGGTGGGCTCCCGATAGGCTCGAACCAGGATGACCCGGCCCCTGGTCCGGCCCGGTCTCATGGACAACTGAAGGAGCAGTCGTGAACACCCTGGTTCTCGTCTTCCACCCTGACATGACCTCCTCCGTGGTGAATCGCGCCCTGGCCGCGGAGGCGGAGGGCGTGTCGGGTGTGACCGTGCGCCGGATGTACGACCTCTATCCCGATGGCGTCATCAACGTCGCGGCGGAGCAGGCCGCCATGGATGGCGCGGACCGCATCGTCATCCAGTTCCCCCTGCACTGGTTCTCCGCCCCGCCGCTGGTCCAGCAATGGCTCGACGACGTCCTGACCTTCGGGTGGGCCCACGGGCCCGACGGCGTCGCCCTGCTCGGCAAGGAGCTCATGATCGCCACCACCGCGGGCGCCGCGGAATACGGCCGACAGCGCATGGTGGGCTACTCGCTCACCGAGCTCCTGCGCCCCTTCCAGGCCTCGGCCGCCACCTGCTCCATGACCTACCTCGTCCCCTTCATCGTCATGGGCTGTCTGGGCATGATGGAGACGGATCTCATGGCGCGCTGCGCCGAGTACCGCAGCGTCCTGACCTCCACGAACCGCCCCATCCTCGGGCGCCTGGAGTAGGCCGGGGCGGCGCAGCCCTCGTTCCCGGGGTGCGCGGCGCCGCCGGGAACGGGGGCCACGGGCTCAGACCTCCAGGAGAACCTTGATCTCGCGGCGCTCATCCATGGCCCTGTAGGCCTCGGCGGCCTCGTCCAGCGGCAGGCGCTTGGTGAAGACGCGGCCGGGGTGGATCTCCCCGGCGTCGATGCGCTTGATGAGGTCGGGCAGGAAGCGGCGCACGGGGGCGGGCCCGCCCTCGAGGTGGACCTCGCGGAAGAACAGGTTGAAGCCGTCGATCGTCTGGTCGTGCGAGACGCCGACGAAGCCGATGTAGCCGCCGGGACGGCATGAGGCCAGCGCCTGGTCCATGGACTCCTGGGAGCCCACGGCCTCGCACACGCCGTGCGCACCGTAGCCGTTCGTCAGCTCCTTGACCTTCGCCGCGCCCTCCTCGCCGCGTTCGGCGATGACGACGTCGGCCCCGAACTCGCGGGCCAGTGCCGCGCGGTCCTCGTGGCGGGAGAAGGCGATGACCCGCTCGGCCCCCAGCGCCTTGGCGGCCAGGACCGCCGAGAGCCCCACGGCGCCGTCGCCCACGACGGCGATCGTCTTGCCCGGACCGGCGTTCGCGGCGACGGCGGCGTACCAGCCGGTGCCCAGGACGTCCGAGGCTGCGAGGTAGTCGGCGAGGCGCTCGGGGTCGTCCGGCTCGCCGCCGGGGACCTTCACCAGGGAGCCGTCGGCGAGCTCGACGCGCATGTACTCGGCCTGGCTGCCGGTGTAGTGCCCGGCGTTGGCGCAGCGCGAGGGGTAACCGGCCCGGCAGATCTCGCAGGTGCCGTCGGAGAGCATGAAGGAGCCGATGACGAAGTCCCCGAGCTCCAGGGTGCGGACATCCTCGCCCTTCTCCACGATGGTGCCGACGTACTCGTGGCCCATGTACTGGTGGTCGACGGGCTGGGCGCCCCGGTAGGGCCACAGGTCGGAGCCGCACACGCAGGCGGCGGCGAGCTTGATGACGACGTCGCCGGGCCCCGCCACGCGCGGTGTCTCGATGGTCTCCACGGCGACGTCGCCGGGTGCGTTCATGACGACTGCGCGCATGGTGGCGGGCAGGGCGGGGGCTGTCGGTGGGGTGGTGCTCATGGCGGGGCCTCTCTGATAAGAATCGGTCGATTCGTCAGAGCCTACGGAAGCCGCCGCACTCGCAGCCAGGCCCTCTCAGTGCCAGGAATGGCCCGCCGCCGGGCGGGCGTCAGGGCCGGCGGGGCAGGGGCAGCACCATGGGCGTGCCCGTCAGCGGGTCGCTCATGACCCGCACGGGCAGCCCGAATGCCTCCTCGACGACCTCCTCCGTGATGACCTCCGACGGCGCCCCATGGGCGAGAATCCGCCCCGAGCGCATGGCGATCACGCGATCGGCGTAACGGCAGGCCTGGTTGAGGTCGTGCAGTACCGCCACGATCGTCGTGCCGAGGGAGGCGTTGAGCTCGCGGCACAGCTCGAGGACCTCCACCTGGTGGGCCAGGTCGAGGAAGGTCGTGGGCTCATCGAGCAGCAGGATGTCCGTGCGCTGGGCCAGCGCCATGGCGATCCACGCCCGTTGGCGCTGTCCGCCGGACAGCGAGGAGACGCGGCGGCCCGCCAGCCCCGTCACATCGGCGCGCTCCATGGCCTCGCTGACGGCCTCGTCGTCCTCGGGCGACCACTGGCGCAGAACCGACTGGTGGGGGTAGCGCCCCCGGGCCACGAGCTCGTGGACGGTGATCCCCTCGGGGGCGAGCGACGACTGGGCGAGGAGACCCACCCGCCGGGCGAAGGCCTTGGGGCGCATCCGGGCGACCGGCCTGCCATCGAGGACGACGCCACCGCTGTCGGGAGTCAGGACACGGCTCAGCGCGCGCAGGAGCGTCGACTTCCCGCAGGCGTTGGGACCCACGATCATCGTCACCTCCCCGGGGGCGATGCTCACCGAGAGGTCCTCGACCACCGGATGGAGGGGCTGGTAGGAGAGCGTGACCGCCTCGGCGGCCAGGCCCGGTGCGCCATCGGGCGTGAAATCGGGGGCGGGCGCCCGATGGCGGTGGAGGCCCCGCCTCACTTGACCGTCGTCGAGACAGTCGTCAGGACGAAGCGGGCGGCCGTGGGCCCGGCGTTGAGGTAGAAGGGGTCGTCCTCCACCTGGATCGCCCGGCCGGCGGTGACGGCCCCGAGCGTGGGCCACAGTGCCGCCGAGGTCAGGGCGGAGGCATCGCCCTGCACGCCGTAGAGGATCCAGGAGGCATCGGCCTGGTCGAGCTGCTCTGCGGAGATGTCGTGGGAGGTGTCCTCGGTGAAGGACTGGGTCTGCGGGCGGGCCACGCCCATATCCGCCAGGACGGATCCGGCGAAGGAGATCGCCCCGAAGATCCGCGTGCGGTCGCCGTTCTTGCGCAGCAGGGAGACGGTGCCGGCGCCGTCGATCGGCTTCCCGGCCGCGGCGGCGTCGGAGTGGAAGATGTCCAGCCAGGTGCGGGCCGCGTCGACCTTCCCCAGGGCGTCCGCGAGGAGGAGGAAGTCCTGCTTCCAGTACTGGCCCGTGCCCTGCGTGACGACGGTGGGCGCGATGTTGGACAGGGTCGTGTAGAGGGCCGCCGGATCCTTGCCCGTGTTGTTGACGAGGATGAGGTCCGGGGCGAGATCGGAGATCGCCTCCACGTTCGGCTCCTTCCGCGAGCCGACCTCGGTGATCGCCCCCAGTGCGCCGGCCTGCTCCGGGAAGGCCCTGGCCAGGTAGTCGGGGACGGCCTTCGCCCCGTCGCCGGCGGCCGCGCCCACCGGTACGACCCCGAGCGTGAGAGCGGCGTCGAGCTGGCCGGTGGAGATGATGACGACCTTGCTGGGGGGCGCCTGGATCGTCGTCGAGCCCTGGAAATGGCCGACCGTCCGGGGGAAGATGCCGTCGCCCTGCCCCGATCCCATGCCCTCGGGGATCGTGGTGGGGATGGAGGATGTGGGGGTCGGGGCGCCGGGGGCGGCCGAGGACTCGCCGGTGGCGGCTCCGCCCGAGGCGGAGGAGGCGTTGTCGCCGGACGAGGAGCAGGCGACGAGGATGGGCAGCGCTGAGGCGAGGGCGGCGGCGGAGAGCACGGTGCGTCGACTGTGGAGATGAGCCATGTGGGTAGGCTAACCTCATTGCATGCGATTTGCCCATACGAGCGCGAGGAACGGGCGCGCCCCCGGGCCCGGCAATGCCCCCGCGGCGCGCCTCCTGCTCCTGGCCGCGGTGGGGGCCGTGATCCTCGCCCTCCTCGTGGTGCTGAGCCTGGCCATCGGCTCGCGACCGCTCGGAGCGGGTGAGACGGTGCATGGCCTGCTCGCCCGTGATCGCAGCGTCCCCTCCATCATCGTCTGGCAGCTGCGCATGCCGCGCACCCTCCTGGCCATCGGGGCCGGCGCCGGACTCGCCGCGGCCGGCGTCGTCATGCAGGCCCTCACCCGCAACCCCCTCGCCGAGCCCGGCATCCTGGGCGTCAACGCGGGAGCGGCGCTCGCCGTCGTCCTGTCGATCTGCCTGCTGGGGCTCACCGGCGTGACGGAATACCTCTGGTTCGCCTTCGCCGGGGCCGCGGCCGCCGCCGGGCTCGTCCACCTCATGGCGGGCCGCTCCGGCCGCGCCGGGCCGACGCGCCTCGTCCTCGCCGGGGTCGCCCTGGGAGCCTCCCTGGGCGCGATCACGGGGACCATCACCATGCGCGACACGCAGGCCTTCGACTCCTACCGCTTCTGGGTGGTGGGGTCCCTGGAGGGGCGCGGCGCGGAGGTCCTGGCCTGGGTCGCGCCCTTCCTCCTGGTCGGCCTGCTCCTGGCGATGGCCTTGGGCCACGCCCTCAACGCGCTCGCCCTGGGGCAGGAGCAGGCCAGCGCGCTCGGGGCGCGCGTCGGCGCGGTGCGGGCCCTGGCGCTCGTCACCATCACACTCCTGTGCGGGGCGACCACGGCGGCCATCGGCCCGATCTCCTTCGTCGGCCTCATGGTCCCCCATGCGCTGCGCCTCCTCCTGGGCGCAGATCAGCGGCGCATCCTCGCGGCCTCCCTCATCGCCGGGCCCGCGCTGCTGCTGCTCGCCGACGTCGTCGGGCGGCGCCTCATCTGGCCCGATGAGCTGGAGGCGGGCGTGGTGACCGCCTTCCTCGGGGGTCCCGTCCTCATCGGCCTCGTGCTCGCCCGCCCGAGGCGGCGCGCGTGAGTCGGCGGGACGGAGCTGAGGCGGCCGGCGCGGCTCGCCCCTCCGCATGCCTGGGAACCCCGAGGGCGCAGTTCGCCGTCCCCCTGGGACGGGGGCGCTCGATCCTGCTCCACCGGCGCGCCCTGGCAATCACCCTCATCCTCCTCCTGGCAGCGCTGATCGTGAGCACCGGTGCCCTTCTCACCGGTGCCTACCGGCTCTCCGCCGCCGACGCGCTGGCGGTCCTCGCCGGCTCCGGCAGTGATCTGGACAGGTTCATCGTGCTCGACCAGCGCCTTCCGCGGGCCCTCGCCGCCCTGCTCATCGGGGCACTGCTCGCGGTGGCCGGCGCCGTCTTCCAATCGCTGTCCCGCAACCCCCTGGGCAGCCCCGACATCGTCGGCTTCACCAAGGGCGCCACCACCGGGGGACTGGTGGTGATCCTCCTGTCCACGGCGTCATCCCTGCCGATGATCGCCCTGGGAACGATTCTGGGAGGCCTCGTCACGGCCGTGCTCGTCGTGCTCGCGGCCCTGCGGCGCGGCGCGAGCGGCGATGCCCTCATCCTGGTCGGAATCGCCCTGTCCCAGATGCTCGCCGCGAGCAACGACTACCTGCTCACCCGCGCCACGATCGAGAGCGCCGAGGCCGCCAAGGCCTGGCAATTCGGCTCCCTCAACGCGATCACCTGGGCGCAGGTGAGCCCGCTCCTGGCCGCGGCCGCTCTTCTCCTGCCGCTCATCGCGTGGCTCGGCCGACCCGCCGGGATCCTCGAGCTCGGCGACGACGCCGCCACCGCCCTGGGGCTGAGTGCTGCGCGGGCCCGGGGCATCCTCCTGGGCTACGGAGTGGTCCTGGCGGCCGTTTGCGTGGCGGTGAGCGGGCCCATCGCCTTCCTGGCGCTCGCGGCTCCCCAACTGGCGCGCCGCGCCTCGCACTCGGCCGGCACCGCCCTGGCGGCCTCAGCCGCGATGGGCGCGCTGCTGCTCGCGCTGGCTGATGTCCTCGCCGCCCGCCTCCTCGCGCCGTTCCAGATCCCGGTGGGCCTGGTCAGTGCCGCTTGCGGGGGCCTGTATCTGCTGTGGTTCGTGGGTCTGCGCAAGGAGGAGCCGTGACCCATGGAGGGCGGCGGGGTTCGAGGACCGCTCGGGCGATTCGCCGCCGGGGGCGGATCGCGCGCGAATGCCGATCCCCCTGATCCGCGCCATCGTCTGAAGCGGCGCAGTGCCATGAGGAGGAATCCTCGAACCTCGCCACTTCGTCCGCAACGGGCGGGCGGATCAGCCGCGCGGGACGACCCGGACCTCGACGGCCTTGATGATGGCGATGAGCTCGCGGTCGGGGGCGATGCCGAGTTGGGCGACGGCGGCTGCCGTTACCGAGGCGGCCAGGCGGTGCCCTCCGCTCTCCAGGCCCACCGACACCAGGGCTCCCGAGCGCTCGACCGTGCGCACGACGGCGGGCAGCGCGTTGCGCGGCGAGCCCGAGGGGGCCTCCTCATAGAGGGCCACGGCCTCCGGGGGGATGAGCGCGGCCGCGGGCTCGCCCTCCCTGACCTCCTGGTCCGGGCGCCCATGGATGACCATTCCGGCCCCCAGATCGACGCGGGGGTCCTCCCGACTGCCCGCTGCGGTGCCCATGAGGATGGACATGCCGGTCAGGCGCGCGGTGAAGTCACTGCCCGGAGCCGATAGCACTCGCGCCGCCTCCCCGCGCTCGACCACTCGCCCCGCCTCCAGGACGACGACGTCGTCGGCCAAGGAGGCGATGTCGAGCACGTCATGGGTGACGAGCAGGACCGTCAGGCCCTCCTCGCTCGCCCGCCGGGTCACGAGAGACCGCATCTCCTGACGGGCCCCCGCATCGAGGGCCGCCATGGGCTCATCGAGGATGAGCGCGCGAGGGGAGGTCGCCAGCGCCCGCGCCAGGGCCACTCGCGCGGCCTGCCCGCCGGAGAGCGCGCCTCCGGATCGTCCGGCGAGGTGCTCGGCGCCGACGGCCACCAGCTCGGCCCGGGCCCGCTCCCGTGCGGCTCGGCGCCCCAGGCCCTGGCAGCGCGGTCCGAAGGCGACGTTCTCCAGCACGGACATATGCGCGAAGATCCCCGGCTCCTGGGAGAGCAGGGCGATACCGCGCTGGCCCGCGGGCACGAAGCCGGTTCCGTCGAGCACGCGTTCCCCGAGCCGGACCTCGCCGCCGGTGGCGTCGAGGAGCCCCGCTGCCACGAGGCAGGCCGTGGACTTCCCGGATCCATTGGGGCCGATGAGGGCCAGCCTGCGCCCGGCCCCGATCTCCAGGCAGACCGACACGTCGCGCTCGGCGGAAGTGAAGGAGATTGTGAGCGGCAGGCGGCGTGCGTTCCGCTGAGTGTGGGGAAGGGCGGGCTCGTCCTGTGACGCGGGCATCGGGACTGGTGGGAGCGCCGACGGATGCTCGGTGCCCGAAGGTGCGGGGGACCGGCCCGCGGGGAGGAGCCACCGCTGGAGCAGCGTCCCCCACGGCACCGTCGTCGCCCCCACGACCAGGGCGGCGGCGGCGATGAGGACGACGGCGAGTGCCAGCGCGGTGGCCGTGTCCTCCTCCCGCTGGAGGTAGATCGCCAGGGGCATCGTGCGCGTGACCCCCTCCTTCGAGCCCGCGAAGGCGATGGTGGCCCCGAACTCGCCGAGGCCGCGTCCCAGTGCCAGCGCCGTCCCCCGCGCCAGTGCAGGCCCGACCATCGGCAGGGTGATGCGGACCAGCAGCCTCCACGGCCCGGCGCCGAGCGTGCGGGCGATCATCTCCGCCCGCTCATCGCGCGAGCGCAGCGCCGCCTCGAGCGTCACCACCAGGAAGGGCATGGCGACGAAGACCTGCGCGATGACCACCGCCGTCGTCGAGAAGGCGATGCGCATCCCCCAGGCATCCAGGACCCCTCCCAGCACGCCCTTCTTGCCGAGGGTCGCCAGCAGCGCGATCCCCGCCACGACCGGCGGCATCGTCATCGGCAGGACGGCGAGAACCCGCGCCAGGCGCACTCCGCGCCACTGCCGGGACAGCAGCAGCGCCAGCGGCGCCCCGAGCAGCACGCAGATGGTGGTGGAGGCGAGGCAGGTGCGCAGCGACAGCCCCAGCGCCGCCGTGGCGGAGGGGGAGGACAGCAGCTCCGGCAAACGGCCCCAGGCGACCCGCGTCCCCATGCCCGCCAACGGCAGGATGATGAGCGCCGCCCCGGCCAGCCCGAGGAGCGCCACCGTCAGGGGCAGCGGGGCCCGGGCGGCCCGGGAGCGGCGCGGCAGCGGCCACAGTGCCGTCCGGGCGAGCGTCACTGGTCGGGGGCGCCGAAGCCGTGCGCCGCGAGGATCGCCTGGCCCTCGCTGCCGCGCGCGAAGTCGACGAATGCCTGGGCGGCGGCAGGGTTGGCGGCTGATGAGGTCACCGCCAACGGGTAGTGGTTGACGACGCCGCCGTCGGGGATCGTGACCTCATCCGACGCGTCTGCGGAGGCCGCAGCGTCGGTTCTGTAGACGATGCCGGCGTCGGCCTCGCCCGACTCCACCTTGGCGCGCACGTCGGTCACCTTCTGCTCCTCGGAGGAGGGGGAAAGGGCGACGCCCAGGGCCTCCTCGAGCCTGTCCGTGGCATTGCCGCAGGGGACGGCGTCGGCGCAGATGACGAGGTCCTTGCCGGCCAGTGAGGAGTCCAGGCCGGTGATGCCCCCGGGGTTGCCCGGCGGGACGATGAGGGTGAGCCGGTTGGTGGCGAACTCGGATGGGCGCGTTACGAGGGACTGCTCGGTTGCCGAGGCGATCGACCTCTCGTCAGCGGTGGCCAGGACGTCGGCCGCCGCGCCGTTGGCGAGAGCGGAGACGAGATCCTGGGAGCCCTGGAAGTCGTAGGTGATCGTCAGACCGGGATTGTCCTCGGTGAGCGCGGCCCCGATCTCCTCGAAGGCCTCCTTGAGGGAGGCCGCGGCGAAGACGGTGAGCTGACCGGCCACCGCAGTGGTGGCGCCCGCCGGGGCCCCCGTCGCCGCCATGGGTGCGGAGGCCGTGGAGGATGGGGTCCCGGAGCACGCTGCGGGCGCGCAGGCGGGCGCGAGGAGGAGCGCGATGAGGACGGCGCGGCTCGGGAGGAGATCGCGGAGGCGCATGGGCGCAGTATCCCTCTTACGCCCCTTCGGAGGCGGCGACGTCGTCGGGGCCCTGATTCCCGGTGCCCTGCGTGCGCACCGGGTCCCAGCCGCGCCTGGGGGCGACGGCCGCGGTGCGCGGTGCGCGGGAGCGGTAGACGACGTAGGGTCGGGACATGTATCCCACGGGAGCCGAGACCGCGTGGACGAGCCGCGTGAAGGGCCAGATCGCGAAGAGCAGCAGGCCGGCGACGATGTGCAGCTTGAAGACCATCGGGACGTCCGCCATGAGGGCCGGTTCGGGGCTCAGCAGGAAGATCGAGCGGAACCAGGGGCTGATCGTCTCACGGTAGTCGTAGCCGTGCTCGCCTCCCAGGAGCTGGGTGGTGATGGTGGCGCACGCCCCCAGGAGGATCGGGATGAGCAGCATGACGTACATGACCATGTCGTTGCGCGTGGTCGCCAGGCGCACGGACTTGACCACGATGCGCCGGTAGAGCAGGCCCCCCAGCCCGACGATCGTCATCAGGCCGGCGATGGTGCCGGGGATGACCGCCATGAGGTGGTAGGCGCGCTCCGGGATGCCCATGGCCTCGGTGAGGGACTTGGGGATCACGAGACCCATGAAGTGCCCGAGTGCCACGAAGAGCACCCCGAAGTGGAAGAGGGGGGAGGACCAGCGCAGGATCCGGTTCTCATTCCACTGCGAGGAGCGGGAGGTCCAGCCGTACTGGTCCGTGCGCCACCGCCACCACAGGCCGACGGCCAGGAGGAGGAAGGCGGCGTAGGGCAGGCCGACCCACAGGACGTAGTGCTCGAAGGTGCTCATGCTCACTCCTGGACGGGGGCGACGCCGAGGACGGCCTCGCTCTGGAACTGCTGGAAGGGACCCGCGACGGGCATCGAGATGGGGACTGAGGGGGGCGCTGAGGGGAAGGGCAGGACCTCAGTGACGCCCACGGTCTCCGTGGGCGGGCCGGCCGCCACGAGCCGGCGGATCCTCTCCGCGGTGGGCTCGTCCAGTGGCGCCAGGGTCATGCAGACCGCCTCGATGAGGTCGGCGTAGGGGGAGCCGATATCCGTCAGGGCGCTGCGCAGCACCTCGATGCCCTCGCGATGCGAGGCGAGCAGGGCGCCGGCGATCTCGTCGCCGCTCTCGACGCTGCGCGCGGAGAACTCCAGGACCACCGGGAGGTAGTCGGGGAGCTCATCGCCGACCATCTCGTAGCCGGAGGCGGCCAGGGCCTGCTTGAAGGCCACGAGGGCGGCCCCGCGCTGGCGCGTGTCGCCCACCGCGTAGTAGGTGAGGTACAGGCAGCAGCGTCGGCGCCGGTCGAAGATGTCCACGTAGTGCTCGGCCAGGGCGCGCTCGCCTCGCCGGCGGGCATCCGCCACGAAGCCGGCCAGGCGCTCCCGTACGGGATCGGGCACGCCCGCCAGCGCTTCCTCAACGGCGTCCAGGCGCCTGCCCAGCTCCCCCTCGCGGGGGTAATCCAGGAGGAGTGAGGCGCACATATGCGCCGCGGCCCGCTGGGAGGCGGTCATTTCCACCGCTTCCAGGGGCTCCAGCGCCAGGGGCGGGCGCACGAACAGGGCGCCGGGAGCGCTCATCGAGGCGCCTTCCCGAGACGCTCGACCACCGGGACCGGGCGGGTGTCGTCGTCCTCCAGGGGCATGCCGAGGACGGGCATGCCGGGGCGGTGCGCCGCGCCCAGGGCATCCGGCCCCGCCGCGGGCACGGGGGAGCGGCGGATGGTCGGCAGGGGCAGGGTCACGGGACCGTATCCCGCCTGCCCGTGGAGGCCCGAGGCATCGGAGTGGCAGGCTGACGGCGCGCCGTCGCCCAGCAGCATGCGCACGTCCTCGCCCATGGCCGCCATGCCGCGGGGGATCTCCGGCTTGGCGGTGGGGATGACGTAGCGGTCGTCGTAGTTGGCGACTCCCAGCAGCTCGTACATGCTCCTCAGGGCATCGCCGGTCATGCCGACGGCGGCGGCGATCTCCTCATCGGGCTCCTGCCCCACGCGAATATCGCGCATGTAGGAGCGCATGGCGGCCAGGCGCCGCAGGACCCTCTCGACGACGTCGGTGTCGCCCGCCGTGAACAGGCCCGCCAGGTACTCCAGCGGGATGCGCATCTCGGACACGGCGGTCAGCAGCACTCTGTGGTTCTCCCCGTCCAGGCCCGCGGCCACGGCCTCGTCGACGATCGGCGAGAGCGGTGGGATGTACCAGACCATCGGCAGGGTGCGGTACTCGGGGTGGATCGGCAGGGCCACCTCGTAGGCGGAGATGAGGTCCCACACCGGCGACTGCTGCGCCGCGGTGATCCAGGTCTCCGGGACGCCCTCGGCACGGGCGCCCCGGATGACCGCCGGGTCGTGGGGGTCCAGCAGGATGTCGCGCTGGGCCATGTAGAGGTCGCGGGGGTCCTCGACGGCGGCCGCCTGGGAGACGCGGTCGGCGTCGTAGAGGAGGACGCCCAGGTAGCGCAGGCGCCCCACGCAGGTCTCGGAGCACACGGTCGGCATGCCGATCTCCAGGCGCGGGTAGCACAGGGTGCACTTCTCGGCCTTGCCGGTGGCGTGGTTGAAGTAGACCTTCTTGTAGGGGCAGGCGCTCACGCACATGCGCCAGCCGCGGCAGGCGTCCTGGTCCACGAGCACGATGCCGTCCTCGGCGCGCTTGTACATGGCCCCGCTCGGGCAGGCCGACACGCAGGTGGGGTTGAGGCAGTGCTCGCAGATGCGCGGCAGGTAGAACATGAATGTGCGGTCGATCTCGGTGGAGACGCGCTCGTTCATGCGCGCGAGCACCGGGTCCTCGGCCATGGTCTCGGTCGAGCCGCCCAGGTTGTCATCCCAGTTGGGGCCCCAGGAGATCGTCGGCATGTACTCGCCGGTCAGCTGGGACTTGGCGCGGGCCACCGGCAGCGCGGGGGAGTCCTTGGGGGCCGACAGGAGCTTGTCGTACTCGTAGGTCCACGGCTCGTAGTAGTCCTCGACCACCGGCATATCCGGGTTGGCGAAGATCGTGGCGAGCTTGCGCAGGCGCCCGCCGGAGCGGGGCTTGAGCCGCCCGCCGGGGGTGCGCACCCACCCGCCCTTCCACCGCTCCTGGTCCTCCCAGGAGCGCGGGTAGCCGACGCCCGGACGCGTCTCCACGTTGTTGAACCACATGTACTCGGTGCCCTCGCGGTTCGTCCAGGCTTGCTTGCAGGTCACCGAGCAGGTGTGGCAGCCGATGCACTTGTCCAGGTTCATCACCATGGCGATCTGCGCCATGACCTTCATCAGAACGTCACCTCCTGATTGGTCCGACGGCGGATCAGAGTGACCTCGTCGCGGTTGTTGCCCGTGGGGCCGATGTAATTGAACGCGTAGGTGAACTGGCCGTAGCCGCCGGTGAAGTGGCTGGGCTTGAGGACGATGCGGGTGAGCGAGTTGTGCGTCCCCCCGCGCCGCCCGGAGCGCTCGGTGAGCGGGGTGTTCATCGTGCGCTCCTGCGCGTGGTGCATGAGGACCATGCCCTCGGGCACGCGGTGCGAGACGTTCGCCCGGGCCGCCACGATGCCGTTGCGGTTGTAGGCCTCCACCCACTCGTTGTCCCGCACCCCGATCTTCTCGGCGTCGGCGGGGCTCATCCACACCTGCTGGCCGCCCCGGCCCAGCGTGAGCATGTGGAGGTTGTCGTAGTACTGGGAGTGGATCGCCCACTTGTTGTGGGCGGTGATGTAGCGCACCGCCACCTCGACGGCGCCCTCCTCCGTGGGCCCCACGTGGCCCACGGGCTTCTCCCCGTACAGGGCGGTGAAGTCCAGTGGGGGTCGGTACTGGGGGAGGGACTCGCCCATGTCGATGATCCAGTCGTGATCGAGGTAGTAGTGCATGCGGCCGGTGACCGTGTGCCACGGCTTGTCGTGCTCCACGTTGACGCAGAAGGCCGTGTACCGCCTGCCCCCGTGCTCGGAACCGGACCACTCCGGGGTCGTGATGACGCCGACGGGCGCGTCCTGGGTCTGCTGGAAGGTGACCTGCTTGCCGGCCTCCTCCTGGCTCAGCTCGATGAGCTCGGTGCCGGTGCGCTTGGACAGGGTCGCCCAGCCCTGGGTGGCCAGGCGCCCGTTGGTGGCCCCCGACATGTGCATGACGCCATCGCCGGCGCGGATGGGGGTGTCGACGAGGGGGCGGCCCTGCGCCGCGCCCGCGCCGGTGCCGTGGGCGGCGGCGAGCTCGCCCATCTCCTTGTCCGGGATGAGCATGATGCCCTTGGCCGGGATGCCGACCGTGTCCGCCAGCGGGCCCAGGGCATTGAACTTGTTGAGGATCTGGGTGTAGTCGCGCTCCACGGGCACGAGCTTGGGCATGGTCACCCCCGGTACCCAGCCGTCCGGCAGGCCCGAGATATCCCCGTGCGCCATGGTGAGGGCCTCGGGGGTGTCGTGGTTGATGGGCGCGGCGACGATGTCGGTCTGCGTGCCCAGGTAGGCCGGCGCCCACTGCGAGACCAGGCGCGCGAGCTGCTGGTAGATGTCGAAATCGCTGCGGGCCTCCCACGGCGGGTCGATCGCCATATTGAAGGAGTGGATGAAGGGGTGCATGTCCGTGGTGGACAGGTCGTACTTCTCGTACCATGTGGCCGCGGGCAGGACGATGTCGGAGTGCAGGGTCGTGGAGGTGTTGCGGAAGTCCGCGGTCCACATGAGGTCGAGCTTGCCCTTGGGGGCCTCGCGCCAGGTGACGGAGGCCGGGCGCAGCGCCTCGGGGGTCTCCTGGGCATTGACGTCGTTGTCGGCGCCGATCATGTGCCGCAGGAAGAACTCGGTGCCCTTGGCCGACGAGCCGAGCAGGTTGGTGCGCCAGTTGGCCAGGATCCTCGGGAAGTTCTCCGGGGCGTCGGGGTCCTCGCAGGCGAAGCGCAGCTCTCCGCTGGTCAGCTGCGAGACCACGTAGTCGGCCGCGCTCATGCCCGCCTCCTCGGCCTGCTGGCCCAGCAGCAGCGGGGAGCGGTTGAACGTGGGGTAGGACGGCACCCAGCCGCGCTTCATGGCCTCGACCATGACGTCGGTGGTGGTCTTGCCGGCCAGGGTGCCCGGGCCCAGCGGCGAGGCGACGCGCTCGGCCCGGGTGGTGTCGTAGCGCCACTGGCTGGTGGTCAGGTACCAGAAGCCGGTGGAGATCATGTGGCGCGGGGGGCGCGCCCAGTCCAGGGCGAAGGCCCACTGCTGCCATCCCCCGATGGGGCGGACCTTCTCCTGGCCCACGTAGTGCGCCCATCCGCCGCCGTTGACGCCCTGGGTACCGCACATGGAGGTCAGCGCGAGGATCGTGCGGTAGATCTCGTCGGCGTGGTAGTAGTGGTTGATGCCCGCCCCCATGATGATCTGGGAGCGTCCGCGGGTCTGGGCGGCGTTGGTGGCGAAGTCGCGCGCCGCCCGGATGAGGGCGGGTCCGGAGACGCCGCACTGCTCGGTGGCCCAGGCGGGCGTGCCCGGGACGGTGGCGTCCTGGTAGTCGGCGGGCCACGCCCCCGGTAGCCCCGGTCGCTCGACGGCGTAGTTGGCCAGGAGGATGTCGTAGACGGTGGTCACCAGTGTGCCGTCGGCCAGGCGGGTGGCGGGCACGCCCCGGTGGATGATGCCGCCGCCCACGGTGCCGGAGGGGGTGGCCGAGGCGGGCAGGTCGAAGCGGGGCAGGAGCAGCTCAGTGGGCTCCACCCGTAGGCCGGCGTCCTCCAGCTCCTCGATGCTCATGACCGGGTCGACGCCGTCCATGCGCAGGTTCCAGTGGCCGAGCCCCTCATCGGTGAAGCGGTCGGCCAGGGTGCCGCGCGGATCGGCCGGGCCGCCGGCGCGGTCCCACACCAGGGGGCGGAACTCGTTCTTCGGCATGCCCTCGGCCACGCCCGGCACCCGGTCGGCGGTGAGGAAGCGCCCGGGGATCATGCCGGTGCCGTCGGGGGCGCGCAGGAGCTCGACGAGGAAGGGGGCATCGGTGCACCTCCTCATGTAGTCCAGGAAGTAGGGGGTGCGCGCCCCTACGTGGAACTCCTTGAGGATGACGTGCCCCATCGCCATGGCGGCGGCGCCGTCGGTGCCGGGGGCCACGCGCAGCCACTGGTCGGCGAACTTCGTGTTGTCGGTGTAGTCGGGGGAGACCGCCACGATCTTCGTGCCGTGGTAGCGGGCCTCGGTCATGAAGTGCGCGTCGGGCGTGCGGGTGAGGGGGATGTTGGAGCCCCACATGATGAGGAAGTCGGAGTTGTACCAGTCGCCGGCCTCGGGCACGTCCGTCTGGTCCCCGAAGACTTGGGGGGAGGCGGGCGGCAGGTCCGCGTACCAGTCGTAGAAGGACAGCATCGTGGCGCCGATGAGCTCGTGGAAGCGGGCTCCCGCCCCGTAGGAGATCATGGACATGGCGGGGATGACGGAGAAGCCGGCGCAGCGATCCGGGCCCCAGGTGCGGATCGTGTGGACGTAGGCGGCCGCCATGATCTCCATGGCATCATCCCAGCCGACCCTGACCATGCCGCCCTTGCCCCGGGCCGACTTGTAGGCCCGCGCGATCTCGGGGGTGTCGGTGATCTCCGCCCAGGCGGCGACGGCGTCGCCGGCGTTGCGCTCCTTGGCGGCGCGGAAGGCGTCGAGCAGGACGGAGCGCACGTAGGGGTAGCGGATGCGGGTGGGGGAGTAGGTGTACCAGGAGAAGGCGGCGCCGCGCGGGCAGCCGCGGGGCTCGTAGTCGGGCATGCCCGCCGGGGTGGCCGGGTAGTTGGTGATCTGCTTCTCCCAGGTGATGACGCCGTCGGTCACGTAGACCTCCCAGGCGCACGAGCCTGTGCAGTTCACGCCGTGGGTGGAGTGGACCATCTTGTCGTGGCTCCACCGGTGGCGGTAGAAGGCATCGGCCTCTCGGCCCCCCTCGAGGAACAGCCTGCGCGCGTCGTTGGAGGCCTTGCCCCGGCGCAGGTAGGAGCCGAGGCTGTACAGGGACGCGCCGGGCTCGGCCACCGCTGCCGCATCCTCGGAGATCATCGGGGCGCTCGGCTGGGCGAGGTGCCTCGGGTCCGCTGGACTGGTCATCTGGGGTCCTTCAGTGAGAGTGGGTGGAGTGATGGGCGGGAGGGGCGGCGCGGCCGCCCGATGCGGCCCCGTCACCGCGGATGGCTCCGGGTGCCGGAGCCGGTCGGGATCAGCCCGGGCGCTTGGCGTTCGGGCGCGCGTAGCGGATCCAGCAGATGACGGCGCACAGCGCGCAGTAGGCGGCGCAGGCGAGGAAGAAGGTCGAGGCCGGCATGGCGGCCAGCGCCACGCCGACGAGGAAGGGACCCAGGGAGGCGACGGCGGCGGTGAAGCCGATGGCGCCGCCGGCCTGGCGCTTGGGCATGATCATGGGCATCTGCTTGAAGGTGGCGGCATTGCCGACGCCCGCGAAGAAGAACATGCCCAGCAGACCGGCCATGAAGACCTTGAAGTCCCCGGCGGAGTCGATCATGGTCAGCTGCCAGCCGCAGAACCCGAGGGTCGCCGCCATGCCGATCGCGGAGACGAAGGTCCAGATGGCTCCGCCGAAGCGGTCGCACAGGGGGCCCCAGGCGAAGCGCAGCAGCGAGCCGATGAAGGTGCCCAGGAAGGCGTAGCTGGCGCCCTTGGGCAGGCCGGTGAGGCCGGCGTCGGCCAGGGCGGAGGCGGCGCCGTAGTTGTTGTTGATGATGAGGGCCGTCTGGGCGGCGAATCCGGAGAAGATGCCGAAGGTCATGATGTACAGGATCGTCATGAGCCAGGTGTCGACATTGCCGAAGATGTCCAGTTGCTCCTTGATGTTCGCCTTGACCGGCACATCCTTGAGGCAGGCGAAGGCGAGGAGGGCGGCCAGGACGGACCAGGGCAGGAAGAAGACGGTCGCGTTGACGACTATGGGGGCGCCCTCGGAATGGCGCTCCACCCAGGTCAGGCCGAACAGGGAGGTGGACATGAGGAAGGGCGCGGCGAGCTGGATGATGCCCGCGCCGATGTTGCCCAGACCTCCCTGGAGGCCCAGGGCGGTGCCGGACAGGCGCTTGGGGAAGAAGAAGCCGGTGGAGGGCATGTAGCCGGAGAACGTGGCGGCGCCGATGCCGCAGGCGAAGGCCAGGCCGAGGAGGACCCCGTAGGAGGTGGAGGGGTTCTGGACGGCGAAGAACCAGCCGAGCATCGGCAGCAGGTAGAGCAGGGAGGAGATGCCGATCATCTTGCGCGTGCCGATGGTGGCCGGCAGGAACATGTAGACCAGTCGCAGTAGGCCGCAGGACAGGCCGGGCATCGAGGTCAGCCAGTAGAGCTGGCTCTTGCTCAGCGCGAAGCCGATCTCGTTGAGGCGCGGGGCGATGGCGCTCGGCAGGAACCAGACCGTGAAGCCGAGCATGAGGGAGAAGGTGGTGATGGCCAGAGTGCGCCAGGCGATGGACGAGGACCAGTTCTCGGGCTCCTCGGGGTTCCATCCGGTGAGCGTTCGGCCGGTGGTGTCGAGCGTGGGCAAGATGTCTCCTGGGAGGTGGACGGCGTCGTCGTCGCCGGGCGCGCATCGTGATCGTTCACGGCGAATGCGCATGGCGAGCGGCCCCGCGAAGGGTGCCCGGACATGATGCCCGAAATACGCTGGAACGGCCCGGTGTAAAGGGAAAGGTGCTGGCGGGGCGGCAGAAGGGGCATGCCCTTCGAAGCGGCGCCTCTCCCCTTAAGGTCACGTATGAGTCACTTAATCGCCTCGCCCCTCCTCGCGAGACCGGTCGAGAACGGGACCGAGACCGGTCCCGGCGCCGTTACCGTGGGGCCATGAGCACTCCGACGCCCCCAGCTCCCGCCACCAGCGCCACTGTGCGCCCCGACCCCGCGTCGGCCGACGAGCCCATCGCTCAGAAGCGCCTCGCCCCCATGACCGGCACCGTGCGCGGGGCGGTCATCACCGTCTCCGACCGCTGCGCGTCCGGCTCGCGCCCGGACGAGTCCGGCCCCCTCGCGCAGCGCCTCCTGGCGGAGCACGGCGTCGTCGTCGAGGCCGTCCGCCTCATCCCCGACGGCGCCCGGGAGGTCCGCGCCGCCATCGAGGAGGCCATCGCCGACGGCGCCCGCGTTATCCTGACCACCGGCGGCACCGGCGTCACCCCCAGGGACCTGACCCCCGAGGGCACCGCCCCGCTCCTGGTCGCGCGATTGGAGGGCGTCGAGGCCCAGATCCGCTCCCACGGCCTGACCAAGACGCCGCTCGCAGGCCTGTCACGGGGATACGTGGGGGTCACCTCGCGCGGCGCCGACGGCGCCCTCGTCGTCAACGCCCCTGGCTCCAAGGGCGGGGTCAAGGACTCGATCACCGTCGTCGGGCCGCTCATCCCGCATGTGCTGGAGCAGCTCGGCGGCGGGGACCACTGAGCCGGTCCCAGCGGGAACCGCTGGGACCGGGAGGGACCTCCGGTCCCGGGTCATCCCCGCCAGGCGCGCACCTGCTCCCAGGTGTCGAGGTCCGCGGCGGCGTCGGCCGTGCCGGTCACCTCCCGCACGCGCAGCGCCCCCAGCGCCCGGCGCACGGCGACATCGCGCAGCGGTCGGCCCCCCGGCGCCACCGCCCCGCGCAGTGCGGGGGTCCGGTAGGCGCCGAGCAGGTACTGCGCGCGATCTCCGGCCCGGGCGCAGGCACCGTCGACTCCCGCGTCGGACTCCGCTGCCCGAAGCGCCCTCAGGAGCGCGGGCAGGGCGGCCGGGGCCCCGGGAGCGTCGCAGGTGAGCACGGCGGTCACCGGCGCGATCGCGGCTGTCCCGCCGCCCGCGGCCAGGGTATCGAGGCCGGCGGCGATCCCCGCCACCGGCCCGCCCAGCGGCGGGTCCTCCAGGGCCCGCAGCGCCCCCGCGGGCAGCGCCACCCCCTCGGGGGCGACGACGACGGTCCGCCCCGCGGGAATCCCCCCGCCGGCGCGCAGGGCGCCGATCCCCTCCAGGACGTGGTCGAGCAGGCGCCGACCGGCCAGGAGCACATCCGGCTTCGAGACCCCGCCCAGGCGGCGGGCGGTCCCGCCGGCGAGGATGACGGCGTCGAGCGCGGCCATCATTCCGGGCGGGTCCAGTCCCCGCTGCGACCGCCGGACTTCGCGGTGACGCGGGCGTCGGTGAGCATGACGTCGCGGTCGACGCCCTTGACCATGTCCACCACTGCCAGGCCGGCCACGGCGGCGGCGGTGAGCGCCTCCATCTCCACCCCGGTGCGGTCCGCGGTGCGCACGGTGGCGCGGATCTCCACGCCGTCGTCGACGATCCTCAGGTCCACGCTCGCCCCGTGCACGCCGATGACATGCGCCAGCGGCAGCAGCTCGGGGACGCGCTTGGCGGCGGCGATGCCGGCGATGCGCGCCGCGGCCAGCACGTCGCCCTTGGGGACGGTCCCCGCGCGCAGCGCCTCCACGATCGCCGGCGAGCAGCGCACGGTGGCCGCGGCGCTGGCCGATCGCGCGGTGGGGGCCTTCCCAGTGACATCGACCATGCGGGCGGCGCCCGAAGAGTCGAGGTGGGTCAGTCGGATGGGGGCGGGATCAGCCATCTTGGGCTCCTCTTTCAGCAATAGTTCAGCAGTGGTTCAGCAGGGGCGGGCGGAGGAGGGCAGGGGGATGAGGCCGACGACGTCGCCTCCCCGCGCCCCGGCGGAGTCCTCGTCGACGACGGCGAGGGCCACGGCGGTGCCGAGCGAGGACACGAGATGCGAGCCCGAGCCGAGCCGATGGATGGGCTCCACCCAGGGCAGGATCGGCCCCGTCCCATCGGGGGGCGCCGGCAGCGACTCGGGCAGAGGGTCCGGTGCGCCGACGACTCGCACCGGGACGTACTGGCGCCGTCCCACCGGGCCCGTCCACGCGACGGCGGCCCTCGCGTGGGAGGTGGGGGCCGCCGCAGTGGCGGGGGCCCCCGGGCGGCCGGCGAGGAGGGCGAGCGCGGGGGCGACGATGAGAGCGAAGGACACGAGCGCGCTGACCGGGTTGCCCGGCAGGCACAGCAGCGGCACCTCGCGCCCGTCGTCGGCGAGGACGGCGCCGTGCCCCTGAGGCTTTCCGGGCTGCATGGCGACCTTGGAGAGACTGAGCCGCATCCGCGCCCCGGTGCCGGCGGCGAGCATGGTGAGCGGGTCGAAGGCCCCGGCGGACACGCCGCCCGAGGTCACCACGAGGTCCGCGCCCCCGGCCGCCTCGAGGAGGGCTCGGGCCAGGTCCTCGGCGGAATCGGCGCTGCGGCGCGCGCCCGCGAGGGCGGCGCCGTGCTCGCGGATGAGGCCGGCCAGCAGCAGGGAGTTCGAGTCCGGGATCGTTCCCGGTGCGAGCCCCTGCCCCGGCTCGACGAGCTCGGCGCCGGTGGACACGATCGCCACGCGCGGACGCGGGCGGGCGAGCACCTCGTCGCGGCCCACCGAGGCGAGCGCGGAGATCGCGGTGGCGCCCAGGAGGGTCCCCGCGCCCATGACCGGGTCCCCGGCGGCGCAGCCCTCGCCGGCCCTCCTCACATGGAGGCCGACGGCAGGGGCGGCATGGATCGCGACCTCCCGGGGCAGCGGGCGCGGGCCCGGGGACTGGTCGGTGTCCTCCACCCTCACGACGGCGTCGGCGCCCTCGGGCAGCATCGCGCCGGTCATGATGCGCATCGCGGTCCCCGGGGGCAGTGGCGCCGGAGGGCTGCCCGCCGGGATATCGCCCGCCACCGGCAGGATGACGGGCGCCCGCTCGGCGGCGCCGACGGCGTCCTCCGCCCGCAGGGCGTATCCGTCCATCGCCGAGTTCGTCCAGGGCGGTACCGGCAATGCGGCGGTGACATCCTCGGCCAGGACCAGCCCATGCGCGTCCTCCAGACGTGTGGGGACAGCGCCGAGCGGGCGCAGGGCGGCCAGGGCCTCGTCGACGTAGCGCTCGGGCGTGATCATCGCGGGGCTGGGCATGGCTCCTCCTCGGGGCACTTCGGCGGGGCGGGCGGTGTAGGGTCTGGCGCGTCCATCATGCAGTCGAGGAGGGCGGGATGGCGCGCGAGGCGGACTACGGCGCTGCGCACGAGGCTACCGGTGCCACGGGCCAGGGGGGCGCGCGGATTGTGCGCGCCGAGATGACCGAGGACCCCGTGAGCGCCGCCGAGTTGGCGCGCGCCGTCGCCGATCGCGCGGCCGGGGCCGTCGTCGTCTTCGACGGAATGGTCCGCGATCACGACGACGGCCGCTCCGTGGAGTCCATCGCCTACTGCGCCCATCCGAGCGCGGGGGAGGTCATCGAGCGGATCGCCGCGGATATCGCGGCGCGCCCCGGCCTGCGCGCGCTGGCGATCGCCCACCGCACGGGCGAGCTCGCGATCGGGGACACCGCGCTGGGGGTGGCCGCCAGCGCCGACCATCGCGCCGAGGCCTTCGCCGCTGTGAGCGACGCCGTCGAGGAGGTCAAGCGCCGCCTGCCCGTGTGGAAGAACCAGCGCTTCTCCGACGGCACCACCGAGTGGAGCAACTGCGCCTGACTGGCGCGCCCGGCCTCGGGCGGGGGCCAGGGCCGGGCGGGCCCGGGCTCAGCCCCCGGCGAAGGGCGGCAGGACGTCCACCCGGTCGCCGTCCGCCAGCGGGGCCAGGGAGTCCGCGGGCGTGGACAGGCCGTTGACGAGGAAGGTCGAGATGCTGATGATCCTCGCCATCTCGACGCCGCGCCCCGCCAGCTGCTCGCGTAGGCCCGCGAGCGTGAGTGGGCCCGCGGCCTCCAGTCGCTCCTCGGCGCGGCCCGCGGCCTGGGCGGCGGCGGCGAAGTAGCGCAGCTCGATCACGGCGTGCGCGGATGCTGTCATGGTGGTCCTTCCGTGTGGCTGGGGCGGGGCGCCTGGGGCGCCGGGCGGTCCGGGCCTCATCCGCCGATGGCGGACATCGTCCGGCCCGGCCTCTCGAAGCCCGAGGGCAGCGCGCCGGGATCGTCCGACCCGTGGGCGAGGGGCTTGCGCCAGGCGGCGGCCGCCCACAGGCGCATGATGTCCTCGTCTGTCGCGCCTGAGCGCAGGGGGGCGCGCAGATCGGTCTCGGTGGTGGAGAACAGGCAGGTCATGAGGCGGCCGTCCGCGGTGATGCGGGAGCGGTCGCAGTCGGCGCAGAATGGGGCGCTCACCGAGGCGATGATGCCCATGCTCCCGGCGGGATGGGCGGCGCCGTCGTGCTCACCGGGGGCCACGCGCCACAGCGCGGCGGGGCGGCGGTCCGGGCGCCCGGCCTCCTCCAGCGCGAATCCCGCATCGGCCAGCACGGCGAGGATCCGCTCGGCGCCGACGACGTCGTCGGCGCTCCAGGACGCGCTCGGACCCAGGGGCATGTGCTCGATGAAGCGCAACTGCCACCCGCGCCGCAGGCACTCGGCGAGCAGACGGGGCGCCTGCGCGTCGAACGTGCCCGGCAGGGCGACGGCGTTGATCTTGATGGGCGCCAGGCCCGCGGCCTGCGCGGCGGTGGCCCCGGCCAGGGCGTCGTCGAGCCGGTCGCGACGGGTGAGCGCCGCGTAGGTCTCGCGGTCCAGGGCATCGATCGAGACGTTGACGCGGGCCAGGCCCGCGTCGCGCAGGGCTGCGGCGCGCTTGTCCAGCCCGAGCCCGTTGGTGGTCAACCCGATGTCCGGGACCGCGCCGTCGGGGGTGCGCAGGGCGGCGATGGCGCTGATGATCTCCTCAAGGTCCCGGCGCATGAGCGGCTCCCCGCCGGTGATGCGGATTCGCTCCACCCCCAGTCGCGTGACGGCGATGCGGGCGAGGCGGCCGATCTCGTCGGCCGTGAGCAGGAGGGGGGAGGCGAGCCAGTCCAGGCCCTGCGCGGGCATGCAGTAGGAGCAGCGCAGGTTGCAGCGATCGGTGATCGACAGGCGCAGGTCCCGCACTACGCGCCCGTAGCGGTCGGTCAGTCGGCTCGGCGGAGGGCTCGGCCGGGAGATCGCTGCGACCCCGGGCCCGCCCGCGACTGGTCCTGCGCCGGCTCCGGCGTCTGCTTCCGGGCCCACCGCGCCCGGTCCCTCGGGCGCGCGGCGCCGTGGCACCGGCAGGGGCGTCCTGCCGGTGCCGATGCCCGGGGCGAGAGCAGGGGCAGGGATCATGGAACCAAAGAATACGGGGCGCCCCCCCCCGTACGGGGACCACGACGGGACGGCCCCGCCGCGACCCCCACCTGAGGGGGTGCCGCGGGGCTCAGGCGGTGCGGCGGATCTCGACGCGCGCGTAGCCGTCCTCGGCCTCGAGCAGCTCATGGGCGAAGGAGCCGTCGAGCTGGTCGATCTGGGCCAGCAGCGGGGTGGGCACGTGCGGGGCGAGGAGGTCGAAGGACTCGCCGACCGCCAGGCTCGACGCCGCTCCCAGGACGGCGGCGTGGCGCAGGCGATGGGGGATCGCGCGGGCGTCGAGGGAGAGGCGCTCGTCGCCGCATCCGCAACCGCATTCGCAACCGCCGGACTTCTTCTCCTCGATCGGCAGGAGGCTCGGGTTCTCGCTCATGTGGTACTCCTTGGGACGCGTGGGCCGATGGGCCCGAGGGGCCATGCGGCGGCCGAATGGCTGTGATCGGCGGCCTGACGGCCACCGGGTGAGCAGGACCGCTGCTGCGGGCATTGCTCGCCTCCTCACGATTTTAATACGGTAGGACCTGTGATTAAAATCCTGGGCCGGGGCGAGCGGAGCCGCCCCGAGAGGGCGGACGGGGCGGAGAGTGCCCGGACCCCCGGGCTCGCTCCCCGCCTCCTCGCCCTGGCCATGGCCGGCGCCTGTCTGCTCACCGGCCTCGACGCCGCCCTCCTCAGGCTCAGCCTCCCCGCGCCGGTCACCGACGCGGGGCTCGCCCCGGGATCCCTCGCCTCCCTCCACGGCCCTCTCATGCTCGTGGGCTTCCTCGGCACGGTCATCTCCCTGGAGCGGGCCGTTGCCGCCAGGACATCCTGGGCCTTCCTGGCCCCGGCCGGGCTGGCCCTCGGATCGCTCCTTGGCCCAGCCGGCGCGCCGCAGACTGCCGGCCGCCTGATCATGCTTGCCGGGGCACTCGCCCTGGGCGCCATCTACATCGCCGTCCACCGCCGCGCCCCCTCAGTGGCCGGTGACGTCGAGGCCCTGGGCGCCATCGCCCTCATCCTCGGGATCCTGCTGTGGGCCGCAGGCGCCCCCATCGAGGACTGCGTCCCCCTGTGGCTCCTCCTCCCCACGCTCACGATCGTCGGCGAGCGTCTCGAGCTCGCCCGCGTCGCCTTCCTCGACGGCGTCGTCGAGACGGTCGTGGCGGCGCTGTCCGCCACCGCCCTGCTGGGAGCCTGCCTCCACCCCGCCGGGGACTGGGCCGCGATCATCATCGGCCCCGCGCTGCTCGGGCTGGCCGTGACCATGGTCTACCACGACGTGGCGCGCCGTACGATCCGCTCCCGGGGCCGGGCCGCCGGCGCCGTCCGCTTCTCCGCCGCCTCCATGCTCGCCGGCTACCTCTGGGTCGCGGTCGCCGGAGCGGTCTGGACCATCCGGGACCTGGAGGGCAACGCCTACGAGATCATCATCCACTGCCTCTGCCTGGGCTTCGCCTTCTCCATGATCCTGGCCCACGCTTCCACGATCATCCCCGCCGTCGTCCACCGGAAACTGCTCCACCACCCCCTCATGTGGTTGCCGTTCGCCCTCCTCCATGGCGGCCTGGCGCTGCGGGTGGGCGCGCTCGCGGTCGGGGCCCTGGGGCCATGGCAGGTCGGCGGCGTGGTGGGGATCATCGGGATCCTCGCCTTCATGCTCATCGCCGTCACCCGGGCGGTCTCCTCGGGCAGGATCGGGAGCCGCCCATGATGCCGTCGATCCCCATGCCCGGCCCCTCCGGCCGTGCTCCCGGCAGGCCGTCCTCCCGCCCCGGGCGTGCGGGCGGAGCCGGGGGAAGGCGCGCGGGCCGACGCGCCGCCCAGACGCGCCGCAATGGCGTCGTCCTGGCCTGGCTCGCCGCGGCGGTCGCGGTGACGGTGGGCGTCCTCGCCGGCCCGCTGGCCACCTGGGGGGCGTGGCTGCCCCTGCACATCCTGCTGCTGGGCGGCATCGGCTCGGCGATCACCACCTGGTCGGCCCACTTCGCCGACACCCTCCTCCACCGGCCCGCCTGGGGCGGCGCCGCGCTCCTCGACGCCCGGCTCGTCGCCCACGGCCTCGGCGCCATCGCCGTGCTCACCGGTATCACCGCGGGCCTGGACCGGCTCGCCCTGGCCGGTGCCGCAGTGGTCATCGCCCAGGCTCTGCTGGGCGTGGCGGCGATCATCGTCCAGCGCCGCCGCGCCGTCGCGCCTCGGATGGGGGCGCTCGCCCTCCACTACGCCGTCGCCCTCGTCGCCCTGGCCACGGGCGCCCTCCTCGGCTGGCTCACCAGCTGGGCGGGGGAGCGCGGCGGAGGCGGCAGTGCGGTCGGAGCAGTCGGCTCGCGCCTGGTCGACGCCCTCTACATCGCCCATACGACGACGATGCTCCTGGGCTTCGTGGGCATCACGGTGCTGGGCACCCTCACCGTCCTGTGGCCCACGATGCTGCGCACCCGCATGGAGCCCGACGCCCCGCGCCGGGCGGTCCGGGGACTGCCGGTCCTCGTGGTGGGGACCGCGCTCGTCGCCGGCAGCGGCACATGGGCGCCGCTCGGGGCGCTCGGGGTGGCGATCTACCTGCTGGGCGCCGCGAGCGTCCTCGGCCCCGCGCTGCGCACCGCCCGGCGCGTGCCCCCGAACTCCTACGCCACTGCCTCCACTGCGGCCGCTATCTGCTGGTTCATCGCCGGCGTCGTCCTGCTCGGCAGTGGGATCGTGGAGGCCCTGGCCGACGGTGCGCAAGGCGCCGGTGCAGCCTCCCAGGCCGCCGCCGTGCGCCAGGCGATCCACGCCCTGCGCCTCCCCCTGGCCGCGGGCTTCGCCCTCCAGGTGCTGATCGGGGCCCTGTCCTATCTCACGCCCGTCATGCTCGGCGGTGGTCCCGCCGCCACGCGCGCCACCAACGCCATCCTCGATCGCGCCGCCTCCTACCGCGTCACCGCCGCCAACGCCGGGCTGCTCATCGCCCTCGCCCCCGTCCTGACGACGCCGATGCGCCTGTCCGGGGCCCTGCTGGCGGGCGCGCTCGCGGCCGCTGTGCCGGTGGGCATGGCGCGATGCGCGCTCGAGCTGCGGCCCCATGGCACCAGTGATCCGGCCCGCGGCCCCCATCGCTCCAGCCGCGCCCATCCCATCCCCTCACGACCCGCGTCCGCGGGCGCCCCCACCACCGGAGAGCACCATGACCGATGTCCCTGAGAAGCCGAGCGCTCCCAGCGCTCCCGGAGCCACCAGTGCCCCCGGTGCGCCGAGTGTCCCCGGCGCCTCCAAGGCCGCGGGCGCCCTTCCCGCTCGCGCCCTCGACCGGCGCGGGGCGCTCCTCGGCGTGGCCACCGCTGGCGCGGCCGCCGTCGTCGGCACGGCGATCCACGCGTGGGACGGTGCCTCCCAGGGCGGCGCCACCGGTTCCGCACGCACCACCGAGGTCACGGTCACCGTCGAGGGAATGCGCTTTGTGCCCGACACGATCGACGTTGCCGGCGGGAACCGGCTCGTCATCACTCTGGAGAACACCGGCGACCAGGTCCATGACCTCGTCCTGGCCGGCGGCGCCACCACCGGGCGCGTTGCGGCGGGCGCCAGCGCACGGGTCGACGCCGGTGTCATCACCGGGCCCGTCGAGGGCTGGTGCTCCATCGCCGGGCACCGCGCCCAGGGCATGGTCCTGCGCATCACCGCCGACGGGCAGGCGACGGGCACGGCCCAGTCGAGCCAGGCGGCCACCGGCCACGGCGCGCACGGCTCGGCGTCAGATGGCCCGAGCGCCACCCCGAACCTCGAGGCGCCCCTGCCCGACGGCTTCACCCCCTTCGACGCCGTCCTCGCTCCCGCGCCCGCAGGGACCGTTCACCAGCACACCTTCACCGTCACCGAGGTGCCCGGTGCCTACGTGGGCGCGGGCGTCACCCAGACCCGCTGGACCTTCAACGGCACGGCCCCCGGCCCCGTTCTGCGCGGCAAGGTGGGGGACGCATTCGAGATCACGCTGGTCAACAACGGCTCCATGAGCCATTCCATCGACTTCCACGCCGGGATCGTCTCCCCGGACGCGGTCATGCGCTCCATCAATCCCGGGGAGTCGCTCGTCTACTCCTTCACCGCCGAGCACGCCGGCATCTGGCTGTACCACTGCTCGACGGCGCCTATGAGCGTCCACCTGGCCTCCGGTATGCACGGCGTCGTCATCATCGATCCCGACGGGCTCGATGCCGTGGACCGCGAGTATGTCCTCATCCAATCCGAGATCTACTTGGGGCCCGAGGGCGGGCAGGCCGACGCCGCGAAGGTGTCGGCCAAGACCCCGGATCTCATGTGCTTCAACGGGGTCGCCTTCCAGTACGCCCTCCAGCCTCTCCAGGCCCGGGCGGGGGAGCGGGTGCGCTTCTGGGTGATGGACGCGGGCCCCTCCCTGCCCACCTCCTTCCACGTGGTGGGCCTCCAGTTCGACACGGTGTTCTTCGAGGGGGCCTACCAGCTGGGCGGCCCCGACGGCGTCGGCCGCTCCTGGAGGGGCGGCTCGCAGGCACTCGGCCTCCAGCCGGCGCAGGGCGGCTTCGTGGAGGCCGTGGTGCCGGCGGCCGGTAGCTACGCGGTGGTGACGCACGCCTTCGCGGATATGGATAAGGGCGCCAAGGCGATCCTCAAGACGAGCGACTAGACGACGGCCCGGGCAGGCTCCCGGTGGGCGGCCGGTCCCTCCTCCACGGGTCTTGCGCGGGGGCGGTCTCGGGGAGCCCCGGGGGATCAGTCCTCGAAACGGGCGTGGCAGCCGTCGTCGAGCAGGGGGTAGACGGCGAGCAGGGGGCGGTCCCCGTGGTCGGGCTCCTCCTCGGGCAGCGCCGGCAGCAGGCCCTGCCGCCGGGCGACGGCGTTGAGGAATCCCTCGTGCATCACGCAGACCAGCGGGTGGGGCGCGCGGGACCGGGTGACGAGCGGGCAGGCCTTGAGGACGACCTTCTCGCCCTCGATCTGCGGGGCGAAGCCCATGAGGGCGAGGTCGGGGAGGAGCGCGGCGAGCCGGTCCGAGACGCTGGCGCCCGGCGGCAGGGACTCGTTGCCGGCCGGCGCGGGGCTCATCTCGGCCCAGCGGCGCCCGACGCGCAGGGCGATGCTCTGGGCCTCCGGACCGGTTCCGAAGGTTTCGACGATGGCATCGAGGAGGGTGAGGTAGGAGTCGATGACGATCATCGGGTCGGGGGAGACCGCCGTGTACAGCAGCGCGGGCCGGCCCCTCCTGCCCGTGGGACGCGTCGAGGCCGTCACGAAGCCCGCCTCCACGAGCGCGTCGAGGTGCTCGCGGACCGTGTTGTGGTGGAGCTCGAGTCGGTCGGCCAGTTCGGCGGCGGTCAGGGGGGCGGTGGAGGCCTCGACGAGCTCGAGGACCCGGCGGCGCGCCACGGTGAGGTCGGCTCGGGCAGACAGATCCGACCAAGTGGGACGGGGCAGGAGCTCAGCCGTGGGATCAGGAGCGGCTGGTGCCGCTGGCGAGTCGGGCATGGGGGAAGCCTATGACTTGCCGCAGGTCGGAACACAGTCTCCAAGGTCCCGGAAGTGCCGCTGTCACGGGGCTTCATCATTCGGCTTTGGAGCGGGCCTCGCGAGTCATGGCTCGGTACGGGGCCAGGGGCGGATGGGCGTCGATCGCCGGGAGGGCTCGTCGGCGGGTGAGGAGATCGTCGTGCTCGCCTCAGCGCTCATCTCGACACCGGCCTGGCGGGGTCCCCGGCCAGGCGGGAGGGGACCAGGAGACGGCGGAAGGAGTCGACCCTGGCCGGGCGCGTCCCCGGTCCGGCCCCGTACTGATGCGCCCCATGCGTCGGGGCCCGGCCGTCGTCGGCCTCCCCGGCGGCCCAGTCGTCGATGGCGCAGTCGATGGCGCCGGTCTCGTGGGTGCAGCCGCGGGGGCAGTCCTCGGCCACGGCGGCCAGGTCGGGGAAGCCGCGCAGGACGTCGGCGCTGGAGACATGCGAGACGCCGAAGGAGCGCACCCCGGGGGTGTCGATGACCCAGCCGCTGCCGGGCAGCTCGAGGGCCTGCAGGTTCGTGGATGTGTGCCGGCCCCGGCCGGTGACCTCGTTGACGCGCCCGGTGGCGCGGTGCGCTCCGGGCACGAGGGCGTTGATGAGAGTCGATTTGCCGACACCCGAGTGGCCGACGAACACGGCGGTCCGCCCTTCGATGGCCTCGCGCACGGCGTCCACGCCCTCTCCGGCGCAGGAGGCCTCGGCGCGCGAGGCCGCATCGAGGCTGGTGGGTAGGGAGCGCACGCCGAGGGGCTCGTAGAGGGCGAGCAGTGCCGAGGCGTCGGCGAGATCGGATTTCGTCAGGACGAGAAGGGGCTCCATACCGGCGTCGTAGGCCGCCACGAGGTAGCGGTCGATCATACGGGGGCGCGGCTCGGGGTCGGCCGCCGCGGTGACGATGACGAGTATGTCCGCGTTGGCGACGATGGGACGCTCGGTGCCGACGGCGTCGCCGTCGTCGGCGCTGCGGCGCAGGAGCGTGCGGCGCTCCTCGATGCGCACCAGACGGGCGAGGGTGCCGTCGCGGCCGCTGAGATCCCCGACGACGGCCACTCGGTCCCCGACGACGATTTTCCCCCGCCCGAGCTCGCGGGCCTTCATAGCGGTGATATCGCCCGCGGCGTCGAGTGTGGGGGAGGGGTCGGCCAGGCGGATGCGGTAATGGCCCCGGTCGATGCGGGTGACCATGCCCTCGGCGGCGTCGGCATGGGCCGGGCGCTGCTTGGTGCGCGGCCGTGATCCCCGTCCCGGGCGCACGTGGACGCGGGGGTCGTCGGTGCCGATGTCGCGGCGGGCCATCAGCGCGCCTCCCGCCCGGGGGCGGCCGGTGGGGCGCCGGCGAGCATCCGCTCCCACAGCCCGATGAAGCCCGGGAGGGTCTTGGAGGTGCAGGCGACGTCGTCGAGCCGCACCCCGGGGACGACCAGCCCGATGATCGCAGCGAAGGTCGCCATGCGGTGGTCCGCGTAGGAGTGGAGCAGGGCCGGGCGCAGCCGGGCTCCGGCGGTCATGGCGCCGACCTCGATGCCGTCCGCGGTCTCGCGGGCCGGGGCGCCGAGCCTGCGGGCCTCGGCGACGATCGCGGTGAGTCGGTCCGTCTCATGCCCGCGCAGGTGCGCGATGCCCCTCAGCCGTGAGGCGCGGCCCTGGGCGGAGGCGAGGACGGCCAGGGCCGCGACGGTGGGCGCGAGCTCACCGACGGCGGAGAGATCGGCGTCGATACCCGCCAGTTCCCCGGTGCCGGCGGCCTCGAGGGCGGGGGCGCCGTTCGAGTCCCGGATGAGCCGGGTGGTCCCGCCGAGCCGGGGCAGGAGACTCCGCCAGGCGTCGCCGGCCTGGGTGGTGCGGGCCGGCCAGTGGGGCACGCTCACGCTCCCGCCCGCCACGAGAGCGGCGGCGAGGAAGGGACCGGCGTTGGACAGGTCCGGCTCGATGGTGATCCTGGCGCCCGCGGGCCGACCGGGCGCCACCGCCCAGGTGCGCTCGCCCTCGGGAATGCCTGCGGCGGGCTCTTCGACTCGTACTCCCCGCTCCCGCAGCGAGGCCACGGTCATGGCCGCATGCGGCAGGGAGGGCACGTGCCCCGTCGGGGTGATCCGCGCGCCGCCGGGCAGCAGGGGGGCGGCGAGCAGGAGCGCGGAGAGGAACTGGGAGGAGGCGGTCGAGTCGATGGCGAGGTCCCGGGGCCCGGTCCCCGCTCCCACCACCGCGTTGTCCGGGGCCCCCGGGGTGATGAGGACGGGAAGGAAGCCGGGCGCGGCCAGGTAGTCGACTCGCGCTCCGAGGGCGGAGACGGTGTCGAGCAGTGGTCTGAGCGGGCGGGATCGGGCGGCCTTGTCGCCGTCGAGGAGGACGGGGGCGTCGGCGAGCGCGGCCAGCGGCGCGATGAAGCGCATGACGGTGCCCGCCAGGCCGCAGTCGATGCGCGCGGGGGCGCTGGCGGTCGCCTCGGATGTCGGGCGCGCGGACCGGCTGACGGGGAACGGGATCGGCGCCGGGGTGACGCGCAGGCGCGTGGGGGAGCTGTCCTCCTCGAAGCGCGCGCCGAGCGTGGTCAGGGCGGCGATCATGAGATCGGTGTCGCGAGCGCGCAGGACGCCGGCCAGCGTGCTGGGCCCGGCCGCGGTGGCTGCCAGCACGAGCGCCCGCGCGGTCAGCGACTTCGAGCCCGGCAGCTCCACGACGGCGTTGAGCGGCCCCATGGCGCGCGGCGCGGCCCAGGCGGGGGCGTTGGTCGGCTCGTCATGCACGGGGCAGACTCTACGGCGACTCCATGGGGATGTCGGTGAGGCGGATGGGCCGCCCGCCGCTCGGGTCACCGCCCCCAATGCCGCACTCGCCCGCTCAGCCACCCACCATCCGCCTCGATCCTCGCCAGCGGGTGGGGAATCCCCCTTCGCGGTGGGGCAGTATGCGCGACTGTGGCGGGAATCGCAAGATCGAGTCCTGTCTCGATGTGGAAGGCGAAAAACCCGCCGTGTACGCTAGCGCTTTGCGTCCAGTATGCGTGCTGTCCTCGATGGCCCCCTCGGACGGCGCGGCCAGGGCCTGCCACGAGCCCTGCCATGATCAGCCCATGATCAGCGTCGTTCTGGGGGAGAGTCGGTGCCGGCCACGCCGTCGGACGCGAGAGTGATCCCCGGACTGAGGGAAGGATCCCCACTTGGCTGCCTCGCGCACCTCTGCACCCACTGCCGCTGACATCGCCGCGCGCACCGCGTCACGGCGCATCAACTTCGCGAAGATCCCCGAGCCCTTGCAGGCTCCCAACCTCCTCGCCCTGCAGACCGAGTCCTTCGACTGGCTCGTCGGCAACGAGAAGTGGCGCGCCCGCGTCAACGCCGCCAACGCCGCCCGCCCCGGCTCCCTGCCCGAGACCTCGGGCCTGGAGGAGATCTTCGACGAGATCTCCCCGATCGAGGACTTCGGCGAGACCATGGCGCTGTCGTTCCACGATCACCGCTTCGAGGAACCCAAGTACACCGCTGAGGAGTGCCAGGAGAAGGACCTGACCTACTCCGCCCCCCTGTACGTGGTGGCCGACTTCGAGAACTTCTCCACCGGCGAGATCAAGTCCCAGACCGTCTTCATGGGCGACTTCCCCCTCATGACGGACAAGGGCACCTTCATCGTCAACGGCTCCGAGCGCGTCGTCGTCTCCCAGCTCGTGCGCTCCCCGGGGGTCTACTTCGAGCGCACCACCGAGAAGACCACTGACAAGTACGTCTACAACGTCAAGTTCATCCCCTCGCGCGGCGCCTGGCTGGAGTTCGAGATCGACAAGTCGGACCGCGTCGCCGTGCGCATCGACCGCAAGCGCAAGCAGGACATCACCGTCTTCCTGCTCGCCCTGGGCATGGACGAGGCGGAGATCCGCAAGGAGTTCGCCGACTACCCCGCGTTGACCGTCGCCCTGGACGAGGACCGCAAGATCATCACCCAGGACGAGGCCCTGCTCGACATCTACAAGAAGATCCGCCCCGGCGAGCCGCCGAGCGTCGAGGCCGGCCGCACCCTCATCGAGAACTTCTACTTCAACCCCAAGCGCTACGACTTGGCCAAGGTCGGCCGCTACAAGATCAACAAGAAGCTGGGCCTGGACGCGGAGCTGACCGACTCGGTGCTGCGCATCGAGGACATCACCGCTGCGATCAAGTACCTGCTCGCCCTGCACGCCGGCGCCGAGACGATCGAGGGTCTGCGCGGTGGCGAGATCGTGGACATGCCGGTGGAGTACGACGACATCGACCACCTCGGCAACCGCCGCATCCGCGCCGTCGGAGAGCTCATCCAGGCGCAGGTGCGCACCGGCATGAGCCGCATGGAGCGCCAGGTGCGCGAGCGCATGACCACCCAGGACGTCGAGGCCATCACGCCGAACACTCTCATCAATATCCGGCCCGTGACGGCCGCGATCAAGGAGTTCTTCGGGACCTCCCAGCTGAGCCAGTTCATGGACCAGAACAACCCCCTGGCCGGCATGACGCACAAGCGCCGCCTGTCCGCCCTCGGCCCCGGGGGCCTGTCCCGCGAGCGCGCCTCCATGGAGGTCCGCGACGTCCACGCCTCGCACTACGGGCGCATGTGCCCCATCGAGTCCCCCGAGGGCCCGAACATCGGCCTCATCGGCTCACTGGCGACCTTCGCCCGCATCAACCCCTTCGGCTTCATCGAGACCCCGTACCGAGTGGTCAAGGACGGCCTGGTCACCGACGAGACCCACTACCTGACCGCCGACGACGAGGACCGCCACGTCATCGCCCAGGCCAATGTGGAGCTCACGGCGGAGGGGCGCTTCGCCGAGGACCACGTCCTGTGCCGCGTCACCGGCGGCGAGCCCGCCCTGGTTCCCGCGGACCAGGTGGACCTCATGGACATCTCCGCGCGCCAGATGGTATCCGTGGGCACCTCGCTCATCCCCTTCCTGGAGCACGACGACGCCAACCGCGCCCTCATGGGCGCCAACATGCAGCGCCAGGCCGTGCCGCTCATCCGCCCCGACGCCCCCCTCGTGGGCACGGGCATGGAGCGCCGCACCGCCGTCGACGCCGGGGATGTCCTCGTGGCCTCCAAGGCGGGCGTCGTCACCGAGGTCTGCGCGGACTTCGTGCGCGTGGCCAACGACGACGGCACCGAGACGGTCTACAAGGTCGCCAAGTTCCTGCGCTCCAACCAGGGCAACTGCTACAACCAGCGCGTCGTGGCCTCCGAGGGCGAGCGCGTGGAGGAGGGCACCGTCCTGGCCGACGGCCCCGCCACCGCCGAGGGCGACCTCGCCCTGGGCCAGAACCTCCTGGTGGCCTTCATGACCTGGGAGGGCCTCAACTTCGAGGACGCCATCATCCTGTCCCAGCGGGTCGTCTCCGAGGACATCCTGACCTCCATCCACATCGAGGAGCACGAGGTCGACGCCCGGGACACCAAGCTGGGCGCCGAGGAGATCACCCGGGACATCCCCAACGTCTCCGAGGAGACCCTGGCCAACCTCGACGAGCGCGGCATCATCCGCATCGGTGCCGAGGTCCGCAGCGGTGACATCCTCGTCGGCAAGGTCACCCCCAAGGGGGAGACCGAGCTGACCAGCGAGGAGCGCCTCCTGCGCGCCATCTTCGGTGAGAAGGCCCGCGAGGTGCGCGACACCTCCCTGCGCGTCCCCCACGGCGAGTACGGCATCGTCACCGGCGTGCGCGAGTTCGACGCCGCCAGCGAGGACGCCGAGCTGCCCGCCGGCGTCAACCGCATGGTGCGCGTCTACATCGCCCAGCGCCGCAAGATCACCGTCGGCGACAAGCTCTCGGGCCGCCACGGCAACAAGGGCGTCATCTCCAAGATCCTCCCCGTGGAGGACATGCCCTTCCTCGCCGACGGCACCCCCGTCGATGTCATCCTCAACCCCCTGGGCGTGCCCAGCCGCATGAACATCGGCCAGGTCCTCGAGCTCCACCTGGGCTGGGTGGCCTCCCGCGGATGGGACGCCACGGCGGCCCGCGAGGCGGGCGAGGAGTGGGCCCTGCGCCTGCCGGATAACGGCGTGACCGCCGGGCCGCGCACCCCCGTGGCCACACCGGTCTTCGACGGCGTGCGCGACGACGAGCTCATGGGTCTGCTGGACTCCACCATCCCGGGCGCCGACGGCGAGCAGCTCGTCGCCCCCAATGGCAAGGCCCGGCTCTTCGACGGCCGCTCCGGCGAGGCCTTCCCGTACCCGGTCTCGGTCGGCTACATGTACATCCTCAAGCTCCACCACCTCGTGGATGACAAGATCCACGCCCGCTCCACGGGTCCGTACTCGATGATCACGCAGCAGCCGCTGGGCGGTAAGGCCCAGTTCGGCGGTCAGCGCTTCGGGGAGATGGAGGTGTGGGCCATGGAGGCGTACGGCGCCGCCCACGCCCTCCAGGAGCTGCTCACCGTCAAGTCCGACGACGTCGTGGGCCGGGTCAAGGTCTACGAAGCCATCGTCAAGGGTGAGGACATCCCCGAGCCCGGCATCCCCGAGTCCTTCAAGGTGCTCATGAAGGAGATGCAGTCCCTGTGCCTGAACGTCGAGGCACTGGACGCCGAGGGCAATGTCATCGGCCTGGACGACGCCGACGACGACGGCCGCCGCGCCTCCGAGGAGCTCGGCTTCGACCTGGGCCGCCGCCCGGGCGGGGCCATGGCCTCCACCATCGACGAGATCTGACCCATCGGAAGTAGGAACTGTGCTCGACGCCAACGTCTTCGATCGCATCCAGCTCGGACTGGCCACCGCGGAGGACATCAAGTCCTGGTCGCACGGTGAGGTCAAGAAGCCCGAGACCATCAACTACCGCACGCTCAAGCCGGAGAAGGACGGCCTGTTCGGCGAGCAGATCTTCGGCCCCACCAGGGACTGGGAGTGCGCCTGCGGCAAGTACAAGCGCGTGCGCTACAAGGGCATCGTCTGCGAGCGCTGCGGTGTGGAGGTCACCCGCTCTAAGGTGCGCCGCGAGCGGATGGCCCACATCAAGCTGGCCGCCCCCGTCACCCACATCTGGTACTTCAAGGGCGTTCCCTCGCGCCTGGGGTACCTGCTCAACCTCGCCCCCAAGGACCTGGAGAAGGTCATCTACTTCGCGGCCTACATGGTGACCGAGGTCGATGAGGAGGGCCGCCACGACGACCTGCCCTCCCTGCGCTCCGAGTTCGAGGTGAAGAAGAAGCACGTCGAGCAGGTCGGCGAGGCCGATGTCGAGGCCCGCCAGCGCCGCCTGGAAGAGGATTTGGCCGCCGCCGAGGCGGAGGGTGCCGAGGCCTCCCAGCGCGACAAGCTCCGCAAGGCCGCCGAGCGCGAGATGGGCGCCATGCGCCGCAAGAACCAGCGGACGCTGGAGCACATGGACAAGGTCTGGGATCGCTTCGTGGGCCTCAAGGTCGGGGACCTCGAGGGCGATGAGGTCCTCTACCGCGACATGCAGGCGGACTACGGCATCTACTTCAAGGGGGCCATGGGCGCCCAGGCCATTCAGGATCGCCTGCGCGGCTTCGACCTGGAGGCGGAGGCCGAGGCCCTGTCCGAGGTGGTCGCCTCCGGTGCCGGGCAGCGCAAGACCCGCGCCATCAAGCGCCTCAAGGTCATCAACGCCTTCCGCATGACCGGCACCAAGCCGGAGTCGATGGTCCTGGACAACATCCCGGTCATCCCGCCGGACCTGCGCCCCATGGTGCAGCTCGACGGTGGCCGCTTCGCCACCTCGGACCTCAATGACCTCTACCGCCGCGTCATCAACCGCAACAACCGCCTCAAGCGGCTCATGGACTTGGGCGCCCCGACGATCATCGTCAACAACGAGAAGCGCATGCTCCAGGATGCCGTCGACGCCCTCTTCGACAACGGCCGCCGCGGCCGTCCCGTCTCCGGCGTGGGCAATCGCCCGCTGAAGTCCCTGTCCGACATGCTCAAGGGCAAGCAGGGCCGCTTCCGCCAGAACCTCCTGGGCAAGCGCGTGGACTACTCGGGCCGCTCCGTCATCGTGGTGGGCCCCCAGCTCAAGCTCCACCAGTGCGGCCTGCCCAGCCAGATGGCCCTGGAGCTGTTCAAGCCCTTCGTCATGAAGCGGCTCGTCGAGCTCAAGGAGGCCCAGAACGTCAAGGCCGCCAAGCGGATGGTGGAGCGCGCCAACCCGAAGGTCTGGGACGTCCTGGCCGAGGTCATCCGCGAGCACCCCGTGCTGCTCAACCGCGCCCCCACCCTCCACCGCCTGGGCATCCAGGCCTTCGAGCCCCAGCTCATCGAGGGCAAGGCCATCCAGCTGCACCCCCTCGTGTGCGGCGCCTTCAACGCGGACTTCGACGGCGACCAGATGGCGGTCCACCTGCCGCTGGGCGCCGAGGCCTCCGCAGAGGCCCGCATCCTCATGCTCTCGTCCAACAACATCCTCAAGCCCTCCGACGGGCGCCCCGTGACCATGCCCAGCCAGGACATGATCATCGGCACCTACTACCTCACCCAGGAGCCCGACCCGGCCGTCGAGGTCGCCAAGGACGCCGACGGCGAGGAGATCGTCCCGGCCTTCTCCTCCTTCGCGGAGGCGGTCATGGCGCACGATTTCGGCAAGCTCGATGTCAACGCCACCTGCGATATCCGCTTCACCGAGGGGATCGTCGCCCCCGAGGGGTGGCAGGCCCCCGAGGGCTGGAGCGAGGGCGACCCGATCACCCTGCGCACCTCGTTGGGCCGGGCCCTGTTCAACACGGCGCTGCCCGAGGCCTTCCCCTACGTGAACTACACAGTGGACAAGAAGGCCCTGGGCAATATCGTCAACACCCTGGCCGAGTCCTTCCCGCGCGTGGACGTGGCCGCCTCCCTCGACATGCTCAAGTCGAACGGCTTCTACTGGTCCACCTGGTCCGGCATCACGGTCGCCTTCGCCGACGTCGTCTCCCCGCAGGCCAAGGCGGAGATCCTGGCCCGCCACGAGGCCGAGGCCGCCCAGATCGAGGAGCAGTTCGACCTCGGCGCGCTGACCGAGGAGGACCGCTACTCCTCGCTCATCGACATCTGGACCAAGGCCACGGCCGAGGTCGCCGAGGCCATGCGCGAGAACTTCCCGCACCGCAACACCGTCTACCAGATGGTGGTCTCCGGGGCGCGAGGCAACTGGGACCAGATCCGTCAGCTCGCCGGCATGCGCGGCCTGGTGGCGGACCCGAAGCAGCGCCTCATCGACCGCCCCATCAAGTCGAACTACCGCGAGGGCCTGAGCGTCCTGGAGTACTTCATCGCCACGCACGGCGCCCGCAAGGGCCTGGCGGACACCGCTCTGCGGACCGCCGACTCCGGCTACCTCACCCGCCGCCTCGTCGACGTGTCCCAGGACGTCATCGTGCGCGAGGACGACTGCGGCACCCGCAAGGGCCTCGCCAAGCGCCTTTTCACCTGGAAGGACGCCGACGGCGAGCGCTTCAAGGACGTCTCGGAGATCCTCGACACCACGGTCATCGGCACCACCGCGGCCCGGGACGTCGTCGATGCCGAGGGCAATGTCATCATTCCCGCCGGTGCTGACATCGGCACCGCCGAGGCCAACGCCGCGATCGAGGCCGGCATCGAAGAGGTCACGGTCCGTTCTGTGCTGACCTGCGACTCCGCCGTCGGCACCTGCGCTGCCTGCTACGGCCGCTCCCTGGCCACCGGCAAGCGCGTGGACATCGGCGAGGCCGTGGGCATCATCGCCGCCCAGTCCATCGGCGAGCCCGGCACGCAGCTGACGATGCGCACCTTCCACACCGGTGGCGCCGCCGGCGCCGCGGACATCACGCAGGGCCTTCCCCGCGTGCAGGAGCTCTTCGAGGCCCGCACCCCCAAGGGCGAGGCCGTCGTGGCCGAGGCCGCGGGCACGCTGGCCATCGAGCAGGACGCCGACGGCAAGCGCCTGATCATCAAGCGCGACGACGGCGAGGAGGACCTCGTGGTCCCCGTCTCCTCGCGCCGCCGCCTCCTGGTGGTCGACGGCCAGCACCTCGAGCCCGGCCAGGCTCTCACCGAGGGCCCGGTGGACCCCAAGAAGATCCTGCGCCTGCGCAGCGTCGGCGCCACCCAGCGCCACCTCGTGGACGAGGTCCAGGAGGTCTACCGCTCCCAGGGCGTGGACATCCACTCCAAGCACATCGAGGTCATCGTGCGCCAGATGCTGCGTCGCGTGACCGTGCTCGACCCGGGCGATACCACGCTCCTGCAGGGCGACCTCGTGGACGTCATGACCTACCGCTCGGAGAACCGCCGCGTCGTGGCCGAGGGCGGTAAGACCGCCTCCGGGCGCACCGAACTCATGGGCATCACCAAGGCCTCCCTGGCCACGGACTCCTGGCTGAGCGCCGCCTCCTTCCAGGAGACCACGCGCGTGCTCACCGAGGCCGCCATGAACGGCAAGTCCGACCCGCTGGTGGGGCTGAAGGAGAACGTCATCCTGGGCAAGCTCATCCCCGCCGGCACGGGCCTGGCCCGCTACTCGGACATCGAGGTGGAGCCCACCGAGGAGACGAGGGCGGAGGTCTTCTCCCGCACCGGCTTCTCCGAGGACATGTTCGGCGTGGGGGAGAGTATCGCGCTGGACGACTTCTCCTTCGGCGGCGACTTCCGCGCGGATTTCTCCGACGATTTCCGCACGGGTTTCAACAGCCAGGACGTGGAGTTCTGACCGCCCCCAGGGCGCGGAGAGCTCTTT
>NZ_MVIV01000001.1:0-266851 GCF_002072175.1 Actinomyces gaoshouyii | reverse complement strand
GAGCGCGAACGATGGCCGTGGGCCGGCCCACGGCCATCGTTCGCGCTCCGGGCGATCAGCTGTTGTGGTGCTTCACCTGGTCATTCATCATTGAGTCCAATTCGTGGCCTGGTGGGGCGGCGTCTGCCGCAGTCGGCGCCCGCGAGTGTGCGAGAATCCTTTGCGAACGGAGGCATCCTGTGAGTCGGTCCGCATCTCCCTGAACAAGGCGGGCCTGGCGCGCGGGGCGCCTCGGGAGTGGGTCTGAGCTCCAGCGGAGCCCTCTCGTCCCTAGCCTCCTCTCGCACGTGACCCGAACAGGAACCCAGCCATGCCCATCACCCAGGAGAACGCGACCTGGTTCGCCGAGACCTTCGGCAAGATGGTCGACAACGTCGGCCAGGCCCTCCTGGGCAAGGAGGATGTCATCCGCCTCGCCCTGACCACGATGCTCGCCGAGGGCCACCTCCTCCTGGAGGACGCCCCGGGAACGGGCAAGACGGCCTTGGCCCGCGCTATCGCGGCCACCGTTCAGGGCACCCACTCGCGCATCCAGTTCACCCCCGATCTCCTTCCCAGCGACATCACGGGCGTGACCGTCTACGACCAGAAGACCGGCTCCTGGGACTTCCACCCCGGGCCCGTCTTCTCCTCCATCGTCCTGGCCGATGAGATCAACCGCGCCTCGCCCAAGACGCAGTCCGCCCTCCTGGAGGTCATGGAGGAGTCGCATGTGACGGTCGACGGCGTCCGCCACGACGCGGGCCGGCCCTTCATGGTCATCGCCACCCAGAACCCCGTGGAGCAGGCGGGCACCTACCGCCTCCCGGAGGCCCAGCTCGACCGCTTCCTCATGAAGACCTCGGTGGGATACCCGGACCGCTCGGCGCTCACCCAGGTGCTGGCCGGCTCCGCCCGCCCTGACCGCTCCCAGGAGATCTCCGCGGTCATCTCCTCCTCCGCCGTCGCCTCCATGTCCGATCTGGCCTCGGAGAACCATGTGGAGCCCGCCGTCCTGGACTACATCGGCGCGCTCATCGAGGCGACCCGTGAGGACTCCTCCACTCGCTTGGGGGTATCCACTCGTGGCGCTATCGCCATGACCCGGGCGATCCGCGTGTGGGCCGCGTCCCAGGGGCGCGCCTACGTCCTGCCCGACGACGTCAAGGCCCTCGCGGAGGTCGTGTGGGCGCACCGCCTCGTCATGGATCCCGACGCCGAGTTCGCCGGGGCCACGGCCACGCAGGTCATCACGGCCGCCGTGGAGAAGGTGCCGGCGCCCACCGCCCGCATGTGAGGCCGTGACGGGCCGAAGGCCGCCCGCACCCTCCGGGCCGCGCCAGTGCGGAGGGCGAGATATCCCACGTCCCTGCTCCGCCTCATCCCTTCGTGGGGGAAACGCGAGTGGCCGGTTCTCGCTACGCTCGGATCACGGATCGGCGAAGACTCCCGTCATCCATCCAGGACGACGTCGGCTTGCCGCATCCGAATCCGTGCCCGCGAGGCGCGGTTGACTCTGCAATCTGCGTCCCAGTCACTGACTGGGCGACGCCGATCAGGATGGACGTGACTATGACCCTCCCTAGCACCAGCGGTCCCGGGCTGCTTCCGCCGCATCTCTCAAGCGCCCCGCCCGCGCGGCTCTCAGCGCGGTTCATCGCATTCCTGCTCGACAACATCCTCATGGGACTGCTCGGTCTCGTCATGGGCGCGGCTGTCGGGGCCGGCATCATGGCCGCCGACGCGACCGGGGGAGTGATCGGGGGTGTGGTCGGCGGGATCCCCGTCCTGTGGGCGCTCATCAAGTACTGGCTCCTCGCGCTGATGAGGAAGGGGGCCACGCCCGGCATGCGCATCGCCGGCGTGACCTGGGTCCGATGGTCCTACCCCGATTACCCCGGCTGGCAGGGCCTGCTCAAGAAGATCATCCAGTCGCTCATCGGCTGCACCGTGGTGGGGCCCATCATCGTCTACCTCTTCACCCGTGACGAGTACAACCGCTTCTGGTTCGACCGGGTCACTGACATCTACGCCGCCGACGCCAAGAATGCCTCCCTGCCCTGGGGCCAGGAGCCCATCGCGGTGGCCTCCGCCTACAACGACGCCGGATCGCCCCTGGCCATGGGGCAGGTCGATTGGCAGGGCGCTTCCGCCCCGGCGACCGACGGCGCCCCGTGCCCCCCTGCCACCGAGCCGGGGCCGGCCCTCGCACCGGCGCCCGACGCCGCCGAGATGCTCGCCCCCCTCCAGGCGCAGACCACCTACATCGATCAGGACTCGGCCCGCGCCGTCTTCGAGGGCGCCCAGGGCCAGGTCGACGCCCCATCCGCCCCTCCCCGGGGCGCTCACGCGGCTCCGCACCCCCAGGTTCCTTCGGCCTCCCAGGCGCCGTCGGCCCCGGCGGCCCCCTCCGGCGCCGGCTGGCTCTCCGCTCTTCAGTCCGCTCAGCCGCAGGCGCCCCAGACCGGCCCTGAGGGCATTACCGCCTCAGGCGGTTGGCAGCCCGGCGGGTGGGACCGGGGCCCCGCCGTCCCCGAGACCGCCCAACCCTTCCAGCCGGGATACGCCCCGGCGGACGAGCTCGCGCAGGCCTATCGGACCGGCCAGCAGCTCCCGCAGGCACCGCAGCAGCCTTACCAGGTCCCCGGCCAGGCCTACCAGGTCCCCGGTGCGGCGGAGCCCGCGCAGCCCCTCCAGCAGCCCGGCTACCAGCAGCCGGCCTCCTACCAGTCGCCGTTCCCGCAGGCCCAGCAGGGCATGCCCGCCCAGGGGGTCGAGCCCGCCGGAACGGCGCCGTTCCAGGCTCCGCAGGCCGGCGCCCCGGCGCCCCAGGCCCCGAGCACCGGTGCCTACGAGGCCCAGGCCGCCGGCGCCGCGGCCACCGTCGTCTTCGACCGCTCCTCCGCCCAGCAGGCCGGGATCGGCGCGCCCTCGCTCCGCCTCGCGCTCGACACCGGCCAGGTGGTCCAGCTCGGCCGGACTTCCCTCATCGGTCGCGCCCCCGTGGCCGCGGGACCCTGGGCGCAGGCCCAGCCGGTGCCCGTGGACGACCCCGCCTTCTCCATCTCCAAGACGCACGCCGTCATCACCTACGACGGCGGCCGCCTCGCCATCCAGGACCTCCAGTCCACCAACGGCACGGTCGTCGTGGCGCCCAACGGCGCCGCCACCCAGGCGCTACCCGGCATGATGGTCCCCGTGCCCATCGGCGCCACGATCCGGCTGGGCGAGCGCACGGCGCGAGTGGAAGCCTGAGATGTCGCGAGCAGGCGAGTCGGGGGCGAGCGCCGACGAGATCCTCCTGGAGCATGGCGCCACCACCGATACCGGCCTCACCCGCAGCCGCAACGAGGACTCCTACCTCGCCGACCATTTCCTCATTCCCGCGCGGGTCGGCGATCGACTCATCGTGTGCACTGACGGCATCAGTGGTGAGATAGATGACGATTCCCCTGCAGAGGCCATTCGCCGAGGCCAGGGACCCCAGGAGACGGCGGATGCGCTGATCGCCACTGCCCTGGGGACTGGTGGCAAGGACAATGCGACAGTTATTGTCAGTTATTGTCATTGACGTTACCCACGCTCCGCCCGCTGCGCCGGACGCAGCGACGGACGTGGACAGCTCGACGATTCCGTCGACGAAGCACGACACGCTGCCCCGAGCGCGGGAGCAGCACAGCAACAAGGAGAACCCCGCATGAGGCACGCGCAGAGCATCCCTGGCCATGCCGCCGCCCTCCACATCCCTGGATTGACCCGCACCGCCATCTGCGACCGCGGCCTTGCTGCCGTCGCCTCCGCTCCCGGCGGTCAGGCTTCCGTCGAGGACGTCCCCCGGCTCTGGGCCTCGATGCTCGACGGTGCCCCCCTCATCGATCTCCTTCACGGGCTCATGGACACCCATGGCGGGAGCGTCTTCGACCTGCCCGAGTTCGTCGTCGCCGTCCTGGAGGACGGCGAGCTGACCGCGGCCGTGCGCGGCAGTCTCAAGCTCATCGTCGACACTGACGAGGGCATGCGAACGATCTCCGCCCCCGAGGTGCTTGCCTGGGAGGAGGTCCGCTTGCGCGGCGTGCGCGGCATCGGCCTGGACCTCACCGACTCCGGCTCCGCGGACACCGCCCCGCTGCCGGTGGCCTCCGGCGTTGTCGCGGCATCCTACGTCGCCCTGGGCTCGCTGGCCGAGGGATCTCGGAAGTCGTCGAGCTCGGAGACCCCGTCCTCCGACGACGAGGAGGCTGGACCAGCGGGTTCCGCTGGTACCACTGACGACTCCGATTCTTCCGCCGCCACTGAGACGGGCGCCGCTGAGCCCACGTCCGATGCCGAGGCCGCTCAGAGTCGCGGCCGCAGCGGCCGCCGCGCCGCCGCTCAGGCCGCGCCGATCGCCTCGGCTGCCGCCGCTGAGCCCTCGCAGGCCGACCTCGCCGAGATCGACGCGATCGTGGGGATCCCCTCCCGGGCCGCCGCCACGGGACCCATCCCGGTCGAGGATGCCGCCGCTGAGCCCGACGCCGGTGACGGCGCGGGCGCCGAGAAGCCCGCGGACCCGCAGCTCGCCCTGGTGGATGCGCCCTCGGTGAAGTCCCCGGTGCTCTCCGTCATCGGAGCGCCCGAGGACGCCGTCATCAGCCGGTGGCAGGCCGAACGCCGATCCGGTGCCGACGGCGGGGCGGGCGCTGCTGCCGGGCAGGCGCGGTCCGATGCCGCCGAGCCGATCGTCGCCGTCGAGCCCATCAGTGCCGACGACGTCCCCGCCGTCAACGACCTGTCCGAGCTCACTCGTGCCGCGAAGAGGCTCGAGGCCTACGCGGAGGCCGAGATCGCCGCCACCGCGGAGCCCACGCCGGTCCTGCCGATCCCCGTCCAGGCCGACGGGGCCCTCGGCGCTGCAGGGGCGGTTGCCAGCGGGACCGTCGGAGAGAGGGCCTCCGAGGTTTGGTCGCATGACGGGCAGACGCTCACCAACATGCCCGCAGCGGGGTCGCCGGGCGGGGAGGGCCCCGTCGCCGAGAGCTCGTCGCAGGCGGTTCGCGCCGTCGCGGCGACGGACTCCCCGTCGCCCGCCCCCGCGGGGGAGGACGAGCCCGCCCCGGAGAACGCCGTCAAGGTCCTCGCCGCGTTCTGCGCCGAGGGGCACCCGAACCCGATCCATGCCCCGCACTGCCGGGTGTGCGGCGGGGCGCTGACCAGCCGCACAGGGCATGTCAACCGGCCCGTGCTCGGCACGCTGCACGCCTCCGACGGCACCGCCCTGCCCATCGACGGGGACATCATCATCGGGCGCGTGCCCAAGTCGGACGCCCCGGAGGGCGAGCCGCAGCCGCGCCTCATGGCGGTTATCAGCCCTTCGAAGGCGATCTCCAAGTCGCACTGCGCGGTGAGGCTGGATGACTGGGATCTGAGCGTCGAGGACCTGGGATCCACGAACGGCACGATCCTCATGCGGCCCTCCGAGCCCCCGCGCCGCCTCACCCAGCACCAGCGGGCGCTGCTGCGCACGGGCGACGTCATCGACCTGGGGGACGGCGTCTCGGTTCTCGTCGAGGCCTGATCCCGCCATGGGCGCGGCGCGCGGGGACACCCCGCTCTGGGCGCCGCCGGAGCGGCAGCTCGGTGCGCAGCCGCTGGCGCCGTCGGCCGGCGTCTAAGCGCTCGGTGCTCTCGAGGCAGTGCTCGTTCGCGCCCTGCGCCTCGGCCTTGCCGAGCGCTATCTGCCCCAGCCGCGGACCTCCGTTGCCTCATCGCCGAGACCGGTCGAAAACGGCACCGAAACCGGTCCGCTGTCCCCAGGGGCGGCGGCGCTTGTTCCGTTTTGGTCGGGCTGTGGATACGCGACCGGTTTCGATCGTGATATCGACCGGTCTCGCTCATAAGCGGAGGGGCGGTGATGGTGCGGGGAGGCGTGGCGAGGATCATGTGCCGGCGGGAGCCGCTGGCCTGGCCCGGCCGGCGCCGCCCGAGTACTGTGTTCCCCGGTGCCCGCATGCGGGCTCCGATCTCCATTCCGTTCCCAGCGGGCGGGTACGGCGCGAATCGCGTCTTCCCTTCGCCACGCGGGTCTGCCGCGGCGGGAACCGACGGGTCCTCCCCGTGCCCCAGTGGCCGGAGGGCTCCGGGCGTCCGAGGGCCGTGCCCCGGGCGGGCCGGCCTCGCCAGTTGGCGGTGCGCGTCGTCGCGAACTGGGGGGCGGGGCCGGTGAGGGCAGCAGCACTGTCAGCATGCACTCAAGATGGAGAATCCGTAGTGCCTACGATTCAGCAGTTGGTCCGCAAGGGCCGCTCGACGAAGCGCTCCGCGTCCAAGACGCCCGCGCTGAAGGCCAGCCCGCAGCGTCGTGGTGTGTGCACCCGCGTGTACACCACGACCCCCAAGAAGCCGAACTCCGCCCTCCGGAAGGTCGCGCGCGTGCGCCTGTCCTCCGGCATCGAGGTCACGGCCTACATCCCCGGCGAGGGGCACAACCTCCAGGAGCACTCGATCGTGCTCGTCCGCGGTGGTCGTGTGAAGGACCTTCCCGGTGTCCGCTACCACATCGTGCGCGGCGCTCTCGACACCCAGGGTGTCAAGAACCGCCAGCAGGCACGCTCCAAGTACGGCGCCAAGAAGGAGAAGAAGTAATGCCTCGTAAGGGCCCCGCCCCGAAGCGTCCGCTCGTCGTCGACCCCGTCTACGGCTCTCCGGTCGTCACTCAGCTCGTCAACCGCGTCCTCCTCGACGGCAAGAAGTCGACGGCGGAGCGCATCGTCTACGGCGCTCTCGAGGGCGTCCGCGCCAAGACGGACCAGGACCCGGTCTCCGTGCTCAAGCGCGCGCTGGACAACATCCGCCCGGCCCTCGAGGTCCGCTCCCGCCGCGTCGGTGGTGCGACCTACCAGGTCCCGGTCGAGGTGCGCCCCAACCGCGCCACCACGCTGGCCCTGCGCTGGCTGGTCGACTTCTCCCGGCAGCGCCGCGAGAACACCATGACCGAGCGCCTCATGAACGAGATCCTCGACGCCTCCAACGGCCTCGGCGCCGCGGTCAAGCGCCGCGAGGACATGCACCGCATGGCCGAGTCCAACAAGGCCTTCGCGCACTACCGCTGGTAAAGCCCATCGTCGGTCGGGGCGGGGCCCGGCGGCGCCCGCCGCTCGCGGGAGCCAGTCCCGCAGGAGCCCGCTCGCGGGCCACCGGACCCGCCCCGGCCGACGCGAATCCACAGACCTCTCGAACGAAGGACACCACACGTGGCACTCGACGTGCTGACCGACCTCACCAAGGTCCGCAACATCGGCATCATGGCCCATATCGATGCCGGCAAGACGACCGTGACGGAGCGCATCCTCTTCTACACGGGCATCAACTACAAGATCGGCGAGACCCACGACGGCGCCTCGACGATGGACTGGATGGAGCAGGAGCAGGAGCGCGGCATCACCATCACCTCCGCCGCCACCACCTGCTTCTGGAAGAAGAACCAGATCAACATCATCGACACCCCCGGCCACGTGGACTTCACGGTCGAGGTCGAGCGCTCCCTGCGCGTGCTCGACGGCGCCGTCGCGGTCTTCGACGGCAAGGAGGGCGTGGAGCCCCAGTCCGAGACGGTGTGGCGCCAGGCGGACAAGTACAACGTCCCGCGCGTGTGCTACATCAACAAGATGGACAAGCTGGGCGCGAACTTCGACTTCTCCGTCCAGACCATCCGGGACCGCCTCCACGCCACCCCGATCGTCATCAACTTCCCCATCGGTGCCGAGAGCGAGTTCTCCGGTCTCGTCGACGTCCTGGAGATGCGGGCTATCCGCTTCCCCGAGAAGGATGCCGATGGCAAGGAGACCCGCGGCTCCGTCGTCGAGTACGAGGAGATTCCCGCTGACCTCGTGTCCAAGGCCGAGGAGCTCCGCGCCGAACTCGTCGAGACGGTCGCCGAGGCCGACGACGCCCTCATGGAGAAGTACCTGGAGGGCGAGGAGCTCAGCGTCGCCGAGCTCAAGTCCGGCATCCGCAAGCTGACCATCGCCGGCAAGGCCTTCCCGGTCCTGGCCGGCTCGGCCTTCAAGAACAAGGGCATCCAGCCCGTTCTCGACGCCGTGCTGGACTACCTGCCCTCCCCGCTGGACGTCCCGGCGGTCGAGGGCCACAAGCCCGGCAATGAGGACGAGGCCGACACCCGTCCGGCCGACGCCAAGGCCGATTTCTCCGCTCTGGCCTTCAAGGTCGCCACGCACCCCTTCTACGGCAAGCTCGTGTACGTTCGCGTCTACTCCGGCAAGGTCGCGCAGGGCGAGCAGGTGCTCAACGCCACCAAGGGCAAGAAGGAGCGCATCGGCAAGCTCTTCCAGATGCACTCCAACAAGGAGAACCCGGTGGAGGTGGCCTCCGCGGGCCACATCTACGCGTTCATCGGCCTCAAGGACGTCACCACCGGTGACACCCTCTCGTCGCAGAGCGCCCCGATCATCCTGGAGTCCATGACCTTCCCGGACCCGGTCATCCACGTGGCCATCGAGCCCAAGACCAAGGGTGACCAGGAGAAGCTGGGCGTGGCCATCCAGAAGCTGAGCGAGGAGGACCCGACCTTCACCGTCCGCCTGGACGAGGAGACCGGCCAGACCGTCATCGGCGGCATGGGCGAGCTGCACCTGGACGTCTTCGTGGACCGCATGCGCCGCGAGTTCAAGGTGGAGGCGAATGTCGGCAACCCGATGGTCGCCTACCGCGAGACCATCCGCAAGAAGGTGGACAAGGTCGAGTACACCCACAAGAAGCAGACGGGTGGCTCCGGCCAGTTCGCCAAGGTGCAGATGTCCTTCGAGCCCCTGGAGGCTGTCGAGGCCGCCGAGGGCGAGGAGAAGGTCCACTACGAGTTCGTCAACTCCGTCACCGGTGGCCGCGTGCCGCGCGAGTACATCCCCAGCGTCGACGCCGGCGTCCAGGACGCCATGCTCACCGGCGTTCTCGCCGGCTACCCGGTGGTGGACATCAAGGCGACCCTCATCGACGGCGCCTACCACGAAGTCGACTCCTCCGAGATGGCCTTCAAGATCGCCGGCTCCATGGCATTCAAGGAGGGCGCGAAGAAGGCCAGCCCGGTCATCCTCGAGCCCATCATGGCCGTCGAGGTCCGTACCCCCGAGGAGTACATGGGCGATGTCATCGGCGACCTCAACTCCCGCCGCGGCATGATCCAGTCCATGGAGGACGCCGTCGGCGTGAAGGTGGTGCGCGCCAACGTGCCGCTGAGCGAGATGTTCGGCTACGTCGGCGACCTGCGGTCCAAGACCCAGGGCCGCGCGGTCTACTCCATGACCTTCGACTCCTACGCCGAGGTCCCGCGCAACGTGCAGGAGGAGATTGTCGCCAAGGCGAAGGGCGCCTGAGTCCGCCGGTCCCGCGCGGGGCCCATGAGCCCGGGGGCCGGACTGATCCGGCCCGGTCCCCGGGATCGCTCGGGCCGTTCGGCGCCGAGCCCGCATTCCAGTAAGATTTCCAACAACCATCCTGTAGTGGCTCTGGCAGGGGGACCGGCTAGCATGTGCTAGTCGAATCCCGACGAAGAGCACTACCCGAGTCCCAGGAGGACACCAGTGGCCAAGGCCAAGTTCGAGCGGACCAAGCCGCACGTCAACATCGGAACGATCGGTCACGTCGACCACGGCAAGACGACGCTGACCGCAGCGATCTCCAAGGTTCTGCACGACGAGTACCCGGACCTCAACCCCTTCACCCCCTTCGACGAGATCGACAAGGCCCCCGAGGAGCGCCAGCGCGGTATCACGATCAACATCGCGCACGTCGAGTACGAGACTGACAAGCGCCACTACGCGCACGTCGACGCCCCCGGCCACGCCGACTACATCAAGAACATGATCACCGGTGCCGCCCAGATGGATGGCGCGATCCTCGTGGTCGCCGCCACCGACGGCCCGATGGCCCAGACCCGCGAGCACGTCCTGCTCGCCCGCCAGGTCGGCGTCCCCGCCCTCCTCGTCGCCCTCAACAAGGCCGACATGGTTGAGGACGAGGAGCTCCTCGACCTGGTCGAGATGGAGGTCCGCGAGCTGCTGTCCTCCCAGGACTACGACGGCGACAACGCCCCCGTGGTCCGCGTCTCCGCGCTCAAAGCCCTTGAGGGTGACGCCGAGTGGGCTGCCAAGATCAAGGAGCTCATGGACGAGGTCGACTCCTTCATCCCGACCCCCGAGCGCGACATGGACAAGCCGTTCCTCATGCCCATCGAGGACGTCTTCACCATCACCGGTCGCGGCACCGTCGTCACCGGCCGTGTCGAGCGCGGCAAGCTGCCGATCAACTCCGAGGTCGAGATCCTCGGTATCCGCGAGGCCCAGAAGACCACGGTCACCGGTATCGAGATGTTCCACAAGCAGATGGACGAGGCCTGGGCCGGCGAGAACTGCGGTCTACTCCTGCGCGGCACCAAGCGCGAGGATGTCGAGCGCGGCCAGGTGGTCTGCAAGCCCGGCTCCATCACCCCGCACACCCAGTTCGAGGGCCACGTCTACATCCTCACCAAGGACGAGGGCGGCCGCCACAACCCCTTCTACTCGAACTACCGTCCGCAGTTCTACTTCCGGACCACGGACGTCACCGGCGTCATCACGCTGCCCGAGGGTACCGAGATGGTCATGCCCGGCGACACCACCGAGATGAGCGTTGAGCTCATCCAGCCCATCGCCATGGAGGAGGGCCTCGGCTTCGCCATCCGTGAGGGTGGCCGCACCGTCGGCTCCGGCCGCGTCACCAAGATCATCAAGTGATGATCTGCGCGGTCAATCATCGGTCGGCCGCTTGAGTGCTGGGGCGCACTGCGAAGGTGCTCAGGCTGCTGCGAGGATCCCCCGGACCCGTCAGGGTCCGGGGGATCCTCGTCATTATTCCTTCCGGCTGAGTGCCCTGCGGCGGCCTCGTCCTCATCCGCTTTGATGACGGTCGGATGTGCGCCCCGCCCGGTAGAGGCGCGAGGTGTCGGACTCGTGAGGAAGGTAACTGGCTCTTCTCGGGTGGGGTGTGGTTGGGGTGTGGGGTGGTTGGTTTGGTACGGGGCGTGGGCCAACTCGCACACCCACCACGCTGTCACGGGGCACGACCATGGCAACCACTCCGATGACACCGCTCATCGACCTCGACCAGGCAGCACAGCACGAGGGCGCGCTCGGAGGCCAGATGCTGGCCGAGGACGTCGAGGCCGAGGTCGTCGGGATAACACAACGCCACCGGGTCAGGATCAGTGAAAGCAGTGTCAAGCACGCCGAGATCTTCCAGGCGGACGGCATAGGAAGCTTCATCCTCGGACAATCCCGACCTCTACCCACGGAACCGACCCGCCCGCACCAGAGCCCTCCCAACAGACCCGAAACCCACACTCCCAACCGGGAAGAGCCAGGTAACTGCGGCAATTCCGGTCACAAATGAATATCTTTGGTTACAGGATGGTCATTATTTGTTATTTATGTCGTGAGCTGGGTTAGATTCCAGAAGAGTCCACTGAGTGAGTCTCAGTGGTTCGCCCCTTGTCATGGCAACCATGGGAGGGCGACGCATCGCAGGTGAGCGCTGTTGCCCTGCCGCGCTGCGCCGTCCCCGGGGCTGGTGGCAGCAGTCCTGCTCGCGCCTGCATCGCCATCCTCCACCCCCCTCCCTCCCCGGGGGGATGATGAAAGGAATCCCAACACATGAAAACCTCCGTCTCCACTCTGGGGAGCCGGGCTGCTGCCGTAGCCTGGATCGCCGCCGTGGGCCTGCTCGGACTCGTCCCCCCGGCCGCGGCCGAAGAGGCGAACTACGGGAACATCAAGGAGAGCGCCACCGGCTCCATCACCATCCATAAGCACATCCAGAACGACGGCACTCGTGGAACAGCCGACGGTCAGAACGCCGTCGAGGGCGGACAGCCCGTTCAAGGTGTCCAATTCACCGCCTACCCGATCAGCGATATCGATCTCACGACCGTTGAGGGCTGGAGCGCGGTGACCGCGTTGAGCGCGGATGGCGCGATTCCCGCTTCGGCCTGCGCGAATCCCAGTACCCCGACTCTCGCCGGCCACACTATCAATGCCGGATCCGGGACCGCCTCGGGCGATACCGACAGTCAGGGACAGGCCACGATCGGGGGCCTGACGGTGAAGGCCTACCTCGTCTGCGAGACCAAGACCCCCTCGGATATCCTTCAGAAGGCGAAGCCCTTCGTCGTCACCGTGCCCCACCCCAACACCGCACCGGGCGAGGAGGGAAACTGGCTCTACGACGTCAACGTCTACCCGAAGAACGAGCGGATCGCGATCAGCAAGACCATCGATGATCAGCGCAATAACGGCTACGCGACAGGAGCCCTGGTCAAGTTCCCCGTGACCTCCACGCTTCCCGCCCTGGACGCCGGCTCTTACTACAAGTACTTCCAGTTCAAGGATGTCATGGACTCCCGCCTCACCGATCTCGCGGTGCCCGAGGTGAGTCTCGGTGGCACCGCGCTGACGGCGACCACCGACTATGAGGTGGTGGTGACGGGGCAGACCGTGACGGTCACCTTCACCGGCGCGGGCCTGACCAAGCTCAAGGCCGGTGCCGGCCAGGAGGTCAAGGCGGTGTTCCAGGGGAAGGTCGCCAGTGTCGGCAATGGCGTCATCCCGAACACGGCCCAGTTGATCGCCGACACCGTCTACGCGGATCAGCCGCCCAACCCGCAGACCCCGCCGCAGACCCCGCCGGGAACTCCCCTGACCTCCCCCGAGGTCAGGACCAACTGGGGTGACCTGAAGATCACCAAGGTGGACGCCCACTCCCTGGACGGGGGGAACGCGGGAAATGATGGGGATCTGGAAGACGACCCTTCAGCGCCTCTGGAGAGGCTCGTGATGCCCTTCCTCATGAACCCCCGAGCTCAGGCAGGTGGCAAGTCCGCTCTCAAGGGCGCTGAGTTCCAGATCTACAACGCCGCCGCCCCCTACGCCGCCTCTTGCGCGGGGGCGACCAGGACGGGCGACCCCCTGAGTGTGAGCGGCCAGACCACGCTGACAACCGATGACCGGGGTGTGATCAGTATCGATGCGCTGTTCGTCTCCGACTCGGTGACCGATGCCAATCGTGATAATCAGCCCGGCGCCACCCAGCGCTGCTACGTACTGGTGGAGACCAAGGCCCCTGCCGGCTACGTCCTGCCTGCGCAGGCGGAGACCCCGGTGACGGTGAAAGTCGGCAATACCACTGAGGACAACATCACCATCGAGAACACCAAGCAAACCGTCCCCAACCTCCCCCTCACGGGCTCTCTGGGGAAGATCCTGCTCAGCGCTGCGGGTGCCGCCCTGCTCCTGATCGCCGCCGGAGCAGTCGCGGTTTCCCACCGCCGTGGACGCAGGGCCTCCTCGCTCTGACCCTCAAGGCCCCGGCCCTCAGGGCGGTGCGGCTGCCGGCCGCCCTGAGGGCCGGCAGCCGCTGCTGCGCGGCGGGCCGAACCACCTCATCTTGGAGGGGCGCAATCGTGTCCCCTTCCCGGAGGCAGCGGCCTCATGCGCCGCGGCACTCTACGGCTCCCGCCTGCGGGGCGCGACGCCGGCCTCCGCAGGGCCCGCCTCTCCTCATCTTGGCCATCCTGGGGCCCTCTGATCCGAGGACAGCAGGAGCAGATCCGGGGGCCATCCGGGGCAGCCCCGATGGCGGCCCGAGCGATTACCAGCAGGTCTTCGACTGGATCGGTGGGGCGCGGGCGAACCTGCCCGTGGACCCGGCGCGCAACTCCCGGCGCGCGACCAGCTCGTGAGCGGGCTGGAGCACTTTCATCCACGGCAAGCCTCTCCGGCCGATGCCTGCGCTCCGACGGCAGCGATTGCTCCGACGTGGACGAGGGCCGGTCTCGATGCTCTTTGTTCCCACGTCGCCGCTGACCGGAGGGATGTGGAGAGCTCCTTCGTCCTAGGCGCGGCGGGACTGCCCGCCGTGGCGGCTGAATCGTCCGCCGCCGCCATGGAAGGCGGTGGGCATGGGACGAGAGCGCGTAGCGGTAAAAGCGATCGGATCGCAATCGTACGGGGCGCCCACTGAGCGGGAGACCCGATATGCTCGACCCTGATGGCCCATCCTGAGTCGGCGCTCGATCGATATCTGGGGGCTATCGAGTGGTTGCTTGATCCCAAGTCGGTTCCCATCGGCGCTTCCCGCAAGCTTCCACAAATATTGGTACGAGGGCCTCTCAGCCTGAGGGCCTGCACGGTGTCCCAAAATCGTGGTGCCAGCCCATCCCCGGGCAGATCCTGAAAGGAAATCCCTACTCATGCGTGCAACACGCTTCTCCAGAAGAGCGCTCGGAGTCGCCGGCGTCCTCAGCCTGGGTATCTCCGGACTTGTTGTGGCGACGACTGCGACTGCAGCAGATGGCAATATTGATGTTGCCAGGACTGGCTCGCTGACCGTTCACAAGTATCAGTCCGGCACGCTCAATCCCAATGGGACTCCGGATGGTAAGACTTCCGTCCAGGGCACTCCGGTTGCTGATGTCGTCTTCACGGTGCACCCGATTTCCAATCTGGACCTGAGCAAGCAGGAGTCCTGGAACGGCCTCGGCGACCTCAAGGTTCCTGTGACCGCCTGCGGCACTGATGGGAACACTCCCTCCCTCATGCTGCCGGACAACAAGGCCGCCACCTTCGATGCCGGTATCGCTCTGCCCAAGACCGACGCTCAGGGGACGGCCAAGAAGGATAGTCTCGCCGTCAAGGCCTACCTGGTGTGCGAGTCCAGCGCGCCTGCCTCTGTCAAGCAGAAGGCGGCACCGTTCCTCGTCACCATCCCGTTCCCGAACAATGAGGTGAATTCTCCAACGAGCCACGACGGCAACTGGCTGTACGACATCAACGTCTACCCCAAGAACGTCGTTGTGGACGCTCCTTCCAAGGAGGTCACCATCGAGGGGACTAAGCATGGCATCAAGACCGGGGAGCAGGTCACCTTCCCGGTGAGCGCCAAGGTGCCGAGTATCGGCGCGAATGATGCTTTCAAGTACTTCATCATCTCTGATCCGTTCAACGAGAACCTGCAGAACGGCAAGGTCAAGTCCGTCAAGATCGACGGTGCGGATGTCGATGCCGACAAGTACACGAAGACTGACGGCCAGACGTCGACCGTGGCCTTCACCAAGGCCGGACTCGAGCACCTCAAGACCAAGCTCGGCTCGACTGTCACCGTTGAGTTCACCGCCGATGTCAAGTCCGTGCCCGCTGACGGCGTTATTCCTAACGTCGCTAACCTTTACGTCGACACTATCCCCGGAACGCCGGATCGCCCCAGCACCCCGCCGGACCAGCCCCCGAGCACACCTCCCGCTCCGAACGATGATCCGGGCACGCCGAGCAACAAGGTGGTCTCCACATGGGGGAATCTCAAGATCGCCAAGCAGGACAAGGACAACTCCAAGGCCCTTGAGGGCGCAACCTTCCAGGTCTACAACGCCAGTGCCGCCACCGCCTATGCCGACGACTGCTCGACTGCGGTCAAGGAAGGCGACCCCATCGCCGTGGGCGCTGTTAGCGAGTTCACGACGGGCGCTGATGGCACCCTGAATGTTGAGGGACTGTTCGTTGACAAGAAGGTGGGTGTCGCGGGTGCTGCTGATGTCACACCGGATCACAACAAGCGATGCTACGTGATCGTCGAGACCAAGGCCCCGGCGGGCTACACCCTCCCAGCCACCGCGGACGCGACGAAGGGCGTGACCGTCCGCGCCGGTGTCTCCACCACCGCCGACATCACCGTGGACAACACCAAGACCACCGTTCCGCCCCTGCCGGTCACGGGTGCGGCGGGCAAGATCCTCATGACCGTCGGTGGCCTGTCGATCATGGCGATCGCCGTCGGCTTCGTGCTCGTAGCCCGCAAGCGCCGCGTCAACGAGGCCTGATGACCACTCCGGCAAGGGCGTGACCGCGCCCCGCACCGGGTGGCGCCAGCCCCTCAACCGCGCATGAGGTGGCGGGGAGGCACCAGCCTCCCCGCCACCTCCGCGCTTCCCTCCCTCGCCATCGCCCCATCCCACGACCACCACACCCAGCCGATCATCCGCCTGACCAAGCGTCGGCTCATCGGCCACCGGCCCCGCGTCGCCCTCACCTCGCCCACCCACCAGGAGCCCGAGACGCCATGAGCAGCACCACCGGCACTACCGACGTCGCAAGCGACACCCATGGGCCCGCCAGCCCCGATCATGCCGACGCTGCGAACACCCCCGGTAGCGCCTCCACCACTCCGGGAGCTGATGCCCCCACCCCTGGCAGGCGCTCATCCGAGCATCGCATCCATCGCGCCGAGCGCCGCTGGCGCCTCCGCGTCGCCAATCTCATCCCCGCCGTTCTCGCCATGGCCGGCCTCGCCCTCTTCTCCTACCCCAGCGTCGCCGCCTGGATCAGCCAGTACAACCAGTCCAAGGTAGTTGCAAATTACGAGGAGCAGGTCGATAAGGCGAAGCCCTCCGCCGAGGAACAGCTCGCCCAGGCCCATGCCTACAACGATGCCCTCTCCTCCGGCGCCGTCCTCGAGGCCAACACCAACATCCCCACCGGCGCCGGCGAGGCCCCCGACGATTCCCTCGACTACAACAAGATCCTCTCCGCCAACGCCGTCGGACTCATGGGCCGCCTGCGCATTCCCGCAATCGACCTCGACCTGCCCATCTACCACGGCACCTCCGACGAGGTCCTCCTGGCCGGCCTCGGCCACCTCCAAGGAACCTCCCTGCCCGTCGGAGGCAAGGGCACGCGCTCCGTCATCACCGGGCACCGCGGCCTCGCCAACGCCACCATGTTCACCAATCTCGACCAAGTCGGTGTCGGAGACACCTTCGCTCTCGAGGTCTTCGGCGAGGTCCTCAGCTACCGGGTTGTCGAGACGAAAGTCGTCGCCCCCGAGGAGACCGAGGCGCTGCGGGCCGACCCCGACCGCGACCTCGTCACCCTCGTCACCTGCACTCCGCTCGGCATCAACACCCACCGCATCCTCGTCACGGCCGAGCGCATCACCCCCACGCCCGCCGATGACCTCGCCGCCGCCGGCGCCAAACCGGAGATCCCCGGCTTCCCCTGGTGGGCCGTTTGGATCACCGGTGTCCTCGTCGCCGTCGGCCTCTACCTCTGGCGCACCGGCTACCCGCCCACAGCCACCGCCGCCGAGGATGACGACGACGAGAACGGCCCCAGCTCCCGCGCGAAGGACGCCGAGGACGTCCATGGCCCCGGGCGCGCCGACGGCGCAGCGGCCCATGGCGAGGAGGGCTACTGGACCGGCCCCCGGATAAGCGCGACGACAGCGGGCGCCGGCAGTGCCACCGGTGCGAGTAGCGATGCCGGCGCAGGCAGCGCCATCAGTGACGCGGCAGATAGCAGTGGAGGCCGCAGCGAGGACGCTGGAGCGACGCCCACGCGGATCGGGGTCTACAGCGCGATCTCCCTGCGCAATGCCGTGACGCCCGAGGACCCTGACGCCGGGGCGCCTCCCGGACCGGACGAGAGCTGGTCGGCCCTCTCGCCCGAGGAGATCCGATGGGTGCCCTTGGCCCCGAATGACGCTGACGCCTCGAGAGGCGCTATCATACCGCCGGATCACACCAATCAACTCGCGATTCGGTGACGACTCTGGGAAGCGCGCACTCCGATCCCTACGCTCGGGCCGGTTCCCCACCCCCATCTCCTCCGCTCAGGAATCCTGATTGCCCGCGCCTATTCGGGCAGCCAAGTGATGGAGCGGAACTGCGCTGCGCCACGGCGGGCGAGTCATCGCCGGCCCGCGAGGGCTCGCCCGATTCCCCGGCTACACCCCGAATGCCGAAGTCCCGCGTGCCGACCCATGCCCCACTTGCCGAGGCGAGCCGTCGTTCGTGATGAATCCGATACTTGATGGTTGTATCAGAATTGAATCGTGATCTTCTTGATGGGAGCCCTCGAAGGGCTCTCTATTAGACTAGAGGAGGCCGTTCTCGGCTTCAGGAGTTATGTCCCCTACTTTGGGTTGTAAAAATGTTACCTCCTCGTGCGCTCCCCGGGCATCATTATCGTTCTTCTCACTCATTCCGGCCGGGCGCTATGTGGCTGATAATCACCCTCGTGGTCGCTACTGCAATCGGAGCCATTGGCCTTGTCAGTGCTTCGATGGCAAGAGGTGCGGACTCCAATTTCACCGTCGATATCGGTGACACGGAGGCCGAGATCTCCGGCGTCCAGCAGGGTGGGTACGACCCCGACTGCGGCCACTACTATCCCGGGGGCGGCCCCGGAACCACGGGACCGGTCAGTGTCAGCAGTGGGCAGTGGGCCGGGATCAGCTACGGTATGTTGTCGGGGAGCCGCTGCCCGGGCTCCTACGGCACTGATCCCGTTAGGGACCGTACCGGCCAGACGTCCATGTCCTTCAGGCCCGCCGGGGGCGGGGAGAAGAATGTGGGTCAGATCTTCCTCGTCGGCACCATGCGCCACGACAACAATCCTGTGTTCGTCTCGTCTTACAAGGGGACGACCTACGCGGGTTCCATCAGGGTCCGGCTCGCCAGGAACGTCCACGGTGGCGGTTACGCCATCAATCAGGTCTTCCCCTGGACCGAGGAGGACACGTACAATAATTGCACGGCGAGTCTCGATTCAACCGGCTCGATGGTCATCGGCCATAATGGGGGAGCGTTCGGCTCCCCCAGCGCCATCCCCACGGAATGGGGCTGGGATGCCGCCGGTCGCCTCGTCAGGCTCGGTGATGGCACCTATTATCAAAAAACCTACTACGACTACGCTGGTCGGCAGTTGCGTCAAGCTTATCACAGTGGTGGTCAACTGGGCGGAAAATATCGTCAGGAGGGATATTACTACTACTTCGCCACTGACGGTAATGATCTTGAGCGCGGGAACAAGGATGTCAACAATCGACAGTGTTCCGACGACAATCTGCGCATCACCGCCACGCGCTCCACTGAGATGTGGGAAGCCCCCAATGGCGTGAAGTACCAGCTCAAGCTCTGGGGATTCACCAACATCGGCAATTCCAGCCGATGTGATCCCGCCGTCGATCCGAACGCTCTAAGCGAGGCCTTCGTGACGAAGGAGCGCGCCACGTCCTATGGGTGCCTCTACGGCTCCCTGGAACAGGTGAGGCCCGTGACCTTCTCCAAGAGCGTGCAAGCTGATGAATCCGCGCGCGTGCCGGGAAAGGCGGGAGCAGTACCCCCGACCGCCGAATTCGACAACGTCTCCGAGGCGGGCTCCTACGGCGCTGACGCGTGGCCGACGATCGAATCCCTCACGCCGACTGACTGGGGTGAGGCGGGCAAGGTCGAGAGCACGCAGAATTACACTCTCCTCGCTCCCAATGACAAGGCCGCCGTTCGTGAGCGCGAGATGACGCCGGCCGCTGTCATCGCCGCCGACGGCACGGTGACGTCCTCGGGCTGGAGGCTCAACGGCGTGACGTGCACCTACGGCGATGACAGTAAGCGCCTCGAGCTCAGTGGCGCGGCCGGCGGCTACCTCGATGAGAAGCAGTTCGATCCCGCCACGCGCACGCTGAGCCTCGATCAGAGCAAGCTCGCACGACTGCGGACCGAGACGGACATCCACTGCGCGTGGAGCAATGAGTACGTCATGGCCCCCGGGCGGCTCACCCTGGTCAATGTCGTCGACTCCGGAACGGCCGCGCCCACGGAATGGACCCTCGCGGCCACGCCGAAGTCCACTGGCCTGTACGGTCAGAGGACCATCACCGGCGTCTCGGGGGATCAGGCGGTCACCGCGCAGTCCACCTCAGCCGGGACCTACAAACTGAGCGCCGCGGGAGGGCCTCTCGGCTACACGCAGAACGGTCAGTGGTCCTGCGCCGCCGCCGACGGTTCCTCCATCCCAGTGGCAGCGGGGGAGGAGCTCGCGCTCCCCGAGGGGGCGGAGGTCACCTGCACGGTCCGCCACAAGACAACAACCACGCCGGTGTCGGCGGTCAAGAGCGTCGCAGGCGCCTCGGACGGGGCGGCCTTGACCGACTACGCCCTCAACTACACCTGCGCGCCCGGTGCGGACGGGGCCGCCAAGGCGGAGGGCACTGTCAGGGTCGGCTCCGACGGCGCCTCGATCGCCCTGCCCGCGGCTCAGGCGGGCGCCACATGCGTCATCACCGAGCAGAAACTCGACGACGACGGCCTGAAGGCGGCGTCCCCCGATCACCGGGGCCGCTTCTCCTGGGGAGAGCCCTCGTTCGCGGTCGCCGTCGGCAAGGGCGGGGCCTCCACCCAGGTGGCGACCACCGCCGTGCCCGCCACCGACTCCGTGGGGCCGGGCGTGTCATTCACAGTGCCCGACTCCACTGACGGCGATGTCACCATCGCCGTGACCAATACCGTCGTGCCGCACGCGGGCGTGACCAAGACCTTCGACCGAGTGGTCAAGTCTCCGACCGTCGTCGGCGGAAGGGACACCTTCGACCAGACCTACACGGTTGTCGTGGCCAACCCCTCGACGGCGCAGGCCCTCGCCTACTCGGTGGACGACACCGCGGTGGCTCCCTCGGGCTCGGCCGTGAACTCCGTGACGGTCACCGGCGGGGATCCCGCGCACCCGGCGAGGGTGACCGGCCCCACCTGGAACGTCAAGGACGTCGACCTGGCAGCAGGGGCGAACCACACGTACACGGTGACGGTCAACGTCTCGACCCCCGACTCCGGCCTGACCGGATTGCAGAACTATCAGGGGGCGCAGTGCGTCGACGGCGCTCCCATGATACGGAACACGGCGACTGTGACGACGAAGGGGGACGCCCAGGGGGTGTCGGCCTCCGCATGCGGAGATGTCCCCGCGAACCCGAGCTTCTCGGCATCCAAGAGTGCTGTGGAGGTGACTCGCGATGCCGGTGAGGGCACGTTCACGGCCTCTTACGAGGTCACGGTGACCAACACCTCGCATGTGGATGCGGCGATCGCACAGGATGTCCGCGACCAGCTGGGACTGCCCGCCTCAGCCAAGGTGGACCGCGTCGAGGTCCGTGAGGGCGGCGCCCTGACCCGGACGATCCCCGGAGCCGAGGCCGCCATGAACGGGGGCTTCGTCCTGGCGGAGGCCGGAAGCGGCGATCCCCTGGTCAAGGTTCCCGATGGCGCGACCACGGGGGGCGGGACTCGCGTCCTCGGCGTTCGGGTCGTCTTCTCAGTGGACCCCTCCTATCCGGGATATGCGGCGGAGGACTATCGGTGCGGCGGCACGCGTGCCGACGGGCAGCCCTCAGGGCTGGTCAATACGGTCATCATGCAGGGCGATCGCACCACCGGGGACGACACGGCCTGTTTGTCCGCCGACTCGACGCTGAGATTCTCCAAGGTCGTGGCGACTCGCCCCGGCGCCGGATCGACCTTCGACGTCTCCTACACGATCAGCGTGGTCAATGAGGGCGCTCTTCCCGGCGACACCGGTCAGGTCAAGGATGCCCCGGTCTTCCCCGCGGGGCTGGTCATCAACGGCGTGACGGTTGCCAAGGACTCGGAAGCCCCGCGCGCGGTGGCGGCCGATGCCTCCGGCGTCTACCCGGTGTCGGACGGCGAGGCCGTCGCCTCCGGGCAGACCCTCACCTGGACGGTCAGCATCAACGTCTCGATCGATCCGAGCGCCGCGGGCTACACCGACGATGCCCTGGCCTGCGCCGCCGATGGCGATGGGGTCCTCCAGCCCGGGCGCGGCCTGTTCAACAGGGTCGTTCCAGAGGCGGGCAAGGACAAGAGCACCACGAAGAACCATGACACGGCCTGTGCGGACGTCGATCCCAATGCGGGCAGGCGCAGCATCACCTTGATCAAGACGGGAAGCCAGGGAAACCTCGACGGCGCGGCCTTCGACGTCTACCCGGTCGATCCCTCCAGCCCGGGGGCGGTGCCATTGGCCGGGGGCGTGGCCCCCACCGGGGCGAAGGGCGAGTTCACCGTCTCCGCCCTTCCCGTCAATCGCGAGTACTGGCTGGTGGAGACCAGGGCCCCGGCCGGGCACCAGCTCCTGGCCAATCCGGTGCGCATCAAGGTCACCGCGACGGGGATCGAGGTGCTCAACGCCCGTGATCTCGGGGGCTCGACGGCCACCGTGTCGGCCTCTGCGGGGCAGGATCTCGTCAACACCCTAACCATTGCCGACATCCAGGCCGGCACCCTGCCGCTGTCCGGAGGCCGCGGGATCGCCCCGCATATCCTCGCCGGCTCGGTGCTGGTCGGCATCGCAGGCGCGCTCATCGCGTTCTCCTCGAGGAGGTGCCGGCGCGCCGTCGGATGACTCCCCTCGGCCCGGCGCGACACGCCCGAGCGCGTGGGGCGGTGGTAGGTCTCACAGTCCTGGCTCTGCTCTCAGGTTGACCGGTCCGCGCCCCGCCCTGATAGCGTTGGTCAGCCGCCGGGGCCTGGCCCTGCTGCCGCGCTCGTCGTGGTGGCGCCCGCCAGCCTTGGCGGCCACCTCCCGGGGCCGCCCCGGGAACCAGTCTGACGGAGCCGATCATTGATCGGGTTTCCGTGTGTCCAGACCGGTCCGCCCTCATCTCACCAGAGAGCCTCGCGGGTCGTTGCATTCGCGACACGCCCGAGCGCGTGGACCGGTCGCCCGAAAGTAAGAGAGGTTTGGCGCCATGGCGGGACAGAAGATCCGCATCCGGCTCAAGTCCTACGACCACGAGGTCATCGACTCCTCGGCGCGCAAGATCGTCGACGTCGTGACCCGCGCTGGCGCGACGGTCGTGGGCCCGGTGCCGCTGCCGACCGAGAAGAACGTGTTCTGCGTCATCCGGTCGCCCCACAAGTACAAGGACAGCCGCGAGCACTTCGAGATGCGCACGCACAAGCGGCTGATCGACATCATCGACCCGACGCCGAAGGCCGTTGACTCGCTCATGCGCCTCGACCTCCCGGCCGATGTCAACATCGAGATCAAGCTCTGAGGATCATCGCCATGACTACGCTTAACAAGCCGGCAGCCGCCGCGCCTGCCAAGGCGCTCCTCGGCACCAAGCTCGGCATGACGCAGATCTGGGACGAGAACGGAGTCCTCCGCCCCGTCACGGTCGTGCGCGTCGATTCCAACGTCGTGACCCAGGTCCGCACCGTCGAGACCGACGGCTACGAGGCCGTCCAGCTCGCCTTCGGCGAGATCGACGAGCGCAAGGTCACCAAGCCTCTCGCCGGCCACTTCGCCAAGGCCGGGGTCACCCCCCGCCGCCACGTGGCCGAGCTGCGCACATCCATCGCCTCGGAGTTCACCCCGGGCCAGGAACTCGGCGCGGACACCTTCGAGGTCGGCCAGCTGGTCGACGTCACCGGCACCTCCAAGGGCAAGGGCTTCGCGGGCGTCATGAAGCGCCACGGCTTCAAAGGCGTCTCGGCCTCCCACGGCGCGCACCGCAACCACCGCAAGCCCGGCTCCGTCGGCGCCTGCGCCACGCCCGGCCGCATCTTCAAGGGCCTGCGCATGGCCGGCCGCATGGGGCACGCCACCACCACCGTCCAGAACCTCAAGGTCCGCGGCATCGACGCCGAGAAGGGCTACCTTCTCGTGGGCGGCGCCGTCCCGGGCCCCAAGGGGCAGGTCGTCGTTGTCCGCACGGCCGTGAAGGGAGCCTGAGACCATGGCTGAGAACCAGACCCTCGCCGTCACGATCGTTGACTCCAAGGGCGTCAAGAAGGGCACCGCCGAGCTCCCCGCGGAGATCTTCGACGTCGACCTCAACATCCCGCTCATGCACCAGGTCGTGGTGGCCCAGCTCGCCGCGGCCCGCCAGGGCACTCACGCCACGAAGACCCGCGGCATGGTCCGCGGCGGTGGCAAGAAGCCCTACCGCCAGAAGGGCACCGGCCGCGCCCGCCAGGGCTCCACCCGTGCCCCCCAGTTCACCGGCGGTGGCACTGTCCACGGTCCGCAGCCGCGCGACTACACCCAGCGCACTCCCAAGAAGATGAAGGCCGCCGCTCTCCGCTCGGCCCTGTCGGACCGCGCCCGCAACGGCCGCATCCACGTCATCACCGAGTTCGTCACCACCGAGAAGCCCTCAACCAAGTCGGCCCTCGGCGCGCTGCGCAACCTGACGGACCGCAAGGCCCTCGTCGTCGTCACCCGCGAGGACGACCTGAGCCGCCTGAGCCTGCGCAACGCCCCCGAGGCGCACGTCTTGTGGGCCGACCAGCTCAACACCTACGACGTCCTGGTCAATGACGACGTCGTCTTCACTTCCGCTGCCCTGGACTCGTTCCTCGGCAAGGGCGAGGAGGAGTCCAAGTGAGCCTCGAGAAGTCCAAGAACCCTCGCGACATCATCATCGCGCCGGTCGTCTCCGAGAAGTCCTACACCTGCATGGACCGTGGCCAGTACACGTTCCTCGTGGCGCCGAGTTCCAACAAGACCGAGATCAAGATGGCCATCGAGTCCATCTTCAACGTCAAGGTCGACTCGGTGAACACGGCCAACCGCAAGGGCAAGACCCGCCGCACCCGCACCGGGCTCGGCAAGTCGAAGGACACCAAGCGCGCGATCGTCACGCTGCGCGAGGGGACCATCGACATCTTCGGCGACGTGGCGAACTGACACGGACACGGAAGGTAAAGGATCGACATGGGAATCCGTAAGTACAAGCCGACGACGCCGGGTCGCCGCGGCTCCTCCGTGGCCGACTTCGTCGAGATCACGCGCAGCGAGCCCGAGAAGTCCCTCGTTCGCCCGCTCCACAAGACCGGTGGTCGCAACAACAACGGCCGAGTCACCACCCGCCACAAGGGAGGCGGCCACAAGCGCGCCTACCGCCTGATCGACTTCCGTCGTCATGACAAGGACGGCGTGCCCGCCAAGGTCGCTCACATCGAGTACGACCCCAATCGCACCGCGCGCATCGCCCTCCTGCACTACTTCGACGGCGAGAAGCGCTACATCATCGCTCCGAACAAGCTCGCTCAGGGCGACGTCGTCGAGGCCGGTCCGAATGCGGACATCAAGCCCGGCAACAACCTCGCGCTGCGCAACATCCCCACCGGTACCGTCGTGCACGCCGTCGAGCTGCGCCCCGGTGGCGGCGCCAAGATCGCCCGCTCCGCCGGCACCTCCGTCCAGCTCGTCGCCAAGGAGGGCAAGTACGCCACGCTGCGCATGCCCTCCGGTGAGATCCGGATGGTCGAGGTCGCCTGCCGCGCCACGGTCGGCGAGGTCGGCAACGCCGAGCAGTCCAACATCAACTGGGGCAAGGCCGGCCGCATGCGCTGGAAGGGCGTGCGCCCGACCGTCCGCGGTGTCGTCATGAACCCGGTGGACCACCCGCACGGTGGTGGTGAGGGCCGCACCTCCGGCGGCCGCCACCCCGTCTCTCCGTGGGGCAAGCCCGAGGGCCGTACCCGTCGTCCCAACAAGTCCAGCGACCGCCTCATCGTGCGTCGTCGTCGGACCGGCAAGAAGCGCTGATAGGAGCTTGATATGCCGCGCAGTCTGAAGAAGGGTCCCTTCGTCGACAACCACCTGCAGAAGAAGGTGGACGCCCAGAACGAGAAGGGCACCAAGAACGTCATCAAGACCTGGTCCCGTCGTTCGGTCATCACGCCGGACTTCCTCGGACACACTTTCGCCGTTCACGACGGCCGGAAGCACGTCCCGGTCTTCATCACCGAGTCCATGGTGGGCCACAAGCTCGGCGAGTTCGCCCCGACCCGCACCTTCCGCGGGCACGTCAAGGACGACCGCAAGTCGCGCCGCTGACGCGCGGAGAGTTGAGAGGCAAAGAAGAACTATGGAAGCTAAGGCGCAGGCCAAGTACGTGCGCTGCACGCCGATGAAGGCTCGCCGCGTCGTGGACGTCGTCCGCGGCAAGCGCGCCGTCGAGGCCGTCAACGTGCTCCGTTTCGCCCCGCAGGCCGCTGCCGTGCCGGTGCGCAAGGTCATCGAGTCCGCCATCGCCAACGCTCGGTTCAAGGCCGAGGCCGCGGGAGAGCGGTTCGACGAGAACGATCTGTTCATCACCGAGGTGTTCGCCGATGAGGGCCCGACTCTCAAGCGGTTCCGCCCGCGGGCCCAGGGCCGCGCGAGCCGGATCCTCAAGCGCACCAGCCACATCACCGTTCACGTCGGCGATCGTGCCGACATCGCACGCAAGGAAGGAGCCCGGTAATGGGGCAGAAGGTCAACCCGACCGGGTTCCGCCTGGGCATCACCACGGACCACCGCTCGCGCTGGTTCGCGGACTCGACGAAGCCCGGTCAGCGCTACCGCGACTTCGTCGAGGAGGACGTCAAGATCCGTCGCCTCATGGCCGATGGCATGGAGCGGGCCGGCATCTCCAAGGTCGATATCGAGCGCACTCGCGACCGCGTCCGCGTCGACCTGCACACCGCTCGCCCCGGCATCGTCATCGGGCGCCGTGGTGCTGAGGCCGAGCGCCTGCGAGGCTCACTGGAGAAGCTGACCGGTAAGCAGGTTCAGCTCAACATCCTCGAAGTCAAGAGTCCCGACCTGGACGCCCAGCTCGTCGCCCAGGGCATTGCCGAGCAGCTCGCCTCCCGCGTGTCCTTTCGCCGCGCGATGCGCAAGGGCATGCAGTCCGCTATCCGCGCCGGCGCCAAGGGCATCCGTGTCCAGTGCTCCGGCCGTCTTGGCGGCGCTGAGATGAGCCGATCCGAGTTCTACCGCGAGGGCCGCGTGCCGCTGCACACCCTGCGCGCGAACATCGACTACGGCTTCTACGAGGCCAAGACCACCTTCGGCCGGCTCGGCGTCAAGGTATGGATCTACAAGGGTGATCTCACCGAGCGTGAGTTCGCCCGCCAGCAGGCCGAGTCCGCCCCGCGCGGCCGTGGGGGTCGCTCCGGCGACCGCCGCGGTGCGCGGCGTGGCGAGCGCGGCGCGCGTCAGGGCGGCGAGCAGCAGGTCGAGCAGGCGCCGACCACCGAGAACGCTGCCGCCACGCAGGGAACGGAGGCCTGAGCCGTGCTCATCCCCCGCCGGACCAAGTTCCGCAAGCAGCACCGCCCGCACCGCTCGGGCATGTCCAAGGGCGGCAACCAGCTCGCCTTCGGTGATTTCGGCATTCAGGCCCTCGAGCCCGCCTATGTCACCAACCGCCAGATCGAGGCGGCCCGTATCGCCATGACCCGCCACATCAAGCGTGGCGGCAAGGTGTGGATCAACATCTTCCCGGACCGTCCGCTGACCAAGAAGCCCGCCGAGACCCGCATGGGCTCCGGTAAGGGCGCCCCGGAGTGGTGGATCGCCAACGTGAAGCCCGGTCGCATCATGTTCGAGCTCGGGGGCGTCCCCGAGGAGCTCGCCCGTGAGGCCATGCGCCGTGCGATGCACAAGCTCCCGATGAAGACCCGTTTCGTGACTCGTGAGGGTGGTGACGTCTGATGGCTATCGGATCCCAGGGGCTGACCCCCGCCGACCTCGACGGCATGGACAACGAGCGCCTTGCCGAGGAGCTCACCAAGGCGAAGGCCGAGTTGTTCAACCTCCGGTTCGCCTCGGCGACCGGACAGCTCGAGGACCACGGCCGGCTCAAGGCGGTGCGCCGCGACATCGCCCGTATCTACACCATCGTGCGCGAGCGTGAGCTCGGCATCCGTACCGCTCCGAGCAGCCAGGAGTCCAAGTGAGCGAGCAGACCACCAGTACTGAGGCCGCCCCCGAGCGCAACCAGCGCAAGGTCCGCCGCGGCTACGTCGTCTCCGACAAGATGGACAAGACCATCGTCGTCCTCGTCGAGGAGCGCTACAAGCACTCCCTGTACGGCAAGGTCATCCGTCGGTCCAAGAAGGTCAAGGCCCACGACGAGAACAACACGGCCGCCGTTGGCGACCTCGTCTCGATCATGGAGACCCGTCCCCTGAGCGCCACCAAGCACTGGCGCCTCGTGGAGATCATCGAGAAGGCCAAGTGACCTCCCGCTGATCCAACGGCATCACGGCGCCGCGGCGCCCGCACCCAGCGGGCCGCCGCGGCGCCGTCGTCATTCTCCCCTCCCTCCTTCCCCTCCGAGACCGGTCGAAAATAGGAGCGAGACCGGTCGAAATCATGATCGAGACCGGTTCGGCGGGATGGCCGCCTATCGCACACCGGGGCGCAGGCCTCCGGATTCGCGCTCATGAGTGGTCAGCAGCGCCGTGATCGGAGGAGCATCGCGTGCCGACGGCGGCAGCGCGTCCCAGATGCGGCGCACCGCGGCGCGCGTGTCCCTCAGATCCTCGGGACTCAGACGCAGCATGTCGAACCCGACGTCGCGGATCGCCCCCTCCCGAACCGCCCGGCGCCGCAGCTCGCCGTCGGGATCCTCCGCGAGCTTCACCTCCCCGTCGATCTCCAGGAGGAGGCGAACGAGCAGCCAGCCGAGATCCGCGAAGTACACGCGGCCGTCGGCCCCGCGTACGGGTATCTGCACCTGTGGGGGAGTGAGGCCTGACGCCAGACAGAGGCGCCGGGCCTCGGACTCCCATACCGACTGGCTCATCGCGGTTGCGGCGAGCACAACCGCCTGAGCGCGCCGGTAGCCCCGCTGGCCGGTCCACTCCTCCAACCGCGAGAGGAGCCGACGTCGCAGTTCCGCGCACGCCGTCTCGATCCGGTGCCGGTGATCCCACGGGTGCTCGTCCGCGCCTACCGCTACGGCGAAGAGGGAATCGACGACGGCGAGCGCCCGATCGGGCTGCAGGAAGCGCGCGCAATCGAGGATCGTACGCTCCAGGCCGGTGACGCGCAGCCCGCTCAGATCGACGACATCGCGGTCGTCCAGCGGCATATGGTGACGCACGATCGGCCTGGCCTCGAGGAGACGACGGCGCTCGCCTCGCGAGGCGTCGCGGGATGAGACCCTGCCCGGGTTGCGCGGGCTCGGCCGACGTCGCAGACCGCCGGGCTTCCAGGAGGTCACGAGGTGGATCGTCCGAGTCTCGGACATCGCCCTCGCCCCGTGGATGCGCGCGGCGGCCTCCTGGCAGACGACGCCGTCGAGCCCCTCGGCGCCACAGGACTCGATGATCGCGTCCCTCGCCCGGGAGCATGTGCGCCAGTGCGGCTCATCCGGGTCGGCGCGGATCGCGGTGCCGCGACGTATCGCCTGGATGGCGCCGGTCTCACGATCCGGCTGGGAACTCCGTGCGCCGACGTGGGCATGGGGAATGCGCTGGGAGCCATCGGTGGTGTGCATCTCTCAAGCGTCGCCGCTGAGGTTCGCTCATGAAAGAGGGTCGGGAAATCTGTGGAAAACCGACCGGTCTCGTTGCTGTTTTCGACCGGTCTCGGTGGGAGGGGGAGGCTGGTGAGGAAGGGCACAGGGTGGGAGGGGGCCTGTGGTATCCGGGGCCTTCGGCGCTGCACTAGGCTGTGACAGTTGCGTGCGCCCTCGGCGCGCCCATCAGAGACCCCGCGCCTCTGCGCCTGTGTCTGATGGGACCCACGCCTCGTGGACTCCTCCTGCCCCCGGGCCGGGGGAGCAGCGCGCAGGAACATCAAGAACGTTCGGCAAGGCTCGGGGGGACCCGAGAACCGGCTCGACGAAGGAGAACACCCTATGATCCAGCAGGAGTCGCGACTGAAGGTCGCCGACAACACCGGTGCCAAGGAGATCCTGTGCATCCGTGTGCTCGGCGGCTCGGGACGGCGCTATGCGGGCATCGGCGACACGATCGTCGCCACTGTCAAGGACGCAGTCCCGGGAGGCAGCGTCAAGAAGGGCGACGTCGTCAAGGCGGTCGTCGTCCGCACCCGCAAGGAGCGCCGTCGTCCGGACGGCTCGTACATCCGCTTCGATGAGAACGCGGCCGTCATCCTCAAGAACAACGATGGGGAGCCGCGCGGCACGCGCATCTTCGGTCCCGTCGGCCGTGAGCTTCGCGAGAAGAAGTTCATGCGCATCGTCTCGCTCGCCATGGAGGTGATCTGAATATGGCACGCATCAAGAAGGGCGACCAGGTCATCGTCATTGCGGGCAAGGACAAGGGCAAGACCGGCCGCGTCCTGGAGGTCATCAAGGCCACCGACCGCGTCGTCGTCGAGGGCGTTCAGCGCGTGACCAAGCACGTCAAGGTCGGGCAGTCCGCCCAGGGCGCTCGCACCGGAGGCATCGAGACCGTCGAGGCCCCGATCCACATCTCGAACGTGATGCCCATCGACCCCCAGACCAAGAAGCGCACTCGCGTCGGCTTCCGCGTTGAGGAGGGCGTGCGGCCCAACGGCCGCAAGCGCACCGTTCGCGTCCGTTACGCCAAGGCGAGCGGGAAGGACCTCTGATGAGCGACAAGATCACCCCCCGTCTCAAGACCAAGTACGCCGAGGAAGTGCTCCCCGCCCTCCGTGACGAGTTCAAGCACGCCAATGTCATGGAGATCGGCCGCGTCTCCAAGGTCGTGGTCAACATGGGCGTGGGCGAGGCCGCCCACGACTCCAAGATGATCGAGGGCGCCGTTCGCGACCTGGCTGCGATTACCGGCCAGAAGCCCCAGATCACGAAGGCCCGCAAGTCCATCGCGCAGTTCAAGCTGCGCGAGGGCCAGCCGATCGGTGCGCACGCCACGCTGCGCGGCGACCGCATGTGGGAGTTCCTCGACCGCCTCATCTCGATCTCGCTGCCGCGAATCCGCGACTTCCGCGGAATGAGCCCCAAGCAGTTCGACGGCAATGGCAACTACACCTTCGGTCTCACGGAGCAGGCTGTGTTCCACGAGATCGACCAGGACTCGATCGACCGCGTCCGTGGCATGGACATCACCATCGTGACCACGGCCAAGACCGATGAGGAGGCCCGCTCGCTGCTCGCGCGGCTCGGCTTCCCCTTCAAGGAGAAGTGACATGGCGAAGACCGCTCTCATCCAGAAGGCGAACCGGAAGCCGAAGTTCGGTGTTCGCGCCTACACGCGCTGCCAGCGCTGCGGCCGCCCGCACTCCGTGTACCGCAAGTTCGGCCTGTGCCGTATCTGCCTGCGGGAGATGGCCCTCGGTGGCGAGCTCCCCGGCGTGAGCAAGTCCAGCTGGTAAGAACTTACGTCGCAGGTCCGATGAGGAAACCACGACGAGGAAGGGCCAAGGCCCACTCATGACTATGACAGACCCGATCGCAGACATGCTGACCCGTCTGCGCAACGCAAACAGCGCCTACCACGACACCGTCTCGATGCCGTCGAGCAAGCTCAAGGTCAACATCGCCGCGATGCTGAAGACCGAGGGCTACATCGCCGACTACGAGGTCACGGACGCCGAGGTCGGCAAGACGCTCACGCTGAGCCTCAAGTACGGAGCCAACCGCCAGCGGGCCATCCAGGGCCTCAAGCGGATCTCCAAGCCCGGCCTGCGCGTCTACGCGAAGTCCACGAACCTGCCCAAGGTCCTCGGCGGCCTGGGGGTGGCCATCCTGTCCACCTCCTCCGGCCTCCTGACCGACCGCCAGGCCGAGAACAAGGGCGTCGGCGGGGAAGTCCTCGCCTACGTCTGGTGAGAGAAAGGAACGGAGGAACACCATGTCGCGTATTGGACGACTCCCCGTTCCGGTTCCCGCCGGAGTGGACGTCACCATTAACGGCAACGAGGTGACGGTCAAGGGCCCCAAGGGCACCCTGAGCCGCGTCATCTCCGAGCCCCTGACTGTGACCAGGCAGGATGACGGCACGATCCTCGTGACCCGTCCCGACGACGAGCGCCGCTCGCGCTCGCTCCACGGCCTGTCCCGCACACTCATCAACAACATGGTCATCGGTGTCACCGAGGGCTTCGTCAAGAACCTCGAGATCGTCGGGACCGGTTACCGCGTCGCCGCCAAGGGCTCGGCCATCGAGCTCTTCCTCGGCTTCTCGCACACCGTCGTCGTCGAGCCCCCCGAGGGCATCACCTTCACGGTGGACGGCAACCTGAAGATCGCAGTCTCCGGCATCTCCAAGGAGCAGGTCGGCGAGGTCGCCGCGAATATCCGCAAGATCCGCCCGCCGGAGCCCTACAAGGGCAAGGGCGTGCGCTACGCCGGCGAGAACGTGCGCCGCAAGGTCGGAAAGGCTGGTAAGTGACCATGGCTTACTCGATCAAGAGGGGCAAGTCCAAGGCGATTGCCCGCAAGATCCGCCACCAGCGCGTGCGCAAGCACGTCACTGGCACGCCCGAGCGGCCGCGTCTCGTCGTCACCCGCTCCAACCGCCACATGGTCGCCCAGGTCGTCGACGACACCATCGGCCACACCCTGTGCTCCGCCTCGACCCTCGAGGAAGCCTGCAAGGGCGTCGAGGGCCACAAGGTCGGCGCCGCCCACAAGGTCGGTGAGCTGGTGGCCGAGCGCGCCAAGGCGCTGGGCATCGAGGCGGTCGTCTTCGACCGCGGTGGAAACAAGTACCACGGCCGTGTCGCCGCCGTCGCTGACGGCGCCCGCGAGGGCGGCCTGGCGCTCTGAGCGCTGAGACGACGAGAAAGCAAAGGAGAATCTGATGGCTGCACCGCAGCGAGACAGGTCCGCGTCGTCCGACGGCTCGGCCCGCAACGACGAGAGCCGTGGCGAGAGCCGCGGCCGTCGTGACCGCAATGACCGCCGTGACCGCAACTCCGGCCGCGGCAACGACGACAAGTACATCGAGCGCGTCGTCACCATCAACCGCGTGTCCAAGGTCGTCAAGGGCGGCCGCCGCTTCACCTTCACGGCGCTGGTCGTCGTCGGTGACGGCGAGGGCACGGTCGGAGTCGGCTACGGCAAGGCGAAGGAGGTGCCTGCCGCGATCGCCAAGGCCGTGGAGTTCGCGAAGAAGAACTTCTTCCGCGTCCCGATGATCCGCCGCACCATCCCCCACTTGGTCCAGGGCGAGGACTCCGCCGGAGTCGTCCTCCTGCGCCCGGCCTCCCCCGGTACCGGTGTTATCGCCGGCGGCCCGGTGCGCGCCGTGCTGGACTGCGCCGGCATCCACGACATCCTGTCGAAGTCGCTCGGCTCCTCGAACGCGATCAACATCGTCCACGCGACGGTCGACGCGCTCAAGAGGCTCGAGCAGCCCGAGACGGTTGCCGCCCGCCGCGGCCTGCCCCTGGAGGACGTCGCCCCGCAGTCCATGCTGCGTGCCCGCGCCGAGGGAGAGGCTGAGAAGCGCGCCGAGGCGGAGAAGAAGGAGGCCGAGAAGGCCGCTGAAGGAGTGGAGGCGTGATGGCTGACACCAAGACCGCGAGCACGAAGCAGCTCAAGGTGACCCAGGTCCGCTCCGGCATCGGTGGCACCCACCGCCAGCGCGAGACCCTCAAGTCCCTCGGCCTGCGCAAGATCCGTCAGTCCACTGTTCGCGAGGACACCCCCACCGTTCGCGGCATGATCGCGACGGTGCACCACCTCGTGACCGTTGAGGAGGTCTGAGATGGCAGACACCAAGAAGGCCTCTGAGAAGGCCACCGAGAGCGCCGCTGAGTCCGCGACGGAGAAGGTGCGCGTCGTCAAGCTGCACCATCTCCGCCCCGCCCCGGGCGCCAAGAAGGCCAAGACCCGCGTGGGTCGCGGTGAGGGCTCCAAGGGCAAGACCTCCGGACGAGGCACCAAGGGCACGAAGGCCCGCTACCAGGTGCGCCCCGGCTTCGAGGGCGGCCAGATGCCGCTGCACATGCGCCTGCCCAAGCTCCGCGGGTTCCGCAACCCGAACCGCGTGGAGTTCCAGCCGGTCAACGTCGGCCGCATCGCCGAGCTGTTCCCCTCCGGCGGGACGGTCACGGTGGCCGACCTGGTGGCTGCCGGCGCCGTGCGCCACGGGCACCTGGTCAAGGTCCTCGGCGGTGGGGATGTCTCCGTCAAGCTGACGGTCAAGGCGGATGCCTGGTCGGCCTCCGCCAAGGAGAAGATCGAGGCCGCCGGCGGCACGATCGAGCTCTCCGAGGACTGATCGGAGAGCTGATCCGCTCCAGGCGAGCAAGGCGAGGCCCCGGTGAGGGCGGGTTCCGGCCCACCTCACCGGGGCCTCGTGGCGCTGCCGGGCCTGTTCCGGACCCTGCGTCGGGCGCCGCCCTGCCCGGGGGAGGAGCGACCGGCGGGCCCGGACCGGTCTCGATGCTGTTTTCGACCGGTCTGGGTGAGGGGAGGGGGAGAAGCTGACCGGGGGAGGCGGGAGCCCGGCGCGTGATGCACGCCTTGCCTTCCGATAGGGTCACGGCCTCGAAGGGGACCCCTGCTCCGGGGTAGTGTGAGCCCGGCGCGCGCCTGCGCGTCCGCCGTCGCGCCCGCAGGGCCAATCGACGCCGATCCCCCGAGCTCACAGGAGACCGCGTGCTCAGCGCCTTCGTCCAGGCATTCAAGACGCCTGACCTGAGGAGGAAACTCCTCTTCACCCTCGGCATCATGGCCCTGTTCCGCCTGGGCTCGGTCCTGCCGACGCCGGGTGTGAGCCTGAAGAACATCCAGACCTGCGTGGGCCAGGCCGAGGACGCGAGCCTCTTGAGCCTCATCAACATCTTCTCCGGCGGCGCCCTGCTGCAGTTGAGCGTCTTCGCGCTGGGGATCATGCCCTACATCACGGCCTCCATTATCATCCAGCTCCTGCGCGTGGTCATCCCCCGCTTCGAGGAGCTCCACAAGGAGGGCCAGTCCGGCACTGCCAAGCTCACCGAGTACACCCGCTACCTGACGATCGGCCTGGGCGTTCTGCAGTCCGCCACCATCGTGGCCACGGCCGCCAACGGCCAGCTCTTCCGCAGCTGCACCGTCCCCGTCATCCCGAACAGCAGCCCGGTCAACCTCGCCCTCATGATCGTCACCATGACAGCCGGCACCGGCCTGATCATGTGGCTCGGCGAGCTCATCACGGACCGCGGCATCGGCAACGGCATGTCGCTGCTCATCTTCACCTCGATCGTTGCGCGCTTTCCTCAGAACCTCGGCTCGATCATCACCGGCAGTGGCGGCGTCTCAAAGTTCGCCATCGTCATCACGGTCATCCTCGTGGCCACGATCGCCGTCGTCTTCGTCGAGCAGGGCACTCGGCGCATCCCGGTGCAGTACGCCAAGAGGATGATCGGGCGGCGCCAGTACGGCGGATCCACCACCTACATCCCCATCAAGATCAATACGGCGAACGTCATCCCCGTCATCTTCGCCTCCTCGATCCTGGCCATGCCCCAGCTCGTCTCCCAGTTCTCCCCGAACAGCTCCTGGGCGGCCTGGGTGGGCCGGAACCTGCGTCAGACGGACACGATCTATCTCGTCGCCTACGGCCTGCTCATCCTCTTCTTCACCTTCTTCTACACGGCGATCACCTTCAACGCCGAGGAGATCGCGGACAACATGAAGAAGTACGGTGGCTTCATCCCCGGCATCCGCGCCGGCGAGCCGACCGTTCAGTACCTCTCCTACGTCATCAATCGGGTGACCGTCGTCGGCTCGATCTATCTCGTGGTCCTCGCGCTCGTGCCGACCCTCGCTGTCATCGAGCTGGGGCTGTCGGAGTCCCTGCCCTTCGGCGGCACGACTATCCTCATCATGGTGGGAGTCGGCCTCCAGACGGTCAAGGAGATCAACTCCCAGCTCCAGCAGCGCCACTACGAAGGGTTCCTCTCATGAGCGCACGCATGGTCCTCCTCGGCCCTCCCGGTGCCGGCAAGGGCACCCAGGCGGCCCGCATCTCGGAGCGGCTCGGCATCCCCGCCATCTCCACCGGCGACATCTTCCGCGCCAACGTCGCCGGCGCCACCGAGCTCGGCCTCAAGGCCAAGGAGTACATGGACAAGGGCGAGTACGTCCCCGACTCGGTCACCAACGCCATGGTCGCCGACCGCATCGACGCCGACGACGCCGTCTCCGGGTTCCTCCTCGACGGCTACCCGCGCACCGAGGCCCAGGTTCACGAGCTCGACTCCATGCTGGCCGCCAAGGGCCTCGCCCTCGACGTCGTCCTGGAGATCACCGCCGCCTCCGAGGTGGTCGTCCAGCGCCTTCTCAAGCGCGCCACCGAGCAGAACCGCGCCGACGACACGGAGCCGGTCATCCGGCGCCGCCTCGAAGTCTACGCCGAGCAGACCGAGCCGCTGGCCGCGATCTACTCCGACAAGGGCCTCCTCGTGCGCGTCGACGGCATCGGCGACATCGACGAGGTTACCGAGCGCATCATGACGGCCCTCGCCTCGGCGGGCGTTAAGGCCTGAACGGGCGATCCTCAGTGGCGCGGAACCGGTCGGGCCCGCGCCACTGCCTGTGAGAGAGGGGGCGCGCAGTGCTGGCGCGCGAGCACATCGAGATCAAGACCCCGGACCAGGTCCGGCTCATGCGGCGAGCGGGCCTCGTCGTCGCCGATATCCACGCCGCCCTGAGAAAGGCGGTCCGCCCGGGCGTGACGACCGCCGAGCTCGACGCCGTGTGCGCCGCCACCATCGAGGCCGACGGAGCGCACTCGAACTTCCTGGGCTACTACGACTACCCGGCCACCGTATGCGTCTCGGTCAACGACGAGGTCGTCCACGGCATCCCCGGGCCGCGAGTCCTGAAGGAGGGCGACCTCGTCACCTTCGACTGCGGCGCCTACATCCTCGACGGCGGCGAGCAGTGGCACGGCGATGCGGCCTTCACCACCGCGGTCGGCGGTGAGTACGCCTCGGCCTCCGATCGCCTCCTGGACACCACCACCCGCCAGGCGCTGTGGGAGGCGATCGCCGCCGTCGCCCGGGCCGCCGAGGGCCGGACGAGCGGGCGCGCCGCGAGACTCAACGCCATTGGCGACGCCGTCGAGGCCACCGTGGACCGCGCCCTGGCCGAGGCCGCCCGCCAGGGCCGTCCCGAGGCCCGGCTCGGCATCCTCCAGGGGTACGTCGGCCACGGCATCGGCACCGCCATGCACCAGGCCCCCGACGTTCTCAATTACTCGATCAAGCGCAAGGGGCCCAAGCTGCGCCCCGGCATGGTGCTGGCCATCGAGCCGATGCTCACCGCCGGCGGGCCCGAGGTCCGCGAGCTCGACGACGGCTGGACGGTCGTCACCCAGGACGGCTCGCGCGCCGCACAGTGGGAGCACACCGTCGCGATCGTGCCCGGAGGAGTGTGGGTGCTCACCGCGCCGGACGGCGGGGTCGAGGGCCTGGCGCCCTTCGGCATCGAGCCCCGTCCCCTGCCCGAACGCGGCTGATCGCGTCTCGACGCTCCCCGCCCATCGCCGTCGAGCGCGCGTTCGCCGATGTGTCCGGGAACACCGGCCGGGAGCTCCTTCCCGCGTGGTGGTGTGGTATCGAGGTGTCGTATCGTTGGCCCTCGGTGCGCCTACCGCTCCTGACCCGGCCCTTCCGGTCGAGCCGGGGCATGCGCGCCCGACCGGCGGCGTCGTCGCCGGAGAACTCGAGCGAGAGAACCGACGGAGGAACATGGCTAAGAAGGACGGCGTCATCGAGGTCGAGGGATCGGTCGTCGAGGCCCTTCCGAACGCGATGTTCCGGGTGGAGTTGAGCAACGGGCACGTCGTGCTCGCGCACATCTCCGGAAAGATGCGGCAGCACTACATCCGCATCCTCCCCGAGGACCGCGTCGTCGTGGAGATGAGCCCCTACGACCTCCAGCGCGGCCGCATCGTCTATCGGTACAAGTGACAAGTCGGCCCCCGGGCCGGCGGAGGACAATCATGAAGGTCAAGCCGAGCGTCAAGAAGATCTGTGACAACTGCAAGGTGATTCGTCGCCACGGCCGTGTCATGGTCATCTGCGAGAATCCGCGGCACAAGCAGCGCCAGGGCTGAGCCCCCGCGCACCGGCCACGCGATCTGTGGCCGTCAATCAGCACCCACCCCAGCGATCAGCGCCGAGCCCTACCGGCCAGCACTGCGCAACCCCCGGTTCCTGGAGGCCGGGGCCGCCCGAAGGAGGCGGGGGAGGTGGGTGACGACCTCCGGGAGCACACAGGAGAACCACCACCGTGGCACGCATTTCCGGCGTCGACCTTCCCCGCGAGAAGCGGGTCGAGGTTGCGCTCACCTACATCTTCGGGATCGGTCGCACCCGCGCGAACGAGACCCTCAAGGCAACGGGAGTCAACCCCGACACCCGCGTCAAGGACCTCACCGAGGACGAGCTCGTGGCTCTGCGCAGCCACATCGACTCCACCTACCAGGTGGAGGGCGATCTGCGCCGCGAGGTGCAGGCCGACATCCGTCGCAAGGTCGAGATCGGCTGCTACCAGGGCCTGCGCCACCGACGTCACCTCCCGGTGCACGGCCAGCGCACCAAGACCAACGCGCGTACCCGCAAGGGCCCCAAGCGCACCGTGGCCGGCAAGAAGAAGGCCAAGTAAGCAGTTGAGCCGCGATCCGGGCGCCGATGCCCGCCGCGCAACCCGATCTTGAGAAGAAGAAGGAAGAATGCCTCCGAAGACCCGCACCGCCGTGCGCAAGCCGCGTCGTAAGGACCGGAAGAACGTCACTCACGGCAACGCCTACATCAAGTCCACCTTCAACAACACCATCGTGTCCCTCACGGACCCGGCGGGCGCCGTCATCGCCTGGGCCTCCTCCGGCCAGGTCGGCTTCAAGGGCTCGCGCAAGTCGACTCCCTACGCCGCCCAGCTGGCCGCCGAGGCCGCCGCGCGCCGCGCCCAGGAGCACGGCATGAAGAAGGTCGACGTCTTCGTCAAGGGCCCCGGCTCCGGCCGTGAGACCGCGATCCGCTCCCTCCAGGCCGCCGGTCTCGAGGTCGGCTCCATCACGGACGTCACCCCCCAGGCGCACAACGGCTGCCGCCCCCCGAAGCGCCGCCGCGTCTGAGACAGTCGGTTCGACGGCGCCCCGCCCTCCCTCCCAGTGCGGCGGGCGCCGTCGAACCGTGCACCGCCCCGTCGCGCGGGGCCGCCGCTCCGGCAGGTCCGGACCCAGCGGCGAGAACCATGAGGAACGGCGTCATATAGCGGGCGCCGCGACGAAAGGAAACCGACAGTGCTCATCGCACAGCGTCCCACTCTCACGGAGGAGGTCGTCGAGGAGAACCGCCGCGCGCGGTTCATCATCGAGCCCCTCGAGCCCGGATTCGGCTACACACTGGGCAACTCCCTGCGCCGCACACTGCTGTCGTCCATCCCGGGCGCCGCGGTCACCTCCGTGCGCATTGACGGGGTCCCCCACGAGTTCCGCACGATCCCCGGGGTCAAGGAGGATGTCGCCCAGATCATCCTCAACATCAAGGAGATCGTCCTCTCCAGTGAGAACGACGAGCCGGTCGTCATGTACCTGCGCAAGTCCGGCCCGGGAGCCGTCACCGCCGGCGACATCACCCCGCCCGCCGGCGTCGAGGTCCACAACCCCGAGCTGGTCATCGCGACCCTCAACGAGAAGGGCAAGCTGGAGATCGAGCTGACCGTCGAGCGCGGCCGCGGCTACGTCTCGGCCAACCAGAACAAGGACCCGAACGCAGAGATCTCCCGGATCCCGGTCGACTCGATCTACTCGCCGGTCAAGAAGGTCTCCTACGCCGTCGAGGCCACCCGTGTCGAGCAGCGCACCGACTTCGACCGACTCATCGTCGACGTCGAGACGAAGGCCTCTATCACGCCTCGTGACGCGCTCGCCTCAGCGGGCAAGACCCTCGTCGAGCTCTTCGGCCTGGCCCGCGAGCTCAACGTCGAGGCCGAGGGCATCGAGGTGGGCCCGTCGCCCATGGACCAGGCCCTCCAGCAGGACCTCGCCCTCATGATCGATGAGCTGGACCTCCAGGCGCGCTCCTCCAACGCCCTCAAGCGCGAGGGCATCCACACGGTCGGCGAGCTCGTCTCGCGCAGCGAGGCGGACCTGCTCGACATCCGCAACTTCGGTGCCAAGTCCATCTCCGAGATCAAGGACAAGCTCGCCGAGCTGGGCCTGTCCCTCAAGGGCTCCCCCCTCGACTACCTCGCCGAGGACGACTACACCAACCCCACCTTCAGCGACGAGCAGGCCTGAGCCCCGGCTCGTCACAATCTAGGAGACAACAATGCCTCGCCCCACCAAGGGACCCCGCCTGGGCGGGTCCGCCCAGCACGAGCGCCACTTGCTGGCCAACCTCGCCCGGCAGCTCTTCATCCACGAGTCCATCACGACGACGGAGGCCCGCGCCCGCCGCCTGCGCCCCTACGCCGAGAAGCTCATCACCAAGGGCAAGCGCGGGGACCTCCACGCCCGTCGCACTGTGATGAAGAAGATCACGGACAAGTACGCCGTGTACCGCCTCTTCGAGGAGATCGCCCCGAAGATGGAGGGGCGCGACGGCGGCTACACCCGCATCATCAAGACCGCCCCCCGCAAGGGTGACAACGCCCCCATGGCCGTCATCTCCCTCGTGCTCGAGCCGGTGGCCAAGAAGGCCGTTGTCGAGGACGCGGTCAAGACCGCCAAGTCCGCCGCCAAGAAGGCCGCGCAGGAGGCCGTGGCCGAGGCCAAGGGCGGTAAGGGCGAGGCCGCGCTCGCCGCGCAGGAGACCGGCGCGAAGGCCGAGAAGGTCGCGTTCGCCGGCGCCGTCCACCTCGACGAGGGCTCCGCCGATGCTCCCGACGACGAGCACCGCATCAAGGGCAACGAGGACTCGATGAAGTATCACGTCCCCGGCTCGCGCTGGTACGACGCCACAGTCGCAGAGGTCTGGTTCGCCACCGTGGAGGAGGCCGAGGCCGCCGGCTTCGCCCCCGCGGGTGGCGCGGCCGCGCAGAAGGTCGACGCCTGAACACATTTCTGTGATTCACATCGCATCCTGACGGAGGGCTGGGGGCCGCAAGGCCTCCAGCCCTCCGTATATTTCGCGGAATCTTGCTGACCTGCGCTAGCACGGGATCCTGTGACGCAAATGTGATCTGCCAGTTAATCCGTGACGTAGGCGAGACATCTGTCTCTGATTCCGTTAGTTTGGATGCGTGGCCGCGCCTTGGGCGCGGTATGCCCAGATCAGCCATACCAGTCCCTTATTCGCATGAGGAGAGTCATGAGACGGTCTTCCGCTCTGGCCGCCGGCGCGCTCGTTGCCGCAGGCGCCTTCGTTCCCGCCGCCGTGAGCACACAGGCTCAGGCCGCCGATTCCAACAACATCAAGGTGACCGACGTCAAGGTCACCTCCGAGGCCCGCCAGCGCCCGGTCAACGGCGTCGCCGTTGAGGCCTGGAACAAGGTGAGCCTCCAGGCCAAGTGGGAGGCCGACGCCCCCAAGACCGGAGACTCCTTCACCGTCAAGCTCGGCGAGGGCATGGAGTGGCACGGCTCGCTCGCCTTCGACCTCCTCGACCAGGACGGCTCCGACGTCGGCAACTGCACGTTCACCGTCGGCTCTCAGGACATGACCTGCACCCTGACCGCCGGCGCGGAGAAGTGGGACAGGCTCACCGACGGCACGCTCACCGCCCAGGCCCAGATCAACAACAAGGGCATCGACCTCAAGCGGAGCACCGTCAAGGTCGGTCCGACCACCGTGCCCATCGTCTTCGGCGACTCCGACGGCGATGGCACCTGTGACACCGGCTGCGACGGTGTCAAGCCCAACTACCCTGAGGCCAACCCCTTCAAGTCCGGCTGGTTCAACGGCATCAACGAACAGGGCAAGTACGTCTTCATGTGGGAGGTGCGCGCCCAGAACACCGGCGGCGCCAAGAACACCCACTGGGTCGTCAAGGACCCGGGTGCCAACTACATCGCCAACTCCGTCCTGTGCACCACCGGTTCCTGGCAGGAGGGCCAGGGCGTCGCCGATGTCAAGGTCGCTCCCGGCTGGCCCCAGGAGCAGATCGAGTTCGACGCTCCGTCCGCCGACTCCGTGTGCCGCGTCCGCTTCTACACCACGACTGAGCCCACGAAGGCCGCTCAGGCCAACACCGCCACGGTGAACGGCCAGACCTTCTCGCGCAGCGGCATCACCGCCACCGAGGCCGGCTCCGGCAACGCCCAGGGCGGCAAGAACGCCACCCCGGCGCCGACCCCCACGGCCACCACGCCGAACGACAGCAACACCCCGCCGACCGCGCCTCCTTCCGCCCCGGAGACCACGACGCCGTCGGCCACGCCGTCCGCTCCCGGGGAGACCACCCCCGCTCCGACGCCGTCGGCGCCCGAGACGACGGCCCCCGCTCCGGAGACCACCGCGTCGGCGCCCGAGACCACGGCCCCGATGCCGACTGACCCGGCCACCACCGAGGCCCCCGCCCAGGCCCCGATGCCGACTGACCCGGCCACCACCGAGGCCCCCGCCCAGGCCCCGATGCCGACTGACCCGGCCACCACCGCGGCCCCCGCCCCGGCCCCGATGCCGACTGACCCGGCCACCACCGAGGCCCCCGCCCAGGCCCCGATGCCGACTGACCCGGCCACCACCGAGGCCGCCGCTCAAGCCCCGATGCCGACCGCTCCGGCTCTGCAGCAGCCCGGCGCCCAGGCTCCCAAGAGCCCCACGGCTCCGGCCCCCGCTGCCCCGGCCCGGTTCACCAGCCAGCCCACCTCCAAGCCCTCGCTGGCCAAGACCGGTGCCAGTATCGTGGTTCCGGTGCTCATCGCGGGCGCCGTCGTCGGTGGCGGTCTCTTCCTGGTCCGCCGCGGACGCCGCGCCTGATCCCCACACGGTCCCGGCCAGTGAGAACTGACCCGGACTGAGGACGAGGGGCCCACCCGGATCATCCGGGTGGGCCCCTCGCGTCTCCGGCGGCAGGCGGGCGGGCCAGGCGGGCCAGGCGGGCGACCGGCCCGCCTGGTTGCGGGAGACGTCGGGCGCGGCCGGGCTCAGGGGCGAGCCATGGTCCAGCAGCGCGCCCCGCCGGTCATCCCCGCCTCATTGGGCACCACGACGACGTCGTCGCCCATGCGGGTGAGCTGGAGTGCCGTGATCCTCCGGGAGTTGCCGCCCCCGAGGTAGAGGCGGTCCCACAGGTACATGGGGCGCAGCCCGTCGACGACGCGGCGCACTCTGCGCGACCAGTGGGCGTCGCCCAGGCGGAGTCGCTCGTGCTCACCGATGTAGTCGTCGTAGGTGAGCCCCCAGCGGACGGGGCCCTGGGAGACCTCGACGTGCGGGGCCAGGACGCCGTTGTCGAAGACCGCGTTGCCCAGGCCCGTTCCCAGGGTGATGATCATCTCAAGGCCGTGGCCGGTGACGACTCCGGCGCCGGCGACCTCCGCGTCATTGAGGATGAGCGAGGGCAGGCCGAGGCGCTGCGCGATGGCCGCGCCCATGTCGAAGCGGTGCCACGCCTCGGCGAGCTCGGGGAGCACCTTGGAGCGCGGGCCGTCCTTCGTGATGTAGTGCGGGGTGGCGACCACGACGCCGTGGCGGATCATCCCCGGCATCCCCACCGTGACCCGCTCGGCCCGGGGCAACTGCTCAGCGAGGCCGGCGATCGTCTCCACCAGCTTCATCGGCGGAAGCGGGTAGGGGGTGGGCGTGCGCACGGCGCGAGAGCAGATGGTTCCCTCGGCGTCGAGGACGGAGGCCTTGATGCCGCCGCCCCCGCAGTCGACGGACAACGTGGTCGCTGCGGAATGGCTGGGATGACTTGCTCGGCTCGCCTGGCTCGGGACTCCGGGATTCGTGCTCACGGGGGCGACGCTACCGCCAAGCTCGGGACGACGCCCCCGAGTTGGTCGAGGGCCGGGGCGCGGCCCACTCGGGAGGTGCTCGCCCCGTGGTCGAATAGGGGCATGGAGGACTCCAAGGAGCCGAACGGAGACGATCCGCTGGTGCGCGTGCGGCTGGATCTGGCCTATGACGGAGCGGGATTCGCGGGCTGGGCCGCGCAGCCGGGCCTGCGCACCGTGGAGGGGGTGATCACCGAGGCGCTCGGCACGGTGCTGCGCGTTCCCGTGCGGCTCACCGTCGCGGGGCGGACGGACGCGGGCGTTCACGCCGCGGCCCAGGTCGCGCACTTCGATGTCGCGCAGGAGGCCTGGCGGTCGCTCCCCGGTCGCTCGGACCGGGCTCCCGGGCAGGCGCTGCTGACCCGGCTGGCCGGTGTCCTGGCCCGCGAAGCGCGCGAGAGCGCTGCCAGCGGGGGCGCGGGGACCGCGCCGCGGGGGACGAGCGATGTCGTCGTGAACGGGGCTCGCGAGGCTCCCGAGGGCTTCGATGCGCGCTTCTCCGCCACCGAGCGCGCCTACCGCTACCGGATCGCCGACGGCGGGCCCGCTGCCGGGTCGCGGGATCCGGGGCGGCGGGGGAGCGTGCTGTGGATCCCCGAGGCCCTCGACGTCGGGGCCATGCGCCGCGCCGCCGCGCCATTGCTCGGCGAGCACGACTTCCTCGGCTACTGCAAGCCCCGCGAGGGTGCCACGACGATCCGTACGCTCAAGCGCCTGGAATGGTCGCGCGTCCCCGGTGGCGCCACCGGCCGCGAGGGGGCGGATGAGGGCCTCGTGGTGCTCGACGTCGTCGCCGACGCCTTCTGCCACTCGATGGTGCGCTCTCTCGTGGGCGCCTGCCTCGCGGTGGGCCAGGGGCGCAGGGATGAGGACTGGCCCGCGCGGATCCTCCTGAGCGCGAGCCGGGACGCCGCGGCGCCGGTCGCCCCCGCCCATGGCCTCACTCTGGAGCGGGTGAGCTACCCCGCGGATGACGAGCTGGCCGACCGGGCCGAGCGCGCCAGGGCCCTGCGAACCCTCCCTGCCCCCTGTGCCGAGACCGGTCGATATCACGATCGAGACCGGTCTCGGTGAGAAGGGCGGGCATGGGCGTGGCGGGATTCACGGCGGGAGCGCGGTCCCTTCTTTTGACCCCCCTGACAAGGGGCCGGTAATGTGGGTAACCGTCGTGCAGCACGCTGAACGCGCAACCGCGGTGCCATCCCACTCGCCCCGGGGCGCGAGTGCTCCGACCACCTCACCTGACCATGGCGGTCCCGTCGAACAGCGACGCTTCAACGCTCGTCGACGTGACCGCTCGCCAAGAGAAACGAAGGCAACGCCCGTGCGCACGTACACACCGAAGCCCGGCGACGTCGAGAAGAACTGGTACGTCATTGACGCCACCGACGTCGTTCTCGGCCGCCTCGCGGCTCAGGCCGCGAACCTGCTCCGTGGGAAGCACAAGCCGCAGTTCACGCCCAACGCCGACTGCGGTGACTACGTCGTCATCATCAACGCCGACAAGGTGGCCCTCACCAATGGCAAGGCCGACCGCAAGTTCGCCTACCGCCACTCCGGCTACCCGGGTGGTCTGACGGCCGTCTCCTACCGCGACCTGCTGGCGACGCGCCCCGAGCGCGCCGTCGAGAAGGCCATCAAGGGCATGGTGCCTCACACCAAGCTCGGCCGCGCCCAGCTCAAGAAGCTCAAGGTGTACGCCGGCCCCGAGCACCCGCACGCCTCGCAGAACCCGCAGGCTTTCGAGATCACCCAGGTCGCCCAGTAAGCGCTCCAGCGCTCGGCACCCCGCGACAAGCAAAGGACACATCGTGGCTGAGACCACTGTCGACATCGACGCGCTGGATGAGGAGAACGCCCCCTCCAGCTACACCACCGAGACCGGCGGCACCTCTGTGGAGGGCCGCGGGCAGTCCATCACCGCTCCCGGGGCGGGCCTTGGCCGCCGCAAGGAGGCCGTCGCCCGCGTCCGGCTCATCCCCGGCACCGGCAAGTGGACGCTCAATGGCCGCACTTTGGAGGACTACTTCCCCAACAAGCTGCACCAGCAGCTCGTGCGCGCCCCCTTCACCATCCTCGATCTCGAAGGCCGCTTCGACGTCGTGGCCCGCATCCACGGCGGTGGCATCTCCGGCCAGGCCGGCGCCCTGCGCCTGGGCATCGCCCGCGCCCTCAACGAGATCGACCGCGAGGCCAACCGCCCGGCCCTCAAGAAGGCCGGCTTCCTCACCCGCGACGCCCGCATCGTCGAGCGCAAGAAGGCCGGTCTGCACAAGGCCCGCCGCGCCCCGCAGTACTCCAAGCGCTGATCCGCTCCGGGTCGGCTGCCCCCGCGCCGCCGCCCCTCATCGACGACGCCGCCCCGTCCGCCCGCTCTCATGCGGGGCCGACGGGGCGGCGTCCGTCATGGCACTCGGAGCACTCACGGCGTCGTTGCCGGTGCGCGAGGCGGCGGACAGTGGGAGGATGCTCCTCGGAATCCAGACACGAGAGGAGCCCATCCATGGCACGACTCTTCGGCACCGACGGAGTTCGGGGCCTGGCCAACGACCTGCTCACCCCCGCCCTCGCCGTCCAGCTCGGCGAAGCCGCCGCCCGCGTGCTGACCAAGGAGGCCCGCGCGCGCTCCCGCGGCGCCCGGCCCCGAGCGATCGTCGGGCGCGACACCCGGGCCTCCGGCGAGTTCCTCGACCACGCCATCAGCTCGGGCCTGGCCTCCTCCGGCGTGGACGTCACCCGCGTCGGCGTCCTGCCCACCCCGGCGATCGCCCACCTGACCGCCACCCAGGACATCGACCTGGGCGTCATGATCTCCGCCTCCCACAACCCCTTCCCCGACAACGGCATCAAGTTCTTCGCCCGCGGCGGCTACAAGCTCGAGGACGCCGTCGAGGATGAGATCGAGGCCCTGCTCGGGGGCATCGAGGACCGCCCCACCGGCGCCGACGTCGGCCGGGTCATCAAAGGCGAGACGGTCGCCGACCAGAACTACATCAACCACCTCGTCGACTCCGTGGCCACGGATCTGTCGGGCCTGCGGGTCGTCGTCGACGCCTCCAACGGAGCCGCCAGCACCGTGGGCCCCGCCGCCCTGCGCGCCGCGGGCGCCGAGGTGATCGTCATCAACGCCTCCCCGGATGGCCTCAACATCAACGCCGACTGCGGATCCACCCACCCCGAGCAGCTCCAGCGCTACGTGCCCTCCGTGGGCGCGGATATGGGCGTGGCCTACGACGGCGACGCCGACCGCTGCCTCGCCGTGGACGCCGACGGCAACCTCGTCGACGGCGACCAGATCATGGGCCTGCTGGCGCTGGGCATGAAGGCCGACGGCACGCTCGGCTCCGACACCCTCGTGGTCACCGTCATGAGTAACCTGGGTCTCATCCTGGCCATGCGCGACCACGGCATCCGCACCGTCCAGACCGGCGTGGGCGACCGCTATGTCCTGGAGAAGATGCTCGCCGGCGGCTACACGCTCGGCGGCGAGCAGTCCGGCCATGTCATCGACACCGTCCACGCCACCACCGGTGACGGCGTGCTCACGTCCCTGCACATCGCCGCCCGCGTCAAGCGCAGCGGCAAGAGCCTCGCCGAGCTCGCCGGCATCGTCACCCGCTTGCCCCAAACCCTCATCAATGTCAAGGGCGTGGACAAGGGCGCTGCGGGCACGGACCAGGGCGTCCAGGACGCCGTCGCCGCTGCGGAGACCGAGCTCGGCGAGACTGGGCGGGTCCTCCTGCGCCCCTCGGGCACCGAGCCCCTCGTGCGGGTCATGGTGGAGGCCGCCACCCAGGAGCAGGCCGACGCCGTCGCCGGCCGCCTCGCCGGCGTCGTCAAGGAGCGCCTCGCGCTCTGAGGGGAGTCATGGATGCGGGGCGGGGCCCCGGCGTGATGCCGGGCCCCGCCCCATTCGCGCGAAGGGCGGCGCGGCCTCAGTCGAGGGCGCGGATGATGTCCTCCACCGTGCTCTTGGCATCGCCGAAGAGCATGGCGGTGTTCTCCTTGAAGAACAGGGGATTGGCCACGCCCGCGTATCCGGTGGCCATCGAGCGCTTGAAGACGACGACGCGCCCCGCCTCCCACACGCGAAGCACGGGCATGCCCGCGATGGGGGAACCCGGTTCCTCTGCGGCCGGGTTGACCGTGTCATTAGCGCCGATGACCAGCACGACGTCCACATCCGAGAAGTCGTCGTTCACCTCGTCCATTTCCAGAACGAGGTCGTAGGGGACCTTCGCCTCGGCCAGCAGGACATTCATGTGCCCGGGCAGGCGGCCGGCCACGGGGTGGATGCCGAAGCTCACCTCGACGCCCTGGGAGCGCAGCATCTCGGTGAGCACGGCCACCGGATACTGGGCCTGGGCCACCGCCATCCCATAGCCCGGGGTGATGACGACCCGCCGGGCGGACTGCAGCTCGCGCGCCAAGGAGGCGGCGTCGATCTCGACGATCGCGCCCTCGGGTGCCGACGCGCCGGACGCCGTCGCCCCCTCGGTGCCGAAGCCCCCCAGGAGCACGGACATGAAGGAGCGGTTCATCGCCTGGCACATGAGGTAGGACAGGTAGGCGCCCGAGGATCCCACGAGCGTGCCCGTGATGATGAGCAGGTCGTTGTTGATCATGAAGCCGGTGAAGGCGGAGGCCCAGCCCGAGTAGGCGTTCATGATGGACACCACCACGGGCATATCCCCTCCGCCGATCGCCAGCACGAGGTGCGCCCCCAGGATGAGCGCCAGGAGCGTCATCACTCCGAGGCACGCCCAGGCGGCGGGCGAATGCTCGGGCAGGAGCATGAAGGCGATCATGAGGGCGCCGGAGACGAGCAGTATCCCGAGATTGAGCAGGTTGCGGCCCGGCAGGGCCAGGGGGCGTCCCGGCACCTTGCCGGACAGCTTCAGGGCGGCCAGCACCGAGCCGGTGAAGGTCACGGCGCCCACGAGAACGCCCAGGAACACCTCGCCCAGGTGGAATGCCCCGAGGGCGCGGGACATGGCGTCCGGTGCGGCGTAGGAGTTGTATCCCACGAGGACGGCGGCCAGGCCGACGAGCCCGTTGAGGACGGCGATGAGCTGCGGCATGCCGGTCATGGCGACCCGCCCGGCCAGGACCATGCCGATGACCGCGCCGATCCCCAGGGCCAGAGCGATGAGGATCGCGGTGGCCACGACGCCGCGGCCCGGGTGGGAGGTGAGCGCCAGGCCGACGGCGGCCGCCACGGCGACCCCCATGCCGACGGCCCCGGCGATGTTGCCGATGACGGCGGTCTCATGGCGGGACAGGCCCGCCGCCGCGGCGATGAACAGGAGCGCGGCGACGATATACGCCAGCGCCACCGGGGAGGGCAGGGCGAGTGCTGCGTGCATCGGCTCAGTCCTTCCTGAACATGGCGAGCATGCGGTGGGTGACCGCGAAGCCGCCGAAAACGTTGATCGTGGCCAGCGCGACCGCGACGAAGGCGATGGCACTGATGAGCGGGTTCGCATTGCCGACCTGCGAGATGGCCCCGAGCAGGATGATGCCGGAGATCGCGTTGGTCACCGACATCAGCGGAGTGTGCAGGGCCGGGGTGACATTGGAGATGATGTGGAACCCGAGGATGATGGACAGGGCCAGCACGATGTAGTGGCTGGTCACAGCGGCCGGCGTGACCAGGACGAGAGCCGCTGCCAGGGCGGCGGAGACCATGATCCCGGCCAGGCGGCGCCGCCGGGAGCGCGCCTTGGCCCGGGCCGCGGCGGCGAGCTCGGCCGCCTCCTCCTCCGGGGAGCGCAACGGCGCGGCACCCGGCGCGGCCGGCGCCGAGACCGAGATGGGCGGCGGCGGCCACATGAGCTCGCCATCGGCGCACACGGTGATGCCGCGGACCACCTCGTCGTCCAGGTCGAGCGAGAGGAACCCGTCCTTGGCGGGAGTCATGAGGGCGAGCAGGTTGACGATGTTCTGCCCATAGAGCTGGGAGGCCTGGGCCGGGAGGCGCTCGGCCAGATCCGTGGCTCCGATGATGGCGACGCCACCGGGGGTGGTGATGGTCTCGCCCGGCACGGTCAGTTCGGTGTTGCCGCCGTTGGCGGCAGCCATGTCCACGATGACCGAGCCGGGTCGCATGGCCTCGACGGCCGCGCGGTCCAGGAGGATGGGGGAGCGGCGGCCGGGGATATTCGCCGTCGTGATGACGATATCCGCGCCCGCCGATTCCCGGGCGTAGAGGGAACGGGCCAGGGCGGCCTGATCGGAGCTCATCTCCTTGGCGTAGCCGTCGGAGGAGACCTCCTGCGCGGTGGGCACGGGCACGAACTCTGCCCCCACGGAGCGCACCTGGTCGGCCACCTCGGGGCGCACGTCGGTGCCGCGCACGACGGCGCCCAGCGAGTGAGCCGTGCCGATCGCCGCGAGTCCCGCCACGCCCGCCCCGATGACGTAGACGGTGGCCGGCGGGAACTTGCCGGCGGCCGTCACCTGCCCGCCCAGCAGACGGCCGAAGCGTGAGGCCGCCTCGATGACCGCCCGGTAGCCGGCGAGGTTCGCCTGGGACGAGAGCACATCCATGGCCTGGGCGCGGGAGATGCGCGGCACGGTGTCGATCGCCAGGGCCGTCAGACCGCGTCGGCGCAGCTCATCGAGGAGCTCGGGGCTGCGCGCGGGGCCCAGGCGGCTGATGAGCGTGGCGCCCGGGCGCATGAGGTCGAGCTCGGCCGTGCCGGGCGCCCCGGTGGAGACGACGACATCGGCCCCCCACGCGCCCGCCCGGTCGATGAGCAGAGCGCCCGCCTCCTCGTAATCGGAATCGGGGAAGCGGGCCGCCTCCCCGACGCCGCGCTCGACGGCGACGTCGTATCCCAGGCGGATGATTCGGGCGACGGTCCGCGGCGTCGCGGCGGCCAGGGCATGGCCCGGCGCCTGGCAGGGGATTCCCACGCGCATGGAGGCTCCTCTCAGCAGGCATGCCCCGGCGGCGCCAAGAGAGCGGCTCCCAGGCATGACGGTGGTGGGCGCAACAGTAATGGGGAGATCATGGGGGTCATCTAGGACCGTCGGCATGGCGGGACTGCCGACGGGGCCGGGCCGTGGCGCGCGCGGCCGCGGCGCCGCACCATCGGTCCTGGGGACTCAGGCCTTGCGCAGCAGCACGCGGCGCATGTGGTGATCGGATCCCTTGACCAGCACGAGGGTCGCCCGAGCGCGGGTGGGGGCGATGTTCTCACGCAGATTCACCAGGTTGACCGACTCCCAGATCCCACTGGCCGCCGTCAGGGCGATGTCGTCGGGGATCGACGCGAAGCGCTGGAAGTAGGAGTCCGGGTCATTGAAGGCGGTGCGCTTGAGAGTGAGGAAGCGCTCCAGGTACCAGCGGCGGATATCGGCAGGATCGGCGTCGACGTAGATCGAGAAGTCGATGAAGTCCGACACCGCCAGAACGGAGGCCATCGGGTGGCCTCCCGGCTCATCGGGGTGCTCCGCGGCCGCGCGCCCCCTCGGGGCGGGCTGGAGCACGTTGAGCCCCTCCAGGACCAGGACGTCGGGCCTCTCGACGACGACGCTGCGACCGGGGACGATGTCGTAGACCTTGTGGGAGTAGACGGGGGCCTGGACGCGGGGCGCCCCGGATTTCACCGCGGCCACGAACTCCACGAGCGCGCGCCGGTCGTAGGACTCGGGGAAGCCCTTGCGCGACATGAGCCCGCGCGCCTCCAGCTCGGCGTTGCTCAGGAGGAACCCATCGGTGGTCACCAGGTCCACGCGAGGGGTGCCCGGGAAGCGGGCCAGGAGGTGGGCGATGAGGCGGGCCGTCGTCGACTTGCCGACCGCGACCGATCCGGCCACTGCGATGACGAAGGGCGTGGGGCGGGTATCAACGCCCAGGAACCCGGCGGTGCGGCGCGCTCGCTCCCGGGAGGTGAGGATGTAGTCCTGGAGGATCGCGGTCAGGGGGCGGTAGACGGCGTCGACCTCCGTGAGGTCCGTGGGATCTCCCAGGCCGCGGAGCTTGACGACGTCATCCTGCGCCAGGGGCAGGGGAGTGGAGGAGGCCAGGGCCCGCCACTGCTCGCGCGACAACTCGATGTAGGGGGAGTGCGAGGAGGTCACTGCCCAAGTCTGACGCATGCGTCAAGATCACGCGCAGGTCCGCGCAGTCGATTGCCGCGAATCACAGAAGACCCGGCGGATGGCGCTTTCCTGAGCCCTCCACTCATGATTCGATCGCCCCATGTGTGGAATCGTCGGGCATGTCCGCCCCCTCGCCCCCGTCATCTCCTCCGCCGCGACCCCCGAGGTTGAGGGGCGCACCCTCTGCGTCCTCCTCGACGGCCTGGGCCGCCTGGAGTACCGCGGCTACGACTCCGCCGGCGTCGCCCTCGTCGGCCCGTCAGGGCTGCAGGTCGCCAAGGCGGCGGGCAAGCTCGAGAACCTCCGCGCCGCCATCGCGGCCGAGCCGCCGGCTCCGGCCACCGCCGGCATCGGCCACACCCGCTGGGCCACCCATGGCGGGCCGACGACGGAGAACGCCCACCCGCACCGCGCCGGCAGTATCGCCGTCGTCCACAACGGCATCATCGAGAACTTCCGCGCCCTGCGCGCCGAGGTCGAGGAGGCGGGCCGCGCGCTCCTGTCCGACACGGACACCGAGATCGCCGCCCACATCCTCGACATGGACTTCACCGCCCGCCTGGCCGAGGCGACCGCCGCCGATCCCTCGGCCGATCCCGCGCAGGTCCTCGTGGAGTCCATGCGCGCTGTCACCGAGCGCCTCGAGGGCGCCTTCGCGCTCCTGGCCGTCACCTCCCTGGCGCCCGAGGCGATCGTCGCCGCCCGCCGCTCCAGCCCGCTGGTCATCGGCCTGGGCGACGGCGAGAACTTCCTGGGCTCCGACGTCGCCGCCTTCGTGGCCTTCACCTCCCGCGCCGCCGAGGTCGGCGATGACCAGATCCTCCTCCTGCGCCCCGACTCGGTCACCGTGTGGGACAAGGACGGCTGCATCGTGGAGCCCAAGGGTTGGGAGGTCTCCTGGGATGCCTCAGCGGCCGTCAAGGGCGGCTACGAGACCTTCATGGACAAGGAGATCCACGATCAGCCCGCCGCCGTCGCAGACACCCTGCTGGGGCGCGTCGACGAGCGCGGCGAGATCCAGCTCGACGAGATGCGCATCGACCCCGCCGTCCTGCGCAGCGTCGACAAGATCATCGTCGTCGCCTGCGGCACCGCCGCCTACGCCGGGCACGTCGCGAAGTACGCCATCGAGCACTGGTGCCGCGTGCCGGTGGAGATCGAGCTCGCCCACGAGTTCCGCTACCGCGACGCCGTCGTGAGCGAGAAGACCCTCACCGTGGCGATCTCCCAGTCCGGGGAGACCATGGACACCATCCAGGCCGTCCGCCACGCCCGCGAGCAGGGCAGCAAGGTCCTGGCCATCGTCAACGCCTACGGCTCGACCATTGCCCGCGAGGCTGACGCCGTGCTCTACACGCACGCCGGCCCGGAGGTCGCCGTCGCCTCGACCAAGGCCTTCCTCGCCCAGATCACCGCCTGCTACCTGCTGGGCCTCTACCTCGCCCAGCTGCGCGGCAACAAGTGGCCCGAGGAGGTTGCCGACTACCTCGCCAAGCTCGGCGAGATGCCCGATAAGGTCCAGTGGATCCTCGATGAGCAGCAGAGCGTCGTGCGGGCGCTGGGCGCCGAGCTCGCGGATCGCTCCTCCTTCCTGTTCCTGGGCCGCCATGTGGGATTCCCGGTGGCGCTCGAGGGCGCGCTCAAGCTCAAGGAGCTCGCCTACGTCCATGCCGAGGGCTTCGCGGCGGGAGAGCTCAAGCACGGGCCCATCGCGCTCGTGGAGGAGGGGCTGCCGGTCTTCGTCATCGTGCCCACCCCCCGCCGCCCCATCCTGCACGACAAGGTCCTGTCCAACGTCCAGGAGATCCGCGCTCGCGGCGCGCGCACCATCGTGGTGGCCGAGGAGGGGGACGACGCCGTTGACGCCTTCGCCGAGCACATCATCCGCATCCCCGCCGCTCCCACCCTCATGGCGCCGCTGCTCACCGTCGTCCCGCTGCAGATCTTCGCCGCCGCGCTCGCGGGCGCCAAGGGACTGGACATCGACCAGCCCAGGAACCTGGCCAAGTCCGTCACCGTGGAGTGAGGGGGCGGATGCCCACCGCCATGAGCGACGCCCGCGTCCTCGAAGCCGCCGAGTGTGCAGCGACCCCCACGCTCGCCCGCCGCGCCGCCTACCCGGCCCGGGCCATCGCCCGGGCCGAGGCGCCGCTGACCGCAGGCACCGACCAGTACATGCGGCGGGCCGCCCGCGCTGTCGCCGGCGCCTGCCTCGCCGAGCTGCGCGAGTTGCGCGGCTCGGTCGCCGGCAGCCGAGTCCTCGTCCTGGTCGGCGGTGGGCGCAACGGAGGCGACGCCCTCCTCGCCGGGGCCCTCCTCGCCCGCCGTGGCGCCCGCGTGGAGGCCCGGCCGGCCACCGACCACCCGCATGGGGCGGCGCTGAGCGAGGCCCGCGCCGCCGGGGTCGCGGTCGCGGACGCTCCCGCCCCCTCACCCGTCCTCGGCGGCGCCGCGGCCGATCTCATCATCGACGGACTGACCGGCATCGGCGCCAGCGGGCCCCTGCGCCCGCGCGCCGCCGCGCTCATCGCGCCCCTCATCGCCGCGGGCGCGCCCGGGGAACGGGCGTTCCGCGTCCTCGCCGTCGACGTCCCGTCCGGCGTCGGCGTGGACGACGGCTCCCTGCCGGGGCCCGTGCTCGCCGCCGATCGCACCGTCACCTTCACCTGCCCGCGCGGCGCCCACCTCCTGCCGCCCGCGGCACCCCTGAGCGGGCGCGTGGACGTCGTCGATCTCGGATTGCCGGTGCCGACTGGGAGCGAGCCTCTCGCCTCGGTTCCCGATCCGGCGCTGCTCGCCGCGCTCCTGCGCGCCCCCGGCGCCACCGACCACAAGTACACGCGCGGCGTCGTCGGCCTCCATGCGGGCAGTGAGGCCTATCCCGGGGCCGCGGTCCTCGCCGTCAGCGGCGCCATCCGAGCAGGGGTCGGCATGGCCCGGATCCAGGCGCCCCGGCGTGCCGTCGACCTCGTCCTCGCCTCCCGCCCCGAGGCGGTCCCGGCGATTGGGCGGTGCCAGGCGATCGTCGTCGGTCCCGGCACTCATCGCGCCGATCAGCCCCGGGCCGAGGAACTGCGCGGCGCCTTGCGCGCCGCGCTGCGCCGGGGGAGCGGCGAGGGCCAGTGGGCGGTGATCGACGCCGGGGCGCTCCCACTCCTGCCCGACCTTCTCGGCGAGGGGCTCATCTGCGGCCCAGAGCATGTCCTCACGCCTCATGCGGGCGAGGCCGCCGCTCTCCTCAGCGGCCTCGGGCTGCCGGCGACGCGCGAGGAGGTCGAGGCCGCCCCCGCTTCGGCCGCGCGCGGGCTCGCCGGGGCGACCGGGGCAACGGTGATCCTCAAAGCCGTGCCCGCGCTCATCGCGCGCCCCGGTGGCGGGCCTGTGCTCTCGCTCGACGCCGGGCCGGGCTGGTTGGCGACTGCGGGCAGCGGGGACGTCCTCGCGGGCGCCCTCGGGGCGGTGCTCGCGGCCGTGCGCGCCGATCGCGAGCGCGCTGAGGGCCACCAGCGCGGTGAGCTCAGCATCGGTGCGGCGGGCCTGCTCCTGGAGGACGCGGTCGCGCTCGCGGCCGCCGCGTCCGTGCGCCTCCATGCCGACGCCGGCCGCCTGGCCAGCGGGCAGGCGCTGGGGCGGGGGCACGAGGGCCGCCCCATTGCGGCACTCGACGTCGCCGATCACCTCTCTTGCGCCCGCCAGCGCCTCCGCGCCCAGGCGCTCCCGCACGACCAGCCCGCCTCTCTCGCCGAGACCGGTCGAAATTAGGAGCGAGACCGGTCCGCAGACCGGTCTCGCTCCTAATTTCGACCGGTCTCGATGAAAGGGAGAAGGAGGGGGCGGGGGCGGGTCAGTGGGAGAATCGCGGCGTGAGCGCGACAACACCTTCCACTGCACCGCCGATCCCGGCCACCACCTCCCGGGCCGTTATCGACCTCGGCGCCATCGCCCACAACGCCGCCGTCCTCGCCCGGGCCGCCGGCACTGCCTGGATGGCTGTCGTCAAAGCCGATGCCTATGGGCACGGCCTGGAGCCCGTCGCGCGCGCCTGCCTCGGCGCCGGCGCCGCCTGGCTCGGCGTCGCCCAGCTCGCCGAGGCCCTCCACCTGCGCTCCCTCCTCGACGCCACGGGCATCGCGCGCCCCGCCCCTGCTCTCCGCTTACTGCCGACGCCGGATGCGCCGCGCATCCTCACCTGGCTCGCCCCCGTCCTCACCCCCGAGGACGCCGCAGCCCCGGGCTCCCCCCTGCGCGCAGCGATCGCCGCAGACCTCGACCTCTCCGTGTCCACCCCCGACCAGGCCCGCGCCATCGCGGCCGCCGCCGACGCCGAGGGGCGCGCCGCCCGCGTCCACCTCAAGGTCGATACCGGCATGTCCCGCGCCGGCACGACCGACGGCGAGCTCCCCGCGCTGGCCTCCGCCCTCGTCGGGGCCGAGCGCGCCGGGAGCCTCGCCGTCGTCGGCCTGTGGTCCCACCTCTCGCGCGCCGATGAGCCCGACTCCGGTTCCACCGAGGACCACCTGGCCCGCTTCCGAGCCGCCGACGCCGGCGTCACCGCGGTTGGGCTCGCGCCGGTCGTCCGCCATCTCGCGGCCACTGGCGGGCTGCTCTGGCACCCCGACGCGCGCCTCGACCTCGTGCGCGCGGGCATCGGGCTCTACGGGCTCTCACCCGACCCGGCCGTCGCCACCAGCGCCGAGCTCGGGCTGCGCCCCACCATGCGCCTGGAAGCCCCCCTGGCGCTCGTCAAGCGCATCCCCGCAGGTCAAGCGGTCTCCTACGGTGGTACTTGGACCGCTCCCACCAGCCGCTGGGTCGGCCTGGTCCCCCTCGGCTACGCCGACGGCATCCCGCGCGCGGCCTCCGGCGCCCCCGTCACGGTGATCCCCTCCCCGGTCGGCTCATCAGTCAGTGCCGACGCCGCCGTCCCGCCCCCGATCCGCACCAGGATCGTGGGCCGCGTGTGCATGGACCAGGTGGTCATCGACCTCGGGCCCGCGGCCCGGGCCGATGGCCCCGCCGGGGGCGAACCCCCGGCCCGGGCCGGTGACACCGCCGTCCTGTGGGGCGATGGCGCTGATCCGGCGTGCATCCCGACGGTGGACGAGTGGGCCGCCGTATGCGGCACCATCAACTATGAGATCGTCACCCGTCTCGGCGCGCGCGTGCCCCGAATCTATCTGGGAGTTGACTGGGAGGATAGAGTCTGATCCGCCATTTCCAGCTGAGAGGACCCGCGATGTCAGACAGCCCGCGCCAGATCGTGGTGAGCACGGCCGATGCGGAGGCCACCCGCGCCCTCGGTGCGCGCCTCGCGGCCCTGCTCCGAGCCGGTGACCTCGTGCTCCTCACCGGCGGGCTCGGCGCGGGCAAGACCACCCTCGCCCAGGGGATCGGCGCCGCCATGGATGTGCGCGGCCGCCTCTCCTCGCCCACCTTCATCATCGCCCGCGCCCACCCCGCCCTCGGGGACGGCCCGGACCTCATCCACGTCGACGCCTACCGGCTGTCCAGTCTCGAGGAGGTCGATGCCCTCGACCTCGACTCCTCCATGGAGCGCTCGGTCACCCTCGTCGAGTGGGGGCGGGACAAGGTCGAGGGCCTCGCCGAGGACCGCCTCGAGATCTCCGTCGACCGCCCCCATGGAGGCCTCCCCGCTCCGGGGGGCGCGGCCGATGATGGCCATGGCGCGCCCGCTCATCCCGCCGCCAGTCCCGTCGATCCCGCAGCCCATCCGGTCCTCGACCTCGACGGCGTCGACGACGGGTGCCGCGCCATCACGATTCAGGCTCGCGGGCGGCGCTGGGCCGACGTGGACCTCGGCGCGCTGGTCGGCTGATGCGCGGGGTCCTCCGCCTCCTGGCGCTCTCAGCGCTCCCGGTGCTCATCGCCCTCGCGCCGCTCGCCGCCTCGCGCCTCCTCATCGTCCCCAGGGCCGCCGCATCACCCGCACCGCCCGTGCGCCCGACGGCACCCGTGGCCCCCACCTCCTCCTCGTCCCTCTCAACGGTCCTGGACCCGCACGCCGCCGCAGACCCCGCCCCCGGGGACGATGGCATTGCGCGCGCCTGGCTCCGGGCTCAAGGGCCATCCCTGGCCTCCAGCTTCGCTGCGGCCGACGGCCGGGCGGCACTGGGCGAGCCCGTCCAGGCCCACCGCTGGTCCACCGGCTTCCTCGACGGCAGCGCGCCGGAGGCCCCGCTGCCGGCCGCCGCCCTCTGGGCCGCGCCCGTCCTGGTCGACGGCGACCCCGTCGGCGCCATCGCCGTCATCGTCACCGCCTCCACGGCCCAGGGGACCGCCATCGAGGACGGTCTTCTCGCCGCCGCGCTCGTGGAGGCCGCCTCTGCCCGGACCATCGCCGACGCCGCCTCCCAGGCGCTCCCCTCGGACGCCCAGGGCGCGATCATCGTCCTCGGGCACTCCACCGACTGGTACCTGGTCTCGGGCGGTCGGGTCCGGGCGGCCTCCCACGGCGCCCAGGCGGTGCTCGCCGGCCCCATCTCCCTGCGCGACTACTCCGCGGCCATCCTCCAGCGCTCCCATACGACGTCCCCCGCCCCGGTCATCGGCAAGGCCGAGGACTCCTCGCTCAGTCCGGACCAGCAGGCGCAGGTGGCCGCCGCCGTGGTCATCGGCCTGCTCCTCATCATCATCACCGTGCGCCGGGAGCGACGGATCCTCTCCCCCGCGAGGCCCCCTGCCAGGAGCAGGCCGTGGAGGGCGGCCGAACCCGTCCGCCCGGACCGGGCCCCCGCCAAGCAGCACGACGGCGCCCCGGAGACCACCAAGACGCCCGAGATGGCCAGGACGCCCGAGCAGCCCTGACGGGCGCGGGGATAGGCTCGCCCTGTGCGCATCCTCTCCATCGACTCATCCCTCGGAACCCAGCTCCTCCTGTGCGACGCCGATCCCGGCGCCCCCGCCGACGGCGCCCCGCGCGCCCTGAGGATCCTGTCGGCCCAGGCGCAGGAGGACTCCCGGCGTCACGCCGAGTCGCTCGGGCCGATGCTCGCCGCCGCCCTCGCGGCCCCCGATGACGGCGCCCCGCTCGACGCCGTCGTCGTCGCCACCGGCCCCGCGCCCTTCACCGGCCTGCGCGCCGGCCTCGTCACCGCCCGCGCCCTTGCCCGCGCCCGCTCCATCCCCGCGCGCGGAGTCCCGAGCCTCGACGCCGTCGCCCGCCAGGCCCTCGACGAGATCGCCGCCGAGAACGGGTGCGAGGCGGCCGATGCCGCGACCGTCCTCGTGGCCACGGACGCGCGCCGCAAGGAGGTCTATTGCGCGGCCTACCGCGCCCGGGGCGCCGACGACGTCGAGCCCCTCACGGCTCCCGCGGTCACCACCCCGCTGGCCGCCGCCGAGCGCCTGGCCGAGCTCGGCCCCGCCGCCGTTCCCGCCGGCTCGGGTTGCGTCCTCTACCCCGAGATCGCCGACGGCCGCCCCGTGCTCGCCCCGGCCTCCGGCAGCGCCCGGGCGCAGGCCCGCATCGCGCTGGCCCGCCTCGCCCGGGGGGAGGAGCTCGCCACGGAGCCCCTCTACCTGCGCCTGGCGGACGCCCAGGTGCCGACCGGCCGCAAGCGCGCCCTCGCGGGCTGAGCCCGCGCGCCCAGATGCTCTCCGGATCCGTGGAGCGCCTCACGCCCACCGGCGCGCGCCTGCGCGAGATGCGCGCCGGCGACCTCGACGCCGTCGCCGCCCTCGAGGCCGAGCTCTTCGGGGGCGAGGCCTGGAGCCCGGCGCTGCTGAGCGCCGAGCTCGCCGCCAGTCAGGGCCAGGGGGCCGACCGCCACTACATCGTCGTCGAGGACGCCGCTGATCGGGCTGATAGCGCGGAAAGCGCCGACGGCGCCGACGGCTCGGGCGCGATCCTGGGTTACGCGGGGCTCTGGATCGGGGACGGCCGGGGTGACGCCGACCTGCTCACCATCGCCACGGCGGCGCGCGCCCGGCGCCTCGGCCTGGCCCGGGCCATGCTCGCCCACCTGATCGACCGGGCGCGGGGCGCCGGTTGCGGCGCCGTCCTGCTCGAGGTCCGCGCCTCCAACGACGCCGCCCAGGCGCTCTACCTCTCGCGGGGCTTCACGCCGGTCGGTCGGCGCCGCCGCTACTACTCCGCCCCCACCGAGGACGCCGTCGTCATGCGCCTGGCGCTCAGCGGGCCCGGTCATCAGACCACCGGCGGCGCTGACCGCACCGCGGGCATCGGCCCCGTGGGCTCGGAAGCGGTCTGACCGGCTCGAATCGTCCTCCTGCGTCGCCCAGGGCCGCCGTCAGATAGGATTTCCATCACTATTTCCTTTATGCGGGCGTGACGAAATGCTGAGCGCCTCCGGCGTTGATCGGGTCCCCTCCGCCGGGGCGATCGGGGCCCCATGGCGACGAATCGTCCTGAGTTTCGCCTGGAAACACGCGGTCGGGCGGATGATCTGACGTTCTGGGTCCAAGGGTCCCGAACATCCGCCCCGGTGGATCCGTAGGCTCATCACGTGACCAAAGCGACTGTTCCCTCCAAGAAGCGGAGCGCGTTGACGACGACCGTCTTCATGAAGCGCATGATGGCGATCTCGGGCATCGTGTTCCTGCTCTTCGTCCTGTTCCACGCCTACGGCAACACCCACTACTTCGAGGGTGAGATCGCCTACGATCACTACGCGTACTTCCTGCGCGAGCTGCTCGTCCCGATCCTCCCCTTCGGCGGGTTCCTGTGGATCTTCCGTGCTGTTCTGGCCCTCTGCCTCCTGGCTCACGTTGGAAGCGCCTTCCACCTGTGGCACCGCAACGTCAAGGCCCGAGGCAACGACCCCTACGCGGTGAAGAAGTCCAACGCGGAGTACTTCGCCTCCCGCTACGCCATGCGCACCATGCGCTGGGGCGGCGTCATCCTCCTGCTGTTCATCATCTGGCACATCCTGCAGTTCACCACCCTTCACCTGACGCCCGGTGGACGCTACGAGCACGGCCGCGCCTACATGAACATGTACTACGGCTTCCAGCTGTGGTGGGTCTGGCTGATCTACGCGGTGGCGCTGGTCGCCCTGTGCCTGCACGTGTGGCACGGCGTGTGGTCCGCCCTGCAGACCCTCGGGGCGATCCGCGGCAGCGTCATCCCCTTCGTCCGCCTCATCGCGTTCATCGTCGCCTTCGGACTCTTCTTCGCCTTCATGTGCGTGCCCACGGCGATCCTCCTGGGCCTCACCCCTGAGCCCATGGACGCCGCGACGTACGCCGTCGAGGCCGCGAACGCGGGCATCAACTGGATGGGTAAGTGAAAGAACATGACCAACACCACCGCATCGACCCCTACCCCGACGGCGCCGCTCGTCGACGGCCTCTACTACGAGGGCGACAAGATCGCCGACACCAAGGCCCCGCACGACGTCCCGATCGCGCAGCGCTGGGAGCAGCGCAAGTTCAACGCCAAGCTCGTCAACCCCGCCAACCGCCGCAAGCTCGACATCATCGTCGTCGGCTCCGGCCTGGCCGGTGGCGCGGCGGCGGCCTCGCTCGGCGAGCAGGGCTACAACGTCCAGGTCTTCTTCTACCAGGACTCCGCCCGCCGTGCGCACTCCATCGCGGCCCAGGGCGGCATCAACGCCGCGAAGAACTACCGCAACGACGGTGACTCCGTCTACCGGCTCTTCTACGACACCGTCAAGGGCGGCGACTACCGCGCCCGCGAGGACAACGTCTACCGGCTCGCCGAGGTCAGCGCCAACATCATCGACCAGTGTGTCGCCCAGGGCGTCCCCTTCGCCCGCGAGTACGGCGGCCTGCTCGACAACCGCTCCTTCGGCGGCGTCCAGGTCTCCCGCACCTTCTACGCCCGCGGCCAGACCGGCCAGCAGCTCCTCATCGGCGCCTACCAGGCCCTGGAGCGCCAGGTGCACGCCGGGACGGTCAAGGAGTTCCGCCGCCACGAGATGGTCGAGCTCATCATCGTGGACGGCCGGGCCCGCGGCATCGTCGCCCGCGACATGGTCACCGGCGAGATCTCCACTCACCTGGCCGACGCCGTCGTACTGGCCACCGGCGGGTACGGGAACGTCTTCTTCCTGTCCACCAACGCCATGGGCTGCAACGCCACCGCCATCTGGCGCGCGCACCGCAAGGGCGCCTACTTCGCCAACCCCTGCTACACGCAGATCCACCCGACCTGCATCCCGCAGTCCGGCGACTTCCAGTCCAAGCTCACCCTCATGAGCGAATCACTGCGCAACGACGGGCGCATCTGGGTGCCCAAGCGCGCCGAGGACTGCGACAAGGACCCGCGCCAGATCCCCGAGGAGGACCGCGACTACTACCTCGAGCGCATCTACCCGGCCTTCGGCAACCTCGTGCCCCGCGACATCGCCTCGCGCCAGGCCAAGAACATGTGCGACGAGGGCCGCGGCGTCGGCCCCGCCATCAAGGAGAAGGCCGCTGACGGCACCGAGCGCATGATGCGCCGGGGCGTCTACCTCGACTTCTCCGAGGCCATCGGCCGCCTGGGTAAGGACGCCGTCTCCGCCCGCTACGGCAACCTGTTCGAGATGTACCAGCGCATCACCGGCGACGACCCCTATGAGGTCCCGATGCGCATCTACCCCGCCGTCCACTACACGATGGGCGGGCTGTGGGTCGACTACGACCTGGAGTCCAACATCCCGGGCCTCTACGTCGGCGGGGAGGCCAACTTCTCCGACCACGGGGCCAACCGCCTGGGCGCCTCGGCCCTCATGCAGGGCCTGGCCGATGGCTACTTCGTCCTGCCCGACACCATGAACGACTACCTGGCCGACATGCTTCGCCTGGGCAAGGTCGACCCGAGCGCCCCCGAGATCGCCGAGGCCAAGGCCGCCGTCGAGGACCGCATCAACCGCCTCATGGCCCTGCGCGGCACCCGCAGCGTGGACGACTTCCACATGGCCCTGGGCCGCATCATGTGGGAGTACTGCGGCATGGAGCGCCGCGACGCCGGACTGCGCGAGGCCATCAAGCAGATCCGCGCCCTCAAGGAGGAGTTCTGGAGGGACGGCCGCGTCACCGGCGAGGCCATGGAGGTCAACCAGGCCCTGGAGAAGGCAGGGCGCCTGCTCGACTTCTTCGAGCTCGCCGAGCTCATGTGCATCGATGCCCTCCACCGCCGGGAGTCCTGCGGCGGGCACTTCCGGGCCGAGTCCCAGACCCCCGAGGGCGAGGCGCTGCGCCATGACGACGAGTTCCTCTACGTCGCCGCATGGGAGTGGGGCGGCGAGAACCAGCCCCCGATCCTCCACAAGGAGGACCTCATCTACAAGGACATCGAGCTCAAGCAGCGGAGTTACAAGTGAACATCAAGCTGAAGATCTGGCGCCAGAAGAACGCGAGCGCCAAGGGCCACTTCGAGGAGTACTCGATGACCGGCGTCGAGGAGCACATGAGCTTCCTCGAGGTCCTCGACCTGCTCAACGAGCAGCTTTTCGCCGAGGGCAAGGACCCCGTCGCCTTCGACTCCGACTGCCGTGAGGGCATCTGCGGCCAGTGCGGCGTCGTCATCAACGGGCAGGCCCACGGGCCCATCCGCTCCACCACCTGCCAGCTGCACATGCGCCACCTCGCCGAGGACCCCTCCTTCAAGGACGGCTCCACGATCACCATCGAGCCCTGGCGCTCGACGGGCTTCCCGATCCTCAAGGACCTCATGGTGGATCGCTCCGCCCTCGACCGCATCGTCCAGGCCGGCGGCTACATCTCGGTCAACACCGGAGGCGCCCCCGAGGCCCACTCCGTGCCGGTCCAGAAGGAGAAGGCCGACGCCGCCTTCGAGGCCGCGGCCTGCATCGGCTGCGGCGCCTGCGTCGCCGCCTGCCCGAATGCCTCCGCCATGCTGTTCACCGGCGCGAAGATCTCCCACTTGGGCCTGCTCCCGCAGGGTCAGCCCGAGCGCCTCGCCCGCGTGGTCTCCATGCTCAACCAGCACGACGCCGAGGGCTTCGGCGGCTGCACGAACATCGGCGAGTGCGCCGCCGTGTGCCCCAAGTCCGTGCCGATCGAGGTCATCTCACGGCTCAACCGCGACCTCGGCCACGCGCTGTGGAAGGGGCAGAAGGCTCACTAGGCAGCGCTGAGGCCCGCGGGCTCGCTGACGCCCGGAGGCGCACTGGAGCCCGCGCTGACCAGCGGGGCGCGGTTCTCGCAGCGCCCGTTCGAGGAGACTCGGCGGCGCTTTCGAGAACCGCGCCCCGCATCGCCATGACGACGGCCCGGCAGTGCCCGCGCGGGGCGATGGCGCGGTGCGGGCGCCCGCCGGGCAGGGGCTAGGCTGAGCGCCGTGAGCGCCCCCTTGATCCTCGGCATCGAGTCCACCTGCGATGAGACCGGCGTGGCCCTCGTCCGCGGCCGCGAGCTGCTCGGCGATGTCACCGCCACATCCATGGATGAGTACGCCCGCTTCGGCGGGATCATCCCAGAGATCGCCTCCCGCGCCCACCTGGAGGCCTTCGTCCCCACCCTCGACGCCGCCCTGGAGCGGGCCGGAGTGGGCCTGGAGGAGATCGACGCCATCGCCGTGTGCGCGGGCCCCGGCCTCATCGGCTCGCTCACCGTGGGCATCTCCGCGGCCAAGGCCCTGGCAGCGTCCCTGGGCAAGCCCGTCTACGGCGTCAACCACGTCATCGGCCACCTCGCCGTCGACGAGCTCGTCGACGGGCCCCTGCCCGACCGCTTCATCGGGCTCATCGTCTCCGGCGGGCACTCGAGCATCCTGAGCATCCGCGATATCGCCACCGATGTCGTCGAGCTCGGCGGCACCCTCGACGACGCCGCGGGAGAGGCCTTCGACAAGGTCGGCCGCCTCCTCGGGCTGCCCTACCCCGGCGGGCCGCATGTGGATCGCCGCTCCCGGGCCGGCGACCGCGAGGCGATCCGCTTCCCCAGGGGGCTGGCCGCCGCGAAGGACCGCGAGCGCCACCGCTACGACTTCTCCTTCTCCGGCCTCAAGACGGCCGTGGCCCGCTACGTGGAGTCCCTGGAGGGTGGCGGGCGGGAGGTGCCGGTGGATGACATCTGCGCCGCCTTCTCCGAGGCCATCAACGACTCACTGACCGCCAAGGCCGTGGCCGCCTGCCTCGACACCGGTTGCCGGACCCTCGTCATCGGCGGAGGCTTCTCCGCGAACTCGCGGCTGCGGGAACTCGCGGCCGAGCGCTGCGAGGCGGCGGGCATCGCCCTGCGTATCCCGCCGCTGCGCTACTGCACGGACAACGGCGCCCAGATCGCCGCCCTGGGGGCGGCCGCGATGCGCGCCGGAGTCGAGCCCTCGCCCCTGGACTTCGCGCCCGACTCCGGCATGCCCCTCGACACTATCGTCGCTCGCAGCCGCTGACCCTCCCCACCAATCACCTCCCCCTATGAGCGAGACCGGTCGAAAATAGGAGCGAGACCGGTCGGCCGACCGGTCTCGCTCCTATTTTCGACCGGTCTCGGCGATAATTGGCGGTTATTGGAGTGGGGTGACGACAAGGACTGCGCCTTTGGGGCCCTTGCCGATCCGGGGCCCGATGCGAGTGAGCAGCCAGGTCTCGCCGTCCCCCGCCTTGCCCCCGCGCAGGTGCAGCGCCGCCCTGAGCTGATCGGGAGACACATCCACGCCGCGCTTGTGGATCTCCAGACGGGTGATCCCCCGCTCGCGCACCCGCGCCCTGAGGGACTTCACATGCAGCGGCAGGATCTCGACGATTCGCCATGCGCGCACGAAGGGCCTCAACTCCGCGCCCGGCGCCTCGTTGGCCGTCAGGTAGGCGATGCGCGAGCCCACGGGCCGGGCTCCCGAGTCGCGCGCCACCCGCGCCACCAGCCCCGCCCGGATGACGGCGCCATCGGGCTCGATGATGAGCTCTCCCAGGTCGTCGATGCCCCCGATGGGCTCGGCCTGCTCCGGCTCCGACGACGGCGCCGCGCCGCTCTCGTCGGCCAGCACCGCCGCGCTCACCGCGCCGGCCGCCCCGGCCTCCTCATCGGTCCCTCCAGGCCCTTCGGTGCGCAGGCACAGGGCCGAGCGCCCCGGGCCCTCCGGCGCGAGCGGCCCGAACCACAGGCCGGCCTCGACGACGGCGCCATCCACACTCACCCACTGCGCGTGGGCGTCCTCGGGGATCGCGCAGTGGTCGAGGCCCGGCGCCACCTTGAGCCCGAGGGCGGGCACCGCCCGGCGCATGGCCAGCAATTCGGACAGCGCGGGAGACCACTGCTCGGGGTCCTTGATGCGGCGCCCGCCGGCGCGCCGGGCGGGATCGGCGAAGACGGCGTCGACGCCCTCGGCCCCGAGGTCGATCCCCAGGGCGTCGGCGCAGCGCACCCGCGCCCGGTCGAAGGGCATGAGGTTGACCGTGGCGAGCGCCGCCGTCGCCTCGTCGCGCTCGACGGCGAGCACATCGAGTCCCAGTCCCGCCAGGGCCATGGCGTCCCCGCCGATGCCGCATCCGAGGTCCGCGACTCTGCCCGCCCCGGCCGCCGCGTAGCGGGCGGCGTGTCTGGCGGCGACGGCCAGGCGCGTGGCCTGCTCCAGCCCGTCGGGGGTGAAGAGCATGGTGGCGGCGAAGGGGCCGAACTTGGCCTCCGCCCGAGCCCGGAGGCGCTGCTGGGACAGCGCCGCCGCCACGAGTCCGGGGGAGTGGCCCTCCTCGCGCAGGGACTCGGCGAGACGGAGCGCTTCGGCCTCGTCGTATGGGGGCAGCGAGCCGAGCAGTGCCCAGCCCTCCGGGGTGAGCAGGGGCATGAGGGCCAGCGCCGCGGGGTCGGAGGGGGAGGCGGGATCGGGCTGGGTGGGCTCAGTCGTGGCGACGTCGCGCTGGGAGTCAGTCATCCCCCCGATCATGGCATGCGCCCCGTGCTCCCCGTCGCCATCCCGATCGGCCGGCCCCGATGGGCCCGCCAGGCCTGTCAGGAGCGCCGGGGCCGGCGGGCCCGGCCACGCCATCGGCGAAAGCCCCGCGAACGCTTGGCACTCGCGTTGACTGAGTGCTAATCGCGGACGTAGATTCGTTCTCGGCACGGGGCCCACCGGCCCCGCGGCTCGCACTCGGGAGCGCTTGCCGGCCCCCGCGACGGCGGTACAGCGCGCATCGAGCGCGGCAGACAATGTCATCCACCCACTAGCGAGAAGGGGAGGTCCGCAATGTCGATCTCCATCAAGCCGCTCGAGGACCGGATCGTCGTCCAGACGGTCGAGGCCGAGCAGGTCACCGCCTCCGGCATCGTCCTGCCGGGCACCGCCCAGGAGAAGCCGCAGGAGGGCAAGGTCATGGCCGTGGGCCCCGGCCGCGTCGACGACAAGGGCAACCGCGTCCCGGTCGATGTCGCCGAGGGCGACATCGTCATCTACTCCAAGTACGGCGGCACCGAGGTCAAGTACGACGGCGAGGAGTACCTCATTCTCTCCGCCCGCGACGTCCTCGCGATCGTCACGAAGTGACTCCCGCGGGCTCGGCCCGCACCTCGGATCCCCCGGAGGGGCCGTCTCGGCCGCCGGGGGATCCGCGCGCCTCGGGCACCGGGCCCGACTTGCGGCGCCTGGGACCGGCCCCGGCCGCCCGGTGAGCGGCCCTCATCGCGGCAGGCGGACCTGGGATGCGCCCGGCCCCGCCGCCGACCTACGATGCGACCGTGAGCGACTCGATCACCAGCCCCGATATCTACGCCCCCACCGGACTGACCTACGACGACGTCCTCCTCCTGCCCAGGCTGACCGACGTCATCCCCTCGGAGGTCGATACGACCTCCCGCCTGACCCGCGGGATCACCCTGTCAACGCCGCTGCTCAGCGCCGCCATGGACACCGTCACCGAGTCGGAGATGGCCATCGCCATGGCCCGGCAGGGCGGCATGGGCATCCTCCACCGCAACCTGTCCATCGAGGAGCAGGCCGACCAGGTGCGCCGGGTCAAGCGCTCGGAGTCCGGCATGGTCTCCGACCCCGTGACGATCGCCCCCGACGCCACCATCGCACAGCTCGACGAGCTGTGCGGCCACTACAAGGTCTCGGGCCTGCCCGTCGTCGACGACGCCGGCAACCTCCTGGGCATCATCACCAACCGCGACCTGCGCTTCGTGCCCACCGAGGCATGGGCCGAGCTGCGCGTGCGCGACTGCATGACCCCGCGCGAGCGCCTCGTCACTGGACGCACGGGGATCTGCCGCGAGGACGCCAAGGCCCTGCTCGCCGAGCACCGCATCGAGAAGCTCCCCCTGATCGACGACGCCGGGCGCCTCACCGGCCTCATCACCGTCAAGGACTTCGTCAAGACCGAGCAGTACCCCAACGCCACGAAGGACACCGAGGGCCGCCTCGTCGTCGGAGCCGCCGTCGGCTACTGGGGCGACACGTGGGAGCGGGCCACCGCTCTGGCCGAGGCCGGCGTGGATGTGCTCGTCGTCGACACCGCCAACGGCGGGGCGCGCCTGGCCCTGGAGATGATCTCGCGCCTCAAGTCCGACCCGGCCTTCTCCCACGTTGAGGTCATCGGCGGCAATGTGGCCACACGCGAGGGCGCCCAGGCACTCATCGATGCCGGGGTCGACGCTGTCAAGGTCGGCGTGGGCCCGGGCTCGATCTGCACCACCCGCGTGGTGGCGGGCGTCGGCGTCCCGCAGGTGACCGCCGTCTACGAGGCCGCGCGCGCCTGCGGCCCCGCGGGCATCCCGCTCATCGCCGACGGCGGCCTGCAGTACTCGGGCGACATCGCCAAGGCGCTCGTGGCCGGTGCGGACACGGTCATGCTCGGCTCGCTGCTCGCCGGATGCACCGAGTCCCCGGGGGACCTCGTCTTCGTCAACGGCAAGCAGTGGAAGCGCTACCGGGGCATGGGTTCGCTCGGCGCCATGAGCTCGCGCGGGCGCCGCTCCTACTCCAAGGACCGCTACTTCCAGGCCGACGTCTCCTCGGACTCCAAGATCGTCCCCGAGGGCATCGAGGGCCAGGTGCCCTACTCCGGCTCGCTGGCGGACGTCGTCTACCAGCTGGTGGGGGGCCTCCACCAGTCGATGTTCTACGTGGGCGCCCGCACGATCGGTGAGCTCAAGGCCAACGGCCAGTTCGTGAGGATCACGGCGGCGGGCCTCAAGGAGTCCCACCCGCACGACGTCATGATGACCGCCGAGGCCCCGAACTACTCGGGCCGCGGATGACCACGCTGCCGACGGGCGATGCCGGGGCCCCGGGTGATGCCGACGCCCTGGACGGGCGGCAGTGCCCTGCTGCCCTCGTCCGGCCACTGCCCGCCAGCTACCTGCGCACCGACGCGATCTCCGCCGCCGGGCTGGCGCTGCTCGGGGCCCTGATGTCCTGGCTGTCCCTCACGGGCGGGACCGGCTTCTTCAAGCAGGAGATGCACCTGCAGGTGATGGGCAGCGTGCTGCTGGCGGTGCCGCTCATCTGGCGTCGGCGGTGGCCGCTGTGCGTCGGGCTGATCCACGCACTGACCTACGGGGTGCTCAGCTACCTCACAGGATTCGAACACAACACCTCTCAGGTGCTGCTGTTCATGTCCTTCTTCTCCATCGGCGCCTGGTCCGCGCAGCGTCAGTGGGCCACGCGCGTGCGCGTGATCATCTGCGTGGGCATGGGGGTGTGGTTGGCAGCCGCTGGCGTCTGGCTGTACTTCGAGGCCGTGGGCTCGACGGAGGCCTTCACCGTCCGCTCGCTCCTGGCGGTCGTGGTGTACCAGCTATTCATCAACGTCGCCTTCTTCACCGGTGCCTGGTACTTCGGCAACCGTGAGTGGGCGCGGGCCGTGGCGCTCGCCGAGCTCGAGAACGCCTATGCGGACATCCGCGAGCTGCGCGCCGAGCTCGTGGACGCCGCCGTCGGGCAGGAGCGGCTGCGCATCGCTCGCGAGCTGCACGACGTCGTCGCCCACCATGTCACCACCATGTCCGTCCAGGCCGCAGCGGCCAGACGCCTGCTGGAACGCAGCCCCCAGGCGCACGCGCCCCACCAGGCGGTCGGCTCTCTCAAGCAGATCGAGTCCGCCGCCCGCCAGGCCGTGGCCGAGCTGCGCACCCTGGTGCTCACCCTGCGCAGCGACGACCATGAGGACGCAGCACCCACCGTGGACGACATCCCGGACCTGGTGGAGCAGTCCCGCCAGGCCGGCACCCGCACCACCTTCGAGCAGATCGGCGGCGAGGTGCAGGTCAACCCCGTCATCGGGCTGGTCCTGTACCGGGTGGCGCAGGAGGGTCTGACCAACGCGGCCAAGCACGCGGGCCCCGGGGCCAGTGTGGCGGTGCGCCTGCGGGTGCATCCCGACCTCGTGGAGCTGGAGGTGTCCGACGACGGTTGCGGCGGTCCCACCCCCGTGCCCGGCACCGGCACAGGCCTGGTGGGCATGCGTGAGCGGGTCATCGCCGTCGGCGGCACCCTGGAGGCGGGCGCCAAGCCCCGCGGCGGATTCCGCGTGCGCGCCCGGATCCCGGTGGGAGAAACCCAGAGCCCGGTGGGAGCGGCCCTGTGACCCGGGTGCTGCTCGTGGACGACCAGATGCTCATCCGGGCCGGCTTCCGCACCATCCTGGACAGCGAGCCGGGCCTGGAGGTCGTGGGGGAGGCGGCCAACGGGGCCGAGGCTCTGGAGCGGGCGATGCGGCTGGAGCCTGACGTCATCTGCATGGACGTGCAAATGCCGGTGATGGACGGCATTGCCGCCACCCGCGAGCTCGTCGCACGCGGCTGCCGGGCCGCCGTGCTCATCCTCACCACCTTCGACCGTGACGACTTCCTCTTCGAGACCCTGGACGCCGGGGCCAGCGGCTTCCTGCTCAAGACGGCCGAGGCGGAGAAGCTCATCGAGGCCGTGCAGGTGCTGGGGCGCGGTGACGCCCTGCTCATGCCCGAGGTCACCCGCCGGGTTCTCACCCGCTACGCCGGCACCCAGGGCGCGGGTGCGGGCCGGGGCGCGCAGACGCCGTCGGAGCTGACGCAGCGGGAGGTTGACACGCTGCGGTGCCTGGCCCGAGGGATGACCAACGCGGAGATCGCGGCCGAGCTGTACGTGAGCACCGAGACCGTCAAGACGCACGTGTCCAACATCCTGGCCAAGCTCGGCCTGCGCGACCGGGTGGCCGCCGTCATCTGGGCCTTCAAGCACGGCATCGCGGCCTGATCCCCCGCACGGGGGAGGAGATCTTTCACCTTGCTGCGGGAGGTGGCGGAGCAGGCCCCCACCTAGCCTGATGCCATGATCAGCGTACGTCACATTCACCGGTATTACGGTGAGAAGCATGTCCTCAAAGACGTGTCCTTCGATGTCCACCCCCGGGTGATGACCGGCTTCGTCGGCGGCAATGGCGCGGGCAAGACCACCTCCATGCGCATCATCCTGGGTGTGCTGGCGGCCCAGAGCGGGCAGGTGCTCGTCGACGGGGCGCCCATCACCGCGGATCAGCGCGCCGCCATCGGCTACATGCCCGAGGAGCGGGGCCTGTACCCCAAGATGAAGGTCATCGACCAGCTCGTCTACCTCGCGCGCCTGCACGGGCTGGAGGCCGCGGATGCCCGCAGCCACGCCCTGGAGCTGCTCGAGCGCCTCCAGCTCAAGGGCGAGCCGACCGACACCCTGGAGTCCCTGTCCCTGGGCAACCAGCAGCGCGTGCAGATCGCGGCTGCCCTCGTACACCGGCCCTCGGCCCTCATCCTCGATGAGCCCTTCTCCGGGCTCGACCCCGAGTCCATGGAGGCCTGCGTCCAGGTGCTGCGCGAGTACGCCGCCGCCGGCGCCCCCGTGCTCTTCTCCTCCCATCAGCTCGACGTCGTCGAGCGCCTGTGCGACCGGCTCGTCATCATCAGCGACGGCGAGATCCGGGCCGCGGGCACCCGCACCGAGCTGCTGGAGGCCGCCACCACGAACGAGTGGGAGATGGAGAGCGGTTCGGACACCGGGTGGGTGGCAGACACCGGCACTGAGGTGGTCGAGTACGACGGCGGTTACGTCCGCTTCCGCTCCGCCGACGTCGCCGCCGCCAACCGGGTCCTGGCAGACGCGCTCCAGCGCGGCACCGTCACGGTCTTCCGCCGCGTGACCCGCTCTCTGCACGAGACGTACAAGGAGATGACCAAGTGAGCACCCGACCCAGTTTCCGGACCACCGTCGCCGTCGTCGCGCGTCGCGAGATCACGGCCAGGTTCCTGTCCAAGGCTTTCATCATCTCCACCGTCATCACCGTGCTGCTCATGCTCCTGATGGTGGTCCTGGGCCCGCGGATCGGCGACCTCATCGCCGGCGGGCCGACCACCGTGGCGGCGCCACCCAGCGAGACGGCCGTTCTGCAGGGCCTGCCGGATGTGGAGGTCCTGGCGGTGGACGATGCTGAGGCGGCCCGCCAGGCAGTCCTGGACAAGGGCGCCGACGCCGCCGTCGTGTCCGAGGCGGACAACCCCGTGGGCTTGAGGATCCTCGCGCTCAGCGAGCCGCCGAACAAGCTGATCCAGGGGCTGTCGGCCTCCCCGGCGGTGGAGCTGCTCGATCCCGACGCCCCGAACCCGGCGATCCGCTACCTGCTGCCGCTGGGCCTCGCCCTGGTGTGGATGAGCGCCGCCCTGGGCTTCGGTATGACCATCGCGCAGTCGGTGGTGGAGGAGAAGGAGACGCGCATCGTCGAGATCCTGCTGGCCTCCATCAGTTCCAGGGCCCTGCTCACCGGCAAGATCCTGGGCAATTCTTTGGCGGCGCTGGTGCAGATCCTCCTCATTGCGGGGGCCCTGCTGCTGGGCTTGGCCATCAATGACGAGGTCCTGCCCGCGGGCGACCTCGTGGGGCCGGTGCTGTGGTTCATCCCGCTGTTCATTGTCGGTTTCGTCATGATCGCCTCCCTGTTCGCCGCGGGCGCGGCCCTGGTGTCGCGCAACGAGGACCTTCAGAGTGTCCTGCAGCCAATGATGTGGCTGGTCATGCTGCCCTACTTCGGGGTTCTCCTCGGCGCCTCGAACGCGACCTTCATGACGGTGCTCAGCTACATCCCTCTCAGCTCGCCCATCGCGCTGCCCGTGCGGATGTACCTGGACGACTCCGTGGCCTGGTGGGAGCCGATGGTGTCCGTGGTGCTCCTCATCACCACCACGGTCGCCGCCATCATCCTGGGCGCGCGCGTCTACGACCGCGGCCTGCTCCACACCGGCAAGGCAATGGCCTGGAAAGAGGCCCTGGCCAAGGCGTCCTGAGCTGCCTGGGCGTCGGGAGCGACGGGTCGGCCGGGCCGCTGGGCCTGGTCGACCCGTCAGCTCGTGCTGGCCAGGGGCCAGGAGGGGTCGGCGTCGGGGGTGCGGCCCCGGCGGGTGAGCCACTGGTTGAGGGACTCGGCCCAGGCGCGGTGGGCCTCGGCCTGCAGGCCCTGCAGGGCCGCCAGGTCCGTGCCGGCCACCCGCGGGTGCACGCGGGCCATCGCCTCGAGGACGTCGAGCGTGGCAGCAACGTCCACCTCCGCCGTGTGCAGCGCCTCGTCCACCTGCACGCCGTAGACCGCGCACACGTCCCCCAGGCGGCGCTTGCCCTTGCGGTAGCGGTCGACGGCACGGTCGAGGACGAGCAGGTCCAGCACCGGGGCGATCTGGCCGCCGAGGCGCTGGCGCAGGGTGGACAGGCCGTGACGGGCCAGCTCGGCCTCCATGAGCGTGAGGTCGAAGGGGGCATTGAAAGCGACCACCGGCGTTCCCTGGGCCATCGCCGTGGCGAGGGCTCCGGCGACCTCTTCCAGCACCTCGGCCGCAGGCCGCCCCTGCGCGCGGGCGCGCTGCGTGGTGATCCCGTGCACGGCCGCCGCCGTGGCGGGGATCTCGACGCCGGGGTCCGCCAGCCAGGTGCGCACCTTCTGAGCGCGGGTGTCGTCCGGCAGCCGCGGGCCGCGCCAGACGAGTGCCGCCGTCACGAGACGGTCCTGGGTGGGGCTCACCCCGGTCGTCTCCGTGTCGAAGCCGAGCAGCGGTCCGTCGGCCCAGGTGCGGGAGGGGCTGCCGGTCCCGGTGGGGGAGCTGGCGGAGTGAGGGTGAGGAGTGCTGTGGCTCATGCCCCGAGTGTGCCACCGCCTTCGGACACGAACGGCTGCCCGGCATGCGTAGGGGGGGGCGGCTGGGGCGGCGCACGGAGGCCTCGTCGGGCGGCAGGCCGGCCATCCGGTATGTGCGGGGGCGGCTCCTAATGCACCTGCGGTAGATCGGGTGCGGGGCGCACACGAGGCGGCGGGAGTAACCAGCGGCGCGTGCGGCCGTGCTGGTGGCGCCGCTGGCGCCGGGTACGGATCAGCTTCCCGCGGTATGGACCGCTTTCCCGCAATACGGACCACCTTCTGACGTGTGGACCACCTCATTGGAGTGACGAGGCGGTCCACACTGGGGGAGGGATGCGTGCCGGATAGGTGGTTCGACCTGCGGGAGGGCGCGCGCCAGGAAAGGTCGCCCGAACCTCGTTCGCAGCGCCCGCCGCTGCCGTCTCACCGCTCACCGCTACCATCACCCCATGAGCGGTGAGATCGAGATCGGGCGTTCCAAGCGCGCGCACCAGGCCTACTCCTTCGAGGACATCGCCCTCGTCCCCTCCCGGCGCACCCGGGACGTCCGTGATGTGCGCGTCGGCTGGCAACTGGACGCCTACCACGTCGACCTGCCCGTCATGGCCGCCCCCATGGACTCCGCGATGGCGCCGCGGACGGCGATCGCCGTCGGCGGCCTGGGAGGCATCGGCACCCTTGACCTGGAGGGCCTGTGGACCCGTTACGAGGACCCGGCCGATGCCTATGCGCGCATCTGCTCCGCCGCTCCCGAGGAGGCCACGCGCGTCCTTCAGGACGTGTACTCGCGGCGCGTGGACCACGCCCTCATCGCCGAGCGCGTCTCGGAGCTGCGAGCCTCCGGCGCCGTCGTCGCGGGCAGGCTCAGCCCCAACCGCACCCTCGAGCACTGGCGCGCCGTCATCGAGGCCGGCGTGGACCTGCTCATCATCCGCGGCTCCACCGTCTCGGCCGAGCACGTCTCCGGCGCCAAGGAGCCGCTCAACCTCAAGCGCTTCATCTACGAGCTCGACGTGCCCGTCGTCGTCGGCGGGGTGACCACCTACACGGCGGCCCTCCACCTCATGCGCACCGGGGCCGCCGGGGTCCTCGTGGGCCAGGGAGGTGGGGCATCCTCCTCCATCCGCCAGGTCCTCGGCCTCCACATGCCCATGGCCACCGCAGTCGCCGACGTCGCCGCCGCCAGACGCGACTACATGGACGAGTCCGGGGGCCGCTACGTCCACGTCATCGCCGACGGCGGGGTCGGCAACTCCGGCGACGTCGTCAAGGCCATCGCCTGCGGGGCCGATGCCGTCATGCTCGGCGCGGCGCTCGCCCGGGCGGCCGAGGCGCCGGGCGGAGGCTACCACTGGGGCCCGGAGGCCTACCACGACCGGCTCCCGCGCGGCTACCGCACGCATGTGGGCACCGTGGGAACCCTCGAGGAGATCCTCAACGGCCCCTCGGACCGCGCCGATGGCACGCTCAACATCATGGGCGCCCTGCGGCGCACCCTGGCCACCACCGGCTATGGCGACGTCAAGGAGCTTCAGCGCGCCCAGATCGTCGTCGCCCCCTACATGCCATCCGTGACTGATCCCACGAGAGACATGCCGCGGAGGAGCAAAACGGATAGGCTGTGACACGTTCAGCGGGATCGCTGCACACCATCAGGACGCTGCGCCCGCGCGCCTGTCCCTCATCCTAAGGAGCACCACTATGGCTCAGGTCACCGCCACCATCGCCTCCAAGGTCGGTCTTCACGCCCGTCCCGCCGCCACCTTCGTCAAGGCCGTCGCCGAGAAGGGCGTCCCCGTCACCATCGCCAAGGAGGGCGGTGCGCCGGTCGACGCCTCCTCCATCCTCGGCGTCATGACCCTTGGCGCCGGTTTCGGCGATGTCGTCACCCTGGCCTCGGATGCCGACGGCGCTGACGCCGCCCTGGCCGAGCTCAAGGCCCTCCTCGAGACCGACCTCGACGCCTGAGGCGCTCTCGCATCTTGCGCCTGCGGGGCGCCCCTCCCGAAGCGGAGGGGCGCCCCGCAGGTTCGGGGGCGCCGCCGGGGAACCGCCATCGCCCGGTAGGGTGTGCGCCATGACGATCATCGCCGCCGCGGACGGATCGGCCCTCGGCAATCCCGGACCCGCCGGCTGGGCATGGTACGTGAGCGACGACTGCTGGGCGGCCGGCGGCTGGCCCGAGTCCACGAACAACCGAGGCGAGCTCACCGCCGTCCTCGAGCTCTTGCGGGCGACCGCCGCCGCCGGATTGGAGGGCGAGGACATCCTCATCCAGGCGGACTCCCAGTACGTGATCAACTCCCTGACCAAGTGGCGCCACGGCTGGAAGAGGCGCGGTTGGCGCAAGGCCGACGGCAAGCCGGTCCTCAACGAGGACCTCATGCGCGCCCTGGACGAGGCCCTGGCAGGTCGGCAGGTGCGCTTCGAATGGGTGAGGGGGCACGTGGGCCATCCCATGAATGAGGCCGCCGATGCCCGTGCCCGCGCCGCCGCCACCGCCTACCAGCGGGGCGGTGCGGTTCCCAGCGGGCCGGGCTGGCCCGGCGCCGGCTCGCCCGCGCGGCCGGTCGGAGCGCCCGGCGCCTCTGCGGCTCCCACCGGGACGTCCGCCGAAAAACCCGCTGCGGTGCCCGGTGCCACTGCCGCCCGACGCGCCCGCTTGCGCGCCGAGCGAGGCACCCTCTTCTGAGGCCCCGACCGCTCCGCCCGGAGCAGCGGCCCCCGGCGCCCGAGGGCGCTCGCGCGGGGGAGCCTGCGCGGTCTCATGTGGACCGGGCGCCCGGGTAGGTACCAGCAGGCCCGGCCGCAGCGGGGTGCTGCGGCCGGGCCCGTTCGAGGAGCGCTGTTGCCGGCGCCAGGGAGGCCTCAGATCAGCCTTGAACCAGAGTCATCGCTTGGCGCGCGATGGCGAGCTCCTCGTTGGTGGGAACCACAAGTACGGTGACAGTGGATTCCGGAGTCGAGATGATACGCGCCTCAGCCGAGTGGAGAGCATTCGCCTCGCCGTCGATCCGCATTCCCATGTAGGCGAGGCGCTCGCAGAGCTCGGCGCGGAGGTTGGCGTCATTCTCGCCGATGCCCGCGGTGAAGGTGAGGGCCTCGAGGCCGCCCATGACGGCAGTGTAGGCGCCGACGTACTTGACCAGGCGGTGCAGGTAGATGTCCATGGCCTCGCGTGCCTGGGACTCCCCGGCGTTGATGCGGGCCCAGACGGCGCGCATGTCATTGTCCCCGGCCAGGCCCTTCATGCCGGACTCGCGGTTGAAGAGGTGGTCGATTTCGTCCACGCTCTTGCCGGCCACACGGGTCAGGTGGAAGACGGCGGCGGGGTCGATGTCGCCGGTGCGCCCGCCCATGACGAGGCCCTCCAGCGGCGTCAGACCCATGGAGGTCTCGACCGCGTGAGCGCCGACGACGGCGGAGGCGGAGGCGCCGTTGCCCAGGTGGAGGACCACCTGCTTGAGGTCGTTGCGGCCCAGCATGTCGGCGACGACGCCGGAGACGTACTGGTGGGAGGTGCCGTGGGCGCCGTAGCGGCGGATCTCGTAGGCGTCGGCCACCTCCCGGTTGAGGGCGTAGCGGGCGGCCTCCTCGGGCAGGTCCTGGAAGAACGCGGTGTCGAAGACGGCGACGTGCGGAACATCGGAGAGGAGCTTGCGGCCCACCTCGATGCCCTTGAGGTGGGCGGGGTTGTGCAGGGGGCCGAGCGGCACGAGCCTCTCGATGGTGGCCACGACGTCGTCGTCGATGAGCGCCGGACCGGAGAAGTGCTTGCCGCCCTGGACGACGCGGTGGCCCACGGCCACGATGTTCGCCTCGGTGAGCGTGGGACCCTTCTCATCGAAGAGGCGCAGCACCTCGGTCAGGCCGGCGCCGTGATCGGCCACGGGCCCGGTCAGTTCGGTGACGTCCTCGCCGTGCTTGTGCTTGATGGCGCCCTCGGGCTCGCCGATGCGCTCGACGAGGCCGGAGGCCAGGGAGGCCCCGGAGTCCGGGTCGACGAGCTGGTACTTGATGGAGGAGGAACCGGAGTTGATGACGAGGACGGTTCGGGTGGTCATATCTGCCTTTCGTGGGGGAGGGGAGGAGGGGAAGCCGCGACGGACCGGTCAGCCCTGGGCCTGGACCGCGGTGATGGCCACGGTGTTGACGATGTCCTCGACCAGCGCCCCGCGGGACAGGTCGTTGACGGGCTTGTTGAGGCCCTGGAGGATCGGGCCGACGGCGACGGCGCCCGATGAGCGCTGCACAGCCTTGTAGCCGATGTTTCCGCTGGACAGGTCCGGGAAGATGAAGACCGTGGCCTTGCCTGCCACCGCCGAGTCAGGGGCCTTCTTCGCCGCGACTGTCGGGTCGATGGCGGCGTCGTACTGGATGGGGCCCTCGACGGCGAGTTCGGGCGCCTTGGCGCGCACCAGCTCGGTGGCCTCGCGGACCTTGTCCACGTCCGCGCCCTGGCCGGAGGTCCCGGTGGAGAAGGACAGCATCGCCACGCGCGGCTCGACGCCGAACTGGCGGGCGGTCTGCGCGCTGGAGATGGCGATATCGGCGAGCTGCTCGGCGGTGGGCTCGGGGTTGACGGCGCAGTCGCCGTAGACGAGGACGCGGTCCTCCAGGAGCATGAGGAAGACCGAGGAGACGATGGAGGTTCCCGGCTTGGTCTTGATGATCTGGAAGGAGGGGACGATCGTGTGGGCGGTGGTGTGGGCGGCGCCGGAGACCATGCCGTCGGCGTCCCCCATGTGGACCATCATGGTGCCGAAGTAGGAGACGTCCTGCACCTTCTCCCGGGCCTCCTCCAGGGTGACGCCCTTCTTGGCGCGCAGGCGGGCGAACTCGGCGGCGTACTTCTCCAGCAGCTCGGGGTCCGAGGGCGAGACGACGCGCGCCGCGGAGATGTCCAGGCCGAGCTCGGCGGCGCGCGAGCGGACCGCGGTCTCATCACCGAGCAGGACGATGGCGGCGATGCCCCGGCGCAGGATGGCGTCGGCGGCCTCCAGGACGCGGTCGTCGTCGGGTTCGGGCAGGACGATCGTCGTGGTGCGGGCCTTGGCGTGCTCCACCAGCTCGGCCTGGAACATGATGGGGGTGACGACATCGGAGGGCTCGACCTCGAGGGCCGCCATGAGGGAGGCGATGTCCGCCTCCTGCTCGAAGGCGGTGATGGCGACGTCCAGCTTGTGCTTCGAGGCGGTGGCCAGGTAGCCCTTGACCGAGCCGGCTGCTGAGGCGGCGGCGTAGGTGTCCAAGGGCGAGGTGATGATCGGCAGGGTCAGCCCGAGGCCCTTGACGATGCTCAGGGCGTGCGGGGCGACGTTGAAACCGCCGTTGAGCACGAGGCCCGACAGGGTGGGGAAGGTGGAGGAGGCCTGGGCGGCCGCCAGGGAGATGAGCACGGCCGAGCGGTCGGCCGGTACGATGACGAGCTGGCCTTCCTTGAGATGGTCCAGGAGGTGGGAGACGTCCATAGCGCCGATGAGGACGGACTCCGCCTCGCGCTCCAGCAGGGCGGGATCCCCGGAGATGAGGGTGCCGTCCACCGCGCTCAGGATCTCCCCGACCGACGGGGCGGACAGGAGCGGCACCTCGGGGAGGGTGGAGGCGGTGACGCCCTCGATGCCGCCCAGAGTCTCGGCGATCGCCCGGCGGGAGGCCTCGGGGCAGCGGTTGGCCAGGACGGCGGCGGTGCGCCCGAGGTTGTCGGAGATCTCCGCCATGGAGACCTCGACGCTGGCCCGTACCTCCTCGGGAGCCCCGGCGCCGGAGACGACCAGGAGCATGGGGGCGCCGATATTGGCGGCGACGCGCGCGTTGAAGGACAGCTCCGGGTTGCCCGCGACGTCGGTGAAATCGGAGCCGTCGATGATGACGACGTCGTGCTCGCGGGCAACGGCGCGGTAGGCGTCGACGATCCGGGGCAGCGCCTCCTCGGGGTCGGCGTGGAACTCGTCCCAGGTGACGCCGATGCACTGCTCGGCGGGCAGCGAGGAGCCGGAGTGGGTCAGGAGGAGGTCGAGGAAGGTGTGCTCGGCGCGAGAATCCACGAAGGGGCGGAAGACGCCGACTTTGGCGACGACCTTGGCGAGTACGTTGACCAGGCCGAGGGCCACGGTCGACTTGCCGGTTCCTGCGTTGGGGGATGCGATGTAGATGCTGCGCGCCACGGTGCTGGTCCTTCTCTCATCTCGACGTCGAGCGGCGGCGCCGGGCGGCGGCCGGCGCTCATGACCGATTGTGCCCCTCTCCGCGCCCGAGGACGACCAAAGTCCCTTAAACGCGCGCCTCCGGGCTGTGGGAACACCCACAGGCCGCTCATGGGGCTGGGGTGGGGGATCAGGCGACGAGGGGCAGGGCCGCCACGACGGTGAGGACCATGACGACGGGGTCGAAGACGCGCTGCGGCATGCGGTCGGCCAGGAGCCTGCCGGCCAGGGCTCCCACCAGCACCGCCGGGATGAGGACCGCTACGAGCGCCAGGGCGTCCACATGGATGATCCCCAGGGCGATGCTGAAGGGGAGCTTGGTGAGGTTGACCAGGAAGAAGAACCAGGCGGTCGTGCCCAGGAAGGCTTTGACCGGGTAGCGGCAGGCCAGGAAGTACAGACTCGTCACGGGCCCGCCCGCGTTGGCGACCATCGTGGAGAAGCCCGCGAGCGCCCCGTAGACCATGCGGGCGGTGGGCGAGGAGCCGGCCCTGGAGGCCGAGCCCGTGCCGCCCCTCGATGATGCTCCCGCGCTCGTGGCCCGGGACCTGGCGCCGGTTCGGTACCGACCGCGAGCGCGCTGCGCGAGGGTGATGACGATGAGGACGATCATCAGCCAGCCGATGACGCGGCGCATGAGATCGTCGGAGGCCACGCGCAGGAAGAGCGCGCCGATCAGCACGCCGCAGGCGACGGCCGGCACGAGCCGCTTGAGCATGGTGGCGTCGGTGTCGCGGCGGTAGGCCCAGATGGCGGGCAGGTCCCCGGTCAGGAGCAGCAGGAGCATGACGCCGGTGGACTCCTTGGCGGGGAGCACCTGGGCGAATATGGCCACGGCGATCGCGGTGACGCCGGGCAGGGCGGTCTTGGACAGGCCCACGAGCAGGGCGCTGACGATGAGCAGGGCCCACGCCGATGTCGGCCCCATGGTGACGGCGTCGGGGAGGGGGCCGACGGCGGGCGCGGCTACGAGTGCTTGGGGGATGAGAAGTGCGTCGTGCATAGCCGGCCCGCCGTCGGGTGAGAAGGGGTTGATCAGGGGAACGAGTAGGACACTACGCCCTGGTCGCAGTGCCGTCAGAGCTTGGCGGCGGCCGCCAGGAGGTTCGAGGCGGAGAGCTTGAGGCCCTCCACGTTGCCGTACTCGGCGTCCTCGTGCTCGATGTTGACGTTCATCTCCGGGGCGACCTGCTCGATGGCGTGCAGGAAGTCGGCCCAGTAGTCGGTGTCGTGCCCCAGGCCGAGGGCGACGAAGCGCCAGGCCGGGTCCTCGGGCCAGGCGTTGCACCAGTAGCCGTAGGCCACCGGGACCTTGCCCTCGGCATCGGCGGCGACGTGGCCGAAGTCGGTGTCGAGCACGCCGCGATAGGCGGCTCCGGGGAAGATCTTGGTGTCCTTGGCGTGGACGTGCCCGATGAGCCCACCCAGGCGCTTGGTGGCCGCGATGGGATCCATCTGCTGCCAGAAGAGGTGCGAGGGGTCCATGTTCACCTTGATGTTGGTGGCCCCGGTCTCCTCGATCAGCCTCTCGAAGGAGGGCACGTTGAACACGAGGTTGCGCGGGTGGAGCTCCAGGCAGACCTGCACGTCGTTGTCCCGGGCGAGGGCGTCGATCTCCTTGAAGAAGGGCACGACGACGCTCCACTGGTAGTCCAGGATCTCCATGTCGATGCCGTTCCAGGGGTTGACCACCCAGGTGGGGTACTTGGCGGTGGGGTCGGTGCCCGGCGTGCCGGACATCGTGACGATCTCCCCCACGCCCAGAGCCCCGGCCAGGCGGATGGCGTTGCGGATGTCCTCGGCGTGCTTGAGACCCTCATTGGGCAGCGGTGAGGTGGGGTTGCCGGAGGTGTTGAGGCCCGAGAGCCTCATGCCGCGCTCGGAGAAGAGCCCGAGGTAGTCCTCCCGGGCGGTCTTCGAGGCGAGCAGGGCGTCCACGGGGCAGTGGGGCGAGGGGATGAAGCCCCCGACGTTGACCTCCGCACCGGTGAGCCCCGCCTCCTTGAGGACGTCGAGGGCGGCGGTCAGGGGGCGGTCGGACAGGCAGGCGGTGTAGGCGCCGTAGGTGAGTGCCATGGTGGGTGGTCTCCTTCGATCAAGAGGTGAGTGGGCGGGGGCCGGGCGGGGCTCAGAAGGCTGAGACGTCCACCTCGGAGCCGCCGTTGGCGGCGGAGCGGGCGACGGCGTCGGCGATGCGCATCTCGCGGTAGCCGTCTGCGAAGGTCGCGCAGGGCGGCAGGGCGCCCTCGCCGGTGGCGCCGGCGACCTGCTGGAGGAAGGCATAGGCCTGGTAGGTGAACTGCTCGATCTGGGTCAGGCCCACCCCGCCGAAGGCCATCGAGGACCCGCGGGCGAAGTAGGGGAAGTCCGGGTTGACCAGCACCCGTCGCGCCCCGCCCAGGCCGGTGGGGGAGTTGACGTCGTCGATCTTGATCTCACCGCAGCGGGCGAGGTCCCAGGAGGCACGGCCCTTGGAGCCCAGGACGTCCACCATGAGGGAGTTGGGCAGTCCCCATGCCACGCGCGAGCAGGAGAAAGTGCCCACCGCGCCGCTCGCGAAGCGCGCCGTGAAGGTGGCGACGTCGTCGTTCTCCACGTCCTCGTGGGCTGCGTCGGCGGTGTCCAGGGCTGTGCCGCGGGTGACGTGGCCGCTGGCGACGGGGCGCTGCTTGATCGAGGTCATCATGGCCGCGCCGGAGACGCTGACCAGCGGTCCGCAGATGGTCTCGGCGGTGTCGATGAGGTGGCTCCCGACGTCGCCCAGGGCGCCCGAGCCCATGGGGCCCTTGTAGCGCCAGGCCATGGGGGTGGCGGGGTCGGCGCCGTAGTCGCACCAGTAACGGGCGTCGAAGTGGTTGATCTCGCCGAGGTGCCCGCTGTCCACGAGCTTGGCGAGCTCGGCGACGGCGGCGTTGCGCCGGTAGGTGAAGCCTGTCGCGGTGACGACGCCGGCGCTCCTCTCGGCCTCGGCCATCGCCCTGGCGTTGTCGAGGGTGTCCGCGAGCGGCTTCTCGCACAGGACGTGCTTGCCGGCCCTGATGAGGGCCTCGGCGATCTCCCGGTGCAGGGCATTGCCCACCACGATGGATACGATGTCGATATTGGGGTCGTCGGCGATGGCCCGCCAGTCGGTGACGGCCCTCTCGTAGCCGTAGCGCTCGGCGGCGTCGACGGCGAAGGGCTCGTAGGCGTCGGCGATGGCGGCCAGGCGGACCTTGGGCAGGCCGAGGTCGTAGACGGTGCCGACCTGACGCCATGCGTTGGCGTGGGTGGTGCCGGCCATGCCCGCGCCGATGACGGCGACGGAGAGCGGGGCGGATGATGCGCTCATGAGTGTGCCTTCCTGTCCTCTTTGACGGATGCTGTGGTGGATGCTCGATGGGGGCAGACCCCGTAATTCACGCGCGTGAATCGGTGCTGGCAATGTTGTCATCGGAGCGTTCCCCTGTCAAGGGCGTGGCTGGAGACCCGCGCTTCCCGACCGGACATGAGCGCGGCTCCGCCGGTCGGCTCGCCCGTCGCGCCGCTATCGCGCCGATGAGGAGCGGATGGCGAGAGTGGGGGCCAGGACCACGCTGCGCGCCGGCTCGTCGGCGGCCAGGGGGTCCTGGGTCCCCAGTCCCGCCCGCTGGCAGATGAGCTCGATGGCCCGTGCCGCCATGACGGGCTCGGGCTGGTTGACGCTCGTCAGCGAGAACTCCTCTCGCTGGGCCAGGTAGGTGTTGTCGTAGGAGGCGATGAGCACGGGGGCGCCCTGACTGCGCCGCGCGGTGCGCAGGGCGGCGACGGCGTCGATCGCCAGGACGTCGTTGTGCATGACCAGGCCCAGTGGTTCGGGATGCGTGCTCACGGCGGCCCGTACGGCGGGTCCCGCCCCGTCGGCGCAGCCGTAGGCGGTCAGCGGCAGGCCCGCATCCCTCGCGGCGTCGGTCAGGGCGATCTCCCGCTCATGGCGGGAGGTCTCGTCGCCCGTCCGGGGGCGCACGTAGACGAGCGACGACGCCCCCCGCTCGCGCAGGTGGTCCGCGACGAGGCCGGCCGCCGCCCGCTCATCGATGTGCACGGCGTCGATCCTGCCGCCGGGGCTCCTGCGCCCGATGACGCAGGTGGCGACCTCCTCGCCCACGGCAACCACGTCCTGGCCGGTCAGCCATGGCGAGACCATCGCGATCCCCGCCACTCGCACGCCCAGGAGGGAGTCGATCGCCCGGTGGAGCGCCACCGGGTCCTCCGAGCCCACGGTGACGAACAGCGTCATGCCGCGCTGGGAGGCGGCCTCGTTGAGGCACTTGGCCATGCGCTCGAAGAAGGCGTTGCGCAGGTTGGGCAGCACCAGCCCGATGATCGACGAGCTCTGCCGCGCCAGCGAGGAGGCCGCCACGTTGACGCGGTAGCCCAGGTCCCGGGCGACCTCCTCGATGCGCTCGCGCGTCTGGCGGGCCACCCTCGGTGATCCGGCGAGAGCCAGGGAGACCAGCGAGCGGGAGACGCCCGCGGCGAGCGCGATATCGCTCTGCGTGGCGGGGCGCTGGCTCATACGGCTCCTGACTGGCGGCTGCGTGCGAGCGCAGTCTAGCCGGGGCCGTGGGGCGCTCGCCCGCGGTGGGGCGGCCCGGCTCACGCGTAGCGCCGCTGGAACTCCTCCTCCAACTCCTCCAGGGAGGAGTGCTTCGTCTCCGGGACGTTGCGGTACATGTAGATGACCGCGATGACGTTGATGAGTGAGAAGGCCAGGTAGGTGATGACCGGCCCGAGTTTGTCCATCATGATGGGGAAGAGGAAGGTGATGATCGCGTTGACCACCCACAGGCACAGCACCGCGAAGCCCATCGCCGCCCCGCGCATGCGCGCCGGGAAGAGCTCGGACATGATGACCCAGGTGCCGGGGGCATTGCCGCCCTGCATGAAGAGCATGTAGAAGATGATGACCGTCACCACGAGGTAGGGGATCATCGTGGGCATGGTGTCCACGATGTTGCCGGCGTCGTCGCGGTGGGGGTTGATGCCGAACAGGAAGACGGCGGTCATGACCCACAGCATGACGGTCAGGCCGATGGTGCCGCCCAGGAGGACACCGCGCCGCGAGAAGCGCAGCAGGAGCCACAGGCCGAGCGAGGAGCCGAGCACCGAGGCGATGCCGGTGAGCACCGTGAGCGTAATGGCGGACTCCGTGCCGAAGCCGGCGCTCTGCAGGATCTTCGGGGCGTAGTACATCATCGTGTTCACGCCCGTGGTCTGGTTGAACACGCCCACGAGCACGCCGATGACGAGGGGCTTGCGCGTCCATCGGATCTGGAAGCAGCGCGACAGGCTCCAGTGCTCGGTGCCGGCCTCGCGGCGGTTGAGCATGATCATCTCGTCGATCTCCCCGGCGATGTCGTCATCGGGCTTGCGCACGCGCTTGAGCTCCGCGATGGCCTGGATGTAACGGGCTTGGGAGGCGTGCCAGCGGGAGGACTCGGGCATCATGCGCATGCCCAGCCACAGTGCGACGGCGGGGATGGAGCAGATGACGAGCATGTAGCGCCAGGTGCTGCCGGTGCCGCCGTCGACGGCGATGGCGTCCTGGACGCCCTTGAGGACGTCCCAGCTGTAGGACTTGCCGACCTCGACGGCCTGCTCGACACCGTCGATCCTGACGGTGGTGCCGGGCTCCACGGAGGTGATGGTGGCCTCGGGGCCCCCGGTGATCCTGGCGATGGCGGCGTTGATGGCGAAGGCGAGGAACTGGCCGGTGACGATCATGAGCTGGTCGATGCCCACGAGGGTGCCGCGGATGGATCTCGGCGCGGTCTCGGCCAGGTAGACCGGCACGGTGGCGGAGGCGCCGCCCGCGCAGCCGATGAGGAGGATGGCGCCCCCGTCCGGACACCGGATGGGGGCGCCATCCTCGGCCGCGGCCGGCGCGAGTGGCGCGGATGCGGCCGTCAGGGGGCGGGCGCCTCGGGGCGGGATCACGCCTTCAACAGTGCGCTCTCGATGTAGGCGCGCGCTTTGCGGGCGTACTCCAACGGGTTGGCGATGGCCGGGTCCTGCTCGGCCTCCACGAGGATCCAACCGTCGTAGCCGTGGTCCACGAGGAAGCGGTAGGGCTCGGTGAAGTCGATCGTGCCGTCCCCGGGTACCGTGAACATCCCGGCCAGGAAGGAGTCGAGGAAGGAGCGGTTGGCGGCCCTCGACTCCGCCATCCTCTCCGGGCGCACGTCCTTGAAGTGGACGTGCTTGATGCGGTCGATGCAGGCCTGGAGGAGACCCATGACATCGCCGTCGCCCACATAGGCGTGCCCGGTGTCGAACAGGAGCGAGACCTTGGCCGGGTCGGTCGCCTCCATGAGGCGGATCGTCTCGGCCTTGGTCTGGACGACGGTGCCCAGGTGGTGGTGGTAGACGAGTTCCAGGCCGTGGGCGTGCGCGATGTCGCCCAAGCGGTTGAGGCCATCGGCCAGGAGGTCCCACTCCTCGTCGGTCAAGGTGGGCTTATTGGTGAAGATGCAGACATCGCGCTTGCCCTGCACCGAGCCGGTCTGCTCGGAGACCACCACGCGGGTGGCGCCCAGGTACTCCAGGTGGGAGCAGGTGGCCTCGAAGTCCGGGATGACGGTCTCGATGCCGTCGCGCACGATGAAGGAGGAGAACCACTGGGCGACGATCTTGATCCCCCGGGCCTCGGAGGCGGCCTTGACCTCCTCCTTGGGCGGGAAGAAGCCAGCGCACTCGGTGCCCCGGTAGCCGGTGTCGGCCAGGTCGAGGAGCATGTCCTCCAGGGTGTTGAAGGCGCCGACCTCGGGGATGTCGTCATTGCGCCAGGTGATGGGGTGCATGCCCCAGGTGATGCCATGGGGGTCGGTGATGGCGGTGGTGGGGTCGAGGGTGAAGGACATCGTTGCTCCTTTTCGCGGGGGTGCTTCCGGGCGCCGTCGGTGGCGGCCGGGCGGGCTCGCGAGGAGGGCCTCGCGAGCCCGCTGCGGCAGGTGTGCCGCAATGTCAGGACAATTGTGGGGTCTTCTAGCGGCCGCGGGGCCGTCAGGAGTAGCGCTTCTCCATCTCGTGCTCGATCTGCTCCAGGGACTTGCCGGAGGTCTCCGGCATCATCTTGAGCAGGATGAGGGCGATGACGAGGTTGAGCACGCCGTAGATCGTGTAGGTGATCCCTCCGCCCAGGGTCTCCATCATGTGCGGGAAGGTCCAGGTGATGATCGCGTTGGCGATCCACATGCAGAACACGGCGGTACCGTTCATGATGCCGCGGACGTTCGCGGGGAAGATCTCGCCGAGCATCGTCCACACGACGGTCCCGTTGGAGGACTGGACGATGAGCATGAACACGGACATCAGGCCCAGGATGAGGAAGGCCGCCCAGGACGGCGGGCGCGTGCCGTTGTCCATGTGCGGGGCGATGAACAGGGCGAAGGTGGCGGCGATGCCCAGCAGGCAGATGCCGACGCCGGTGACATCGGCGATGAGGATCTGGCGGCGGCGGAAGCGCATGATGAGCCAGATGCCGATCGCCGAGCCGATGACGCTCATGACGCCGTTGGCCACCTGGGCGATGATCGCCGAGGAGGAGGACATGCCGGCGTACTCCAGGACCTTGGGCGCGTAGTACATGACCGTGTTGACGCCCGTGGTCTGGTTGACGATCGCCAGGAAGATGCCGACGAGCATGAGCTTGCGCAGCCAGGGGGTGCTCCACACGTGGCCCAGCCCCAGGCGCTTGGACTGAAGCTCCAGCTCGCTCTGGCGGGCCTCGGCGATCTCCATGAGCTCGTCCTCCAGGGGGCCGTCCTTGGCCTCGTCGCGCACCCGCTTGAGGGCGCCGATGGCGTCGTAGAGGCGCTCCTTGGCTACGTACCAGCGGGAGGACTCGGGCATGAGGCGGATGCCGATCCACAGCGCGACGGCCGGGAGGGAGCACAGGACGAGCATGTAGCGCCAGGTCTCGCCGTTGCCGTGGGAGATGACGAGCTGGTTGAGGAACTCGTGGTACTCGGCCGATGACAGCGTCCCGCCTTGGGAGGCTTGGAGGCGGGCGAGGTTGTCGAAGGACTGCTCGCCGAGGCTGACCAGCCCCGAGCCCGAGGGGTCCGCCTCGATGGTGATCCTCGGGCCGCCCCTGGCCGCGCTGATGGCGGCGTTCATGGCGAAGGCGAGCAGCTGGCCGGTGACGATCATGAGCTGGTCGATGGCGACGATGGAGCCGCGGATGCGCTTGGGCGCGGTCTCGGCCAGGTAGACCGGGACGGTGGCGGAGGCGCCTCCCACGGCCAGGCCCAGCACGAAGCGGGCGACGTACATCAGCCAGATGTTGGGCGCGGTGGCAGTGCCGATCGCGCCCAGGAGGAAGACGATGGCCAGGATCGTGATGTTGTGGCGGCGCCCATAGCGGTCGGACAGGCGCCCGCCGAAGAGCGCGCCGAGGGCCGCGCCGATGAGCAGCGTGCCGCCGATCGCGCCCTCCTGGCCGCTGGTGAGCTGGAGTCCGGCGGCGTCATGGGGCATGTACATGTAGGGCAGCGCCCCGGAGATGACGCCGGTGTCGTAGCCGAAGAGGAGCGAGCCCAGCGTGGCGACGGCGGCGACGGCGCCGATGCCGCGGTGCTTGCCCGACGGCGGGGTCTCGGCCACGGCCTGGCGCATCTGGTCCTTGGTGATGCCCCTCAGGGAGAGGCCGGTACTGGTTTGACTCATGGGTGGTTTCCTTGGGTGGTTGGCGAGGGTGCCAGGGAATTGCGAGATGGGCGGGATCGCCCGGGTGGTCCCCGGCCCGGCGACGATGCCGGGGAGCCGTCGGCGGAGGACCGCCGGGGGACTGGGGGCCGAGGCTCAGCGGTCGAAGGTCGTTGCGCCGTCGATGCGCGCCACCTCGTGCCACTGGCCGTCGGCGGCGGAAGCCACGATGGCCTCGTCCACCTCCGCCGCGCACCAGGCGTCCGCCGCCGAGGGGGCGATCTGGGCTCCCGTGGCGATGGATTCGATGAACTGGGCGGCCTCGATGGACTTCATGTCGTCGAAGCCCATGGAGGTGCCGATGGCCGGCTGGTAGCGGTGCCACTGGCCCCACGCGGGGTTCGCCATGGCCCGGGTGTAGCCGTGGGCGGGGCCGCCGTCGATGCCCACGCAGACCTCGAGCTCGTTGAGGCGCTCGAAGTTCCATCGGGCCGATCCCTGCGTGCCGTAGACCTCGACGACGTACTCGGCGCGAGGTCCCACGGACACGCGGGAGGACTCCATCGTGCCGATCGTGCCGTCGTCGAAGCGCACGAGCATGGCGACGTAGTCCTCGTTCTCCACAGGGCCGACCTCGTCGCCGATCTCGAAGCCGGAGTGGCCGATGCCCATCTTCGTGGGGATGGGGCGCTCAGTGATGAAGATACCGGTGGCCGCCGAGACCGAGGCGATCCGACCGACGACGTACTGGGCGAGGTCCGCCCCGTGGCTCATGAGATCGGGGACGACGCCGGCGCCCGCCTTCTCGCGCGAGGCGCGCCAGGTGAGCGGGCCCAGCGGCGAGGCGTTGTAGTCGGCGATGAACCACACGCGCACATTGGTGATGCGGCCCAGCTCGCCCGACCGCACCAGGTGGCGCATGTACTCGATGGCCGGAGTGTGGCGGTAGTTGAAGCCGACGGCGCTCACGAGTCCCGCGGCCTCGGCCGCCTGGGCGATCTCCTTGGACTGCCGGGCGCTGACCCCCATGGGCTTCTCGATCCAGAAGGGCTTGCCCGCCTCGATGGCGGCCATGGCCATCTCGTGGTGCAGGAAGTTGGGGGAGCAGATGGATACGGCCTCGACCTCCGGATCGGCCAGCAGCTCGCGGTAGTCGGCGTAGGCGCGCTCGAATCCGAGGTCCTCGACGGCGTTCGCGCGGGCCTCCTCGATCGGGTCGGCGGCGGCCACGAGCCGGGGGGCGATGCCGAGCTCGGGGAAGCGCTCGGGCAGGGACCGGTAGGAGCGGGCGTGGAGGCGCCCCATCCAGCCCAGGGATATCACACCGATCCCCAGGGGTTTCTTCGAACTCATCTGACTTCCTTCTTCTTTCCGACGTCTCTGTCACGAAATGGCGGAGCGATGCTGGTAACGCGCGTCATCGCAGCGTTGTCCGGACAATAGCAGGAAGTGTGGCGGCTCCGCAAGGAGTCCCCGCCCCTCCCACCGAGACCGGTCGAAAATAGGAGCGAGACCGGTTCGGAGCCGTTCCCAGCCCAGTCGCGGACAGGCATGACGGGGACTCGCGCCAGCGGCGACGAACGCGGCCCTGTCGCGGGCCCGTGCGAGAGGAGGGCCGGGGCGCACGGGCGAGAGAGAGGGCTGGTCAGGCCGGTACTGCCGGCGCCGTCGACGCCCGGATGACGAGACTCGGGGCGATCGTGGCGACGCCGGGGGGCGGGCCCATGCCGGTGAGCATCCCCACGGCCGCCCTCGCCAGTGCTGCGGGGTCCTGGTCGACGCTCGTCAGGGAGAACTCCGGGCGCGAGGCCAAGGGCGTGTTGTCGTAGCTGACCAGTGGAAGGCGCGCGCCCCGCTGGTACAGGGCCGCGGCGACGTCGATGGCCAGCAGGTCGTTGTAGGCCACGATCGCTGCGGGGCCCGGCGCGCCGGCGAGAGCCGAGTCCAGGGCTGGCAGCGCGCCGTCCTCGCAGGCGGCCGAGGCGAAGGACATCCCGTGCTCCTGAGCGGCCGCGCGGCAGGCGAGACCGCGATCGTCGACGAGCCGCTCATGCAGGATCCGTGCCGGAATCAGGTAGGCGATATGCCGGGTGCCGAGCCCCGAGAGGTGCTCCATGACCTGGTTGGCCGCGCTCGTCTCGTCCATATGGGCCGTCGCCACGACGTGCCCGGGTAGGGCGCGGTCCAACAGGCACACCGGCAAACGACTCCCCAGGCGCTCCAGGGCCTCGGGCCCCATGCGCGTGCCCGGAAGGATGAGACCGGCGGGACGCATCCGCAGGGCGTCGGCGATCGTGCTCTCCTCCAGGCGCGCTTCGAGATCGGAGACGAGCACCACCAGGCTGTGGCCCACCCCGGAGGCCTCCCCGCGGACATGGCGCACCAGGATGTCGAAGAAGGGGTTGTCCAGGTAGGGGAGCACGATGACGAGGCGGCTGGAGCGGCGCGCGGCCAGTTGTGCCGCCGCGCCGTTGGGCTGGTAGTCGAGGTCCCGGGCCGCCTGGAGGATCCGCTCACGGGTGCGCTCGGACATCCGCCCGCCGCCCTTGAGAGCCAGGGAGACGAGCCCCCGGGACACGCCGGCCGCCCGCGCTACGTCGGACTGGGTCGCGTGCTCCCGCGGCGCGCCGTCGGGCATCGCCATATCCTCCTCCCCGCGGTCCGCGCCGCCCCGGCCCGGGGCCGCACCTGGGCGGACGATCGATCGGCCCGGGACGGGGCCCGGGCGTCCTCACGAGGCCAGGATACGATCGGGCGGCCCCGACAGGGGCGAGCCGACCGGCGATCCTCGAGCAGGACGGAGCCCCAATGACCACAGGCCGTGACGGACGCGTCACGATCTCCACGGTGGCGGCGCGCTGCGGGCGCTCGATCTCCACCGTCTCCGCGGCGCTCAACGGCGCGGCCGGCGTCGCGCCCGCGACCCGCGAGGAGATCCTGGCCGTGGCCGCTGAGCTCGGCTACAACGCCGACCCCCGGGCACGCCTCCTGCGGCAGCGGCGCACCGGTCTCATCGGCGCCAGCTTCGACATCAACCAGGCCTTCCAGGGCGGCATCATCGATGGCCTCTACCGCAGTTGCTCCCAGCACGGGCGCTCCCTCGTGCTGGCGGCCTCGACCCCGCACCGCGATGAGGCCGAGGGGCTGCGCTCCCTGCTCACCGAGCGCTGCGAGGGGCTCATCCTCGTCGACCCCTGGGTGGGGCACGACATCGTCGCCGACGCCGCCGCGCGCGTGCCGGTGGTCATGGTGTGCCGGGAGTCGGGACTGCCGAACGCCGACCTCGTGCGCTCGCGCGACGATGTGGGCATCACCGCGCTCGTCGATCATCTCGTGCTCACCGGGCGCCGTCGGATCACCCATATCGATGGCGGAGGGGCGAGCTCGGCCCCCATGCGCCGCGCCGCATTCCTCGCGGCCATGACCGAGCACGGCCTGGGCGACCGGGCGCGCGTGCTCGACGGCGGCTCCGACGAGGAGTCCGGCACGCGCGCCGTGCGCGTCATCCTCGACGCCCGCGCCCTGCCCGACGCGATCCTGTGCTTCAACGACCACCAGGCGATCGGCGCCCTCATGGAGCTGCGCCGGTGCGGGGTGCGCGTGCCGGAGGATATCGCGGTCACCGGCTATGACGGCATTCCCGCCACCGGGCTGACGGCCTTCTCCGTGACCACCATCGAGCAGGACGCGCTGCTCCTGGCCGAGGTCGCCGTGCGGGCCCTGGTCGCGCGCATGGAGGCGCGCGAGTCCGGCGGGGGAACGGGGGTTCGCGGCGCGGGAGCCCCCGCGGTGGCGCCCCCGACGATGCCCGACGTCGTCGTCCAGGAGCGCCCCGAGGGCGGGCTGCTGTACTCAGTGATGCCCCGGCTCGTCATGCGGGGGACCAGTCAGGCCGCTCCGGCCGCGCATGCCGCCCGGGCCCCGCGCTGAGCCCGGCCCCGCGCTGAGCCCGGCCCCGGCGGGCGCGTCCTGGTGACGACGAGCGGCGGGCGCCGCCACCCCCTGAGGACATGGGAGGCGACGGCGCCCGCCGGGACGCCCCGCATGAGCGGGGCCGCGGTGGCTCAGTCCAGGCGCACGGGCTGGCCGGACTGGGCGGAGGTCGTGGCGGCCTCGGCCAGTCGCAGGGCCTTGATGGCGTCGTCGATGCTCGTGGGCGGGGCGGTGCCCGCCTCGACGGCCTCGATGAAGGCGGAGAGCTCCAGGCGGTAGGCGTCGGCGTAGCGCTCCAGGAAGAAGTCGAGGTACGGCTCCTGGGCGTCGGTCACCTCCGCGTTGGACAGGCGCACGGTGGTGGCGCGGATGTTCTCGGCGAACAGGGCGCCGTCGCGGCCCGAGGCCTCCAGGCGCTGGTCGTAGCCGGAGGCGCAGTGGCGGTTGTTGATGATGGTCGCAACGGCCCCCGAGGCGGCCTTGAGGGTGACGACGGCGGCGTCGAAGTCACCGGTGGCCTTGATGTCCTCGTCGAGGTTCTGGCCGACGGCGTGGACCTCGACGATGTCGCCCAGGAAGAAGCGGGCCATGTCGAAGTCGTGGATCGTCATGTCGCGGAAGATGCCGCCGGAGACCTTGATGTACTCCACCGGCGGGGCGGCGGGGTCGCGGCTGATGATGGTCAGCTGCTCCAGCGCGCCGATGCGGCCGTCGGCCACGGTGGCGCGCGCCGCCGCGAAGGAGGGGTCGAAACGGCGGTTGAAGCCGAACATGACGGGGGTCGTCACGGCGTCGAGCTCGGCGCGGGCGGCCTCGACGTCCTTCATGTCCAGGGCGATCGGCTTCTCGCACAGGACCGCCTTGCCGGCCTTGGCGGCTGCGAGGAGGTGGGGGATGTGCAGGGGGGTGGGGGAGCCGACGACGACGGCGTCGACGTCCGGGTCGGCGAAGACCTCATCGGCCTCCTTGCACGAGCGGGCCCCGTAGAGGGCGGCGAGGTCCTCGGCGGCTGCGCCCATGGGATCGCAGACGAGGGCGAGCTCGGCCTGCGGGTGGGCGGCGATGGTCTTGGCGTGGACGTGGCCGATGCGGCCGGCGCCGATGACGGCGATTCTGAGCATTGTTGTTCTTTCTGCTGTGTGTCAGGGGTGGGGCGGGGTCGGCCGGAGAAGGGCTCTCACCGCCTCCCCGGCCGACTCGCGCTCACGGCTTGGGCATGATGACGTCGCGGACCAGGGCGTCCAGGTCGGCATCGGCCTGGAGGAACCCGCGCAGCGTGTTGACCGTGGCGCCGAAGGTGTCGAACTCCGCCGGGGTCATGCCGTCGGGCTCGTAGGCCCGCACGAACTCGGGGATGCCGAGCAGCGTCTTCATGATCGCTTCGTCGACGGGGACATCCAGGCGGTTGGCGGGCTTGTAGTCCGACTTGTTGATGATCTCCTGCCACTTGAAGGGCGGGGAGATGACGACGTCGCCGCCGACGAGCTCGGACCAGTGCATGACGTTGCGGAAGGCCGCGGCGAGCATCCGGGCGCGCAGGCCACGGGCCTGGAACTCGGCGTAGGCGCGCTTGAAGGCGGCGATGCCGGCCCACTCCAGGTGGCCGGGGTCGAGGAAGAGGCCTTCCTTCTTGGCGACCGTCTTGATCCAGTCGTCGAGGCGCCCGACCATGAGGGTGACGACCGGGCCCATGGTGGAGGTGTCCAGGCCCTCGGCCTCTCGGCGCTTGAGACCGCGCTCGATGGCCTCGCCGGTGGCCACGGCCTGGGGGACCGAGAAGGAGACGGTGACATTGACCGACACGCCGCGGTAGGTAGCGTCCTCGATCGCCTCGATGCCCACCGAGGTGGCGGGGATCTTGACGATGATGTTCTTGGTCAGCTTGGAGAACTCCTCGGCCTGGTCGGCCAGGGCCTTGGCGGAGCGGGCCAGACGGGGGTCGGTCTGCATGGAGAGGCGGCCGTTGCGGCCCTTGTGCTCCTCGAAGGCGGGCTCGAGGAGCTTGGCGGCCTCGAGGCTCAGCTCGCGCACGACTTGCCAGCCGATCTCCGACTCGGAGGCCTCGGGCATCATCTCGGCGAGCTCGGCGATCCGGGGGAGCCACACGTCCCTGCGCTGGTTGATGCACGTGAAGGCGATGGTCGGGTTGCAGGTGGCGCCCACGCCTCCGAAGGAGATGGACTGGCGGAGCTCGTCGGGATCCGCTGAGTCGTTCCACAGCGCCGTGGGGAAGTTCTGAGCGGCCTCGAGAAGTGGGCCGGGTGTGTGTTCGATGGTCATCTGCTGCTCTCCTGGTCGGGTTCCCGCAGTGTTCAACCGCAGTCGCCTGGCGGCGTTGCCTGGCTGCGGGTCCTATTCAAGCCGACGCCGTCGCCCCTGTCAACCGATTGTCCAGACAAATCTCTTCATCGAGACCGGTCGAAAATAGGAGTGAGACCGGTCCGCGGACCGGTCTCACTCCTATTTTCGACCGGTCTCGCATGTGGGAGGGGTGATGGGGAGGTGGGATCAGGTGGAGAAGAGGGTGGTGGTGAAGGAGTAGCGGGAGGCGCGGTAGACGTGGGTGCCGTACTCGATGACCCGGCCCGAGGTGTCATAGGTGGTGCGCGTGGCGGTGAGCAGGGCGGCGCCGCGCTTCTCCCCGAGCATCCTCGCCTCGGGGGCCGTGGCGGGGCGGGCGCCGATGGTCTGGTGCGCCGTCGTCGGGATGATCTGCTCGGCGCGCAGGAGGTCGTACAGGCCTCCGGCGGACAGGGCCTCCCGGGAGGGGCAGATATCGGCCGGGATGAGATTGGTGAGCACCGCGATCGGCTCGCCGTCGGCCGTGCGCAGGCGCGACAGGCGCACGATCGGGGTCCCCTCGGCCACCTCCAGGCTCGTCGCCTCGGCGGCGTCCGCAGGGTGCTCGTCGTGGTCCAGGACTTCGGTGGATACCTTGTGGCCCGCGGACTCGAGGTCGGAGTGGAGGCTCGTGAGCTCCATCGGGCGGCGGACCCGCGTGGGGGAGACCAGGGTTCCCACGCCCCGCCTGCGGGTGAGCAGTCCCCGGTCCACGAGCCGCTGGAGCGCCTGACGGGCCGTCGGGCGGGAGACCGCGAGCCTTTTGGCCATCGACAGCTCGTCCTCCAGGCGCGTGCCCACGGGCAGCTCGCCGTTCAGGATCGCCTCCGCGATCGGTTCGGAGATCTGGAAGTAGAGCGGAACGGGGCTCTTGCGGTCCAGTTGGATGTCGACGACGCGCGGCGCCCTGTCCTGGGTGGAGGGGGTGCGCGACGGCGTGGGGCTCGGATCGGGCATGATCGACGTTCTCTGGGTCTTCGGCTCGTGCGCTCGGCGGGGTTCCGCCCGCGCGGTGACTGGCGGCGAGTCCCGTGCTGATGGCGCAGGGTGTGGCGGGAGACTATCCGACCATGCGCTCCTATGTCATGTTCCGCATTTGTTCGGACAAATGTTGACAGCGGTGGGGAGCGGGGGCAGGCTTGGGCCGAGGGTGCCGAGCGGGCGCCCGCCCCGCCCCGACGAAGTGGAAGGGAAGCCCATGACCGTTTCGACCACCCCGCCCCTGGATGTCCTGACCATCGGCCGCTGCGGCGTCGACATCTACCCCCTCCAGATCGGTGTCGGCCTGGAGGACGTTGAGTCCTTCGGCAAGTTCCTCGGCGGCAGTCCCACGAATGTCGCCGTCGCCGCCGCCCGCTACCGTCATCGCTCCGCCGTCATCACCGGCGTGGGTGACGACCCCTTCGGCCGCTTCGTCTGCCAGGAGATGCGCGCCCTGGGCGTCTACGACGACTACGTCGTGCCCAAGCCGGGCATGAACACGCCGGTCACCTTCTGCGAGATCTTCCCGCCGGACAACTTCCCCCTCTACTTCTACCGCGAGCCCTCCGCCCCTGACCTCGAGCTCGACGGCGCCGACATCCCCCTCGACGCCGTGCGCGACGCCCGCATCTTCTGGGTCTCGGCCACAGGGCTGACCAAGTCCCCCTCCCGGGGGGCCCACCATGCTGCGCTCGACGCCCGGGGGCGTCGGGCGCACACGATCGCCGACCTCGACTTCCGCGAGATGTTCTGGCCCGACCGCGCCACCGCCCACGAGGAGGTCGCCAAGATCCTGCCCAAGGTGACCGTGGCCATCGGCAACCGCGAGGAGTGCGAGGTCGCCGTGGGCGAGACCGAGCCGGACCGCGCCGCCGATGCCCTCCTGGAGGCCGGCGTCGAGCTCGCCATCGTCAAGCAGGGGCCGCTGGGCACCCTGGCCAAGACCCGCGACGAGCGCATCGAGATGCCCGTGACCCCCGCCGAGACCAAGAACGGCCTGGGCGCCGGGGACGCTTTCGGCGGGGCCGTCTGCCACGGCCTGCTGTCGGGCTGGTCCCTGGAGAAGACGATCTTCGCCGCCTCCACCGCGGGCGCCATCGTCTGCGAGCGCATCGAGTGCTCGACGGCGATGCCCACCGAGCCCGAGCTCCTCAACGTCATGCGGCGCCACCGCGACCGGTGCGCCCCGAGCCTGAAGGATCTGTGACATGGCAGGACTGACCGAACGACTCGTCGAGATCCGGGCCAATGACCCCGAGCGCATCGCCCGGGCCCTGGCCGATCGCCCCCGCGGCGCCCTGCCCACCGACGGCGGCAAGCTCATGATCATCGCCTGCGACCACCCCGCCCGCGGCGCGCTCTCGGCCGGGCCCGATCCCCTGGCCATGTCCTCGCGCGAGGATGTCCTCGCGCGCTGCGTCGAGGCCCTGGGCCGTCCCGGCGTGAACGGTTTCCTGGGCACCGCCGACCTCATCGAGGACCTCGCCCTGCTGGGCGCCCTGGACGGCAAGCTCGTCTACGGCTCGATGAACCGGGGAGGTCTGGCCGGGGCCTCCTTCGAGATGGACGACCGCTTCACCGGCTACGATGCCCGCGGCGTCGTCGGGGCCGGTCTCGATGGCGGCAAGATGCTCCTGCGCATCAACTACTCCGACCCGGCCACGGCCGACACCCTGGCGGCCTGCGCGCGCGCCGTCGACGAGCTCGCCGAGAACCGGGTCATGGCGATGGTCGAGCCCTTCATCTCCCGCTGGGAGGAAGGACGTATCATCAACGACCTGAGCCCCGACGCGGTCATCTCCGCGATGGCCATCGCCTCCGGTCTGGGGCGCACCTCGGCCCGCACCTGGCTCAAGCTCCCCGCCGTGGCGGAGATGGAGCGGGTGATGGAGGCGTCGACACTGCCGGCCCTCATCCTGGGGGGCGCGGTCAGCGAGCGCGCCGATGAGGCGCGCGAGGCCTGGGCGCGGGCGCTGGCCCTGCCGACGGTCAAGGGCCTCGTCATCGGCCGCTCACTTCTCTATCCGCCCGACGACGACGTCGCCGCCGCCGTCGACTCCACCGTAGGACTGCTCTCATGACCACTGGACACACCGCGATCCCCGTCCCCAGCGTCACCGACATCCACATCCCCGCCGGCTCCTCCGGCCACGACGGCCTCGCCGTCGACATCACCCCCGAGAGCGCGGGGTGGACCTACTCCGGGCTGCGCGTGGCCGTGCTCGAGCCGGGCTCCTCGCAGACCCTGTCCACCGGGGAGTCCGAGCTGCTTGTGCTCCCGCTCGAGGGCGGCTGCGCCGTCGAGGTCGATGGCCGGGGCTACGAGCTCGACGGGCGCGCCAGCGTCTTCACCGGCATCACCGACTATCTCTACATCCCCCGTCACAAGGACTTCACCCTCTCCTCGCCCGGAGGCGGGCGCTTCGCCCTTCCCTCGGCGATCGCCACGCGCGATCTGCCCGTGGCCTACTACGGGCGCGAGCAGGTGCGGGTGGACCTGCGCGGCGCCGGCGACTGCTCGCGCCAGGTCAACAACTACTGCCTGGCCAATGGGGTCGAGACCAGCCACCTGCTGTGCTGCGAGGTCCTCACCCCCGGGGGCAACTGGTCCTCCTATCCCGCCCACAAGCACGACGAGCGCTCCGAGGCCGAGCGCGAGCTCGAGGAGATCTACTACTTCGAGATCGCCGACAGCCCCGAGGGCAACCCCGGCTTCGGCCTTCACGCGACCTACGCCGCGCGCCAGGACCGCCCCATCGACCTGTGCGTGCCCGTGCGCAAGGGGGACGTGGCCCTCGTGCCCTACGGCTACCACGGCCCCTGCGTTGCGGCCCCCGGCTACGACATGTACTACCTCAACGTCATGGCCGGGCCGGATGAGGATCTCGTCTGGCTCGCCCCCGACGACCCGTCCCATCACTGGATCCGTGCCACCTGGGAGACCCAGGAGGTCGATCCCAGGCTGCCCATGGCGCGCTGATGCCCGGGCGGGCCGGCCCGGTGCCGCTCGTCCGTCCAGCGACCCCTCCATTCCAAATGACCTTTTGATATGACATGCTTTGTGCATCGTCCGAAGCCGCACGAGAGAGAGACCACGAACGTGAGCAATGAGGCCTACTCGGGAACCATCCGCCTGACCGTGGCGCAGGCGACCATCCGCTTCCTGTCCAACCAGTACTCCGAGCGCGACGGCGTCGAGCAGCGCCTCATCGCCGGCGCCTTCGGCATCTTCGGCCACGGCAATGTCGCCGGTATCGGTCAGGCGCTCCTCCAGAACGAGATCGAGCCCGCCGACGGCGAGGGGCCGATGCCCTACATCATGCCCCGCAATGAGCAGGGCCAGGTCCACGCGGCGGCGGCCTTCGCCAAGGTCAAGAACCGGCTGCAGACCTACATGTGCACCGCCTCGATCGGCCCGGGCAGCCTCAACATGATCACCGGCGCGGCCCTGGCCACCACCAACCGGCTCCCCGTCCTGCTCTTCCCCTCCGACCAGTTCGCCACCCGCGTCCCGGACCCGGTGCTCCAGCAGCTCGAGGACCCGCGCACCCTCGACGTCACCGTCAATGACGCCTTCCGCCCGGTCTCGCGCTTCTTCGACCGCATCAACCGGCCCGAGCAGCTCATCCCCTCGCTCCTGAACGCCATGCGCGTGCTCACCGACCCCGCCGAGACCGGTGCCGTCGTCATCGCCATGCCCCAGGACGTCCAGGCCGAGGCCCACGACTGGCCGGTGGAGTTCTTCCGCAAGCGCGTGTGGCACGTGCGCCGCCCCCTGCCCGAGCCCGCCGCCCTGGCGCGCGCCGTGGACATGATCAAGGCCGCCAAGCGCCCCATGATCATCTCCGGCGGCGGCACCATCTACTCCGAGGCCTCGCAGGAGCTGCGCGCCCTGGCCACGGCCACCGGCATCCCCGTGGCCGACACCCAGGCCGGCAAGGGCGCCATCAACTTCGACCACCCCTGCGCCATCGGGGGCGTGGGCTCCACCGGCGGCGACTCGGGCAACCACATCGCCGACAAGGCCGACCTCGTCATCGGCGTGGGCACCCGGTACTCCGACTTCACCACCGCCTCCAAGACGCAGTTCAAGAACCCCGACGTCCGCTTCGTCAACATCAACGTCTGCGCCTTCGACGCCGCCAAGGAGAGCGCCGAGATGGTCGTGGCCGACGCCCGCGAGGCTCTGGCCGCCCTGACAGCGGCGCTGGACGGCTACCACGTGGACGAGGCCTACTCGGCCGAGATCGCCGCCGAGCGCGAGGGGTGGCTGGCCCGCACCGCCGAGTGCTACCACCTGGGCCACGGCCCGCTGCCCGCCCAGACCGAGGTCTTCGGGGCGCTCAACGAGCTCATGGGCGATGAGGACATCATGATCAACGCCGCCGGCTCCATGCCCGGCGACCTCCAGGCCCTGTGGCAGGCCCGCACGCCCGTCCAATACCACGTGGAGTACGCCTTCAGCTGCATGGGCTACGAGGTGCCCGCCGCCCTGGGCTGCAAGCTCGCCCGCCCCGAGTCCGAGGTCGTCTCGATCGTCGGCGACGGCACGTACCAGATGCTCCCCATGGAGCTGGCCACGGTGGTCCAGGAGGGCATCAAGGTCATCTACGTCCTGCTGCAGAACTACGGCTTCGCCTCCATCGGGTCGCTGTCGGAGTCCCGCGGCTCCCAGCGCTTCGGTACCAAGTACCGCCGGCGCGGGTCGGGCAGCCATCTGGCCGACGAGGAGCGGATCCCCGGCGTCGACATCGCCGCCAACGCGCGCTCCTGGGGCATCGAGGTCCACGAGGTCCACTCCATCGCCGAGTTCCGCGAGGCCTACGCCAAGGCCGCCGCCGGCGAGAAGCCCTCGATGATCCACATCGAGACCGACCTCCACGGACCCAACCCGCCCGGGTCGAGCTGGTGGGACGTGCCCGTCTCCGGTGTCTCCCGCCTGGAGTCCACGCAGAGGGCCTACGAGGACTACTGCCGCGATCGCGGGCCGCAGCGCCACTACCTGTGAGCGCGCCGAGGCGCCGCGCGGGCGCCGGAGGTCATCGGGGCGCCTGAGGCGGGGAGCCGGGGGAGATCCCGGGTTCCCCGCCTCGGGCGGTGCTCGGAGGGAGGGCTGCGCCGGAGGGCTCCGTGGGCCACTGTCCGGACTCTGGGCCGAAGGTCACAATGTGCTGACAAAGGTCCTGGGATGCCGTAGTGTGACGACGTCACGTCCGGTATCCGCGCGAAGCGGCCGGTCTCGACGGCGGCCAGCGACGATCGCCGGCCCCACCCCTCGATTCGAAGGAGTCAATGACGATGAAGACGATCCAGCACTGGATCAATGGAGCGTATTACGAGGGCAGCCCGATCGGCCGCTTCCCCGTCGAGAACCCCGGCACCGGCGAGGTGGTCAAGGAGCTGCTCCAGGCCTCTGAGGCCGACCTCGATCACGCCGTCGAGGTGGCCAGGGAGGCCCAGAGGAGCTGGGCCGGCTACTCCCTGGCCAAGCGCACCGCCATCATGTTCAAGATGCGCGAGCTGGTCCTGGCCCACTCCGACGAGATGGCCCGCCTCATCGTCGAGGAGCACGGCAAGAACTACTCCGACGCCATCGGCGAGATCCAGCGCGGCCGCGAGACCCTCGACTTCGCCACGTCGATCAACGTCGCCCTCAAGGGCGAGTACTCATTCGACATCTCCACCGGCGTCGACATCCACACCATCCGCCAGCCCGTCGGCGTCGTCGCCGGCATCTGCCCCTTCAACTTCCCCGCCATGGTGCCCATGTGGATGCACCCGGTGGCCATCGCCACCGGCAACGCCTTCATCCTCAAGCCCGCCTCCGCCACGCCGTCGGCGGCGCTGCTGACGGCCGAGCTGTACAAGGAGGCCGGCCTGCCCGACGGCGTCTTCAACGTCGTGTCCGGCAACCGCACCATGGTCGCCAAGGTCCTGGAGCACCCGGGGATCGACGCGATCTCCTTCGTCGGCTCCACGCCGGTGGCCCACATCATCCAGAACACCGGCGTCGCCAACGGCAAGCGCGTCCAGGCGCTGGGCGGGGCGAACAACCACGCCATCGTCATGCCCGACTCCGACCTGGACTTCGCCGCCCAGCACATCTCCGCCGCCGCCTTCGGCGCCGCTGGTGAGCGCTGCATGGCCCTGCCGGTCGTCGTGGCCGTGGGCGGCTGCGGCCCCGACCTCGCCCAGCGCGTCAAGGCCCACGCCGAGAGGATCAAGGTCGGTTACGGCATGGACGAGGGCGTCGAGATGGGCCCCGTCATCGACGCCAAGTCCAAGGAGTTCATCGTCGGCCTCATCGACGAGGGCGAGTCGAAGGGCGGGCAGGTGGTCCTCGATGGGCGCGCTCTGGTGATCCCCGGCCACGAGAACGGCCACTTCCTCGGCCCCACCATCGTGGACAACGTGCCGCTCGACTCCGACCTCTACCGCGAGGAGGTCTTCGGCCCGGTGCTCTCCATCGTGCACGCCGACACCTACGACGACGCCATCGAGATCGTCAACTCCTCGCCCTTCGGCAACGGCTCGGCCATCTTCACCAACGACGGCGGCATCGCCCGCCGCTTCCAGCTCGACGTCGAGGCCGGCATGGTCGGCGTCAACGTGCCGATCCCCACGCCGGTCGCCTACTACTCCTTCGGAGGGTGGAAGGAGTCCCTGCTGGGAGACACCCACATCCACGGCCCCGAGGGCGTCAAGTTCTACACCCGCGCCAAGGCCATCACGTCCCGCTGGCCCAGCGAGAAGACCTACGCCGCCACCATGTCGTTCCAGCGCGAGGAGTGACGGCGCGCTGAGAGCGGATCCGGGGCGGCGCGCTCCGGCCGAGGGGCCGTCGGGCCCACGGGCCGGGTGCGCCGCCCCGGGGCGCTCTCGAACAACTTTGTCCGCACAAAACCTTCCCCTGTGACGGTGGGGGCTGTATGCTGAGCATGGTTCCGAAACGATTCGGAGCATCTGTTGCGAAGGAGCACCACGATGTCGACGACGACAACGATCTCGAAGGCTGTCAACACCAACGACCCGAAGTACTCGAAGCTCACGATCGGCGTCTGCCCGGACCAGTGGGGCGTCTGGTTCCCCGAGGATCCCAAGCAGATGGACCCCCGCCAGGCCTGGGAGGAGATGGCCGAGGCCGGCTTCGAGATCATCGAGACCGGCCCCTACGGGTACTTCCCGACCGACCCCAAGGAACTGCAGAAGTGGTGCGACGAGTTCGGCATGCGCGTCGTCGCCGGCACCGGCTGGGGGATCCTGCACAAGCAGGAGGCCTGGGAGACCACGCTGAAGACCTTCCGCGCCATTGCCGAGACCCACGCCGCCGTCGGAGCGGAGTACATCGTCCACCTCCCCCCGCTCTACCGCGATGACAAGACCTGGGAGTGGACCGATGACCGCGTCCTGAGTGATGACGCCTGGAAGCTCTACGTCGAGCACGCCAACGCCCTGGGGCAGATGCTGCTGGACGAATACGGCCTCAAGATGGTCCTCCACCCCCACGGCGACTCCCACATCGAGACCCCCGAGGAGATCGCCCGGATCTTCGACGCCACCGACCCGACCTACGTCAACCTCTGCCTCGACTCCGGCCACGTGGTCTACGGCGGTGGCGACCCCGTCGAGCTGTGTCGGAAGTACCCCGAGCGCATCACCTACGTCCACATCAAGGCCTTCGATGAGGCCATCACCCGCGAGGCCCACGAGAAGGACTGGCCCTTCGGCGAGGCCGTCACCAAGGGCGCTTCGGTCTGCCCGCCCGCCGGCCTTCCCGAGATGCACGAGTTCGTCGATGCCCTGGCGGCTCTCGACAAGCCCATCTACGCCATCTGCGAGCAGGACTGCTACCCCTGCGACCCGTCCTTCCCCAAGGCCAACGCCATCAACATGCGCACCTACCTGGCCGAGTGCGGCCTGGGGCTGGCCTGACCCCGGGGCGGCGAGCCTGATCCCTGTCCATCACGATCCCGTACCACGACTCTCAATGAGGAGAAGACAATGACAGTCCGTATCGGCCTCATCGGCGCCGGCGGCATGGGCCGCGCCCACCTGGCCCGCATCCAGGACGATCTCTCGGGCGGCGAGATCGTCGCCGTCGCCGACATCAACCCCGACGCCGCGAGGTCCGCCGCCGAGCCCTACGGTGCGAAGGCCTACGACAGCTCCGATGAGCTCATCAACGATCCCGACGTCGACGCCGTGCTCATCGCCACCTTCGGCAAGGTCCACGCGCCCGATGTCATCAAGGCCATCGAGGCCGGCAAGTACGTCCTGTGCGAGAAGCCCCTGGCCACCACCGCCGAGGACTGTATCGCCATCATGGACGCCGAGCAGAGGGCCGGCAAGAGGCTCGTCACGGTCGGCTTCATGCGCCGCTTCGACGCCGCCTACAACGAGATGAAGGAGGTCCTCGACTCCGGCGAGCACGGCCAGGTCCTCATGGTCCACAACCGCCACCGCAACCCCTCGGTGCCGGAGAACTACACCTCGCGCATGGCCATCGACGACACCGCCATCCACGAGTTCGACACGATGCGCTGGCTGCTGGGCGAGGAGATCGTCAAGGTGCGCGTCGACCGCCCCAAGCCCACCACCCACCGCTTCGGCCACCTCATCGATCCCATCGTCGTCGTGGCCTACACCGAGTCCGGGGTGCGCATCGACGATGAGGTCAACGTCAACCTCCAGTGGGCCTACTCCATCGAGTGCGAGCTCGTCCTCGAGACCGCCGCCGTGCGACTGGGGGACCAGGAGAGGATCCACATCCGCGACTCCCACGGCAACCGCAACGCCATGTGCCAGTCGCATATCGACCGCTTCCAGGCCGCCTTCAACCGGGAGGTCCAGGAGTGGATCAATGCGGTCGCGGAGGACCGCCACACCGGATCCACCGCCTGGGACGGCTACGCCGCCACCTGCGTTGTCGACGCCGCCGTGAAGTCCCATGAGGATGGCGGCTCGCCGCTGGTCGACGTGGAGCTCATCGACAAGCCGGGCTTCTACGCCTGAGCCCCGCTGAGCGCCGCACGGAAGGAGAACGACATGGTTGATATCGCACTCGACCCCAATATGTACTACCGCACGATGCCCACCCCGCAGACCCTCCACAAGGCGGCCGAGCTGGGCTTCGAGCACGTGGAGCTCTCGCCGAACGCCGACTTCCACTTCTGGCACCACCGCCCGGCCGCCGATGACGCCTTCGTCGCCGAGCTGAACAAGGCCCAGAAGGAGACCGGCGTCAAGGTCCGCACCCTCAACCCCGTGTTCAACTGGTCCTCCCTCGACGAGCGAGAGCGGGCCGCCCAGGTGTCCAACTGGCGGCGCCTGCTCGAGCTCGCCGATGCCCTCGACGTCCGGGAGATCACCTCGGAGTTCTCCGGGGACCGGAACGACGCCAAGGGCAGCGAGGAGCAGTGGTTCCGATCGATCGAGGAGCTCATCCCGGATTTCGAGAAGTACGGAATCCGCCTCAACATGGAGGCCCACCCCTACGACTTCATCGAGCTGCACGACGACGCCCTGCGCCTCGTGCGCGCCGTCAACAAGGACTGGATCGGCTACGAGTTCTGCTGCCCGCACGCCTTCCACCTCTCCGATGGCGCGGGCGACGTGGAGCGCATGATCCGCACGGCCTCCGACGCGGGCAAGCTCCGCGAGGTCCACGTGGCCGACGTGTTCAACCACCGGGCCAACGACGGCAACCGGTACATCATCAACCCGCCGGGCGCCGATGTCACCGTGCACCAGCACAACGAGATCGGCAACGGCGAGGTCCCCTGGGACACCGTCTTCTCCACGCTGCGCGACGTGGGCTTCGACGGCGTCGTCTCCGTATGCGTCTTCGGCTGGCACGAGCGGGCCGACGACATCAACCGAGCGATGCTCGAACGGCTCAGGGCTGAGCTCGGCTGAGCCCGGCTGGGGCCCGCCCGACGGGCCGGCCCCAGCTCCTGGCGGCCTCAGCGCTGAGTCCGCGATACTTCACCCAGGCCTGCACAGGCGCGGGCCGGTCCCGATCAAGGAGTACCACATCCATGTCCGATCAGACGACGTCGGTGGACTACTACACCCACGACAAGATCACGGAACTGGTGGAGCAGACGCCACCATCCGGGAAGAAGCGCTCGCTGGGCGCGATCGCCATCGTCGCCACGCTGGGATCGCTGCTCTTCGGCTACGACACCGGAGTGATCTCCGGGGCGCTGCCCTACATGTACCTGCCCACCGATGCGGGCGGTTTGAACATCAACGCCACCGAGGAGGGGCTCGTCGGCGCCACGCTGTGCCTGGGCGCGGCCCTGGGCGCCTGGCTCGGCGGACGCCTGTCCGACATGTACGGGCGGCGCCACAACATCACCGTCCTGGCCATCGTGTTCCTCGTGGGAGCACTGGGATGCACCTTCTCCCCGAACATCTGGGTCCTCTACGTCTTCCGCGTCGTGCTGGGCTTCGCCGTGGGCGGTGCTTCGGCCACCGTGCCCGTCTTCCTCGGTGAGACGGCGCCCAAGCGCATTCGCGGCACCCTCGTCGCCCTCGATCAGATGATGATCGTCTTCGGGCAGTTCGTCGCCTTCTCCATGAACGCCGCCCTCGCCCAGGCGCACGGCGGGCCCGCCGTCCACGTCAACGGCGAGGAGCAGCAGTGGGAGGCCGTCAAGCACACCGTCGACCTGGCGATGATCGACGGTGGCAACGGCGCGGCCTGGCGCTACATGCTCGTCATCGCCTCGCTGCCCGCGATCTTCCTGTGGATCGGCATCCGCATGATGCCCGAGTCCTCCCGCTGGTACGTGGCGAACCTGCGCATCCCCGAGGCCATCGGCGCCCTCAAACGAGTGCGCGACGAGGCCAAGGACGGCCCCATCGCCAACGAGATCGACGAGATGATCGAGGTCCAGCGCCAGGAGGCGACGCAGGAGAAGTGGGGGCTGTCCCAGATCTGGGCCACCCCCTGGACCCGCAAACTGCTGTGGATCGGCATCATCCTGGGCCTGGCGGACCAGTTCACCGGAATCAACACCGCGATGTACTACACGCCCAAGGTCCTGGCCGCCGCGGGCTTCTCCGTGACCGACTCGATCTCCCTCAACGTGATCTCCGGCGGCATCTCCTTCATCGGCTCCGCCGTGGGCCTGTGGCTGGTGACCAAGTTCGCCCGCCGCCACGTGGGCATCTACCAGGAGGCCTCGATCGTGGTCTCGCTGACGGCCCTCTCGGCGGTCTTCTTCTTCATGATCCAGCCCTTCCAGGACTCCGAGGGCAACATCGATACCGGGGCCGCGGGCTTCAACTCATTCGCGCCGGTCCTTGTGCTCATCATCGTGTGCCTGTTCGTGTTCGCCAAGCAGTCCGGCACGGTGACCTGGGTGCTCGTCTCCGAGATCTTCCCGGCCAAGGTCCGCGGCACCGCGCTCGGCCTGGCGGTCGCGGCCCTGTGGATCGCCAACGGCATCGTCGCCTACATCTTCCCTGTCATGATGGAGTACATCGGCGGGGCGGGCACCTACCTCATCTTCGCCCTCATCAACGTCGGCTCCCTCCTTTTCTACATGAAGGTCGTGCCCGAGACGAAGTACGACTCCCTCGAGGAGCTCGAGATGCGCTTCGAGAAGGAGTACAGCTGATCGCCGGCTCCTTCCACACGCGCCCGGGCGCCGGGGTCATCCCGGCGCCCGGACCGCTGCGCCTGCGGGCCGGCGCCTGGCTGGCCGGCCTGCTGCTGGGCGCCGTCCACGGCGTCATCGCCATCAGCCTGGGCGCCCGCGCCGAGGGCGTGCCCGCGCTCGTCATCGCGCTCGGCCTGGGGATGGCCCTGGGCGCCCTCGTCGCCCGCTGGCCGAGCGACTACCTGGGGCGCAGGCCGGTCAACCTCGCCGCCGGGGTGCTCGTCGCCCCCGCGGCTCTGGGGGCCGCCCTCCTGCCCGGGCCCTGGCCGCTCGCGGGCGCCGCCGTCGTGGGACTGGGCGCGGGGGCCCTCCTGCTCGTCCTGCCCCAGATCGCCCACGAGCTGTCCCTGCGGGGGCACCGCCGCCTCACTCCGCAGGCCCTCGCCCTCATCCCCGCCGGAGCGGCGGCCAGCGCCCTCATCTCCCGGTGGTCGCCGGATGCGATCATGACCGCCTGGCTCCTCGTCCTGGGCCTGGGGGCGGTCCATGCGCTCCTGGCCGCCGGCCTGCCGGAATCGCCTGTGTGGAACGCCGCTCACGGGCGCCTCGACCGATCCGTGGCCGCTCTCAAAGAGCTTCACGGTCCTCTCGAGGCCGCTGTCGCGATCGACTGGGCGCGCCTCGACGCCGAGATGCTCGCCGAGCAGCAGCCCCTCACCGGCGCGGACCTGCGCGTTCCCCAGGTGCGCGCCGCCGTGCTGACCGGTTTCGTCCTCGTGCTGGCGCGCGAGGCCCCGCTGGGCGCCGCGGCGCTGGTGCTGGGGCTGCGCATGGTGGCCGACGCCGTAGGCGCGAACGCGGTTCCCACGGCATGGACCCTCGCCCTGGCCGTCGGCTGGATCGCCGTCTCCGCCCTGGCGCTGCTCCTCGTCCTGAGGGTGGACGGGCTGCGATTCGCCAGGATCGTCCTCGGCGTCGCCCTGACGATCCTGGCGGCCACCGCCCTCGTCGCCAGCGCCTCGGCGCCCCTGGGGGCGGGACGGGGCGCTGGGACGACGCTGGGGCTGCTCGGGCTCGTCGCCGCGCAGTGGATCGGTCTCGATCCGGCCTGCCGGGGGGCCATCGACCCCAGGGTGCCGCCGTGGCTCGTCGCCGCGCAGCGGCGCGCCTGTGCGCTGGGGGAGTCGATCGCGCGGTTCGCGACCATCCTCGTGCCGATCATCATTGTCCAGGAACTCGGCGCGGTGACGGCCGCGTACGCGCTGCTCGGCTTCGAGGCCGTGGTACTCGTCGTCGTCCTTCTGCGCCTGCCCCGCAGTGTCGGCGCGGGATGAGGCGGTCCCGGAATGCCGGGGGCTCGGGCCAATAGTCCCTCGATAAATGTCCGGACAAATAGGGTAGGCTGAGGTGCATGTCAACGAGGCCGGCCATCGCGTGGCGGGCCTGCCACCACCGAAAGAGGTTTGCGGTCATGACCAGCAACGACGCAGTCCAGAACCCCGACATCCCCGATACCATGCGTGCGGCCGTCCTGCGCGACACCGCCAAAGGCCTCGAGGTCGAGACCCTGCGCACCCCCCGGCCCAAGGCCGGCGAGGTCCTCATCAAAGTCGCCGCCTGCGGCCTGTGCCACTCCGATCTCCACGTCATCGGCGGCGCCATCGCCTTCCCCCTGCCCGCCGTCCTCGGCCACGAGGTCACCGGCACCATCGTCGAGGTCGGCCCCGGCAACGAGCACACCGGCCTGGTCGTCGGGCAGAACGTGGCCGGGGGCTTCCTCATGCCCTGCGGGCAGTGCGATGCCTGCGCCGAGGGGCGTGACGAGCTGTGCGGCCCCTTCTTCGAGCTCAACCGCTTGAAGGGCGTCCTCTACGACGGCGCCACCCGGCTGGCCACCCCGGAGGGCGAGAGCGTCGCCATGTACTCCATGGGCGGCCTCGCCGAGTACGCCGTCGTCCCGTCCACATCCGTGGCCGTTGTGCCCGACTCGATCGACATGGTGCCCGCCGCCATCCTCGGCTGCGCCGCGATGACCGGCTACGGCGCCGTGCGCCGCGGTGCGGACCTGCGCTTCGGGGAGACGGTCGCCGTCGTCGCCACCGGGGGAGTGGGCACGAACATCGTGCAGATCGCCCGCGCTTTCGGGGCCAGTCAGGTCATCGCCATCGACGTCTCCGACGACAAGCTCGCCCCCATGGTGGGTTACGGCGCCACCGCCGTGGTCAACGCTGCGACTCACGACGCCCGCGAGGAGGTCCTCAAGCTGACCGGGGGCAAGGGTGTCGATGTCGCCTTCGAGGCCCTGGGCATCCCCGCCACCTGGACCACCGCCCTCGATGTGCTGGCCGACGGCGGCCGCATGGTGCCGATCGGCCTGGGCGCCGGCGTGCAGACCGCGGGTGTCGAGATCAACCGCACCGTGCGCCGCAGTCAGAGGATCCTGGGCTCCTACGGTGCGCGGACCCGCCAGGACCTGCCCGCCGTCGTCGACCTCGCGGCGCGCGGCGTCATCAACTACAAGGACGTGGTGTCCCAGTGCTTCCCCCTGCAGGAGGCCGGGGCCGGCTACGAGGCGCTGCGCAACCGCCGGATCCAGGGACGCGCCGTCGTCGACATGTCCCTGTAGGGCCGTGCTCGGGGCCGCCGACCGGGACGAGTGGTCGGCCCGGAGAACGCGGATCCCCCGGCGCCGGTGAGGCGCCGGGGGATCCGGTCGGTCGGGAGGCTCGGCCTCAGCGGGCGAGCAGGTTGACGCTGGTGTAGACGCCCACCACGGCGGTGATGAGGCCCAGGGCGGCCGAGACGAAGAGGATCGCCGGGGTGGCGGTGATGGCGCCGATGGCGGCCATGAGCAGGATCGTGGTGGCCACGGCGATGATGGCGATGGCGAAGGTCAGGCGGTCGGCCTCCGCGGCCGTCTGGGTGGCGGCGGGGGTGGTCCGGGTCTGGGCGGCGGTCGCGGTGGACTCGGCGGCGCGCTCGAGGGTGGTGGTCATGATGATGCCTTCCGACTGTGCGGTCTGTCTGTGTGCCGCGCAGGGGTCCTCATCGGCCTTCGGGCCGTGCGTCCCTGCACGGTCCTTGTGCATCCGGGTTGCCCCGGGGTGGGGGATCGGCTCCCCCGCTGGTCGATAATCTAGGGCTCTCCTCCACCAATTGTCTAGACAACCGCATGTGATGTCGATCGTGTGATGGGTGCCACCGGTCGCCGGGCGGCTATCCTGGCCCGGTGACCACCCACTCCACCGCCCAGGCGATCGCCATCGCGGCCCCCGAGGCGCCTGCGGGCACCACCGGCCCCGGCCCCGGCCCCGGCCCCGTCCTCGTCGTCGACTTCGGCGCCCAGTACGCCCAGCTCATCGCCCGCCGCGTCCGCGAGGCCTCCGTCTACTCCGAGATCGTGCCGCACACGATGCCCGTGGAGGCCATGCTCGCCAAGCGCCCCGCGGCGATCATCCTCTCCGGCGGGCCGTCGTCGGTCTACGAGGCGGGCGCGCCTTCCATCGACCCCGCGATCTTCGATGTCGGGGTGCCGGTCCTCGGCATCTGCTACGGCTTCCAGACCATGGCGCAGGCTCTCGGCGGGGCGGTGGGCCGCACCGGCACCCGCGAGTACGGGCACACCCCGGCCACCGTGGCCCCCGAGTCCTGCCTCTTCGCCGGCACCCCCGCCGAGCAAGCAGTGTGGATGAGCCACGGCGACGCCGTCCAGGCGGCCCCCGAGGGCTTCGCCGTCACCGCCTCCACGGCGCAGACGCCCGTCGCCGCCTTCGAGGACCGTTCGCGACGCCTCTTCGGCCTCCAGTGGCACCCCGAGGTGCTCCACTCCGAGCACGGACAGGCCGCCCTGGCCAACTTCCTCCACGTGGGCGCCGGGATCCCCGGCACCTGGACCCCGGACAGCATCATCGACGAGCAGGTGGCCCGGATCCGCGCGCAGGTGGGCGGTGCCCACGTCATCTGCGGGTTGAGCGGGGGAGTGGACTCCTCGGTGGCTGCCGCCCTCGTCCACCGCGCCGTCGGCGACCAGCTGACGTGCATCTTCGTCGACCACGGCCTGCTGCGTGACGGGGAGCGCGAGCAGGTCGAGCGCGACTACGCCGAGGGCATGGGCATCCGCGTCATCACCGTCGACGAGGCCGACCGCTTCCTCGACGCCCTCGCCGGCGTCACCGAGCCGGAGGCCAAGCGCAAGATCATCGGGCGCGAGTTCATCCGCTCCTTCGAGGCCGCCCAGCGCCGTGTCGTGGAGGAGGTGGGCGCCGCCGGCGGCGAGATCCGCTTCCTCGTCCAGGGCACGCTCTACCCCGACGTCGTTGAGTCGGGCGGCGGCGAGGGCACCGCCAACATCAAGAGCCACCACAACGTCGGCGGCCTGCCCGAGGACCTCGACTTCGAGCTCATCGAGCCGCTGCGCGAGCTGTTCAAGGACGAGGTGCGCGCCATCGGCCGTGAGCTGGGTGTGCCCGAGAAGATCGTCTCCCGCCAGCCCTTCCCGGGCCCGGGTCTGGGCATTCGCGTCATCGGGGAGGTGACGGCCGAGAATCTGCGCGTGCTGCGCGCCGCCGACGCCATCGCTCGTGAGGAGCTCAGCGCCGCCGGGCTCGACGGCGAGATCTGGCAGTGCCCGGTGGTCCTGCTCGCCGACGTGCGCTCGGTGGGCGTCCAGGGAGACGGGCGCACCTACGGCCACCCCGTGGTGCTGCGCCCCGTGAGCAGCGAGGACGCCATGACGGCGGACTGGACGCGCCTGCCCTACGACGTCCTCGCCCGCATCTCCACGCGCATCACCAACGCCGTGCCCGAGGTCAACCGGGTGGTGCTGGATGTGACCAGCAAGCCCCCCGCCACCATCGAGTGGGAGTGAGGCGCTCCCAGGCATGACGGCGGCCGGCGCGCTCGTAGGAGGCGTCGGCCGCCGTCATGCTCGGATGGTGGTCGGGGCTTCCCATGGGCGCCCCCGAACCCGGCCTCTCGTCGTCAGCCAGCATCTCATGTCCGATCGCGCCATCGTGCTGTGCCGCCCGGTCAAGGCCGATGACTGGTGTCATCGGAGCGGCTGCTGGACATGGTCCCAGGCCACTGCGATGCTGGAATTGGCGTCCTCGGCATCTGCTCGAAGAAGGTGCTCGTCAAGATGTCTTGAAGCGCGCGCCTCCCCACCGAGGGGGCGCGCGTGCCGCGGCCGGTGCTCTTCGGCCTCCAGCCGTGGTTGAGAACGCCGTGCCTGGGACGCGGTTCGCTATTCTGCGGACAGACGCTCCAACCTCGTGCTCGCCAGCGCCCCACCAAGGAGGAACCATGCCCCGAGTCCTCATCGTCTCCGGCCACACCGGCCAGGGAGGCTCTGTCGCCAACGCCACCATCCTCGACGAGCTCTCCGACCGGATGCCGGGCGCCGTCGTCGTTCCCCTCGCCGACCTCTACGGCGAGGACTTCCACATCGACGTGACCTCCGAGCAGGCCAAGCTCGAGGCGGCCGATGTCGTCGTCCTCCAGTTCCCGGTCTTCTGGTACTCCATGCCCTCACTGCTGCAGCGCTGGGTGGAGCAGGTCTTCGTCCACGGCTGGAGCCACGGCTCCACAGGGGACCGCCTGCGCGGCAAGAGACTCATCATCTCGCTGACCACCGGCGCACCCGGGCCCGCGTACGCCCCCGAGGGTGCCACGGGGCACACGATCGAGGAGCTGTGCGCCCCGATCGAGGCCACCTGTCGGCTGGTCGGCATGGAGATCGTCGGCACGATCTGGACCGACGGCGTCTCCTACCAGTCCCGCACCGACCCGGACGCGCTGGCCTCCATCAAGGACCGCGCCGCCGAGCACGCCGAGCGCGTCATCGCCCTCGTCGAAGGGCTCTGAAGCGCGTCCGCGCCGGCGGCTTCGACGCGCCCCGGGGGCCATCGAGGACGCGCCCCGCCGCACATCCACATCCCCATCACCGAGGGTGAGGCGGTCTCATGGGTCTCCTGCATGGCCGCTGTTCCTCCCCATCTGCGACGTTGGAGGAAGTAGCGCTCATTCGCAAGTCACGGCCGAGGGGGCCTGGCAGGGCCTGGCACTGAGGCCTGGCATGGGGGGAATGTTAGGGACGAGAGCGCCCCACCGCCGGGGCGACGAATCGGGACTGCAGCTGGCTCGCAGGAGGAGAACACCATGGAGCGCACGACGCTTGGAACCACCGACATCACGATCTCCCGTCTGTGCCTGGGAGGCATGAGCTTCGGCCAGGTCGTCCCCGACTTCCACCAGTGGGTCATCGACCAGCCCTCGACCCAGGCCGTCATCGCCCGGGCCCTCGAGCTCGGCGTCAACTTCATCGACACCGCCAACGTCTACGCCCACGGCACGAGCGAGGAGTACATCGGCCGGGCCCTGAAGAACCTCGGCGTCAAGCGCGAGGACGTCGTCCTGGCCTCCAAGGTCTACTTCAACGAGGGCCACTTGAGCGCTGAAGCCATCGAGCGGGAGATCGCCGGGACCCTGGAGCGCCTGGGCACCGACTACCTCGACCTCTACATCATCCATCGCTTCGACTACGCCACCCCGATCGAGGAGACGATGGAGGCCCTCGACCGGCTCGTGCGCGCCGGCAAGGTCAGGGCCCTGGGCGCCAGCGCCATGTACGGCTACCAGCTGCACAACATGCAGGTCGTCGCTGAGCAGAACGGCTGGACCCGCTTCGCCAGCATGCAGAACCACTACAACCTGCTCTACCGCGAGGACGAGCGCGACCTCATCCCCGTGGCCCAGCAGTTCGGCATGTCGCTGACCCCCTACAGCCCACTCGCCTCGGGGCACCTGACCCGGCCGACCTGGGACTCCGATTCCACGCGCTCGACCACCGACGGCACCATGCGCGCCAAGTACGACCGTGACCGCCAGCTCGACATGCCGATCATCGAGCGCGTCGCCGAGGTCGCGCGCCGCCACGAGGCGCCCATGGCCGACGTCGCCCTGGCCTGGCACTGGGCCAAGGGCGTAGCCGCCCCCATCGTCGGCTGCTCGCGCCCCAGCCGCGTCGACGACGCCGTCCGCGCTCTTGACCTGACCCTGACCGACGAGGAGATCGCCTTCCTGGAGGAGCCCTATGTTGCCCACGACGTCGTCGGCGCCCTGCAGCGGCCGGGGGAGCGGCTCACCCCGGGCTCGACGACGACGCGGGCCTCAGGCATCCCCCGCAGCTCTTGACCGCCCATCGCCCCAGGAGGATCACCACCATGGCACTCGCACCGCAGGCCCAAGAGACATTCACCCGCCTCTTCGGCGTCCCGGCCAAGCCGCACCCCACCGACCCGGAGCTCTACGAGATCCTCCAGAACCAGATCTTCGGCGAGGTCTTCTCCACCGGGGTCCTCACCGACGTCGAGCGCGAGATCATCACCGTCACGGTCCTCGGCTGCCTCCAGGCCCTCCCGCAGTTGCGCGCCCACTCCGCCGCCGCGCTCAATGCCGGCGCTACCCCGCTGCAACTGCGCGAGGCGCTCTACCAGTGCGCCCCTTACATCGGCTATCCGCGTGCCCTCAACGCCGTCGCAGCCCTCGATGAGGTGCTCGCCGAGCAAGGCGTCGAGCTGCCCCTGCCCGGCGCCGCCACCGTCGCTCCCGACGACGCCCAAGGACGCCACTCAGCCGGCGCCGCCATTCAGGAGCCGCTCTACGGCACTGAGATCAAGGAGGTCCTCGCCTCCCTGCCCGCGCCCTTCGACGCCGTGGCCCCCGAGCTCGTGACGACCGCCTGCTTCGGCGACTACTACAGTCGCGGAGTCCTGACCATCGCCGAGCGGGAGATCATCAGCCTCGTGGCGATCACCGCGATCGGGGCCACCGCCCAACTGGGCGCCCACATCGCCGGCGCTGTGCGCGCGGGCAACAGCCTTGAGCGCGTGACCGCCGCGCTCGTCCAGGCCCTGCCCTACGTCGGGGGCCCTCGGGCCTTGTCCGCGCTCGTCCTCGTCGCCGGCTACGACGAGAGCGCTTCCCACGAGGCCTACCGCTGAGGCGCGGCCGGAGCAGGGGCGGGGCTCCCCAGCGCGGCACTAGGATGGGCCGGTGACCCCGGCATCCCCGAATCCCACCGTCCTCGCCACCCGCGCCCTGGAGCTGGTCGTGGACGGGCAGCGGCTCGGCGGCGCCGCCTACCTGCCCGCCGGGCCCAGCGGGCGGATCCTGCCCGGCCCTCACCCGCTCGTCGTGTGCTGCCACGGCATGGACGGCTCCTGGATGCGCGTGGCCCCCATCGCCCGGCGCCTGGCCGCCGCGGGCGCCATCGCCGCCTGCCCCGACTTCCGGGGCGGCGGCGGGAGCGACAACGGCGGTGATCCCATGGCGATGACGCCGCTGACCGAGCTCGCCGACCTGCTCGCCGTCATCGACGCCGCGGGGGCCTGGCCCGAGGCCGACTCCTCCCGCATCGCCCTGCTCGGGCTCTCCCTGGGCGGGGCCGTGGCCGCGCTCGCGGCCGCCCGGCGCCCCACGCAGATCGGCGCGCTCGTCCTGTGGTACCCGGCGCTCCAGCCCGGCGCCGGCCTGCGCGCCCGCTTCCGGAGCCCGACCGAGGTCCCCGATCGCTTCGAGCACAGGGGCAGCCGTCTATCCAGGGCTTACGCCCGCGACGCCTGGGGCATCGATGCCGTCACCGAGCTCGCCCGCTTCCCGCGCCCCATCCTCCTCGTCCACGGGGATCGCGACGAGTCCGTCCCCCTGGCGCTCTCCCAGCGCGCCGAGCGCGAGTTGCGCGACGCCGAGCTGCGCGTCATCCCCGGCGCCGGCCACGGCTTCGGCGACGATCGCTGGGAGACCGCCGTGACCGCCAGCGCCTCCTTCCTGGCCTGGAACGGGATCCTCGACGACTGAGCCCGGGCCCGCCCGTCGGAGTAGCCTGGAGGCGCGGCGCGGGAGCCGCAGCCGGACAGTCGAGCGCGCGCCGCGCGCGGGAAGGACAGCGCCATGGCATTCGAGGCGAAGACCGATAAGCGGGTGGCAGCCCTCATCGCACCGGGATTGGAGGAGGTCGAGGCCCTCGCCGTCGTCGATGTGCTCTACCGCGCCGGTATACCCTGCGACATGATCGCCGTCGCCGAGGAGCGCACCGTTGTCTCCTCCCATGAGATCGTCCTGACCTGCGCGAAGACGCTTGCCGAAACCGACCTGGACGATTACGACCTCCTCTTCCTGCCCGGCGGGATCCCCGGTGCCCCCAACCTCAAGGCCAGCCGGGTCGTCACCGAGGCCGTCACCGAGCGCGTGCGCGCCGGGCGCCCGGTGGCCGCGATCTGCGCCGCCCCCTCGATCCTCGCAGAACTGGGCCTGCTCGAGGGGCGCCGCGCCACCTCCAACCCCGGCTTCATGCACGTGCTGGAGGAGCATGGCGCGATCACGAGCCAGGACAGCGTCGTCGTTGACGGCGCCATCCTCACCAGCCGGGGCATGGCCACCGCCGCCGAGCTCGGCATCGAGATCGTCCGGCACTACCTGGGCGACGCCGCTGCCGAGGCCGTGGCGGGCGCCGTCGTCCTCCAGCGCTGAGCGCGTGCCGACGGCCCCCGGCCGCCCTGGAGCAGGGCGGCCGGGGGCCGTTACTGTGAATGCTGGAGATCGTCGCTGGTCAGGGGCGCCCCATCCGGTCTCGATGCGGCAGGATCGCCAGGATCAGCAGGACGACGCCCAGGACGCCCAGGACCCCGATGGTCGCGAGCTGCAGGTCGACGCGCAGCCCGACGCCCGCCGCGATGGTCAGGCCCCCCAGGGCCAGGAGCAGTATCCCCCAGATGATCGTCCCCGTGCTGGCGCGCCTCCACGGCACGGGCTCCTCCGCGCGCCAGCCGTGCCGTGTATCGAAGGTCCGGCCGGTCTGCGGACGGGCGCTCGTGGCCCCCGGCTGGCCTGAAGCGCCTGTCGCGCTCGCGGTCCCAGGGGTGGTAGTGGTCGCGCCGATCCCAGGCGTGCCGGGACCGGCCTCGGCGGGATCAGTGGCACTGGCACTGGCCCCGCGCATCCCGCCGCGCACGGAGGAGGCCGACCATACGGCGCCATCGGGCGCGCCCGGGATGGCAGGGCTCGCGTCGAGTGGCTCAGTGGCCGGGTTGGTGGCGCTAAGCGGCTCGGTGGCCGGCTCGACGGCGGCGAGGCTCGCCGCGGGGGGCTCGACGACGGGGAAGGCATCGGTGGGTGCCAGTGGCTCCGTGAACGACTCGGTGGGGGCGCCGTCGGCCTGAAGTCCCGTTCCGGCGGCCTCGTCCGGGCTCGTCGGACTGCTGTTCGTGCTGCTGCTCATGGCTGTCTCGTCTCTGTGAGGTCAGTGCGTGGGGGTGGGGCTCGGGACTACTGAGCCCGAGGGCTTGGCGGAAGTGGACGCCGTGGGGCTCAGGACCGGCGATGGGGAGGCGGAGGGCGAGGCGCCCGCCGTCGTGCTGGGGGAGGCCGTGGGGGAGGAGGCAGTCCAGGCGCGGGAGGACTCCTCGATCGTGACATCCCCGGCGCCGAGGCTCACGTCGATGGTCAGAACGTCGGAGTCGGTGCCCTTGGGGGTCAGGACCGCGTCGATGCGCGCGCCCTCGATCGATGCTGCGGTGCCCGACTCGTCGGTAGAGCCCTGCCAGACGGTGTGGATGCTGTTCCCGTCCTGGGTGCCCTCAACCGCCCACTTCTGGTCGCCGAGCACGTCGACCTGGCCCGCGCCGACCCGCGTCCGGATCCTCACCGGCTGATCGCGATCCACCAAGACCCTCAGGTCCCCTGCACCCATGGACACATGCGCCGTGACGCCTTCGTGCCGCTGTTCCAGAGCCCGCAGGTCGAGGACCGTATCGCCGGCGCCGAAGGTCCCCAGATCGACGTCATCGCTGGAGAGTTGCTCATCGGAGGGGACGAGGAGGACGTCGTCGGCGACGAGCCGGTCCAGCCCATGGGCGGCGAAAGGACTGGCGGCGAGCATGGGCAGGGTGATGAGGACGGCGATGGCCCCCAGCGCGCTCATCCAGCCGCCGCGGCGCCCGATCAGCCCGGAGACGAGGACACCCGCGCCCAGGAGCGCCGTCATCGAACCGACGATGAGGAGCGCGTGGGAGTAGGAGAGGCTGTCCAGCATGTGGTGCCGCTTCGCCAGCGCCACGCCCGCGATGGCGAGGAGTAGCAGGCCTCCGATGACGGAGCCCATCCTGCGCCCGGGTCCCGGGCGGCGCGGCGGGCGGGGACGAGCGAAGGCGGGAGCCGCTGCGCCCCGAGGGCCGTACGGGGGCCTCGGGCCGTAGGGGAACTGTGGGCCGCACGGAGCGGGTGCGGGAGCCGACCAGGTCGGGCCGCTCGCTGCTCCGCTTCCCGGGGCCGGGGAACTCTGAGGAGCGCCCCAGCCCGCCCCGGGGTGCCCGGCCGGAGCCGACCATGTCCCGTCGGCCACCGGCCGGGCCGGCTGTGGGGGCTGGCCTGCGCGCTGCTGGCGCCGCGAGCTGACCAGCCAGATGATCGATCCGATGACGCCGGCGGTCCAGAGCAGGCCCCAGGTCGCTCCCGCCCAGCCCGGAGCGCCGAGGACCACGCCGTCGCCCAGGCCCCACTCGGGGCGGGACAGCCCGCTGATGACGCAGACCAGGGCACCGACGAATCCCGCGCTCACATCGCCGTTGAAGGCCTGCTGGAGGTGGATGCGCCCATCGCGCTCCTCGGGGAGCAGGACCCAGGCCAAACCGTAGGCGAGGAGGCCGAGTCCCAGGGCGAGGCAGACAACGGCGACGACGCACCGCACGAGGATCAGATCGATGCCCAGGCGCTGGGCGAGCCCCCCGCACACGCCGCCGACGACACGGCGCTCGGTGCGCACCACCCCGCTGCGGCGCAGGGAGTCGAACACGCCTGCCATGAAGGGGCGGCCGGGCTGGGGGGCTCCTGGCTGGGGGCCTGCCTGCGGGTCCGACTGCGGGGCGCCCGAGAAGGGGGCCCCCGGCCCGCCGAGGGGATCGGAGGAGGGCGTTTCTGAGGGAGGGGGTGTCGTGCTCATGGCTCCATCCTGGCCGCGACCCGCCCCGCGAGACGATCGGGGGACACCCTGAGCGGCCCCTGAAACGCTCCCGGGCCGCCCCTGGTTCGCCCTTCCGGGCATCCCCCTGCGCTCCTCCCCGTGCCACGATGGCGCCGTGAGCACGACGAGCACCCCTTCCCCCGGATCCTGGGGGAGCCCCGCCGCCCCCGCCTCGGTGGGAAGCTCCCCCGGGCGGGGAGCCGCGCAGCCGCTGCGCCCGGGCACCCTGCTGGGCGCCCGGGCGCCGCAGGTCCCCGCCTCGTCCCGGCTGCCACTGCGCCGGCCGGGCCGCCGCCCCGTCCTCGGCCCCGGTAGCGGGCGGCGCTCCGGGCGCTGGGTCGGCGGCGTCGCCGCGGGCCTCGGGGCCCACCTGGGCCTCGATCCCTTCGTCATCCGCCTCGCCTTCATCCTGCTGAGCGTCCAGACCGGGATCGGTCCCGTCCTCTACCTGGCGCTGTGGGTACTCGTGCCCGCAGGCGACCCCTGGGCCGAGGCCGCCCAGTCCCCGGGCGTCCTGCCCGCCGATCGCTCCCGCCTCGCCCCGCGCCAGGCCCCTGTGCCGGCCCCGTGGCCAGCCCCGGGGAGAGAGCATTGGGCGGCGCGCGCCTGGCGCTCGCTGCGCGGCGACTCCGGCGGTGAGGGCAACCGCGCCCTCCAGGGCGCCGTCGGCCTCCTCGCCGCGGCGATCCTGCTCGCGCTCTGGCGCTTCGGACTCCTGCCGCGCGCCGGGACGGCGCTCCCCGCGCTCATCATCGCCACGGGCGCGGGCCTGGCCTGGTCCCAGCTCGACGCCGTCACCGGCGCCCACGGCACGAGCGAGCCCCGCGACCGCTGGGCCCTCGCCCGCCTGGCGGCGGGACTCGTCCTGGTCGCCACCGGCATCCTCATGTGGCTCGCCTCCGACATCCCACCGCGCGCCATGCTCACGGGCGGCCTGACCGGCGGCGCCCTCGTCCTCGGCATCGCCACGATCCTCGCCCCCTTCTGGCTGCGCATCAGCCGGGACCTGGCCGCCACGAGAACCGCCGAGGCGCGCGCCGCCGAGCGCGCGGATATCGCCGCCCACCTCCACGATTCCGTCCTGCAGACCCTCACCCTCATCCGCAAGCGCGCCGACGAGCCCGAGACAGTGGCGCGCCTGGCCCGCTCCCAGGAGCGCGAGCTGCGGGCCTGGCTCTACACCGACCGCCCCGAGGCCGGTACCTCCGTGGCCGACGCCTTCCGGGACCTCGCCGGGGAGATCGAGGACCTCCACGGCGTGCCCATCGATGTCGTCTGCGTGGGGGACCGCGCCCCGGACCGCGTCGCCGAGGTCATCGTCGCCGCCAGCCGCGAGGCCCTATCCAACGCCGTGCGCCACGGGGAGCCCCCCGTCTCCCTCTACGTGGAGGCCTCCGCGGACCTCATCGAGGCCTTCATCCGCGACCACGGCCCCGGCTTCGACCCTGAGGCCGCCCCGTCCGACCGCCACGGCGTGCGCGAGTCCATCATCGCCAGGATGGAGCGATATGGTGGAACCGCGCGGATCCGCCGCCTCGACAACGGCACCGAGGTCAGGCTCGCGCTTCCCGCCCACGCGACCTCCCGCGCGACCCAGGAGAGCCCGTCATGACCAACGCTCAGCCGCCCGAGGACGGGCGCCGATCCGACTCCTCCCGCGCGTCCGCGACGCCGGCCTCCCCGCGCCTGCGGGTCCTCGTCGTCGACGACCATGCCCTCGTGCGCTCAGGAGTGCGCTCCGAGCTGGCCGCCCACGCCCCCGACATCGAGGTCATCGCCGAGGCCGACGACGTCGAGGGCGCCATCGCCGCCGTGCGAGCCCTCGCCCCCGACGTCGTCCTCCTCGATGTCCACCTGCCCGGCGGCAACGGCGGGGGAGGGGCGGAGGTCGCCGCCAGCTGCGCCGACGCCACTGGGACCCGCTTCCTAGCCCTATCCGTCTCCGACGCCGCCGAGGACGTCGTCGCCGTCATCCGCGCCGGCGCCCGCGGCTACGTCACCAAGGCGATCTCCACGACCGACCTCGCCATGGCGATTCGGCGCGTGGCCGCCGGGGACGCCGCCTTCTCACCGCGCCTGGCCGGATTCGTCCTCGACGCCTTCGGCGCGCAGGCCGGGGAGGTGGCCGTCGCCGACTCCGAGCTCGACCGTCTCTCCGCGCGTGAGCGCGAGGTCATGCGCCTCATCGCCCGCGGCTACACCTACAAGGAGTGCGCCTCCGAGCTCTTCATCTCCATCAAGACCGTGGAGACCCACGTCTCCGCCGTCCTGCGCAAGCTCCAGCTGTCCAACCGGAACGAGCTCACCCGCTGGGCCGCCGCCCACCGGATCGTCTGAGAGGACCCCCGAACCCCATGCCCCATCCCTGGCGCGCAGGCCGGGTCGAGCGCCTGGCCGTCCTGGCCGCACCGCGCGGCGCCGACGGCGCCCCCACCGGATCCCTGCGCGTCCCGGCGCTCCTCGCCCGCCCAGGCGGCGATCTCCTCCTCGTCCACGACCTGCGCCCGCGCGCGGGCGGCGACGCATGGCGGTCCTCGGGCGGCGCCCTCCCCGACGACCTGCCCAACCCCAACCGCCTCCGCCTGCGCCGCTCCCCCGACGGCGGCGCCACCTGGGACGAGTCGGTCCCGCTGGACCCCGACCCCGCCGTCCTGCCCGGGATCACGGGCGTCTCGGACCCCTCTCTCATCGCCGCCCCCGACGGGGCCCTCCACCTCCTGGCCGCGGCGAGCTCGGGCGCGGGGCTCTTCGGCGCCCGCCCTCCCCGGCGCCCCTGGAGGCGCGGCGAGCCCCCCGAGCCCGGCACCATGCGCCTCCTCCACGCCGTCTCGGCTGACGAGGGCGCCACCTGGCGCTGGCGCGACGCCACCGACGCTGCCCTGCCCAGCGCTCAGTGGCCCGACGGCGCCGTCCTCTTCCCAGTCTCGGGTCACGGCATCGCCACGCCGACCGGCCTCGTCCAGCCCGTGGTCGTCGCCCTCGCCCCGCGCGAGGACGGCTCGCGGCCCCTGCGCTCGGCCTGCCTCCTGTCCGACGACGGCGCCTCCTGGCGCCTCGGCGCCCCTGTCCCCCGGGTCGACGCCACCGCAACGAGCCTGGCCGGGGGCGCCGCCACGAGCGGCACCGACGAGCACGCCATCGCCCCAGCAGCCCCCGGCGGGGGCCTACTCGTCATGAGCGCGCGCGACGCTGCCTACGGCGGCACCCGCCTGGAGTCCACGAGCGTCGACGGAGGCATGACGTGGACTCGCCCCGAGGCGGTCCCCGCCCTGAGCGACCCAGGCTGCAACGCAGGCATGGCAGGTCTGCCCGACGGCTCGCTCCTCCTGTCCCACTCCTCGGACCCCGCCGTCCGGTGCGCCGGGCGCCTCTCCATGCGGGGAACCGACGGCCAGTGGCGGACACTGGTGGGGCTGACCGGTCCCGGCGAGCCCTTCGGCTACTCCGACCTCGTGATCCTGCCCCGCCCCCAGGGGGCCTCCAACGGGCCGGGCCCGGTGCGCGCCCTCGTCGCCGCCGAGGAGCCCGGTGCCGACGAGGGCGCGACGCGCCTGGTGATCCTCGCCATCGACGTGCGATGATCGCCCCGTGACAGGCCGCGAGCAGCGCCTGAGCCGCCACGCGATCCGTGCGAGGATATGGGGCGTGACCCAGACGAGTTCCCCCATGGGCGCCTCCGCCCCCGAGCGCGACGGCGACGGCGGTGACCACGGCGAGAGCGCGGACATCATCGCCGCCGCGGCGGCTCGCGCCCGAGCCGGGGGCCTGGTCATCACCCCGACCGACACGGTCTACGGCATCGGCACCACCGCCGCCGACGCGACCGCCGTCGCGCGCCTCCTGGGCGCCAAGGGGCGCGGGCGCCGGATGCCCCCGCCCGTCCTCGTGGCGGGGCGCGACCAGCTCGACGGCGTCGTCGCCGATCCGTCCCCCGCCGCCCTCGCCCTCATGGACGCCCTCTGGCCCGGCGCCCTGACCCTCGTCCTCGCCGCTTCGCCGGCGCTGGCCTGGGACCTGGGGGAGACCGGCGGGACCATCGCCGTGCGCATGCCCGACCATCCCCTGACCCTGCCCCTCCTGCGCGCCACCGGCCCCATGGCCGTCACCAGTGCGAACCGCACGGGGGAGCCGCCGGCCACCGATGCCGCCAGCGCGAGGCTGGCCTTCCCCGGTCAGGTCACCGATGCCCCCGGCGCGCTCGCGGCCGAGGGCGGCCAGCCCAGCATCCTGCTCATCGATGGCGGGCCCACGCCCGGCCCCGTTCCCTCGACCATCGTCTCCCTGGCCGGCGACAACGCCACCAGGCCCCGTGTCCTGCGCGAGGGCCTCATCCCGGTCCGCCGGATCGAGGAGGTCCTCGAGCCCCTGCTCGCCGCCCAGGCGGGCCCGAGCGCGGCGCCCGAGCCGGCGCGGGAGGGCCGCGCATGAGGGTCTACCTGCTCATCCTGCTCATCGCCGCTGCGGCCACCTACATCTCCGTGCCGATCGTACGGCATATCGCCCTCGTCTCCCACGCGCTCACCCCCGTGCGGGACCGGGACGTCCACACCGCGCCGATCCCCCGGCTCGGCGGCGTCGCCATGTTCGTCGGCCTGGCCACCGCCATCGCCGTGGCCTCGCGCATCCCCTACCTCTCCAGCACGATCGACGCCAGTGCCGGGGCGGTGGTCATCGGCGCGGGACTCGTGTGCCTCCTGGGCGTCGTCGACGACCTGTGGGAGCTCGACTGGATGACGAAGCTCGCCGGCCAGATCCTCGCCGCCGGCGTCATGGCCTTCATGGGGGTCCAGCTCATCACCTTCCCCGTGGGGGGCCTGACCATCGGCTCCTCCCGGCTCTCCCTGGCCGCCACCGTGCTGGTCATCATCGTGGTCGTCAACGCCGTCAACTTCGTCGACGGGCTCGACGGGCTGGCCGCGGGGATCATCGGGATCGGCGCTACGGCCTTCTTCGTCTACGTCTACATCCTCACCAGGGCCACCAGCCCCCAGGCCTACACCTCGCTGGCCGCCACCATCATGGCCGCCCTCATCGGCGTATGCCTGGGCTTCCTGCCCCATAACTTCCACCCCGCCACGATCTTCATGGGCGACTCGGGCTCCATGCAGCTCGGACTCGTCTCCGCGGCGGGCACGATCATCGTCACCGGCCAGATCGACCCGGGCACGATCACCGGTTCCTCGGCCGTGCCCGTGTTCCTGCCCCTCATCCTGCCCGTCGCGATCCTCCTGATCCCCCTGACGGACATGCTCATGGCCGTCACCCGCCGGACCCTGGCGGGCAAGAGCCCCTTCCACCCCGACAAGCTCCACCTGCACCACCGGCTCCTCGCGGGCGGGCACTCGCATCGTCAGGCCGTCCTCACCATGTACCTGTGGGCCGCCATCGGATCCTTCTCCGTTGTGGCGCTCGCGATCCAGCCCTGGCCGCGCGTGGCCTGCGGCGCCCTCGCCGCCGTCGTCATCGCGCTGGCCCTGACCACCGACCTCATACCCGGCGTCGGTCCCGGGGCCAGGAAGCGCGCCCGCCACCAGGCCTCCCGAGCGCTCCGATCCGCGGCTCCCCGGAGGCTGCCCCACCCCCATGCGACCCCCGACCCCGCCGAGGAGTCCCAGGCCCCCGACGCCGTCCCCGCGGCAGGGGAGCGCCCGTGAGCGCGCCCGATGGAGCGGGGCGACCCACCGCCCGGACCTCCGAGGCGGCCTTCCGCGCAGCCGGGCGGCGGGTCGGCGTCATCGGCACCGCGCTGGCCGCCGCCTGCCTCGCCGCCGGGGCGGCCGGTGGTGGCCGGGCCCTGGCCGGTGCGGCCTGGGGCGCCGGCGCGGGCCTGGCCTTGACCGTCATCACCGCCGTCGCCCTGCTCGTGCCGTGGCAGCGCTTCCCCCTCATGGCCTCCGCCGGGGTCATGCTCTCCTTCGCAGCCAAGATCGCCGTCATGGCGGCAGTGGTCCTGCTGGCCGGGCCCCATCGGGAGGGGCTCTCCCGCCCATGGTTCCTCGCCTCCCTGGCGCTCATCCTCATCGTGGTGACCATCGTGGAGGTCGTGACCCTGGCGAGAGGGCGGGCCCTCACCATCGAGATCGCAGGGATCACAGGAAACGCGGAGATCACAGGGGTCTCGGAGTGCGCTGAGGGCGCCGATCCCGCGGCGCCGCGATCCGACGGCGCGGGCGACCGCCCCTGAGGCATCGTCGCCGATGCGACTGCCCCCCATGGAATTCGGCGGCCATGCTGCGCCCCGCCGATGCGAGATGACTGTCGTCGCACCGGGCGACGTGGAGTAGTGTGGTGGGCGCGATGCCGGTGAACGCCGCCCGCCGGGCGGGCGCCACCGGTGCCCTCGCCCTGATCGATCGCCCCGGACTGCCTTGAGGAGGCCATGTGCCAATGAGCGCGACTCTCGTGACCAGCGCGCTCGCGCCCGCCTCGCGGGAGGGTTTCGAGCCGCCGTCGATCTCCGACTTCTTCCCGGAGGGCTTCGCCTTCGTCGGCACGCCCTTCGAGATGAACCGCATCATGATGATCCGCCTCATCATGACCGGAGTCCTCGTGCTCCTCTTCGCGATCGGCGCCTCGCGGGCGCGCGTCGTGCCGGGGCGCTTCCAGGGCGCCTGCGAGATGCTCATCGACTTCGCCCGCGTCAACATCGCCGAGGAGATCATCGGCAAGCGCCGGGCAGCGCCCTACGTCCCGATCATCACCACGATCTTCCTGGGCGTGCTGTTCCTCAACATCTCCGGCGTCATCCCCGGGCTCAATATCGCGGCCACGAGCGTCATCGGTATGCCGATCGTCTTCGCCGTCGTCGCCTACATCGCCTTCACGTACGCGGGGATCAAGAACCACGGCGTCTTCGGATACCTGCGCTCCCAGGTGCTCCCCGGGGGCGTGCCCAAGGCGCTGTGGATCCTCATCATCCCCATCGAGTTCTTCTCGAACCTCGTCATGCGGCCGGTGACCCTGACCATACGACTCCTGGCCAACATGGTCTCGGGCCACTTCCTCCTGGCGCTGTGCTACGCGGCGACCAACGCCCTGTTCATCCACGCCACCGGGGCGCTCAAGGGCCTGGGGGCGCTCACCTTCGGGGCCTCGATCGCCTTCGTCCTCTTCGAAATCTTCGTCGCAGCCCTCCAGGCCTACATCTTCGCCCTGCTCACCGCCGTGTACATCGACTCCTCGATCAACACCCACTGATCGCTCCCGCAGCGACTATCTCCCGCCCATCGACGACCCGAACACCAGCAAGCCACCCGGGCCCACCCGGGGATGACGAGAACCCTCGTTCAGACTCTCAAGGAGAAGCAACATGACCGGATCCATCGCCACCATCGGCTTCGGCCTGGCCACCCTCGGCCCCGGCATCGGCATCGGCATCCTCGTCGGCAAGACGCAGGAAGGCACCGCTCGCCAGCCCGAGGTCGCGGGGGCCCTGCGCACCAATATGTTCATCGGCGCGGCCCTCATCGAGGCCCTCGGTCTGCTGGGCTTCGCCGCGGGCTTCGCCTTCTGATCGGCGACGGTCATCCCCATGGCCCCCGTCATGATCACCACCCTCGCCGCGGCCTCGGAGACGGCGTCGGGGGAGGAGAACAGCCTCCTCCTGCCCCACACCTATGACCTGGTCTGGGGCACGATCTCCTTCGCCATCGTGGCGCTGGTGCTCATCAAGTACGTCCTGCCCCGCTTCACGAAGGTCCTCGACGAGCGCACCGCGCGCATCGAGGAGGGCCTCGCCATCGCGGACAGGGCCAAGAAGGACCAGGCCGGCGCCGAGCAGCGGGCCGCCCGCCTCGTGGAGGAGGCGCGCCGCGAGGCCGCCTCCATCCGGGAGAAGGCTCAGAGCGAGGCCGCCTCCATCGTGGCCGCCGCCCGCGCCGAGGCCCAGGGGGAGGCGGGCAGGGCTCTTGACGCCGCCCAGCGCCAGATCCTCGCCGAGCGCCAGGCCGCCCAGATCTCGCTGCGCACGGAGGTCGGCCTGCTGGCCTCCACACTCGCCGAGCGGATCGTCGGCGAGCAGCTCAAGGACACCGAGCTGTCCAGCCGCGTCATCGATCGCTTCCTCGATGAGCTCGAGGCCGCCCCCGCGTCCCCGGGTGTCGACGGCGGCGCCTCCGTGGAGGAGCTCCGGTGAACGAGGGCACATCCGCGACCCGCGCCGCCACCCGCGCCGCATGGACCCCCGTCCTGCGCGACGCGGGCGCCTACGGCCAGGAGTTGGGGCAGCAGATCCTGGCCATGGCCCACGAGATCGCCGCGCACCCACTGCGCGGGCCGCTGACCGACCCCGGGCGGAGCGGCGAGGACAAGGCCGCACTCGCCTCCCGGCTCTTCTCCGGCCGCCTCGACGAGCGCGTTGTCGAGCTTCTGCGCGGCATGGCGCGCGGGCGCTGGTCCAAGCCCGTCGATCTCGTCTCCGCCCTGCATGACCTGGGCATCGAGGCGATCCTTGCCGGCGCCCACGCCGATGGCACCGTGGCCGACATCGAGCGGGAGGTCTTCGAGGCCTCGGAGATCATCGGCCAGGACCGCGAGCTGCGCGAGGCCCTGGAGCCCTCGTGGCGCACCACCGCCGAGCAGCGGGTGCGCCTGGCGGACGAGGTCTTCGGCCCGCACCTGTCCGCGCCCGCCATGAGCCTGGTGCGCTGGTGCGTTCGTCACCACGCCGAGGGCGGCCCCCGGCGCAACCTGCGCCGCGTCGTCGAGCGCGCCGCGGCCCTCCAGCACCGCACCATCGCCGACGTCGTCACCGCAGTCCCCATGACCAGCGCGCAGGAGGCCCGGCTGCTGGCCACCCTCACCAAGCGGCTCGGCACCGAGGTCGAGCTCAACACCTCGATCGACCCCGCCGTCATCGGCGGGGTGCGCATCGCCATCAAGAGCCACATCATCGACCACACCGTGCGCAGCGCCGTCGCCGACCTGCGCGCCCAGCTCGCGGGATGAGCCCCGTGTCCCACTACCGGATGCAGGCCGCCCCCACCGACTCAATGCTTCGCAAAGGAGACCAAAGATGGCAGAGCTGACCATCAAGGCCGAGGAGATCCGCTCGGCGCTCAGTGATTTCGCGCGGGCCTACAAGCCCGCGGAGGTCGCCGCCGAGGAGGTCGGCCACGTCATCTTCGCCGCCGACGGCATCGCCCACGTCGAGGGCCTGCCCGGCGTTATGGCCAACGAGCTGCTCACCTTCGAGGACGGCACCGCCGGATTGGCCATGAACCTCGACGAGCGCCAGATCGGCGTCGTCGTCCTGGGCGACTTCGCCGGCATCGACGAGGGCCAGACCGTGCGCCGCACCGGTGAGGTCCTGTCCGTCCCCGTGGGCGATGCCTTCCTGGGGCGCGTCGTCGACCCGCTGGGCCGCCCCATCGACGGCCTTGGCGAGATCGCCGCCGAGGGACGCCGCGCCCTGGAGCTCCAGGCCCCCGGCGTCATGGCCCGCAAGTCCGTTCACGAGCCGCTCCAGACGGGGCTGAAGGCCATCGACTCGATGATCCCCATCGGCCGCGGCCAGCGCCAGCTCATCATCGGCGACCGCAAGACCGGCAAGACCGCCATCGCCCTGGACACCATCCTCAACCAGAAGGACGCCTGGGAGACCGGCGACCCCGCCAAGCAGGTCCGCTGCATCTACGTGGCCACCGGTCAGAAGGGCTCGACCATCGCCGCCGTGCGCGCGGCCCTGGCCGAGCGCGGCGCGCTGGAGTACACGACCATCGTCGCCTCCCCGGCCTCCGACCCCGCCGGCTTCAAATACCTCTCCCCGTACACCGGCTCGGCCATCGGCCAGCACTGGATGTACGCCGGCAAGCACGTCCTCATCGTCTTCGACGACCTGTCCAAGCAGGCCGAGGCCTATCGTGCGGTCTCCCTCCTCCTGCGCCGCCCGCCGGGCCGCGAGGCCTACCCCGGTGACGTCTTCTACCTGCACTCGCGCCTGCTCGAGCGCTGCGCGAAGCTCTCCGACGACCTCGGCGCCGGTTCCATGACCGGCCTGCCGGTCATCGAGACCAAGGCCAACGACGTCTCGGCCTACATCCCCACCAACGTCATCTCCATCACCGACGGGCAGATCTTCCTGCAGTCCGATCTGTTCAACTCCGACCAGCGCCCCGCCGTCGACGTCGGCATCTCGGTCTCCCGAGTCGGCGGAGCGGCCCAGGTCAAGGCGATGAAGAAGGTCGCCGGGACCCTCAAGATCACGCTGGCGCAGTACCGCTCCATGCAGGCCTTCGCCATGTTCGCCTCCGACCTGGACGCCACCACCCGGGCCCAGCTGACCCGCGGCGAGCGCCTCATGGAGCTGCTCAAGCAGCCCCAGTTCACCCCCTACCCCGTTGAGGAGCAGGTGGTGAGCGTGTGGACGGGCACCAACGGGTACCTCGACGACCTCGAGGTGGCCGACGTCCTGCCCTTCGAGGCGGCCCTCCTGGACCACCTGCGCCGCAACTCCACCGTGCTCGCCACGATCCGGGACACCGGGCAGCTCTCCGAGGAGACCGAGGCCGAGCTGCGCGCCGCCGTCGAGTCCTTCCGCACCACCTACCTCTCCGGCGGGCGGATGCTCTCCGGCGAGGTCGCCGACGCGCAGGACGAGGTCGTCGCCGAGCGCACGAGCGAGCAGATCGTGCTCAAGAGGGGCTGACCCGTGGCAGGCAACCAGCGCGTCTACAAGCAGCGCATCCGGTCGACCCAGACCCTCCAGAAGGTGTTCCGGGCCATGGAGCTCATCGCCTCCTCCCGGATCGGTGCCGCGCGCCGCAGCGCCGCTGAGGCCGGGCCCTACGATCACGCGCTGAGCCAGGCCGTGGCCGCCGTCGGAACCTACTCCGGTCTCGACCACCCCATCACGCGCGAGCGCGAGGACACCAACCGGGTCGCGGTGCTCGTCGTCACCTCCGACCGCGGCATGGCCGGCGCCTACTCCGCCACCATCCTGCGCGAGTCCGAGCGGCTCATCGAGCACCTCATGGAGGACGGCAAGGAGCCGATCCTGTTCACCTACGGGCGCCGCGCGCAGAACTACTTCGCCTTCCGCGGCCGCACCGTGGAGTACTCCTGGACGGGGGATTCCGACCGCCCCAGCGCCGAGCACATCGAGGAGGTCGCCTCCCTCCTCCTCGAGTACTTCCTCGCCTCCGCCGACGCCGGGGGAGTGGCCGAGGTCCACATCGTCTTCACCCGCTACGTCTCCATGGTCTCCCAGGTGCCGGAGGTCCGCCGGATGCTCCCGCTGACGGTCGTGGACCTGGGCGGCCCGGGCGAGATCAACCGCGAGGACATCGCCGCCACCCAGGCGGTCCAGCTCTCCGCCATCAAGGGAACCCAGCCCCTCTACGAGTTCGTGCCCTCCACCTCCAAGGTGCTCGATGCGCTCCTCACCCGCTACGTGGGCTCGCGCATCCGCAACGCCCTGCTCCAGTCCGCAGCCTCCGAGCTGGCCAGCCGCCAGCAGGCCATGCACACGGCCACGGACAACGCCGAGGAGCTCATCACCACCTACACCCGGCTCGCCAACTCGGCTCGCCAGGCGGATATCACCCAGGAGATCTCCGAGATCGTCTCCGGCGCCGATTCCCTCGCCGCCGAATAGACCCACCGACAACCCCGGCGGCCCCGCCGCCCGCAAGACCCGACTCAACGTCAATAGGCATCGCAGACTCAGACATGGAAGAGCGCATCATGGATGACACCACCACCCAGGCCGCCCCGGACACCACCGAGGCGGGCCCCGGCACCGGCCGCGTCACGCGGATCATCGGCGCCGTCGTCGACGTCGAGTTCCCGCCGGACGCGATCCCCGCCATGTACAACGCCCTCAAGGTGACCATCCAGGCCACCAGTGAGGGCGAGGAGGCGCGCGAGATCACCCTCGAGGTCGCCCAGCACCTGGGGGACAACATCGTGCGAGCCATCTCCCTCAAGCCCACCGACGGGCTCGTGCGCGGCACCGAGGTCCGTGACACGGGCGCCCCCATCTCCGTGCCGGTCGGCGATATCACCAAGGGCCGCGTCTTCAACGTCACCGGTGAGGTCCTCAACCTCGCCGAGGGCGAGACCCTGGAGGTCACCGAGCGCTGGCCTATCCATCGCCAGCCCCCCACCTTCGAGCAGCTCGAGTCCAAGGAGCAGATGTTCGAGACCGGCATCAAGGTCATCGACCTGCTCACCCCCTATGTCCAGGGCGGCAAGATCGGCCTGTTCGGCGGTGCCGGCGTGGGCAAGACCGTCCTCATCCAGGAGATGATCCAGCGCGTGGCCCAGAACCACGGAGGCGTCTCCGTCTTCGCCGGCGTGGGTGAGCGCACCCGCGAGGGCAATGACCTCATCGTCGAGATGGAGGAGGCGGGCGTTTTCGACAAGACCGCCCTCGTCTTCGGTCAGATGGACGAGCCGCCGGGCACGCGCCTGCGCGTGGCGCTGTCCGCCCTGACGATGGCCGAGTACTTCCGCGATGTCCAGCACCAGGACGTGCTGCTGTTCATCGACAACATCTTCCGCTTCACGCAGGCCGGCTCCGAGGTTTCCACACTGTTGGGCCGCATGCCCTCGGCCGTGGGCTACCAGCCGAACCTCGCCGATGAGATGGGCCTGCTCCAGGAGCGCATCACGTCGGCCGGCGGCCACTCCATCACCTCCCTTCAGGCCATCTACGTGCCCGCGGACGATTACACCGACCCCGCTCCGGCCACGACCTTCGCGCACCTGGACGCCACCACTGAGCTGTCCCGCGAGATCGCCTCGCGGGGCATCTACCCCGCGGTGGACCCGTTGGCCTCCTCCTCGAGGCTGCTCGCCCCCCAGTATGTGGGCCAGGAGCACTACGACGTCGCCACCCGGGTCAAGTCCATCCTCCAGAAGAACAAAGAGCTCCAGGACATCATCGCCATCCTCGGCGTCGATGAGTTGAGCGAGGAGGACAAGGTCACGGTGGCCCGCGCCCGGCGCATCGAGCAGTTCCTGAGCCAGAACACCTACATGGCGGAGAAGTTCACCGGTGTGCCCGGCTCCACCGTGCCCCTGGCCGAGACCGTCGAGGCCTTCAAGCGGATCTGCGACGGAGACTACGACTCCTACCCCGAGCAGGCCTTCTACAACATCGGCGGCATCGAGGACCTCGAGCGCCGGGCCGCCGAGCTCGCCGGGAAGTGAGCGCCATGGCGCCCGCAGTGCTCACGGTCGAGATCGTCTCCCGCAACGCGGGCACGGCCTGGGAGGGCGAGGCCTCTCAGGCCTCCGTCCCGCTCGAAGACGGCGAGATGGGCATCCTGCCCGGGCACCAGCCGGTCCTGGCACTGCTGGGCACCGGGATCGTCCGGCTGACCACCGTGGAGGGGACGCCCGTCGAGGTGCCGGTCGCCAGGGGCTTCTGCTCCGTGGACCACAACACGATCACCGTGGCGGCCGATCTGGCGGGGGCGGAGGTCGCCGCCGCTGGGGCTCCCGGCGCCGAGGCCGTCAGCGCCGGCGGGCTGAGCGGCACGACGACGAGCGCGGAGTGACGATGATGGGGCAGGTGCTCGTGGTTCTCGCGCTGGTGGTCCTGCCCGTCGTCGTCCTCGCCATCTTCCTGACCCGGCTGCGCTCGATCGCCGGGCGCGTGGGCTCCTTCGAGTGCGCTCTGCAGCGGCCTGGAGGCATGGCCTGGACCTCCGGGCTCGCGCTGTTCACCGATAACTCCCTGCGGTGGTACCGGCTCGTCTCGGTGTCCCCTCGGCCCGCCGCCCACTGGGCCCGGGAATCGATCGAGCTCGGCCAGGCCGTGAGGCGCTTCGAGAACGGCAAGGTCCTCGAGGTCCCCTGCACCATCGCGGGCCAGCGCTACAAGCTGGCGATGCACGAGGCCTCCCACTCCGCCCTCGTCGCCTGGATGGAGTCGGCCGCCCCCACCCAGCCCACCCTCCTCTAATCCCCTGCACCAGCATCGGTGCATCGGTCGGGCGGTGCCGTTCGCACCCACTGGTGCGGGTAGCGCGCGCTGCTCGGTGCGCACGGCACCGCTCAGTGCGAGATGCGCGGGACACCTGGGGGAGCGCGGGAGGTGGACCGGTTTCGCTGCCGATATCGACCGGTCTCGGTGAGAGGGGGAGAGGGGCGTGACGCTGCTATGCGGGGGAGGGCGGGCTGCTGGGGGCCCGGGTGGCCCGCAGGGAGATGACATGCATGACATGCTCCATCGGCCCGCGGGCGAAGACGGCCAGCCAGGCCATCGCGAAGGCCGCCAGGATGCCCATCATGGTCATCAGCGGCCTGTTCGTCTGGGCGCTCATGAGGTCGAAGGCCCAGATCGCCACGATATGCGCGCTGTAGATCGTCAGCGACATCGATCCCATGGCGGCCAGCGGCGCGAGCGACCACCTCGCCCATGCCCCCGCCGAGGCCAGTAGTTGCAGCAGTGCGATGACTGTGACTGCCACTCCGCCGGAGCCCACGACCTCGAAGAAGCTGTTCGTGTGGGGCTTGGCCGACAGCAGCACCGGCCACTCGGAGGAGGCGCTGATCGCCTCGCCGTCGCCGCAGCTCGGTGTCTCGACGGCGACGGCCCGCTCGGCCTCGGGCTCCGGGCGCATATCGGAGCCGACGACGGAGGCAGCCCGGCTCATGGGAACGATGAGGTGGAAGGCGTCCGGCTCCTCCGCCCCCGCCGCGCGCGTGAGCACGTAAGCGCCGCCGTAGCCGAGCAGCGCGCACAGCACCCCGATCGCCGCGAGCCGGGCCAGGCGCCCGGTCCCACTGATCCCCATCCTCGCCAGCCCCATCCCCAAGAAGATGAAGGACATCCATACCGCGCCGGGGTAGACGCCTGTGACGAACAGGCCCAGGAGCGCCTCGGAGCCGTCGGAGACGGAGGGCCAGGGCTCCAGGTCCCCGCGCGCCATCGCCAGCGGAAGCACCTTGAGGACGAGCGGCCCGACGACGGCGGTCGCCGCCGCGGCGATGAGCAGCCTGCGGGCCCTCCAGTGGAGGACCGGCAGGGCCGCGGCGAACCAGGCCGCGTAGTAGCCCAGGATGATCGCCACCCCGGTGGCGAAGGTGATGAGCGCCCCGGCGACCGCCATGAGCAGCACCGCGCGCACGAGGATCCGCAGCCGCGTGCGCACGAGGCGCTCGCCCGCGTGGGGCGTCTTGCGCCCGGACATGATCCCGAGCGAGAACCCAGCGATGATCGCGAAGAGCACCGCGGAGCGGCCGTGCGCCAGGTTGAGCCAGCCCGGCAGCGTGTTGAGCCCGCAGCTCGTTATGCCCACATGGACGGCCGCCATGCCGAACAGCGCGAGGCCCCGAGCGGCATCGAGGCCGATGAGCCGATCCGGTCCGGCCGTCCCGGTGAGGTACGGCCCCCGGCGCAGGGGAAGGCGCCAGCTCGCCGGATCTGGGGCGGGGATGGGGGCGGGCGGTGCCGTGGCGCTCGTGCTGCTCATTCGTGGGACTCCTCAGGACTCGGCGAGCCTCGATCAACAGGCAGATCATCCCCCATCGCGGGCGAGTGCGCGGATCGGCTCGCCAGTCGAGGAGCCCCGCTCAGTGGCGGATGAGGGGGATCCTCGGAGGGGATCACGGGGACTCCTCTCGCGTCGCGGCTGGCCGGGGCGCTGTCGTGTCGTCCGCGACCGAGGTCGCCCGCTAGGGTGGGCCGGTGCGCGTCGTCATCGCTTCCTGCTCCGTCGATTACTCCGGCCGCCTGTCCGCCCACCTGGACCGTGCCAACCGCCTCATCATGGTCAAGGCGGACGGCTCCGTGCTCGTCCACTGCGACGGCGGCTCCTACAAGCCGTTGAACTGGATGAGCCCGCCGGCGCGCCTGACCGAGCTGGAGCCGGACGAGGAGGACCGCGAGGTCGGTGTCGTCGCCCGCTGGGAGGTCTCCTCCACCAAGACCGACGACCGCCTCGTCATCCGCATCCACGAGATCATCTCGGATGACTCGGTGGACCTGGGCCCCGAACCGGGCCTGCTCAAGGACGGCGTCGAGGCCCACCTCCAAGAGCTCCTCGCCGAGCAGATCGAGGTCCTGGGGCCCGGCCACCGCCTCGTGCGCCGCGAGTACCCCACCGCCATCGGCCCGGTGGACATCATGGCCAAGGACTCCACGGGGGCGAGCGTCGCCGTCGAGATCAAGCGCGTGGGCGGGATCGACGGCGTCGAGCAGCTCACCCGCTACCTCGACCTCCTCGGGCGCGACCCCCTGCTCGCCCCCGTGCGCGGGGTCTTCGCCGCCCAGACCATCAAGCCCCAGGCGCGCGTGCTCGCTGAGGACCGGGGCATCCGCTGCGTCGTCCTGGACTACGATGCGATGCGCGGCATGGACGACGTCGAATCGCGCCTCTTCTGATAGTGAGGTCCCCATGACCGCTCGCGCTCCTCGCAAGGCCCCTGTGGGCGGGCCCCTGCCCCGGCAGGCCTCGCTGCTGCGGATCGTGGCGCAGGGGCTCGTGCCCGCGACCGCAGCCCCGGATCCGGTCGATGCCGTGCGGCGCCAGCTCGCCATCCAGGGCCAGCAGGTCTCCGCCATCCCTCACGCCATCGCCTCGCGCACCGTTGCGCAGGTGGGGCGCGCGAGGATCGAGGAGGCCTTCGCCGCCCGCGAGCTCGTGCGCTCCTGGCCCATGCGCGGCACCGTCCACGTCACGACGGCGGTCGATCACCACTGGATGCGCCAGGCCCTCGTTCACCGCCTGTCCAACTGGATGCGCCTCGACGAGGAGCGCTTCGGGCACGGCTCGGCCGGCATGGAGCGCGCTGCGCGAGCGGCGTGGGAGGCGATCGACCGGGCAGAGGCCGCCGGGCGCCGGGGAGCCACTCGCGCCGAGATCGTCGAGGCATGGGACGACGACGGCGTCCTGCCCGATCTCATCGCCTCCGGTGCCCCGGAGGGCTACGCGAGGCGCCACCTCGTCGTCGGCCTCCACGCGATCGGCGCCCTCGTCCAGGGACCGCGCGAGGGCGGCGAGCACCTCATCATCGACGCCCGCCCCCTGCCCGGGGCCGAGAGCGGGCCGGGCGGTGGCGGGGGAGTCGCCAGGGGAGAGGCCGGCCACCGCGCCGCCCTCGCCGAGATCGCCCGGCGCTACGCCACCAGCCACGGTCCGATCACCGCCGAGGACCTCTCCCGCTGGACCACTCTGCCCAAGGGTGAGGCCGCCCGGGCGCTCGCTGATGCCGTTGAGATGACGAACGCCCAGGACTACACGGCCGACCCGGGCGCCGGCGCCGTGCCGCTGGCCCGGGCGGTGGCCTCGGGAGGGGCCCGAGGGAGCCTGCGGCTGCTGGGCGCGGGGGAGGATGCGCCGACCGGCACTGCCGTGCTGCACCTGCGCGCGGACCTGCCCGATCTGCTCGCCGCCAACCGCGAGGATGCCGAGCGGACGCTCTTCCTGGCCTCCTTCGATGAGCTCCACGTGGGCTACAGGGACCGCAGTTGCCTGACCGACGACGCCGGTGAGAGCCTCATCTGCCCCTCCATGAACGGGATGTTCCGGCCCCTGCTCGTGGACCGCGGGCGCGTGGTGGCGGTCAGGCCTGTCGGCGCGGGGTTGATCTGGGCCTCCGGAGTCCGGCGCTCGGCGCGCCTCGAGAGGGATGTGGAGCGGGCTGTGCGCCGCATCGAGGAGCGATTGGCCCGTTGACGCGACCAGCGCGGTCGCGGTTGTCTGATGTCTGGGTCTATGCTGCGAGCATGACCAGCGTCGCCACCGCCCTGCGCGGACGAGTCGTCACACCGGACGCCATCATCGACGACGGCCTCGTCGTCATCGCCGACCGCCATATCGCCTGGGTCGGGGAGGCCTCGGCGGCGACGGGCGCGGGATTCGGCGAGGCGCTCCAGGGCGCCGAGGAGGCCCCCGAGGGCGGTTACCTCCTGCCCGGCCTCGTGGACGTGCACTGCCATGGCGGCGGCGGCGAGTCGTTCCCCAACGCCACCGCCCCCGAGCAGGCGATGGTCTCCATCCTGGAGCACCGCCGCCACGGCACCACCTCCCTCGTGGCTTCCTGCGTGACGGCGGCCGCTGATGTCTTGAAGGAGCGCACCGCGGTCCTGGCCGGGCTGTGCGAGGCGGGCGAGCTCGCCGGCATCCACTTCGAGGGACCATTCGTCTCCGTGGAGCGCTGCGGGGCCCAGGACCCCACCTACATCATCGACCCCGATGCCCCGCTCACCCGCGAGCTCATCGAGCTGGGGCGCGGTCACGTGGTCACGATGACGATCGCCCCGGAGAGGCCCGGCATCACGGGCGACGAGGGCGTCAACGCGGCGCTCATCGAGGGCGGCGCCCTGCCCTCCTTCGGGCACACCGATTCCGGCGCCGCCCCCGTGCGGGCCGCCCTGGCCGACGCCGCCGCCCGCCTGGCGCAGCGGCACGAGGCTGGCCTGCCGGTGCGCTCCGGCCGCTCGACGGCGACCCACCTGTTCAACGGCATGCGGCCCATGCACCATCGCGCTCCGGGACCGGTGCCGGAGTTCCTGGCCGCCGCCCAGCGGGGCGAGTGCGTCCTGGAGATGATCGGCGACGGCACCCACCTCGACCCGGCCATCGTGCTCGACGTGTTCGAAACGGTCGGGCGGGACAACGTCGTCCTCGTCACCGACGCTATGGCCGCGGCCGGCATGCCCGATGGCGACTACGTCCTCGGCCCCCAGGCCGTCACCGTCTCCGGGGGCGTCGCCCGGCTGACCGGAAAGGACGCGATCGCCGGCGGGACGGCGCACCTGCTCGACGTCGTGCGCACCACCTGGAAGGGCGGGGTGGACCTGGTGGATGCCGTGTACGCGGCCTCTGTCCAGGGGGCGACGATCCTCGGGGACGCCAGTATCGGCGCGCTGCGACCGGGCCTATGGGCCGATGTGCTGGTCACCGACGCCGAGCTCACCCCCATGCGGGTCATGCGCCGAGGCGCCGACGTCGACCTCACCAACCCCCACGCCGCCTGACCCCTCCTATGAGCGAGACCGGTCGAAATGACGAGCGAGACCGGTCGCTATCAGGAGCGAAACCGGTTCCCGGACCGGTCTCGCTCCTATTTTCGACCGGTCTCGGTGGAGGGGGAGAGAGGGCGGGGAGTCATCCGGGCAGGCCCAGGAGGCGGCGGGCATAGATGGCCTGGCCGGAGTGCTGGGAGGCGTCGTCGATGATCGACACCAGGCGCACTCCGAGCGTCACCGGCGGCTCCCACGCCTCGTCGATGACATCACCGAGCCGCGCCGAGTCCAGCGACTCGAGGAACGCCGTGGCGGTCGTATAGACGGCGTCGAGGTAGTCCGTCAGCACAGACAGATCGGGAACCGTCACCCTCGCGGACTCCTCGGGCGCGTGCCGCCAATCCTCGGTGTCCTCGGGCAGGGGCAGGGCGAACCGCGCCGCGTGCCCGCCCGACGTCCACTCCGGCTCGCGACCCGCCAGGGGCGCGATCTGCAAGTCGATCGCCCGCGCCGTGTGCCAGGCGAGCCATGTGAGTGAATCGATCCGCGGCGCGAGGTCGTTGACCGGCCGGGCATTGGCCTGCTCAGCGCTCACACCTTCCAGGGCCCGGTCCAGGCGTTCGCGCGAGCGCCCCAGGGCATCGATCAGGAGCGATCTCAGCGCCCGCGCCTCCCGTTCCTCCTGCGACCCCCGTGTCTCAGCCTGGTCAGCCCCGCTCATGACAGTCTCCTCGCTCCATCGCCGTACCCGGTGCGCGCGGGTTCAGGATACGGCGTCGGTGCTCGTCACGACCACCCCGGCGGCCCTGGCCGAGAAGCCCGCATGGGCCTCTCCGCGCCTCCTCCGCCTCCGGGCCCCTCACCCGACCTCCGCGGTCAGGAGGGTCAGGCGAATACGACGGTCCGGTTGCCGTTGAGGAGAACACGGTGCTCGGCATGCCATTTGACGGCCTGCGCCAGCACCCGGCGCTCGACGTCCTGGCCCTTGCGCTGAAGCGCCACGGGGGAGTCGCTGTGCGAGGCGCGCGTGACGTCCTGCTCGATGATCGGCCCCTCGTCCAGGTCCGCCGTCACGTAGTGGGCGGTGGCGCCGATGAGTTTGACGCCGCGCGCGTGCGCCTGGTGGTAGGGCTTGGCTCCCTTGAAGGACGGCAGGAAGGAGTGGTGGATATTGATGACGTTGCCGCGCAGCCGCTCGCACAGGGACTCCGAGAGGATCTGCATGTAGCGCGCCAGCACCACGAGCTCCACGCCGAGCTCGTCCACGAGCTCCAGCAGCTCGGCCTCCGCGTCCGCCTTGGTCTCCTTGGTGACCGGGATGCAGCGGAAGGGGACGCCGTAGAACTCGGCGACGGGCCGCAGGTCCTCATGGTTGCCCACCACGCCCGCGACGTCGATCGGCAGCCCCTGGCTGTGAGCGCGGAAGAGCAGGTCGGTCAGGCAGTGGGCGTCCCTGCTCACCATGATGAGCGTGCGCAGGGGGCGATCCACCTCGCCCAGCTCCCATCGCATCGAGTAGGTCCTGGCGAGCTCGGCGAGGTCGGCCTCCAACTCCGAGCGGGGCACACGGGTGAGCACCGTCACGCGCATGAAGAACAGGCCGGTCTCCTCATCGCCGAACTGGGAGGACTCGGTGATGTTCCCACCGCGCCGGGCCAGTGCCCCCGTGACCGCGTGGACGATCCCGGGGCGGTCCGGGCAGGACAGGGTGAGTACGAGATGGGCGGTGGGGGAGGGGGCCGACGGCGTGGCGGGAGCCGTCGCGGGCGTGGTCGCGGGAGCAGTCATGAGCGCAGCCTACCCAGCCCCGCCGCGTGTCCCCCGATTCGAGGCCGTCGTAGCGCAGCGCCCCGCCCCCAGCGCGCTGAGCCCGACGACGGTGTTCCCACAGCGCCGACGCCGCAGCTGTGATGACGCAGACAACGACTCCTCGGTCCCGGCTCCTGGCGCGCGCCGTCCTTCCCCTCCGCCCCGCACCGGGTCAGGGCGGGCCGTCCCGGCGCCGACGGTCCCGCCATCGCACTGCGGCGAGGACCGCCCACGTCGTGATGATGAAGGGCCAGGTGTAGATCGGAATCGGCGCGAGGGCCAGCCCCCATTCGACAATGACGGTCAGTGCGCTCGCGATGAGCGCGACCATCCATGAGCGCGCGCCGTCCTTCAGGAATACGGCGGCGATGGCGATCGCCGTCAGTACGGGGGAGTACCCGTCCAGTCCCTTGTGGGCCGCATCGGCGCCGGAGGCGAGGTCGCACATGATCGTGCCGACAGCGGCCCCCAACAGCGCGGCTGTGGCGACCCGCCGGCCTGCGACGAGCAGCCCGACGAGAATGATCAGCCCCGCGATCCATGATGGTGCGAGCACCACCTCGGCGACGGAGGTGAGCACGCCCTCGGCCAGCAGCACGACGACGCTCTCGTCGGAGGCGGCACTACCGGCGTGCGGGGTAGGGGCGATCGAGCCCACCAGCATGGTCATCAGCCCGCTGATGACGCAGAAGGGGGCGGTGAGCACTGGCAGGCCTGAGCGGTCGCAGACCGTGGCGAGAAGGCGGCTGATGGCGGGGCAGGCCGCGGCGCCGACGGTGGTGACGAGCGTGGCGGGCCATGTGGCCGAGAGCGTCGACCAAGCCGCCAGCCCAACGAGGGCGCCGTTGTACCCCTGCAGGCCCGCCTCCAGCGGCAGCCCGAGTGAACGGGCCGCTACCGTGGCGATGACGGTGCCCAGTAGCGCTTGGAGCGCCATGAGCGGGCAGTGGACGGTGATCCCCGCGAGGATGAGCATCCCGGTCCACGCGCGGGGCTGGAGGAAGATCTGCCCCAGCCCGAGGGCGATGGCATGCCCGGCGCCGAGCACTTGGGGCAGCAGGGCTGCGGCCTCGGTGGGGGATGCGGTTGCGGCGGACATGGCTCGGTCCTTCCTGATGGTCTGGTGGGGACGCCTCCTCGGGCGGCCCAGGGCAGAGCGGGGGTCAGTATTTGCGCAGTACGAGTGGGGAGGCTCCCAGCCACTCGCGGCGCACGAGGGCGTCAACGCCCAGCAAGAGGGCCGTGATCGTTCCCGTGTCGTGGCCGAGCACTCGCACGAGCATCCCGGGGCCCTCGATGCGGGTGACGGCGGCGCGCACACCGGCGCCCACGTTGGCCAGCAGCGCGCGGACCCGCTCGATGATCCCGTCGTCAGTCCTCTGCCCGATGACGGTCAGGGAGCCCACATGGCTGTGTCCCTCCAGGAGCCCCAGGGCGCGCATGTCGCCGTCGGCGGGTTCCAGGCGCAGGTTGTCGAGCAGGACGGGCGAACCGGCGATGTCGACGCGCGTGCGCAGGCGCACGCTGTCGTAGCCGAAGGCGGACCCGTCGGGCGCCCATCCGGGTGTGACGACGTCGAGGCTGATGAGGATCGCGGAGGGCGCCATGGTGACATGGGTTGTCTGCTCGTAAGCGGCGCCCCGGTAGGCGATGAGCTGGTCCGGGATGATCTCGAGGACGGCTCCCTCACCGAGGACGGCCTCGGTGCGCTGGCGCGCGCGATTCCCCGGTGTGCGGTAGACCTTCGTGGCCGCCTGGGTGGTGAGCAAGAGGCGCGCGCCGTCGTCGACCACGACATCCGTGAAGTAGGTGTCGCCGCCCAGGTAGCCGCCGCCCGGGTTGACCATCACATAGGTGACCTGCGAGCTGTCGTCGAGGTACATGGGACGGATGACGCGCAGGGCGCCGCGGTGGTGCTGCCGTGTCGCGACGGAGCGGTTGCCGCGCGAGCCCACGGCGAGGTGCAGTTCGCCCGTGGGCTCAACCGGCCAGGACGGGGGAGGAACCGCCCAGGCCCGATCACTCCCACTCACCGCTCGAGGTCCGTCATGAGCACGTCGTGACGGATCCAGTCCAGTACGGCACCCAGGCCCTCGTCGGTCTTGAGGTTGGTGAAGCAGAATGGCTTGTTCCCGCGGAAGGTCCGCGAGTCCGCCTCCATGACGGAGAGGTCCGCCCCGACGTAGGGGGCGAGGTCGGTCTTATTGATGATGAACAGGTCCGACTTGATCATCCCCTGCCCGGCCTTGCGGGGGATCTTCTCCCCCTGGGCGACGTCGATGATGTAGATCGAGAAGTCGACGAGTTCGGGGGAGAAAGTCGCCGAGAGATTGTCTCCGCCGGACTCGACGAAGACGATCTCCAGATCCGGATGCCTCCCGACGAGCTCGGCGATGGCGGCGTCGTTCATCGACGTATCCTCGCGGATCGCCGTGTGGGGGCAGCCCCCGGTTTCCAGGCCGATGATGCGATCGTCGGCCAGGACGCCGTTCTTCGCGAGGATCCTGGCGTCCTCGATCGTGTAGATGTCGTTGGTCACGGCGGCCATCGAGACCTCGTCGATCATGGCGCGGGTGATGCGCTCGATGAGCTGGGTCTTCCCGGCGCCGACGGGGCCCCCGACGCCGATGCGCACAGGGCCTGTCCCCGAAGCGGGGGTGGTTCGCGCCGGGGCGGCTGATGAGGGGGCTGAAGATCCGGGCATGGGGTTCTCCTAGATGATGGCGGATGCTGTTGAGGATGGGGCCGCGTGCGCGGGGGCGGACGGCTAGGACATGAACATGCGCGCGCGCTGATGCTCGTGGCGCATCTGAGCGATCTCGATCCCCGGGGCCGTCGCGCCGAGCTCGTCGGCCTCCAGGGACAGGGCCGTCCTGACGGCTTCGCGCACCTGATCGCGCACAGTGGCGATGGAGCGCTGGCCCGCGTCCTGCCCCAGGGGGACGGCTCTGACGGCGTTCTGGGTCAGCGAGATGACGCTGGACTGCAGATAGCTCGCCATCAGGGCCCCGATGGGCGCGTTCAGGGCGTGGCCGACGAGCGCGAGGACGACAGCGGGGTGCCCCGAGCAGGCGCCCGAGATGACATCCATCGAGTACCCCTCCAGGGCGCCGCGCGCCTGGGGGACGCTCGCCAGGGCGATGGCGAGCATGCGCCGCCCCATCGTTCTGCCCGCCTCGCGCACCTGCCGGGGAATGGCCTGCGCGCGCAGGAGCAGGTCGATCTGCCGCAGTCGCGCGGTGCTCCCATCGAGAGCCGCCTCATGGGCCAGGCGCAGGCCCAGGGCATCCGAGTAGGTGAGCTGGGTGGCGATGAGAACGCGCAGCCAGGCCACGAAGGACTCCTCGTCGTGGATGATGCCCTCGCTGATGTAGGTCTCCATGCCGAGCGAGTGCGAGAAGGCGCCTGTGGGAAGCGCTGAGTCGCACAGCTGGGCGAGAGGGAGGAGCCACCCGGGCACGGCGCCCTCCGGCGCCGTGCCCGCCGCCGGGTCAGTGAGTGTGCTCGGCATGGCGGAAGGGGACTCGCATGGCGCGCTGGAGGCGGATGTGGGGGACCCCGATGCGCTCGAGGTAGTGCTCCGCCGTGTGGTCGTACTGGATGACCATGACGCCGTCGTGGCCCCCCAGCCCCTCGAAATCCTCCTCCGGCCCGAAGAACTGGGCCGGTAGATGGCGGTTGCCGAGGTTGTGCGCGACGACGCCCATCTGCTCGATGGTGGTCGGCGCGATGACGAGGACATCCGTGGATTCCAATTCGACGACGATCAGGCTTCGCTCGTCGCGCGCGAGGATGTCCCCCGCGCGCAGATCCGCGGCCCCGGGGGCGAGGCGGATGCCCAGTTCCCGGCCATGGTCGGTCCTCACCCGTTGGATGCGCCGGGTGAGATCGGACAGGGGCATGCGCACGCGCTCGATGTGGCAGGAGTCCAGCTCCTCGGGCGACAGGGAGCCGATGGAGCCGACGATCTCAGTGATGATCATCCGGGCCCTCCTCAGAACAGGAAGTAGCGCTGGGCCATTGCGAGGACTTCGGCGGGCTCGCAGCCGATGCGCTCCCCGTCGACCGTGACCTCGTAGGTCTCCGGGTCGACGGCGAGAGCGGGCATCCGGTCGTTGAAGGCCATGTCCGCCTTGCTCAGCGCGCGCACGCCGTGGACGGCGCGCACCTCGCGGCGCAGGCCGAGGGAGGCGGGTACGCCGGCATCGATCGCCGCCTGCGACATGAAGGTGATCGAGTTGGAGGCCGGGGCACTGCCCTGCGCACCGAACATGTCACGCATGAGTCTCGGTTCAGGGGTGGGGATCGATGCATTGGCGTCGCCCATAACCGCGCTGGCGATCTGACCCCCCTTGAGGACCATCGCCGGCTTGACGCCGAAGAACTGGGGCTCCCACAGGACGAGGTCGGCCCACTTGCCCACTTCGATGGAACCGACGACATCGCCGATGCCGTTGGCGCGGGCAGGGTTGATCGTGTACTTCGAGACGTAGCGCTTGATGCGCAGGTTGTCCTCACCGGCGGGGTCGCCCGCGAGGCGGCCACGGGCCTTCTTCATCTGGTCCGCCACCTGCCAGGTGCGGAGGATGACCTCGCCGACGCGCCCCATCGCCTGGGAGTCGGACGAGGTCATCGAGAAGACGCCCATGTCGTGCAGCACATCCTCGGCCGCGATCGTCTCGGGGCGGATGCGCGAATCGGCGAAGGCGACATCCTCGGGGATCGAGGGGTTGAGGTGGTGGCACACCATGAGCATGTCGAGATGCTCCTCGGTGGTGTTGCGCGTGTACGGCAGCGTCGGGTTCGTCGACGACGGCAGGATATTGGGGTACTGCGCCAGTGCGATGATGTCCGGGGCGTGGCCGCCGCCGGCGCCCTCGGTGTGGAAGGTGTGGATGACCCTCCCGGCGATGGCGCGCCGGGTGTCCTCCACGAAGCCGCACTCGTTGAGCGTGTCGGTGTGGATGGCGACCTGGACGTCGTACTCATCCGCGGCCTTGAGGGCCTCGTCGATGACGGCATGGGTGGCGCCCCAGTCCTCGTGGATCTTGAAACCGCAGGCACCGGCCTCGAGCTGCTCGACGAGGGGGCCCCGCGCCGAGGCATGCCCCTTGGCGAGGTAGCCGATGTTCATCGGCCAGGACTCGGCGGCCTGGAGCATCCGGGCCAAGTGCCATGAGCCGGGAGTGATCGTGGTGGCGTTCGTGCCGTCCGCAGGGCCGGTGCCGCCCCCGATCATCGTCGTCACACCGGAGGCCAGGGCCGTTCCCACCTGGCTGGGGGAGATGAAGTGGATATGGGAGTCGATGCCGCCAGCGGTGAGGATGCGGTGCTCGCCGGCGATGATCTCGGTGGAGGCGCCGATGACGATGTCGATGCCATCGCTGATATCCGGGTTTCCCGCGGCTCCGATGGCCTGGATGACGCCGTCGCGCAGCGCGACATCGGCCTTGTAGATGCCCGTATGGTCGATGATGATGACGTTGGTGATGACGGTGTCCGGTATGTCGTTGGAGCGCGTGAGGCGGCCGTTGTGCCCCATCCCATCGCGGATGACCTTGCCGCCCCCGAAGACGGCCTCATCGCCGTGGTTGGTCAGGTCGCGCTCGATCCTGGCGAACAGGTCAGTGTCGGCCAGGCGCACGGCGTCGCCGGTTGTGGGGCCGTACAGGGCCACGTACTCCTCGCGGCTGAGTGCCTTGCTCATGGTTCTGCCTCCTTCGCCCGTCAGTCGTCGGCCTGATCGAGGGAGCCATTGGTGCGCCCGGCCAGACCATGGACCTCGCGCGCGCCGGCCAGTGCGACGAGTCGGACGGTGCGCGCGTCCCCCGGCTCGAAGCGCATCGCGGTTCCGGCGGGGATGTCGAGCCGGAAGCCGCGGGCGGCCTCGCGATCGAGGGCGAGGGCGGGGTTGACCTCGGCGAAGTGGAAGTGCGACCCCACCTGGACGGGGCGGTCGCCGGTGTTGATGACTGCCAGCTCGACGGTGGGACGGCCCTCGTTGATCGTGATGGGGCCATCGGCCAGTCGGTACTCTCCTGGGATCATCGGCCTCTCCTTCACCGGATCGGGTCGTGGACGGTGACGAGCTTGGTCCCATCCGGGAATGTCGCCTCGGCCTGGACGGAGTGGATCATCTCCGCGACACCCTCCATGACGTCGTCGCGTGTGAGCAGGGTCGTCCCATAGGACATGAGCTCGGCGACGCTGCGCCCGTCGCGGGCGCCCTCGAGGATCTCGGCGGTGATGTAGGCGACCGCTTCGGGATGGTTGAGTTTGAGGCCCCGCTCCTTCCTGCGACGGGCGAGGTCGGCGGCGACGACGATGAGCAGCTTCTCCTGCTCCCTGGGCGTCAGATGCATAGTCCCTCCCGGGTTGCGGACGACCGGACGGTCCGGCTCCGCTGACAAGGTGATGCAACTCCCTGAATGTTTCAGGACGCTTACGGTAATCCCTGATGAGACGGGTAGTGCTGGCTTCTACGCGGCGGGATGCCCATCGGCCGTGCGGGCGGGGCCGGACGGGGCGATGAGGTTGACCCGCTCGAGCAGGACGCGATCCGCCAGCACCTCGGGAGTCGGGGCGTCGGCGGCCACACGGTGGTCCTCCCCCAGGACAACGGCGCGCGAGGTCATCGCGGCGACGGAGTCCAGATCATGACTGGCGATGACGAGGGTCGTGCCCGCGGCGCGCAAGCCGTCGACCACATCGATGAGCCATGCCCGTGAGCGCGGGTCGAGAGCCGACGTCGGCTCATCCATGAGAATGACGCGCGGTTCCATGACGAGGACGGAGGCGAGGGCCACACGCTTCTTCTGCCCACCCGACAGGCGGAATGGGGGCCGATCCGCGAGGGCCTCGATCCCCATGCGTCGCATCGCGGTCCACGTACGATCCGCGGCCTCATCGACGCTCAGGCCGAGCTGATGGGCGCCGAAGGCGATCTCCTCCCGCACCGAGGCCGAGAAGAGCTGGGCATCGGTGTTCTGGAAGACGAACCCGACGCGCGAGCGGAACCAGGCATTGGCCTCCTCGTCCTCCAGGGAATCCTCACTGATAGGGCGGCCCTCCAGGGCGAATGATCCCCGTGTGGGCGCCAGGAGGGCATCGAGCACGCGCAGGAGGGTTGACTTCCCGCATCCGTTGGCGCCGAGGAGCGCGACCGACTCACCGGCGACGATATCGAGGGTGACGTCGTCGAGCGCCGTGACCGGGCCGTCGTACACGTGGCTGATGCCGACCAGGCGGATCAGGGGAGGGAGCTCGCCGGCCCCGGAGGGAGGGGACGACGAGGCGGCGCGGGAGCGGAGGCACGCTCTCACGCCGCCCACCTCCCCCATGGGCCCCACTGCCCCGCAAGGACGTCGAGACCGCCCCAGAGGAGGAATGAGATGAAGACTGTGACGATCAGGACCGCCTCCCGGTGCCCGAGACCCCGAGGGCCGGACACAGCGGGAAAGGACCCGCGGAAGCCGCGGGCGAGCATGGCGTCGTGGACTTCTTCGGACAGTGCGCCGGCCCGTACGAGGGCGGCCGCTCCCACATGGGCCACTGCCGCGCCCGTCCCGCCGGGCGCCAGCCTGGGGCGCACCGTGCGCGAGCGCCGCGCGTCGATGGCATCGGCAACAACGCCGAGCAGGACCAGCAGGTAGCGATGGGCCATCGACGCGATTGTCGTGATGAGACGGGGCACGCGCAGCGCCGTGAGCGCTTCGAGGAGCGCGGACCACCGCGTGGTCATGACGAGCAGGGCGACGAGCGCGAGTGAGCAGGCAGCGCGCTCGACAAGGCGCGCAGCCACGATGACGCCGATGGTCGTCACGGTCAGGCCTCCGGGAAGCGCGAAGAGCACGGGGCCCGGTGAGACTGCGGACAGTGCGGCCGGCAGCGCGGGCGCGAGAGTGAACAGGGGAGCGGGCAGGAGGCTGCGGCGCAGGAAGGTCCCCATTGGCAGGCGCGCGCTGCGGGCGAGGATCACCTCGGACGCGTAGATGACGGCCAGGGTGATCGGGGAGCGGACGAGGGCGATGCGGATGAGGCCCGCCAGGGAGAGGAGGACTGCGCACCTGGCGTCGATGCCGCGGGGCGGGCTGGTTCCGGGATGCGGCGGGCGGCCCTCGCGCAGCGCGAGCGAGGCGGCCGCCGTCGCATCGGCGAGGGTCCTCGTCAGTGCTCGGCGCGTGGAGCGGGCCCAGTGCGGGGATCTCACGAGTCTGACGCCGGTGGTCCCGACGCCACGATGGCCGTGTTCGGTCCTGTGGGCCGGTGGGGCGGGGAGGAATGGGGCGCTCTGCCGGCCGGGTGGCGGACGAGGCGCATGATGACCATGGCGAGGGTCCCGATCGTGAGGGTGCCCAGGATGGCGGATCCCCAGTACGCGAGGACGGGATGCGGGCCATCCGCGCCGTAGCCCGAGAGCAGTGCATGGTTCCAGAATTCCGCGTAGCGCGTCATCCCGGAGGGGAGGGCATTGAGGCCGAGGTCGGAGGGGGAGAGATCCTCGGGGGCGTCTTCGGCGAAGGCCGTGCCTTTTGCGAGCATGCCGAGGGGCGCCAGGGCGATGAGCGCCAGGATGCTCCTGGGAGCTTTGGCCGCGCGTGCGGCTCCGTCGGCAGCGGCCCCGCCGATGAGCCCGGTATGGGTGCGCAGCAGGAGCGAGGGGCGCGTGCGCGCGATGCGGGTGAGCAGGGCACCGGTGAGGAGGGCCTCGGCGGGCCCGGCGACGAGCAAGTGCGCCACCAGCATCGCCGGCAGTGTCTGGGACAGGGAATAGGGTGAGTACAGGGGGGTCCCATCGTCGGAGTGGAAAAAGGCCGGCTGGATGCCCAGCTCGACCGCAACGGCGAGTGCCGCCGCGAGCATCCCCGTGTACCCCCCGAGCGCTGCGGCCAGGGTACGGCGCCGCGAGTTCAGCATGGAGCCCTTGGAGAGGAGGCGATAGACCGCCAGGCCGACGATCGGCATGAGGATCGCCATGTTGAGTACGTTGGCGCCCCAGGTGAGTATGCCGCCGTCGTCGAAGAGCAGGGCCTGGAAGAGCAGAGCCACCGCGACGGCGATCATGGCCGCCCAGGGCCCCAGCACCACCCCGATGATGACGGCCCCTACGGCGTGGGCCGTCGTGCCTCCCGGCACGGGCAGATTGAGCATCATGATCAGGAAGCTGGAGGATGAGAACAGGGCGAGGGCCGGGACCTGGCGGGTACCGATCTCCTCGCCGACCCTGCGCGCGGCGAGCGCGAGGCTCGGCACGGTGATGAGCAAGGTCGCGGCGCAGGTCTCCGGGGAGAGGTAACCGTCAGGAATATGCATATCGTCCTTTCCAGAGCCTTCGGCGGGCCCGGATCCTATCCTCGGGCGGTAGGGGATTCTGATGCCGTCGACGGCGTGCGGAGTGGTCTTTTCCGCCGGTGGACGCTAGTGCCGATGTGTTGCGACAACATTGCGAGCCCCGCGCCGGATCAATGCCGACGCGGGGCGCGAGGGGGTGAGCGGAGGGCTCCCTGGAGTGAGCTCTCGCGGCGCTTCAGCCCTGGCGGGCCTTGAGACGCGGGTTCCTCTTGTTGATGACATAGGTGCGACCGCGACGGCGCACCACCTTCGAGCCCGGCTGCTTGGCCAGGGAGCGGATCGAGGCGCGGACCTTCATTCTCAGGCCTCCTTACTGGCGGGGCGGGCGCGCTTGCCGTAGCGGCGCTCGAACTTCTCCACGCGGCCGGCCGTGTCCAGGATCCGGCCCTGGCCGGTCCAGAACGGGTGGGAAGCGCTGGAGACCTCCACGTCGACGACGGGGTAGGCATTGCCGTCCTCCCATTCGATGGTTTCGGCGGAGGTCATGGTCGAGCGGGTCAGGAAGGCGAAGCCCGCGCTCTTATCGCGGAAGACGATCGGGTGGTAGTCGGGGTGGATTCCGGGTCTCATGGCGTGCTCCTTGTCATCAGCTTGTCACCAGGACGACTTGACGATGCCGGGCAGCTCGCCGCGCGCGGCCATCTCGCGGAATCGCACGCGGGAGGTCCCGGTGGCGCGCAGGTATCCGCGGGGGCGCCCGTCGATGGCGTCCCGGTTGCGCACTCGCGTGGGGGAGGCGTCTCGGGGCAGGGCGTGCAGCGCGGCCATGGCGGCCTCTCGCTCGGCGGCGCTCAGGTGCGGGTTGACGGAGATCCTCTTGAGCTCGGCGCGGCGCTCGGCGTAGCGGGCCACGACGGCGCGGCGGCGCTTGTCCGCGGCGATCTTGGAGTTCTTGGCCATCAGCGGGACTCCTTGAACTCGACGTGGCGGCGCACCACGGGGTCGAATTTGCGCAGCACGAGGCGATCGGGGGTGTTGCGGCGGTTCTTGCGCGTGACGTAGGTGCGGCCCGTGCCCGCGGTGGACACCATCGTGATGATGGGGCGCAGGCCCTTGGCGGCCGTGCTCATCGCAACTTCTCCCCTCGGGCGAGCATGTCAGCCACGACGGCGTCGATGCCCCTCTTGTCGATGGTCTTGATCCCGCGTGCGCTGACGGTCAGTGTGATGGTGCGCCCGAGCGAGGGCGCCCAGTAGCGCTTGCGCTGGAGGTTGGGGTCCCAGCGTCGGTTCGTGCGGCGGTGGGAGTGGGAGACGGACTTTCCGAAGACCGGTCGGGCCCCCGTGACTTGGCAGTAGGTGGTCATGGGGGCAGTATTGGGATTGAATCTCATTACCGTCAAGTTGGAGCCCCCCATGACTTTCGACTCATCCCCGCCCGGGGCGAACCCGCCCCCCTCCCGCAGCCCCCACGCCGACGCCGGCCACCGGATCGCCCTCATCGGCGCCGTCGATCCCGCGCTGCTGGACTTGGCGGCTCTCAGCCTCCATGGCGAGGACGCCCTCGTCATCGCCACCACGATCCACCCAGACCGGGGCGAGCATGGCGTCATCAGCCTGTCGTCGGTTGGATCGGAGGCCCTCGACGGCGAGCCCTCCCCGGCGCTCGCCGAGCCCGCCGTGCTCGATATCGACATGCCGATGCCCTGTCCCACCTGCGCCCTGCGCGAGGTGCTCCTCGCCGTCGCCCAGGACCGCGCTGCCGATGATCCGCGCGGTGCCACCGTCATCCTCCTGCCCCCGGCGATCGAGATCGTCCACCTCGCACCGCGCCTGGCAGAGGCACTCGAGGCCGTCCCGGGCGTCGCGCTGGCGGGCGTCGCCCACGCGGTGCTCACCGTCACCGCCGTCGACGAGATCCTCACCCACATCCCCCTGGCCGACCGCGGTCTGGCCTGGGGCGAGGGCGACCCCCGCTGCACCGGCGAGGTCCATATGCTGGGGCTCGGCTACGCCGATGTCATCATCGCGGTGGGGGAGGAGGGTGCGGGCGCGGACCTCGTCGAGCACCTGCGCGCCCACGACGCGCTCCTCCTGCCCGGATTCGATGCGCCGGTCCTCAACGCCCTCATGTCGGTGCGCCATGACGCCCGCGCCGCCGTCGCCCGAGTCCATCCCGCCTCCACCCGCGCCTGGGGAGGGCCGGTGGAGCACGGCGTGCGCACCCTCGACCTCGTCTCCGACCGACCCTTCCATCCCGAGCGACTGCGCGAGCTCGTCGCCGACCTCGCCGGGGCGGGCATGTGCGCGCGCGGCTGCTTCTGGCTGCCCAGCCGTCCCGGGCGCGTCTGCGCGTGGGAGGTCGCCGGCGGCGCCGTCACTGTGGGGGATGCCGGCACCTGGGACGAGGCACCCGTTGCCTGGGGAGGGGAGGAGACGTTGGGGGCCGCAGTGGGCGGGCCCGTCGGCCCGCGCTGCCACCTGGTGATCACCGGCATCGCCGACGACGCCACCTGCGAGCGCGTGCGCGAGGCCTTCTCCCGCATCCTCCTGAGGCCCGACGAGTTCGTGATGGCCCTGGCCTGGAGCGGCCCCGACGGCGATGCCATGGATGACTGGTTCGGCGGAGATTGAGGAGCCGTGGGGCCGGCGGGCCGACCGGTGCGGCTCGCACCCACCGGTGCGGGCAGGACGCACCACTCGGTGAGAATGGCGCCACTCGGGGCGGATAGCACTGGCCGACCGGCGCGCGCCGTCCCCCGTCGTCTCCTTGGTGTCGCCGCGCGTCGTGCCGTCGGGCGCGATAGGGTATGGCCGTCGCGACTGGCGCCGGGTGGATCACCACCGGGGAGCGGCATGACACGCAGATCCGGGGTCGCCCGCCTGGGCCGCGGATCGCCCGCCGCAGCGCACGCGCGCCCGATGTACTCGCAGGAGAAGCATGACCGCCCCAGCCACCGTCTGCCTCAACAACCTCCCCCTGGCCGAGCTCGACCCCGAGATCGCCGCCGTTCTGGACGACGAACTCGACCGCCAGCGCGGAACGCTCGAGATGATCGCCTCGGAGAACTTCGTGCCCCGCGCTGTTCTCCAGGCCCAGGGCAGCGTGCTCACCAACAAGTACGCCGAGGGCTACCCCGGCAAGCGCTACTACGGCGGCTGCGAGGTCGTCGACGTCGCCGAGCAGCTCGCCATCGACCGCGCCAAGGCCGTTTTCGGCGCCGAGTACGCCAATGTCCAGCCCCACGCCGGGGCCCAGGCCAACGCTGCCGTTCTCCACGCCCTGGCCGACTCCGGCGACACCATCCTCGGCCTGTCGCTCGCCCACGGTGGGCATCTCACCCACGGCATGCGAATCAACTTCTCCGGGAAGAACTACCACGCCACCGCCTACGGCGTCGATGAGACCACCCATCGCATCGAGATGGAGCAGGTGCGCGAGACCGCCCTGCGCGAGCGTCCCCGCGTCATCATCGCCGGCTGGTCCGCCTACCCCCGCCATCTGGACTTCGACGCCTTCCGCTCCATCGCCGACGAGGTCGGCGCCGCCCTGTGGACCGACATGGCGCACTTTGCCGGACTCGTCGCTGCAGGCCTGCACCCCAGCCCCCTGCCCGCCTCCGACGTCGTGTCCACCACCGTTCACAAGACCCTCGGCGGGCCGCGCTCGGGCATGATCCTGTCCAACCGCGCCGAGCAGTGGGGCAAGAAGCTCAACTCCGCCGTCTTCCCCGGCCAGCAGGGCGGGCCCCTCATGCACGTCATCGCCGCCAAGGCCATAGCCATGAAGATCGCCGGGACCCCCGAGTTCGCCGACCGGCAGGCCCGTACCCTCGCCGGTGCCCGGATCCTCGCCGAGCGCCTTCTCGCCGACGACGTGCGCGGCGCGGGTATCAGCCTGGTGACTGGCGGCACCGACGTCCACCTCGTCCTGGTGGACCTGCGCGACTCCGCTCTCGACGGCCAGCAGGCCGAGGACCTCCTCCACGCTGCGGGGATCACCGTCAACCGCAACGCCGTGCCCTTCGACCCCCGCCCCCCGCGCGTCACCTCCGGACTGCGCATCGGCACCCCCGCTCTGGCCACCCGCGGCTTCGGCGAGGCCGAGTTCACCGAGGTCGCCGAGATCATCGCCACCGCGCTGACCGCGGGCGCCACCGGCAACGCCACTGAGGATCTGCTCACGGGCCTGTGCTCGCGGGTGACGGCCCTGACCGACGCCTTCCCGCTCTACCCGGGCCTGGCTCAGTGAGGGCCCCCTGGGAGGGCGCCGCCCGCGTCCTGGACGGCAAGGCCGCCGCCTCCGCCATCAAGGCCGAGCTCGCCGAGCGAGTGGCGGTGCTGCGGGCCCGTGGGGTCGTGCCCGGGCTGGGCACAGTGCTCGTCGGTGAGGATCCGGGCAGCGTGAAATACGTGGCCGGCAAGCACTCGGACTGCCGCGAGGCCGGCATCGAGTCCATCCGAGTGGATCTGCCCGCCACCGCCGCCCAGGGGGAGATCGAGGCCGCGATCGATCGCCTCAACGCCGATCCCGCCTGCACCGGTTACATCGTTCAGCTGCCGCTGCCGCGCGGCATCGACACCAATGCCATCCTGGAGCGCATCGACCCCGACAAGGACGCCGACGGGCTCCACCCCACCAACCTCGGCCGACTCGTCCTGCGCGGCTCCGGGCCCATCGACTCGCCGCTGCCGTGCACGCCGCGCGGCTGCATCGAGCTCATGGCCCGCCATGGCATCGACCTGGCCGGCAAGGACGTGTGCGTCGTCGGCCGCGGCGTCACCGTGGGGCGCACCATCGGCCTCCTGCTGGCCCGAAAGGATGTCAACGCCACGGTGGACGTGTGTCATACGGGCACCGCCGACCTCGCAGCGCACGTGCGCCGCGCAGGCGTTGTCATCTCCGCGGCTGGCTCGGCCGGGATCATTACTCCTGCGATGGTGGCACCGGGCGCCGTCGTGCTCGATGTGGGCGTCTCGCGCGTGGTGGACCCCGGCACTGGCAAGGGCCGGATCGCCGGGGATGTCGCCGACGGCGTCGACCAGGTCGCCTCGTGGCTCTCCCCGAATCCCGGGGGGGTGGGTCCGATGACCCGCGCCCTCCTGCTGGCCAACGTCGTGGAGGCCGCCGAGCGCACCGCCCGTGTGGCCCCTTGACCGGTCTCGGTGAGAGGGGAGGGGGACGGTCAGTCAGTTGCCCATGACGAAGGCGCGCTTCCTCAGACTCCCGGGCTCCAGGTCCGTGATGACGACGGCGCTCACCGAGGCCCAGCGCGGGCCGCGGTAGAGCCAGGCGATGAGGCGCGCGACGTCGTCGGCAGGGCCTTGCGCGAGGACCTCCACATCGCCATCGGGCAGATTGCGCACCTCGCCCACCAGGCCGAGGCGCTCTGCCTCCTCCATGCAGGACCAGCGGAAGCCGACGCCTTGGACCCGCCCTGAGACCAGGGCGTGGATCGTGCGCGCGCGGGTTCCGCCGTCAGCGCCCGTCCCGGTGCTCGGCGCCCTGTCAGCCCCCGTGTCCGCCTCATCCTGTGCTCCAACGCTCGCCGCTCTGCCGCCCTTGCCGCCGATGAATCTCATGCTCCCATTGTCGCAGGCGGTCATCCGCCTCGCCGGGCCTCAACCCGCCTCGTTCAGCTGCGCTCTGCCGCGGCTCGCCGGTGCTCGCTAGGGCGCCGCCGCTCGCCTTACCCTGGTCGCCATGCGAATCGCCACCGTCAATGTCAACGGCATCCGGGCCGCCGCCCGCAAGGGAATGGGGGACTGGCTCGAGGCCGCCGCGCCCGATGTCCTCCTCCTGCAGGAGGTGCGCGCCGACCCCGAGATCGCCGCCCCGCTCCTACCCGGTTACGAGCCCATCATCTGGCCCTGCCGCATCAAAGGTCGCGCGGGAGTCGCCGTCGCCGTGCGCGAGGGCAGCGGCATCACGGTGGGGCGGACCCGTTTGGGAGTCGCCGTGCCCGGGAGCGACGAGCCCGATGTCGACTCCGGCCGCTGGCTGGAGGCTGACCTCGCCCTCCCCGACGCCACCCCGGGCGCCTCCCGCCTCCTCACGGTCATCTCCGCCTACCTGCACTCCGGCCAGATCGGCACGGAGAAGATGGAGCAGAAGTACGCCCATCTCGAGCTCGTCGACGCCCGTATGGCCGCCCTCCTGGCCGAGCGCGCGGCCTGCGATGGCGCCCGTGAGATCCTCATGGCCGGTGACCTCAACGTGGTGCGCTCCGAGCGCGACATCAAGAACTGGAAGCCCAACCACAACAAGGTCGCCGGCGTTCTCGATGACGAGATCGCCCACTTGGAATCCTGGTTCGACGCCGGGTGGATCGACATCTCCCGCCACCTTCATCCCGACGCTCAGGGCCCATACACGTGGTGGTCCCAACGCGGCAAGGCCTTCGATAACAACGTCGGCTGGCGCCTCGACTACCAGGTCGTCACGCCCGGCCTGGCCGAGCGCGCCAAGAGCCTGCGCGTGGACCGCGCCGAGGACTACCAGAAGCGCTGGTCCGATCACGCCCCGCTCGTCGTCGACTACCGGCTGTAGCCCGGGCGCGGCCCCAGGGCGGCCGAGACCAGGTGGAGGCTTCTGACCTGGTCTCGGCCGCCCTGGGGCCGTCTTCGGCTGTAGCGAGATCAGGCCCGACGGCGGCGCAGCCGCCTGGTGACGAGCGCGATGACCGCGGTGAGGCCCAGGCCGAGTCCTCCGAGGTAGAAGAAATCGGCTCCTATTCCGCCGGTCACCGGGAGCGCGGGCACCGGGCTCTTGTAGTTCGGGAAGGGATCGTCGAACACGTGGTTCACGACGGCGCCGTCCGCTCCGATCGTGATGCTGAAGGCCTGCGCCGTATTGTCGAGCCAGTACCCGGCCGGCGCCTTGGACTCGGTGAGTGCCAGGGCTGCGCCGTCGGCGGGAATGCCCTCGACCCTGAAGGCGCCAGGAGCCGGGTCGGCGTCGTAGTAGGTCGCGCCCGCGGCCTTGGCCTTGCAATCGCCGGAATCGCAGTCGGTGATCACAGTCGCTGCGGGGAAGGAGGGTCCGGTGAGGGTCCATTCGGAGCCCGCCAGGGCCTTGTTGCTATCGCCATCGACCTTCTTCCAGGTCACTGCGCCAGTGGTCCGGGTGTTCGCGATGGCTCCAAGATCAACGTCGAGTGCCGTGCCCGAGATCTCCGCGGGCCGGACGGTGGCGTCCAGGACATAGCCACTGGGAGCGGTGGCCTCGGTCACGGTGTAGCGGCCCCAGGGCAGGTTCGTCACCCTGAACTTTCCGGGAGCGGGATCGGAGTCGGCGATGCCGTCCTGGCACTTCCCGTCCTCAACGCAGTCCGACACGGTCACTTCTGCGGCGCCGGGGCTCGCGCTCTTGATCGTCCAGGAGGATCCGGGGATCTCCTCCGCGGTGCCGGCGTCGGTCTTGGTCCAGGTGAGGGTGCCGGGCTTGCGCTGGTTGGTGAACTCGCAGGCGATTGTGGTGCCGGGCGAGACGGTGATCGTGCCCTCGCCGGATTTGCCGGTGGGGGTGACGGGGAGGGAGGAACCGTCCTCGGCCGTGCAGGAGATCGCCTTGTTCTCCCAGCCCTCGACGGCTGCCTCACTGATGGTGACGGTGCCGGTGCTCTTGCCGGAGGGAACGGTGACGGTCCAAGGATCGGTGACCGTGCCATCGTCCCCCGTGGTCTGGGTGCCGCCCACCACGGTGGAGGAGTCCTGGGCGGCGGCGGTCAGCTCCCAGCCCTTGCGGGAGGCGGGCAGCGGAGTCCCGTCCACCGCGAGGGCCTTCTTGGTCATCGTGAGGGCCGCTTCGAGGCGATCGTTGGTGACGTCGCTGATGCGCGCATCGAGCTGGTCGCTCGTGATCCTCCCACTCCAGGCGGTCGTGGCCTTCTTATAGTTCTCGGGAGGGACGGTCTCGGTGAGGGAGTAGTCGCCCAGGGGGAGATTCTCGACGCGGAACTTGCCAGGGGCGGGGTCGGCGTCGTTCGTGCCATCGCACTGCCCAGGGGAAACGCAGTCCTTCACCGCCAGCGCGGTGCCGTGAGGGCCGGAGAGAGACCACTCGGAGCCGGGCAGATACTGGGACGGCGCGTCGCTGGCCGTCTTGTCCCAGGACAGGGAGCCGGTGAGGGCGGTATTGGTGAGTGTGCACTCCACTGCGACGCCGTTCTCCTGAGGGATCTTGATCGTGCTCCCGGTTCCAATGCCCTGGGCGAATGGGGTGCTGCTCCCGTTCTTCGTGCAGCTCCATGACGAGGAGTAGTTGGAGAGGACGGCGCCATTGACGGCGGTTTCCGAGAAGGAAAAGGAGCCGCCGATCCTCACCGGGAAGAGGCCGATGAGCTCGCTCTGCACGCCAGTCCTGCTACCCGTGGTGTCAACCGAGGCGATCTCATCGTTCGGCTCCCCGTAGCTCACTGAGAGGCGGAACTGGTCGCCGGGCTTGTCCCGCTTGACGATGTCCTTCTTCAGGATGAATGTTGCGGGCGAGCCGCAGCTCGCCAGGTCGTAGTTGTTAGTGAGGGTTGTTTTATTGATCTTCGATTCGATGGCGTCGAAGCTGACCGGATCGTAGGTGCCCACGTTGGAGGCGTCGGAGAGGTAGAGCTTCCCCTCGGAGTCGAAGGCGATGCCGTTGATGGCCATATTGGCTGAGACGATGTCGGCCTTGGTGGCGTTCGAGGGGATGCTGTAGTCGCTGCCGTTGGCCGTGGCGAGAGCCTCAGCGGTGACGGAGTAGATCCGGGTGAGGCCCGAGGTGCTCACGCTCCGGACGATGAACATGTTCCCGTTGTCGTCGAAGGCCAGGTCGCCGTTGCCGTCGCCGAGGGGGTGCTGCTCGCCGACGTCGACGTACCCGACTTCCTGGATCCGATCGGCGTTCATCCCGGAGTCGTGGGGAAGCTTCCAGATGCGGAAACGCAGGTGGGTCTTGCCGCTCTGCTCGTCCTCGTGCTCCTGGTAGCCACCGAAGTAGTAGTCGCCGGTCGAGGGCTGGACGCCGCCGGCGATATAGGTCCCTCCGGAGAGGAGGCCGCGCTCGGCGGAGTCCACAGGCTCCGTGGACGTCCATCCCTCATTGGTGTAACGGGCGATCCTGATGGTCCGGGAGCCGCCGTCCGGCTGGCTCTGGATGACGTAGTAGGCGCCGGTCCCGTTCTTCTCGATGCCCAGGCTGTTCGCCCGGTACCCATCGAAGAACCAGTCCCAGGGAATGTCGTCGCCGGCCACCTCCGAGACGGTGCCGTCGGGGGAGATCCTGCTGATGCGCCCATCCCGGTCCAGGCCGTACACGTACCCGGGAGAGCAGTCGAAGATCCCGTCCGCCGCCTGGGCGGTCGCGATGATGCCGAGGGGGCGGGGAATGCTGATCGCGTCAACGCAGATGAGGGCAAACGCGCAGACAGCGAGTATCGCGCATCGGGTGATGCGGTTGATGCGCGGCAGAGCGTGGGAACCGGATGCCATGAGTCACTCTTCGTTGTGAATCGGACGTGGCACTCCCTGCCTCGCCGACAGATGAGGGTGGGGCGGCGGGGTGTGGGAATGTTTGTCCTGATAGGAAGGGATCGAGGTGGCGATGGGAATTCGCCATACCTCGGCGAACGCAAGCGACAATAGCAACCTCAGGGGTGCGGGCGCCACCAGCGCAATGGCATTGTTATCGCTCCAAACGGCCGAGATCGTGAGGGTGTGTTCGGAAACCATGTTTCCGCGGCAGGGACCATGACGGGGCGGACGAGCGGGGGGCGCGCCCGGTCTCGATCCTGATATCGACCGGTCTCGGCGGAGCCCCTCAGCCCCTCGCGCGCCCCGCGGGAGCGCTGGGGACGGCGTCGAGGAAGGCAGGGAGAGCGAAGCCTTCGCGCCCGTAGGCGGCGACGACGGCGCGCGCCGCATCGTCCACCCGATCGGCGTCCACCAGGGCGATCGCGCTGCCCCCGAACCCGCCGCCGGTCATACGGGCGCCGTGGGCGCCGGCCGCGCGCACCGCCTCGACGGCCACGTCCAGCTCGGGGCAGGTCACCTCGTAGTCCACGCGCAGCGACTCGTGCGAGGCGTCCATGAGCTGCCCGACCTTCGTCAGCTTCTCCCCGGTCAGCGGGCGGCCGTCGGACAGGAGGGAGACGAGTTCGACAGTCCGGGCGATCTCGGTGACGACGTGGCGGGTGCGGGCCACCAGGACCTCCGCCTCCTCGCCGCCGCGCTCGCGCAGGGCGGCCAGCGCCTCCTCCAGGCACTCGGGGGCGATATCCGCCAGGAGTTCGACGCCGAGGATCTCCGCCGCGCGCTCGCAGGCCGATCTGCGCGCGCCGTACTGGCCATCGGCCAGTGAGTGCTCGGCGCGGGTGTCGATGACGAGCAGGGCCAATCCCTCGGCGGCCAGGTCGAAGGGGACGTGAACGACCTCGCCGTCGCGGCAGTCGAGCTCGAGGGCGTGGCCGGCGCGGCATCGCAGGGAGGCCGACTGGTCCATGCCGCCCGTGGGCGCTCCGGCCATCTCGTTCTCCGCGCGCACGCAGGAGGTCACCAGGCGGGCGCGGCCGGCGTCCGCGGGCGCGTCGGCGGGCCCGGCCAGTGCGAGCCCCGCGATCTCATCGAGGGCCACGCTCGTGGCGCACTCCAGGGCGGCCGAGGAGGACAGGCCCGCTCCCAGTGGCACGCAGGAGACCAGGGCGGCGTCGAAGCCCGGCAGGGGGCCGAGGCCGTCGCGCTCGAGGGCCCAGGCGACCCCCGCGATGTAGGAGGCCCACTGGGGGATCTCGCCGGGGGTTCCCTTGGGGCCGATGGCGTCCAGGTCGAGCACGTCCACGGCCTCGCGCGTCTGCGGGGAGATGAGGCGCACTGTGCGGTCGTCCCGGCGGCGCAGCGCCAGGAAGGCGCGGTGCGGCAGAGCGATGGGCAGCGCCAGGCCGCCGTTGTAGTCGGTGTGCTCCCCGATGATGTTGACGCGCCCCGGCGCGTACCAGACGCCGTCGGGGTCGGAGTCGAAGGCCTCGTGGAACAGGGCGGTGGCCTGGGCGATGCCCTCCTCATTCGTCAAGGCGGGGGAGAAATCAGGGGCGGCGGGGGGCGTGACGGCGTCAGCGTCGGTGGTGAGGTCGCTCATAACGCACATCGTGCCATGCGGGTGATGCCTTTGGGGGCGATGCGGGTTAGGCTTGGCCGGCCCGTGGCGGACCCCGCCGCCGCGGACACCCGATGAGACCGCCGAGTGCGCCCCTAACGCACGGAGAGGAGGGTCATGGAGGTCCCTGAGCCTGCCGACCGCGAGAGCGTGGTCGGTGTCACCGTGCCCGTTCCCGAGCCCTTCGCCGCCACGATCCGCGATATCCGCCGCGACGCGGGAGACCCGCTCGCTGCCCGGATCGCCCCCCACATCACCCTTGTGCCGCCCACGGCGGTGCCGACCGACCGGCTCGACTCCATCAAGGAGCACCTGGCCGACGTCGCCCGCGCCCATGCGCCGATCGACCTGCGCCTGTCGGGTGCCGCGACCTTCCTGCCCGTCAGCGCTGTCGCCTATCTCAAGGTGATCGGCGGCGGCGACGCACTGCGCTCCCTCCAGCAGGACATCCGCAATGCCTCCGGCCCGCTCGGCGCCCCTCTGCGCTTCCCCTTCCACCCCCACGTGACCCTCGCCCATGAGGTGGGCCAGGCCGCGCTCGACGCCGCCATGCGGGCCGGGGCTGCCCTCGACGCCGCATTCGTCGCCGGGCAGATGCTCCTGCACACCTTGAACCGGGACCACTGCGCGCTCCTGGCGCGCATCCCCTTGGGCGGGGCAGCGCCGGCGTGAGACGTCAGGGCGGCAACGGCATGGCGAGCGCGATCACCACGATGCGCGCAGGCGCCGCCGCGCTCGTCAACCGCTACAAGTCCAGCCGCCTCGGGCGGGCGCTGACCCGGTACTCCATGGCCCGCGGCGCGCTCCTGGCCGGGGGGATCGCCTACACGGGCCTGTTCTCCGTGTTCTCCGCCCTGGCCATCGGCGTCACGATCCTCATGGGTCTGCTCGGCAGCCAGCCGGCCCTGCGCGACCGGGTCCTTGAGCAGATCGGACAGGCCCTCCCCGGTGTCATCGACACCGGTTCGGGCGGCCTGGTGACCGTCGACCAGCTCACCCTCGGCTCGGTGCTCAACATCGGCTCTCTCGCCGCGGGCGGCGTCCTCCTCTATTCCGCCGTCGCCCTCATGGGGGTCCTCAAGACCGCCCTGCGCGCCATGTTCGGCATCGCCCGTCTCCCGGAGAATCCCGTGAGGGCATGGGCGTGGAACCTCGCGGCGCTGCTCGTCATGATGGCCGGCGTGCTCGCCACCGCCACCGCGTCCGCCCTGACGACGGCGCTCGCCGGCTCGACGGCCAGCCTCATCGGGCTGCCCGCCTGGCTCAGCGGTGCCGGCACCCACCTGGCGGTCGTCGTCATCTCCTTCCTCATCGACGCCGCCGTGCTGGCCCTCCTGCTGGCAGCCTGCGGCATCCGCGTCCCCCGCAAGGACCTGGCCGGGGGCGTGTGCCTGGGAGCCCTCGCCTTCGGCGCACTGCGCGAAATCGGCTCGCGCGCCGTCGGGTCGAGCTGGCACAACCCCCTCCTGGCCTCCTTCACCGCGATCGTCATCCTCATCCTCTGGCTGCACCTGGCCAGCCGCATCCTCCTCCTCGTCGCGGCCTGGATCGCCAACCCCCCGCGACCCGCCCTCATCGAGCATCCCGATGAGGTCCATGCCAGGGCGCGCCCCAACTACGTGACCCTGTCCGTCCCCGAGACACTGGCCTGGCCCCGGCAGTCCCTGACCGGCACCGTCGAGGTCGATCCCACGGAGCACCCCGACTACCGGCCGCCCGCGCCGGCCGGGGAGCGCGTCCCCGCGCCGACCGAGGGTCGGGGGCGCCCTGTCGACCGGGACGTTCCTCCCGAGGGCTGATCCCCACTAACCTGGGCCAATGACCGATTCCCCCGCCAGTGCCGAGGCCCGGCGCGCCGCAGCGCCGACCTGTCAGGGCAAGCCCATCCACGCCATCATCCCCGCCGGCGGCGCGGGCACCAGGCTCTGGCCGCTCAGTCGCCGCGAGCGCCCGAAATTCCTCCTCGATCTCACCGGCGCCGGGCGCACCCTCCTGCAGGGCACCGTCGCCCGCTTGGAGCCCGTGGCCGCCACGACGACGATCGTCACCGGCGCCGCCCATGTCGAGGCCGTCGCCGCGCAACTGCCGGGCGTGCCCGCCGAGTCGATCCTCGCCGAGCCCTCCCCCCGCGACTCCATGGCCGCTATCGGCCTGGCCGCGGCCGTCATCGCCCGACGCCACACACCGGATGCCGTCGTCGGCTCATTCGCCGCCGACCAGGTGATCGCCGACGAGGGCGCCTTCGTCGGGGCCGTGCGCCAGGCCGCGGCGCTGGCCGAGGACGGCTGGGTGGTGACGATCGGCATCGAGGCCACCCACCCCTCCACCGCCTTCGGCTACATCCACGCCGGCGGCCCCACCTCCGTGCCCGGGGCCCCCGAGGGCCGGGTCGTCCTCGGCTTCACCGAGAAGCCCGACGCCGCCACCGCCGCCGAGTACCTCGCCACCGGCGAGTACCGCTGGAACGCCGGCATGTTCGTCGTGCGCGCCGGGGTCCTCCTCGACCACCTCGCCGCCCAGCGCCCTGAGCTCGCCGTGGGCGTGGAGGAGATCGCCGCCGCCTGGGACACCCCCGAGCGGGAGCCGGTCCTGGAGCGCGTCTGGCCGGGCCTGGAGAGGATCGCCATCGACCACGCCATCGCCGAGCCCGTCGCCGCCGCAGGGGGAGTGGCCACCGTCCCGGCCGCCATGGGCTGGGACGACGTCGGCGGTTTCGACGCGCTGTCCGCCATCGTCCCCGTCGAGGCCGAGGGCAGCGCCGAGGGCGTTGCCGTGCTCGACGGCGCCGGCCAGGGAGGCCCCGCCGCCGACGTCGAGGCCGTGGGCTCCTCGGGGGCGATCGTCGCCACGACGACCGGGCGGAGGATCGTGCTGCTCGGTGTGCCCGGACTCATCGTCGTCGACACCCCGGACGCCCTGCTGGTGACGATGCCGGAGCGCGCCCAGGACGTCAAGGGAGCTGTCGACCGTCTCAAGCAGGACGGCCGGACGGGCCTGCTGTAGGCCGCCCGCGAGCCGCCAGCCCCGCGCGAAGCGCGCGCGAGAAATTTCGGGTTTGCGAACTTCGGGTGGCCGAAACTATTCTCGGCTCTCATGAGAATCCTCCCCAGCCCCGGGCGCCGGGCTGCCATCGCGCTCGCCTCCCTCGCTCTCGCTATCCCCGCTCTCACCGCCTGCGCCGGGGCCTCCCCGGGCGGCCGGACCGGAGCCATCAAAGTCGTCGCCTCCACCACCCAGATCTGCGACTACGTCACCCAGATCGTCACCGGGGGCAATCCCTCCGACTCGGACTCCCTGGCCCTTGACCGCACCGGCGCCGACGGCATCACCACCCACCTGGGCCCTGAAGGCGCCAAGGCCGGTGCCGGAATCAACCTCACCTGCCTGCTCGCCCCCAACGCCTCCACCCACGAGCACGACATCACCGCTGCGCAGGCCAAGGCCCTGTCCGAGGCTGATCTCTTCCTCGTCTCGGGGGTGGACCTGGAGCACTTCCTCGACGACGCCGTCGTCTCCACCGGCTTCAAGGGCACCATGGTCATCACCTCCGGCGTCTACGGAGCCGCCGATATCGATGACCTCGACGCTCAGAAGGCCAAGGAGAAGGACCTGCCCTACACCGTCGAGCGCGGGAGCCAGAAGGTCGACGCCGCTCCCTGGCCCTTCGCCCCCGAGGAGAGCGAGTCCGAGGCCGAGTTCCGCTTCGACCCGCATGTCTGGACCTCCCCGGCCGGCGCCATGATCCAGGTGCGCAACATCGGCGAGGCCCTCGCCAAGGCCTCCCCGGCCGGCGCCGCAATCATCAACGAGCGCACCGAGGCCTATGTCTCCCTGCTCACCGAGCTCGACGCCTGGGCCCGCTCCAGCTTCGAGACCGTGCCGGCGGACAAGCGCGTCCTGTTCACCAGCCACGATGCCTTCGGCTATCTGTCGAAGGCCTACGGACTGAGGTTCGAGGGTGCCGCCCTGTCCGACTTCAACGCCCAGCAGGACGCCACGGCCCAGCAGATCCAGAGCACCGCCGACGCCGTGAGGGCCTCGGGCGCCGTGGCCATCTTCGCCGAGAACTCCAACAACCCCGCCTCCGTGCGCAAGGTGGCCCAGATCGCGGGCGTCAAGGCGATCATCGGCGACGAGGCCCTCTACGGCGATTCGCTGGGCGAGCCCGGATCCGACGGTGAGACCTACATCGGATCCATCCTCCACAACATCACCGTGCTCACCAATGCCTGGGGCGGCACCGTGGCCCCCATCCCCGCCTCGCTGGCCGCCTGGACTCCCAAGGCGGTGGCGCAGTGATCCCCGGGCATCCCGAGGGTGGGGGCGCTGTTGTCCGCTGCGATGGCGCCGCCCTCGTCTACGGGCGCACCGTGGCGCTCACCGGCGTCACCGGTGAGGTGGGGCCCGGTACCGCGCTCGCCCTCATCGGCCCCAACGGCTCGGGCAAGACCACCCTGCTGCGGGGGCTGCTCGGCATGGTCGATGTCGCCGCCGGGCGCATCGAGGTCTGCGGGAGAGCGCCCGGCCGGGCCCGGAGGGGCTCGATCGGATACGTCCCTCAGGTCGCCGATCTCGACCCCACCTTCCCCGTCACCGTCCTCGATGTCGTCCTCATGGGGATCACCGCCTCCGCGGCCCGCTTCGGCGCGCTCCCGCTGCTCGGGGACCGTCGCCGCGAGGCCCGGGGGCGCGCCCTGGCCGCACTGGAGTCCGTGGGCCTGGCCGAGGCCGTGGGACGGCGCTTCGGCACCCTGTCCGGCGGCCAGCAGCAGCGCGTCCTCGTGGCCCGCTGCATCGCCACCCGCCCCCGGCTCATCGCCCTCGACGAGCCCTTCAACGGCCTCGACCAGCCCAACCGCGACGCCCTCCTGCGCATCATCGCCGCCCTCAAGGACGACGGCGTCGCCCTGGTCATCTCCACCCACGACCTCGTCATCGCCCGCGAGTGCTGCGAGCAGGCGGCCCTGCTCGCCGGGCGTCAGATCGCCTTCGGGCCCCGCGAGGAGGTCCTCGTCCCCGACCTCATCGAACGGGCCTACGGGGCCGGCGCGAGCGGTCGTGACGACCTCCTGCTCAAGGCGGAGGAGGCTTGATGACCGCCATGGATCCGCTCACCGCCCTCGTGGCCGGCGCTGTCGAGCAGCTTCGGCTGGCGCTTGTCGGTGTCCCCGGCCTCGTGCCCCTGGCCGGCGCCCCTTTCTTCTTCCGGCCCCTGGTCATGGTGGTCCTGCTGGGGATCGTCTCGGGCGTCGTCGGGGTGCTCGTCAACCTGCGGGGCGCGGAGTTCAGCGCCGAGGCCCTCGTCCATGCCGTCTTCCCCGGGATCGTGGCCGGCGCCGTCTTCTGGGGAATCGAGGCGATCACCCCCGCGGCCTCCACCGTCGCCATGATCGCGGCGGCAGGCCTGACCATTCTCACCCACCACTCGGGGCGCATCGCCGGGGCCCGCCGCTCGGCCGGGGGCGGCGGGGCCGAGGCCGGTACCGCCGTCGTGCTCACAGGCTTCTTCTCCGTGGGCATCATCCTGTCCCTGGCCGAGGGGGATATGTCCGGGCAGCTGGAGGCCCTCATGTTCGGGCGGCTCCTGGAGGTCACCGACGCCGGGCTCGCCCATGCCCTCATCGCCTGCTTCATGGCGATCATCCTCGTGGCCGTCACCTGGCGGGGGCAGGTCGCCTACGCCTTCGACCCCGTGGGGGCCCGGGCCGCCGGCCACCGGCTCCTCGCCCTCGACCTGGCCCTCAACGCGGCCATCGCGGCCGTCGTCGTCTCGGCCTCCACCGCCGTGGGTACGCTGCTCGTCGTCGGCGCCCTGGCCCTGCTGTCCCGCCGCGTCTTCTTCACCGAGTCCCTCACCCACGCGACCTTTCCCGGGGCGATCATCGGCGTCGTCGTCGCCACCTGGATCGCCGCGGCGCTCGGGCACGGGCGCCCCGGATTCGAACTGCTGAGCGCCATGCTGCTCGTGGGCGCGGCCCTCATGTGCCTGCCCATGGCCGCGCTCATGCGCGCGCTGGCACGCGTGGAGGGGCTGGGGCCCCAGTCGGCGGCGGGCATCGTGCTCACCATCGGTTCGGCCCTGGGCTACTTCCTGGCCGGCTGGTTCAAGCCCTTGCCGCTCAAGATCGACTCCTTCCTCACCGGTTCCGTGCTCAACGTGGGGCGCGTGGACGTAGCCGCCGTGGGCGCGGTCCTGGTGGTGGCCGTGGCGGTGGTCGCCCTGACGGATCGGGCCCTCGTCTTCCATGCCTTCGACCCGGTGGGCCACCGCGCGGCGGGCCTGCGAGCCGGTTGGGCCGAGGGCGCGGTGCTCGTCCTCATCACCTCCACCATCGTGGTGCTGGTGCCCGCCGTCGGCACCATCCTGCCCATCGCCCTCATCGCCGCCCCCGCGGCCGCTCTGGCGCCCTCGGCGCGCAGCGCGCGCGGGCTCCTCATCGGGGCTCCCCTGCTCGGTGCGGCGAGCGCGCTGGTGGGCCTCGTGCTCGGCGTGGCGCTGAGGCTCTCCGTGGGCGGCATGATCGCCGCCATCGTCGCCGCGGTCTACCTGGTGGCGGCCTGCTGGCGGGCGATCAGGCGCGGATCCCCAGTGCCTCGCGCAGATCGGCCCTGATGAGCTCCAGGCGCTCGGCGGCCGCGGTTCGGACGGCCGGGACCGGTTCGCCGTCGGGGATCTCCATGACGACCTCGCAGTAGCACTTGAGCTTGCGCTCGGTGCTCGAGGGCCGAAGGACGACGCGGTCGTCCGCGGCGGTCTTGATGATGATCCCGTCCGCGGGCGGCAACTGCGCGCCATTGCCGTCGCTGGCCCCATCCATGAGGTCGAAGACGTCCACCACTGGCGAGCCCGCCAGCTTTGTGGGGGCCCCTCCCTCGCGCAGGCGCCGCATGATGCGCTCGATGATCGCCATGTCGTCGACGCGGATGCTCATCTGCCCGGTCAGGTGCAGGCCGTGCCGTTGGGCGAGCCGATCCAGGAGCGAGAGCAGGGAGCGCCCCTGCGCCTTGAGGACCGATGAGAGGAGCGCCATGCGCACGGCGGCCGCGATGCCGTCCTTGTCCCGCACGGAGGCGGGGTCCACGCAGTAGCCCATGGCCTCCTCGTAACCGAAGACGAGCCCGGGCACGCGGCTGATCCAGGTGAAGCCCGTCGGGGTGATGCGGTGCGCCAGCCCGTGGTCCTGGGCGATCTTGCGCAGCATCCGGCCCGAGGCGATGGAGGAGGCCAGCACGCCGGTGCCGGTGAAGGCCGCCAGCTCGGCCGCCTGCTCGCCCAGGAAGATCCCGACGGCGTCGCCCGTGAGCTGGCGCCAGCCGCCGGGCACGGTCTCATCAGGGACGGCCACCGAGCAGCGGTCCGCGTCGGGATCGAGGGCGATGGCCAGGTCCGCGCCCTCCTGGCGGGCCAGGTCCAGCAGGAGGTCCATAGCGCCGGCCTCCTCCGGATTGGGGATGTCCACGGTGGGGAATCCCGGATCCGGCTCGAACTGCTCGGGGACCACGACGACGTCGTCGAAGCCCGCCCGGCGCAGCGCCTCGAGGCAGATCCGCCCGCCCACGCCGTGCATGGCGCTCAGGACGATGCGCAGGCTCGCGGCCGCGCGCGTCCGAGCGGCGGTGACTACGCGCTCGATGTAGTCCTCGCGCAGCTCGGGCCCGACGAGCTCCCAGCCGGAGTCCGCGCGGGGGATCGAGTCCAGGGCGCCCAGGGCGGTGATGGCCTCGCTGATGGCCGCGTCCTGCGGCGGGGCGATCAGTGCGCCGCGGTCCCAGTCGTCGGTGGCCCGGCCACCGAGGTAGACCTTGAAACCGGAGTCCTGGGCGGGATTGTGCGAGGCGGTGACCATGATGCCCGCGTCCGCGTCCAGCGCGCGCAGGGCGAAGGCCAGCAGGGGGGTGGGGCAGTGGGAGTCCATGAGGAGGGCTCGGCCCCCAGCGCCGGTGACCACGGCGGCGGCGTCTTGGGCGAAGACGTCGGAGCAGTGGCGGGCATCGTAGCCGATGACGACGATGAAGCCGTCCCCGATCTCCTCGCGCAGATAGGCGCACAGGCCTGCCGTTGCACGGATGACCACGGCCCGGTTCATCCTGCCTAGACCAGGGCCGAGCCTGCCGCGCAGGCCCGCGCTCCTGAAGGTCAGCGGACCGGAGAAGGCCTCGGCGAGGGTGGCTGTGGCAGCGGGATCCCCCGCCTCATGGAGGGCGAGCAGCTCGGATAGCTCCTCGCGAGTGGTCTCATCGGGGTCCTCGGCGATCCACTGCGCGACGGTAGTACGGACAACCCCGGTGGTCGGGGCAGCCTTGGGGGAGTGGGTCATGACTTGACCGTACCGGTCGGGCTCTCCTTCTAGTGGACAAGGTGATGGCGTTCATGCGTGGCACCTCCCACAACATCTGATGTTGCTGGTCAGAGGCTATGGAACACCTGTGACCTAGGGCTCGTCGCACACGTGATGACACAATGCGGGCATGACTGATCGCCAGACCTATCGCAAGGGCCCTGTCTTCCTGCGGGGGACGCAGATCCCCCGGCAGACCTCCGACGCGAGCCTCCTTTCCGCGACCGAGCGCTCCGACTGGCTCCACGCCGACCCCTGGCGGGTGCTGCGCATTCAGTCCGAGTTCGTCGAGGGCTTCGGCGCCCTGGCGGAGATCGGACCCGCGATCAGCGTTTTCGGCTCGGCGCGCACGAAGCGGGAAGATCCCGCCTACCGCCTCGCCGAGGAGATCGCCACTGGGCTGGTCCGCTCCGGCTACGGCGTCATCACCGGCGGCGGTCCGGGCATGATGGAGGCCGCCAACAAGGGAGCCCATGAGGCCGGCGGCCTGTCCGTGGGACTCGGCATCGAGCTGCCCATGGAGCAATCCATGAACGAGTACGTCGACCTCGGCATCAACTTCCGCTACTTCTTCGCCCGCAAGACGATGTTCGTCAAGTACTCCGACGGATTCGTCGTCATGCCCGGTGGCTTCGGCACCCTTGACGAGCTCTTCGAGTCCATCACACTGGTTCAGACTCGCAAGGTCGACTCCTTCCCCGTGGTGCTCGTCGGGCGCGAATACTGGGGCGGGCTCGTCGACTGGATCCGCTCCTCGCTCCTGGGATCGGGCATGATCGCGTCACAGGACCTCGACCTGCTGCGCGTCGTCGACACCGCTGCCGAGGCGGTCGAGTACGTGGTCGCGGGCGCCCAGAGGATCCGTCCCACGTCACCGGAATGAGTCGGGCGCCGGACCGTGAGCCTTGTGTCCTACTTATCGTGCCGTCGAGAATCATGCCTTAGAATGAGAGGCAGCACCGCGGGCGGAACCGCGCGAGCACGATGGAAGGGATGCATATGGCTGCCATGAAGCCCCGTACTGGGGACGGCCCCCTGGAGGTCGTCAAGGAGGGACGCGCCATCATCATGCGCATGCCCCTCGAGGGCGGCGGCCGCCTGGTCGTTGAGATCACCCCTGATGAGATCAAGGCTCTCAGCGAGGCGCTGGCCACTGTCAAGATCTGAGCCATGCCCCGGCGCCGAGCGCCGGAACTGGTCGGCCGCTCACCCGTCCACCGTCGGAGGGGCCGAATGGCCGTATCGCACAGGAGAAGGACCGTTCCCGGATCGGGGCGGTCCTTCTTCCGTCTCCGTCAGCTCCTAGGGCGCACCTCGCTTTGAGTGGTGCGTCTTGCCCCGACAGCCACCTCTCGCCCCGGGAGGTGCCACTTGCGCCGACAGGCGCGGGCAGGACCTACCAGTGGGAGCGGCTGGCGCCCCTCGGGGCGGGTGATGCCGTAGCCGCCCTCAGCTCCGGCGCACGGCCACGAGCAAGCCATCGCCCACGGGAAGCAGGGAAGTCAGGAGCCCGTCGGCGTCCCGCAGGGTCTTGCCCAGCTCTCGGGCGGCCACCGTCACGGCGTCGCGGCGCGCGGGGTCGGCCACATGGTCGCGCCACAGCGCGTGGGTGATGATGAGCGACCCTCCGGCGCGCAGCATCCGCAAAGCGTCCGGGAGGAGGTCGGCGGCATCCTGCGGGTCGACGTCGAGCACCACCATGTCGTAGGAGCCCGCCGCCATACGGGGCATGACGTCGGAGGCCCGGCCCTGGATGATGCGCGTGCGGTGGCCGGAGTACCCGGCGGCGTCGAAGGCCCGTCGCGCCTCCCGCTGGAACTCGGCCTCGACGTCGATGGTCGTCAGCACGCCGTCGGCGCCCATGCCGGCCATGAGCCACAGTCCGGAGACCCCCGTGCCCGTGCCGATCTCGGCCACGGACTTCGCGCCCGCGGCCGCGGCGAGTGCGCGCAGGGCGGCGCCAGTGGCCGGGGAGACCGGCGAGATGCCGAGCTCGATGCCGCGCAGGCGGGCCTGGGAGGTCGCCTCGTCCTCGAAGGGGAACTCCTCGGTGTAGGACCAGGTCAGAGTCTTGTCCGCGCTCACAGTGAGTCCCTTCCATGGCGGTGAAGCGTGCGCTCGAGTTCGCCGCGCCATCCGCGCGGCAACCGAATTGTCCCAGGACCATGGGGAATTCCTCGCCCGACCCGCCGTCTTGCCCGGAGTGTGGCGTGCGGCGCGCTGGGCCGGGACACGCTGAGCCGGGAGCGGAGGCATGAGGGTATCGCGGCCCGCGCTCTCTATACTCGCCTCGTGCTGGGATTCTCCTCATCTGAGTTCGTGGTCTTCCTGCTGGTGGCCGTCGTGGTCATCGGCCCCCAGAGGCTGCCCGAGTACACTCGCAAACTCACTCAGATGGTCCGTCAGTTGCGCGTCTTCCTGGAGAGCACCAAGACGCAGATCGCCGAGGAGGTCGGCCCCGAGCTCGCCGACCTCGACCTGTCCAGCCTCGACCCGCGCCAGTACGACCCGCGTAAGATCGTGCGCGACGCCCTGGGCGAGGACCTCGACGCCATCAAGAAGGACCTCCAGTCGCCTTTCAAGGCGGTCAAGGACGCCGCCAAGGAGACCACCGACGCCATCGACGCCTCCGTCAAGGAGGCTCGGGACAAGGACCGGGCGAACTCCCTGGCCAACAAGATCGAGGAGAAGAAGGCCGAGGCCTTCGCCGCTGCCCGGGCCGTGAAGGAGGGCGAGGCCTCCACCGCCGAGCTCCCGCAGGTGGAGGCGTCCCAGGCCGATCCGGCGGCCGGTGCCGAGGAGAGGGATGAGGCCGAGTCGGCGGGGGAGCCCACGCCTGTCGAGCCCGTGACGGCTGATCCCGCCGCTCCAGAGCCCGCCGTCGTCGCGCCCACCGCTGACCCGATGACCGAGCCGGTGGCCGTGCCGGCCTCGCTGGTGGAGGATCCCGCAGCCGCGTCGGCGGCCGCATCCAGCGCGCCGCGCCCACTCTCGCCGCGCGACATCGTGCGGGCCGCCAAGGAGGCCTCTCGCAGCCGCGTGGCCGCGGCGTCAGCGCCCGTCGACTGAGCCCCCTCAGTCATTCGACTGGGCTCAGCCCGTGGAACGGTGCGTCGGCGATGATGCTCCGCACCGATGGTCGCGATGAGCGCCTCCGGGCGCGTTCTCACCGCAGCCCACAGCGCTCGGCCCATCCATCACTGCTGAAGCCCGGCGAGGGGCCCCGGCGCGCCCCGATCGCGTCGCGCCACCCGCCCCGAACCGGTCTCGTTTCTAATATCGACCGGTCTCGATGCTGTTTTCGACCGGTCTCGGTGCGGGGGGAGAGAGAGAATCAGGCGGGGGTGACGCCGAGGGGGCGTCCGGCCAGGCCCCGGGAGCGGTGGGACAGCCTCTGCGCCACCGCCGAGAGCTCCTGGGCGGCGGGGGCGTCCGCGGGCGCGCGGCCGCCCCCGCCGATGGTCGCCGGTACGCCGGTGTCGGAGCCCTCGCGCAGTTTGATGTCCAGGGGAAGTTGGGCGAGCAACGGCACGTCGTAGCCCAGCGTTTCGGTTAGGGAGCCGGCCACGGCCCGGCCGCCGCCGGAGCCGAAGATCTCCAGGCGAGAGCCGTCGGGCTGCGTCAAGTAGGACATGTTCTCAATGACGCCCACCACCCGCTGCTTGGTCTGGGTGGCGATGAGACCCGTGCGCTCGGCCACCTCGGCCGCCGCCTGCTGGGGCGTGGTGACCACGAGGATCTCCGCGCCCGGCAGCAGCTGCGCCACGGAGATCGTCACATCCCCGGTGCCGGGGGGCAGGTCGAGGAGGAGGACGTCGAGGTCCCCCCAGAAGACATCGGAGAGGAACTGCTGGACCGCGCGGTGCAGCATGGGGCCGCGCCACACCACGGGCTGCTTGTCATCGACGAACATGCCGATCGAGATGAGTTTCACGCCGTGAGCGATGGGCGGGACGATCATGCCATCGAGCTGGGTGGGCACCTGCTCCGAGCCCAGCATCCGGGGGATGGAGAAGCCGTAGATATCCGCGTCGACGACGCCGACGCTCAGGCCCTGCGCGGCCATGGCGGCGGCGAGGTTGGCCGTCACCGAGGACTTGCCGACGCCCCCCTTTCCGGAGGTGACCGCGTAGACGCGGGTGAGCGAGCCGGGCTGGGTGAAGGGGATGACGGGCTCCGCCGCCCCTCCGCGCAGCTGGGAGCGCAGGGCCGCCCGCTGCTCATCGGTCATGACGCCCAGGCTCACGCGCACACCGGTGACGCCCTCGACGGCGCCGACCTCCCGCGTGGTGTCCTCCGTGATCGTGTCCTTGAGCGGGCAGCCAGCCACGGTGAGGAGGACATGGACGCTCACGACGCCGTCTGGTGAGATCTCGAGGGAGTCCACCATTCCGAGCTCGGTGATGGGACGGCGGATCTCAGGGTCGTTGACGCGGGCGAGAGCATCGCGGACGGCCTCTTCAGTGGGCATGGGCATGCCCTCATCCTACGGGCTCGTCAGCTCTGGGCCCACCGTGTCGGATCAGGGGGAGGGGGCGAGTGGGAGCGGCGGTGAGGGTCGGGCCCCGTGGGAGCCTTCGGGGGAGGCCGTCTCGGCCAGGACGGGCGCTTCGTCGCCCTCGGCGTGCTCGTCATCGCCGAGCTCGGAGATCTCCTCGCGGATGGCGCGCTCCTCGGCGAGGATCTCGGAGAGCATGTCCCGCAGCTCGCCGCGCACGAAGTCACGAGTGGCGACGTCGTTCATCGCCAGGCGCAGCGCGGCGATCTCCCGGGTGAGGTACTCGGTGTCCTCCAGATTGCGCTCGGCGCGCTGGCGGTCCTGCTCGGCGGTGACGCGGTCGCGGTCGTCCTGGCGGTTCTGCGCCAGCATGATGAGGGGGGCGGAGTAGGAGGCCTGGGTGGAGAAGGCCAGGTTGAGCAGGATGAACGGGTAGGGGTCCCAGGCCTTGGAAGCACTCGCCAGGGCGATGTTCGCCACGATCCAGGTGATGACGAAGACCGTCATGTACAGGACGAACCTCGGCGAACCCATGAAGCGGGCGGTGGCCTCCGCGAAGCGCCCGAAGGCGTCCGAGCGCGAGGACCGGCGCGGGCGCAGCCCGCGCAGCCGGCGACCGCGTCCCTGGTCCAACGGCTGATCGAGCTGCTCAGGCATTGGCGCTCCTCTCGATCATCTCGTCGGTGACGGCGTCGTCGGCCTCGCGCCAGTCATCGGGCATGAGGTGGTCCAGCACGTCGTCCACGCTCACCGCGCCCACGAGGCGACCGGCCTCATCGCACACGGGCATGGCCGTGAGGTTGTACGTGGCCAGCAGGCGCGTGATCGTGCCGATGGAGTCGGTGGGTCCGACGGCGCCGAGGTCCTTGTCCAGGATGCGCCCCACCATCTGCTGGGGGCGCTCGCGCAGGGCGCGCTGGAGGTGGACCATGCCCAGGTACATGCCCGTCGGGCTCTCCAGTGGCGGGCGGCACACGAAGGCCACCGCCGCCAGGGCCGGGGGGACCTCCGCCTTGCGGGCCCGGGCCAGCAGGGTGGCCACGCTCGCCTCGGGCGGCAGGATGATCGGCTCGGTGGTCATGAGGCCGCCGGCGGTGTACTCGTCGTAGCGCATGAGGCGGCGCACGTCGGCGGCCTCATCGGGCTGCATGAGCTCGAGGAGCTCGTTGGCCTTGAGCTGGGGGAGCTCGGCGACGAGGTCGGCCGCGTCGTCGGGCTGCATCGCCTCCAGGACGTCGGCGGCGCGGGCCGACTCCAGGGCGGACAAGAGGGCGACGGCGTCGTCATCGCCCAGCTCCTCGACGGCGTCGGCGAGGCGGTCGTCGGGCAGCTCGCGCGCCACCTCGACGCGGCGGGTGGGAGGGAGGTCCCGCAGCGCCTCGGCCAGATCCGCGGGCCTGAGGTCCTCCAGGGTGGCCAGGAGGGCGGTGACGCCCTGCTGCTCCATGCCGCCTGCCAGGCCCGTGACCTCGTCGGGGCGGACCATGGCGGTCTCCCCGCGCCGCAGTCCCAGGGGGCCCGACGAGGCGCGCTGGACGAACAGGCGGGTGACCTTCCAATCCATGCCGGCGTCGCGCTCGATGGCCACATCGCGGATTTCCACGGTGCCCGTGCCGTCCTTGAGGGTGACGACGCGGTCGAGGAGCTCGCCGACCACGAGAGTCTCGACCTTGCGCTGCTCGAAACGGCGCATGTTGACCACTCCCGTGGTGATGACCGCGCCCGGCTCGATCGCCGTGATGCGCGACAGCGGCAGGAAGACGCGGCGCCGTCCGGGCACCTCGATGACGCAGCCCACCGCCCGGGGCTCGCCGCGCAACTGGATGAGGACGACGACATCGTGGACGCGGCCGACGGGATCCCCGAGGGGGTCGAAGACGGTCGTGCCGACGAGCCGCGCCACGAAGACCCTGTTTGCGCTGCGCGCCCTGCTGCTCTCCACGGGCACAGCCTAGCCGCATCCGAGAGGGCGGGCCCGTGAGCCGGCGGGCGCGAGGACGGCCCGCTGGAAGAGCCCTCGGCGAATCCTCGTGCCCGCCGGCTCCGACGCTCGCCTACTCAGCGCCGCCTCGCGCTGTCCTGAGCCCTAAGACGGATTGTGACGGCTTATCGAGAAGCGGTAGTAGCTGACGGTGAAGATCATGGCTGGAACAAGCGAGTACATCCAGGTTGTGAGGTCCGCCCATGTGCTGAGCGCTGAGAGGGGCAACCCCCGGATGCAGCAGGTGATGATCTTCATCACAAGGAGTCCCCAGAGGAACTGAAGTGCCGTTTTATTCCGCAGTCGCGCGCTCTTCTGAGCGGTCATGATGGCCCCATATGCCTTCGGCTGTGTTCGCGACCACTAGATTACCTGTGGGCATGGCTTCGCGTAAATAGTGGTTCCATGGCGCGATGCGGTCGTTGCGAGTTCGTGATGCATTGCATTGGCTTATTCCTCCTGCTGTCGACCCTATGGTTTTGCATGTGCCTCTTCGGAATCGAGAGCGCGGTCGGCGCGGCGGAGGTCTGATGAATACTCCTGACTGGAATCGAGTGGCCAGGCACTCACTCGCTGCTGATTCCTGAGGGGCGCCATCGGACCGATATTCCCCCGCCGCCCCGTGGTCGCTGAGAGCGGATCGGGGCGACGGAGGGCGGACCGGCTCGTCTCCGCGGCGGTCGGCATGGGACGATGGGGTCATGAGCATCCAGATGGGTCCTGACACGATCGTCGGTCGCGGGGGCGCGCTGCCCCAGGGGGAGGAGATCGCCTCCTTCGCCACCTACGCGCAGGCGCAGCACGCCGTCGACTCCCTGTCGGACGAGGGCTTCCCCGTCCAACTGCTGTCGATCATCGGCACCGATCTGCGGCAGGTCGAGCGCATCACCGGCCGCCTGAGCTGGGGGCGGGCGGTGGCCAGCGGCGCCGGGTCCGGGCTGTGGATCGGCGTGTTCTTCGCCCTCATGATGAACTTCATCGGCAGTGCCTCGACGTCCCCGATGCTCCTCGGCGCCGTGCTGCTGGGCGTTGTGTGGGGGATCCTCTTCCAGGTGGTCGGATACGCGCTCACGCGCGGTCGCCGGGACTTCACCTCCATCAGCCAGGTGGTGGCCTCGCGCTACTCGATCCTCGCCGCGGACCGGGTCCAGGAGGCGGCTCGGGCGCTGGCGGACGCGCCGGGCAACCTGAGCCGGGGCGGCCAGGCCGCGTGCCGCGCCGAGGAGCGCCGTCGCGCCCGCGCGGAGTCCGCTGACGGGCCCACGGCGTTCGGATCGCGCCCCGACGAGCAGCCCCGCTTCGGCGTGCGCATCCAGCCCGACGGCGCGGTCTCGGGCGGCGGGGCTGCCGCCACTTCCGGGGCCTCCGGCGCTGCCGGTCCTGCCGGGGGAACTGAGGCGGGCGGGGCCGCTCGGCCCAGTGGGGGCGGGACTCCGGTTCCCGAGGACCACGACCCCTACCTGCGCCGCTGACGAGGCGCCCCATCGTGGAGAGCGGCCGCCCCACGATGTCGCGCATCCCCGCATGGAGAGCGGCCCCGAGGGTCCCACGCGGGCCGGCGCCATGGGCGCCGCCTCGCAGGGCCGCCCGAGCCCGGGGCCGGGAGCTCGGACGGCCCGCGGCTCGGGCGCCTCAGGCGATGAGGCCGCTCACCCAGGCCTCGACCTCCTCGACCGTGCGAGGGATGCCCGCCGTCAGCCGCTCGACGCTCCCATCGGGGCGAACGACGACGTCGTCCTCGATGCGGATCCCGATGCCGCGCAGCTCCTCGGGGGCGAGCAGATCATCTGCGCGGAAGTACAGGCCCGGCTCGATCGTGAAGACCATGCCCGGCTCCAGTAGCGCGTCCATGCTCATCTCACGGCGGGCCTGTGCGCAGTCATGCACGTCAAGGCCCAGGTGATGGCTCGTGCCGTGCACCATCCAGCGGCGGTGATACTGGCCGTCGGGGCCCAGGGAGTCCGCGGCGGTCACGCCCTCGGGCAGCAGCCCCCACTCCTCCAGACGGGCGGCGATGACCTCCATGGCGGCGCTGTGGACGTCCTTGAAGCGGCAGCCTGGCTGGTTCGCGCGGGCGAAGGCGGCATCGGCGGCGTCGAGCACCGCCTGGTAGACGCGGCGCTGCGGGCCGGTGAAGACGCCGTCGACCGGGATCGTGCGGGTGACGTCCGCAGTGTAGAGGGAATCGATCTCCACCCCGGCGTCCACGAGCACGAGCTCGCCGGGGCGCACGGGGCCGTCGTTGTTGATCCAGTGCAGGGTGTTGGCGTGGTCCCCGGCCGCGGCGATCGTGTCGTAGCCCAGGCCGTTGCCCTCCTCACGGGCGATGGCGGCGAAGGCCCCCTCCAGCACGCGCTCGCCGCGCCAGTGACCCACCGCGCGCGGGATGGAGCGGATGAGGTCATCGAATCCGGCCTTCGTGGCGTCGACGGCGGCCCGCATCTGGGCGATCTCCCAGGCGTCCTTGCGCAGGCGCAGCTCGCTGGCCGCCTCCAGGAGGCGGTCGTCCACCTCGGTGGCGGCCCGCCCACTGGCCAGCCCCGAGGCCTGACGGACCTGGTCCACGAGTGCGGTGATGGCCTCATCGGCCTGGGCGATGACGCGCAGGTGCACGCCGTCGGCCCCGGCGTCCTTGGCCAGGGCATCGCCGAGGCTATCGATATGGGCGCAGCGGATCCCGGTGACGGCCTCGACCTCCTCGATGGAGGGACGCGGCCCCACCCACAACTCGCCGTAGCGGGGGTCGGCGTAGAACTCCTGGGAGATCCGTGAAGCACGGGGCCGGAAGTACAGGACGCCCTCATGCGTGGGCTCTCCCTCGGGCGCGGGGGCGCCGGGCGGAGTGAGGGGCTCCAGGACGAGCGCCGCGTCGGGCTCGAAATCGGTGCCGGTGCCCGTCAGGTGGCAGAAGGCGGAGTGCGGGCGGAAGCGGTAGTCGCAGTCGTTGTTGCGAACCTTGAGGGGGCCGGCGGGGAAGACGAGGCGCTCGCCGGGGAATTGGGCACCCAGGGCGGCGCGGCGCGCGACGGCCCAGTCGGCGGCCTCCGAGCGCGGAGGGAGCCCGGCCGGGCGAGGCCCCCAGCCGGAGCCGATGAAATCCCGGAACGCCTGGTTGGTGGGCTGGCGGGAGCGGTTTCCGCCCCGCTGCGCGAGGGACTGCCCGGCGACAACCGGGGCTTTCGGGGCGGGGGCGCCCGCAGTGATCTCGGGGGCGGCGGGCGCCTGGGGGCGGCTAGCGGGGGAGGACTGGCTCATGGGGGCATCCTCCCACCGCGGCCAGGCGCCCGCCCAGCCCGGACGGCCGGGCTGGGCGGGCCGTGCTCCCTCAAGCCGCAGGCTCAGGCATCGGCGCCGTCGTCGGGAAAATGGACCCCGATCTGCGAGCGGGCCTCGGACAGGACCTCGATCGCGGCCACCGAGGCGGACACGGGGTGGAGCTCGGAGCCGCGCGCGCCGGCGCTCACGAGCCGGCAGACCTCCGCCAGGAGGGGGCCCATCACCTCGGCCGAGCGCGTCACGGACAGGTCCTCATGGGATTCCTCGGGGGAGCCCGGCGCGGTGATGAGACTGATGCGCTCGGGCCACTGGCAGTGGTCGAGGAGGATCGCCCTGGACTCGCCGGAGATCTGGCTGCCCAGGGCATTGGCGGAGGTCTTGGAGTGCAGGCAGGCCACTTCGAGGCCGGCGTGCTCCCCGGTGCCGTAGGAGAGGGTGAGCGTGCCGTGGGAGTCGACGCCGGAGTCCAGGAGTTGCGCCGTGGCGGTGACGCGGTCCGGGCGCCCGAACAGATGGATGGCCAGGCTGACGGGGTAGATGCCGAGATCCATGAGCGAGCCGCCGCCGAGCGCCGGGTTGAAGGCCGGGGGGAGTTCGCCGGCCCGGTAGGCGTTCATGCGCGAGGAGAACTGCTCGCGCACGAAGGCGGCTCGGCGCAGCTCCCCGAGTCGGGGAAAAGCGGAGCGGATGGCGGCGACGCCGGGCTCGAAGGCGGTCTGCCAGGCCTCCATGAGGAAGCCGCCGGTGCGCTCCGCGGTGACGGCCATGGCCCGGGCCTGAGCGGGAGTCAGGGCGAAGGGCTTCTCCACGAGCACCCCGTATCCGGCCTCCAAGGCTGCGATCGCCTGGGATGCGTGCAGGGAGTTGGGCGAGGCGATGTAGATGACGTCGATGGGCGCGGCGCAGTCCGGGCCGTGCTCGGCGAGCATCGCCTCGAGGGTGGGATGGGCGTGGGGGACGCCGTGCTTGGCGGCATAGGCGGCGGCGCGCTCGGGCCTGGCCGAGGTGACGGCGACGATCTCGGCGGCGGGCTCGGCGGCCACGGCGCGGGCGAACCAGGCGGCGATGAATCCCGCGCCGACGACGCCGAAGCGCACCGGGCGCCCAGCGCTCGCGGAGGGCCCGGTGCGGGTATGGGGGAGGGGCGCGCCAGATGCGACGACGGGGGAGGGACGGCCGGTGCTCGCTGTGCTCATGGCCCCACTGTTCCACTGAGCCGGCGCCCTGTCACCGGCTGTGGCCGGCGGGGCGCGTACCCGGCCGGCCCGTGCCCCGCCGGCGGGCGTGCTCCTGCGCCGCCCGGCACGCCCTCCTAGACTTGGCCGGTGCGCATCGACCCCCACACCCACTCCTCCTGCTCCGACGGCACGGACACCCCGGCGGAGCTCATGCGGGCAGCCGCCCAAGCGGGCCTCGACGTCGTCGGCCTGACCGACCACGACACGACGATCGGCTGGGAGGAGGCCGAGGCCGCCGTGCAGTCCACAGGAGTGACCCTCCTACGCGGCACCGAGATCTCCTGCGCCGCGAGTGGGGTCACCCTCCACCTGCTCGCCTACCTCTTCGATCCCGAGAACGCGGACCTCGCCAAGGCCTTCGCCCACGCCCGCGACTCCCGGGGAACCCGCGCCCAGCACATGGTCGAGCGCATCGCCGTCGACTACCCCATCACGTGGGAGGACGTGCTCGTCCAGTCGGTCGGCCACAGCATCGGCCGGCCCCATATCGCCGATGCGCTCGTCGCCGCGGGCTCCTTCGAGAACCGGGACGCAGTCTTCGCCGGTCCCCTGGCCGTCTCCAGTCCCTACTATGTGCCCTACTGGGCTCTCGACCCCGTCGAGGCCTGCGCCCTCGTGCGGGCTGCCGGGGGCGTGCCCGTTGCCGCCCATCCCCGTGCCTCCGAGCGCCAGCGCCGGCTCGTGCCCGATGAGACTTTCGCCGCGATGGCCGAGGTCGGGCTCGCCGCCCTGGAGGTCGACCACCGCGACCACGGGCCCGCCGACCGCCGCGCCGCGCAGGACCTCGCCGATCGCCTCGGCCTGGGCGTCTCGGGATCCTCCGACTACCATGGCGCCGGAAAGCCCAATCGACTCGGGGAGAATCTCATGCCCCCCGAGCTCCTCGAGCGGATCGTGGACGAGGGGACCCTCCCGCTCGTCGCCCCCTGATACCAGGGGCGCCCGCACCTTCCCCGCCTCTGCCGTATTCGGTCGCCGCGGCCCGCTGGCCGCGGCGACCCGGCTCAGTCCTGGCCGGCGGAGTCGATCGGCTTGCCGCCGCGCGTCCGCTTGCGGTTCCTCGCGCGCAGCGGGGCCTCGCCGTCGCAGACGCGCCCGGAGGGCTGCCGGCGCTCGCCGTCCTTCGGAGCCCGCGAAGCGCCGCCGCCCCGGCCGCCTCGGGAGCGCGAGCCCCGCCCATCGCGGCCCCTGGCCCCGCCGCGGCGATCGCGTCGGTCATCGCGCCCGCTGCGCTTGCCGGTCTCGCCCAGGTCCTCGATCTCCTCGGCGTCGAGGCCGGCCAGTGTCCGCTTGGAGCGCGGCAACGTGCCCGTGGTGCCCTCGGGGATCGACAGGTCGGAGTGCAGGTGCGCGCTGGTGTGGTAGGTCTCGATCGGCTCGGTCACCGGCAGGCCCAGGCCCTTGGCGATGAGCCGCCAGCGCGGGATGTCATCCCAGTCCACGAAGGTCACGGCCGTGCCCGCGTTCCCGGCGCGGCCCGTGCGCCCGATGCGGTGGACGTAGACCTTCTCGTCCTCGGGGCACTGGTAGTTGATGACGTGGGTGACGTCGTCGACGTCGATGCCGCGGGCGGCGACATCGGTGGCCACGAGCACGTCCACCTTGCCGTTGCGGAAGGCGCGCAGGGCCTGCTCGCGCGCCCCCTGTCCCAGATCGCCGTGCAGCGCACCGGTGGCGAAGCCCCGTGAGGCCAGGTCGTCGGCCACTCGCGCCGCCGTGCGCTTCGTGCGGGCGAAGATGATCGTGCGGCCCCGGCCCTCGGCCTGGAGGATCCGGGCGACCACCTCCACCTTGTTCAGGGCGTGCGTGCGGTAGACGACCTGCGCCACCGACTTGACCGTCATCGACTCATCCCCGGGGTCCTGGGCGCGGATGTGGGTCGGCTGAGTCATGTAGCGGCGGGCCAGGGCGACGACGGCACCCGGCATCGTGGCGCTGAACAGCATCGTCTGGCGGTCGGCGCGGGTGCGGGCCAGGATCTTCTCCACATCGGGCAGGAAGCCCAGATCCAGCATCTCATCGGCCTCGTCGAGCACCACGGTGGTCACGTGGGCGAGGTCCAGGACGGCGCGGTCCATGAGGTCGATGAGGCGCCCCGGGGTTCCCACGACGATCTCGGCACCCTTCTCCAGGGCCTCGATCTGCGGCTCGTAGGCGCGACCGCCGTAGACCTGCACGATGCGCACGGTGCGCTTGGCCGCGGCCTGCTCCAGCTCGACGGCGACCTGCTTGGCCAGTTCGCGTGTGGGCAGGACGATGAGGGCCTGCGGGCTGCCGGAGGCCGGATCGGAGTCCCAGCCCTCCTCACCGGGGCCCAGGGTGTCCATGAGCAGTGGGATGCCGAAGCCCAGGGTCTTGCCGGTGCCGGTTTTGGCCTGGCCGATGATGTCGTTGCCCTCCAGGGCCACCGGGAGGGTGAGGGCCTGGATGGGGAAGGGGTGGATGATGCCCTTGGCGGCCAGTGCCTCGCAGATCTCGGACTCGACGCCGAAGTCCGCGAAGGACTTGATGCTCAGGTCCGCCTGGGCGCCCTCATCGGTGATGTCGGGGGCTGCCTCGTCCAGGACGGGGGCGTGGGCACCCGCGGTCTCGATGAGGCCCGAGGCGGGGGTGCTCGCGGGGCTGGTCGGGCTGGGGGCGCTGGCGGCCGAGCCGGCCTCGGCGGGGCTGGTGATGACGGGGTTCTCGTCGGTCACGACGTTCCTTCGGATGTGGACCGCGGCCCAGTGCCCGGCGCGGAGGGGGGTCCTGCGCGGGCCGACAGGGCCCCGCCGCCCGGGCCGGCGGGGCCCTGGGCCGCGCTTGCGGTCGTATGTGTGGCAGCCGATCGTGAATCGTGTCCCGTTCAGGGGCCAGGGGCGCCGCCGCGCTCTGGGCGCGGCTCGCGGGCAGGCGGGACCAGGCTGCTGGACGACCGGGCAACCGTGGACGTCGGCAGACTACCGGTCATTCGCCCTCGCGGCGGTGATGCGACGGCGATTGCCTCCGGTAGGTGGGGCACATCACGCGCCTTCGCCAAGGCGGCCGCGGGAGCGGGGCCTTCGCTCTACGCTTTGCCCATGAGCCCTTCCGTTCCTGACCCGGTCCCCGCCCCGCCGCCCCCGACCCCCGCCCCCAGCGCGCCCGATGCCTTCATGGCCGCCGTGCTCGGCGTCGTCGGCTACAGCTGCTCCGTGGCCTGCACGCGCTACGCCAAGGACGCGGACAGGGCCCCGGCGATGCCCTTGCGCGTCGAGCTGCTGCGCATGAGCGCGGCCAAGGTGAGTGCCTTCGATGCGATCATCCGCATCGGCGCCGATGAGGGCGTGGACGTGCCGGCGGCCGCCGAGCGCTTCCTCGGCTCCCTGGGCGACGTCGACGATCGCCTGCGCCCCCACGACTGGGTCGAGCGGCTGGTCAAGACCTATTTATCCTTCGGGCTGCTCGTCGACTTCGGCATGGCCCTGACCGATTCCCTGCCCCCGCGTGTGCGCGGCGCCGTCCTGGAGGCCCTGTCCGAGGACCGCTTCGGCTCCTTCGCCGCCGCCGAACTCATGGCCGATCTCGACGGCGACCCCCAACTCGCCGCCCGCCTGGGTCTGTGGGGTCGCCGGGTGGCGGGCGAGGAGATCGGCGCGATCCAGCTCATGCTCGCCCGCTTCCCCGAGCTCGCCGGCGGGGAGCAGGGCGCGGCGCGCCTGAGCGCCGTCCTGTCCTCCGGCATGACGAGCCGCATGAAGGGCCTCGGGCTGCGCGTCTGAGACCGGTAGGATCGCGGGCGGGCGGGCCGTTCCCGGCAGGCGTCGCGCGGGCGGCGCAGGCTCAGATCCCGAAGCCGACTCGGCGCTGCTCAGCGGCCCCGAGCTCGGCGTAGGCCAGGGAGCCCGCGGGCACGAGCACCTTGCGGCCCCGGTCATCCGTGAGGACGACATCCTTCGTCGCCGAGTCGGACAGCGCGCCCAGGACCTCGTCGTGGGAGGCGGAGGTCTCGATCTCGATCTGACGGGCGGCGTGCTTGAAGCCGAGGCTGACCTGCATGGTGACTCCTTGAAGAGCGGATCGGGGGGCGGATTGTGCGCGGGCGGCCCCGAAGGGTCCCGCGTCGCTGCCCCGATCGTAGGGCGCCCGTGGTCGACGACGGCGACAGCGCGGGTCCGGCGGCGTCGGTTTTCGCGCCGCGCGGACGGGGCGCGGTCGGGGGAGGGCCGGAGCGCTGAGCCGGGGCCTTGCGCGCGCCTATGCGTGTCGGTGAGGCGTGGTGAGATAGACCCATGCGGATCCAGGAGGCCACCCCGAGCACCGGCAGTGCCGGCAGTATGGCCAGCGCCGCGAATCCGGCGATCATCGCGTCGCCGCGCCTCCTGCCGGCTCCCGCCCCCGAGCCCCTGCCGGAGCCGGATGCGTCCGCGCGCGCCGTCCTCGAGGCGGTCGCCGGCGGGGACAACATCGTTGTGCTCGGCGCCCCCGGCACCGGAAAGACGAGCCTCGCCCTGCGGATGCTCGCCGGCGCCGTCGGGCGGGGGACCGACGCCGTCCTCCTGGCCCCCACGCGCGCCCGCGCGGACCGCCTGCGCCAACGCGCCGCATCCCTCCTCGGCGCCCGCGGCGGGGGGGTGGTCCGTGCCCGCACGCCCGCCTCCCTCGCCCTGACCATCCTCACCGCATCCCTCACTCAGCGCCCGGACCCGCTGCCCGCCCCGATCCTGCTGGCCGGCGCGGAGGAGGACGCCGCGCTCGCCTCCCTCATCCGCCCCGAGCAGTGGCCCGGCCTGCCGCCCGAGGCCGTCGGATCGCGCGCCTTCCGAACCGAGCTGCGCAACCTGCTCGCCCGCGCCGGGGAGCTCGGCGTCACCGCCGACGACCTCGCCGGGCTGGGTCGTGCCCTCGACGTCCCCCTGTGGGGGCCGGCCTCCGCGCTCCTGCGCACCTGGGACGCCCAGGGCCGTCCCACCGCGGAGCGCCGCGCCGATACCCGCCGCATGGACACCGCCCGCCTCCAGGACCGCGCCGCTGAGGCCCTGGCCTCCTGGGACGCCGACGGCGTCGCCGTCCCCCGGCCCGTGCCCGGCCTGGTCATCGTGGATGACTACCAGGACTGCACCGCCGCCACCGCCCGGTTCCTGACCGCACTCGCCCGCTCCGATGAGCGCGGGCACCGCGCCCAGGTGGTGGTCCTGGGGGACCCGGACGTCGCCGTCGAGACCTTCCGCGGCGGCTCTCCCAGCCTTCTGCCGGCCGCCGAGGACCGCTCCGGGCTCGCGGCGCGCCGCCTGCGCCTGAGCACCCTGCACCGCGGCACGCCCGCGCTCGCGGCCCTGTGGGCGGATCAGGCCGGGCGGCTGCCCGTCACGGGATCAGCCACCCACCGCCACCCGAGCCTCAGCCCGGAGCGGGGCGGCGGCGCGGCTACGACCGAGCCGGTGCCGGGCGGGGCACCGCCGGCCGGGCCGGGGGATGCCGGCGCTCCCTCGGGGATCGAGCCGATCGTCGCCTCCTCCGCCGCGCAGGAGGCCGCTCATGTGGCGCGCGCCCTGCGCGCCGAGCACATCCACCACGCCACGCCCTGGCGGGAGATGGCCGTCATCGTGCGCTCCGCCGGGCGGGCCCGTGCGGTCGCCCGCGAGCTCGGGCGGCGAGGGGTGCCCCTGGCGGCCTCCGCCCCCGCCGTCCTGCTGCGCGCCGAGCCCGCTGCGGCAGCCCTCCTGCGGGTGTCCCGCGCCGCTGTCGACGGTCGTCTTGGGGCAGTGGGCGAGCCACCGGAGCGCACTGCCGCGATCGACCTGCTCACCAGCCCGCTCGTGGGCCTCAGCCTCCTGGACCTGCGCCGTCTGCGCCGCCGTCTGCGCGAGGATCGTCCCGCCCGGACGGTCCCGGACGAGCACCTGCTCGCCGCCCTCGCCTCCACCAGTGCCGGTGGGGATCTCGCCGCGGAGCTCGCCGAGGAGCCCCTGGCCGAGCAGGCCGCGCGTCTGGCCCGGGCCGCCCGGATCATCGAGGCCCTGCGCGGCGTCGCCGCTCTCCAGGGCCCGCGGTGCGATGACGGGCCGGAGAGCGCGGAGGCGCCGGATGATGGGCGCATCGACGCCGAGGCGCTGCTCTGGGCGGCCTGGAGCGCCTCGGGTTGCGCCGAGCGTTGGCGCCGTCTCGCGCTGGCGGGCGATCACGGGGCGCCGCTCGCCCGTGCCGCCGAGCGCGACCTCGACGTGGTCACCGCGCTGTTCAAGCGAGCCGAAGTCTGGGCCGAGCGGCATCCCGGCGCCCACGCCACCGCCTTCCTCGACGAGCTGGCCGCCGAGGTCCTCCCCTCCGACTCCGTGGCCCCCGCCGGGGTTCGCCCCGAGGGCGTTGCCGTTCTCACCCCGGCCGCCGCCGCAGGCCGCGAGTGGGCCACCGTCGCCGTCATGGGGCTGGGCCGCGATTCTTGGCCTGATCTGCGCCTGCGCGACTCCCTCACCCGTTCCGGCCTCCTCGTGGACGCCGCCACCGGCCGCTTGCCCGTCGGCCCCGACGGCGCCCCCATCGGTGCGCTCGACGTCACCGCCGCCCGCGCCCAGGTGCGCGCCGACGAGCGCCGCATGCTCCTGGCCGCCCTCACCCGCGCCACCCGCCGCCTCATCGCCACCGCCGTCCAGGACGATGACAACTCGCCCTCCTCCTTCCTCATCGAGGTCGCCGTCGCCGCCGGCCGCCCCCTGACCGATGCCGACGGCGACCCGCTCATCGCGCCGGATACCGGCGATCTCACCCTGCGCGGCCTGGTCGGTGAGCTCCGCCACGCTCTCCTGGCCGCCCAATCGCCCCAGGCCACGGCGCTGGCGCGCCAGCGGGGTGCCCGCGCCGCCGCCCTGCTCGCGCGCCTGGCCGGGGCAGGCGTGGCCGGCGCCGATCCGGCCACCTGGGGCGGACTGTCCGAGCCCACCTCCACCGAGCCCCTCGTGGCGGACGGCCAGCCGGTGCGCGTGAGCCCCTCCGACGTCGAGGGCCTCACCACCTGCGCGCTGCGCTGGTTCCTCCAGCGCAACGGCGCCGGCGGCGCGCCCACGGGCGCTCAGGCGCTCGGAACCCTCATCCACTCGCTCGCCGAGCGGGCACAGCGCGAGGGTCTGCGCGGGCAGGCCCTCATGGAGGCCCTCGAGGCGCGCCTGCCCGAGCTCGGCCTCCCGTCCACCTGGATGGGCTCCCTCGAGGCCGAGCGCGCCCGCGAGATGATCCGCCGCCTCAACGCGCGCCTCGAGGACGTGCCCGGTCAGGTGGAGGTCGAGCGCTCCATCGACGCCACCCTCGCCCTGCCGCTGCCTGCCGGCACGGACATTGGGGAGGGGCAGGGCGATGGCGGGGCCCCGACATCGGGCGGCGCTGGCGGAGCGACGATCGAGGTGCGGCTGCGCGGCCGCATCGACCGCCTCGAGGTCATCGAGGGGGAGGTCCCTCCCGCGGCCGGTGAGCCGGGCGCCCCTCTGCCCGGCGGCACGGGCCAGCGCCTGCGCCTCATTGATCTCAAGACCGGCAAGAGCGCGGGCGAGGGAGACGCCTCCCGCCACCCGCAGTTGACCGCCTACCGCTTGGCCCTGGAATCCCTGGGCTATCGGGTCGACGGCGGGGCGCTCGTCCTCCTCGGTGCCGAGCCGCGCAAGAATAATGGTGGCGGCGTGCGCCTCGCCCCGGATGCCGCCGCCCTCGCTCCCATCCCCGACCCCGAGACCGGCGAGGACTGGGCCGCCGCCCTTGTCGCCGGCGCCGCCCTGGCCGCCAGGGGCCCGCGCCTGCGCGCCACTACGGGCCGTCACTGCCATTTCTGCGCCGTCAAGGACGCCTGTCCCGCCGTCGACGAGGGGAGGAGGACGCTCCCATGAGCGAGCCCCGGACCACTGGCCGAACCGACCAGCCCGACGCCAGGCCGGGCCCCAGCCCCCGGGCGCTGGCCGAGGCACTCGGCCTGCCCCCGCCCACGGCCGAGCAGTCCCAGGTCATCGCCCACCCGCTGACCCCCCTGCTCGTCGTCGCCGGCGCGGGCAGCGGGAAGACCGCCACCATGAGTCAGCGTGTCGTCCACCTCGTGGCCAGCGGCGCCGTTCGCCCCGACCAGGTCCTGGGACTCACCTTCACCCGCAAGGCCACTGCCGAGCTCGCCTCGCGCGTGTCCGCCCGCCTCGGCCAGCTCGCCGAGGCGGGGCTCCTGCCCGGAGCGACCGAGGCCGACGGCGCCGCCGCCGAACTCGGCGAGCCGACGATCTCCACCTACAACTCCTTCGCCGCCGCACTCGTGCGCGACCACGGCCTGGGCATCGGCGTCGATCCCGACGCCACGCTCATCACCGCGGCGCGCGCCTGGCAGATCGTCGACGACATGCTGGCCGAGCGCGTCACGCCACTGCCCCTCGACCCCACCCCCACCACCGTGCGCGCCGTCCTGCGCGTCGACAGCGCCCTGTCGGAGAACCTGCTCGACGTCGAGGAGGCCGCTGAGGGCCTGGATGACCTCCAGCACCTCTTCGCGGGACTCGCCGGTGTGAGAGGCCTGGCCGGCATCTTCAAGACCAGGGCGGAGACCATGGCCACCCAGCGCGCCCTCCTCGAGCTCGCCGCCGAGTACCGCGAGCACAAGCGCCGCCACGGGCTCGTCGATTTCGGGGACCAGATCTCCCTGGCGTGCCGGATCGTCGAGGAGGTCCCCGGCGCCGTCCGCGCGCTCGGCGAGCAGTACTCCGCCGTCCTCCTCGACGAGTTCCAGGACACCTCGGTGGCCCAGACCCTCCTGCTCTCCCGCCTCTTCGCCGGGGGAGGCGTCACCGCTGTCGGGGACCCCAACCAGGCGATCTACGGATGGCGCGGCGCCAGTGCCGGGGCCCTCGACTCCTTCCACGCCCGCTTCAACCCCGCGGGCACCGAGGCCCTGGCCGCGGGGGCGGACCCCGCGCTCGCCACGCCCGTGCTGCCCCTATCCACCGCCTGGCGCAATGACCGGCGCATCCTCGATGCCGCCAACATCATCTCCGCCCCCCTGCGCGACCGCAGCCCCGAGCCGGGGGACGCCGCCGTGGAGCGCATCCCCGTGACGCGCCTCGTCCCCCGCTCCGCGGCCGCGGGTCTGGCCGAGGGCGCCGTCCGCGTCGCCTTCCTGTCCGATCCCCTCGCAGAGGCCGAGGAGGTAGCCGAGTTCATGGCGCGGTGCTGGGGGCCGCGCGCCGAGCTCGCCGTCCTGTCCCGCACGCGCTCCCAGCTCCTCCCCATCGCCGACGCGCTCCAGGCGCGCGGCATCCCCTACGAGGTCGTCGGCATCGGCGGAATGCTCGGCGTTCCCGAGGTCGCGGACCTCCGTGCCCTCATCACCGCGGCCGCGGACCCCGAGCGGGGGGACCGCCTCATGCGCCTGCTGAGCGCCGGGGACATCGGCGCCGCCGACCTGCGAGCCCTCCACGCCCTGGCGCGCCGCCATACCCGCGGTCCGCAGCGGCCCGCGGAGCGCCGGGGCGGGATCGCCGACCCCGCCCTGCCCGGGGCCCCGGTCGACGGCCAGGAGGAGGCCCCCGAGGCACCGCTGCTCACCGAGGCACTGGAGACCATCGCCCGGCGCGCCGAGGAACCGGGCGGCGACGGTCCCATCGAGGGCCTGTCCGAGGCCGGGCGCGCTCTCGCCCTGCGCCTGGCCCGCGCCCTGCGCCGGGTCCGCACCGCCCTCGACCTACCACTGCCGGACATCATCGACATCGCCGAGCAGGCCCTCGACCTCGATATTGAGATCGCCGCCATGGGCCCCCAGTGGGGCGGCCGGCGCGCCGTCGACGCCTTCAGGGCCGTGGCCGAGCAGTACGCCGCGGACACCGAGGCCCCGACCCCGGCCGGGTTCCTCAACTGGCTCCAGGTCGCCCAATCCGAGGAGAACGGGCTCGACGCCCCCGAGCCCGCTCCCGAGCCCGGCGCCGTCCAGCTCCTCACCATGCACGCCGCCAAGGGCCTGGAATGGGACGCCGTCGCCGTCATCGGCATGACCGAGACCGCCTTCCCCTCCTACCGGGGCAAGGCCGAGGAGGACGGCGCCATCAAGACGGGTTCCTGGACCTCCAGCACGGAGGAGTTCCCCCATCCCCTGCGCGCCGACGCCGGCGAGCTGCCGCCCTTCGAGCTGGGGGCCCTGGAGCCCCCGCACGTGGACAAGGAGGACGTCAAGGACATGTGGGAGCGGTACACGCGGGCCCTGGGCCGCCACGTCATCGCCGAGGAGAGGCGCCTGGCCTACGTGGCCGTGACCCGCGCCCGCCACGACCTGCTGCTCACCGGATCGCACTTCGTCAAGACAGGCAAGACCCCGCGGTGCATGTCCCGCTTCCTCGCCGAGGTCCTGGGCGACGGTGGAGGGGCTTCGCCCGCCACCGTCTGGGGCCCGGGCCTGACTGAGCTCGGCGACGGGGCCTCCAACCCCCTCCACGATGCCACCGCCTCAGCCTGGTGGCCGGTGGAGCACCCCGCCGGGCCCGGAAGCCCTCGCGCGGCGAGGATCGCGGCCGCCCGTGCCGTCGACGCCGCCCGCCGCGCGTCCGTGCCGCAGGCCGGAGAGGATCCGGTGCCGCCCACGGATCCACTCGTGGCCCGATGGGAGGCCGAGGCCGAATTACTGCTGGCCGAGCGCCGTCGGACCAAGGACGCACTTACCGGGGTGCGCATGCCCTCCCACCTGGCGGCCACAAGCCTGGACCGTCTGCGCGCCGATCCCGCCGCCTTCGCCCTCGACCTGCGCCGCCCCCTGCCGCCCGAGCCACGGATCGCCGGGCGGCTCGGCACCGTCTTCCACGACGCCATCGCCCAGCGCCTCGCGGGTCGCGCGGCCCTCATCCCGCTCACTGATGCGGGCGTCCCCGACGCCCTTCCCCCGGCCGACCGGAAGCGCGTCGAGCGCTGGCTCGCCACTGCCGAGTCCCTGCCCCTCCTGGAGGGCCGCGCCCTGCACGCCACCGAGGTGGAGCGAGAGCTCACGCTGGGCGGCACAACGCTGCGATGCCGGATCGACGCCGTCTTCGCCGCCCCGGACGGCTCCTGGCTCATCGTCGACTGGAAGACGGGGCGCCGCCGCGTCCCCGTGGGCCAGCTGAGTGTCTACGTCCATGCCTGGGCCGCCAGCCAGGGGATTGCGGTGGACCGGGTGAGCGCCGCCTACGCCTATGTGGACTTGGGTGAGGTCGACGAGCTCACGCCGGCGGATCTGCTGCCACTGGATGCCGTCGAGGGCCTCCTCGCCCCAACCGCATGATTCCAACGAATCCGGCCATCGACGGAGCGGTTGGGAGGAAAGCGATCCTCCAACCCCGCCTCTTCGCCCCTACTCCTCGGGGCGGGGCACGGCCCGCAGGGGCGTGGGGACCTCGGAGGTCACCGCCTCCATCTCACCGGCGGCCTGAAGCGCCGAGTCCGTTGGCACCGAGGCGAGGCGCGGCTCATGATGGTCGACGATCGGATCGTCGCCCACCTGGTCGGCCAGATCCTCCAGCATCGCCACCGCATCCCGAGTGACCGACTCGTCTTCCGAGTGGACGCCGTGCAACAGCCAGCGCGCCAGGCTCATCTCGCTCACCAACTCCGCGCGGTCGCGCAGGTGGCGGTCCACCCCCTCCGAGCGCGCCAGGTCGTAGGCCGATTCGATCGAGTCCAGGCAGTCCAGGGGCGCCGAGGAGTAGATCCACGCCAGGTCCTCCGCCGGGTCGCCCACATGCGCCTGGCCGAACCCGCTCATCGCCACCACGGTGCCCCCGGCGGTCAGGACGTTCTCCGCGGCCATGTCCCCATGGACCACCACCGGCCGGAAGCGCCACAGCGCCGCGTCCTCCAGGGCCTGCTCCCAGCGCGAGAGCACCGAGGACGGCACCTTGCCCGTGCTCGCGGCTTCATCGAGCAGCGCCAGCCACGAGCCCCGCACCTCATTCGCGTCGTGCACCGGCATACCCGCCTCCGACACGACGGCGGTGGGAAGCTCATGCAGCTCACCCAGCGCCTTGCCGAGCCCCGCCGACAATCCCGGCCCCGGGTGCAGGGACATCAGATTGATCGGCCGGCCCGCCATATGGGAGCGGACCTGTATGCAGGCGCCGTTGCGCCTGAGGAATCCGGCCGGCCGGGGCACGTCGAAGGACAGGAGCCCGCCGTCCACGACCCTGCCGATGCGCCGCAGCACCTCCGCCTCGGCCACCAGCTCGGCGCCGGTGAGGTCGTCGAGGGCCTCGTGGACCTCCCAATGGCGCCCCCGGGTGTCGATGACGCCGACCACCCTCAGATGCGCGGAATCCAACTGGGGCAGCGCCAGGCGGGCCGGGTCCAGGCCCCGCACCGCGATCGACGCCATGGCGGCCAAGGCCAGCGCTGAGCGGTGCTCGACCGGCGTCCCCTCCGGCGCGCCCGCGCTCTCGGGGACCTCGGCGCGCTCAGGGGAGGGGATCGCCTCGTCGGCGTCCTCGGGGGAGGCCTGCTCGCCGTCGGGCAGTACCCCGTGCCCGGGCCTCTCGCCCTTCGAGCCCGACGGCGCGCTGGGGGAGGCCCCCGCGCCTGTCTCAGCGCTCGTCTCAGCGTTCATCTCCATGGCCGGGTCCGGGGCGGGGTCCGTGGGCGTCATGACCCAACCGTAGGCGAGGCGCGGCATCTCGCGCAGCCGCCGCGCCTGGCCCGCTCGCCTGGTGAGCGGGCCAGTGGCGCCCCTACAAGCACCATCCCCGCCATCCATGCGGTTATCCACAGGTTCGCCGAATGGGGTAGCGCGAGGCGCGGATCCTCGCTTAGTCTCGGTTCGCGTCCGATCGTCCCAGGTCGGAGCCGCGATCCGACCATAGCGCCGGCCCCTGACCTCGACTGGTCCCCCGAGCCAGACGCCCCTCCTCCCGCTCGACCACCGAGGAACCCCATGGACGCCGCGACGCTGCTGCACACAGAGGTCCGCGAGCTCGTGCGCCGTCGCGGCATCGATCCCCTCTCCGAGCCCGGATCCCTGGCCGGTCTCGTCAGGGAGGCCTCCGCTGATTACCTCGCCCGTGCTGACGCCGGACTCGTCCCGCCCCTGCTCGATCCCGAGGCGGCCACCGCCGACATCATCGACGCCCTGGCCGGCATGGGGCCCCTCCAGCGCTACCTCGACGACGACGAGGTCGAGGAGATCTGGGTCAATGGCGCGGATCGCGTCTTCGTGGCCCGCTCGGGCCGCCCCGAGCTGACCACCACCCTCCTGGCCGAAGGCGACCTGCGCGTCCTCGTCGAGCGCATGCTGCGCGTCTCCGGGCGCCGCCTCGATATGTCCAGTCCCTTCGTCGACGCGCAGCTGCCCGGCGGCGAGCGCCTCCACGTGGTCATCCCGCCCATCACCGGCGCCCACTGGGCGGTCAACATCCGCAAGCACATGGCCCGCGCCGGCCGCCTGACCGATCTCGTCCGCCTCGGCTCCCTGCCGGCCAGGGCGGCCGCCTTCCTCGACGCCTCCGTGCAGGCGGGCCTCAACATCCTCGTCTCGGGGGCAACCCAGGCTGGCAAGACCACCATGGTCCGCGCCCTGGCCGGGGCCATCCCCGCCGGGCAGCGCATCATCACCTGCGAGGAGGTCTTCGAGCTCTCCCTGCGCAACCGCGACTGCGTGGCCATGCAGACCCGCCCCGCCAATCTTGAGGGCGCCGGTGAGATCACCCTGCGGCGCCTGGTCAAGGAGGCGCTGCGCATGCGCCCCGACCGCCTCCTCATCGGCGAGGTCCGGGAGGCCGAGGCCCTCGATCTGCTCATCGCGATGAACTCCGGCCTGCCGGCCATGTCCACCCTCCACGCCAACTCGGCCAGGGAGGCCGTCGTCAAGATCTGCACCCTGCCTCTGCTCGCCGGGGAGAACGTCTCCGCCGCCTTCGTCATGCCCACGGTCGCCAGCGCCATCGACCTCGTCGTTCACCTCGGCCTCGACGCCGCCGGCCGCCGCACCGTGCGAGAGATCCACGCCGTCACGGGCCGGGTCGAGAACGGCGTCATCGAACTGGCCGACCTCTTCCACCGCGACCGGGCTGACCGCCTCGTTCGCGGCACCGGCCTGCCGCCGGGCCGGGAGCGCTACGAGCGCGCCGGGCACGACCTCTCCCGCCTCCTGGCCGTCGACCAGGCGCCGTCCCTCCCCGACGCCGCGTCACCGGGGACCGCGGCGCTCGCCCGACGGCGTTCCTCCCCGGGCCCCGCCGTCACGGCTTCCCACGTGGCCCCCGCCGGGCGGGAGGGCCACTGATGGGTGCCATCGCAGGGCTCCTGGCGGGCCTGGGCCTCGTCCTCATCTGGCAGGCCTGCACGAGCGAGCCCCCGCAGTGGCGATCCGAGCGCTCCCGGCGCTTGGGAGACCTTCTCATCCGAGCCGGCGCCGGGCGCACGAGCCCCGCCGCCTTCGTGACCGGGAGCCTCGGGGCCGGCGCCGTCGTCGCCTTCGGATTCCTCGGCGCCACCGGGGCATGGAGCATCGCGGCCGCCTTCGGCGTCATCGCATCCCTCTGCCCCTTCCTCCTCATCTCCTCGCGGGCCCGCGCCCGGCGCACTCGTCTGCGCGAGATCTGGCCCGAGGCGGTCGACACGCTCGTCTCCGGGATCCGGGCCGGGATGAGCCTGCCCGAGGCCCTGGCCAGCCTCGCCGAGCGGGGCCCGGAGGCGGTGCGCGCCGAGTTCTCCGCCTTCGCCGTCGACTACGCGGCCACCGCGCGGTTCGACGAGTCCCTGGCCCGTTTGAAGGCCCGCTTCGCCGACCCCGTCGCGGACAGGATTATCGAGGCGCTCCACCTCGCCCATGAGGTCGGCGGCACCGAGCTCGCCGACCTCATGCGGTCCCTGGCCCGGATGCTGCGCGAGGATATGCGCACCCGCGGCGAGCTCGAGGCCCGCCAGTCCTGGACCGTCAATGGCGCGCGGGTGGCCGTGGCCGCCCCCTGGCTCGTCCTGGGCCTGCTGTCCACGCGTCCCCAGGCCGCGGCCGCCTACGCCACGAGCGGCGGCGCCCTCGTCCTGCTCATCGGGGCGATGGCCAGCGCGTTCGCCTACCGCCTCATGCTGAGGATCGGGCGCCTGCCCGAGGAGGAGCGGGTGCTGCGATGAGCAACCATCTCGTTGTCGGGGGCCTGATCGGCCTGCTCGCCTCGCTCGGCATCGTCCTGGTCCTTCAGGCCCTGTCGCGGCGGCGCCCCGGCCTCGTCGCCCGTCTCGAACCCTATGTCCAGGAGCGGCCCCGCGGATCCGCGCTCCTGCGCGCCCCCGGTCCTGGCGGGAAGACCGTTCCAGGCCTGCTGCTGGCCGCCGTTGCCGACCTCGGCGGGCTTCTGGAGTCCATGGGGTCGTCCGCGGACTCAGTCCGACGGCGCCTGGCCCGATCCGGCTCCCACCTCACTTACGACGAGTTGAGGGTCCAGCAGCTCGTCTGGGCGGGCGCGGGCCTATCCGCCGCCCTCGGGCTGGGGCTCATCTCCTCGTTCGTGCGGCCCATTAGCGTTCCTGCTGTGCTGATAGGCGCCCTCATCGCGGCGATCGCCGGGGTGGCCGCCCGCGACTGGTGGCTCTCGCGCGCCGTGAAGCGGCGCACCGCGAGGATCGAGGCGCAGCTGCCCGACGTCGTCGAACTCCTCGCTCTCGCCGTCGGGGCCGGTCAAGGGCCGGTGGACGCCATCGAGCGGGTCACCCGCCGAGGGCGCGGGGACCTCGTCGACGAGCTCGGCATGACCCTGGCCGATATTCGCTCGGGGACCGTCCTGGCCACCGCTCTCGAGGGCCTGGAGGCGCGGTGCGGCTGCCCGGCCCTGTCCCGCCTCTGCGAGGCCATCACCGTGGCGATGGAGCGCGGGACACCCCTGGCCGAGGTTCTACGCTCCCAGGCCGCCGACTCCCGCGAGGCCGCCCGGCGGGCCCTCATCGAGGAGGGCGGTAAGCGCGAGATCGCCCAGATGGTGCCCGTCGTCTTCCTCGTCCTGCCCATCACCATCCTGTTCGCCCTCTATCCCGGGCTCGTCGTCCTGCGGCTGGGCATCTGACCGCCCGGAGCCGCAGCCCAATCCCCGCCCCTATCCAAGAAAGGAACCACCATGAGCATCCCCTCCCGCAGTGTCCGGCGCGCCGCCGCCAGATTGAGCGACTCACTGGATGCCGCCCTGCTCGGCTGCGCCCGGCGCGCCAGGGCCCTTGCCGTTCGAGCCGGCCGCGCGCTCTCGCCCGAGCGCGGCGACGTCCCCGGATGGGTCCTCGTCACGCTCATGACCGCCGGACTCGTCGTCGCCCTGTGGACCGTGGCCGGTCCCGCGCTCGTCAACATCTTCACCTCCGCGATGAACAAGGTGACCGGTGCGATTTGAGATCCGCGGCCCGCGTCGGCTCGACGTCCCGCGCCTGCCCCGATGCCGCCGTGCCCCTGGGCGGGGGAGCGGTGAGGAGGGTTCGGCGATCGCCGAGTTCGTCATGGTCGGCGCCCTCGTCATCGCGGTGGCCATCGCCCTCCTCCAGCTCGCGCTGGGGCTCTACGCCCGCAATGTCCTCACTGATGCCGCGGGCGAGGGCGCCAGGCGCGCCGCGCTGGCGGGAGGCACCGAGGAGGAGGCTACCGCGCGCGTCCGCGCCCTGACGGGCGCCGCCCTCGCCGACGACTACGTCACGGATGTGCGGGTCCGCCGCGTGGTTCGCGATGGTCTGCCCGTGGTGGAGGTCGAGGCGAGCGCACCCATGCCCGTCCTCGGGCTGCTCGGCCCCGGCGGGAGCCTGCGCGTGAGCGGTCACGCCCTCGATGAGTCGGCCCTCGCCCGAGCGGGCGCGACGCCATGAGCCGGCTGGCGAGGGCCCGGTGGCTCACCGTGCCGGGCGGGGGAGCCGAGCGGGGCAGTGCGACGGTCGAGTTCATCGGATGGAGCGTGGTCATCGTCGTGCCGATCCTCTACCTCATCGTCGCCCTCGCCCAGGCCCAGGCGGCCTCATTTGCCGTGGCCAGCGCCGCCGACTCCGCCGCCCGCGCCATGGAGTCCAGCGCGGGTGACGCCGATGGCCTGGGGCCGGCCCGCGCCCGTGCCGCCGTCGGCCTCGCCTTGGCCGATCAAGGGCTCGACGACGACCCCGCCACCGCGCTCGCCCTCGACTGCGAGGACTCCGCCTGCGCCCGGCCCAGGGCCGTGCGCGTGGAGGTGGGAGTCGACCTGCCGCTCGTGTCCGCGACCGGGATCGGTGACGATCTCGTCACGATCTCCGCCGTGCGCCCCGTGAGCACTATCGAGAATGGCGTCCCGGCCTCAGGGGGTGATCGATGAGGCACAACAATGCCCGTGCCGCCACGGGCTCACCCGCGCTCTCGGCGCCCGCCCCCTGGCGACGGCGCCTCAGGGCGCTGCGCCGTCGCTGCGCGGCCGAGGACGGCCAGGCCATGCTGCTCGGGATCGGCATGATCGCCGTCGTGCTCGCCCTCATCCTCGGCATCGCGTCGGTGACCTCCGTCTACTTGGACGTCAAGCGCCTGACCGCCATGGCGGACTCCGCCGCGGTGGCGGGGGCGGGCAATACCGCGCCCGGCGGCTATTACGCGGGCGGCCTTCCCGCCGCGCCCGTGGCCATGGACGACGCCTCCGTGCGCAGCGCAGCCGTCGACGACCTCGCCTCCCAGGCCGAGCTGGGAGTGGCGAGCGCCGGGGGCCTGAGCGATGTGGGTGTCAGCGATGCCCACGCCGAGGATGGGAGGATCGCCGTCGTCACCCTCAGCGGCCACTCGCGCCCGCCCGTCCTGCCCTGGGGGCTGCTGCCCTTCGAGGGCTTCGACATCAGTGCCACTGGGTCGGCCCGGACGACGACGGGGCCCTGAGACGGACAGGGAACCGCGCGATGCGCGCTCACCGGTGCCATTCGCACCCACCGGTGCGGGCAGCTCACACCGTTCGGCGCGTGCGGCACCGCCCGGTGCGGAGCGCGCACCAGTCGATGGGCGGCTCGGTCAGGCGGCGGTGCTCAGGAGAGCGGCGGCCGACGCCGCCTGACCAGTGGGCATCGCCGTCGCCTCGGCCGTGGGTGCCGGAAGCACCCGTGCGGCCGGGGCGGTGGCGGGGCCCGCCAGCCCCGGGCGCTGCCAGCGGGCGGAGACGGCGGCCGCCTCGCGGCGCACGAGGCCGGCGATGTAGGCGCGCTTGACGGTCAGGAGCACGTTGATGCCGACCACCAGGTAGAAGAGGTTCGCGACGACGCTCGGCCAGGCGCCCGAGGAGGCGCAGTTGACCATGAGCATGATCGAGCCCGAGATGTTGAGGGCCTGGTACTTGAGGGAATCACCGGCCAGCTTGCCCGACGAGATGAGGGCGTACGCCCAGAGGAGCTCGGCGGCGCCGAGCCAACCGGCCAGGGACAGGAGGGAGGGAACGAGATGGGTCACGGGGGATGATCCTGGCCCCCTTCGCGATGAAGATCAATCGCAGGTATCTGTATAGGGGATGTAGTTTTACTTCATGAACCTGTCGCCTCGCCGGATGTCCGTCCTCCTCGCCGTCCAGCGCTCCGGAGGGGTGGTCGCAGCTGCGGATTCGTTACATATGAGCCCCTCCGCCGTGTCCCAGCACGTCCGCCTTCTGGAGGAGGAGACCGGCGCCCGCCTCATGGATCGCGCGCCCACCGGATCGGTGCTCACTGAGGCGGGCCGAGTCCTGGCTGAGACCGCCGAGCGCATCGAGGGAGAGCTCGCAGAGGCTCAGCGCAAGCTCGCCGGACTCGACGGCGCCAGCCCCACGGGGACAGTCCGCGTGGGCTCCTTCGCCACCGCCGTGCGCGCCATCCTCCTGCCCCTCATCGCCGACCTGGAGGTCAACCGCCCCGGGCTCGACGTCATCATCGAGGAGGTCGAGGAGCGCGCGGGCCTGGCCCGCCTGCGCCGCGGCGAGCTCGACCTGCTCCTCCTGGAGCGCGACGCCCGTGCCCTTCCGCCGGCCCCCCGAGGTCTCGGCGATGTGCCGATCCTCGATGAGTCCTGGCTCGTCGTCGTCCCGCCGGGCAGCGCCGTGCCGGCGTCGCTGGCGGACCTGACCGGCGCCACCTGGATCGCTCTTGATCCCTCCACCGCCGGGGCGTTCGCGCTCGCCCGCCTGTCCAGGCAACTCGGAGTCCCCCTGGCCACTCGGCACGTGGGCTACGACTACGACGTCGTGCTCGCCATGGCCCATGCGGGATTGGGCTACGCGCTCCTCCCCGAGCTCGCCGTGCGCAGCAGCGTCATCCCCGATGACCTGCACATCACTCGGCTGCCGGGCATCGGGGCCCGACAGCTCGTCGTGCGCCATCGCGCCACGCGCACCGAGCCCGGGCCGGCGGTGCGCGCGGTCCTGGCAGCGCTGCTGGAGCAGACGATCCCCCTGGGCACCGTCATGGGCTGATGCGGACGGCGCCTCCCGCGCCGCGACGCGTGGCCCCGCCACCGCCCGACCCCGGATCGACTAGTCTTGTAGTCTTGCCGAGTGGCCATTGACTTCCCCGTGCAGATCGAACGACTCCGACACACCTACGCCTCCATCGCCGCGGTGACCGACCCCGACGCCCTGCGCGCCCGCATCGTCGAGTTGAGCGAGTCCGCTGCCGCCCCAGATCTGTGGGACGACCCGGACGCCGCCCAGGTGGTCACCTCCGCCCTGTCCCACGCCCAGGCGGATCTCAAACGCGTCGAGGAGCTGGGCGAGCGCATCGACGATCTCGGGACGATGGTCGAGCTCGCCGGGGAGGAGGGCGACGACGCCGCGGAGATCCTCGCCGAGGCCGAGGCCGACCTCGCCGCCATCTCCAAGGACCTGGCCGACCTGGAGATCCGCACCCTGCTGAGCGGCGAGTACGACCAGCGCGACGCCGTCGTCACCATCCGCTCGGGCGCCGGGGGAGTCGATGCTGCCGACTTCGCCGAGATGCTCCTGCGCATGTACACGCGCTGGGCCGAGCGCCACGACTACGCCGTCAAGGTCCTCAACACCTCCTACGCCGAGGAGGCCGGGCTGAAGTCCGTGACCTTCGAGGTCCACGCCCCTTACGCCTACGGCACCCTGTCGGTGGAGGGCGGCACGCACCGCCTCGTGCGCATCAGCCCCTTCGACAATCAGGGGCGCCGCCAGACCTCCTTCGCCGCCGTCGAGGTCATCCCGCTCATCGAGTCCACCGACCACATCGACGTCCCCGAGACCGACATCCGCATCGACGTCTTCCGCTCGTCGGGGCCAGGCGGCCAGTCCGTCAACACCACCGACTCCGCCGTGCGCATCACCCACCTGCCCACGGGCCTCGTGGTCTCCATGCAGGACGAGAAGTCGCAGATCCAGAATCGTGCGGCGGCCATGCGTGTCCTGCAGTCCCGGCTCCTCCTGCTCAAGCAGCAGGAGGAGGACGCCAAGAAGAAGGAGCTCGCCGGGGACATCAAGGCCTCCTGGGGCGACCAGATGCGCTCCTACGTCCTCAACCCGTACCAGATGGTCAAGGACCTGCGCACCAACTACGAGGTCGGCAACCCCGACTCCGTCTTCGACGGCGACATCGACGGCTTCATCGACGCCGGCATCCGCTGGCGCAAGCAGCAGGAGCAGACCGAGGACTGATCCGCGCCCCGTGCCCCTGTCCTTCGCTCTTAACCCGAGACCGGTCGAAATAGTGATCGAGACCGGTTGGCAGGGTGCGGGGAACCGGTCTCGCCCCTATTTTCGACCGGCCTCGGCGTGATGTGGCGGGGCGGGGCGGGAGCGCGCTAGCCTGGGACTGGTCGCGACTGGCGAGGGTGGGGCACCACCGGGGAGTGGCCGCCGCCCCATGTGGAGGGGACGTCGCCCGCCTGGGCGTCCCGCCGACCCCCGGAACCACAGGAGCCCCTTGTGACCGCCTCACCGGCCCCCGCAGCCTCGACCACCGTGCCCACCGCCCACGTCCCCACCGAGGGACTTGTCAATCCCGATATCGTCCCCGTGCGCCGCGCGCTCGTCTCGGTCTACGACAAGACCGGTCTCGTCGAGCTCGCCACCGCCCTGGCCGCCGCCGGCGTCGAGATCGTCTCCACCGGCTCCACGGCCGCCACCATCGCCGCCGCGGGTATCGCGGTCACCGGCGTCGAGCGGGTCACCGGCTTCCCCGAGTGCCTCGAGGGCCGCGTCAAGACCCTCCACCCGCGCATCCACGCCGGCATCCTCGCCGACCGCCGCAAGCCCGACCACCTCGCCCAGCTCGGCTCCCTGGGCGTGGCCCCCCTCGATCTCGTCGTCGTCAACCTCTACCCCTTCACTGCCACCGTCGCCTCCGGCGCTCCCTTCGACGCCTGCGTCGAGCAGATCGACATCGGCGGTCCCTCCATGGTCCGCGCCGCCGCCAAGAACCACCCCGGCGTCGCTGTCCTGACCTCCCCCGACCAGTACGCCGAGGCCGTCCAGGCCATCGCCGATGGCGGATTCTCCCTCGCCCAGCGCCGCCGCCTCGCCGCGGCCGCCTACGCCCGCACCGCCGCCTACGACGCCGCCGTCGCCACCTGGTTCGCTCAGCAGACCGAGGCCGACGGCGCAGAGGCCGGCCCCGGCAGTGCGGCCGATGCCGAGGGCCCGGCCGCGCCCCCCGCCTACGTCGGTGCCGCTTACGAGCGCCTCGCCGCCCTGCGCTACGGCGAGAACCCCCATCAGGGCGCCGCCGTCTACACCGCCCCGGGGGCGCGCGGAGGAGTGGCCAAGGCCCGGCAGCTGTCCGGCAAGGCCATGAGCTACAACAACTACACGGACGCCGACGCCGCCCTGCGCGCCGCCTACGACCATGACGGCGAGGTCTGCGTGGCCATCATCAAGCACGCCAACCCCTGCGGCGTGGCCATCAGCCCCAGTGGTGATGTCGCGCAGGCCCACCGCCTCGCCCATGCTTGCGACCCCGTGTCCGCCTTCGGCGGCGTCATCGCCACCAACGCCACCGTCACCGCCGCCATGGCGCATCAGATCAAGCCGATCTTCACCGAGGTCGTGGTCGCTCCCGCCTTCGAGGACGAGGCCCTGGAGATCCTCAGGGCCAAGAAGAACCTGCGCATCCTCGCCGTCGAGGCGCCCGAGCGCGAGGGATGGGAGATCAGGCAGATCTCCGGGGGCGCCGTCATCCAGGAGCGCGACGCCTATCAGGCCGGTGACGACGACCCCGCCGCATGGACCCTCGCCGCCGGCCGCCCCGCCGATGAGGCCACCCTCGCCGACCTCCGCTTCGCCTGGCGCGCCATCCGCTCGGTCAAGTCCAACGCCATCCTGCTGGCCTCCGGCGGGGCCACCGTGGGCGTGGGCATGGGCCAGGTCAACCGCGTCGACTCCTGCCGCCTGGCCGTCGAGCGCGCCAACACGCTCGGCGCCCGCTCCACCGGCGACGCCGCGGCGCCCGCCGCCGCGACCGGGCAGACCGGGGCCGTCGGCGGGGGCGACGCCGCCCAGATCCTCACCGGCTCCGCCCCCGAGCGCGCCCGGGGGGCCGTGGCCGCCTCCGATGCCTTCTTCCCCTTCGCCGATGGCCTGCAGGTCCTCATCGACGCCGGTGTGCGCGCAGTCGTCCAGCCCGGCGGCTCCATCCGCGACGAGGAGGTCATCGCCGCAGCCAAGGCCGCGGGCGTGACCATGTACCTCACCGGGCGGCGCCACTTCTTCCACTGAGGCCGTGGCGCCCGCCCCGGCATGACAGGACCCGCCGCTCCCAGTTCGGCCTGGCGCGGCCCGGTGCGGCCGGGCCGCGACCGGAACGGGCGATAGGGTGGGCGCGTGAGCCAGGAGCGGGACAGCGCCGCCGGCGCCAGCACCACGGGCGGGTCCTCGGCGGGACCCGCTGATGAGCGCCCCCGACGGGGCGTGGCTCCACCGTGCAGCCGCGCCCATCAGACCTACCGGATCGCCGGCGTCGTCACCGTGGCGGTGAGCCTCACCGTCGTTCCCGCCAGCAGCCTGCTGGGGCACCAGCGGCTCGGCGTTATCGCGCTGGTGGCCCTGCTCCTCACCCTCGTCGTCATGCGCTTCCAGCGTCCCCAGGGCACCTGGATCTCCGCGCGCTCGCGGCTCTTCGACGTCCTCTTCGGGGCACTGCTCGCCCTGGCGCTCCTCGTACTGGCCCCCTACGCGGACCTCCCGCGCATTTCCGGCTGAGGCCTACGGGCCGGAGGGTGCCAACCGGGCGGCATCCCATCCCGGATGGCAGACGCCCCGGCCCGCGCAGGCCCGACTATGCGATTCTGCCCCGCTGTCACGGTTATCGCGCTCACGCGGCGATCCCCCGGTATCTGGAAGGCCCCAACATGTCCAACGCACAGCCCGTCGCGCGCAAGTGCCGCATGAAGGGCGGCATTCTCCTGTGGGTGATTGTCGCGATCCTGCTTGCCGTGGCCCTCGGCTCGATTCGCGTGGGCGGCCACCCCATCATCCCCGCCCCCGTTGGCCGCGGCTTCGCCACCTTCTCGGCGGTCTTCAGCCAGTTCCTCAAATTCGCGATCCCGCTGATCATCATCGGCCTGGTCACCCCGGCCATCGCCGACCTCGGGCGCGGGGCCGGCAAGTGGCTGGGCGTCACCACCGCCGTCGCGTACGCCTCCACCCTCTTCGCGGGCTTCGTCACCTATGCGACCTGCGCGGCCCTGTTCCCCTCGCTCCTGTCCGGGGTGATGCTCGGCGACGTCTCCGAGCCCGGGAGTGCCCTGGAGAGCTTCTTCACTCTTGAGATCGCCCCGCCAGTGGAGGTCCTGACCGCCCTCATCCTCAGCTTCGTCATGGGCATCGGCCTCTCGCTCGTGCCCCGCGGCGTGCTGCGCAAGGGATTCATCGAGTTCCGCGCCATCATCACCCGCCTCATCGAGACGATCATCATCCCCCTCCTGCCGCTGCACATCTTCGGCATCTTCCTCAACTTCGCCTACACGGGCGAGGCATGGGCGGTCATGAGGACCCTCGTGCGCGTGGTCGTCGTCGTTCTCGTCCTCGAGGTCGTCATCCTGGCCTGCCAGTACACCGCCGCCGGGGCCATCGGCCGCAAGAACCCGCTCAAGGCCATTCTCACGCTGCTGCCCGCCTACATGACGGCCCTGGGCACCTCCTCCTCCGCGGCGACCATCCCGGTCACGCTGCGCCAGACCAAGAAGCTGGGCGTGTCCGACGCCGTCGCCTCCTTCGTCATCCCCCTGTGCGCCACGATCCACCTGGCCGGCTCGACGTCGAAGATCTTCGCCTTCGCCTTCGCCATCGCCTTCACCCAGGGCCTGACGATCAGCGCCGCCCAGTGGATCGGCTTCATCTTCATGCTCGGCGTCACGATGGTCGCGGCCCCCGGCGTCCCCGGTGGCGCCATCGCCGCGGCTTCGGGCCTCATCGCCTCCATGCTGGGCTTCAACGACGCCCAGGTCGGCCTCATGTTCGCCACGTACATCGCCATGGACTCCTTCGGCACCGCCACCAATGTCACTGGCGACGCGGCCATCGCCATCACCATCGACCGCTTCGCCGATGGCCGCCTCGGCCACGAGGGGGACCCGGAGAACGCCCGTGAGCTCGCCTTCGACGGCATGGCCTACCTCGACGGCGTGAGCGTCGAGGGTGTTGTCAGCCCCGAGGAGCTGGCCGCCTCCAGCGCCGCCGCGGGCAATCCCGGTGACTGAGGCCGAGTCGGGGCCGCAGCCGTTCCTCACGCCTGACGGGCCATGAGCCTGGCGAGCTCCCCGCCGGCCGACATGAGCGCGGCGGGGGCGCCCTGCTCAACGACGCGTCCGCCGTCGAGAACGGCCACGTGGTCCGCCTCGCCCACCCACTGCAGGCGGTGCGTGATCTCCACGACCGTCGTGCCCGCCAGGCGCTTGCGCACGCGGGAGCGCACCCGGGCGTCGAGCGCCGGGTCCAGGTGCGAGGTGAACTCGTCCAGGACGACGACCCCGGGCTGGACCAGCAGCGCCCGGGCCAGCGCGAGCCGCTGGCGCTGGCCGCCGGACAGCGAGGCCCCGCGCTCGCCGATCATCGTGCCGTAACCGGACTCCAGGGCCATGATGTCGTCATGGATCCCGGCGTCCTGGCAGGCCCGCCGCACCTCCTCCTCGCTCGCGCCCGGCGCGGCCAGCCGCAGGTTGTCCAGGACACTGGCCCGGAACAGGTGTGCGCTCTGACTGACCAGCGCCACCTCGCGGCGTAGGCAGTCACCCCTCAGGTCCCGGATGTCGACGCCGTCCAGGAGGATCCGGCCCGCCGCGGGATCGTCGAAGCGCAGCGCCAACTGGCCCATCGTCGTCTTGCCCGAGCCCGAGACCCCCACGAGGCAGGTCCACCGGCCCGCCGCCGCGCGCACGGAGGCGCCTTCCAGCGCGAGCCCCGGCGAGTCGGGATAGGCGTAGGAGACACCCTCCCAGACGAGCTCATGGGAGCCCGCCCGGGGGAGCTCCTCCTGCCCGTCCACGACCTCGATGGGGGAGTGGGCGGTGGCCCACACCCGCTCGGCCGCAGCGAAGGAGGTGGTGAGCGCGGCGGCGAACTCCTCCACCCCCCGCGCGGTCTCGGCCAGGCGCACCACTGCCGCCACGCCTCCCGCCAGGGCGGCCGCGGAGAAGGCCCCCGCCCGCACGTCGTCGGCGCCCACGAGGATCATCGCGGCAGGGCCCAGGAGCGTGAGCAGCTGGACGCCGCCCCGCCGCAGGGACGTCCAGCGCCGCGCCGGGGCTCCGGCGGTCTGGATGGCGCGGTCGATCGCGCCCATCTCCTCGAGGCGCTCGTCCACGCGCCCGTAGCCCACTACCTCGGCCATTCCCTGAATGGAGTCCGTGACGTGCTGAGTCAGCCCGGCCCGCTCCGCCACTGCCCCGCGCGAGGAGGCCAGCGACGCCCGCCACCCGAGCGCGGGCACGGCCCCGATCGCCCCGGCGAGGAAGATCAGGGCGGTCAGGGCCACGGGCCAGGACGTCGTCGCCCCGACGACGCCCACCACGCTCAGGGGCACGACGACGGCGCTGACGGCGGGGGCGAAGGTGTGGGCGAAGAACACCTCGATCCGGTCGACGTCCTTCGTGGCGCGCGCCAGCAGGTCCCCTGAGCGCGCCTCCAGCATGACTCTCGGGGCACGGGGGATGAGTGCGGCGAAGATCTCGCCGCGCAGCAGTTCCAGGGCCTTGAAGGCCACGAAGTGCCCGAGGAACTGCTCGCTGTAGCGCAGCGCCGCCTTGAGCAGGGAGGCGAGCGCGAGCTGCCCCGCCAGGTCCCAGGGGATGCCGATGGGAGCCCCGGAGGCGGCCTGCGCGCCCGTGCGGACGACGGCGACCGCGCCGATCGCCATGATGGCGCAGCCCAGGAGGAGCTCGGCGATGCGGCACAGCGTTGAGCCCACCAGGGGCGCCAGGACCGGCCGCGTCACGCTCAGGAGCCAGCCGATGAGCGCGCGGCGGCTCGGCGGGGAGGGCGGGGTGGAGGCAGCCTCGGTGGCTCCGCCAGGGCCGGTCTGCGTCTTCAGGGCGTCCTGTGCCCCCGGGGCGCCTCGCGCGCGTCTCGCGCCCGTGCTCATCGCTCGCCCCTTCCCGCCCCGTGTCCGGCCTCAGGGGCCGCCCCGGTACCCGACCGCGCTCCGGGTTCGGTGGCGATGAGGCGCCCGCCCTCGATGGTGATGACGCGATCAGCCCCGCTCAGCGCGCCGGCGCGATGCGAGACCGTGATGACGGTGCGCCCTTTGGAGACCCGCTCGATCGCCTCGATGATCACGGCCTCCCCGGCCAGGTCCACCTGGCTCGTCGGCTCGTCGAGCAGCAGGACGGGCCGGTCGGCGAGCACCGCCCGAGCCAGGGAGACGCGCTGGGCCTGGCCCCCGGACAGTCCCAGGCCCCGCTCTCCCACACGGGTCGCCAAGCCCTGGGGCATACCCCGGACCTCCTCGGCGAGATTGGCTATGGTCAGCGCCTCCCAGAGCTCATCGTCGCCGGCGGAGGGCGCCGCGAGCCGGAGGTTGGAGGCGATGGTGCCGGAGAAGAGCCAGGTGGATTGCGCCACCAGGGCGCTCGCGGCGCGGACCCGTTCCTGCTCGGCGGCTCCCGACCCCGGGGCCAGCGCCTCGCCGTCGACCTCCACGGCACCACCCGAGGGAAGGAGATCGCCCTTCAGCAGGGCCGTGAGCGTCGACTTGCCCGAGCCGGAGGGACCGACGACCGCCACGTGTTCGCCGGGCGCCACTTCGAGGTCGATCCCGTGGAGCACCTCGGCGCGCCCCCATGCGGCGCTCGCCTCTCGTAGGCGGATCGCCCCGGAGGGACCCGCCCCCGGGGCCCCGGACAGTCCTGACTGCCCCGCAGGCTCCCGAGCCCCCGTCGCGTCCGCCTGCCGTGGCCCTCCCAGCGCCGCCGCGCCGCTCCGGTCCGAGGAGGACAGGATGCGGCGGATGACCCGCTGGTTGGCCTGGCCTCCCATGCCGACGTAGAAGAACGCCCCCACATGGTCCAGTGGCTCGAGCAGGACGAAGGAGGTCAGCACGATCGCCAGCGCGTCGCCGACGCCGATGGCCCCCGAGCCCAGTCGCGCCACGGCGCTGACCGCGGCCACCGAGATGAGGAAGAGGGAGAAGAGGGAGTCGGTGACCAGGATGACGAGCTGGTTGCCGGCCAGCAGGCGCATGACCGCGCGACGGTTGCCCTCCCCGGCCTCGCACAGCCGCTCGTGCGTGCGCCGCGCCGCGCGGGCTAGCGTGAGGGTGGTCAGGCCCTGGATGGCGTCGAGGTACTCCGCGCTCAGGCGCGCTCGGCTCCTGCGCGATCCCGAGGACGACGATCTCAGTGTTCTGTGGAAGCCGATGATGAGCGTGGGCACGCCGACGACGGCGAGGGTCAGCACAGTGGAGGGGAGCGGGTCCACCGCGATGGCCAGCTCCGCGAGCACGAGGGCCGGGGCGAGCCCCGCTGCGATCGTTGGGGCGAGGAAAGTCTGCCGGTACAGGGCCACTCGCTCGGCGCCGTCGGTCAGCACCGAGACGGTCGACCCGGTGCGCTGTCGGGCCGCGCGGGCCGGGCCGAGCCCCATGAGGTGGGCGAGGACCCTGCGGCGCAGAGCTGCCTCCTCGCGGGCAGCGCTGCCCAGCGACACCGCCCGCGCCCCTGCCGCCGCCAGGGCCGAGGCCGTGCCGGACAGGAGCGCCGAGGCGAGCAGTGCTGCCGGGGTCGTGCCATCGATGAGGGCGCCGAGCGCCCGGCCGGCTGAGATGAGCGACCAACCCTGCGCCAGGGAGGCGAGGACGGTCAGGCAGAAGGAGGCCAAGTTGGCCCGCTTGGACGACGGCGTCGCCAGCGGGATCCGCGTGGGGGAGGGGCCTGGGCCGGAGAAGACGGGCATACGGGCTATTGTGCTGCGGGTCATAGGGTGAGTGCCAGAATCGCACCCCCATCGTCCCGCCCTCATGGGGCCCGGTGCTCGTAGGCTCGTCCCATACGGCTGGCCGAGCGCGGCCAGTGCCGCAACAGTGCGGTGACAGTACTGCGGCGGTCCCGCCACAGTACCGTCCCCATCACACCCGATTGAAATCAAAGGAGACCCCATGGCCAACGCCCCCGTGAACATCACGATCACCGGTGCCGCCGGCAACATCGGCTACGCCCTTCTCTTCCGCATCGCCTCCGGCACCCTCCTCGGCCCGGACCAGCGGGTCAACCTCCGCCTGCTCGAGATCCCCCCGGCCATCAAGGCCGCCGAGGGCACCGCCATGGAACTCTTCGACTCCGCCTTCCCGGCGCTGGGCTCCATCGATATCTTCGACGATGCGAAGCAGGCCTTCGAGGGCGCCAACATCGCCTTCCTCGTCGGCTCCATGCCCCGTAAGGCCGGTATGGAGCGCGCCGACCTGCTCAGCGCCAACGGCGGCATCTTCGGTCCCCAGGGCGAGGCGATCAACGCCGGCGCCGCGGACGACATCAAGGTCCTCGTCGTCGGCAACCCGGCCAACACCAATGCCCTCATCGCCGCCTCCCACGCCCCCGACGTCCCGGCCTCCCGCTTCACCGCGATGACCCGCCTGGACCACAACCGCGCCCTGGCCCAGCTCGCCATGAAGGCCGGCTGCCACGTCACCGACGTCGACAAGGTCACGGTCTGGGGCAACCACTCCACCACTCAGTACCCCGACCTCACCCAGGCCACCGTCAAGGGCCGGCCCGTCACGGACCTGCTCGCCGACCGCGTCTGGGTGGAGGAGGACTTCACCCCCACTGTCGCCAAGCGCGGTGCCGCCATCATCGACGCCCGTGGCGCCTCCTCGGCCGCCTCGGCCGCCTCGGCCGCGATCGACCACGTTCGCGACTGGTGCCTGGGCGTCAAGGGCTACTCCTGGACCTCCTCCTCGATCATGTCCGACGGCTCCTACGGCGTGCCCGAGGGACTCATCTCCTCCTTCCCCTGCACGTCCGAGAACGGCGAGTGGAAGATCGTCCAGGGCCTCGAGATCGACGAGTTCTCCCGCGCCAGGATCGACGCCTCCGCCGCCGAGCTCGCCTCCGAGAAGGAGGCCGTCGCCTCGATGAACCTCATCTGAGAGCTCAGTCGTCAGGAACCCTGACGGCGCTCGGGCCGGCCCCCTCATCCCTCGGCGAGACGATGAGGGGGCCGGGCGCGGACGGCATCCGACCGCGCCCGGCCGCCTTGGAACGCGGCGCGGCGCTGTGCTGGAATCAGGGACATGGCACGCCGCAGCTCCAAGCGGCCCTACGGGGCCGGGCACATCCCCCTCGACGTGGGGCGCCTCGCCTCCGTGCCGCGCAGCCAGACCGGACCGGGGGGAGCGGAGTTCACCGTCCGACATGTGCGCGGCGGCGCCAAGGACTACACCTGTCCGGGTTGCCATCGGCGCATCGTTCCCGGCACCCCGCATGTGGTGGCCTGGTCCAATGAGTCGCTCTTCGGGGCGGACCGCGGGTTGGAGGAGCGCCGGCACTGGCACACCTCCTGCTGGGAGCGCCGCCTCTGGTAGCCGCGGGTCCGTGCCGCGCAGCGCTCCTGATCCGGGGCAGGCGCGCGGACCAGCCTCAGACGAGGGGAGCGTCCGAGCGCTCCTCCCAGCCGGGCAGCAGACGGTCCAGGGCGAATCGCAGTGGCACGATATCGCCGTCGCGCCCGCCCTCCCCGATCGTCAGGGGCACGGGATCCGGGCTCGGGGAGACGCCGAGCAGTCTGTCCCTCAGCCCCAGTTGGCGGGTGAGGATGTAGAAGCGCCCCTCGACGTCGATCGCCACAGTCCTATCGGCGCGCAAGTACCAGCCCCTCAGCGGAGTGCGCGCGGTGCCGCCGCCATAGCCCTTGGCCCTCAGCGCCACCGGCTCCAGGCCCTCTGCGGAGGCGACGCCGAGGAAGGCCCGCACGATACGCTCCGCCCGGGCGGTCTCGGCTGAGCGGGCGGCCCGGAGCATCCGGGCCCTGCGGGCAGCGGCCTCGCGGCGCTGCGAGGCCCAGTCGGCCTCCTCGGGATCCTCCGGCGCCGCCGCTGGGGGATCCGCGTGCGCCGGGGCCGGGACGTCGTGGTCGGGGGATGGCTGGATGCCGGGCATAACCCAAGCCTAAAGCGAGTCGTCAATGAGGCCACCAGAGACTGTCGGATAGCGCACACTGGAAGCATGTCCGAACCAGCCCGACTGCGCATCCGTCTCGACTCGGGATCAGCGGCGCCCGTCTTCGAGCAGATCTGCGATGCCGTGCGCCGCGACATCGCCTTCGGCCGTCTCCCCGCCGGAACCAGGCTCCCGACGACGCGCGCCCTGGCGGCCGAGATCGACGTCGCCGTCAACACCGTGGCCAAGGCCTACCGCGAGCTGGAGCTCGAGGGCATCATCGAGGGGAGGGGACGGCAGGGCACCTTCGTCATCGATCCTTCTGGGACCGCCGCCGAGCACGAGGCCCTGCGCTGCGCCCACGCGCTGCGCGACCTCGGGGTGAGCCGTGAGAGGGCGCTCGATCTCCTGGCGCGCGCGTGGGGCCCCTGACGACTCAGGAGCCCCACGGCGCGACGTGACAATGGCGTCGGTGATGTTCGTGGCGCCCGTTCGGCGCGGGCGCCACGAGGCGGATCAGGACTTCTTCTTCGCCGTGACCTTCTTGGCGCCCTCCTCGGAGGACTGCTTGGCGGACGTCTCGGCCGCGGGCCCGGCGTCGGCCTCCTCGCCCTCAGCGTCCTGGGGGGACTGCGCCGTCTGAGCGGTGCCGGTGCCGCTGATCACCGGGGCGGGCGCGTGAGGGAGCGCGGAGTCGCCGAGGATTCCGCGCATGTCCTCCAGGTAGGCGGCGATCGAGTCGCGCTGGCGCTCCAGCTCTTCGATCTGGCGGTGCACCGCCGAGGTCTGGGCCTCGGCGTCGGCGCGGGCGTCCTCGAGGAGCTGCTCAGCCTGGTCGCGCGCCTCGCGCACGATCTCGTCGGCCTTGTTCGTGGCCTCCTCGTAGCGGGTGCGGGCCTCGGCGTCGGTGCGAGCGCGCACCTTCTCCGCGCGATCGAGGGCCTCCTGGAGACTCGCCTCCGCCTGAGCGGTCTGGGCCTGGGCCTCCTCGACCATCTGGCGGATCGACTCCTGGGTCTCCTGGTGGGCCTTGGAGTCCTCGGTCGCGGCGGCCTCGTGCTGCTCGGCGATCTCCAGGGCCGCCTGCTGGCGAAGCTCGGCCACCTCGGAACGGGCCGCCTCCGCCTCGGCCTTGGCGTTGCGAACGAGGGACTCCGCCTCGGCCTTGGCGTTGCGAACGAGGGACTCCGCCTCTGTGCGGGCCTTCTCCACGGTCAGATGCGCTTCCTCGCGCGAGGAGGTCAGTAGTGCCTCGGACTCCTCCGTGGAGGTCCGGCGCAGCTCCTCGGCGGCTGCCTCCGCCTCATCACGGGTGGCGGCGGCCTGCTGATCGGCGGCGACGGTGGTCTCCGTGGCCTGCTTGTTCGCCTGGGCGATGACGAGGGAGGCCTCGCGCTCGGCCGAGCTACGGGCCTCGGTGGCGGCGGTCTGCGCGTCCGTGGTCGCCTTGGCGGCGGTGCGCTCGGCTGCGGCCACCATCTCGTCGGCCCGGGCCTGGGCGTTGGCGAGCGTTGTCGCCGCTTCCGCCTGGGAACGGCTGGTGAGCTCGCTGGCCTCGCGGCGGGCGTCCGCGACAAGAGTGGCGGCCTCGGAGGAACTGCGCTCCTGCAGGCGCTTGGCATTGGTACGGGTGCGGGAGAGCAGGGCCTCGGCCTCGGCATTGGCCTTGGACATCACGGTGGCGGATTGCTCCTCGGCGCTGCGCAGCAGCTGCTCGATGCGCGATCCGAGGCCGGCGTAAGTCGGCTTGTCGGCCTCGCGCAGACGACGGCGCGCATCGGCCAGCTCACCGCTGAGCGTCATCGCTCGTTGGTCGAGATTGGCGACCTCGCGGCGCGCATCGGCCAGCTGCCGCACCAGGGACTCGATGCGCTGCTCGACCTGCGCGCGATCGTAGCCGCGCATCGTCACGGCGAACTCATGGGTCTCGTCGGACACGGTGTCTCCATCCTTATATGTGGGGCGGTGCCCCGGCTCAGGGACAAGGGTAGGGCTCCGGGCGGCTCGGTCGCGACCTCGGAATCCCTTAGGGTTTCCAGATTACTCTGCGATTGCTCTCAGATCACTCCCAGGGTTTCCGATGGTCGTCCGCTCAGGGCGCAGCGTTGTGTGATGTTCCCCAGGATGGTGGGAATCCGGTGCGCCGGCATGGGATTCTGGGCATCAATGCCCCGTTCCGCCCGGCGTCACGCCCGGGACGCGGGGGACCAAAAGCCGAGTCCGAGGAGTTCAGCGTCGTGAATCGACGACTCTTGAGCGCGATCGTCGCCGCTGCCGGCCTGATCGTCATCGCTCTGGCCGTCTGCTTCGCCACAGTGTGGCGTCCCAGTTCGACCATCGAAGCCACCCTTCCCGCGTCGCCCGAGCAGAACTACGTCGTCACCGCTCCCGGTGTGCTCAACCTGGTCGACTCATCGGTGACAATCAAGGCCACCGCCGCCGACGGCGCCTCGCCTGTCGTCATCGCCGTCGGCCACGAGGCGGACGCCAAGGCCTGGCTCGCCCAGGACCCGTACCTCTCGGTCACCGGCCTCACGGATGAGAAGACCCTCCAGGCCTCGCCCGTGACGGAGGCCTGCGACTCCTCGGGGGCCTGCTCCGCGGCGACGCCCTCCAATGCCGACCCCACATCCTCGGACCTGTGGAGCAACAAGGCCGACGGCACGGGCTCGGTATCGGCCGTCGTCAACGTCAGCTCCTCGGACATGGTCGCGCTCGTTGCCACGGACGGCTCGGGTCCCGCGCCGTCGGTGTCCCTGTCGTGGGAGCGGACGGTGTCCACGTGGTGGTTCATGCCCAGCCTGATCCTGGGCGGCCTGCTCATCCTCATCGGGGTGTTCGGCCTGCTTCTCGACTTCCAGAACCGCCGGGCGGAGGCTGAGCGCCGCAACCGCGCGGCCGAGCGGCAGGCCCGCCTCGATGCCGCCGATGGCGTGTCGACCGCCGCGGTGCCCAGCATCGAGGACCCGGACCGCCCGTTGACCCGCCGGGAGAAGCGGGACAAGGAGCGCGCCGAGCGACAGGGCGAGGAATGGGTGGACCCGCGCACCGGCCGCGTCTACGTCGGTGGCGTTGAGGTCCCCTCGATCCCCTCGTCCTCCGAGGCCCTCACCGCTCAGGGCGCCGGGGCGGCGAGCGCGGATACGAGCATCGGCGCGACCTCATACGATCCCTACGCCGGCATGTCCGCCTCGACGCCCCCCAGCAGCGGCGCGGCGGGCGCCCTCGATGGGGCGGGCCGGGGCGACTCGCGCCCGGACCAGGGCGATGGGATGACGGCGTATGACCGCCCCTGGGAGGGCGTCCCCGAGCGCTCATGGGAGAGTTCCAGCGAGGGCTCGTGGGATAGTCCCGCCGACCGCCCCTGGGAGAGCACGACGGCATCCCTGCGCCCGCTCGACCCCGCCCCAACGGCCACCGGTGATGACCAGGCCCCTGCCCTGCGGCCCTACGACGGCGCGCGCGAAGGCGATCGGGGATCGGGAGCCGGCCTCGCCGAGCCCGTGGATTACTTCGGAACCGCCTCCCGTGAGGGCGATGGCGCCCAGGCGCTGCGCCCGGCGCCCTCGATGATCCCGGGCTCCGCGCCCTACTTCCAGGTGGACGACCCGCGGGGCTCGAGCGCCTCGGAAGCACTGCCCGCGTCCCCGCCTGTTGATCTGCCCGCTTACAGGGCCGGCTCATCGGGTCCCTCCACGGAGGACCTGGGCGAGCTCGGACTCGGCAGGAGCACGGACGGCCAGGGCGCCGGTGGTGCCCGGGACGACAAGGAGACCATCTGATGACCACGCGCCGTTCCTTCCTCGGGGGCGTGACCGCCTCGGCCGTCGCCGCGACGCTCGCCGCCTGCGGGCAGGAAGTCACCACCACGCCCGTGGCCGCCACGGGCACGCCCAAGGCCTATTCGGCGCTCGACTCCGAGCGCCTGACCTCCATCCTGGAGCGCATCAAGGCGGGCCTGGTCCAGGCGGACACTGCCCGCACCGCCGACTCCCTCAACGGCTACCTGATGGGGCCCGCCGCCCGTGGCCGCGTGGAGCAGTACGCCCTGGCCTCGGCCCTGGGGGACGACACGCGAATCAGCCAGATCGTCCTTGACTCCGCGGCTGGCGCCGCCGGCCTGGCCGAGGGCTTCCCGCGCACCGCCGTCGTCGTGTCCCAGCAGCCCGAGGCGGCCAAGGCGCCCTGGATCATCGTGCTGTCGCAGGAGGACGCCAGGGACAACTTCGAGCTGTGGGCCTGGGGGCAGCTCTTCCCCGGCGCGCGCGTGCCCGGGACCCCGACCGCCGCAGCCGGGACGGAGGCCATCGTCGCGGACTCCACCGGGCTCGTCTTCACCCCCGCCGACGTCCTGGCCGCCTACGTCGATGCCCTCAACAACCCCTCGGGCGCCAACGCGACCACATTCGTCAATGACCAGGACCGCATCCGCGCGCAGGTCGCTACGGATCGGTCCATCAACGACCAGGTCTCCGCCGCGGGCACGGTCACGGTCACGGCGACGGCGGGCACCGATGGCTTCCGCGGCCTGCGGACCGCCGACGGCGGGGCCATCGTCATGACCACCCTCGGCTACACCACGCAGTTCAAGCGCACCGTCAAGGACGCCGGCTTCCAGGCCGGGCCGACGCTCGGCAAGATGCTGGGAGGCGATGACGCGGTCCGCGGCACTGTCACTGCTACCTACGACGCGATGATCGCCTTCTCGATCCCCGCCGAGGGGAGCTCGGAGGCTCCCGCCGCGCTGGGCGGATCCGTGGTCCTCGCGTCCGTGACCAGGGATGATTCAACGGCTCCCGCCTGACCCCCATCCCGATGCCCGGGGCGCGCGCATGGCGCCGCCCCGGGCACGCCCATTGACCAGTACCTGCCCGCGAACAGCGGGCCCGATTCAGGAAGGCCGCCTATGAGCATGTTCGGCGCCGTTGATCTGTCCTCCCTCGCCCCGCGCCCCACTGCGAGTCCCGAGCCGGGCGCCTCCGCTGCGGCGCAGGCCCCGTCAAGCGATCAGGCCGGGGGCATTCCCGCCCCCCTGATCGTCGACATCGACGCCCAGACCCTGGGCGATATCGTGGCGATCTCCTCGCAGGTTCCCGTCGTCATCATCTGCCACAGCCCTCGCAGCGAGGCCGCCGCCCAGGCCGTGACGATGCTGGGCCGCCTGGCCGAAGAGTACGCGGGCCGCTTCGAGCTCGCCCGCCTCGACGTCGACGCGGCGCCGGAGGCCGCCCAGGCCCTCGGAGTGCAGGCGATCCCCGCCTGCGTCGCCCTCCTCGCCGGCCAGCCCGTGCCCCTGGCCCAGGGAGCCGCCGGTGAGGAGCAGACCCGCGCTCTGCTCGACCAGCTCCTCCAGGTCGCCGCCGCCAACGGCGTGACGGGACGCCTCGCGCCGGGCGCCTCGGCCGAGGACGATCCCGAGGGGCCCGTGGAGACCGAGGTCGAGCGCCAGGCCCGCGAGGCCATCGAGAAGGGGGACTGGGCCAGCGCCGAGGCCGTCTACGACCACGCCATCGCCAACAGCCCCGCCGACGCCGACCTCAAGACCGCCCGCGCTCAGATTCGGATGCTCGCGCGCATGGACGGCCAGGACCCCGCCGCGCTGCTCGCCGCCGCCGACGCCGCCCCGGAGGATCTCGACGCCGCTCTGGCGGGGGCCGACGCTGCGCTCGCCGTGGGGGATGCCGAGGACTGCCTCGCCCGGGCGCTCGACGCCGTCGCCCGTCACGGCGGCGATGAGCGCGAGACCGCTCGCCTGCGTCTCCTGGAGCTCTTCGAGATCATCGGTGCCAGTGCCCCCGAGGTCCAGGTCGCCCGCCGACGCCTCGCGACGATTCTCTACTGACACGGACTCGACTGTCCGCCGGTATGCAGCGGGAGGCCCGCCGCCCCTCAGGCGCCCCTCGGGGTGGCGGGCCTCCCGCGCTCGGCCTCAGGCGATGGGCGTGGGGCTGATGCCCCAGACCTTCGCGTAGTCGCTGATGGTGCGGTCCGAGGAGAAGCGGCCTGAGCGGGTGATGTTGATCCAGGCGCGGCGCTGCCAGGCGCGCTGGTCGGCGTAGTCGGCGGCCATGCGGTCCTTGGCCTCGCGGTAGGCCGCGAAGTCGCCCAGGACGTAGTAGACGTCGGCCGGCTCGTAGGTGGCCTCGAAGATCGAGCGGCGCAGGTCCGCGAACCAGCCGGAGCCGTTGTCATCCAGGGTGCCGTCGATGAGGGCGTCGAGGACCCGCTTGAGGCCCGGGACGTTCTCGTAGTGCCAAGCCGGGTCGTAGCTCTCGCGCAGCGCGGGCAGCTCGTCCTCGGTGGCGCCGAAGATGTAGGCGTTCTGGGGGCCGACGGCGTCGAGGATCTCCACGTTCGCTCCGTCGAGCGTGCCCAGGGTGAGGGCGCCGTTCATCATGAACTTCATGTTGGACGTGCCCGAGGCCTCCTTGCCGGCCATCGAGATCTGCTCGGAGACGTCGGCGGCCGGGATGATGTGCTCGGCGGGGGAGACGTTGTAGTTGTGGACGAACACGACCTTGAGGGTCTTGGAGACCACCGGGTCGTTGTTGATGAGCTCGCCGATGGTGTTGATGAGCTTGATGATGCCCTTGGCGCGGATGTATCCGGGGGCGGCCTTCGCTCCGAAGATGAAGACGCGCGGAGGGACCGCGAGCGTGGGGTCCTCCTTCATCCGGAAGTACAGGTCGAGGATGTAGAAGGCGTTGAGCAGCTGGCGCTTGTACTCGTGCAGGCGCTTGATCTGCACGTCGAAGATCGCGTCGGGGTCGATCTCGATGCCCTCGCGCGCCTTGATCCAGTCGGCGAAGTCGGCCTTGTTGGCGCGCTTGACCTCGGCCAGACGGTCGAGGACGGCATCGGTGGCGGCGCCGTCGAAGTCCTGCAGGGCCGACAGGTCGCGGACCCAGGCGTCCGAGCCGGTGACCTCGTCCAGGAGAGCGGATAGGCGCGGGTTGCACTGGCGCAGCCAACGGCGCGGGGTGACGCCGTTGGTCTTGTTGTTGAAGCGCTCGGGCCAGATCGCGTACCACTCCTTGAGGGTGTCGCGCTTGAGGATCTCGGTGTGCAGGGCGGCGACGCCGTTGATGGAGTAGGAGGCGTAGCAGGCGATCCAGGCCATGTGGATGCGGCCACCGGAGATCGGGGCGATGTAGTCGATGGTCGCCGGGTCGATGCCGCGGGTGGCGAGGTCGGAGCGGAAGCGGCGGTCGATCTCGCGCACGATCTCCATGATGCGAGGGAAGAGCTTCTCGAAGATGGAGATCTCCCAGGTCTCCAGGGCCTCAGCGAGCACCGTGTGGTTGGTGTAGGCGAAGGTCGTCGAGACGACCTCCCAGGCCTCCTCCCAGCCCAGGTGGTGCTCATCGAGCAGGATGCGCATGAGTTCGGGGATGGCGAGCACCGGGTGGGTGTCGTTGAGCTGAATGGAGTTGAACTCGGCGAAGCCGGACAGGTCCGCGCCATGGTGGGCGACGTAGTTGTCGACGATCTCCTGCAGGGAGGCCGAGCAGAAGAAGTACTGCTGGCGCACCCGCAGCACCTTGCCCTCGTAGGTGGTGTCATTGGGATAGAGGACGCGGGAGATGTCCGCGGTGCGCTCGCGCTCGACGATCGCGTCGGTGAAGCGCTGGGAGTTGAAGGCCTCATAGTCGAACTCCTCGATCGACTCGGCCCTCCACAGGCGCAGGGTGCCCACGTTCCTCGTGCCGTAACCGGTGATCGGCATGTCGTAGGGCACGGCGCGCACGGTGAGATCGTTGTAGCGCACGATGCGGGCGCACTCCTCGCGGCGGATGATGAAGGGGTAGCCCTCCTCCATCCACGGGTCGGGGTGCTCGGTCTGGAAGCCGTCGGAGAAGAGCTGCTTGAACAAGCCGTAGCGGTAGAGGATGCCGTAGCCGGCCACGGGCAGGTCGAGGGTGGCGCAGGAGTCGAGGAAGCAGGCGGCCAGGCGGCCCAGGCCCCCGTTGCCCAGCGCGGCGTCGGGCTCCTGCTCGAGGATCTCGGACAGGTCCTGGCCGAAGGCGCCGACGGCCTCGCGGGCCTCGTCGACCAGCCCGAGGTTGGTCAGGTTGTTGAGCAGCGCCCGCCCCATGAGGAACTCCGCGGAGAAGTAGTGCTCCATCCGCCCCGCCCGGTAGGCGCGGGTGGTGGCGTACCAGTCGTCCGCGATGGCGTCGACGACGGCGGCGGACAGGCCCTGCCAGACCTCCATCGGGGTGGAGGCGTCAGCCGGATGACCGGAGACGGCGCGGATTTGAGAGGGAACCGTCGCCATCAGGTTCTTCGTCATAGTTCTTCCCTTGTCGGACATGAATTGGGATGGCTGCAAGTTGGTTGCAGAACTCGCTCAGATCGTACACGCAGCCGTGTCCCGTACCAGGGGGCTACGGAGTTCCCGGGGCCGGGAGGCCATACGATCGGCCTGATCATCGCGGCCGCCGCGCCAGGGGCGGGCCCGCATGGGCCCGCCCCTGGCGCGGCGCCGCATGATCCCCTCCCGGGGGCCTCTGACGATGGGCGCGACTCGCTCAGCCGCGGGCCGGGCGCAGGAAGACGGCCCCCATCGGGGGGATCCGCAGGCGCACTGAGGCTGGGCGGCCGTTCCACGGCAGCTCCTCGGCCTCGACATGGCCGAGGTTGCCCACTCCGGATCCGCCATAGATCTCGGAGTCGGTGTTGATGATCTCGTCCCAGCCTCCGGCGAAGGGCAGGCCCACCCGGTAGCCCTCGTGCGGGGTGCCGGCGAAGTTGACGATGCAGACCACCAGATCGCTGGCTCCGTCGGGGCCAGTGCCCTTGCGCAGGTAGGAGATGACGTTGTGATCGCCGTCGCCGGCCTCAATCCACTCGAAGCCGCGGTGGGAGAAGTCATCGGCCCACATGGCCGGGGAGGAGGTGTAGAAGTGGTTGAGGTCGGTCACCAGGCGCAGCAGGCCGGCGTGGCCCGGGTCGTCCAGAAGCCACCAGTCCAGGGAGTTGTCCGCGTTCCACTCGGCGCCCTGGCCGATCTCCTGGCCCATGAACAGCAGTTGCTTGCCGGGGTGCGACCACTGGTAGGCGTACAGGGCCCGCAGGCCTGCGAGCTCCTGCCAGGCGTCGCCGGGCATTCGGGAGAGCAGCGACCCCTTGCCATGGACGACCTCGTCATGGCTCAGCGGCAGGATGAACTGCTCGGAGAAGGCGTAGACGAGGGAGAAGGTCAGCTCGCCGTGGTGGTAGCGACGGTTGATCGGCAGCTCCTGCAGGTAGTGCAGGGTGTCGTTCATCCAGCCCATGTTCCACTTGAGCCCGAAGCCCAGGCCGCCGTGGTTCGTGGGGGCGGTGACGCCCGGCCAGGCGGTGGATTCCTCGGCCGCCATGATGATGCCGGGATTCTTCCGGTAGGCGGTGGCGGTGGCCTCCTGGAGGAAGCTGATGGCTTCCAGGTTCTCCCGCCCGCCGAACTGGTTGGGGGCCCACTGGCCGTCCTGGCGCGAGTAGTCCAGGTAGAGCATGGAGGCGACAGCGTCCACGCGCAGCCCGTCCACGTGGAACTCGCTGAGCCAGTACAGGGCGTTGGCCACGAGGAAGTTGCGGACCTCGTTGCGCCCGAAGTTGAACACGTAGGTTCCCCAGTCGGGGTGCTCGCCGCGGCGGGGGTCCGGGTCCTCGTACAGGGCTGTGCCATCGAAGTGGGCCAGGGCCCACTCGTCCTTGGGGAAGTGCGCCGGCACCCAGTCGAGGATGACGCCGATGCCGGCCTGGTGAAGCGCGTCGACGAGGTAGCGGAAGTCGTCGGGGGTGCCGAAGCGCGCGGTGGGCGCGTAGTAGCCGGAGACCTGGTATCCCCAGGAGCCGCCGAAGGGGTGCTCGGCCACGGGCATGAACTCCACGTGGGTGAAGCCGGCTTCCTTGACGTAGGCGACGAGCTGGTCGGCCAGGCCCCGGTAGCCCAGGCCCTGGCGCCACGAGCCGATATGGACTTCGTAGATGCTCATGGGTCCCGAGTGCGGGTCGGCGGTGCGGCGGCGCTCCATCCACTCCTCGTCGCCCCATTCGTGGACGGCGGTGGTGACCACGGAGGCGGTGGCCGGGGGGACCTCGGTGGCGCGGGCCATCGGGTCCGCCTTCTGATGCCAGGAGCCGTCGGCGAAGCAGATCTCGAACTTGTAGCGCGCTCCCACCCCGACGCCCGGGATGAACAGCTCCCACACGCCGGAGGACCCCAGTGAGCGCATGGCCGAGGCGGTGCCGTCCCAGTAGTTGAAGTCACCGACGACGCGCACGGCCCGCGCATTGGGGGCCCATACGGCGAAGGCGGTGCCGTCGACGCCGCCCATGGGGCCCTCGTAGTGCTTGATATGGGCGCCGAGCACCTCCCACAGCTCCTCATGACGGCCCTCGGAGATGAGGTAGGTATCCATCTCGCCCAGGGTGGGCAGGAAGCGGTACGGGTCGTCGACCCGGGAGGTCTCCTCGCCGTAGGTGACGTCGATGCGGTAGTCCGGGACCGAGTCCCCGGGGACGACGGCGACCCAGACTCCATCCTGCTCGTGTGTTGCGGGGAACTCGCCCGCGGAGGTGACCACGGAGACGGAGTCGGCGAGGTGGCGCACGGTGCGCACGGTGATGCCGTCGGCGCCGACGTGGGCGCCGAGGACCTCATGCGGGTTGTGGTAGCGCGCGTAGGCGACATCCGCGAGGATCCAGGGCTCGACCTCAACAGGGGAGGGGGAGCCGGTCTCGGCATTGGGGATGGGGGACTGCGAGGGGGACCCTGAGGGTGTGGCATCGGTCATGATCGTGATTCTTCCATGGTGGGGCGGGCTGATGCGAGGAAATGCGGACCCTGGTTGCGTCGGATGAGGGAGCGGGGAGGCGGATGGGGGTGATCAGGCTCCCGCCGGGCTGCGGGAGGCGCTTTCATCAGCGCTGCGAGCAGCGACGATGCCGGCCAGGCCCCGCAGCGGGATCGCCATCCAGTCCGGGCGGTTGCGGGCCTCGTACACGGCCTCGTACAGAGCTTTGTCGAGTTCGAGGGCGGCCAGGAGGACGGACTGCCGCCGGTCCTCCTCCGCGCCGGCCCCATCCCCGGGCACGACGGCGCTCTCGGCGCGGTAGCCGTTCAGGAAGGCCGCGCGGACGGCCGCGAGCCAGTCACTGCCGGCGGTGCCGCCATCACCGCTGGAACCCCGCGCGCCGGCGGTGCCGCTCGCCCCGCCGACCGCCCAGGCGTAGTCGAAGGAGCGCAGCATCCCGGCCACGTCCCGCGCCGGCTGGTCAGGGCGGGAGCGCTCGGCCAGGGGGCGCAGCGGCTCCCCCTCGAAATCCAGGACGTACCAGCGCTCAGCGCCGCCGATCTCATGGAGCACCTGGCCCAGGTGGTAGTCGCCGTGGACCCGGCAGGCGGGCTCGAGAACGGGCAGGGAGGCCAACTCGGCCAGGAGGGCGTCGACGGCGGCGCCCAGACCGGGGACCTCCTCGGTCAGGGCCGGGACCTCCCGCATGGCCCAGTCGGCCCGCTCGCGCAGAGTGCGGGCCAGCGCCTCCGGCGCCTGCGGGGGCACCTCGCCCAATGAAGCGCGCAGATGGGCGTGCATCTGCGCGGTGGTCGCCCCCAGGTCCGCCGCCAGGGCCAGGGCGCGCTCGCGGGCGGGCCCGGAGCCGTCGTCGGCGGCCAGCGAGCAGAACAGCTCGAAGCCGTCGTCGGCCCTGGGGATGAAGGCGCAGGCCACGGCCGTGTCCATCGAGGGGGCGCCCGCCGTGTCAGGCCCGGGAGCCGCGACGACGGACCAGGCCACGGGCATGCGCACGCGGTCCCAGCCGTCGCGCGCGAGGGCCACGGGGACCTCCACGTCCGGGTTGCGGCCGGGGGCGAGCACGCGGAAGAGCTTGACGATGAGGTCGCCGGTGGAGGCGTCCTCCGCACCACCCGCCTGCTCGGGGGAGGCGGGCGCGGGCATGATGACGCTCGTGTTCGACTGCTCGCCGGTGGTCACGCGCAGCCGCTCGGCGCGCTGGGCGATCGCGGCGGCGCCCTCGGAGTCGAGCACGGTCCCCGCCGCTGCGGCGGCCTCGGCCCAGGCCCGCCAGAAGGCGGGGTGGTGGGCGCCATCGATGAGAGCCAGCTCGCGGCCCTGGGAATCGGTCATGAGCAGGCCCGCGGCCCCGGGGGCGCCGCCGTTGACGGTGCAGCGCGCCAGATCCTCGGGCTCGCCCAGCACGAGTGGCACATGGATGAGCACCTCGGCGGAACGGCCGCCGGCATCGCCTCGCGGCGCGGCGATGATGAGGTCGCGCGCGCCGGGCGCCAGATCGACGCTGTGGGCCAGCCGCAGCACCGACGGCGTGGCGCCGCCCTTGAGGGGGAACCAGCGGCGCGCCAGCATCCAGGGCAGCAGCGCCCCCAGGAGGTCGTCATCCGAGGGCCACTGCGCGGGGCGGGCATCGCTCATCGCGATTCTCCTGTTCCATTGCCGTGTCCCGGCCTCGGGTCGGCGCCCTTTCCATCCTCATGATCGCCGCGGTCGTCGCGACCCCCGCCGCCCTCGCGGTCGCCCTGGCGGGGCAGGACCTCGAGCCAGTAGTAGCCCAGGCCGCCGAGAGTCAGGCGCAGGGCGCCATCGGCCCCAATGGGCGGGAAGGGGGTCCCGCCGAAGATGTCCCGCGTGCCCCGGCCGGCGAGCTCGGGGACGCTGATGCTCACCGCCCGTGGGGCGGCGGCCAGGTTGGCCACGCAGATGAGGATGGCGCCGTCCTCGTCGCCCGGCGCTCCGTCCTGGCCGCGTGTGTGCGCCAGGACCGCGGGGTCGGAGGCCTCTCGCAGGGCGAAGCTGCCGCGGCCCAGCACCGGGTGGGCACGGCGCAGGTGCAGGATGCGCCGGGTGAAGTGGAGGAGGGAGTCGGGCCTGCCCATCTCGGTGGACACGGTCAGGTGCGCGTAGCCGGGCGTCTGGATCACCGGGAGGGTGAGGGCGCCGGGGTCCACCACCGCGGAGAAGCCCATGTTGGGGGAGTCGTCCCACTGCATGGGGGTGCGCACGGCGTCGCGGTCCTCCAGCCAGATGTTCTCCCCCATGCCGATCTCGTCGCCGTAGTAGAGGCAGGGGCTGCCCGGCAGGCTCAGCAGGAGGGCCAGGGCGAGCTCGGTCTCCGCGCGGGAGGCGTCCAGGAGGGGGGACAGGCGGCGCCGGATGCCGATGTTGGCGCGCATCCGCTCCTCGGGCGCGTACCAGGCGTACATGCGTGCGCGCTCCTCCTCGGTGACCATCTCGAGGGTGAGCTCGTCGTGGTTGCGCAGGAAGGTGCCCCACTGGCCGTGGGAGGGGATGTCAGGGGTGCGCTCGAGCACCCAGCGGATCGCCTCGGCCGAGCCTGCGCGCAGGGCGTAGTAGATGCGCGGCATCACGGGGAAGTGGAAGCACATGGTGCACTCGGGGGCCTCGGCGGTGCCGAAGTACTCCACGACTTCGTGGGGCCACTGGTTGGCCTCGGCGATGGTGATGGTTCCGGGGAACTCGCGGTCGAGCATCGCCCGGATGCCCGCGATGATCGAGTGCGTGGCGGGGAGGTTCTCGCAGTTGGTGCCCTCGGCCTCGGCGAGATAGGGGATCGCGTCGAGGCGGAACCCGTCCACTCCTGTGCGGGCCCAGAAGCGCACGACGTCGTGCACGGCCTCCACCACGGCGGGGTTGTCGTAGTTGAGGTCGGGCTGGTGGGAGAAGAAGCGGTGCCAGTAGAACTGGCCGCGCTCGACGTCGTAGGCCCAGTTCGACTCCTCCGTGTCCACGAAGATGATGCGCGTGTCCGGGTACCCGGAGTCGTCGTCGCGCCACACGTAGAAGTCCCCGTAGGGCCCCTCGGGATCGCTCCTGGAGGCCTGGAACCAGGGGTGGGCGTCCGAGGTGTGGTTGAGGACCATGTCGATGACGATCCTCATACCGCGCTGGTGCGCCTGGTGGACCAGCTCGCGGAAGTCCTCCATGGTGCCGTAGCGCGGGTCGATGGCGGTGTAGTCGGAGATGTCGTAGCCGCCGTCGCGCATGGGGGAGGGGTAGAAGGGCGGGATCCAGATGCAGTCCACGCCCAGCCATGCCAAGTAGTCCAGTCGGGTGATGAGGCCGGGGATGTCCCCGACGCCGTCGCCGTCGGAATCCGCGAAGGAGCGCAGGAGGGCCTCGTAGAACACTGCTGTGCGGAACCAGTCGGGGTCGGCGTCCAGGCCGGGGCGCGGCTGCTCGGGCAGCACCGGCACGCCCGGAACGGGCGGGACCACTGTCATCGGCGCGGCCCCAGGGGCGGGCACGGGTGCCGTCATCGGGGTCGGGCCGGTGCTCGCCGGGGGCTCCATGGTCGCCAGGGGGCGCGTGCTCGCGCCGACGGGCAGTGCCTCGGGGGGCAGGGGGCTGGGAGCGCTCACAGGGCTCGCACCCGCATGACGTGCGCGACCTGGCCCGAGTGCGGGTCGAGGCGGATGTAGTTCGAGTCGGACCACTCGTAGTCCTGCCCGGTGAGCTCATCGGTGACCGCCAGGCAGGGCCGCGAGCCGTCGGCGTCCTCGGGCAGCCCCAGCTGGACCAGGTTGAGGCTCAACTGGCCGACCTGCGCGTTGTGCGGGTCGAGGTTGACCACGGTGAGCACGACGTCATCCTCGCCCTGCGCGCCCTCGGGCTCCGCCGGGGCCTGTGCGAGGCGCGCCCGCTTGGAGTAGGCGATGATCTGGTCGTTGCCGGTGTCGTGGAACCAGATGTCCCGCAACTGGCCGAGCGCGGGGTGGGAGGCGCGGATCGCGTTGAGCCGGGTGAGGAGATCCTCGATGCCGTTGCCGCGGGCTGCGGCGAAGTCGCGCGGTTTGTACTCGTACTTCTCGTTGTCGATCTGTTCCTCGTAGCCGGGGCGCGGAACGGATTCGGCCAGCTCGTAGCCCGAGTAGATGCCCCAGGTGGGGGACAGAGTGGCGGCGAGCACGGCGCGCAGCTTGAAGGCGGGCACGCCCCCGTGGGTCATGAACGGGGTGAGGATGTCGTGCGTCGTGGGCCAGAAGGCCGGGCGCAGCACGTGCGCGGTCTCCTGGGACAGCTCCACGAGGTAGTCGGTCAGCTCCTCGCGGGTGTTGCGCCACGCGAAGTACGTGTAGGACTGGTGGAAGCCGATCTTGCCCAGGGTGCGCATCATCGCCGGGCGGGTGAAGGCCTCGGCGAGGAAGAGAACCTCGGGGTGGGTCTCGCGCACCTCGCTGATGAGGCGCTGCCAGAAGTCCAGGGGCTTGGTGTGGGGGTTGTCCACGCGGAAGATCGTCACGCCGTGGGCGATCCAGGTGTCGACGACCCCCTTGATGGCGTCGTAAATGCCCTCGGGGTCATTGTCGAAGTTGAGGGGGTAGATGTCCTGGTACTTCTTGGGCGGGTTCTCCGCGTAGGCGATGGAGCCGTCGGCCAGGACCGTGAACCACTCGGGGTGCTCGGCCACCCACGGGTGGTCCGGGGAGCACTGGAGAGCAAGGTCCAGGGCCACCTCCATGCCGAGCTCGCGGGAGCGGGCCACGAAGGCATCGAAGTCCTCGAAGGTGCCCAGGTCCGGGTGGATGGCGTCATGCCCGCCGTCGGCCGAGCCGATGCCATAGGGCGAGCCCGGGTCGCCCGGCCGCGCATTGAGGGTGTTGTTGCGGCCCTTGCGGTTGGTGGTGCCGATCGGGGAGATGGGGGTGAGGTAGAGGACGTCGAAGCCCATCGCCGCGATGCGGTCCAGGTTCTCGGCGGCGGTGCGCAGCGTGCCGGAGTGCCAGTGGCCGTGCTCGTCGCAGTAGGCGCCCAGCGACCTGGGGAAGATCTCGTACCAGGAGCCGGCCAGGGCGCGGGCGCGGTCCACCTGCAGGGGGTAGGCGCGTGAGGGGGAGACGAGGTCCCGCAGCGGCAGGCGGTCGAGGACGCCGACGACGGCGTCGGCCAGCCCCGCCTCCAGGCGCTCGACGGCCGAGCGGGAGGTATCGCGCAGGACGGCCGCGGCGGCTCCCAGCACGGCGGCGTCGGCCTGGCCCCGACCGGGCACCGTCTGGGCGCGCTCCATGAGGCGCGCGCCCTCCTCGAGCATGAGCTCGACGTCGACGCCCGCAGGCACCTTGACCCCGGCGTCATGCGCCCAGGTGGCGTAGGGATCCGACCATCCCTCGACGCGGAAGGACCAGTCGCCCGGGGCGTCCGGGGCCAGGCGGGCCTCGTAGCGGTCCAGGCCGGGGGCGATGAGCCGCATCCGGGCGCTGGGCCCGTCGGTGCCGTCGGGACGGATGAGCACGGCGGTCGCCGCGAAGCGGTCATGCCCCTCCCGGAAGACGGTCGCTCGGATGGGAATGACCTCACCGGGCACCGCCTTGGCGGGCCAGTGGCCATCCTCGACCACGGGGAAGACCTCGGTGACCGGGATCCGGCCGACGAGGGGGCGGGCAGGACGCGGGGCGGTGGTGTGTCGGATCACAGGACAAGACTACGGGCCCGGCGCGCATCCGGCACCCCGAACGGAGGAGCTCCGGGCGCGCCCCTCGACGATCGCGGGCAGGCGGGCTCCGGGCCTCCCCAGCCGCGTCAGTAGTCCATGCGCATGGCGGCGCGCACCGCCCGCAGGGTCTCGTCCGCGACCTCGTTGGCCCGTGCGTTGCCCGAGGCCAGGACCGCCAGGAGGTGGTCCTCGTCGGCGACCAGCTCCTGGCGGCGCGCGCGGATCGGCGCGAAGTACTCGTTGACCGCCTCGGTGGTGAGCCGCTTGAGGGCGCCCGCGCCGCCATCGCCGATGCGCTCGGCGATCTCCTCCGGGGCGCCCGCCCCGCACAGGGAGGCGAGCATGAGCAGGTTGGACACCTCCGGGCGGCCCGCGGGGTCATAGGTGATGACGCGGTCGGAGTCCGTCTTGGCCTTCCTCAGGGCCTTGGCGGTCTCATCGGCGCTCATGCGCAGCTCGATCGTGTTGCCCCGCGACTTGCTCATCTTCTCCCCGTCCAGTCCCAGCAGCAGCGGGGCCTCGCCGAGCAGCGCCTCGGGGCGGCGGAACACCGGGCGGGACTTCTCCGCCCGGCCGTAGCGCTTGTCGAAGCGCTGGGCGATGAGGCGCGCCTGCTCCAGGTGGGGCAGCTGATCCTTGCCCACGGGCACGAGATTCGCCTGGCAGAACAGGATGTCCGCCGCCTGGTGGACCGGGTAGGTCAGCAGCAGGCCGCTCATGGCGCGCCCGGCCGTGGCCTCCAGCTCGGCCTTGACCGTGGGATTGCGGTGCAGCTCGGACTCGGTGACCAGGGACAGGAAGGGGAGCATGAGCTGGTTGGCGGCGGGCACCGCCGAGTGGGCGAAGATCGTCGAGCGCTCCGGGTCCACCCCCACGCTCAGCGCGTCCGCCGTGAGCGACAGGACGCGCTCGCGGATGGGGCCCACGCCGTCGCGGTCGGTGATGACCTGGTAGTCGGCCACGAGGATCCAGGTGTCGATGCCCATGTCCTGAATCGGCGCCCAGCTCCGCATCGTCCCGAAGTAGTGACCCAGATGCATGTTGCCGGTGGGGCGCACGCCGGTGAGCATCCGGTAGCGGCCGGGGTTGAGGGGCATGTCCGCCTCGATCTCGCGGCTGCGCGCGATGGAGCGGGCGAGCGAGGCGTCGTCGACGGCGCCGGCCAGGGCCTCCTCGGCGGCAGAGGGGGCCTGGGCGGCCGAGGCGGTGTCGGATGCGGGGGAGGACGTCATGGCGCACATCCTAGGCGAGGGGCCTCGCAGGACGTCGCGCCCCTGCCCGCCGGGCCCGCCCGAGCTCAGGGGAGCGGGCGCTGCGAGGGCGACGGCGGGGTGTGGGTGTGCACGGAGAGACAGCCGCCGTCGGACAGGGGAGTGACGACGGCGAAAACCGCGAGCGGCTCCTCACCGCTCCGGCGGGAGGTTCTGGAGGGGGACCGGCTAGCGGGAGCGCTCCGGCTCCTGGGCGAGAGGCTCGCCGGAGAGGTAGATGCGCATGGAGAGTACTTCCATCGTCGTGGTGTCCCCGGGGCGGTCCTGCCGGCAGACAGGGCCCTGGGCGCTCCCGACGGTGGAGACCGGCACGGGCGCCGGGGCCCGCCGTGCCCGGCGGGCCAGCGCGAACGCCGAGGTGCACGGGCGGGGGACCGCCCATGTGGAGTCCCACACGAGATGCCAGTCGCGGCCGTGGGCCTCCGGCAGGACGACCTCCTGCTCCTCCAGGGTGCCGTTGATGACGACGAGGAGGTCGTCGTCGCCCCAAGGGGCGCCCGAGCGGAGCATCTGCACGGTCCGGCAGCCCGGGTCGTGCCAGTCCCAGTGGCTCATGTGCTCGCCGTCGGCCCTGAACCAGGACAGGTCCGGGATCGTGTCCGGCTCGCCGTCGATGAGGGCGGGCGCTCCGACGGCGAAGCGATCCGGGCGCAGCACCGGGTGCGTGTCGCGCAGGCGGACGAGGAAGCGCGTGATGGAGATGAGATCGCGCTGCCAGATCTCCAGATCCCAGTCGTACCAGGAGATTTCGGAGTCCTGGCAGTAGGAGTTGTTGTTGCCGCCCTGGGTGCGGCCCATCTCGTCCCCGCCCAGGATCATCGGGGTGCCCGCGCTGATGAGCAGCGTGCCCAGCAGGTTGCGCGCGGATCGGCGCCGCAGGACCTCGATCGGCCCGCCATCCATTCCCTCGGCCACGGGCCCCTCCCAGCCGTGGTTCCAGGAGCGGTTGTCATCCGTGCCATCGCGGTTGTCCTCGCCGTTGGCCAGGTTCTGCTTGTGGTCGAAGCAGGTCAGGTCCCTCAGCGTGAAACCGTCATGGGCGGTGATGAAGTTGACGCTCGCCAGCGGGCCCCGGCCACCCGGGTACTCCCCGTGGCCGAACAGGTCCACCGAGCCGGACAGGCGCGTGGCCAGGTCCCTCAGGTCCGAGCCGTGGCGCCCCTTGGACAGCTCCGAGGCATCGGCCAGCCAGAAGGAGCGCACCGCGCCGCGGTAGCGGTCGTTCCAGTCCTTGAAGGGCTCCGGGAACTCGCCGGTGCGCCAGCCCCCCGGGCCCACGTCCCAGGGCTCGGAGATGAGCTTGACCCGCTTGAGGACGGGATCGGAGCCCATTGCCGCCAGGAGCGGGTGGCGGGGGGTGAACTCGGCGCCGTGGCGGCCCAGGGTCACCGCGAGGTCGAAGCGGAAGCCGTCGACCCCGACGTCGGTCGCCCAGTAGCGCAGCGAGTCCAGCACCAGCTGGACCGCCCGGGGGGAGCGGAAGTCGATGCTGTTGCCCGTGCCGGTGACATCCCCGTAGGCGGCCGGCCGGTGCGGGGCGTGCAGGTAGTACTCCAGGTTGTCCAATCCCCGCAGGGACAGCGACGGCCCGTCCATGCCGCCCTCGCAGGTGTGGTTGTAGACCACGTCCATGATGACCTCGAGGCCCGCCTCATGGAGGATCGAGACCATGCCGCGCAACTCATCGAGAACCGCCTCGGGGCCGGCGGCCTGGGCGGCGGCCGTCGCGTAGGACGGCTCGGGGGCGAAGAACGACAGCGTCGAGTAGCCCCAGTAATTGCGCCGCCCCCGCTGCTGGAGGAACGGCTCGGAGAAGGCCGCGTGGATCGGCAGGAGCTCGATCGTCGTCACCCCGAGGCCGCGCAAGTACTCGATGGTCGCCGGGTGGGCGAGTCCGGCGTAGGTGCCGCGCAGGGGCTCGGGCACGCCGGGCATCCCCAGTGTCATGCCCTTGACATGGGTCTCGTAGATGACCGTGCGCTCGGTGGGCACGCGCGGGCCGGGGACCACGGGGAAACGGGGTTCGCCTGTGACCACGCCCAGCGCCGTGCTCCCCAGCGAGTCCAACTGAGAGGGGGCGAAGGGGATGAGGGCGGGGGAGAGGTCGTCCTCCACCGTGTGGGCGTAGATCTCCGGCGAGAGCGTGGTCGATCCGCTGATCAGGCGCGCGTAGGGATCGAGGAGCATCTTGCGCGGGTTGTGCAGGAGCGCTTCGGAGGGGTTCCAGAGCCCGTGGACCCGGTACCCGTAGCGCTGCCCGGCGCCGACGTCGGGCACATGCGCGTCCCAGGCGCCCTGCTGCGGGCCGTGCATGCCGATGCGGCGCTCGGAGAGGACGACCCCGGCGTCGTCGACCTCGACGAGGCACAAGTCCACCGCTGAGGCGCGAGGGGCCACGACCACGAAGTCCGTCCCATCTCCCCGGGGGGTGGCGCCCAAGCGGGTGCGCTCGAGTGCGCGTGCCGGCGCTAGTGGCGCAGGGGCGAGTTGGGCCGATTCGGACATGGGCGCCATTGTTGCGTGCGCGCCGATCGGGACCAAGTGCCCGGGTCGCGCCTAGAGCTGATAGAAGGATCACTGGACTGAGCGGGCGGTCACACCCCGCTTTATGGCAACCTTGGACGCATGAAAATCGTCGTCTGCATCAAACACGTTCCTGACGTGCAGTCCGAGCGCCGCATCGAGGAGGGCCGCCTCGTGCGCGGTGAGGAGGACGTCATCAACGAGCTCGATGAGAACGCCGTCGAGGCGGCCGTCGCCCTCGCTGAGGACGCCGGGGGTGAGGTGATCGCCCTGACCATGGGCCCGGAGGACTCCGAGGACGGCGTGCGCCGCGCCCTCCAGATGGGGGCCGACTCCGGCCTCGTCATCGCTGATGACGAGCTCGCCGGGGCCGACGTCGTCACCACCGCGCGAGTGCTCGCGGCCGCCATCGGGCGCATCGGCGGCGTCGACCTCGTCGTCACCGGCATGGCCTCCTTGGACGGCATGACCTCCATGCTCCCCGGGGCGCTCGCCGCGGCCATGGGCGTGCCCGCGCTCACCCTGGCCACCGAGCTGGAGATCGCCGCCGGGGCCGTGACGATCCAGCGGACCACCGGCACGCTGCGCGAGACCCTGCGTGCGCCGTTGCCCGCCCTCGTCTCCGTGACCGACCAGGCCAACGAGCCCCGCTACCCGAACTTCGCCGCCATGCGCGCGGCGAAGAAGAAGCCCGTCGACGTGCTGTCGTTGGACGATCTCGGGCTGGGGGGCCTGGGCGATCCGGTTGTCAGCGTGGCGGCCGCCCAGGCGAGGCCGGCCCGCGAGGCCGGCGTCATCCGCACCGACGCCGGGGACGCCGGGCGAGAGCTCGCCGCCTGGCTCGTCGAGTCCAAACTCGTCTGAAGCTCGTCTGAGACTGGTTTGGGGCTCATCCGAGGCCCGCCCGTTAGACGTCTGGTGCGCGCCCGCCGCCCATAAGACCCAAGGAGATCCCGCATGTCCCACGCGCTTGACACCCCCATCCTCGTCCTGGCCGACCTCGACGACGCCGGCCATCCCACAGGTGCCGCTCTGGAGCTGCTCGCCGCGGCCAGGTCGCTCGGCCCCCAGGCGATCGCCCTCGTGCTCGGCGACGCCGCCGCGGCCAGCGCCGTCGGTCCCGCCCTGGCCACCGCGGGCGCGACCCGGCTGCTGGCCGCCGCCGTTCCCGCCCTGGCCGGATGCGCCGCAGACGCCGTGGCTGCCGGCGCGCAGGCCACTGGTGCCGCCGCCGTGCTCGTGACCAGTGACTACCGCGGCAAGGAGATCGCCGGGCGCGCCGCCGTCCTGCTCGGCTCGGCCGCCTCCAGCGACCTGGCCGACCTGCGCCTGGCTGAGGGCGGCGACGCCCTTACCGGTGCCAAGCTGGTCCTATCCGGCTCCTGGTCCACCACCTCCGAGCTCGCCCTTGGCGGTCCCGCCCCCGTGATCGCCGTGAGGCCCGGTGCCTACGAGGCCGTTGCCGACGGTATCGCCGAGCTCACCCCCGAGGTCCTCGAGGTCGCCCCCGCGGCCGAGTCCGTGGCCGTCGAGCTCGTGGAGTCGGAGCGCTCCGCCGCCGCGGCCGGGCCCGAGCTCACCGAGGCCCGCACCGTCGTGGTCGGTGGGCGTGGGGTCGACGGCGATTTCGACCTGGTCCGCTCATTGGCCGAGCCGCTGGGCGCCGCCGTCGGCGCCACGCGCGTGGCCTGCGATGAGGGCTGGATCGAGCGCAGCGCCCAGGTGGGCCAGACCGGTGTGAGCGTCTCCCCGCGCCTGTACATCGGCCTGGGCGTCTCCGGCGCCGTGCACCACACCTCCGGCATCCAGGGCGCGCAAGCCATCGTGGCGGTCTGCGACGACTCCGAGGCCCCGATCTTCGAGATGGCGGACTTCGGCGTCGTCGGGGATGTGGGCGAGGTGGTCCCGCAGATGGTGGCCGAGTTGGCGCGTCTGAGGGGCTGAGCCGGTCCCGGCTGCGGGGCGCACCGGCGGGGCTGCTTGCCGAGCCGGTGCGCCCGCGGAGGCGGGTCAGGCCCGGCCGACGAGCGAGCCGACTCGCTTTGCGCTCCTCGCCCCGCGTGGTCAGTCACTGCTTGACACACACGTAAGGCGACGGCGCACTCATGTCTTACGAACTCCGTCAGGCATGGGATTGGTGCGGAGAGGGCGGGACGGCGATGGGCGGTTCATCGGTGACTGACCGCGCGGATGAGGAGGCCAAGCGCCGAGCCTTCCGGATCGCGGAGGACTCCGGCTTCGATCTGTCATCGGTCACTCGCACCTTCTACCTGCGGAATTATCAGGGACAACGTGATCCCTCTCAGGCTCGGCCGCCCGGCGCCCAACGAGGATTCGCACGAGGCCCCGGCGGAGTCGGAGCGGATCCTCGATTCTGGCGGGGTGCGCTTCGGCGGGCCTGATGAGGTCTTCGCCGATCTCGGGATCTGAACCCGATGCTGCGCGCCGATATGACGTCCAGGTTCCTCCGGGATGTCAAGCAGCTCAAGACGCGGCATGCGCATGGAGGACCTGCGTGAGGTGAGCGTGCTCGTACCGGAGAACTCGGAGGAGGAATCAGCGGATGAGCCCCGTCGCCGTCATCGCATGCACCGCTGGCCTGGAGACTGGAGGGACTCGTACGAGTATCCTGCCCTCTCCATCCATTCCGCTCTTCTTCTAGCCCTCTTGGCTTCGCGTGACCGTCTCGCCCTGGGGATACCGTCTCGGCCCGCTCCTGCGCCCTCAAACTGCGAGGATGAGGGCGCAGGGGCGGGGCGAGACGGTATCTGGAGGGCGAAGCCGCAATGCTGGGGTGAGACGGTATCTCGGGGGCGAAGCGCGGAACGCCGGGCTGCCGATGGATATTGGATCGGGACCTCTGGCGCTTCAGGCGACGGTGGCGTGGGCGAGGACGCGCCGGCTGTCGGGCCCGCCGTAGACGACGACGGACTGCCCGGCGGCAACCCCGCGCAGAGGCTCGCCGAGCTCGACGTGGAGGGATGCGGCCTCGGCGTCCGCAGTGACGCGTGCCCGAATGGGACGTCCGTGGGCGCGCACCTGCACGTGGGCGTCGGCCCATCCGAGCGGCCCGGGGGCGGCACCTGAATCAGCGCCCGTGCCCTCGCTCGGCCCCAACGGCTCGGGGTCGGCCAGGAGGATGAGGCCATCGGCGTCGAGGCTCCTGCGCTGGAGGAGCGCGGCGGGGCCGACGACGACCTCATTGGTGGCTGGGCGGGTCTCCAGGACGTAGCGGGGCCGACCGTCGGGGGCGGGGCGGGTGAGCCCCAGGCCCTTGCGCTGGCCGACTGTGAAGCCGAAATAGCCGGAATGCTCGCCCAGCACCTCGCCGTCGGGCGTGACCATTCGGCCCGGGGAGGAGCCCAGGGCGCGGGTGAGGAAGCCGCGGGTGTCGCCGTCGGCGACGAAGCAGATGTCGTAGGAGTCGGGCTTGTCGGCCACGGGCAGGCCCCGCTGGGCGGCCTCGGCGCGCACGGCGGCCTTGCTGGGGGCGTCGCCCAGGGGGAAGAGCGCGTGGGCCAGGGCTTCGCGGCCGGAGACGGCCAGGACGTAGGACTGGTCCTTGGCGGTGTCCGCGGCGCGCGAGAGGGTCAGGCCGGCGGCGTCGCCTGGGCGGCCGGCGCTGGCGCCGCCGCTCAGGCGCGCGTAGTGGCCGGTGGCGACGGCGTCGAAGCCGAGGGCGAGGGCGCGCTCGAGGAGGGCGTCGAATTTGATGCGTTCGTTGCAGCGCACGCAGGGGTTGGGAGTGCGGCCGGCGCGGTATTCGGCAAGGAAGTCAGTGACGACGCGCTCCTCGAACTCGTCGGACAGGTCCCAGGTGTAGAAGGGGATGCCGAGGATGTCGGCGGCCCAGCGGGCGTCGGAGGCATCCTCGATGGAGCAGCAGCCGCGTGAGCCGGAGCGGGTGGCCTCCCGGTCGCGGGACAGCGCCATGTGGATGCCGACGACGTCGTGCCCGGCATCGATGGCGCGTGCGGCGGCGACGGCGGAGTCGACACCGCCGGACAGGGCGGCCAGGACGCGCATGGTGCTCCTCGGGGTAGTTTGGTTGGGGTGCGCTGCTGCGTAAGGTTGTGGTACCACCGTACGGCGGCTCCTCTGGAGCAGTCCCGTCCCAGCTCGGAAGGAGGAAGGGATCGGGGAAGTGAGGTGGCGGCCGTGCCCAAGCTGAGAGATCAGCGCGCGGGGCCGCCGGGAGGAGGAAGTGTCAGGCAGGTAGGCGCAGCACTTAACTCCAACGCCCACCTGATCCGGACCATCGGTGTCCTAACGGATGCCCTCGGCAAATGATCCATATGAGCCATTGCCCCCGGGGACCCATTCGGTCGCAGCCAGGTCGGGTTCCACATTATGGTCCCTGCGCTACCGCCTGTCCACGACGTGAGCATTACCTGCCGTCACCGCCCATCCGTCGGTGCCTGACGGTTGGCCGGCACCGTCCTGTGATCCGCACCGAGGCCGGGCATCCCGTCTCGCCGCGATCATCGGGAGCGGCGTGGTCCTGATCGGGGCGGCACTGCTCATCATCAGCCTCATCGAGCTCGCCGACGGATCCGGTGTCGCTGGACCCGGCTTCACCGCCGAGCCCAGGTGGGGTCGAGCCGACGGCCCAGGCGGCAGGGCGAGGGAAAAGTAAGCTAGAGGGGAGGCGGAGTGATTATGAGGGTGATACTGCTCAGGGGCTGGTCGAGTTCGGGGCTCTGGCTGCCGTGTCCCGACGAACGGGCCTGTTCTGACGTTACCCAGGCCGAAGAGGGGATCCGCCTCCAGCTCGCCGGGTGCGTCCACACGGCTTGCGCGCCGGACTGACCCAGGCCGAGTTGGTCGACTGCATAGGCTCCTGGCAGTCAGTCATCTTCGCCGTCGAGAACGGCGGCCGGGTTATTTCAGTTCTCATGCTCCGGCGCATCGTTCGTGCGCTGGAGGTCAACCTGGTCATTGACATGGCTGCCGTCAGTTGACCACCACGCATCCATATATGAGTCCAGGCGTCCGGGCCGCTAAGGTGTCGCTCGTGCTCTGGCTCGGGATTATCCCCGCATACGCGGGGTGCGCAGGGCCCCGAGCGCCTCGATCTGGCGGTCGAGGGGATCATCCCCGCATACACGGGGTACACCACGCTTCTGGCGTCGTACGGAGAACTGACCACGGATCATCCCCGCATACACGGGGTGCGCCGCTCGGTCATCTGGCAGGCGATGCAGTTCTCCGGATCATCCCCGCATACACGGGGTGCACTTGGAGAAGAGTCTGAAGCGCTACGGGGTGACCGGATCATCCCCGCATACACGGGGTGCACGGACCGAGGACGGCAGCGGACGGCGGGACTTTGGGATCATCCCCGCATACACGGGGTGCACCACTGGCCGCCCTCAGCGTATCCCGAGATCCCGGGATCATCCCCGCATACGCGGGGTGCACCACGGCGGCTCGGGAGACACCCGGATCCCTTGGGGATCATCCCCGCATACGCGGGGTGCACGAGAAGCGTGTCACCCTGGTTGACCAGCAGTTCGGATCATCCCCGCATACGCGGGGTGCACTCCACATCCAGCGCGGCGGCTTCTGCGGTGATGGGATCATCCCCGCATACGCGGGGTGCACCTGATGTGCAGGCTGGGGTGCGCGTCCGCAACAAGGATCATCCCCGCATACGCGGGGTGCACGTTCGGGGCGCCCGTCCCATGGGCGCCGGGACCAGGATCATCCCCGCATACGCGGGGTGCACCGTATTCTTGGGATAGGGCGGGGTTGTCGGCCAGGATCATCCCCGCATACGCGGGGTGCACGGGTGGGAGCAGACCTGCCCCGCGTCAGGGATCGGATCATCCCCGCATACGCGGGGTGCACACACGCTTCTCCGTGGTCGTATCCGCCGGAATCGGATCATCCCCGCATACGCGGGGTGCACCCGCCGGCGCCCCCAACGATCTGAGTGCTGACGGGATCATCCCCGCATACGCGGGGTGCACGTCGTTTGCGACGCACGGCGTCCCCTACCGTAAGGATCATCCCCGCATACGCGGGGTGCACGTCATCACGTCGACCGAGCCGATCACGCTCGGGGGATCATCCCCGCATACGCGGGGTGCACGTGGTCGCGGCGTCTGCCATGGGTCAGTCCTCCGGATCATCCCCGCATACGCGGGGTGCACAACGGCGTCGTCCCCCGGCAAGCTGCCCGCGCAGGATCATCCCCGCATACGCGGGGTGCACTATGGGTGGCAGTGGCGACACCAGACTCCCCTGGGGATCATCCCCGCATACGCGGGGTGCACGCGGCGATGTCGTCGCTCGTCCAGAACTCCGGCGGATCATCCCCGCATACGCGGGGTGCACGCGGCGTGCGGATTGCGGATCACCTTGTATGGGGGATCATCCCCGCATACGCGGGGTGCACGCGCACACGGCCGCAGCATGGCCCGTGCCCGCAGGATCATCCCCGCATACGCGGGGTGCACTCACCGCCGCCCGAGCCAGGCGCGACGTCGCCAGGATCATCCCCGCATACGCGGGGTGCACGTGATGCCGACGGGGCCGAGCCGATCGGTAAGGGGATCATCCCCGCATACGCGGGGTGCACATCGCCTACCAGAGCCAATCGAGCACCCAAGACGGATCATCCCCGCATACGCGGGGTGCACGGGGATCCTGGTGTCTCCTGAGCCTCCGCAACCGGATCATCCCCGCATACGCGGGGTGCACAGGCTGTTGCCGCCGCCGGGGACGGCCGCGTCCGGATCATCCCCGCATACGCGGGGTGCACTGGAAGATGAGGAGGGTTGGGCGTGATGTGCGAGGATCATCCCCGCATACGCGGGGTGCACGCTGAGCTGTCGCCATCGAGGCGGCAGAGATAGGGATCATCCCCGCATACGCGGGGTGCACGATCCAGTTGCGCCACGTGGCCCGCCAGTCCGCGGATCATCCCCGCATACGCGGGGTGCACGCCTCCGAAGCCCTGTGGGCGAAACTGGGGACGGGATCATCCCCGCATACGCGGGGTGCACGCCCCCGTGATCATCGTGGACGCCTGCCCCCTGTGGATCATCCCCGCATACGCGGGGTGCACACCCTCATCCGAGCAGATGACCCCGATTTCGAGGGATCATCCCCGCATACGCGGGGTGCACATGGATCGCCAGGCTGCCATGTCCACGGTGCCGGGATCATCCCCGCATACGCGGGGTGCACGTACCAGAGGCCGGTGAATTCGCGTTTTTTTGCGGATCATCCCCGCATACGCGGGGTGCACATCCTCGACGGCGCCATCCGCTCCGGCAAAACCGGATCATCCCCGCATACGCGGGGTGCACCGGGGGCGGCCGGTGACGGTCACCTCGGTACCCGGATCATCCCCGCATACGCGGGGTGCACCCTGTAGCGGACCCGGCACACGTCCCCGCGCGCGGATCATCCCCGCATACGCGGGGTGCACGAGGGGCGTGTCCGTGAGAGCCGCACGGAGCGCGGATCATCCCCGCATACGCGGGGTGCACACCCTCATCCGAGCAGATGACCACGACTTCGAGGGATCATCCCCGCATACGCGGGGTGCACGGGGGGCAGCGCTCGATGAGGTAGCGCATGAGGGGATCATCCCCGCATACGCGGGGTGCACCCGCCGACCCCAGCAGCCTCAGGAAATGGCTCCGGATCATCCCCGCATACGCGGGGTGCACGTCTCGGGTGCGGCCGATGATAGCGAGTGGGCCGGATCATCCCCGCATACGCGGGGTGCACGAGAAGCGTGTCACCCTGGTTGACCAGCAGTTCGGATCATCCCCGCATACGCGGGGTGCACGCGATCCATGCGTGGGTGACCATGGGGGGCTCCGGATCATCCCCGCATACGCGGGGTGCACCGACCCTAGCGAATCTGACGGTCGACACCAAGGGGATCATCCCCGCATACGCGGGGTGCACAGCATTTGCTCGGCTGGCTCGCGGACAATCTCCGGATCATCCCCGCATACGCGGGGTGCACGGAAACTTGAATTAGGTAGGCTTATCAATCAGCGGATCATCCCCGCATACGCGGGGTGCACCGTTGACGGCTGCCCCTCGGCGTCAATGAATGCGGATCATCCCCGCATACGCGGGGTGCACCCTCAAGACCCGCCTGAATAACTTCGCGGTGAAGGATCATCCCCGCATACGCGGGGTGCACTGATCAAGGCGCCAGGCATTAAGAAGGCGGCGCGGATCATCCCCGCATACGCGGGGTGCACACTTGGCAATCCTTGAGACCCCAACGGCATTGTAATCTATCTGAAACCTTTTGCCTTCACTCCCCACCTAGAGCCCGTTCCGCCGAGTTCCTGTAGCGGCGTCGACGAGCGGCAATGGACCACGACTCCTTCGCCGGCCTCGCGGCTCCGGGGGTCACCTGCGATCCTTCGATTGCTCGGTACGGGGTCCGCATCACTAGGCAGCCCTCGAAATCCGCAGGTTCCCGATCGTGGCCGAGCGAGGCCACAGAGAAATGTTGCTCCGACCGCGTGGACCAAATGAGGAGTGCGCGACCGTCACCGATATACGCCCTGACCAGGTCCCATAGTTGCTCGCGCACTCGGGCGGCGAGATGCCCGACGAACACTCCGGGGGAGACCTCCATCAACCAGCGCGTGAGCGAGCCGCGCAACTGCGCGGGAGCGGCGGTGAGAACCAGAACTACCATCCACCTGCCTCCTCTACTCCGATCGCGGCGTAGTTCGCCCCGCCGGAGACGGCCTTCTTCTGGTAGTCCCACAAGGAGACCACGTTGATGGCCAGGTCCTCTGTCTCCTCAGTGCCGAGCATTGTGTGGATATCACGGACCGCGCGCTCAATCACTTTCAGCTCGAAGATCCGGTCCCGCACCCTGCGTCGGGTTGTGCCCGTGATATCCTCCATTCTTTCCGCGATGACGTTGAAAGCGATCGGTATTGTCGTCTCTGCCTTGTAAAGGTCGGCGACGTCGTAGACGAATGAACGCTCATGCCCGGTGTGAATGAAGCCGAGCCCGGGCGAGCATCCGAGCGACACGATCACCGCGTGCACCACTCCGTACAGGGCGGCATGCGCGGCGGACAGCGCCTGATTGATGGGATCGGAGGCTTCGAAATCGTCAGGTCGATAATCCCGCCTCGTCCACGGCACACCGGTGCGGCGGGAGTTGTCCCTGTAGACCTCGCGAACGCGAGCACCCTCACGCCCACGCAGTTGCTGCATCGTCAAACCACTGACGTTCTCACCCTCGAAACGCCAGCAATACATCTGCCGTGCGACTTGCAAGCGTTTCTGGGGCGAGGAGACGCGTGCTGCCTGCTCAACAAGGAGCCGTGTGGAGGTGGCCAAGGAACGCCCGTGCGCGTAGTACCGCACGCCGCGCTCCCCAACCCACACGGCTGTGGTCCCGCACTCGCCCAGAAGACTCATCGCCTGATGGCTCACCGAAGTTCCCGGGCCGAGAAGGACAGCCACCAGAGAAGCCGCTGGAACTCGAATGGTGCCCTGATCATTGCGAGCTGTAAGGGCGCCATCCTCCCGATGGACCACGCAGTGCTCCAAATAAAGGAAGGACATCCGGTCCTGAACGCGAGGGAGCGCCGTGACGGGCACGGGCAGCATCCTTGCCATGATCAGCTCCTGTGAGGCCGGACGAGCGTCATGAGCCCGCAGCCATATGCCTTCGAGCGTCCGATTCCGGACACCAGTGTCGTCCGCAACTTGTCGGCGTCGGTCACTCTCAGAAGTCCTTCGTAGACAGTTCGATTAATCGTCACGCGTGCGCGACGATTCGCGTGAGGATCATTTCTCCAGAACTCAGGACGCTCTCTGTGAACCACTGTCACTGAATCGTCCCCATCGTCGCCACTTGCGGAAAGAGGCTCGAAGCCATGATTAGCGGCCCTGTTGAGGAGCCACTGGCGCTGCTGCGCCACCGTCACATGTCCATAGACCTTGCCGCGGAGGCCAGGTCCTTGCGGTGCCGCATGCGATGGATTCGCCGCGAGGCGAAACGCCCAGACTTGTCCTGCCGTCAGGTGGAAGAGGAAAGGTTCGTAGTCACGAGTGAGAGCGTCTGCTCCGGCTGGGGCTGCCTCCGCGATAAGTTGAGCCATGGCCGGCTCCGTGGGGGAGGCAACATAAAGGGCGACGCCGAAAGCCCCCCGGTCCACGCGCCAGAGAATACGTCCCCGAGTTTTGATGGAAGTGCTTTCCAAGGGGGTTGCGGCCTTCATGACGGCAGCATGCATCGCCTGCGGTGATCCAAGATACTTGCGTGCGAGTCTCCGCCCAGGATCCAGCTCGATCTTCGTCAAGAACATTCCTGCGCCTCCTCCAGTTCGGCCATGGGGTCGTGAGAATCAGGGTGGGCGTTGCCGACCTCCACCCACTGGCGCTCGACCTGCCTGAACCCGTAGTCGCGGCGTCGAGGGTCGAAGGAGTGCGGAACGTCGCGGCTTGCGTAGGCCGAGCGGCGTTCCGTGACCGGAACCGCATCCTGGTCGATGAGAACCTCCGCCTTGAACGCACCGTGCCTCCGGGTCTGAAACCACTGTGAGGCCTGCCAGGGCTCGTCCTGAAGCGCTGCGAGCAGCGGGGCCGGGCGCAGTCCCAGCGACACCGGTTGCGTCGGCGGGCACGATCTGCGTCCCAGGTACAGGGGGAAGACGGGGCGGCGGAGTGCCTCGTTGAGCCCCTCCAGAAGCGAGTGGTCCCCCTCGATGCCGGCCAGGAAGACGGCGTCGGCGATATAGTACCGGTTGGACAGCGGCATGGGGGTCTTGCCGTCCAGAGTGCGGGCGGTGTGGAAGTCCCGGATGACGCTGCCGGGCTGGTCCTTGCGCACACCGAAGCTGAGCGATAGCAGGTCCTCGATGGGGTCAGTGCGGCGTCGCCCGACTGCGGCGGCCAGCATGCCGATGACCCCGCTCTTCGTCGGCGCGGGCTCAGTATCTCTCACCGTGAATCGTGAAGTCACCCCCCATGCCTGCATCGGCCCTGCGAGTCGCAGGAGAAGGACGCTCATCAGGCATTCTCCTCGTCGAGGACGCGGGAAGCCAGCACCTGGCTGACCCGCGCCGGCAGGTCAGTGAAGGCGAGCCGCTCGCCAAGCGAGGCCACGGCGTCGGAGTCGATGAGGGAGACGACAAAACTTGCAGCCGGCCTCATCCCGTACGCGCTCTCGATACTGGTCGCGTACTGGGCCAGGGCCTGGATGGAGCGACCAAGGTACCCGTCGCCCACATTCGCGGGAACGGCCCTCTCGAAGGCGCCCACCAGGGAGACCGGCTGATCCTCGCGCACGGTGACCATGATCATCTCCGGAAGAGTGCGATTGGCGAAGGTGTTCTGCTTACCGGTGGGCATCGACAGGCAGAAGCCGGAGACGAAGGCCTCCAGTGCGTGCAGGGCTGCCTGTCCGTCCCCGAGATTCATTTTCAGCAGGTCGATGTTGACCGTCGCGTAGCGGTACATGGTGGCCGACGCGAACTCTACGGTGCCCATCATGCCGGCGCCCGCGTCCTCCTCCTCGGAGCGGTTCTTCTCGTCGTCAACAGCCGTGAAGAAGTCATACTCGTTCTCCGCAGCGTGGGTTGAGATCGCGTGCGCCACTTGGCAGGCGGCGTCGACGTTGAGATCAGCGTCGTCGGCAACCATCCTGCCGAAGAGCGAGACGTCGACAGCGTGCTCCTCCTTGAAGATCTTCTTGACTTCCTTGGCTTCCAGGCTGGTGCCACCACGCTCTGCGGCGATGGCGAGGTCGGCGAGCCGATCCACCTGGCTGCGGGAGAGGAACAGGAGGTAGCCGGACTCCTGAGGAGCGCCCTGCTTGTTGCCCCGCGGGGCTGTGAGCTTGATCTTGGCGGCCTTGAACACATCCTCCGCCAGAGCAATGGCCCGATCTTCCAGATCCGGGGCCTGGGATGTAATGGCCTCGGCAAGGACCTTGACGACGCGCTTGGTACGAGTGCCCAGGTCGGAGGCGTCGAGATGATCGATGAAGTGCAGCCGAGTCGCCCGCTTCCAGGACTGGCTGGAGACCCGCAAGCGCCTGACCCCTCCGTAGACGGCGGACTTGGGTGAGCCGGAGTCGTCGCGGTTGACGCAGCTCGGCGGGACGGACTGGATGACGTGGATGTCGACGAAAGTGCTCATGTCAGTTCTCCGGAGTAGATGATGTGGGGGACGAGGTGGTGGAAGGGGCTGAGGTCCGGCTGGGATCCTCAGACGTGTGCGGGGACGCGAACTGACGGGCCCAGCGCAGGCGGACGGTCGTGGCGCCATCCGGTCGTTGGAAGGCGACGAGGTCGTCGGCGAGCATGGCGTGATCGAGCGGAATGCTCTGTGCTCGCAGCTGGGAGATGAAGCCCCTGAGGTGGTGCTGCAGCTCGGTGATAGTCGTGGAGGTGACCAGGGCGTTGAAACGTGCTCTGGTGGAGGGGTTCTCCTCCTCCCCGATCCCGACCAGGGCGCGGGCGGCACGGCCCAGTCCTCGGCCCGGTGAGAACATGGGCTCGGTCCGCGACTGCTGGTGGACGGCGTAGAGCGTCATCGCCGTGTGCACAGCGATCTCCTCCCAGGTAGGGGCGTCCCCGGCGTGCTCGGGGACAACCACCTCGGTGAGGCTCCAGACCTCGGGACTCTCACCCGGGGCCTGACTTGAGGCCTTGCGCAGGGCGGCGAGCTGGCCGCGAGCGGCGGACTCGTTGCGCTGAAGGTGCCGGCTCTGAAGCCCGTGGGGACCTGCGAGACGCTGGTCGACGGTTCTCCCCGCGACGCCGAGCCGCCGCGGTTGTCTGTTGGACGTCGGCGCCGCCCTCGCTGCGTCTGAGGGGCTGGTGGTCTGTGAGGCGGTCATGCTCGTGTCCTTTCTCCGTCGTTGACGGGGGAGTCCTCATGGTCGGGGTGAGGTAGCGATGTACTGAGGGCGCGGTTGAAGAAGAACAGGGCACGGCTGACGTCCATACGGCTGGAGCCCTCACCACGGCCCGCGAAGGCAGTGCTCGGGACTGCCGCCGTGAGGATCTCCTGCTGCCTCCAGGCCTCGCGCCGCAGCCACTCGCGCCATTGGTTGCGGGCGGTCTCCGGGACAGCGCCGTCGAGTGAGGCCAGCCAGCGGGGAAACTCCGCGTCAATGACCCGATAGAAGGCTGCACTGGCGCGTTCGCGTGCCGCTGTCGCAGTATCCGGACTGCCTCCACGGGCACGGTCCAGGTTGGAAGCGAGGTTGCGCACGTGAGCGACCACCTGCTCAGTCTGCTCCATGACGTCATGGACGATGGCGATCATGCGCACGTTCTCGGGATCCAGCAGGCCCGCCGGCAGCGACAGGGTGTCGCTGACGAGCTCGGAGACAACAGCTTCCTGCGCCCCGTACTCCATACCGACCGCGTGCAGAGGGATGAGACCGGTTCGCGGTGCCACCCCGTTGCGCATCAGCCGCTGGTAGAAGACGACGACGGCGGGTGCCCGGTACCGGGTGATCTCACCGGCCCCCTTGACTCTCACCGATGGGCTCAGTTGGGCGACCACGGTCGACAGCCCCCGCCAGAAGGCGCGGTCGGTCGGCAGCTTGCGTGGCATGAACACCGTCCCGCCGAGCTTCTTGGTCTGGGGCTCGGAGTAGCGCCACGCGGTCATCGGCTCAACCGAGTACCGGTTCTGGGGGGTGGCTTTGTCCCCGTTGCCCAGGAACAGCCCGATGATGGAGCCCTCGTCCCCGTGCAGGAGGACGCGACGGGCCTGCCACGTGTAGCAGGAGACCGGACCGGTTGGTTGTGCCGAGGATGACCCTGCCGGGCCGTCCGGATCCCGCTCCCAGGGAGCGATGTCCTGCTCGGGATCGACACCCTCAAGGTCAGGGACCTCCTCGGTCACGACCGTGTTGAGAAGCAGGGTTCGCGCCAAGGTGTCACCGGAGATGAAGACCGTTCCGATCTGTCCCGCCCATCCCGGGCCGATCGGGTATCCCTTCCCTCCTTTGACCGCAGGGTCACCGACCGCCCCAGATCGGATTCCGGAGGGGTCGAAGGCGTGAACGTGGATGAGCCACCGTGCCGCCTCCGCCCAGGTCATCCGCTCAAGTCCCTCGGCGATACGGGTGGTGAAGAAGGGTTCCCCGTTGGGGACGTCAGCGATCAGGGACGTGAGCGCAGAGATCTTGCCGGATGCAGCGTGGATCCCAGCAACCTGGAAGAACGGCCTGTCCGGGTGACGCAGGTCGAAGCGGTCCCGGTGCCGTTCCAGGTAGGCGACGGCGTCCCTGCCCAGTCGCGCCGGCTCGTCCCAGTACTCCTCCCAGGTGTCCAGGTCCTCAGGGCCGCCCATGGTGCGGTGACAGATCGCCAGGAGCAGACGCAGGATCGCCACGTCCTGAGTGGCGATCTCCCCGTGGATGGCGGCAATCTCCTCAGCCTGCTGGAAGACGGAGAGGAGCGATACCTCGTCGGAGGAGCCGTCGAGGCGGGTCACCTTGATCCAGGGCTCGTCCAGAAGATTGAAGGTAACTGTCATGGTTCGCGGACCTCCTTGAGCCCAGTGGACGAGTCGTACTCCAGGGTCGTGCCGAGCAGCTGTGCGCGGCCGTCCGTCAGGGGCAGGACCAGCTGCCCCCTCAGGTCACGGTCATCCTGCCAGGCACGTGCGACACGAATCCCGATCTGTTCGAGCTCGTCGATGGCCTGGTCCATCCGGCGGCCCTTCGTCAGCCCAGCAGGAAGGCGGACTGAGGACATGAGCATCGTGCGTACGACGTCGCGGTCGGGAGCCCGGTCTATCGGGAGGATGGCGCCCGGCTTTCCGGTAGAAGAGGGCAGGGTCCTCAGTTCTTCCTGGCCTCCGACCCGTCGGCTGGTGATGAGGATGACCTCCAGGGAGTCCTCACCGTCGCGTACCTGGGCGCGTGCCGTCTCCTCGCTGTCGCTGGCCGGAGTGTGGAGCCAGTCGACGAGGTCCGTCCGTGCTCCCGCCCGGTCAGGCTCAGACAGAAGGTAGCCCTTGGCTGCCCTGTGCTTGTCTAAGGCCTCCTGGTCGGCGGCCGCACGTGCCCGATCAAGGGCCTCGCCCCAGGTCGGAGGGACCTGCGCACCGGCCCCGTACACGGCCTCGATGAGCTGGTGGACGTCCTGCGGCGTGCGCACCGTGCCCGCCCCCTCCACGACCCGGCCGAGGGCAGCAGCGCTCAGGAGCATGTCCTGCTCGCCGTAGATCGCCTTCGCACCAGGCTCGATGCCCGGATCGGAGCTGGTGAGAGAGGGAAGCCAGTCGACATAGCACGTCGGCACCGTCAAGCGCGAGGGCCGTGGCCGATCGTGCCGGTGGAGACGGCCCATGCGCTGGAGGATGAGGTCGATGGGGGCCAGGTCGGTGACGAGCAGGTCGAAGTCGACGTCCAGGGACTGCTCCACCACCTGAGTGGCGACGACGATCGCCCGGTGCGGACGCTGCGGCCCAGACCGGGGAGGTCCGAAGCGATGCAGCAGGTCGGCGTCCTTGGCCTGACGGTCGGCGATGGTGAAGCGGGCGTGGGTGAGGCTCACCTCCTGCCCGAAGACCTCACGCAGCTCCTCGTAGGTCTCCTGAGCCCGGCGCACGGTGTTGCGGACCACGAGCGCGCAGCCGCCGTCGGCCAGCGCCTCACCCAGCAGCTGCGCCAGGCCTGGTTCCCTTCCCAGCCGTCGCACGTGGACCTTGCTGGAGCGTCCTGAGGAGGAGACCGCCTCCACCCGGGTTCCCGTGGCGTCCACGCTGACGAGGCAAGGGAAGGGTGTGCTGACGGGCTCGGGTGCGGGTGTCTTCGGTGGCTTCCGGCCCGCCATGAGGTCCAGGCCGCGGCGGTAGGCGTCGGCCATCTGGGCGCTGCGCGCCTGCGACAGCGTCGCTGACAGGAGGATGACCGGGACTCCGTAGGAAGCGAGCCACGTCAGCGCCCGGTCCAGGTAGACGTTCATGTACGTGGAGTAGGAGTGCACCTCGTCAACGATGACGACCTTGCGGGACAACCCCAGGTGCCGCAGCGCAAGGTGGGGAGCGCGCATGGCGCCGAAGAGCAGGTGGTCCACGGTCGTGACGACGAAGTCGGAGAGCATGGACTTCTTGCGCCCGCTGAACCACGCCAGGATCGCCAGGTCCGCACGACGGCGCTCCTGGGCCGTCGGGGTTGTCGCCTCGTGCTCGTCGCGGCCGACGTCGGACGGGCGGGGTCCGGGAGCATGAGGGTCGTCCCCACCCAGGCCGCTGAGAAGACGGTCGTGGATCTCCCAGCCCCTGCGACGCAACCGGCCTGCCTCACGGTTGAGACGAGCCCGGCCGTGCTGGAGCGACACCGCGAAGGTGGACGGCGCGCCAGCGGCCGCGTAGGACTCCTCGATGTGCTCCAGCCAGTCCAGCTCCCGGGCGAACATCGCGTCCGTCGTCGCCTGGGTGGGCAGGGCGAACAGGACCCCGGATCGTCCCGTTCTCGCCGCCAATACCTCGGCGGCCAGCTGCGCGGCCTCCGTCTTGCCGCCTCCGGTGGACTCCTGGATGACGAGCATGCCGGGCAGGGCCATGGTGCGGGCGGCCTCAACCGCCTTCGCCTGCACGTCGGTGGCCTGGCAGCCCTCCGGAAGAGAGAATCTCGACGCGAGGAGATCGTCGGGGCAGTGCCCGTCATCGCGTGGACGCCAGGGTGCGGGGATCTCCAGTCGCTGGATGCCTTGCGAGGCCCGTTCTGTGTGGGCCTCGGGCTCCAGCCAGGTCAGGCCCTCGTCGTCGAGGTGGAGCAGGGGGAAGTAGTCCTCGCAGGAGGCGATCCAGTCGGCGACGATGACGAGCCCGGACATTTCGACAAGGAAGGGCTGGGACCACCGGCGTGAGGACCAGTGCTCCAGGTACGGCGCGGCGCCCGTACGTGACGTGACGAGGTCGAGCAGCTCGTGCTGCACGGCGGTCCACCGCTCATCGCCCAGGAGCGGCCCCCGGCCGGCCAGGTCGTTGAGCATGGACGTGCTCGCCGGGATGCCGTGGTGGGCGCCGACGACCGAGGACAGCGCCTGGGCGCTTGCGCCCGTCCACCCGAGCGTGCCGGTGAGCCAGCCCTCAAGGATGTACTGACCCGCCAGCGCGTGGGGAACCTTGCGGCGCTCACGAGGGTCGATCGTCGCGTGGGTGAGGCCGGCTTCCTTCATCCGGTCATCGAGGCCCCGGACCTGCATGGAGAACGCTGGCGTGCACTTGCCGATGTCGTGGATGCCCGCCAGCCACGAGACGAGGAGACGGAACTCGTCAGCGGGCGCCAGACCCGAGGCCGAGTCCGAGAACTCCCTCTCCAGAAGATCGCAGATCGTGGGGGCGATCCACGTGCGAGCCAAGTGCCCCGCCACGGCGGCGGAGTCGAGGAAGTGGAGCCAGAGGGGCAGCCAGCGCCGACGCTCCGGGTCATACCCGGACTTCGCCCACACGCGCTGGGCGGCAGGTGACAGGGGCATGGGGGCTCCTTCCTTGGAGACGGGAACAGACTAGAACGAAGCACTGACGCGAATGGGTTCGTTCGGTGGTCTCGGCGTCGTCGTTGCCGAACCGTCGCGAAGACAGGGTGTTACCGCCTCGAGTTCAGCTACGCTGGGTGTGGGAGCAGCTCCTACTGCTCCCACACCCAGTGAAGCGTGCCATCTTCAGTGGAGAATGTCGCTCAGCATGCTGATCAGCTCCATGATGGCCAGTGCCAGCTTCACCCAGTCGGAGCGGGAGTGCGGACTCCTATGCTCCGGCTGGGGCTGGCGGTGCCTGATGTTCATCTTTCACCTCCTCGATAATGTATGAGGGGTACTTGACTCCCTCATAGGCTTGAGAATAGCATAGGGCGTCACTCGTTCACGACCTCGCGTCAGCGAGGATGACCCGGTATGCGGGGCGCTTGAAGTGTGAACCCTGCGCTAGCAGGGAGGTTGACCGATGCCCCGGGGGTCACTACGGCCTCAGGGGCATCGGTTCTTCGTATCGCGGAAGGTCAGGGGAAGACCGGAACAACCGTCATGGCTGCAAATGTGGCTACATCAGGTGTCGCGCGGAAGACCTCCGGCCCGATGCGCCCGCCGCGCCGTCCCCACCGCCCGGGGCAGGGCCGCCAGGAGGCGCTCGACGTCGTCGGGAGACGTGCCCGCGCCCATCGTGCAGCGCAGCGTCCCCCGCGCCGCCTCCTCGCCCAGGCCCATCGCCAGCAGCACATGGCTCGGGCCGCTCACCCCCGCATGGCAGGCGGACCCCGCCGAGGCGTCGATGCCCGCCATGTCCAGGGCCATGAGCAGCGCCTCCGCGCTCACCGCCTCGAACCACAGATGAGCCGTCCCGGGCAGATGCGGCGCTGCTTCCGGCAGGGTCGCATGCGCCCCCGGGATCGCCAGCGCCCCCGCCAGCAGACGGGCCCGCAGCCCCTCCAGACGCGCCGCCTCCGCCTCCCGCTCGGCCACCGCCAGCTCAAGAGCCAATGCGAGCGCGCGGGCGCCCACCACGTCCTGCGTGCCTGAGCGCAGGCCCCGCTCCTGGCGCCCCCCGCCCATCGGCGCCACCAGCTCCAGATCGCGCCGGGCCACCAGCGCCCCCACGCCCACCGGCGCGCCCAGCTTGTGCCCGGAGATGCTCACCGCGTCCAGACCCCAGCCGTGAACATCCAGCGGAGCCCTTCCCACAGCCGCCACCGCATCGCAATGCACCGGCACGTATCCCGCCCGTCCCGGGCGCGGCGCGCCACTCGCCTCCCGCACCGCCGCGACGATCCCCGCCAGATCCTGCACGGCCCCCGTCTCGTTGTTCGCCGCCATGACGCTCACCAGCGCCACGGGCCCCGGCGCGCCCCCGTCCTCGAGGCGGGCCGCGCCCCCATCCGCCGGGGCCTCCCGTGCTTCGCGCGCCTCCCGCACCACCGCGGCCGCGGTCTCCGGCCGCACCAGCCCCGCGCTGTCGACCCCCAGAATCCGCAGGCGCGCCCCCAATCGCGCCTGCGCCGCCCTCGCCGAGTCCAGCACCGCCGGGTGCTCCACCGCCGAGACCGCCAGCACCCCACCCGGGACCGCCAAGGCCCGCCCCGCCACGACGAGCCCATCGGACTCCGTCCCACCAGAGGTCAGGATCACCTCGTGCGCGTCCACCCCCAGGGCCGCCGCGATCCGGCCCCGCGCCTCGGCCAGGCGCCCCGCCGCCTCACGGCCCGAGCCGTGCAGCGCCGCCGGATTCGCCCCCGCCAGGCCGCCGACCATCTCAGCCATATCCCGCGCCACCTGCTCGGAAACCTCGGGGCGCGTCGGTGCTGTCGCCGCATGATCGAGGTAGGTCCGCATGGAGGAACCCTAGAGGATCGCCCGATGGGGACGCTCCCGGCCGACGCGATACCATGCGCCAACCCTCGCTGAGGCACGAGGCGCTGGCGGGCAGGCATCGCCCTCTGCGCCGTCGTCGGATCCCCCGGGGCCAAGACCGCCCAGACCCGCACCCATCGACGGCGCGGCGCCCCAACTGCTGGGACCCGTTGGGCAGACGAGCGGGGAAGGGAGCATGGTGGGCCCATGTCCTCCAGACCCAGCGCACTCCGTCCCACCGCGCCTCATGAGACCGACCGGGACACCGCGCGCCGCAGCGAACCGGGGCTCCTGGAGCGCCTCGCCGCCGATCCCGCCACCCGGCTGCTCCTGGCCGACGCCCGGGGGCGCGTGGCGCTCGCGGCCCCCGCCATCCGCCCCGACCTGCCCCTGGACGGACTCACACCCTTCGAGCCCGCGCCGGGGAACCTGCGCCTGGCCGATCTGCGCGCCACCGATGCGGACCTGAGCGGGCTTCTCCTCATCTACCTCGGCCGCTCCCCACACGGTGGCGCTGCAAGTGAGGGGAGAACGGGAGGGCCGGGCCAGGATGCCGAGGGCGCCAGCTGGATCGCCGCCGTCATTCCCGACGGCGCCCCCGCCACCACTGCCACCGATCCCCAGGAAGCCGAGGGAACCCGGCGGCCCCGCGCCGACCTCGAGCGGATCCTCGCGGCCAACCCGCTCTCCGCGCTGCGCGCCGTCGGCGCCGCCCTCGACACCCACGACGCCGGGCTCGCCACCGCCGCCGTCGCCCTGTCTGCCTGGCACGCCTCCGCCCCCCACTGCGCCGCCTGCGGGGCCCGCACCGAGCCCTGCGAGGCCGGCTGGGCCCGCCGCTGCCCGCGCCCCGGCGGCTGCGGGGCCACCTCCTTCCCCCGCACCGACCCCGCCGTCATCATGGCGGTCACCGATGAGCGCGACCGCATCGTCCTCGTCCACGGCGCCGCCTGGCCGCCCCTGCGCTACTCCACCGTCGCCGGATTCGTCGAGGCGGGGGAGTCCGCCGAGGCCGCCGTCGCCAGGGAGGTCGCCGAGGAGATCGGGCTGCGGGTCGAGGCGGTCGAGCACGTCGCCACCCAGCCCTGGCCCTTCCCCCGCTCCCTCATGCTCGGCTACCGCGCCCGCCTCGCCCCCGGCGAGGGGCCCGCGCGCCCCGACGACGAGGAGGTCACCGACGCCGTCACCCTGTCCCGCGCGGAGCTGGCGCAGGCCGTGGCCGCCGGGAAGGTCATCCTTCCCGGCCCCACCTCCATCGCCCGCCTGCTCATCGAGGACTGGTACGGCGGGGAGCTCCCCGAGACGCCCGCGCGCAATGCCGAGGGCCGTCCCGAGGCGGTTGTGCCGCAGCGACCGTGAGCTGCGGGAGGATCGCGATAAGCGCCGTCGGAATGCGTCAGCGGGTCGTGGCAGGCTGTCCCCGATGAGCAAGCCCAGCCCGACCCCCGACGTCCTCGGCCCCACCCGGGCCGGGCGGCCGCTGAGCCCCGCCCAGCTGCTCGACGCCCTCGACCCCGATCAGCGCGCTGTCGCCGAGCACCTGGAGGGCGCCCTATGCGTGCTCGCCGGCGCCGGCACCGGCAAGACTCGCGCCATCACCTACCGCATCGCGCACGGCGTCGCCGTCGGCGCCTACCACCCCCATCAGCTCCTCGCCCTCACCTTCACCAAGAAGGCCGCGGGCGAGCTGCGCGGCCGCCTGCGCGCGCTGGGCATCGAGGGAGCCCAGGCCCGCACCTTCCACTCCGCCGCCCTCAGCCAGCTCCGCTACTTCTGGCCCAGCGCCATCGGCGGGCAGATCCTCCCCCTCCAGCCCGGCAAGGCCCCCCTCATCGCCGTCGCCACCTCCCGCCTCGGTTTGGGAACGGACCGCGCCCTCATCCGAGACCTCGCCGCGGAGATCGAATGGGCCAAGGTCACCAACACCCTCCCCGAGGACTACGCCCAGGCCGCCACCGCGCGCGGGCGCAGCGCCGCCGGGCTCGACGCCGGCACCATCGCCTCCGTCCTCCACCTCTACGAGGAGGCCAAGAGCGAGCGCGGTGTCATCGACTTCGAGGACGTCCTGCTCATCCTCGCCGGCATCCTCGCCGAGCGCGAGGACATCGCCGCCCGAGTGAGAAGCCAGTACAAGCACTTCGTGGTCGACGAGTACCAGGACGTCTCCCCGATCCAGCAGCGCCTGCTGGACCTGTGGCTCGGACGGCGCCGCCAGCTGTGCGTCGTCGGGGATGTCTCCCAGACCATCTACTCCTTCGCCGGCGCCACCCCGGACTTCCTCACCGGTTTCGCCTCCCGGTACGACGGCGCCCGCGTCATCCGCCTCAATCGCGACTACCGCTCCACTCCGCAGGTCGTCTCCCTGGCCAACCGGGTGCTCGCCCGCTCACGGCGCGGGGGAGGGGCACTGCGCCTGCCCGCCGGAGCCGTCGAGCTCGTCGCCCAGCGCCCCAGCGGCCCCGCCGTCCGCTTCGACTCCTACGCGGATGACACCGCCGAGGCCGCGGGCGTCGTCGAGCAGGTGGGGCGGCTCACCGCCACCGGCGTGCCCCTGTCCGAGATCGCCGTCCTCTACCGCACCAACTCCCAGTCCGAGGCCGTTGAGCAGGCGCTGGCCTCCGCGGGCATCGGATACCTCGTGCGCGGCGGAGAGCGGTTCTTCGAGCGCGACGAGGTCAAGCGCGCCATGGTGCTGCTGCGCGGCGCCGCCCGCACCGAGGCCGCCATCCTCACCGGGGACGTCGCCCGCGACGCCCGGGAGATTCTCGCCCGCGAGGGCTGGGCCGAGCAGCCCCCCGCCGCCCGCGGCGCCCAGCGCGAGCGCTGGGACTCCCTCAACGCCATCATCTCCCTCGCGGATGAGCTCGCCCCCCGCCCCGGCTCCAGCCTCGACACCCTCATCGCCGAGCTCACCGAGCGCGCCGAGGCGCAGAACGCCCCCACGGTCGACGGCGTCACCCTGTCCTCCCTCCACGCCGCCAAGGGCCTGGAATGGGAAGCGGTGCTCCTCATCGGCACCTGCGAGGGGCTCCTGCCGATCTCCCTGGCCGAGGGGACCGCCGCCCTGGAGGAGGAGCGGCGCCTGCTCTACGTGGGTGTCACCCGCGCCCGCGAGCACCTCCTCATCTCCTACGCCCGCGCCCGTCATCCCGGGGGCCGCGCCTCCCGCCGCCACTCCCGCTTCCTCGATGGCATCTGGCCCACCGACGCCGACACCGCGGGAAGCGGGGCGCGACGTCGGGGCGGCGGCTCCTCGCCGCGCGAGCGCGCCAAGGAGGCCGCCGCCCTCTTCGAGCAGGAGAACGATCCCGCCACCATCGCCCTGTTCGAGACCCTGCGCGCCTGGCGGGCCGAGGAGGCCAAGGGGCGCTCCGTGCCGGCCTACACGGTCTTCACGGATACGACGCTGCGGTCCATCGCCGTCGTCAAACCAGGCACCCGTCAGCAGCTCGCCCTCATCCGCGGCGTGGGCCCGGTCAAGATAGAGGCCTACTCCGAGGCCGTCCTCGCCATCGTTCGCGAGCAGACCGGTTAGGGCACCGCCCGGCCTATTGCGATTCCAGCGCCGCGCAGGCGCACTCCGGATGCGGCTGCCACCGCCGCTCCAGCCCCAGGGGCTCGGCCCCGGAGATCTCCAGGCTGCGGCCCGCCCACGCCCCCGGCCCATCGGCCAGAACCTCCAGGACCGTCCTCGCCACGAGCCCCGACGCCTGATGCGCCAGAAGCCGTTCGATGCGCGGCGCGGGCAGACCGCGCTCCTGCGTGGCCACCGCCGGCCAACGCGGGTCGGCGTCCCGCTCATGCAGATCGAGGCAGGCCGCGCACAGGGCCCGGCCCGGCTCCAGGAGCGGGCCGACTCGCACGCTCACCTCCCGCACCACCACCGGCAGATGCGGGGCGTCGGCCCGTGCCAGGCTCCGCGCCCGGACCGGATCGATGAGATGCGGCTCCACGGTGAGCATGAGGTCGGGAGTCGTGCGCAGCGGAGCCCGTCGCGCCGTCGTCGGGAAGGACTGAGCGACAGCGGCGTCGAAGGCCTGATCCTCGGCCAGGACCGTGCCCACCCCGGCCTCGGCGAGGAAGGCGATGGCTTCACGGGCGATCATCCTCGGCGCCCCGCCGTCGAGGCGCCCCAGGACCGCCAAGCGGGCCTCGCCCAGGCGGTGGGCGCGCGCCGAGGCGCCGCCGGGGGAGCGCAGGCGCTCCCAGTACAGGAGGTCGTCGGCCTCGCGCCCCTCGCCCGGGAGCGGCTCCTCGCGCAGCATCCCGGCCTCGCGCAGCCTGCCCACGAGCTCGCGGGCGCGGCGCAGGGGCAGGTCGACCAGGCGCGCTGAGCGGGACAGCGAGACCCGGTCGACGCCCTCGTCGAGGCGGTCGATGAGCCGCTGCTCCGCCGCGCTAATCCCCTTGAGGACGACGGCGTTGCCCGCCTCGGCCCCGATCTGGCACTCTCCTGGGCCCCGCCACAGGACGGGGGATGCTCCGCGCAGGCGCATATGACGCTCTCCTCACGGCCGCCGTGGGAACATGGGAACGGGGGACCGGTGAGCCGGTAGCGGGGCGGCCGGGATCAGCCTGGCACCTCAGACGGCGTCGTGCCAGGGGCGCGGGCGGATCTGTGGAAAACCGCCCGCCTCTGCAGGCCGAGAACAGTTTTCGACGCCGCGGTCGCCTGGGACCCCGCTGAGCACCGGGTCTTCGGAGAGCCCCTGACCCACTCGTGAACCACAGCCCGGCGCGCGGGAGCGCGCGTCGGGTGCCTGTGGACGGGGCCCGGTCTCGGCGCGTTTTTCGACCGGTCTCGATCCGAGGGGGGTTAGCGGGAGGCGACCGCTTGGCAGGTGGTGAGGGACGAGGCGTCGTCGGCGGCGATGCCCTCGACGGCCCGCACCGCCTCATGCAGATTGGACACCGCGTAGACCTCCATGCCCTCGGGCTCATGGCCCAGGACGTCCCCGCAGTTGCTCGCGGGGGCGAGGAAATAGCGCGACCCGGCGTTGGAAGCGCCCGCCATCTTCTGAGCGATGCCGCCGATCGGCCCGATCGTGCCATCGGAGGAGATCGTCCCCGTGCCGGCGATGTCCTTGCCGCCGGTGAGATCCCCCGGGGTGATCTTGTCGACGATGCCGAGGGCGAACATCGAGCCGGCGCTCGGCCCGCCCACGTCCGACAGGGAGAAGGTCGCGTTGACATCCGACTTCGCGCGCACATCGAGCATGACGCCCAGGAGCGAGCCCTCACGGCCCGAGTCCCGGCCCGGGGCGAGGGTCGTCATCGCCAGGGTGATGTCCCGCCCGTCGCGGCTCACCACGACCTGGACCTGGGCGCCCGGCACGATGGTGGTCATGAGCTCCTGGAGCTGGGCGTAGGTGGTCAGGGTCGTCGTCTGCCCGCCCGCGGGCGTGATCGTGCGGATGACATCCCCGGCCTTGAACACGCCGTCGCCCCGCTCCTGCGTGGTCCCCCGCACGGTGAGGACCATGGAGTCCGCCAACCCGGTCTCCATGAGCGCGGCGGTCACCGCCGCGTCCTGCGAGCTCGTCATCTGGGCCTGCTCCACCTTGTGCTGCTGCTCGGCGGTGACGCTTTCGGGGCAGACCTGGTCGCGGTCGAGCACGACCTCATCGGAGTCGAACCAGGCGTGGATGACGTCCAGCGCGGTCACCGGGTAACCCGGGCAGCCGGAGACCGCCACCGTGGTCATCCGCAGCGCTCCCTGCGCGTGATAGGTCTCGGCGCCCGAGACGCTGATGAGGTCGGTGGACTGGCCCTCGGACTGAACGGTGCCGAGCACGTTCCAGGTCCGTCCCGGGCTCTCGATGACCTTCGGGACGGGGATCGTCGCCGCCGCGATGAAGGCCAGGATCCCCAAAGCCACCCAGGCCAGGAGCCAGCGCCACGGGTGGGCGATGCGCGGGCGGCCCCCGGCGGCGGCCTCAGGGGCGGCCCCCGCGTCCGGGGCTACGGCGGTCGGTGCGTTGGCGGGCGCGCCGGGGGCTGGGAGCGCCGGGACAGGATGCTCGGTCACGGGCCCCATCATGACCCACGGGGCAGCGCCGCGCCCACCCGCCCCTCGCGTCATCGCGCTGCCGGCGAAGCGCGCACCCGGCGCGCAGGCGCCCATGGCACGATCATCCTGTGCCCGGCGGGCGCTCCCTCGGCGCCCGTCTTACGGCACCGCCTCGACGCCAGCCAGTCACCACCGCCAGGGAGGAACCCCATGAGCGAGGACCCCTTCGAGACCCTTGAGGAGCTCCTCTCCGCGATCCTCGGGCCGCAGACCGCGCGCGACGCCGTCGCCGCCCTGCGATCCTCCGGCATCGCCCCCGAGCAGCTCGCCTCGATGGGCGGGATGGAAGAGCTCGCGCGCATGAGCCCCGGGCAGGCGATGGCGATGCGCGCGCAGCTGTCCCAGATGTTCGCCGCCTCCTCATCCCAGCCCGTCAACTGGACCATGGGCCGTGACCTCGCCCTCCAGCAGGCGCGTGAGGGGGCAGGCGACCCCACCGTCACGGCCGCGCAGGCCCAGGCCATCCGCCGGGCCCTGACCGTCGCCGATCTCTGGCTGGACACCGCTACCGAGCTCATGCCGGCCCCCGGCGGGCGCGAGGCCTGGAGCCGAGAGGCCTGGGTCACTCAGACCATGCCCGTGTGGAAGGACGTCTGCGCGCCCGTCGCCCAGGCCGCCACTCGCGCCCTCTTCGAGGCCCTCACCCACCAGATGCGGGACATGGGCGAGGCGGTGGATGAGGCCGCCAAACAGGTCGGCGCCCTGGAGGCGATCATGCGCACCATGGCCGGCGCCGCCTTCGGCATGCAGCTCGGCCACGCCATCGGGCGGCTCGCGCAGGAGGCCGTCGCCTCCACCGAGGTCGGCCTGCCGCTGACCCGTGAGCCCGGCACCGCCCTCCTACCCGCCAATATCAGCGCCTTCGCCGCCGAGCTGGAGGAGGACGAGGAGGAGGTGCGGATGTTCTTCGCCGTGCGGGAGGCCGCCACCGCGCGCCTCTACGCGCATGTCCCCTGGCTGCGCGGGCAGGTCATGAGCGCCGTTGAGGCCTACGCCCGCGGCATCGCCATCGACACAGACGCCGTCGAGGCAGCCGTGGCGCAGGTGGATCTGCATGACCCCGAGGCGATCCAGGCGGCCCTGGCCGGGGGGATGTTCTCCCCGCAGTCCAGTCCCGAGCAGCTCGAGGCCCTCGGCCGCCTCGAGACCCTCCTGGCCCTCATCGAGGGTTGGGTGCAGGTGGTCACCGAGCGGGCGATCGCCCCGCATCTGCCGCGAGGCATGGCGCTGGCCGAGATGATGCGGCGCCGTCGCGCCGCCGGCGGCCCCGCTGAGCAGGTCTTCGCCCAGCTCATCGGCCTGGAGTTCCGCCCCCGGCTCGCCCGTGAGGCAGCCGAGCTGTGGCGGCGCATCGGCTCGCAGGCCGGCGATGCCGAGCGCGACGCCTTCTGGCAGCACCCCGATGTCATGCCCACCGCCTCCGAGCTCGCCCACCCCGAGGACTTCCTGACGATGCGGCAGGCGGACAAGGACATGGACGCCGATCTCGCCTCGCTGCTCGACGGCACCCTGGGCTACACCGACGCCGCCCGAGAGGCGGACAGGGCCGATCAGGGCGGGCGCGGGAAGCGGGACGAGAGCCCCGACTCGGATGGTCCCGGCGCCCCCGGCGGGGAGGACTGAGCCCCGGCGCCCGGCGCCCGGACGAGGCTCAGATGAAGGTGGCCCGCAGGGCCTCCGCCAGCCCTGGCACCAGGTCGGGGCCCTGGGCGACCATGGCGGGGGAGTCCTGGGAGCGGGCGCGCACCGCGCACCACGCCTCATTGGAGCGCAGCGCCCCGACCACGACGCGCACCTCCTCGCGATCCGTCCGGCTCTCCAGGTAGGCCAGCTGCTCGGCCTCGTCCTCGATCGCGGCGGCCTCCGCCTCCGCCTCCGCCGGCAGGATGATGCGCTCAGCGGACACGGCCACACCGTCGACGCTCATCGGCCAGGCGAGCTGGGTGAGCAGGTCCTCCAGCGTGGACGAGGGCGGCAGGTCCTCCTGCTCAACGATCATGAGCGACTCCGGGTTTTCCCCGGCCGCCTCCACGGCGCCGGGGTCCAGGAGGTCGGCCAGGGAGGGATCGGCCTGGAGGGCCGTCGAGGTGCGCACCAATGCGAAGACCGCCACGGGAGCGTCCCAGCCCCGCTTCGCCATGTGCTCCTCGAGCTCCATGACGGCGTCGGCCAGGGCGACGTGGCGCGGCGAGCCGAGCGCGAGGCGGCGCGCGGTCCCGGTGACGGACGGGTTCTCCCCAGGGGCGGTCGACTGCGTCATGCGCCTATCCTCGCACCCTCGCAACCATTCCTCCGGCCGATCCCGGCGCCGACCGGCGCGTCCCGCTTTGATCGCCGTCTCGCGCCTATGGGACCATGGGGACCGGGCGCCTCGGCGCCGACCCAGCCCGCGCGAGGGTCGCGCGGCACCAGCGACGGAGCGTGATCGTGAACAACAGGTCCGACGACGATCCCATCGAGCAGCCAGATCCCGACCGGCCCGAGGATGCGCCCCGGACCCCGTCTGAGGGCGCCGAGGAACCGGAGGGGGTGAAGGGGCCGAGGAAATCCGGGGGCTCGGCGGGCTCCGCTGACGAGCCCAGCAAGGAGGACCGCGTCCGCTCGGGGATGTTCTTCGAGGGGGACGCCGCTTTCCTGCGTCACCTCGGCGATGCCCTCAAGGCCCATGACCCCGGCCCGGCGGACGGCGGAGGCGGGGACTCCCGCAGTGGAGGCCGCGGCTCCGGCGGCTCTCATGGCAGTGGTGGGCACGACGGCGGCCGCGCCCACCGGCCCTCCAGCGGCGCAGGCCCCTCCCGGCGCCCGGGACCGCTCTCCCTGACGATCGGCATCCTGGCCGGAGCGGCGGCGCTCATCGGCGTCCTCTCGCACTGGTGGACGGAGGTCCTCTGGTTCAACCAGGTGGGCTACCAGCGGATCTTCTGGACCCATTGGGCCAGCGCCGGGGCGCTGTTCGTCGTCGGGTTCGCCATCATGTTCCTGGCCATCGGCGGCGCGATGACCGCGGCCTACCGCGCCCGCGAGATCGAGGTCCCCACCGACGAGGCCACTCGCAATCTGGAGGCCTACCGCACGCTCGTCGAGCCCTTCCGCCGGCGTCTGGCCTGGCTCATCCCCGCGGCCCTGGCGCTGGCCGGCGCGGCCGGGGAGCTCGCGCCCAAGTGGCAGCAGTTCCTCCTGGCCCTCAACGCCGAGCCCTTCGGGGCGACCGACCCGCAGTTCGGCATGGACATCTCCTTCTACGTCTTCATCCTGCCGGTGCTCACCACAGTGGTCGGCTTCCTCATCCGCGTGGTCATCTTCGCGGGCCTGGCGAGCGTGGCCGTCCACTACCTCTACGGTGGGATCGCGGTGGCGCGCGCCCAGCACGTCACCCGCGCCGCGCGCATCCACCTCACCGGTTTCATGGCGGCCTTCAGCCTCCTGCTGGGCGCGCGCTACTGGTTGACCCGCTACACCTCGCTGCACTCCTCGAACTCCAGGTTCGACGGCGCCGCCTACACCGACGTCAACGCGGTCCTGCCCGCCCAGGCGATCCTGGCCGCCATCGCCGTCGTCATCGCGGTGCTGTTCATCGCCTCGATCCGCTCCAGCTCGTGGCGGCTTCCCATCATCGGCGTCGTCGTCATGGTCGCCTCGGCCCTGGTCATCGGGACCGGCTACCCCGTGGTCATCCAGCGCTTCGTCGTCGAGCCCAACGCGCAGCGCGAGGAGTCGGAGTACATCGGCCGCAATATCAACGCCACGCTGGCCGCCTACGGGCTGGGGGACGCCAGCCTGTCCGCCTATGACGCCAAGACCACGGCGGAGCCGGGCCAGCTGCTGGAGGACGCGGAGTCGACGGCGTCGATCCGCCTGCTCGACCCGGGCCAGATCTCGCCGACCTTCCGCCAGGTCCAGCAGAACAAGCAGTACTACTCTTTCCAGCCCCGCCTGAACGTGGACCGCTACCAGATCAACGGCCGCAGCCGGGACACGGTCATCGCGGTGCGCGAGCTCAACCTCAACGGCGTCGGGCGGGATCAGCGGACCTGGATCAATGACCACACCGTGTACACCCATGGCTACGGCGTCGTCACCGCCTACGGCAACACGGTGGCCTCCGACGGCAGCCCGGCGTTCTGGGAGGGCGGCATCCCCTCCCAGGGGGATCTGGGCGCCTACGAGCCGCGCATCTACTTCGGCCAGTCCTCGCCCAAGTACTCGATCGTCGGCGGGGACGACGGCGGCAGCCCCAGCGAGCTCGACTACCCCGACGACACCGCCCCCAACGGCCAGGTGAACTCGACCTTCGCCGGCAACGGCGGCCCGAACGTGTCGAACTACTGGAACCGGTTGCTGTACGCGGTGAAATTCCAGGAGATGAACCTCCTGTTCTCCAAGGAGGTCCGGGACGGCTCCCAGATCCTCTACGATCGCGACCCCGCCGAGCGCGTCGCGAAGGTCGCCCCCTGGCTCACGCTGGACGGCAACCCCTATCCGGCCGTCGTGGATGATGACGACGACCCCTCCACCCCCAAGCGCGTCCTGTGGATCCTCGACGGCTACACGACGACGAACAACTACCCGTACTCCCAGCACGCCTCCCTCACGGCGGCCACCGGCTCGAACGACCTGGTGAGAGCGCCCGAGGAGTCGAACTACGTGCGCAACTCCGTCAAGGCGGTCGTCGACGCCTACGACGGCTCGGTGCACCTGTTCGAATGGGACCAGGACGACCCGATCCTCAAGGCCTGGTCCAAGGTGTTCCCCGGAACGATCACGCCGATGAGCCGGATGAGCGCCGACCTCATGGCGCATATGCGCTACCCGGAGGACCTGTTCAAGGTGCAGCGCTCCATCATGGCGAAGTACCACGTGCAGGACCCGGCCAGCTTCTACTCCGGCGGCGACTTCTGGCAGGTCCCCGACGACCCGACCCGGGACGCCGACCCGAACAGGCAGGGCGAGTCCCCGCAGGACCCTTACTACTTGAGCCTGAAGATGCCGGACCAGGACGCGGCGAGCTTCTCCCTGTCCAGCGTCTTCATCTTCCCCGGGCGCACGGTGCTCACGGCCTTCATGGCGGTGGACTCCGAGACCTCCTCCGGCCAGGCGGGGGTGCGCAATCCGAATTACGGCAAGATACGCGTCCTCGAGCTGCCCAGATCCTCGAATATCCCGGGTCCCGGTCAGGTCCAGGGCAACTTCAACTCCTACAACGAGGCCTCGACGGTGCTCAACCTGCTGTCCCAGCAGGGCTCCCAGGTGATCAAGGGGAACCTCTTGACCCTCCCAGTGGGAGGAGGCCTGCTGTACGTCCAGCCGGTGTACGTCCAGTCGTCCTCGGGCACGCAGTACCCGCTGCTGCGCAAGGTGCTGGTCTCCTTCGGGGACAAGGTGGGCTTCGCGGACAACCTGTCCGGCGCGCTCGATCAGGTCTTCGGCGGCGATTCCGGGGCCAAGACGGGCCAGGAGGAGGTCAACGGCGATGCCGCCGCCGCCAACGGCACCTCGACGGCGCCCATCGACTCCGGTGGGACGGATGCGGGCGCTCCGGCCGTGGATCCTTCAGCGGCGGCCGGCTCCGCGCCGACGGCCGTTCCGAGCGCCCCGGCGACGACGGCGCCCGCCTCTCCCGCCCCCAGCGCCTCCACGAGCGGCTCGACCGGCGACCCGGCGACGGATCTGCAGAGCGCCCTCGCTGACGCGCAGACGGCGATGAGCGATGCGGACAAGGCGCTCAAGGCCGGCGACTGGACGGCCTACGGCGACGCGCAGAAGCGCCTCGACGCGGCGATCTCCCGGGCCGTCGACGCCCAGGGGAAGCTGAACAGCAAGTAGGGGCCGCGGGGTTGGCCGGCCGGCCAACCCCGCGCGCCGCTTGCGGTCCGGTGCTGCCGGAGGTCCGGCCTCCGGCTCGGCCGCGCTCCTGGTGAGGAAGGGCACGCTCTGGCGGCTTGAAGACGGGCGCGGGCCCGGGCTAGAATTTCACTCGCCGACGCGGGGTGGAGCAGTTCGGTAGCTCGCCGGGCTCATAACCCGGAGGTCGCAGGTTCGAATCCTGTCCCCGCTACGAGACCGGAGGCCCCGGCACCAGCAGGTGCCGGGGCCTCCCGCATGCCCGGCACGTACGCCGCCGGCACCCACGTGACACCCTCATCGGTTGCCATCTGTGAGGGCATCAGGTCGTCGACGGTGACGCCAAAGGCCTGGGCGAGCTTGAAGACATCCTCTGCAGGCCAGCTGATCCGGCCTCGGAGTCGCTGGCTGATATTCGACCCGGCGACGCCGAGGAACGGGCCGACCTGGGCGCGGGTCAGGTTGTTGGTGAGCAGGTACTGGTTGACCGCGGCGCCGACAGCAGCGTCGAAGCTCATCGCGGAGTCAAGTGGTTGTGAGTTCATGTCTCATATGCACCAGATGAACGTCTCACTAACGGACCTGAGGTGAGTGACATGCTCACTGGTCGTTAGGCAGCGGCGCTGCTGCCCGGGGTGAGCTACGCGATGTTGATGCGTTGGGCTCGTGGAGAACGGGTTCCCTCTACCCAGTACGTCGAGGGTGGGCGGAGACTCTTCCGGAGGTCACACACATTGAGGCCCTCCTGCGACCGCTCGTGGCGTTGTCGGTGGGTTCACCGGCGGAGGTGGCGCCCCCTGGTCAGGTGATGTTGTCGTGGCCGGGGGCTCCGACTCCGCTGGCGCCGCCGTCGGTTCTGTCGCCCTCTGGTGGGGGTGAGCGGTGATGGCTGCGGGGAGTGCGGTTGCTGTGAGGGGGTGCGCCTCGTCGCGCGGGGTCGTGGGGCTGCTGGTTTACGCCCATGGGCTCATGCCTGCGGCCTCCAGGGAGGCGATGGCTTCCTCGCCCCAGGCCTCGTTGTTGGGCACCCGCACCCTCCAGTCGCCCTCGGACCAGACCATGGTCAGCGGCCAGGACACCAGGCGGGAGTCGCCCGCCTGGACGACAGCCAGGGTGACCACGACCTCGTCGGGCGAGCGCAGAGTCGCCTTGTAGCCCTTGATCTGCAGAGGCGCGCCGATCTCACCTCCCCACGTCTGGGAGGCCTGAGTGGCCAGGCGGTTCCTGTCGGGGCCGGCCTCCATGCGGTCGTGAATCACGTCCAGCAGTTGCTGCTTGGAGGAGAACCACACCATGAAGCCGCCCGCGCTCAGCACCGCCCCCCTGGGGGAGTGCGCGTAGCACGAGGACACCCCCAGCGGGGAGGCCGTGCTCGGCCCGACCCCGTCCAAGAACGGGACCTTCAACCCCCTGCCCGCAGTGGTCGTCCCGGCACCCAAAGCGCCCGTGGGCACCGACAGATCGCCCGGCGCCAACCCACAAACTGACTCCGCCCCAGCGCTCGCCGATGGCGCGGTGGCCATTTGGCCCTGGTTGTCGATGTCATTGGAGGCAGTGGTGGATGGAGCGTTGCTGGCAGCGGTCTGGTCGGCAGCGGGCAGGGGTGTGCTGGTCGAGGTTGGCTCGCTGGCGCCGCATCCGGCGGCGAGAAGTGCGGTGATGGCCGCGATGACCGGAACGAGGGGCTTGGTGTGCATGGCGGTTGTCCTTTCGTGGGGCGCGGCGGGCTCTCCGCGGGCGTTGGGCGTGGTGTGTCTGCTCCTGCTGGCCGGCGCGCCACCGGAAGGGGCGCCGGCTGTGGCGGGGAGGGGCATTGCCGGGCTCTTCCCCGCCTCCACCAGCCGATTATCTCTGTTGGGTACGACATGAATCGGGGTTTGCGCCGATGAGTTTCCGAGCATCTCATTGGGCCTCATTGGGCCGTGCACGAGGTGCGCGGGTTGCGGCCGGTGGAGCGGATCGTGCTGCTGGTCCTCAGCGAGTACGCCGATGACCGGGACTGCGCGTGGGCGCGTTGCCGGACTGGCGGGCCCTGGACGATCGGGGTCCGATGAAGCCGTGAGGCGGCGACCGGTGAACGGTCCGGTCTGGCCGGTTCCGGGGGTGCCGCCGATGACATGCCGGGGGCTCCGGGGGCCGCCGCCCAGGGGCCTAGGAGTGCCAGGCGCCGATGATGACGGCGACGGCGCTGAGAGCACCCGGGGTGCACTTGCCAGTGGTGCATATCACTGCCCTGCTATTGAGCTGTGATGCCCGCGGGCCGATAATGATGGGGACCCACCCGGTCGCTTCCCGGATGGGTCCCCGAGGCCGATGGCTCAGTCGAACCAACGACCGAGGGCCTCCACAAGGACACCGACGGCCCGGACCAGGCGAGCGATGCTGTTAACTATGTCGCTCACCTGCCGGGCCGTTCCCTTGTCCTCGCGGGTTTCGACGTGTCTGCCTTGCAGCTTGGCCACGGCCCTCACCTCCTCCCTAGTCCCTCCCTCCCCGGTCAAGGACACGTTGTTCCGGGAGGAGGTACCGGAGAAGACCCGGCCATCCTATCGAAGAGACCGCCAGACGGAGCGGTTCGCCCCCCTGCTCACCTGTGGAGGCCACCGGCCATCGCGGGGGCCGACGGCGACACACACACATGTGGATAGTGGGACCCGTGTCGGGGCCGTGGGCAGCCCACGCCGTCGCCTGGCTCCGCCCTGCGCTGCGCCATGAGGGTTGGAAGCCGAATCGTGAGGACGTGGAGAACCTGACCGAATACGGCAGAAGCCGCTCTACACCGACACCTTGATCATGGTGCGCGCCTACGACGCCGCCCACGTCAGCGCGCCGCAGTTACCTATTCCAGGACGTCTACGATTGGGTGAGGGAGTTGCGCACGGTCGACATTCGCAAGAATGTAGAGGGAGCCCAGTTCTTCCTCCCGGTGTTGATGATCGGTCGCGCTGCCGGTCGGCAGCTCGACTGGCGCGAGGTGCACAGCGCAACCGATGACCAGGCGAGCCAGGTGTCATCCGAGCGGCAGGACTTCGAGCCGCTGCACGAGATATTCGATCAGATCGTCTCATCCGGACTACGACACCCTGCGCACGTCACCCGACCCGGAGGTCGCAGGTTCGAATCCTGTCCCCGCTACGAGACCGGAGGCCCCGGCACCAGCAGGTGCCGGGGCCTCCCGCATGCCCGGCACGTACGCCGCCGGCACCCACGGGCTATCGGCGGTGCATTCCGCACGGGGCGGTGCTGACCGGTGCCGTGTGCACCCACAGGTGCGGGCAGGACGCACCAGTGGGTGCACACAGCACCACTCGGTGGCGAAGGCGCTATTCGGTGGGAGCGGCACCAGTCGGTGCGGCCCACCTCGGGCCGGGCCTCATATCGTGGCCTGAGGCAGCCGCCGCGCGGCCAGGTGCCCTATGGGCGCTGGCCGGGTATTTCTCCGGTGCGGTCCCTGGGGCTCCGAGTGGGAGCCGGCGATCTCCCGGTGCTGCGGGACGTGAGTCCGCGGGTGCGTGGGCCCGCTTTTCGCTAGCCTTGGGACCATGACAACTGAGAAGTCCGGCGCGACGACGCGCACAGAGTCCGACTCCATGGGGACCATCGAGGTCGCCTCCGACCGCTACTGGGGCGCCCAGACCGAGCGCTCCCTGCACAACTTCGACATCGGCCGCAACACCTTCGTATGGGGCCGGCCCATGGTCCGCGCCCTCGGCGTGCTCAAGAAGTCAGCCGCCCTGGCCAATGCCGAGCTCGGCGAGCTCCCCCAGGACATCGCCGACCTCATCGCCGCCGCCGGGGATGAGGTCATCGCCGGCAAGCTCGACGACCACTTCCCGCTCGTCGTCTTCCAGACCGGCTCGGGCACCCAGTCCAACATGAACTCCAACGAGGTCATCTCCAACCGCGCCATCGAGCTGGCCGGTGGGCAGATGGGCTCCAAAACCCCCGTTCACCCCAATGACCACGTCAACCGCGGACAGTCCTCCAACGACACCTTCCCCACGGCCATGCACATCGCCGTGGTCAGCGAGCTGGCGGCCATGTACCCGCGCGTCGCCCAGCTGCGCGACACCCTGGCCAAGAAGTCCGAGGAATACAAGGACGTTGTCATGGTGGGCCGCACCCACCTCCAGGACGCCACCCCCATCACCCTGGGCCAGGTCATCTCCGGGTGGGTCGACCAGATCGACTTCGCACTCGACGGCATCCGTTACGCCGACTCCCGCGCTCGCGAGCTCGCCATCGGCGGCACCGCCGTCGGCACCGGTCTCAACGCCCACCCCGACTTCGGCCGGCTCTGCGCCGCGAAGATCAGCGAGGAGACCGGCATCGAGTTCACCCAGGCCGCCAACCTCTTCGCGGCCCTGGGCGCGCACGACGCCCTCGTCCTGGTCTCCGGGGCGCTTCGCGTGCTCGCCGATGCCCTCATGAAGATCGCCAACGACGTGCGCTGGTACGCCTCCGGCCCGCGCAACGGCATCGGTGAGCTGCTCATCCCCGAGAACGAGCCCGGAAGCTCGATCATGCCCGGCAAGGTCAACCCCACCCAGTGCGAGGCCATGACCATGGTCGCCGTGCAGGTCTTCGGCAACGATGCCGCCGTCGGCTTCGCTGGATCCCAGGGCAATTTCCAGCTCAATGTTTTCAAGCCCGTCATGGCCTGGAATGTCCTGGAGTCCATCCGCCTGCTCGGCGACGCCTGCGTCTCCTTCGACACCAACTGCGCCTACGGCATCGAGCCCAACCTGCCCAAGATCGAGGCGAACCTCGCCACGAACCTCATGCAGGTCACGGCCCTCAACCGCCACATCGGCTACGACAAGGCCTCCAAGATCGCCAAGAACGCGCACCGCAAGGGCCTGTCGTTGCGCGAGTCCGCCCTCGAGCTCGGCTTCGTCACCGCCGAGGAGTTCGACGCCTGGGTGGTGCCCATGGATATGACGCACCCCAGCGCCGCCAAGTGAGCCGCGCCCGCTGAGCGCGGGCCCTCGGCCGGGCCCTCATCGAGAGGGCCCGGCCAGGCGGGACCGACGACGGCGCCCGCCCTCCGACATAGGAGGGCGGG